>NZ_DATCMR010000009.1:0-8215 GCF_036563285.1 Phenylobacterium sp.
GCTCGGCGGGATGCGCGGCCTGATGGCCAAGCCGTCCGGCGAGATCATCGAGACGCCGATCATCTCGAACTTCAAGGAAGGCCTGACCGTCCAGGAGTACTTCAACTCCACCCACGGCGCCCGTAAGGGCCTGGCCGACACGGCGCTGAAGACGGCGAACTCGGGCTACCTGACCCGCCGTCTCGTCGACGTGGCGCAGGACTGCATCATCACCGAGGAAGACTGCGGCACCACGCGGGGCATCACCCTTCGCGCCGTGGTCGAAGGCGGCGACGTGCTGGTCTCGCTCGGCCAGCGCATCCTGGGCCGTTTCGCGGCCGAGGACGTGAAGGAGCCGGGCGGCGGCCAAGTCATCGTGCCGGCCGACACCTACCTCGACGAGAA
This sequence comes from Phenylobacterium sp., assembly GCF_036563285.1. Classification (GTDB taxonomy): domain Bacteria; phylum Pseudomonadota; class Alphaproteobacteria; order Caulobacterales; family Caulobacteraceae; genus Phenylobacterium. The sequence continues at coordinate 385 of NZ_DATCMR010000009.1, forward strand.
CATGATCGAGTTGGTGGAGTCCGCGGGCGTCCAGTCCGTGAAGGTCCGCTCGGTGCTCACCTGCGAGACCAAGAACGGGGTCTGCGGCGCCTGCTACGGCCGTGACCTTGCGCGCGGCACGCCGGTGAACATCGGCGAGGCCGTGGGCGTCATCGCCGCCCAGTCGATCGGCGAGCCGGGCACCCAGCTGACGATGCGAACCTTCCACATCGGCGGCACCGCTCAGGTCGCCGAGCAGTCGTTCTTCGAGTCGGCCAACGACGGCGTGGTCAAGATCAGCGGCGGCAACACGGTGGAGAACGCCGAGGGCCACCTGATCGGCATGAGCCGCAACCTCATGCTGACCGTGCAGGTCGACGGCAAGGACCGCGAATCCTACAAGCCGCCCTACGGCGCGCGCCTGCGCGTCAAGGACGGCGAGAAGGTCAAGCGCGGCCAGCGCCTGGCCGAATGGGACCCGTACACCACCCCGATCATCACCGAGGTGGGCGGCAAGGTGCGGTTCGAAGACCTGGTTGAGAACATGTCGGTCCGCGAGGAAGCCGACGAAGCCACCGGCATCTCCAACCGCGTGGTCATCGACTGGCGCGCCTCCACCAAGGGCTCGGACCTGCGTCCGGCCATGTCGGTGATCGGGCCGGACGGCGCGTACATGCGGATCTCCAACGGCGGCGAGGCCCGTTACCTGCTGCCGGTGGGCGCGATCCTTTCGCTGGGCGACGGCGACGAGGTGAAGCCGGGCGAGGTCATGGCGCGGATCCCCACGGAAAGCGCCAAGACCCGGGACATCACCGGCGGTCTGCCGCGGGTGGCCGAGCTCTTCGAAGCCCGCCGTCCGAAGGACTGCGCGGTAATCGCCGAGATGGACGGCCGGGTGGAGTTCGGTCGGGACTACAAGAACAAGCGCCGCATCAAGATCACCCCGGAAGACGGTGGCGAGGCGGTCGAGTTCCTGATCCCGAAGGGCAAGCACATCGCCGTCCACGACGGGGACGTGATCCGCAAGGGCGAGTACCTGATCGACGGCAACCCGGACCCGCACGACATCCTGCGGATCCAGGGCATCGAGGCGCTGGCCGACTTCCTGGTGAACGAGATCCAGGAGGTCTACCGACTGCAGGGCGTGCCGATCAACGACAAGCACATCGAGACGATCGTCCGCCAGATGCTGCAGAAGGTCGAGATCATCGAGCCCGGCGAGACTGGCCTGCTGAAGGGCGACCACCTCGACAAGCTCGAAGTCGAGCAGGAGAACGCCAAGGCCGAAGGCCGCGGCGCGCGTCCGGCGGTGACCCAGCCGGTGCTGCTGGGCATCACCAAGGCGTCCCTGCAGACCCGCAGCTTCATCTCCGCGGCGTCGTTCCAGGAAACCACGCGGGTGCTCACCGAAGCCTCGGTCCAGGGCAAGATCGACACCCTGGAGGGGCTGAAGGAGAACGTCATCGTGGGCCGCCTCATTCCGGCGGGCACGGGCTCTTACCTGCGCAACCTGCAGCGGATCGCGGCCAAGCGCGACGAGGCGCTCACCGCCTCCCGCGAAGAGGCCATGGAGCCGCTGCCGGAGACCATCGCCGACGCAGCGGAAGCCGAGCGGGTCGAGAGCTAAGCGCCTCAGATCGAAGCCGGAACGGCCCGGGAGCGATCCCGGGCCGTTTGTCTTATGGCAAAGCTTTGCTAGCTTCCCCTGAAGCTCGGGGGAGTCTCATGAAAGTTCTCTGTGCGGCGGTTCTGATTGCCGCGGCCGCCACCTATGCGTCGGCGCAGGCGCCGCCGGCGTCGGCCTTTGGACGACTGCCGGGCGTCGAAATGGCGGCGATCTCGCCCAACAGCCAGAACTTCGCGATCCTCGGCGGCACGCCGCAGGAGCGCACCATCTCCTTCGCCACCCTCGACCGGCCCGAGCTCAAGACGCTGCGGCTGGGCCCCATCGACACCGTCGGCCTGCGCTGGGCCGGCGACGAGCACGTGCTGGCGCGCATCGCACGCTGGCAGAGCTACGGGCCCCGGACCGCCTACCGGCTCGAGCGGAACCTGGCCATCACCCCGGAGGCCAGGGTGGCTTCGGGCCTTCTGGAGCAGGACGCGGCCTCCGGCTACATGGTCTCGCAGCCCGTGCTGGGGATCACCGACGAGCCGGAGCCCAAGGCCATGGTGCTGGGCCTGCGGCTTTCGGGGGGGCCGGCCGGGGGGATGGACACGCGCCTGAAGCGGCAGGGCTCGGAAAGCGACTTCGTCATGAGCCTCTGGAAGGTCGATCCCAAGACCGGCCGCGGGCAAATCGTCGAGCGCGGCAGTTTCGACACCTCATCCTGGGAGGTGGACAACAAGGGCGAGGCGCGGGTCCGGATCGACCTCGTGGAGTTCAGCCACGCGCTCACCATCTGGACGCGGCCCAAGGGGTCGCAGCGGTGGCAGCAGTCCATCAAGGCCAGCGACTACGAGGGGCTGGCGGACTACCACGGCTATTCCGATCCTGAGGACGCCATCTACTTCAGCCAGGGCGACAAGCTGATGCGCCGCCCGCTGGCCGGGGGACCCGATGTGGCGGTGGCGGACATCAAGGACCGCGAATCCCTCGATCTGATCTGGGACCTCCAGCGGACGAGCCTGGTGGGCCTGTCATCCGGTGGTGAGAAGCCGGTGATCAAGTGGTTGGACGCCGAGCTCGGGGCCGCGCACGCGACCCTGTCGCGGGCCTTCAAGGACAAGCACGTGCAGCTGGCCAGCTGGTCCAAGGACCGCAGCCGCTTTGTGGTGCGGGTGACCGCGCCGGACGCGCCGGCCACCTGGCACCTCTACGACCGGCCTCGCAAGGAGCTGTCGCCGATCGGGCCGGAGTATCCGGAGCTGGATGGGGTCGCGATGGGTAAGACCCGTTGGCTGACCTACAAGGCCCGCGACGGGCTGGAGATCCCGGCCTACCTGACCCTGCCGCCGAACCTTGCAGCCGGCGCCAAGCCGCCGCTGATCGTCCTGCCGCACGGCGGGCCGGCGGCGCGCGACGAGTACGACTTCGACTTCCTGACCCAGTTCCTGGCGACCCGCGGTTATGCGGTGCTGAGGCCGCAGTTCCGCGGCTCGACCGGGTTCGGCCGGGCCCATTGGCTCGCCGGCCGCGGCGAGTGGGGCGGCAAGGTGCAGACCGACCTCCTGGATGGCCTGGCGGCGGTCGCCGATGTGGCGGACACCTCCAAGGTCTGCGTCGTGGGGGCGAGCTTCGGCGGCTATTCGGCCCTCGTAGCGGCGACCATGCACCCGCAGGCCTACCGCTGCGCCGTCTCCATCTCCGGCATCTCGGACCTCGCGGTCCTGGCCTCGCAGGAAGGCAGCGACTACGGCGACGTTTCCGTCGCCATGAAGGCCCTGCGACGTGACCTGGGCAATCTCAAGCAGGAGCAGTTGCAGCCGCTCTCGCCGTATCATCTCGCCAAGAAGGCCGGGCCGCCGATCCTGCTGTTGCATGGCGAAAAGGACGTGGTCGTGGACGCCGAGCAATCGCGGATGATGGCCAACGCCTTGAGGGCGGCCGGCAAGCCGCACGAGCTGGTGCTGTTGCCGGACGAGGACCACTACCTCTCGAGCTCGGCCGGGCGCACCCAGGTGCTGACGGCGATGGAAGGCTTCCTTGGAAAGCACCTGCCGGTCCGCTGAGCGGCCTTCCATTCCACCCGCGGGCGCCTAGATCAGCGGGACCACAACGACGGAGGACACCCGGTGCCCCTGCTGCTCTGCCCCAATTGCAACGCCTCGATGCAGAACGTGAACCGCTCCGGCGTCGAGCTCGACATGTGCCCGAGCTGCCGCGGCATCTGGCTCGATCGTGGCGAGCTGGAGAAGATTCTCGGCCAGGCCAAGCAGGAGGCTGGCGGCCTGCAGCAGGACGTCCAGCGGCTGGACCGCGAGGTGCAGGACTTCCACCGCAATCCGGACGAATGGAAGCGCCGCCACCCGTACGACGAGGCCCAGAAGCGCTACAAATACGACGACGACTACCACTACCGGAAGAAGAAGAAGCACTTCGACATCTTCGACATCTTCGACTGACGCCCTACGGCTTCAGCGGGCCGAGCTGCTTGGCGGCGCGCTTGCTCGGGGGATGCTTCGGCGGCCCGAACAGCGAGACGCCGGCCCCGCTCATGTAGGGCTCGCCATCGTAGTCCTGCGGGTCGGCGAACACGCTGGTGTTGCCGGTCCCCAGCGGCGCCTCGCGCTGGCGCATAAGGGCGTCCTTGCGGGCGCCCTGGGCCTGGAACTCGGCGCGCGCCTTCGCCGACTTGCCGGGCGGTATCCAGGGGGCGTCGCGGGCCCCCGCCGCGAGCTGGTCCTCGCAGGCCTCCCGCTCCTGCCGGCTGAGCTTCATGAGGTCGGCGTGGCGGCAGCCGACCGTGCCGAGCCGCAGAGTCTGGGTGACCTGACCGGTCACTGCCGGCGGAAGCTGGGGCTCGGCGCGCGGCGGGGCGGGGGGCCTGGGCGGGGCTTCCAACGCCGCCTTCGGGACGTGCAGCGGCGGGACGGACGGCGACGCGGCGGCGTAGGGCTGCGGGCGCCGGTGCAGCCGGATGGGACCTGGGTCGGCCTGGCCGGCCACCGGCGGCGGCGTCCGGGGTAGAAGCAGGATCGGGATCACCGCGTGGGGCAGGGTAGGCTCCTCCGCGGGCATTGTGAGCTGGGGTGCGTGCAGGGCGAGCACGGCCAGCACGGCGACGTGCGCCGCCGCCGAGACCGTCACCACGATGGCGCGGCGCGAGCGTGCGCGCATCAGCCCTCCCGTCCCACCAAGCTCCGCCGTATGAAGCCGGGGCGGCCACGGCGATTTCGTGGCCGAAAAACGACCTGCCGCCACAGGGGCCGGCGCAGGCTTGTCGCAGGGCGGCAAACGTTGACGGGAAGGCGCTTCGCGACTATGTAGCGCCCTCTTTCGAGGCCGGGGGTGAAACCCAGGTCCCGTCGGGCGGCTCCCGCCGGAACGCAGATTACAGCGTCCCGGCGAGTTTTTGCGTTCGGCGGGGCGGCTTTCGGAAAGTCAGACGAACAACAACAACCCCACTGAGGCGCCACGGCCAAACGGCACACGCCTCCACGCAAGCGAGACTAGATGCCGACAGTCAACCAGCTCATCCGCAAGCCGCGCCAGTCGAAGCCGGCCCGCAACAAGGTGCCGGCCCTGAAGGGCTGCCCGCAGCGCCGCGGCGTCTGCACCCGGGTCTACACGACGACCCCGAAGAAGCCGAACTCGGCGCTTCGTAAGGTCGCCAAGGTGCGCCTGACCACCGGCATCGAAGCGGTGTGCTACATCCCCGGCGAAGGCCATAACCTGCAGGAGCACTCCGTGGTGCTGATCCGCGGGGGCCGGGTGAAGGACCTTCCGGGCGTCCGCTACCACATCCTGCGCGGCGTGCTCGACACCCAAGGGGTCAAGGACCGCCGCCAGCGCCGCTCGCTCTACGGCGCGAAGCGTCCGAAGTAAGGAAGATACGAAATGTCCCGCCGCCGCCGCGCAGATAAACGCGAAGTCCTTCCGGATCCGAAGTTCGGTGACGTCACCGTCACCAAGTTCATGAACTACGTGATGTACGAGGGCAAAAAAGCCGTCGCCGAGAACATCCTCTACGGCGCCTTCGACATCCTCGAGGCCAAGCGCCGCGACCTGGGTCCGCTGGAAACCTTCCTCACGGCCCTCGACAACGTCGCCCCGGCCATCGAAGTCCGCAGCCGCCGAGTCGGCGGCGCGACCTACCAGGTGCCCGTGGAAGTCCGTCCGGAGCGCCGCAAGGCCCTCGCCATCCGCTGGCTGGTCAACGCTGCGCGCTCGCGCGGCGAGAACACCATGACGGAGAAGCTGGCCGGCGAGCTGCTGGACGCCTCTTCCAACCGCGGCGCCGCGGTGAAGAAGCGCGAAGACACCCACAAGATGGCCGAAGCCAACCGCGCGTTCTCGCACTACCGCTGGTAAGACCCCACACACTGAGCTTCCCGGCGCGGGCGGTTTGAGCTAAACCGCCCGCGCCGTTCGTTCAGGCCCCTACGAACCGCCCTTTTCCCAGAGCTTTCCGCTATGCCCCGCACGCATAAAATCGAAGACTACCGCAACTTCGGCATCATGGCGCACATCGACGCCGGCAAGACGACGACGACGGAGCGGATCCTCTACTACACGGGCAAGAGCCATAAGATCGGCGAAGTCCACGACGGCGCGGCCACCATGGACTGGATGGAGCAGGAGCAGGAGCGCGGCATCACCATCACGTCGGCCGCGACGACCGCCATCTGGAAGAACAAGCGCCTCAACATCATCGACACCCCCGGCCACGTGGACTTCACCATCGAGGTGGAGCGGTCCCTGCGCGTCCTCGACGGCGCGGTGGCGGTGCTCGACGGCAACCAGGGCGTGGAGCCGCAGACGGAGACCGTCTGGCGCCAGGCCGACAAGTACAACGTGCCGAGGATCGTGTTCGTCAACAAGATGGACAAGATCGGCGCCGACTTCGACTTCTGCGTCCGCACCATCCGCGAGCGCCTCGGCGTCAAGGCCGTGCCGATCCAGCTCCCGATCGGCTCGGAGGCCACGCTGAAGGGCATCATCGACCTGGTCCGCATGAAGGCGGTGGTCTGGGACAACGACGGCCTCGGCGCGAACTACCGCGACGAAGAGATCCCGGCCGACCTAAAGGCGGCCGCCGACGAAGCCCGCCACTACATGATCGAGAACTCCGTCGAGCTCGATGATGAGGCGATGGAAGCCTACCTCTCCGGCGAAGAGCCGTCGGCCGAGGTGATCAACAAGTGCATCCGCAAGGCGGTGCTGACCGGCGCCTTCTACCCGATCCTCTGCGGCTCGGCGTTCAAGAACAAGGGCGTGCAGCCGCTCCTGGACGCGGTGGTCGAGTACCTGCCGTCGCCGGTAGACATCCCGCCGACCCAGGGCATCGACTTCAAGACCGAGCAGCCCGTCGAGCGCCGCGCGTCCGACGAGGAGCCGCTGTCGGTGCTGGCGTTCAAGATCATGGACGACCCGTTCGTGGGCTCGCTTACCTTCTGCCGCATCTACTCGGGCAAGCTCGAAACCGGCATGGGCCTGCTCAACTCGACCCGCGACCGCAAGGAGCGCGTGGGTCGCATGCTGCTGATGCACTCGAACAACCGCGAGGACATCAAGGAAGCCTACGCCGGCGACATCGTCGCCCTGGCCGGCCTGAAGGACACCCGCACGGGCGACACCCTGTGCGATCCGACCAAGAGCCCGGTGATCCTGGAGCGCATGGAGTTCCCGGCGCCGGTCATCGAGATAGCCGTGGAGCCGAAGTCCAAGGCCGACCAGGAGAAGCTGGGCGTCGCCCTGGCCAAGCTGGCCGCGGAGGACCCGTCCTTCACCGTCTCGACGGACCACGAGTCCGGCCAGACCATCCTGAAGGGGATGGGCGAGCTGCACCTGGACATCAAGATCGACATCCTGAAGCGCACCTACAAGGTGGAAGCCAACATCGGCGCGCCGCAGGTGGCCTACCGTGAATCCCTCGGGAAGCGCGCGGAGATCGACTACACCCACAAGAAGCAGACCGGCGGCACGGGGCAGTTCGCCCGCGTGAAGCTGGTGTTCGAGCCGGGCGAGCCGGGTTCGGGCTTCGTCTTCGAAAGCGCCATCGTCGGCGGCGCGGTGCCGAAGGAATACATCCCCGGCGTCCAGAAGGGCCTGGAGTCCGCCAAGGACAACGGCCTGCTGGCCGGCTTCCCGCTGATCGACTTCAAGGCCACCCTGGTCGACGGCGCCTTCCACGACGTCGACTCCTCGGTCCTGGCCTTCGAAATCGCCAGCCGCGCGGCCTTCAAGGAG
>NZ_DATCMR010000002.1:0-376315 GCF_036563285.1 Phenylobacterium sp.
CAGGGTCACGGTGGAGCTCGACTGGGCGCCGTGCTCGTCCTGCATGGTGTAGGTGAGGGTGACGGTCTCGCTGACGCCGAGCGCCAGGTGGTCGAAGTCCGCACCCGGGTTGAACGCCAGCTTGTTGTCGACGATGGCGACGGAGCCCTTGCCGGCCGGCGCGCCGACCGCAACCAGGGTGAAGACGTGGCCGTCGTCGACGTCGGTGTCGTTGGCGAGCACGTCGACCGTGATCGCCTGGTTCTCGGTGGTGGAGGCGGCGTCGGCCACGGCCACGGGGCCGTCGTTCGTGCCGGTGACGGTCACGGTGACCGTCGAGGTCGCCTGCGCCCCCTGGTCGTCCTGCATGGTGTAGGACAGGGTGACGGTCTCGGTCGCGCCCTGGGCGAGGTGGTCGAAGGCCGCGCCCGGGTTGAACACCAGCTGGTTGGCGACGACCGAAGCCGAGCCCTTGCCGCTGGGCGCGGTGGCCGACACGAGGGTCTTGGTCGCGCCGTTGTCCACGTCGGTATCGTTGGCCAGCACGTCGAGCGTGAGCGTCTGGTTCTCCGCGCCCGCGCCGCTATCCGCGTTGGCGACCGGACGATCGTTCGTGCCGGTGATCTTGAAGGTGACGGGCTGGGTGGATGCCGCGTTGTTGTTGTCCTTGATGGTGACGTTGTAGGTCACCATCAGGGTCTCGCCTGCGGCCAGGAAGTCCGTGAGGTTGTCGGCGAGCGAGAAGTTCACGCCGACACTGCCGACGCCGCTTCCGGTGGAGTCCGTGACCGTTGCGCTGGCCGCGGCGGCCAGCGCCGCCAGGGTGGCGGCCGGGATGACGGCGCCCCCGGACCAGGTGGCGGCGGGTGCGCCGAGGCTGACGGTATGGGTGTCGTTCAGGTCCAGGTCGGTGAAGCCGAGCGTCGCCGAGGATGCGATGACGCCCGCTCCGTCCGTGGCGCCGGCGATCTCGCTGAGCGCGTGGACCGCCGTGGTGTCGGCCGCAAGGACCGGCCCGTCATTGGTCCCCGTGACGGTCACGGTGACGGTGGCGGTGCTGAGCGCGCCGTTCGCCAGGCGGATCACGTAGGTGAAGGTGTCGGTGGCGGTCTGCCCGGCCGCGAGCTTGTCGATCTGCGAGCCGTTGGCGACGTAGCGGACCTTTCCGTCCACCATGGTGACCGTCGCGCCCAGCGCGGTCGTGGCCGTGGTAGCGACCGTAAGCGGATTGGACTGATCGACAGAGTAAAGGGACTTGGCGCTCCCGCCCAGGTCGTTGGCCATCACGTCGATCACAAAGACGCCGTTCTCGGCCCCGCTGGCGACGTCGTTCTTCGCCTGCGGCGTGTTCGAGATGCTTACGGCGGCGCCCGGATTGGTGTTCGGATCGGTCGGCATTTAGTCCCCCAGATACAATGGCTTGCGCATGGTGAGGCCACGCGTTTTCGTCGCCGCAATCAGCGGCGTTGTTCATGCTTGCCCTGGGTGATGGTCCCCCGGCCCGGACAGCCCCTCGGCGCACAGCGGTATCCGGTATCCTTCCGCGCACAAACCTTTTTTTCGAAAGCGCCCAAATGTCGCAAGAATTTCAGCGTGCGGTTGCGGAACTTCTTCTGAAATTCAACCTGAGAACCAGTCGACAGAAGGCTGCTCAACTATTTGGCTCAGTCCTGGTCTGGAAAATACTAGCGCGTGTATTCGTCTCGGACAGGGCTGGCGTTCGCCTGGGGCGCGAGCAGAATCAGGGCGCACGTCGTGGAGCCGAGGGCGCTAGCGCAAGGAGAGGCGGCTTCGCTGGCCGCCCAGCCAAGCGGGTCGCGAGAGAGGCAGCCACATCGTTCCTGGTAAGCGCTGTGCGCCAGAGGCTGGCGGCGGACCGACACACTAGCTGCGCCCACACAGCGCCGGAGGTGTGGTTTGGATGTTCGGTGCGCAAGGGCGCGGTCCTCAGCCGGAGCGCCCCTCAAGCCTGAACACGAGGCCGTTCGGCAGGTAGGCCGCTTCGGCATGACCGCCGAGATCGCCCCTGGCGAGCTTCTCGATGAGCCTGCCCCCGAAGCCGGATTGCGCCGGCGGCGTGACCGCGGGCCCTCCGCGTTCGGTCCAGACCAGGGAGAAGGCGCCTTCCTGGGGGACCGTCCAGGCGATGTCGATGCGACCTTCAGGAGTCGAGAAGGCGCCGTATTTCGCGGCGTTGGTGCAAAGCTCGTGGACGATGAGCGCCAGCGCCACGGCCCCCGTCGTCGAAAGGTTCACGGAAGGACCGTTGATGCGCACCCGCCCTTCGTGGGTGGCGAGCTCGCGCTGCAGCACCACGCTGAGCTCGGCGCCCGTCCAGGCGGTCTGCGTCAGGACATCGTGGGTGCGCGCCAGCGCCATCAGCCGGCCCTCGAAGTCCTGCATGAACTGCCCGAGCCCGCGCGCCCTGCGCGCGCTCTGCGCGGCGATGGATTGCACCGTCGCCAGGTTGTTCTTCACGCGGTGGTTCAGCTCGGCGACCATCATGGCCTGCTTCTCGCGGCTCTCGACCTCCTCGGTGACGTCCTGCACGGTCCCGAGCACGTGGCTCGGTCGGGAGTCGGCGTCGAAAAGCACCTGGCCGTGGCCGCGGATCCAGCGCCGTCGTCCGTCGCGGCCTACGGCGCGATGGACGACCGTGTAGCGGCCGCCGTCCTCCCCGAGAAGCGCCGCATCGAGGCGCGCGCGCATGCCCGGGATTTCCTCGGGCTCCAGCCGCGAGACGTAGGTCGCGTAGTCGATCGGCGCGTCGGGCGCGACCCCGAAGAGCTCCCGCGTGCGGGAATCCCACCGGACCGAGTCGGCCGCCAGGTCGAACTCCCAGAGCCCGAGGCCCGCGGCGCTGAGCGCCAGGTCCAGGCGCGCCTGCTGGCGCTCAGCCTCCAGCTGCGCCTGCGTACGCTCGGTGACGTCGACGAGGACGAACGAGACACGGGGCTTCTCACCCGGGATCGGCGAGAAGGTGCCGAGGAACCAGCCCGCGCGCCCCTGGTGATCGAAAGGATACTCGCGGGTGATCGTCCGCGCCTGGTCCCAGCAGCGGCGCAAGGTGGCGAGCCGCAGGGAGATATGGGCTTCCGAGACCCCCAGCTCGCGGCCCGTACGTCCAACAAGGTCGTGGGGCTGCAGGCCGTAGAAGGCGGCTACGCTCGGGTTTGCGAGCAGGTACCGGTAATCGTTGTCGAGCAGCTCGAAGGCTCCGGCCATGAGGCCGGAGCTCTCGAACATCGCATGCCATAGCGCCGCCTCGGCCGGGTCGCGGGAGTCCGCCCGGATGTCTGATGTGGAACTCACGCTGCGGACCTCACCATTCGACCGACCTAAGACCATGCCGCGCCGCGGAATGGCAATGGCCGCGGCCCAGTCGGGGCGCGCCCGTCTGGCCCCGCCAAGAGCTCGGCTCTTCTCCCGCTCGGCTGAGGGGGCGGCCTATTTCGCCTTCTCGAACCGCCTGTCCAGAAGGCGGGCAAATTCGCAGGGCGGCGGGGAAACGTCGGAGGGCCGGAAGCGCCGCCTTTCGATAGCTTCAGGGTATGACTGTACAAGAGGATTTCCGGGTTCGGCCGGGACGCATCGGCGCCCGCGGGGCGCGCAGCCGGGCGTTCGTGGCGCAGGTGCTGCAGGCGGCCGTGAAGGCCGGCTACGTGGCCCGGCGCGGCGGCGTCGGGCGGCGCGCTGCGGGCCGCGGACGGGGGGCGGCGATCGTCGCGGGCCTGCGGAGCCCGGCCAGGCGCGTCATCGTGAAATCGCGGATCGTCCGCCATGCGGGGCGCAACTGGCGGGCCGCGCCGCTCGGGGCCCACATCGCGTACCTGAAGCGGCACGGCGTGGACCGGTCGGGCGCCGACGGCGGGATGTTCGATGCGCGGGGGGCGGCCGACGAAGGAGCCTTCGCCGAGCGCTGCGAGGGCGATCGCCACCACTTCCGGTTCATCGTCTCGCCGGAGGATGCCGCCCAGCTGCAGGACCTGAGGGGCTTCGCGCGTGACCTCATGCGGCGCGCGGAGTCGGACCTGGGGACCCGGCTCGACTGGATCGCGGTGGATCACTGGAACACCTCGCACCCGCACCTGCACATCCTGGTGCGTGGGGTGGACGGCGATGGCGCCGACCTGGTGATCGACGGCCAATACCTGTCACGGGGCCTGCGGGCCCGGGCGGAGGGGCTGGTGGCCCTGGAGCTGGGACCGCGCACCGCGCGGGAGGTGGCCGCAGGGCTCGAGCGCGACGCGGTCGCCGAACGCTGGACGCGGCTGGACGCGCTGCTGGGGGCGCAGGCGCGCGACGGCGTCGTGGACCTGCGGCCGGGTCCCGGCGCGGTCGAACCCTCGCTGCGGCTGCTGCTGATCCGGCGCGCCGAGACCCTGGAGCGCCTAGGGCTGGCGTCGCCCGAGGGGGTGGCGGTGTGGCGTATCCGGCCCGACACCCAGGCCGTGCTGCGCGAGCTTGCCGAGCGCGGCGACATCATCGCGAGCCTGCACCGGGCGGCAGGGGAGGGGCGCCGGCTCGAGGACCTGCGGCCCTATGCCGACCAGGCCGAAACGCCGGTCCTGGGGCGGCTGGTGGAGCGGGGCCTGCACGACGAGCTCACCGGCCGCGCCTATGTGATCGTGGACGGGGTCGACGGACGGCTGCACCACCTGCGCCTGCGCGACCTGGAGGCGGCGGGCGACACGCCCGTCGGCGGCATCGTCGAGAGCCGGACGGTCGAGGACGGCGTGAGGCTGCTGCACCGCGCGGATCTGTCGGTGGGGGATCAGGTGGGGGCCTCGGGAGCCACCTGGCTGGACCGCCAGCTGGTGGCGCGAGAGCCCGCGCATCTGGGTGACCGCGGATTTGCGGCGGAGGTGCGCGAGGCGCTTGCCGCACGGGCCCGGCGTCTGGTGGACGAGGGGCTTGGCTCCGAGGGCGCAAGTGGACGGTTCCGGTTCGGGCCGGACCTGCTCTCGCGCCTGCGGACGCGGGAGCTGGCGGCCGTGGCCGCTCGGCTGTCGCGGGAGACCGGCCTGCCGCTGCTGCCGGAGTCGGACGACGGACGCGTGCGGGGACGCTATGTGCGCCGGCTCGACCTGGCGTCGGGACGCTTCGCCATGCTGGAGGACGGGCTGGGCTTCCGCCTTGCGCCCTGGGCGCGGCTGCTGGACCGGCGGCTCGGGCAGGAGGTGAGCGGTACTCTCGTCCGCGGCGGTGTCGACTGGGATCTCGGCCGCCGGCGGGGACTGGGCCGGTGAGGACCCCCGCTGCAGTCTGGGGGACGAAGGTGCTCTGGGGCCAGGTGCTCGCCGTAGCCGTCACCGTGGCGGCCTTCCTGGAAGCGGCGACCCAATGGACGGCCTGGAGGCTCGCGTTCCAGCCGCAGCTCGGCGCGCCCGTGTTCGAAGCGCTCGGCTGGCCAGTGCACCCGCCGTGGCGGATCTTCGCCTGGTGGTTCGCCTACGAGGCCTACGCGCCGGGTGTGTTCCTGGTCGGCGGCGGGATCGCGGCCTCGGGCGCCGTGGCGGCTGTCGCGGTCGCGGTGGCCATGAGTCTTTGGCGGGCGCGGGAGGCGGAGAACGTCACCACCTATGGCTCTGCACGCTGGGCGAGGCTTTCGGAGGTGCGGCGGGCGGGGCTCTTCGGCGCCGACGGCGTTGTCCTCGGGCGGTTGGCGGGTCGGTACCTTCGGCACGACGGCCCGGAGCACGTCCTCTGCTTCGCGCCGACGCGGAGCGGCAAGGGCGTCGGGCTTGTGGTCCCGACCCTGCTCACCTGGCCCGGCTCGGTCCTGGTGCACGACATCAAGGGCGAGAACTGGATGCTCACGGCCGGCTGGCGGGCGCGTTTCGGGCGGGTGCTTCGCTTCGATCCCACGGATCCGGCGAGCGACGCCTGGAACCCGCTGATGGAGGTCCGCCCCGGCGAGGCAGAGGTGCGCGACGTCCAGAACATCGCCGACATCCTGGTGGACCCGGAAGGCGCCCTGGAGCGGCGCAACCACTGGGAGAAGACCAGCCATTCCCTGCTCGTGGGCGCGATCCTGCACGTGCTCCACGCCGAACCGGACAAGACCCTGGCCGGGGTGGCGGCGTTCCTGTCGGACCCCGGGCGACCCATCGAGGCCACTCTGCGGCGGATGATGGTGACGCCGCACCTGAAGGACGGGGTGCACCCTGTCGTCGCGCAGGCCGCCCGCGAGCTGCTCAACAAGAGCGACAACGAGCGCTCCGGCGTGCTGTCCACCGCCATGAGCTTCCTGGGCCTCTACCGCGATCCGGTGGTGGCGCGGGCGACAGGCCGCTGCGACTGGAGGATCGCCGACCTGGTCGAAGAGGCTCGGCCGGTGAGCCTCTACCTGGTTGTGCCGCCCAGCGACATCAGCCGGACCAAGCCGCTGATCCGGCTGATCCTCAACCAGGTCGGCCGGCGGCTGTCGGAGGACCTGGAGGCGCGCTCACGTGGGCGCCGGTTGCTGCTCATGTTGGACGAGTTCCCCGCCCTGGGCCGGCTGGATTTCTTCGAGAGCGCCCTGGCGTTCATGGCGGGCTACCGGCTGAAGGCCTTCCTCATCTGCCAGAGCCTGAACCAGCTGGAGAAGGCCTACGGCCCGAACCACGCCATCCTCGACAACTGCCATGTGCGGGTGGCCTTCGCCACCAACGACGAGCGCACGGCCCGGCGCGTGAGCGACGCCCTGGGCGCCGCCACCGAGCTGCGCAACATGAAGAACTACGCCGGCCACCGGCTCGCGCCCTGGCTGGGACACCTGATGGTGAGCCGGCAGGAGACGGCGCGGCCGCTGCTGACGCCGGGCGAGGTGATGCAACTGCCCGCGGACGACGCGCTGGTGCTGGTGAGCGGCTGTCCCCCGGTCCGGGCGAAGAAGGTCCGGTACTTCGCGGATCCGCAGCTCCGGGCGCGCATCCTGCCCGCGCCGCCGCTCGATGGCGGTTCGGAATGGGCGCGCTACGCACCGGAGCCTTGGTCGGCGTCCGCGACGGGCCTCGCATCAGCGCGCCTTCAAGACGGTGAAGGGACGGGGCTCGGGCAGGACCAGGAGACGGAGGGCACAGAGCCGCCTCTCGGGGCGCCGGAGCTCGAAGCCGAGATCGAGCCGGCGCTGAAGCTGGAGGTCGCCGCGGGGCCGCCTACCCCGGCGCGCGATCACCGGCGGGGCGTGGAAGCAGACGACGGGATCCCGCTGTGAAGGGCAAGCTCGTCCAGACGAAGGTCTTCCTGCCGTACGACCTTGTGCGGGACCTCGACGCCCGCTCGAAGCGGCTGAGGATCACCAAGTCCGAGCTGGCCCGGACCGCTCTCGCCAGCTGGCTTTCGCCGGATGGGCCGGAACAGCTCGAGGCGGCGCTGGTGAAGCGGCTGGACCGCCTTTCGCGAGCCATGGAGCGGCTGGAGCGCGACCTCGCCATCTGCAACGAGGCGCAGGCCCTCTTCATCCGCGCCTGGCTGACCGCGACGCCGGCGGCGCCGGAGGGCCCCGCCCGCCTGGCCATGGAGGCCAAGGGGCGGGAGCGCTACGAAGGTTTCCTGGAGGCTCTGGGGCGGCGGCTGGCCGCGGGGCGGACGCTTGCCCAGGAGGTGCTGGAGGATCGGCCGGGGTCCCGCCCTGAGCCACAGCACGCCGAAGCGGAAGACCGCCAACCGTGAACGGCGGGCCGCCTCGCTTCGACGGGCGCCTCTAGAGCACGCGGAGGGCGGCGGCCTCGGCGGTGAAGGGTGACAGCGCCGCCTTCAGGAACTCGGCGATCTCCGGCCGCGCCGTGCGCAGCGAGCCGCCGCGGATCGGCGGCTGCGGGTCGTACTCGGCCAGCAGGACCGCCGCTTCCGCCGCGGGACGCCCCTGGATCTCGGCCACCAGGCCCGAGCCGAAGTCGAGGCCTGCGGACACGCCCGCGCCGGTGATCACATTCCCATCCCGCACCACGCGCTCCCGCACGGGGATGGCCCCGAACTTCTCGAGCAGAGGCACGGCGGCCCAGTGGGAGGTGGCGCGGCGTCCCTTGAGAACCCCCGCAGCGCCGAGGATGAGGGAGCCCGTGCAGACGCTGGTCACGTAGCGGGCGCGGGCCGCCCGGTCGCGCATGAAGGCGACGGTCGCAGCGTCGCGGGCGGCGGCCACAGTCCCTGCCGTGCCGCCGGGCGTGAAGAGCACCGTGAGCTGGTCCGGGCAGTCCTTCATCAGGGTGGTTGGCTGGATGGCCATGCCAAGGTCGCTGGGCACCGGCCGCAGGTCGGCCTGATTGGTGACCAGGTGGACCTTCGCTCCCGGCATCGAGGCCAGGAAGTGGTAGGGCCCCACGAAGTCGAGCGCAGTCATGCCCGGATACAGCAGCATGGCGATCTGCTCGACGCCGCCGGGCCGAAGGCCCGCCTTCGTGGCCAGGGTGCGGATGTCGGCCTGCGGCGCCTGAGCTGCCGACGGGCCGGCTGCGGCCAACCCCGCCGCCGCGGTGATGAGGGTGCGTCGCGTCATCATCGTCAGATCCTTCCTGTCTCGATGGGAGCTTGACTACGACGGCCCCGCAATGACCTAAAGGTCATAGATCGTGCAAAAAAGGTCATGCCGGTGCGTGCCGTCACCTTCCTTGTCTTCGAGGGCTTCCAGCTCCTCGATGTGAGCGGCCCTGCCGCCGTTTTCGAGGTCTCGGCGCAATTCGGCGGCGCCTATGAGGTGAGCCTCGCGTCGGTGGCTGGCGGCCCCGTGCGGAGCTCCTGCGGCTTCGTGCTCCACACCGGCGTTTTCGAGCCCGGCTTCGGCACCCTGGTGGTGCCGGGCGGCGACACGGTCCGGGAGGGGCTGCGGGACGAGGCCTTCCTTGCCGCGATCCGCAAGGCTTCAGTCCAGGGACAACGCGTGGCGAGCGTCTGCTCCGGCGCCTTCATCCTGGCTGCGGCGGGGGTGCTGGACGGCCGCAGGGCGGCGACCCATTGGGCGGCCGCGGCGGACCTGAGGCGGCGTCATCCTGGGGTGCGTGTGGACGCCGACAGCATTTTCGTGGAGGACGCCGGCGTTTGGACCTCAGCCGGCGTGACGGCCGGCATTGACCTGGCGCTCGCCATGGTGGCGCGGGACCACTCAGACGCCGTGGCGCGGCGCGTGGCCCAGCAGCTGGTGGTCTACTACCGCCGGCCAGGCGCCCAATCGCAACACTCCGCTCTTCTCGACCTCGTGACCCCCGACAATCGCTTCGCGCCGGTTCTGCAGTGGGCGCGGGAACGGCTGGCCGAGCCGCTTCCCGTGGAGCGACTTGCTGAGCGCGCCGCACTCAGTCCACGGCAGTTCACGAGGGCCTTCACCGCGGCGACCGGGATGGCGCCGGCGAAGGCGGTTGAACGGCTGCGCGTAGAGACGGCGCGTTCCGCCATCGAGGCCGGCGCACGGTCCCTCGACGAGGTGGCCCGGCGTACGGGTTTCGGCAGCGCACAACGCATGCGCCGCAGCTTCGTGAAGCTCACGGGCCAGCCGCCCTCCTATCGTCGGGTGCGATCGCGCGAGGAGGCGTGACGCGTCTTCCCGTCCGACCCGGGCGGGCACGTGACGTTCTAGCTAGGGCCGAGCCGCGCGAGCTCCTCGGCGCAGACCTGGCGCAGGCAGCCCCTCAACCAGCGATGCGCCTCCTCAGGAGCAGCGGGATCAGACAGCGGATGTCCCGCTCTCGACCTTCCGACGTGGACGGTTACGCGGCGTCTGAACCTGGATCGATCCTCGCGTGCCAGCTTCGCGCCTCCTCCTCCTCACCGGGGTGGGCGAGGTCGGGGTGCTTCGCAATGAGTTCGAGACGATCGACGGACAGCTTCTCCCAGTGCTCCGCCATCTGCAGCATCATCTGACGCTGGTCCTCGGATGGCATCCCGGCGGCCAAGTGCCGGCACTCGTGGGCATGCTGGCGATACTCGGACGCCTTCTTCATCGAGGCTGCTCCTTGTCCAGGACGGCGCGAACCTTCCGGGCAAGGTCGGCGATGCTGAAGGGCTTGGGCAGGAAGTCGACACCAGCGTCGACCACCCCGTTGTGTACCACGGCGTTGCGGGTGTAGCCGGTCGTGTACAGCACCTTCACGTGGGGGGCCTGCGCGCGGATACGGTCGGCGAGCTGGCGCCCTGTCATGCCCGCCATGACGATATCCGTAAATACCAGGTCCAACCGCTTCAGCGTATCGATGACCCTCAGCGCCTCGTCCCCGCTTCCCGCCTGATAAACGATGTAGCCGAGCTCCTTCAGCGCATCGACGCTCATGGCGCGGACGCGCTCCTCGTCTTCCACCACCAGCACAACTTCCGTGCCTGTGCCGTCCGGAGCCGGACGCGCAGTGATCGTCGAAGGCATATCCTCGGCGGCTCCGACGTGGCGAGGGAAGTAGATCTTGACTGTCGTGCCCTGGCCGACTTCGGAGTAGACGCTCACGTGCCCTCCGGACTGCTTGACGAAGCCGTACACCATGGAGAGTCCCAGGCCCGTCCCCTTGCCAACCGGCTTGGTGGTGAAGAACGGGTCGAACACCTTCGCGACAACATCGGCGGGCATGCCATGGCCCTTGTCGCTGACCGCCAGCATTACATACTGCCCTGCGCTGAGGCCGATGTGGTCCCGTACATATTGGTCATCGAGGTGCGCGTTGGCTGTCTCGATGGTGAGCTGCCCCCCGTCAGGCATGGCGTCACGAGCATTCACCGCCAGGTTGAGAATGGCGCTTTCCAGCTGATTGGGATCCACGTTCGCGAGCCACAGGCCTCCGGCGAGCACAGTCTCGATCTCGACTGTCTCGCCCAGCGTCCGTCGCAGCAGTTCCGACATCCCGCCGACCAGCTTGTTGAGGGACGTCACCCTCGGGGTCAGAGGTTGTTGCCGTGAGAAGGCCAGCAGCCGCTGGGTTAGAGATGCAGCTCGCGAGGCTCCCTCGTGCGCCGCCTCGAGATACCGCTCCGCGCCCGGTTGACCCCGGTCCAGTCGGCGCCGAGCGAGGTCGAGGCTGCCGATCACGATGGCCAACATGTTGTTGAAGTCGTGAGCGACCCCGCCGGTGAGTTGCCCCACGGCCTCCATCTTCTGGGCCTGGCGCAGCGCCTCTTCGGTGCGGCGAAGCGCCTCCGCCGCGTCGCGTTCCGCGGTGACGTCCCGCGCGACCGCGTGGATGAAGCCCTGGTCCGGGACCGCCGTCCAGGACAAGCAGCGATAGCCACCGTCCTTATGCTGATAGCGGTTCTCGAAGCTGAACGTCGTCGCCCCCTCCGAGAGCCGGCCCACTTCCTTGAGCGTCGGCTCCACGTCGTCGGGATGCACAAGGTCGAGGAACTTGCGCCCGTGAAGCTCTTCGGGCGCCCATCCGAGCGCGGTTTCCCATGCCGGATTCGCCGAGACGATCGTGGCCTCGAAGTCGGCGACGAGCATCAACTCCGCCGAGAGGCGCCACATGCGATCGCGCTCGGCGGTGCGCGCCTCCACCTGCTCAGCTAGTTCTTCTGCGAATCTGGACTGGGTCGCCTGCGCCGCTTTCCTCTCGGTGATGTCGTTGAAAATGCAGATTGCGCCAGCGTTCCGGCCATCCCGCACCAGAGGCTCGACCCAGTATTCCACCGGGACAGCCGTCCCATCGAGTTTGAAGAAGTTTTCATCCGGTACGTGAGCGGCGCCCCCGCCGGCCGCCGCGATGTAAATGGGGCACTCTTCCTTCGGGTAATGGGACCCGTCTGGATGGGTGTGGTGGATCAGGTCGTGGAGCTTCCGGCCAACAGCGGCATCTGCACTCTCAAAGCCCAGGATCCTCAGGAAGGCCGGATTGCAGACTGTAGTGACGCCTTCGTTGTCGACGGCGTAAAAGCCTGCTGGTGCGGAGTTGAGGATCAACCGCAGGAACTCTTCGCTGTCTCGTAGAGCTGCTTCGATTTCAGTGCGTCGCCGAAGTTCCTCCTGTGCGGCCTGGTAGAGGCGCGCATTGTCGACTGCAATGGCTGCCTGCGCGGCTATGCCGATCATCACCCGCTCGTCCCGTGCGTCGAACTGCGCGGGCTCGCTGTGACCGAAAAACAGCCCCCCTATGATCTCTCCTGAACGAGACGCGACCGGGACGGCTAGGTAGCTCCGCACCGGGAGATGCCCCTCCGGCATCCCGTGGTGCGGGCCCATTTTGCCGTAGCGGACATCCTTGGTGATGTCGTCGGAGCGAACGATCCCCTCGCCGGCGAAGGTGGGATGGAAGACCGGGGTGGCGCGCGGCATGCCGAAGGTCTCGAAAGCCGACCTTGGGGCCCCGGACAGCGCATAGAGCATGTACGCTCCGCCGTCTTCGCGCAGGACATTGTAGAAGAAAGCACCGAACTGGGCGCCCGTGAGGGAGACCCCGGCGTCCACCACCGCCTGCACGATCCGATCAAGGTCGAACTCGGACGCGACGAGCGCGCCAGTGCTGTTGATGATCTCCAAGGAACGGACTTCTTCGGCGAGAGCAAGTTGCTCCTGCTTTCTCTCCGTGACGTCCTCCACACGCCCGCGCATGCCAAGGACGCTGCCCTGGTCGTCATAGCTTGGCCGGCCCGACGCCAATATCCATCGCAGCTCACCTGCCGGTGTCGTGATGCGGTACTCGATGCGGTACTGGTCTCGCTGGTCCACCGCCGCGGCGACTGCGGCAGAGGCCTTGGGAGCGTCTTCAGGGTGCAGCAGGCGCTCTTGCAACTCTGTCCATGTAATCGGCGTCCCCTCAGCGAGGCCGAAGATGCGATAGCCAGCTTCTGAGAACTGGACGTCGTCGCTCTTGGCGTCCCATGTCCAGACGCCGACTTCGCTGAAGTCGAGGGGTTCGATTGCGATCGGACGGTGCAAAGCCGGCGAGATGGTCGGCACGAACTACCCCAGGCCGGCGCTCACCGGCATAGACTGTCCAACCCGCCCCCGCTGAGCTGATTATCCTTTAGCTAGTGGCCATAGGGGGGACAAGTTCATAGTCGCGCCTGCAACCAGGCGGGTGGGCGGCTCCAGATGGCAGACAGCTGGGGGAAATGGCGACGACGGGGGCGTCGGTTGCGCTTGGAGCACCCCTCATTAGCCGCTCCGTCTGGCCCATGATCGACGACGACCTTCCGATACTGACGGCGTCCGTTGGGGCGTCAGCTTGCCGTAAGGGTTGTCCTGGACACTCGCCTTGGAGGACCGCTCCCTTGCGCATCCTGCTTGCTGAGGACGACCCGGCACTCGGACCGGCGCTGCAGTCCAGACTCCGGAGCGATGGCTTTGTCGTCGATCTGGTGACCACCTGCGCCGACGCCGACGAGGCCCTGCTCGCGACCAGCTACCGAGCCGTCCTACTCGACCGCCGCCTCCCGGACGGCGACGGACTGGAGGTGTTGGCCAAGCTGCAACGCCGTTCGGAAGCGCCGCCTGTCTTGATCATCACGGCTCTCGAGGACGTCGTAGACCGTGTCGCCGGCATCGAGGCCGGCGCCGAGGATTACCTCGTGAAGCCGTTCGCCTACGACGAACTTCGCGCCCGTTTGCTCTCGCGGCTTCGTCGCCCTGCCGCGGCCGCCGCACCCTCCGTCACGCTGGGCCGGCTGCGGTACGACGTGGCCCGCCGCGAGGTCTGGATCGGGAGCGAACCGCTGACCGTCCCCCGAGGCGAACTCGCCGTGCTTGACTGCCTGGCCCGTCGAGCGGGGCGCGTGGTCCTTCGAGAGCACCTGGAAGCGGACGTCTATGGCTATGACGACGATGTGCAGGCCAACGCCCTGGAAGCCCAGGTCTCCAGGCTGCGAAAGCGTCTGGCCGACGCGGGCGCCGAGGTGGCCCTGCATGCCGTGCGCGGGGTGGGCTACATCCTCCGCGCCCAGACATGAGTCGCAGCCAACCTTCACTGGCGCGCAGGCTTGCCCTGAGTTTCGTCATCGCCACGACGGTGTTGGCGAGCGCCGGGGTGACGCTCGCGCTCGTGGCGCTGGACGGGACCTACGCCGCCGTCATGCACGCAAGCCGCTCGGTGGCAGGTGACTTGCGTCGCGCCGCGAACGGCTCCCTCGCGCTGGCCACCTCGGGAACCACGGCGAACCTCCGACGCCGCAATCCCGGCTTCTGGGCGCTCGCCGTGGACGACCGGGGCGCGCGGCTCCAGATCGGGGAGCCACCGCGTCTCGCAGTGCGATTTCTGGAAGCGACGCCCGCGACGATCACCGGCGCCTCCGGTATCGATTTCAGGATCGAGGGCCCTGGCCGTACGAGCCAGGCTCGTCTGGTGCGCACCGGGAGCCCGGCCGGCGTGGTTCGGCTTGCGGTTGGGGGTGTAGATCCTGGGACAGTGTCGCCGCTGGCGTGGGTGGCGACGGTGCGCGGGATCGGGCTCGTCGCAGCGCTCATGGTGCTGGCGGTTCTGGTCATTGCGCTTTGGCTGCTGCTCGTGCCCCTGGTGTTGAACGGACTGCGACCCCTGGCGCGCTCCGCCGCGCAGATTGATGGGAGCGACCCCACGCGAAGGCTGCCCGAGGCAGGCGTGGTGGTTGAGCTGCTTCCGATGGTGCGGGCGTTCAATGGCGCGCTGGACCGGCTGGAGGACGCGCTGGAGCGGCGGGCGCGGTTCATGTCCGACGCGGCGCACGAGCTGCGCACCCCGCTGGCCGTCCTCAACTTGAAGCTCGAGGACCTGCCGACAGGACCTGTGAGGACTGAGCTCAGGCAGAGTGTCTTTCGGCTGAGCGGGATGGTCGGCCAGATGCTCGACGCCGAGCGCCTCAGAGCGTCCCCGCAGGTCCGCCGGCCGGTGGATCTTGTCGCGCTCGCAAGGACGGCGGTGGCCGACGTGGCCCCGCTTGCCTATGCCGCAGGGTACGAGCTGGAGCTCAAAGCCGAGACTGACCGGGTTATGGTCGATGCAGATCCGCCGTCCATTCGCAGAGCTCTGACCAACCTGCTGTCCAACGCCGTCGCTCACGGCGGTGGCTGCGGCATGATCGAAGTTCGGGTGGCGCCCGAAGGCGCGATAGAGGTCTCCGACGCGGGGCCAGGGGTGCCGGAGGCGGAGAGGGAGCGGATCTTCGAGCCGTTCCACCGCGTCCAGTGGGACCGCGACGGCTGTGGGCTGGGACTTTATCTGGTGCGGGAGATCATGCGTCTGCACGGCGGGGATGTCGCCTTGGTGGCCGATCGATCTCCCGGGGCCTGCTTCAGGCTTTCTTTCGGGGGTGTCAGGCCGACGTAAGCCTGCGGGTTCATAGTCTTCGGACCAACCGGAAGGCGACCATGACCCGACACCTCCTGACACCACTTTTCTGCAGCCTTGCCCTGGCTGCCGTTGCAGCTCCGATGCCGGCTTCGGCCGAAGCGGCGAAGCCTCCTGCGCCGGCGACCCTCGCGGCGCCGGCAGAGTTCAAGCAGCGTGCGGATGAGCTGGTCCTCATCTTCAACGGCGAACGCCAGCCGAGCGCATCCTTCTCCCAACTGGCCCTGGAGAAGGGGAAGATCTCGGCCAAGCAGCTGGACGAGCGCCTGGGCAAGTTCACCGGTCAGGCGCGCGACAAGTTCGGACGGGTCGACGGCATCGTGGAAGTTCTTGCTGTCGGCCCGCACGAAGCGATCGTGGTCCTGAGCGGCAAGAAGGAGGAGCTGCCCGTTCGCCTGACGCTGGAGCCGGCCCCGCCCTACGGGATCGTGGGGATCGGAGCCGGGCCCGCGGTGAACCTCGAGGCGGCCCTGCGCAGGGAAATGGCGGCGGCGGGCGGCTCGGCCTCACAGCCCTAGCGCCAAGTGGTGCAGCTGCAGGGGGCTTGGCTGCGCGCCTGGTAGCGCATGCGCCGGGAGCGGCTGCATTCGCCAACCGCTAGCGCGCTACTTGGCAGCCCGTCCTCGACAGCTCTCCTGCGGAATTCGGACAGTCAGGAGATTGCAGCCGCGCCGGCGAATTTCGGCGGAGCCCGTGCGGCGCCGTTTCAAGGGTGTGCGGCGAGGCGTGGCCGAAGGCGCGGAGAAGGTGACGGTGGCGTCATTTTTCCTGCATGCCGCAAGGATCTGGAGTAGGGTAGGGCGTCACCTCCGAGAAACCGAACACCATGCGCCGCGGCTTGATCTCCTCCCTCTCCGTTCTAACCTTGGCCGTCGCGGCCGGATCGGTCGCGATCGCCGCTGCGCCTGCCGCGCCCCCCGCGGCGAGCCCCAGCGCAGCGCAGGTCGACAACTTCCGCCTCGTCACCGCGGCGGGGCGCTCGGAGGACCTCTACCGGTACCAGGACTCCAAAGCGGTCGTCATCGTGATGCACGCGGTCGGCAGCCCGGAGGTTCGGCGGATCGCCCCCGCGCTCGCCGCGCTCGAAACCAAGTACGCCCCCACGGGCGTGAAGGTGATGCTCCTCAACTCCACAGCCAAGGACACTCGCGCAGCGGTGCTCGCCGAGGCCAGGGCGTTGAAACTGAACCTGCCCGTGCTCATGGACGACAACCTCCTGGCGGGAGACCAGCTGGGCGCCACCCGCGTCTCGGAGGTGTTCGTCATCGACCCGCGCGGATGGCGCGTGGCCTACCGGGGTCCGCTGGCGGACCCGGCCAAGGGGAACCTGGCGGCCGAGGCCGTCGACGCGCTGATCGCGGGGCGGCCCGTGCGCGTGGCGTCCGCGCCGCCGACGGGCGCGCTGATCAACTTCCCCGACCGCAGCCCGGCGGCACAGGCGGCCTTCCAGAAGATCTCCTATTCGAAGACCATCGTACCTATCCTCGAAGCCAAATGCGTGGCCTGTCACCAGCAGGGCGGCATCGCCCCCTTCGCCATGGACAGCTACGAGAAGGTGAAGGGCTTCGCGCCCATGATCCGCGAGACTATCCGCACCGACCGCATGCCGCCCTGGGACGTCGATCCCAAGGTCGGTCACTTCAAGAACGACAAGAGCCTGACGCCCGCCGAGATCCGGAGTCTGGTGCGCTGGGTCGAGGCTGGCGCACCCCGGGGCGATGGCCCCGATAGGCTCGCGACCACGAAGCACGTCGCGCCGGAATGGCCGCTGGGAAAGCCGGACCTGATCGTCGAGATCCCGTCCTACAAGATCCCCGCGAGCGGCATCGTCGACTACCAGTATCCGGTCATGGACAACCCGCTGACCGAGGGGCGCTGGCTTCGCGCCTCGACCGCCCGCGTCCAGCAGCGCCAGGGCGTCCACCACATCCTCTCAGGCTACATCCCCCCGGGCCAGAACAAGCTGGGCGGGATGGCGAATTGGGGCGGCAGCGTCGGCGGCTACACCGTCGGGATGGAAAGCATCGTGCAGCCCCAGGGCATCGGCACCTACATCCCTGCCGGCGGGTCGATCGGTTACCAGATGCACTACACCCCCTTCGGCAAGGAGGTGACCTCGACCCAGCAGATCGGCCTCTACTTCTACCCGAAGGGCGAGACGCCCAAGCTGATGATGCGCGAGAACACAATCGTGCAGCAGTTCATCAAGATCCCGGCCAATACCGAAGCGCACGAGGAGACCGCCTACCTCGACTTCCCGCACGAGGCCCTGGTCTATTCGGCCGTGGTCCACGCCCACTACCGCGGCACCTATTCCAACCTGAAGATCCGCTATCCGGACGGTACGGAGAAGATGCTCCTCAACGTGCCCCGGTACGACTTCAACTGGCAGCGGATGTACGAGTTCGCCGAGCCGATCCGCGTACCGGCCGGCTCGAAGATGATTGCCACCTACATCTACGACAACTCGAAGCGGAACCCGGCGAACCCCGACCCCAGCCAGGATGTGGTCTGGGGCGACCAGTCGTTCGAGGAGATGTTCTTCACTCAGCTTCGCTACCGCTGGGTCGACGAGACCGCGGCCAAGCAGACCACCTACGACGACGACATGATGAAAACCCGCCTCATCGGGATGATGGACCCGAACCTGGACGGCAAGATCCAGCTCGGCGAGCTGAAGGGCGGGATCGGGGACGCCATCCGTCCGCGGTTCGCCATGGCGGACGCCAACAAGGATGGCGGCATAGACGCCAAGGAGTTCGAACCTATCCTGCAGATGATGGGCAATCGGCGCCGCACACCAGCCGTCGCAGCCAAGTAGCCGTGCGGCCGACCGTATCGGCTCTGTCTAGCTGTCCATCCTGCGCGCGGACGGACGCGCGACGCCCATCTCTTGGAATGGTCTTGGCCGTTTGCCCCGCTTCAGGTCGCTGAAGATGCCTTCGATGCTGTCGACCCGGTCGGCCAGCATCAACAGGAGCCAGTGACCCCACTGGCTCTCGCTGAACCGGAAGGCCTTGCGGCGAATGACGCCGCTGAGGCCGTGGGGCGGGGTGGAGGTGCCCACCGAGGCCGGCTGGCGCAGGTGCTCCACCGACTGCAGGATCTCCACGTCGGGATGCTGCACCGGCGGGCGCTCCCAGTTCAGTCCGGGACCGTCGTCCCTAGAGCGGTCGCGCATGGGCCAAGTGGGATCGTTCTCCGGATCGGCGTCGACGCCCCAACCGACCACGCTGGCCGGATCGATCCGCGGGCTGGCAGTCTCGGCGGCGGCGTTGGCCTTGTCGCTCTGTGTCACGGGGGATCTCTCAGGCGGCGTTCGGCAACAGGACGGGCTTGATGCAGCCGTCCCGTTTCGCCGAGAACAGGTGATAGGCTTCCGCAACGTCCTCGAGAGGGACGCGGTGGGTGATGATGGCCTTGGGATCGATGCGGCCGGCCTGGACGTGGTCGATCAGGCGTGGCAGCAGGCGCTTCACCGAGGCCTGGTTCGCGCGGATGGTGATGCCCTTATTCACGACGTTTCCAATCGGGATCATGTTCCCGGTCGGGCCGTAGACGCCGACGATTGAGACCACGCCGCCCTTCTTCACCGAGTTGATGCACCAGTGCAGGGGCACGGCGTTGCCGGCCTCGAGCTTCAGCTTCTTGCCGAACACGGTGTGCCAACCATTGCCGGAGGCGTCGCCGCCGACCGCGTCGATGCACACATCGGCGCCGAGGCCGCCGGTGGCCTTCTTGAGGAAGACCACGGGATCGCCGATCTCGCGGAAGTCGTAGACTTCGGCCGGGCAGTAGGTCCGGGCGAAGTCCAGCCGGTACTCCACATGGTCGATGACGATGACGCGGCCGGCGCCGAACAGCCAGGCGCAGCGGGCGGCGAGCAGGCCGACGGGGCCGGCCCCGAACACCACGACGGTGTCGCCCTTCTGGATGCCGCCCATCTCGGCCGCCTGGTATCCGGTGGGCACGACGTCCGTGAGCAGGACGGCGTCGTCCGGGTCCATCCAGTCGGGAATCTTCGTGGGGCCGAAGTCCGCGTACGGCACCCGAACGTACTCAGCCTGGCCGCCGTCATAGCCGCCCGCGGTGTGCGAGTAGCCGAAGATCGCCCCCACGGCCGTCGCGCCGGGGTTGGACTCGTGGCAGTTGCCGAATAGGCCCTGTTTGCAGAAATGGCACTGGCCGCAGGCGATGTTGAACGGCACGAGCACATGGTCGCCCCGCTGCAGGTTCTCGACCCCTGGGCCAACCTCTTCAACAACTCCGCAGAATTCGTGTCCGAAGGTCATGCCCACTCGCGTGTCGGGGACCATGCCGTGATACAGGTGCAGGTCTGAGCCACAGATGCATGAGCGGGTCACGCGCACGATCGCGTCGCGCGGATGCAGGATCGTTGGGATGGGCTTTTCTTCAACGCGGACCCGCCGCGGGCCACGGTAGTTCATCGCCCGCATGAGCGCTCTCCTCGCTTCCCTGCGGCGTGAACCGACGCGTCGCGTGTAGGTTCCACGGGCCTTCAGGGCCCGCCGCGGGGGGGGGGGCGGCCAAACGGAGGCGCTCATCCGGTTGGGGATCGACGTCGAGGATGCGCTCGACGGATCTGAGCGGATCCGGCTGTATGCCTGATTGGCAGGTCTGCCCTAGTGCGCCGCAATGGGTGGAGAGCTGACGTTGCTCCGTGCCTGCCACAGCCACCGGCCCCCTGAGTGGTCGCTGCCGATGGTGAACGATGCAACGCGGGTTAAATTGAGCCGTAAACGGCGCCGCCGACAGATGGCGAAGGTGGCGCGCCCGTGGGGGAAGCGCCGCTGGTGACGCTCTATCGGGCGAAGTTGTGGCGCCTCAGCTGGTTGGCCCTGTTCCCAAGTCTCTAATGGCTGGAAGCGACCTCCGCCGCTCCTCTCCCAAAGCCGCTGCTCGGCTGGGTGCATAGGTCTGCTTTGCGACCCGTAGCTGACATTCCGATCCCATGTTATCCGAGCTTAGCGTTGGCGAGGGGGCCCGCAGTCGAGCGCCAGGCATCAGGTGACCACGAAATTAGCAAGCAGTCGCCTAGCCTTGGGTGTCGCCGGCGGCCTTGTCATCGGCTTTCTCGCGCTC
The DNA here is from genome assembly GCF_036563285.1 of Phenylobacterium sp. Lineage (GTDB taxonomy): Bacteria > Pseudomonadota > Alphaproteobacteria > Caulobacterales > Caulobacteraceae > Phenylobacterium. Next base: position 20,298 of record NZ_DATCMR010000002.1, read on the forward strand.
CTCGTGATTGTGGGGGCGACGGTTTGGCTCGGCGAAAGGTCCAACACGCTCTTCCAGCAAACGGCGTCGCAGCGAGACACCCGCATCGCCTCCGTTGAACTGCGCGATTCCTTGCGAACGGCGGAGTCCAGCCAGCGCGGTTATCTTCTCACAGGCAATGAGATCTACCTGGCGCCCTATGACACGGCCAAGGCTCGCGCCAGGCAGCAGATGTCTGACCTGGAACGCTTCCTTGCCAGTGCGCCACAGCCACCGCCGTTCCTGCCCCGACTGAGAGAGGCTGTGGATGAGAAGCTTGGGGAGATGGATGAAAGCATCGCCCTCAAGCGCGCCGGCTCAGATTTCGACGCCCTGTCGATCATCCGCAGCAATCGGGGCAAGGCGCTGATGGATGAAATCAACGTCTTCCTGTACGGCGCGATGCTGGATGCCGACGAAAAATCCACCTCGTTCGAGGTCGAGCAGCAGCACAACGCAGCCACGCTGCGATGGGTCTCCATCGCCGCCACGTTCGTCATCGTCCTTGTCGTGGCCGCGGTGGCCTTCACGGTCTATCGCAACAGGCAGGAGATCGCACAGGCGCGTGACGAAGTGCGTGCAATCAACCTCACGCTCGAGGAACGGGTGGAAAGTAGGACGCATGAGCTAGCGCTCGCCCGGGAACGCGCGGAAGTCCTGCTGTCCGAAGTCAATCATCGCGTCGCCAACAGTCTCCAGCTCGTGGCGGCGCTGGTCCACATGCAGTCCAAGACTGTCACGGATGAATCGGCTCGGGGCGCGCTGCAGGAGACGGAGAGCCGGATCCAGGCGATCTCCCAGATCCACAAGAGCCTCTACACCTCGAGCGACGTCACATCGGTGGCGTTGAACGATTATCTTGGCGTGATGCTGGACAATCTTGGCGTCGCCATGCGCAACGAAGGCCATACGGCCCAGCTTACGAGCATGCTCGAGCCGGTTTCCTTACCGACAGACCAGAGCATCAGTCTCGGCGTGGTCGCCACGGAACTGGTGACCAACGCCTTCAAATACGCCTATCCGGCCGGACAGTCGGGCGAGATCCGCGTCGTGTTGCGGAGGCTCCCGGAGGAGCGGGCGGAGCTTGTCGTCCAGGATGACGGCGTCGGGCTAGGCGGCGCCGAGCGTCGAGGCGGCACGGGGCTGGGCTCGAAGATCATCGCTGCGATGGCGGCCGCGCTGAAAACGAATGTCGAGTATATCAACCGGGCGCCGGGCACCGCTGCCCGGCTGGTGTTCTCAACCGCACAGACGGCATGAAACGTCCCGTTCCATCAGCGTCGATGCAGTCATTCAGGGTCGCGCTCAGCCGGTTGGTGCGCGGCTCGCTGGCGGCGCTTCTTGCGATCGCTTCGCCGTTGGCCGCTTACGCGCAAGGCAATGGCCTGACCAGGCCGGTTGTGCTTCCGGCCTTCGATCCGGCAAGGCAAGCTTGTAGCAAGCCCAGAGGCCTGCGAAGGGAACTGGTATTCGTCCAGGACAATAAACGCGAATTCATTCAGGGCATTGGGCGGGGATTGGCGATAGCCGCTGCAGAGCGCGGGCTGTCGTACCGCGTCTTGCGCGCCGACAATGATGCGACCCTGATGGTGAAGCAGATCAATCGCCTGCATGCCAGCAAGACCGGCTCAGTCGTCGTCGCTCCCATAGATCCGCCCTCGCTGAGCCCGAGCCTGAAAAGGGTGATCGGGAGCGGAGCCTATGTCGGGGCGATCGTGCCGCCGCCCGCCACGACCATTTTGAACGCGCCGCAGTATCAGACCGGCAAGGTGCTGGGGGACACCGCGGCAACCTATATCCGCACCCGCCTGGGCGGAAAGGCCAAGGTGGTGTTGCTGACCCACGACAATTTGCAGTTCCTCGCGCCTCGCTTCACCGCGATGCGCGATACGTTGCGGCAGTTGCCCGGCGTGACCATCGTGGCCGACATCTCGCCCGCCACCGTGGACAGGGCCGGCGGATATCGCACCATGAAGACGATCCTGCTTGCGCAGCCGAATATCGACGTGGTCCTGGGCGCCGATACCGTAGTCCTTGGTGCGCTGGACGCATTGCGTGACGCCGGCAAGGCGCGACCAACCCAGTTTCTGGGGGGCATTGATGGAGAGCGCGAGGCTGTTGCGGAGCTGAAGAAGGCGGGGAGCCCCTACAAGGCGAGCATCAGCTTGGCGTCGCCCGTTTTCGGTTACGCGATGGGGCGCTTCGCGTCCGACTGGCTGGATGGGAAGAGCGTGCCTCAGGCGATGGACATCCTTCCAAAAGCTCTGACCATTGCCAACATCGGACAATATGAGCGCGACGTCGCCGACCCTGCGGCCGTTTATGCCGACCCGGCGCGCCGCAACTCCTATTTGAGGATGTACGGGAACATCTGCTTTGATAGCCGCGACCGGTATATGAATTTTCCCTGGTCTTCTGAACGCAGGTAGTCGTGGCGGCGATCCGCCCGCTCAATCCTCTCCGCATGCTCGCTGTTCCCCGCCTCGCCCGCGCCCACCAACCTGCGCCAGGCCGCGGCTATGTTCAGGCAGGCGTCGGGCGGAGGCACAATGTCCGCGCCAGACCCATTGCGGTCATTGGTGAGCCGTTGGGAGCATCCCGTTGCAGCTCCGCCTCCGCAGCCGCTCCCCTAGGTTGGTCGCGACCTAGCAGCCCTCTGAAGGCATAGCGGCCCTGATGCGCGCCGCGATTGGCTCAAGTTGCTCCTTCGTCATTGGAGTGGGTGGCGGGCTGAAGGCCCGATCCCCGTAGGTGGGGATCAGGTGGAAGTGGATGTGGCCCACATGCTGGTTTGGCGCACCGTTGTTTTGACTGAGGGAAATACCCGTTATCCCATCCGCCTTGAACGCGGCCGTCTGCGCGATGGCGACGCACCGCGCCTGAGCCATAACCCCTGTCAACTGCTTAGGCGTGGAGTCCAGTAGGGATACCGTCCGCGACTTAGAATGACGAGGACGTGCCCCGGCCGGCTCGGCCGGTAGTCCATGAAGGCCAAAGCCGACTCCGTTTCGGCTACGATTGCGTTCGTTGGCGACCCTGCGAGGATGCGAGCGAACGGATTGCTGCGATCGTAGGCCGCACCCAGCGGCACGGCCTTTGGCGCAGATGCCGGAGCCGCAGCCGGGGTCTGCAGCAACAGGGCCGCCGCCAACAGCAGGTTTGAAAACACGGATACACCTCGCCGCGAGGGGTGAGCCTAACAAGGTCTGCTAGAGCCTCAAGCGTCCATGGGGCAGATCAAACAGTCTGCGCTAAGCACCCATTGCGGACCTTGGGGGGGAGCGATCGCTTCGGGGTGGACAGAGGGGTCGCCGAGAACGCTTTCAGAGTAGGCGAACCCGACGTACCTTGGCTCCGCGATGGCGTCCGTTGCCCAGGGCGCCGGTCGCGGAGAATGGGCCCCGCCGCCCAAACGGTGAGGCGGGTCCCTTTCTTTGCATCGCCGGGCGGAACTGCTGTCCCCGCTAGGCGAAGCTGAGCACCTGGCTTGCAACCGCCGCCATGCAGCCAGCGACTACCAGGACGAGCAGGACGATCTCGGAGGGGAACCCCTCCTTTGTCGGCGTTTCCATGACTCTCCTCCCCGAGAGTTCAATTGTTGCCGATAGCGTAGCTTGTTACGTTCCTGTAACAACCATCCCTAGGTTGTTGTGACGGCGCGGGAGAGGCGCCGCGCCTAGTCGAACTCCTGTCCGGTCTCCATGAACTTGAGCAGGATGTTCGTGCGGCGGACGGAGTAGCGGACGGTGGCGCGGTCGACGCGGCCGTGCGGCAGGTCCTGTATTGCGCGGAAGACGCTGCGGTCGGAGTGCACGCCGGGCCCCTCGGTCCAGCGCCCGAGCGGGCGCGAGGCCTTGACCTTGTCGATCATGAGACAGCTGGGATCGACCATCCCGCCCTGGTCGGCGAAGCGGCCCCGGCCCACGCCGACGGCGTCCCAGCGGTCGACGCCGAGCTCTTCGCCGCTCTTCTCGTCCACCAGCATGCGCAGGGAATGGGCCCAGTACTTGTCCTGGATCGCCTCGAGCAGGCTGGCGAGGTGGTCGGGCTCCCAGACGTTGTCGTCGTCGAGGTAGGCGACGTAGCGCGAATTGGCGATGAAGCTGAGGACCGCCCTCAGCGAGCCGCCGTCGGTGGCGCCGTGCACCCCGCCATGGCGGACGGAGGTGGAGAACGGCAGGGTCAGTGCAATGGCCGACACGTGGTCCGGCTTGCGGCTCAGCGGGCCCTTGAGCCGGTCAGGGTCGCCCAGGATCTTGTCGACGCCCACGAGCAGCTGGATTCGGCCGGCATCCTTCTGGGCGAACACCGACTCCAGGGCGGCCTCCAGGGTCGGCCGCAGCACGGTGGGCATGATCACCGCCACGTCGGCCGGCGACTGCGGGTCCTCGGTGTCGTGGAAATAGGTCCCGATCGAGACTGGCCGGCGATCGTTCGCCATCTATGAGAGACTCCATCGCCGGCGCGATCCCGGCCGGCCGTGGCGCTCCTATTATACGAGCCCGGACCGCGCCAGTCCCCTCGGCTGGCGCCCCGCAGACGCGCCCGCTACAAGCCGGGCCGGGAGGGGCCAAGTCCCCGCAACCGGCTGTGAACCCGCATGGCGTCGCCGCGCATCATCTACGACTTCGGCGCCAACAACGGCGACGACATCCCGTACTACCTGCTGAAGGCCGAGCGGGTCGTGGCGGTGGAGGCCAATCCCGTCCTCGCGGACCAGATCCGGTCCCGCTTTGCCGACGCGATCTCGGCCGGCAGGCTGTCGGTGGAGAGCTGCGCCCTGACCGTCGGCGAGTCGCCGGACAGCGTGCCGTTCTACGTGCACAAGACCGAGCATGTGCTGAGCCAGTTCCCGCAACCGGCCCCGCGCTACCTGTCGTCCTACGACCGCATAGAGGTCCCGGCGCGCAACGTGCTCGACCTGGTGCGCGAGCACGGCGCCCCACACTACATCAAGATCGACATCGAGCACTTCGATCACGTCATCCTGCGCGCCCTGTTCAACGCCGGCATTTACCCGCCGTACGTCTCGGCCGAGGCGCACACCATCGACGTCTTCGCACTGCTGGTGGTCGGCCGGTACGCAGCCTTCAAGCTGGTGGACGGCAAGACCGTTCCCACGAAGTACAAGAACTGCCAGGTCGCCACGCCGGATGGGCCCCAGACCTACTCGTTCCCCGAGCATTCGGCCGGGCCGTTCGGCGAGGACATCTCCGGACCCTGGATGAACAAGAACAACTTCTTCCGGGTGCTCTCCTACGCAGGCCTCGGGTGGCGCGACATCCACGCGAGTCGGGTGGACGAGCCGGATCACCGCCATGCCCCGCAGCCGCGCTTCGAGGTGAACGTCAGGGTCGACTACTGACCGGCTGATCGTCCCTTGCGCCTGCCTTGGCGCGCCAGGGCGCTACGACCCTGAAAGCCTTGTTGATCCGGAGCCTGGGCGGGCTTCTTTGGGTGTCTCCTTCGCTCCGGAGACGCCTGTGTCCGTTATCGCATTCCACGAGGAAGTGGCCGCCCGCTCGCTGCGCATGCTGCGCTCCGCCCTGGGGCCGCAGGTCTGCGCCTGGCCGCCGAGGCGCTGAAGCGCCAGACCGGCGCGGAGGCGGAGCCGGCGAAGCTGGTGGCGCCTATGCTGGCGAGGTTCATGGCCTCCGACCGCGCCTTCGTCCGCGCCCGCGGACGGCCCCGCTAGCTACTGCAGCAGGCGGGTGTCGCCGGCGTGGGCGCGGCGGTTGAGGAGGTCGGCGGTGTGCTCGGCGTCCTCCCGCGAAAGGCCGGTCTGAGGGACCATGGCGATCACCGCCGGCTCTCCGGTCCAGATGTCGCTGACGGTGAAGCCCTCGCGGTCGGGGCGGACGAGGTAGCGGTCGATCATCCGGCGATCATCGCAGGGCCGAAGCGACTCGCCAAGGCTTGACGTTCTGCATACGTTCTCGCGCCCATGTCCTTCGTCTTCGGCCCCGATCGCAAGCCTCCCGCCGGGTGGCGGGTCTCGCATGACGGCGAGCTGGTGGAGGACAGGAGCGTCGCCGGCTATGTGGCGCGCGGCCGCGAGGTGAAGGGCCTCTGCCAGCTGCGGGACTGCCGCCGCCGCTGCCATCTGGATCTCGAGCGGCTGGCGGAACGGGGCCTCGGGGCGCTTTCCATCGGCGAGCTGAAGCCGCTCTATCGTTGCCACCGCCTCGACGGTTGCGGCCTGGACTTCAGCGAGCAGTATGGGGCCGAGCTGACCCTGGGCATGTTGGCGGGGCGGGACCATGTGGGCGTCCGCGTCGCCTGCGGCGGCTGCCGCAAGTCCACCGTGGTGCGGCCGGAACAGGTCATCGAGCGTCTGAAGCTGGAGGGCCGTGGCGGGTCCGACACCCCGGTCGCCACCCTGGCAGACCTCGCGCGCCAGCCCTGCCCGAAGTGCCAGGCGCGCCGCTGGACCGTGGCGGTGCTGTGGCTGGATCCTGCCCAGACGCCGTCGTGGCTGCGAGACCGAGGCAATCGGCCCGCGGGCTGAGGCCGGGCGTCTTCAACTCCTGGGTGATGGACCGCCGGATGGACTCAGTGCGTGCTGGTCCGCAACGGGAGCCTGCCATGTCCGACGCCACCTATGTTTCCTACGTGCCGGCGTCGCGCCGTGCGAAGCTGCGCGAGGTGCTGCAGGCGGAAGAGACCGGGGACCTCGCCTGGCGCGAGCGCAAGGGACTGTTCCGGAGCGAATTCTACTTCTCCGGACCCCCCGGGCTCGCCCGGCGCACGCACGCCTTTGTCACGGCCTGGCTGAACCGGCTGGACACCTGAGCCGACCCTCCGGCGGCCCGAGCCTAAGGCTCCAGCCGGCAGGCCGGAGCCCTGGATACACGCCTTGATCAGCGCGCCGTGGTGTTGCGCGTGACATCGGGGCGGTGATCGCGGCGACGCAGGCCGAGGAGCCCCGCGAGGCCGAGGAGGCCCAGCCAGCCGAGGTCGAAGCCCTCGTCCTCATGTTCAACCTCGGTCGTCACCGGCGCGGTGGTCGTGGTGGTGGCGGTATCTTGGGCCAGGGCCGGCGCAGCCGCAGCCGCGACGATGGCGGCCGCGATCGCGGCGCTCAGGGTCTTGCGCAATGTTCTCTCCCATCCTTGGGCAGGCCACTCCTGCCCGGGGCCGATCAACCGGGAGCGAGGCCGTTAGGTTTCGCGGCTAGGCCCTTCGCGGGGGAGGCGCTGCCCGCGCCAACCCGGCCGCGCCGGCCTCGTCCCTGAGGGGGGCCGTCCTGCGATGGAGCCCGACGGCGACGGGCCGTGCGAGGCTTGGCGGGGATCGCTACGGTTAACTCTTCGATAACCTAACGAGGCGTAAACGGAGGGGACGGAGGTGCGGCGTGTACCGGGTTGAAGTTCGATACCTCGGCGACACCGTCTGGCGCGCAGGCGCCCTGCCGCTCACCCTGCAGGCCGCCTTCGGCCAGGCGCGGGTGATGTCGGGCAGCCGAACCGCCGACCAGGCCCGTGTCGTCCAGGCTTCCGCCCCGCCCGCCGGCGTTAACCTCCGCGTCTAGAGGCGGGCCGGCGTCAGGCCTGTGCGAAGACGCTGCAGTCCGCTCGCGGATGGCCGCCGGAAGCCGCCCCTGGTCGTGCAAGGGGCGCAGGCGCATCCGTGCCACCTGATGTTCGTCAGAGTTCGTTGACCCGCGCCGCCAGCTGCGCCTGGCGGCTCACGCCCAGCTTCCCGAACACGGATTTCAGCTGCGAACGCAGGGTGCCGACCGCGACGCCTCGGCGGATGGAGATCTCGCCGAGGCTCTGCCCGCGCGCGAGGGCCAGGGCGATCTCGGTCTCGGCAGGCGTGAGGCCGTACTGGGACTGGAGCATGGCGCCGCGCTCGTCCGGCGCCCGCGCAGCCCGGGCGACAACGAGGGTCGCGGCGTGGAAGCGGAAGGCGTGGTCCCGTTTGGGCAGGGGCGCCACCTGCAGCTGCAGCGGCCGCGAAACGCCCGGTGCGTGGATGAGCAGCTCCTGGCTCACGGGGATAGCGGGCCAGGGGGCGCCCGCTTCGGCGATGGCGCGGGCAAGCCGCGTCTCGTCCTTGGCGGTAGCGGCCTTCAGCCGCCCGCGCGCCAGCGACAGGTGCCGCTGCTGGCTGACGATCTTCTCCGCCGACGGCGTCAGCGCGCGGACGAAGCCGTTGCGGTCGCAGATGAAGGCCGCGACGTTGACCGACTCGAAGCCGCCGGCGATCAGCTCCGGCGCCTGCTCCTCCATCGCCACCTGCAGAGCGATGGCCGCCCGCGCGTGTCCGGCAAGGGTCCTGAAGGCCCGGCGGGCCGGCGCCTGGACCGGCCCCTCCTTCTCGCCCTGCAGCACGGCCATGCCCACGACGAATCCCGGCTGGCGCACAAGGGTGGTCTGGCAGCTCTGGTTGATGCCGTACTTGCGATAGAGCTTGTAGACGGCCGAACGCAGGTCCTCGTCCGTCGCGAACTCGGGATCGATGGTGTCGGCCATCTCGCGCGCCAGCAGGCCGGTGCGCACACGGGCGTTGGCGCGCGGGTCGGGGCCGTCGATGTCCAGCCACTCCAGGAGCGCCTCGGGATCGAGGTCCGTGATCCAGTTGAACGGCACCGCGGCGTCGGAGCCGACGCCGATCAGCTGCGCCCGGGGCGCGCCTGTGGCCTCCGCGAGACCGGAGAGGGCGTGCTCCCAGGAGCCACCCATGGCCGCACTCGTGAACCGCTCCGCAAGCCGACGGAGGTGCTCCTCGTTCCTGATCACTCAGCCCCACAAACGCTACGCGCACCCAGTCGGCGATACCTACGGTATCCCGGAAGCGCTGCCCAAATGCTGGCGGTTGAAACCAACCGGTCTTCCGCACGCTGAGGTTTAAATCCGGGCGCTGACGACCCGCTGTGACCTGGGTCACACCGCCGCAAGCTCGCCTGACAGGATTACCCCATATGGGGGACGCGCCGCCGCCGGCGGTCTGCATGATCGCCCCCGAATTACCTTTGGGGGACAAGAACATGCCTGTCGTCGACACTCTGGGCGCTGAATTCCAGGTTAACACGCACACCGCGGCCAGCCAGTACGGCGTGAGGATCGCCGTGCTGCCGGACGGCGGCCATGTGCTCGTCTGGATCTCGGAAGCCCAGGACGGTTCCGGCGAGGGAATCTACGCCCAGCGCTACGACGCGACGGGGGCCAAGGTCGGCGGTGAGTTCCTCGTCAACTCGACCACTGGGCTCAACCAGACCATGCCCAGCGTGGCCGCGTTCAGCGACGGGAGCTTCGTCATCACCTGGGCCTCGCAGGGCCAGGACGGCTCCGACTACGGCGTCTACGCCCAGCGTTACACCGCGTCCGGCGCGCGGGTGGGCGGCGAGATCCAGGTCAACACCTTCACCCCCAACGCCCAGCTCGACCCCACCGTCGCGGTCCTGTCGAACGGCAACTTCGTGGTCACCTGGATGTCCCTCGACGATCCGGGCGGGGACTGGAACACCTACGCGCAGATCTTCGACGGCTCGGGCGCCAAGGTCGGCGCAGAGTTCATGGTCAACACGAACACCACGTGGGGGCAGTACGAAGCCGACCTCGCCGCGCTGCCCGGCGGGGGCTTCGTGGTGGCGTGGACGACGCACTTCCAGGACGAGCCGGGCTACAACGTCCGCCTTCAGATGTTCGACGCCGCAGGGAACAAGGTCGGCGGCGAGAACCTCGTCAACACGACCACCCAGGGCAACCAGAAGGACGTCTCGGTCGCGGTCCTGAACGACGGCGGCTTCGTGGTGGTGTGGCGCTCCTACGAGAACGGCGCCGACGACGGGATCTATGCCCAGCGCTTCAACGCGGCCGGCGCGATGGTCGGGGGCGAGACCCAGGTCAGCACGGCTGACGGCCTGCAGATCAACCCGTCGATCACTGCGCTTTCCAACGGCGGCTTCCTCGTCGCCTGGCAGTCGCAGCAGGCCGGCGGGGACGGCTGGGACGTCTACGCCCAGGAGTACAACTCGGCCGGCGCCCCGGTGGGCGGCGAGACCCTGCTCAACACCACCACCGCGATCGATCAGGGCGGCGTCCAGGTCGCGGCCCTGCCCGGCGGCGGCGTGCTGGCGTCGTGGCACTCCTGGAACCAGGACGGCAACGGCTACGGCATCTTCCAGCGCTCGACGCTGGACCCCCTTAACGGCATCAACGGCACGGCCGGGCACGACAACCTCGTCGGCACGGTCGGCCGCGACAGCATCAGCGGCCATGACGGCGACGACCACCTGGAGGGCCGCGCCGGCAACGACACCCTCGACGGCGGGGATGGCGAGCACGACTACGCGGTCTATGTGAACGCCACCGCCGGAGTGACCGTGGACCTCTCCAACAACGGCGCCCAGAACGTGGGCGGCGGGCAGGGAGTGGACACCCTCGTGCGGATCGAGGGCGTGAACGGCTCGAACTTCGCCGACACCCTGACCGGCGACGCCGGCAAGAACCATTTCGAAGGCCGTGGCGGCGACGACCGCATCGACGGCGCCGGGGGCATGGACTGGGCGAACTACTGGAACGCCACGGGCTCGCTGAACATCAACCTTAACCAGCAAGGTTCGGCCCAGAACGTCGGCGGCGGCCAGGGCGCCGACACCCTGATCAACATCGAGGGCGTCTCCGGCGGCGCCTACGACGACGTGATCACCGGTGACGGCAACGACAACCAGCTCGACGGCGGCGGCGGCGACGACACCCTGAGCGGCGGCGCCGGCTGGGACGGCCTGCATGGCGGCGCCGGCAACGACCTCCTGATGGGCGGCGATGACGGCACGACCCAGGACCACGCCAACTACTGGGGCGCGTCGAGCGGGGTGAAAGTCACCCTGATGATCCAGGGCGTCGGCCAGAGCGTCGGCGGCGGCCACGGCGTCGACACCCTGATCGGCATCGAAGCGCTGGCCGGCTCGGAGCACAACGACACGCTCACCGGCAACAACGGCGACAACAACATCCAGGGCCAGGGCGGCGACGACCGTCTCGACGGCATGGGCGGGGTCGACAGCGTCGACTACTGGAGCGCGCCGCAGGGCGTCCAGGTGAGCCTTGCGCTGCAGGGGCAAGCCCAGAACACCGGCCCGGGCGGCATCGACACCCTGTTCAACTTCGAGAACGTGCTGGGCTCGCACTTTGCCGACACCATCACCGGCGATGGCGGCAACAACTGGTTCGTGCTGCGGGCCGGCAACGACATCCTCGACGGCGGCGCCGGCATGGACAGCGTCAGCTACCACGAGGAGACCTCGGCGGTGTCCGTCGACCTGGCCCAGAGCGGCGTCAACGTCGCCGGCGGCAGCGGCGACGACACCCTGATCAACATCGAGAACGTCCACGGGACGAGGTACAACGACACCCTCCAGGGGAGCGAGGCGGGCGAAGGCTTCGAAGGCGACGCCGGCGACGACCTGATCGACGGCCGTGGCGGAAGCGACGGCACGGGCTTCTGGGACGCCACCTCGGGCGTGACGGTGGACCTCTCCGTCACCACCGCCCAGTCGGTGGGCGGCGGCCTGGGCAACGACACCTTCCTCAACATCGAGAACGCCTACGGGTCCCACTTCGGGGACACCCTCACCGGCAGCGCCGAGCGCAACTTCCTCGACGGACGCGAGGGGGCGGACTCCCTCTCCGGCGGCGCAGGCGACGACAACCTGTACGGCGGCGCCGGCGACGACGCCCTCTCCGGCGGGCTGGACAACGACAACCTCAACGGCGCCGAGGGCGATGACGTCCTCGCCGGCAACGAGGGCAACGACTTCATCCAGGGCTCGACCGGCCGCGACACCGTCCTTGGCGGCCAGGGCGATGACAACCTGCTCGGCGGCGCCGGCAACGACGTCCTCGACGGGGGACTCGGCCGCGACGTGGCCCAGTTCACCCTGCCCCAGGGCACGACCGGCTCGCTGCGGGTGGTGCAGGGCGCGGGCGCCGACGCCGGCAAGCTGATCGTTCAGCGGGTCGACGGCAACGTCGTGGAAGACGTCCTGGCGATCACCCGCAACTCGGCGTCCGATTTCACTGTCGAGGGCCGCGGCTCGGCCGCCGGCATGGGCGTCGACACCGTTACGAACACCGAGAACATCTTCGTCTTCGTGGAGACGGCCAGCTGGCCGCCGCCTGCGGAGCTGTTCTTCCGGATCACGCCGGAGGCCTGGGAATATGCGCCCAACAGCCACGTGGGCGTGTTCGGCAGCGGCTTCGGCGAGACGATCGACCTGTCCAACTACCACCAGGACAAGGATGGCTCGTGGCAGCGGTTCGTGGATGCAGGCGGCGGGAACGACTCCGTGTCGGGCAGCGCGTTCCGTGACCGGCTCTCGGGCCAGGACGGCAACGACACCCTGTCCGGCCAGGGCGGCGACGACGACCTCATCGGCGGCGCGGGCAATGACCTGATCAGCGGCGGCGCCGGGCGCGACACCATCACCTTCGAGATGCCGTCAGGGACGCAAGGCCAGCTGCGGCTGGTCGCCGGCGCGCAGCCGGACTCGGCCATCGTGCAGCGGGTCGACGGCAATACCGTCGAGAACCTGGTCCTGCTCACCCGCAACGGGGACGGCTCGTTCACCACCCAGGGCCTCGGCACGCTCGCCGGGCAGGGGACGGACACCGTCACCGACATCGAGGGCTTCAGCTTCTTCTCCCCCAATGGGACCTTCGGCGGCTACGTGCCGGCGCAGCCCGAGGCCTGGGTCTATGTTCCGAACCACGACGTGGGCGTGAACGGCTCGCCCTTCGGCGACGTGATCCAGGTCGCCAATTTCCATCAGGACAAGGACGCCACCTGGGACCGCTTCGTGAATGCGGGCCTTGGCGACGACTCGGTCGCGGGCTCCGGTCTCAACGAGGGCCTGAACGGCGAGGGCGGCAATGACACGCTCTTCGGGCTCGGCGGCGACGACCACCTGGATGGCGGTGCGGGCAACGACCTGCTGCAGGGTGGCGACGGCCGCGACGTGGCGGACTACCGGCTGGCGGACGGCATGACCGGCCAGCTGCGGGTGGTGGCCGGGGCGCAATCCGACACGGTGCTCGTCCAGAGGGTGGACGGCTCCACGGTCGAGGACCTGGCGCTGATCAGCCGTACGGGGGCGACCTCCTTCACGGTGCAGGGCCTCGGCTCGAACGCGGGCATGGGTACGGACACGGTCCAGGACGTGGAGGGCTTCAGCTTCTTCTCGCCGGGCGGGCCGGGCGCCTTCGTGCAGACGACCCTCAACGCGTGGGTGGGCACGAACCAGAACGTCGGCGTCGACGGCACGGCGTTCAACGACGTCATCGACCTCAACAACCACCACCAGAGCGTGGACCCCACCTGGCGCCGGAACGGCAACGGCGGCGAGGGCGACGACCAGATCAGCGGCACCGAGGGCGACAACAGCCTCAACGGCAATGCGGGCAGCGACACGCTCGTGGGCCGTGGCGGCAACGACGTCCTCGACGGCGGCGCAGGCAACGACCGCCTGGACGGCGGCGCCGGCACGGCCGACATGGCCCGCTACTTCGACGCCGGTCCCGGCGGCGTGCAGGTGAACCTGGCGACCGGCCAGGCCACCGGCTCGCAGGGCAACGACACCCTGGTGGGCATCGAGAACATCCACGGCAGCCAGTTCAACGACGTGCTCACCGGCGACGGAGTGGCCAACTTCATCGATGCGGAAAGCGGCGACGACTATGTGGACGGCGCCGGCGGCGCCGACAACCTGCGCGGCGAGGGCGGCTCGGACACGCTGGCCGGCGGCGCGGACAACGACGTCATGGACGGTGGCCAGGGCGACGACCGCATCGACGGCGGCGCCGGGACCGGCGACATGGCGAACTACCAGGACGCCAGCTCCGGGGTAACGGTCAGCCTCCTGCTGCAGGGCGCGGGGCAGGCGGTTGGCGCCGACCAGGGCTCCGACACCCTGGTGGGCGTGGAGAACCTCGGCGGCAGCCAGCACGGCGACACGCTCATCGGCGACGGAGCCAACAACTTCTTCGACGGCCGTGGCGGCAACGACTCCATCAGTGGCGGCGCGGGCGCGGACAACGTGTTCGGCGGCGCGGGCGACGACATCGTGGCCGGCGAGCAGGACAACGACGTTGTCCAGGGCGGTCTGGGCAACGACACCGTGCTCGGCGGCCAGGGCAATGACCAGATCATCGGCCAGCAGGGTAACGACCTGCTGGACGGGGGCGACGGCGTCTCCGACATCGCCATCTACTCGGTCGCAAACGACGGCGTGACGGTCGACCTGTCGGTCACCGGCTACCAGGCGGTCGGCGCCGATCAGGGCTCCGACCAGCTGGTGAACATCGAGCAGCTGTTCGGCTCGAGCTTCGCCGACACCCTCAGCGGTGACGCCGGCAGCAACTTCCTGGGCGGCAATGCGGGCAACGACAGCCTGAACGGGCGCGACGGGCAGGACTTCCTGCGCGGCGACGCGGGCGACGACTACCTGGACGGCGGCGCCGCGGCGCCGGTGCTGGGGAACGGCCGCGGTCTGGTTGGCGGCGATTACGCGCAGTACAACATCGCCGGGCTCACGAGCGGGGTGACGGTGGATCTCGCCATCACCACCGGCCAGAGCGTCGGGGCTGGTCTCGGCGTCGACACCCTCGTCAACATCGAGAACCTCACCGGCACGACGTTCAACGACACCCTGCGCGGTGACGCCGGCTCGAACTACCTGAGCGGCGGCCTCGGCGACGACCTGCTCGAGGGCCGTGACGGCGCCGACGTGCTCGACGGCACGGGCGGCAACGACACGCTCGATGGTGGGGCGGCCGACGACTACGTCACCTTCGGCTCCGCCAGCGGCGGGATCACGGTCGACCTGCGGGCCACCGGCGTCCAGAACGTCGGCGGCGGCTTCGGCTCCGACGTCATGCTCAACTTCGAGAACGTGTTCGGCAGCCAGTTCGGCGACAACATCACCGGGTCGGACGTGGCCAACACGGTGGATGCGTCGGGCGGGGCCGACACGGTCCAGGGCCTGGGCGGCTCCGACCTGCTCCAGGGCGCCGCCGGCGACGACAGCCTCTCGGGCGGCGAGGGTGGCGACACCCTGGCCGGCGAGGCCGGGCTGGACGTCATTGACGGCGGCGCCGGCGTGGACGTCGCGCTCTACTCGGGCGCGCGCAGCGACTACCAGGTGACGGTGCAGTCGGACGGCTCCGTCGTGGTGACCGACCTCCGGTCGGGCGGACCCGACGGCTCGGACACGCTCACGGGCGTCGAGAGCCTGCAGTTCTCCGATGGCGTCGTCTCGGCGACCGCCGGCCAGAACCAGACCGGCGGGGCGGCGGACGACTTCTTCGGCGGCACGCCGGGCGACGACACCTACAGCGGCCAGGACGGCTCCGACGCGCTGAACGGCGCCCAGGGCGCTGACCTCCTCATGGGTGACGCGGGCGACGACTTCCTGCGCGGCCAGGGCGGTAACGACACCCTGGAAGGAGGTACGGGCGACGACTACCTCGCCGGGGCGGCCGGAGACGACCGGCTGATCGGCGGGGAGGGCTGGGATCGGGCGTCCTACTTCCGCGACGATGGCCAGGGCGTCACGGTCGACCTTCGGATCACCGGCGCCCAGGACACGGGCTTCGGCGTCGACACCCTGCAAGGGGTCGAGCATGTCTCCGGCACGGCGGCCAGCGACACTCTGATCGGGACCGACGGGGCCAACTGGCTCTGGGGCTCCAATGGCGGCGCCGACAGCCTGGCCGGCAACGGCGGGGACGACCTGCTGACCGTCGGGACCGGCGACCACGTCCTGGACGGCGGCGCCGGACGCGATGCGGTATCGCTCAACAGCGTGACCGCCGGCGGTGTGAACGTCTCGCTCGCTGTCCAAGGGGTCGCGCAGGCGACGGGCCAAGGCTCGATGACGCTGGTGGGCATCGAGGACCTCTCCGGCTCCTCGCAGAACGACGTCCTCGGCGGCGACGGAGCAGCCAACACCCTGGCGGGCAGCGAGGGCGACGACGTCCTCAGCGGCGAAGGCGGCGACGACGTCCTCCACGGTGACGCCTTCATCGAGGTGGACGGGATCGGCGGCAGCGGGCCCATCGCCCTGCTTCCCGACGTCCGCGAGCTGGGCGGTGTCGCCGGGAACGACACCCTGAACGGCGGCGCGGGGAATGACGCCCTGCACGGCGGCGGGGGCGCCGACTCGCTCTCGGGCGGTGCGGGCCAGGACGTGGCGGTCTTCACCGGCGCCAGCAGCGACTACCAGGTGTCGGTGCAGTCGAACGGCTCGGTGGTCGTCACGGATCTTCGGGCCGGCAGCCCGGACGGTTCGGACACGCTGACGGGTGTGGAGACCCTGCAGTTCTCCAACCAGTCGGTTCCTGTTCCCATGATCGGGAACGGTGGCCCGAACGACGACTTCGTCGTGGGCGGCGCGGGGCCGGACACGCTCTCGGGCGGCGAGGGCAACGACACCCTGAACGGCATGGAAGGCAACGACTCCGTCAGCGGCGGAACCGGCCATGACTTCCTCATCGGCTGGGACCAGGACGACACGCTCGCCGGCGGCGAGGGCGACGACTACTTCTCCGGCGGCTTCGGCAACGACGTCATGGACGGCGGGGCCGGTCTCGACCGCGTGTCCTACGGCGCGTCGGCTGCCGGCGTCACTGTCTCGCTCTCTGTGACCGGTGCGCAGAACACCGGCTGGGGTACCGACGTCCTGACGAACATCGAGCACGTCTCGGGCACCCAATCCTTCGCCGACACCCTCACGGGCAACGAGGCGGGCAACTGGCTGTGGGGCATCGCCGGCGACGACAGGCTCATCGGCCTCGGCGGCGACGACCTGCTCTCCGTCGGACCGGGCAACGCCACGGCCGACGGCGGCGCCGGCATCGACACCGTCACCTTCCTGGGCAACGGCACGCTGTTCACGAGCGGGGTCACCGTTTCGCTGGCCCAGCAGGGCGCGGCGCAGAACACCGGCCAGGGCTCGATGACGCTGGTCGGCGTCGAGAACCTCTCGGGTACGGTGCACGGCGACACGCTCACCGGGGACGCCGGCGCGAACCTCCTGGCCGGTGAGATCGGCGACGACAGGCTGGTCGGCGGCGGGGGCGACGACGTCCTGGCCGGCGACGGCTACGTCGACGTCGACTCCCATGGCCTCGGCGGCTCGGGCGCGATCGTCACCAGCTACACGCAGGACGGCGCGATCGGGAACGACACGCTCGAGGGCGGGGCCGGCAACGACACCTTCTACGGCGGGGGCGGGGCCGACTCGATCTCCGGCGGCGAGGGTCAGGATCGGGCGGTGTTCTCCGGCGCCCAGGCCAACTACCAGGTCGTCGACCTGGGCGGTGGCCTGTGGTCGGTCACCGACACCCGCGCCAACGGCGACGGCGCGGACACCGTGACCGGCGTCGAGGTGCTGGGCTTCTCCGACGGCGACCGGACCCTGGTGGTCCAGGAGCCGGCGGGCGTGGTGAAGCAGGGCGGCAACGGCGCGGACACCCTCGAAGGCACGAACGGCAAGGACGAGCTCTACGGTGACAACGGCCATGACCGGCTGTTCGGCGGCGCGAGCGCGGACAAGCTGTTTGGCGGCAACGGCAGCGACACGCTGACCGGCGGCGCGGGCAACGACACCCTGACCGGGGACAACGGGGCCGACGTCTTCGTCTTCGGCGCCGGCTTCGGCAAGGACCGGATCATGGACTTCGATAACGCGGACCAGATCCGGTTCGAGGCGGGGACGTTCGCCAACTACGCCGACGTCAAGGCGCACGCGGTCCAGCAAGGGGCCGACGTGGTCATCACCGACACCGCCGGCAACAGCGTGACCCTGGTCGGCATGAGCCTGACCAGCCTGAACTCCGGGGACTTCCTCTTCGGCTAGCCGGAAGCGGGCCCCGCGGCGTGCAGCTGCGGGGTCCGATCCGCGGAAGGTCAGGATACGAACAGTCGCAACGTTGCCGAGAGCTCCGCACGCGGAGGTCGAGGCGGGTGCGACATAGACGCCCAGCAGACGGTTAATCGAACGAAATCCGTTCGCTACCGCTGCGAGCTGAACCAAGAACGCCGGTGCGCGAACCTGAATGGGGCGCGCGCCAAATTGTGGGGGCCTGGCCCCGCGGACCATGAGCATGGCCGCGGCCGCCGGCGAGAAGTTGGGGGACTATCTAGTGGCAGCTAACGGGAATTCGATCGGCACCACGCCGCAGGCGAAGGACGACGCCTTCGCGGCGACTGAGGGGACCAGCGTCCGCCTCGACGTCATGGCCAACGACCTGGGCGGGAACGCCAAGACGCTCTACTCGGTGAACCAGGGTCAGCCGTCGCAGGCGGCATCCACGGCCACGACGGCGCTCAACGGGACCGTCAGCATCGTCGACGGAAAGATCCTCTACGTGGCCTCGAGCGCGGCGATCGATGCGCTGGGCGCTGGCGAGACCCGCACCGACACCTTCACCTACACGATTCAACTGGGGAACGGCGCGCTGAGCGTCGCCACCGTCACCGTGACCCTGACCGGCACGAATGATGGGCCGACCATCACCTCGGCGACCGCCACGGGCCAGGTGACGGAGATCGCCGACGGCGCCGCCGGCGAGAACACCTCGGCTCTGGCGACCTCCGGATCGATCGCCTTCGCCGACCTGGACGTCAACGACACCCACAGCGCCACTTTCACGCCTGGCGCAGCGAGCTACGTCGGTACGTTCAGCCTCGGGGCTGTGGACCAGAGCGGCAACACCGTCGGGTGGAGCTTCAGCGTCCCGGACGCGGCGCTGGACGCGCTCGCGGCCGGCGAGACGCGGGTGCAGACCTACACCGTCGAAGTGGCCGATAGTCAGGGCGGCAAGGCCACCCAGGTTGTCACCGTCACCCTCACCGGCACCAACGACGCCCCGGTGGTCTCCGGCGCGGTGACGGGCTCGGCGGCGGAAGGCGCAGCCGCCGTCACGCTGAACGGCCTCGCCAATGCTTCCGACGTGGATCACGGCGCGGTTCTGTCGGTGGTCAATGTACCGGCCACCCTGCCGGCCGGGGTCTCCTTCGACGCCCAGACCAACCGATTCACCCTCGACCCCACGAACGCCGCCTACAATCATCTCGGGCTCGGCGACACCGTGACCGTTACCGTGAACTACGGGGTCTCCGACGGACAGGTCGTGACCGGCGCGCAGGTCTCCTGGACCATCACCGGCACGAACGACGGCCCGGTCGCGACGGCCGACGCCTTCACCGTCAGCGAGAATGGCCTTGCCGCGTTGAACCTCCTGGCGAACGACACCGACGCTGATGATGGCGCCGTGCTCAGCCTCGCGAACGTCTCGCTCGCGCAGGGCCAGGGCCAGGTGTCGATCGTCGACAATAGGCTGCAGTTCGCCCCGGGCGCGGCCTACGACCACCTCGGCCGCGGCCAGACCGCGACTGTGCTGGTGGACTACACCGTAGCCGATCAACACGGCGCGACGGCGACGAGCCAGGCAACCCTGACCATAGTCGGCGCCAACGACGCTCCGGTGGTTTCGGGGCCGGTGACCGCTACGGTGACCGAAGGCCCCGGCTCGCACACCGTGAACGCGCTGGCCAATGCGTCGGACGTGGACGACGGCGACGTGCTCTCCCTGGTCGGCGTGCCGACGCAGCTGCCCGCCGGCGTCACTTACGACGCCGCCGCCAAGACCTTCACCCTCGACGCCAATCACCCGGCCTACAACAGCCTGCAGGTGGGGCAGACGCGAGTGGTCACCGTGACCTACGGCGTTTCGGACGGTGAGCTCAGCCGGGCCGGTTCCGTATCGTGGACGATCACCGGCACGAACGACGCCCCGCAGGTGTTCGGCGAAATCAACCTGAACGTCTTCGAAGGCGGCGGTAACCCGATCGTCAACGGCGTCGGCGCGAACGACCCCGAAGGCGATCCGCTGTCGGTCGTGCTGGGCCAGTTGCCCGCCGGAGTCTCCTTCGATCCGGCGACGAAGCTCTTCACCTT
The DNA here is from genome assembly GCF_036563285.1 of Phenylobacterium sp. Taxonomy (GTDB): domain Bacteria; phylum Pseudomonadota; class Alphaproteobacteria; order Caulobacterales; family Caulobacteraceae; genus Phenylobacterium. The sequence goes on from NZ_DATCMR010000002.1 coordinate 40,282, forward strand.
CAACGCCAGCGATCCGGCCTACAATCACCTGGCGGCCGGCGCCACGCAGACGGTGCAGCTGACCTGGGGCATCTCCGACGGCCAGCTCGTCACCCCCCAGACGGCGACCTTCATCGTCCATGGGACCAACGACGCCCCCGTGGTGAGCAGCGCGGTCTCCACCACGGCCGCCGAAGGTTCCGGCATCCATGTGCTCGATGCGCTGGCCAATGCCTCGGACGTGGACGACGGCGCCGTGCTGAGCGTGATCGACGTGCCCGCCAACCTGCCCCCGGGCGTCACCTGGGACGCGGCGACGCACTCCTTCAGTCTCGACGCCAACCACCTGGCGTACAACAGCCTGAAGGCGGGACAGTCGACGACCGTGATCGTCAACTACAGTGTCACGGACGGGAACGCGTCGTACGGGACCTCGGCCCGATGGACGGTGACCGGAACCAATGACGCGCCGGTGGTGACTGCCCTAAACTACGGCACGATCCAGGAAGGCCAGACGCTCAGCATCGGCGCCTTCGGCGGCGTTCAGGATCCGGACGGTGATGCGCTGACGGCGACCGTAGGTGTGCTGCCGGCCGGCGCGACGTTCAACAGCCAGACCAACATCATCACCTTCAATGCCGCGCACGCCGCCTACAATCACCTCGCAGCGGGCGCGACCCAGACGGTGACGCTGGAGTGGGATGTCACGGACGGCGCGGCGACGAGCCACGTCAGCCGTACCGTCACGGTCGTGGGCGTTAACGACCCGGCGAGCTTCGCGGGCCAGAGCACCGGCACGGTGAAGGAAGACACCACCCAGACCGCGAGCGGCCAGCTGAGCGTGGTCGACCCCGACGACAACCAGTCGAGCTTCAACGCCGCGACGGTGAACGGGACATACGGCTCGCTCACCATCAACACCGCGGGGGCATGGACCTATACGCTGAACAACAGCAGCGCGGCGGTGCAGGCCCTCAACACCGGACAGACCGTGAATGACGTGCTGACGGTGACGTCGCTCGATGGCACGCAGAAGGTGATCTCAGTGGCGGTGCAGGGCCTCAACGAGCCGGCGGCCGGTAACCACATCGCCACATTCGACGACGTCTACCAGGTGCCTGCGGGCTACGGCGGCTTCAACTGGGTGGGGACCGGCTCTGCCTACACCAGCAACGGCAGCCATGTGACCTTCTACGGCAGTGACTGGCACCAGAACGGCGGCGATAACGAAGCCTACAACGGTTACGGGCCGAAGGTGATGACCGTCACGCGGACCGATGGCTCGGATTTCGACCTGGTCTCGGTGGAAATGGCCGACGGGGCGTTCTTCAATTACTACGACGACGCGCAGGAGGTGGACATCATCGGCTACGACAACGGGGTGGAGAAGTACCGCCGCCACGTGGTCCTCAGCGACACCGAGCTTGAGAACATCGTCCTGAACTTCAACGACGTCGACAAGGTCCAGATCGTGATCACCAACGGCATCTACGACCAGGGCACCGGCTGGTACGTGATCGACAACTGGGTGACGAACTACTGATCCTGAAACCGGGATGAAGAGAGCCCGGGCCGCGAGGCCCGGGCTTTTTTCATGCCAGCTACTCGGCCGGCGCCACGGCGCGCCCCGGCGCGCCGTTCACGAACGGCTGCGGGCTCCACTTCACGAGGCTGCGCCAAGCCCACTCGAAGGGGCCGTAGTGGAAGCGGGCAAGCCACGGCTGGCTCCACAGCAGGATGAGGGCCCAGACGCCGACCACCACGTAGAGCAGCTCGACCCGCGAGAGCTGGCCGTACAGTCCCAGGCCGAAACCGCAGAACACCAGCATCGTGATGACCGAGGTCAGCAGGTAGTTGGAGAACGCCATCCGGCCGGCCGCCGTCAGCCGGTCGACGAGCCAGCTCAAGGCGCCCGCCCGGACCACCAGGAGCAGCACGCTGGCGTGCGCGAGCCCAACGAAGGGACGCGTGGTCTGCTGCCAGACTTCCCAGCGGTGCAGGGCCAGGGGCTCGAAGCCGCTGCGCCAGATCATCCAGGTGAGCCCGGCCGTGGCGGGGACCGCCACCAGGTAACCCAGCGCGATCATCGTCGTGTACGCCCGGCTGGACCAGCCGAGGGTGAAGAAGCCGCTCCGGAACAGGGCCATGCCGACGAACATCTGGCCGATCGCCTCGGGCAGGGCGTCGATGGGGAAGATCTTCGTCTGGCCGATGATAGCCATCTGGGTGCGCGCCCTGAGCGCGTCCATGAAGCTGCCGCCGAACCCGGCGATCTGCTGCGCGCCCAGCTCGGGCGGGGGCGACAGGAGGAAGGACATCTCCTGCCAGGCCTTGATATCCGCCCCCGAGGCGCCGGGGGCGAGCGCCGCGGCCCGGGCGGCCTCGAACTGGCCGGTCAGGAACAGGTTGAAGGCCAGCAGCCCGAGCAGGATCGCCGCGCCGACCGCCAGTTGCACCCGCACCGGCAGCTTGCGGAACGGGAAGATGACGAGGCCGGCCACCGCATAGGTCACCAGGATGTCGCCCCACCACAGCAAGTAGGCGTGCAGCATGCCGAACACGAACAGCCAGAACATCCGCCGGTAGTGGGTCTCGACCGGCCCCGGCCGGCCCGATTCGGCCCGCTGCGCGATCAGCACGGCGCTCGCGCCGAACAGCATGGTGAAGAGCGCCCGCATCTTGCCGTCGGTGAGCACATTGTTCACCGCCCACATCCACAGGTCGGCCGCGCTCTCGTGGCCGGCGTAGGTGGGGTCGATGTAGGCGAAGGCCGGCAGCCCCATGCCGACGATGTTCATCAGGAGGATGCCCAGCACCGCGAAGCCGCGGACGGCGTCGATCGACTGGTGCCGTATGCTGGCCGTTTCCGACATCTGCATCCCCCCGTTCTCTTCCCCGGCGCGAGCATGGGCGGCGCCCGGACATGGGTCAACGCAGAGACCGGTGTTCGCCCCGTGCGATTTGCGCCTCGAATTCTACCTGACGGCGCATGCGGCAACTGGCGGTCTCGTGCGCGCATTGCGCAAGCGCGCTAGACCCGCCGCGGGGGAGGGGCTGCCGTGTCTTCGTTGAATGTGCTGATCGTCGAGGATAACCGCCAGATGGTGGAGGTCATCCGCGCCGTCCTGTCCGGGCTGGGCGATCAGCGCGCCGAGTTCGCCACCGGGATAGACGCCGGATGGGGCCGGCTGCAGGCCGAGGACTTCGACTATGTGATCGTCGACCGCAATCTCGGCGACGGGGACGGCGTCGAGCTGGTTCGGCGCATCCGCGACCCGAAGCGGTGCAGGAACCCCTATATCCCGATCCTGATGCTGACCGGCTCGGGCGAGCGGCGGGTGGTCGCCGCAGCTCGCGACGCAGGCGTGAGCGAGTTCCTGATCAAGCCGTTCACGGTGGCGGCCATGGCCGACCGGTTGACCGCGCTGATCAATCGGCCGCGGCCGTTCATTCAGTCGCCGGATTACTTCGGGCCAGACCGCCGGCGGCGCAACGATCCTGAGTACAAGGGCGCCGAGCGGCGGAAGGGCCGGGCGCCGTGAGGCTGGCCGACGTCCGCATCCTGCTGGTCGAGGACAATCCTCACATGGCGGAGATCGTGCGGACGGTTCTGCGCAGCTTCGAGGCGCGGATGCTGGACACGGCAGACACGCTTGAAGGCGGTTGGGCCTCCTATGTGAAGGGCGGCCACGACCTGGTCATCCTCGATCGGAATCTTGGGCGCGAGGACGGTCTTGACCTGGTGCGGCGTATCCGGCGGGGCGCGGACAGCCCGACGCCCTTCATGCCGATCCTCATGCTCACCGGCTCGGCGGAGTTGCCCACCGTCGCGGCCGCCCGAGACGCTGGCGTGAACGAGTTCTTGGTCAAGCCCTTTACGGTGACCGCGCTCTATGAGCGGCTGGCGGCCATCGTTCACCGACCCCGTCCATTCATCAGCACCGAGACCTACCTGGGGCCGGATCGACGTCGGCGGGCGGACCCGGACTACGCCGGCGCGGAGCGTCGCGCGGGCGCAGGCGTCGCGGACGCCTGAGCTCAGGCGGCCGCGCGAGCGGCCGCGTCCATGGCCTTGTCCATGGCCTCCAACAGGGTCTCCGGGGTGATCGGCTTGCCCATGTGGCAGTCCGCCCCGGCGGCCTTCGCTTGCAGCAGTTGCTCGGACATGGTGTTCGCCGTCACCACCAGCAGCGGCGTGCGCGGCATGCCTTGCTCGGCCTCGATCCGGCGGATCTCCCGCGTCGCGGTGACGCCGTTCACCGGCATCTGCAGGTCCATGAGGATGATGTCGAACTTGGAGGTGCGATAGGCGTCGACGGCCTGGGCGCCGTCCTCCACGCAGACCACCCGCGCCGCGGCCAGCTCGAGGATCATCTCGAACACGGTTCGGTTGGTCGGATGGTCGGCTACGGCGAGCACGCGCAGGGGAGATCCGGATCTGTCCAGCTGGCCCATGTCGGCTCCGAGTTTCTAGGCACAGCCTAGCCTCACTCTCTAAGCACTCGATTAAGGGGCGCCATGCCGGCCGGCCCTGAGCGGCGATGCTTCCCATGGTAGCAGCCTTGCAATTACAGATTAGCTGGACACAGGTTTCAGTAGAGCTTACCATTCCCGGAAGTTGTGGAAGATGTTGCCGCGATGCGGCACAATATTCCGGCGGGTGGGCAAAATTTTCAGACTTGCTTTCTGCTGGCGCATCGACGGCGGCGTTTTTCGTTGGCGATCTCAATCTCTTCAGTCTTGCCGATTCGCGGCCCCGGCCTTGCCAGCCCTTGCGGCTGAGCAAAATGCTCCCGGTCGCAAAAGCGCGCCGGACATCTTGAAGAGAGAGGGGTGCGCTGATGCCTTACAACAGCGTCAACACCAACGTGGGCGCGATGGTCGCCCTGCAGAACCTAAACACCACCAACGCCGACCTGATGACCACCCAGAACCGGATCAACACCGGCAAGCGGGTGGGCAGCGTCAAGGACAATGGGGCGGTATGGGCGATCGCCCAGAACCAGCGAGCCGCGTCGAGCTCGCTCAATGCTGTGCGTGAGTCCCTGCAGCGCGGCCAATCCACCGTCGACGTGGCGGTCTCCGCCGGCGAGACGATATCCGACCTCCTGATCACGATGAAGGAGAAGGCGCTTACCGCCTCGGACATAACGCTGGACGCCAACAGTCGGGTCGCGCTGAACGACGACTTCATCTCCCTGCGGGACCAGATCGCCAAGGCCGTCGCCAACGCGGAATTCAACGGCGCCAACATGCTGAAGGCGACGGCGCCGACGACCGTGGCGGCGCTGGCCAATGCGGACGGAACCTCCGTCATCACCGTTGAGAGCCAGGCCATGGACCTGGGTTCGGGCGCCTTGAGCGGACTGGCGGCGACGGCTTCGCTCGGCACGGCATCGGAATCCCTGGCGATGATCGCGACCCTGAACACAGCGATCACGAACGTCTCCAGCGCACTGTCCAGCCTGGGAACCGGATCGAAGTCGCTGGCGTCCCACCTGGTGTTCGTGAACAAGCTGCAGGACACGCTGGACGCCGGCATCGGCAATCTGGTGGACGCAGACCTCGCAAAGGAAAGCGCCAAGCTGCAGTCGCTGCAGACCAAGCAGCAACTGGGGGTGCAGGCGCTGTCCATCGCGAACCAGGCCTCTTCCATGGTGCTGGGGCTGTTCCGCTAGCGCCTGACGGGAGGTCCAGCGCCGTGGCCTGCAGCGGCCGCCTCTCGGCGGCGGCTGCAGGGCCTCAGCGCGTCGCGTCACGACGTGGCCAGTGGCCCTCACACCAGCGTGCGTTCCCTGTCGACAGGCTGCGCCTCGCCAGCGGCAGCGCTCTCCTCGGCCTCCGCACGCCAGCGCCGCAGCATCCCCATGCGCTCCAGGCGGACGAGGAGCCGCGCGAGGTTTGCGGCGTTCTCACCCGCCAGCCCCAGCACCTGCGGATGCGACAGGCCGGTTGAGAGCAGGGCCACGCCCTGCGGGGTGCGCGCGCAGACGCCGGCGCGCTCGAGTTCGGCCGCCCTTCGTCTCAGGGTCTCCGGCGGGGTCTTCATCCGTTGGGCCAGCACCGAGATCCGCACTGCCTGAGGCCTGCGCCCTGGAATGGCCGGATCGGGTGGGAGGTCGCCCAGGGGCTCGGTGGCCTCTCGCGCAACCTCCAGCAGGAACAGCCCGGTGAGCGGATCGCCCAGCCGGCGCATGACCCCTTCGATGAAGCGCAGCAGGTATTCGGCGAGGAGGCGGTTCACCACCCGCACGGGAAGGTCCGACGCAAACGGGCCGGCATCCCAAGGCGGCTCAACGCTTCGCGCTTCAGCGAAGCGCGGCGTCGCCTCGGCGGCCAGGAGCTCGAGGTAGAAGCGTCGAAGGCGATCATACCGGGCGAGGCTCATCGCCTTGAAAGCCGGCGTGCCGAGCGCGCCTTCGGCGATGACCACGCCGCCGGCGATCGCGCGGCATGCCCCCTGATCGAGGAGCCTGCGCATCCTGCGGCGCACGGTCTCGTACGGCAGGCCCAGGGATGCGGCGAGCGCATTGACCCGAACCGGCCGGAGCAGGCGCGACGGAGGCGGCGCGTCCAGCGCGCCGTACGCAAACTGCAGCTCGGGGTCCTGCTTGACCGGGCCAAGGTTGGCGTCGATGGCGGCCGCGATCAGCAGCCGGTCGAGGAGGTCGGAGTCGCCGCGGCTGATCCGAATCGAATCCGACAGGTAGCCCAGCGACAGCCGCGTCATCCGCCACAGTCGAGGCGGGATCGCCGGCTCGAAGGCCGGCGCATCGATGGCGTGAGCGGGCTGATTCACGTCCTAGCAGCTCACACGGCCAGGGGGCGGATGTGAAGCGTCCATGCAGGCCGGGGTGCGGGAGCCGTCAGCGGCCCTTGCCCCTGTAGGCGGCGAGCTCGTCGTGGGCGATCTGCTGCAAGGCCGTAGCCTGCGCCGGCGAGAGGCCCAGCTCGGCGGCCGAGGTCTCGCGCGGGCCAAGCGAGAGCGGGTCCTTCCCGGTGATCCGCCCGAACACCATCAGGGCTTCCAGGTAATAGCCGAAGGTGGAGCCGTGGTAGTGATCATAGGTCCACAGGTCGATCTGGTCCGGGCTGATCCCGTCGTAGGGGTTGCCGTCGGCGACGCCCTTGTCGACCGCGCGCTGGAAGGCGTCACCCACGGGGATGACGCTCTTGATCTCGGGTGCGGCCGCCGCGGCCTTGTCGTAGGCGCGGCGCAGGTCCGCGGTCATGATCGCCAGCGACTTGCCCGACCACGGCTGCCCGGGGCGATAGATCAGGTCCGGACGGGCCCAGGTCGCGGTGAGATGGATGTTCGCACGCGCGTTGCGCGCCTTCAGCATGCGTGCGGCTTCGCCGGCGGTGGCGAAGAGGAGGGCGGGATTGCCGGGCTTGGCGCGGTCCAGGGTGGAATAGCCATGCATCACGACGTGGTCCCAGGACCGGTCGATGAGGGCGCGTTTCTCCGCCAGGTGATGGTCGAGTCCTTGCCCGGGTACGGTCTCCAGGCTGACGTCGTAGTCGAGGCCCGCCTGGCGGGTGAACGCCTTGAACAGGGCCGGCACGCCGCCCACGCCCCCCTTGTTGAGGTCGGTGACCGTGTCGGCCTTGTACTTCCAGACCGGCGACATCGCCCCGAAGGTGAAGCTGTTGCCGATGAAGAGCACGCTCTCGGCCGCGACGGCGGGGACGGCGCCCAGGAGAACGGTCAGGGAAAGGCTTAGCGCCGCAGTCGATCGGATCCAGCTCCAGCGCATTCGTGGCTCCCCTGAGGCTCTGCACGCCCTTTGTGCCACGCCGCGCGACGCGTGGCCTAGGCCGCATCTTCGCGGTGCGCCCTCGGAAGATCAGGGCGCCATCGTGACCTAACGCTGCGCGGACTTGTCCTTCCGGGGACGGCCGCCGAGCCGCCCGTTTGCGCGCGCAGCGCCCGACTTGGCCGCCGTACGAGCTTTGCCTCCGGCGCGACCCAGCCGGGATGCCATGAAGCGCCGCGATCCAAGCTGTCCCTCCAGCAGCGCCGGCAGATAGACGTCGGCATCAAGTGTGGGGAAGTGAAGGCCGTAGCCCGACGGGCTGATGACCACCGCGTCGAGGTCGCTCGGCGCCGCCCGCTCGAGGCCCTCGACCCTGCGGTAATCCAGAAGCAGGCCCAGCCCGCTGGACAGTTCGACCAGCAGTCGGTCCTGGGCGGCGGCGTAGCTCGCGCCTACCGCACGCGGAGTCTGATCCAGCCGTTCCTTCGCCGCGGCGTCGGCGGCCTTCACTTCATTGGCCATGGATCCTCACCCACTCCGCAATCAACGCTTCGCGCCTTGCCTCCAGCTCGGCGCGGATCGCCTCGAGCCGCCTGCGACGGAAGCCGTAATTCTCCATCAGGGTCACCGCACCCCCGTCGTCCAACGCAAACCGCGCCTCGTGCTCCGCGTCCATGACATGGATGTGCCTGGGGGGGTGATCGTTCGGGTAGATCACCACCCGCAGCCCGAGCAACGTGGCAACGGTAGGCACGGGCCCCTTCCCAAATCCTAAGCGCTTAGGTTATCTGGCGCAAGCGGCGGCTCGCCTCCCTTGGTTAGACGCACTGGTCACGTCGCTCCTCAGCCGCGTCGCTCCAGACACGGTCCAGCACGCGCGCCGCGCGCGCCGCCTTCTCGCCCGGCAGGAAGCGGCCGTAGTGGTCCACGATCGAGGAGGGCATGTCCTGGATGGCGTAGGCGGCTTCCTCGAAGGACCCGGTTCGCTTCAGCACCTCGGTGGCGAGCACGGCTCGGAGCGCATGCGGCCCGTGCGGCAGGACGCCCACGAGCGCACCCTTGCCCGTCCAGGGATTGAAGACCCCGTAGCGCTCGATCATCCGGCGCCAGGCCTCGTGGAAGCGCCACCGGTCGAGCCCCGGCGGATCGCCCGCAGACTTCACGTGGCGCACGAAGAGCAGGCCAGGGTCGGGGGCGCCGGCGAGCAGCCGCGGGCGCTGGCGTGACAGGTAGTCGTGGAGGCGGGCATAGAGCCCGCCGCGGTCGGCCAGGGTCAGCTGGAACGGCGCCCCGCGGAAGAAGGCCGAGTGCGCGTTCTTGAAGGCCGCAGCCGGCGCAAACACCTCCCAGGTCCCGCGGCTGGCATTCCACCGCAGCTCCGCGGCCCTCAGGTCTGCAAGCTCATGCTCGCTGCGGGGCTTCCGGCCCGGCAGGCAGACGAGGAGCTCGGCCAGGTTGCGCGCCCTGAAGCCCAGGTGCAGGCCGAGCCTCAGCATCAGCCAGGTGCGCATCGCCTCGGCGTGGCGCACGGGTTTCAGGTGCTCGTCCGGGGCGCGGGCGAGGATCTCGTCGCCGATCTTCAGGTACTCGGAAAGCGGGCTGTCGGCCTCCAGGACCGGCAGGATGGCCTCGAAGGGGTCGCGGTGGACGCGGGCGAGCCGCCCGATCTCGCCGGCCCGCATGCGGGCGTAGCGGTGGAGGTCGGCGCAGGCGCGGGGCCAGTCCGCCTGCAGCCGCGCCACCTCCGCCTCGTCGATCAGGCCCGGTATGGGCTTGAGCGTCTCGGCCAGCTGCGGGTTCTGCGTCAGCCACCCGAACCCCGGGTGGACGAGGGCCGCGGCGTTCTCCAGCATGCGCACCTCCCACTTGGTGAAGCAGCCGCGCCGGGCCTCGCGCCAGGCCAGGTAGGCGTCCCAGACCTGTGGGCTGCAGAGCAGCGCCAGCGACAGGTCCTCGAGAGGCGCCCCGTAGCCGTTGAGCGGCGGGCGCCTGGGCGCGGCGAGCGCGCCGAAGAACAGCCCCAGGTGGCGAAGGTTCTGCTGGGTGGTGCTGGGACTCCAGGCGCCGCGCCGTGGGCGGTCCGCCGGGGACAGGCGGGCCGACTTGAATTCGATCAACGCCCGCATCTCTGACGCCAGCGGCTCGGCGGCGAAAAGCTGCGAGGCGTCCGCCCTGCGCCGCCGACCCGTCGCGGTCCTCACCGGCGGCGTCGCGCAGTCCAGGCCCGGGAAGCTGACGCAGAACCGCTGGCGGGAGGCTTCGCGCTGGTAGCGCCGGTAGGGCGTCTGGCGGCTGAAGGTGGCGCGCACCCAGGCCAGGATGTGGCCCTGCTCGGCCTCGCTGCGCTGCGCGAAGTCCTGCGGCAGGTGCCAGGAGACGTCGTAGAGCGCGGCCGGGACGCCCTGCCGCGGAACGATCCGCGCCGCGAGCGCGCCAGGATCGAGGCCGTAGCGCCGCTCGATGGCGGCCACCGCCGCCAGGCTGGCCTCGCCTGCCGGCCGGGCCTGGCCGTCCCGCCACTTGGCGATCCGGCGCGCGGCGCAGGCGCAGCCTTCCTCGGCGAGCGCGCGGGCGAGCGTGGTGGGCGTGTCGTTCCACCGCCGCATCTCGCGCGCCAGGGCGGCGGAGAATCCCCCAGGCTGGGCTGGGGCGAGCGGGGCGGGGGCGGGCGGCCGCGGGCGGCGGCCTGGCGCTGGGCGGGGCTTGCGAACCCGGAGCCTGGGCGCGCGGCCGGGGACGGCGAGGTCGCGCTGGATGGCCGCCAGATGCGGGGCAAGACGGTTGCGGGCGCCGGCGAGGACGGCGGCGTCCAGGCCGCATTCGGCGGCCAGCCGGCTCCAGGCGATCCCGCGTCCGCGGATCGGGAACAGCTCGCCGTCTTCGAGCGCGCGCTCGGCGCGGGCCAGCAGGGCTGCGGCCGCGGCCGGGGGTAGGGCGTCGGGGGCGAGGCGCTGCAGGCGGGCGAAAGCGCGGGCGGCGGTGGTCATCGGGTCGGGTCCTTCCGGGATGGGGGGGCCTGCGCGGCGCGCCAGACTCGCCTGTGGAGCTTTTTCACTTGAACGGCGACGCTAGGCGTCGGACCTACGGGGTCCCCGGGGGACAGCCGGGGCCAGACGCTGCGGCGCCAACGGGGGTCCGTGAGGGCCAAACCAGGCGCCACAGTTGCGTTATTGGGTCAACAACTAGCTGAGATCGTTAGGGAATCTCCGGATTGTGGCTCTGGAGGTCTCCCGTTCGATCCGGGGAGGCTTCTGGGTGAACGACAATCCGGGGGCGACGCCGCGCGGCCGGCGGCCGAAGGGGCAGGGGCCGGACCTCCGCGAGGCGATCCTCGACGCCGCCGAGGCGCTGTTCTGCAAGCACGGCTTCTACGGCGTCACCGTGCGCCAGGTGGCCGCCGAGGCTGGCGTCGACACCGCGCTCATCCACTACTACTTCGGCGCCAAGCGCGAGCTCTTCGACAGCGTCTTCGCCCGACGCGCCGAGGTGGTGAACCAGGCGCGCCTGGACGCCATGGCCGCATACCAGGCGGCGCACCCCGACGACATGACCGTGGAAGGCGTGATCGAGGCCTTCATCGGCCCGCTGCTGGACCGGTCCATGACCAACGACGAGGGCTGGAAGAACTACTTCCGGCTGGTCGCCCTGGTAAACAACACCCCCGCCTGGGGCGGCGAGACGATGCACCGGTTCTTCGATCCAGTGGTGCACCGACTGGTCGACACCCTGAAGGTGGTGCTCCCGCAGGCGGAGATCCGCGACCTATACTGGTGCTACCAGTTCCTCACCGGCTCGATGATGCTGACCCTCTCGGAGACAGGCCGCATCGACCAGCTGTCGGAAGGGCTCTGCCGGTCGAGCGACCTGGAGGCAGTCCGCGGCCGACTTTACGCCTGGTGCGCCGCCGGCATCCAGGAGGTGGTCGGCCGCAAAAGGTCCGCGTAAGGTTCTCCCAAAGAACACTGGGGAGGATTTCCATGACGACCTACGCCGACCGACGCACGTTCCTCGCCGGGGCTGCGGCCGCCGCCTTGGCAGGACCCGCCTTCGCAGCGGTCAAGGTGATGCCGCCGCAGTCGGCCGGCTTCACGCCCGCCGGCGTCGCCGCCGTAAACCGCGAAATGCACGCCCTTGTCGACCAGCAGAAGCTGGCCGGCGTCGTCACCCTGCTGGCCCGTCGTGGCCGGGTGGTGAGCTTCGACGCCTACGGCAAGCAGGACGCCGCCACCGGGACGCCCGTGCGCACGGACAGCATCTTCCGCATCGCCTCCATGACCAAGCCGATCGCCGGCGTGGCCATGATGCAGCTCCACGAGCAGGGGAAGTGGAAGCTCGACGATCCCGTCCACAAGCACATCCCTGAATTCGCGGGGCTGAAGGTGAAGGGGCCGAACGGCACGCTGGTCGAGCAGACCCGGCCGATGACCATGGCCCAGCTCATGAGCCACACCGCCGGCTTCGGTGTGAGTTCCGTCTACGAAAGCGCTCGCCTCTCCGAGACCGATCTGCAGGGGATGATCGACAAGCTGGCCAAGCTGCCGCTGGAGAGCCAGCCGGGCGCGGACTGGGCCTACGGTCCCGTCGTCAACATCCAGGGCTATGTGGTCGAGAAGCTCTCCGGCAAATCGCTGGATCGCTACATGCAGGACCACATCTTCACGCCGCTGAAGATGGTGGACACCCAGTTCTGGGTTGACGCGTCGAAGGTCGGCCGCGTCTCGGCGGTCCACGGCTACGACGCCGCCGGCAAGATCGTGCGGATGGAGCCGCAGCCGCGGGTGGTGACGTCCAAGCCCCGGTTCCTGTCCGGCAGCGGCGGGCTCTACTCGACCGCGGAGGACTACTTCCGCTTCGCCCAGGCCCTGCTGCAGAACGGCGAGCTCGAAGGCGCGCGGATCCTGAAGCCCGAGACCGTCCGGCTGATGCGCCAGGACGTGCTGCAGCCCGGCGTCGGCGTCGACCTCTACGGCCCGGTGCAAAAAGGCCTCGGCTTCGGCATGGACTTCGCCGTCCACCGCCGGCCAGCCGAGAGCGGCCTGCCGCACGGCCAGGACAGCTACTGGTGGGGCGGCGCCTTCGGCACCTGGTTCTGGATCGATCCGGCCAACGAGGTGGTGTTCGTGGGCATGATCCAGAACCTGAACGGCAGCACCCCGGGACGCGGTACGCCCGCGGTTCGGGAGATCTCCGCACGCCAGGTCTACGCGGCCCTGGCGAACCGCGGCCGCGCCTGACCACAGTGACGCTTCCGTAAGCGTCACTGTGGCCTAAACTCATCAGTTAGTGAAAAACCGGCGTTCAGCGGGCCCCACCCGCTGGCGCCGCGCGGGCGAACCGCGGCAGATGTCCTCCAAATTCGCCTATCGGTGAAATTATCGGGAGGACTACCTCATGAAAGCCATCGTCAAAGCGGCGCTCCTGGCGGGCGCCGCCTGGTCCGTTGTTCCCACGCTCGCCTTCGCGCAAGCCGCCGTCGCGGCCGAGGAGACCGGCGTGATCGAGGAGCTGGTCGTCACCGCGCGCCGGCGGGAGGAGACGCTGATCGACGTGCCCGTCGCCGTCACCGCGGTCACCGCCGAGCGCCTCGAGGCCACCGGCGCCACCGACATCACGACCCTGCAGCAGTCGACGCCGAACCTGACGGTCCAGGTGGCGCGCGGCTCCAACTCGACCCTGATCTCCTTCATCCGCGGCGTCGGCCAGCAGGACCCGCTGTGGGGCTTCGAGCCGGGCGTCGGCCTCTACATCGACGACGTCTACGTCGCGCGCCCGCAGGCGGCCGTGCTCGACATCTTCGACATCGAGCGGATGGAAGTGCTGCGCGGGCCGCAGGGCACGCTCTACGGCCGCAACACCATCGGCGGCGCCATCAAGTACGTGACGGCCAAGATCGACGAAGACCCCGAGTTCCGCCTGCGCGGCAACTTCGGCTCCTATAACCAGCGCGACGTCATCGCCTCCGCCAAGGGCATGATCGGCGACACCCTGGGCCTGGGCCTCACCTGGGCGAAGTTCGACCGCGACGGCTTCGGGACCAACCTGTTCACCGGCGCCGAGCACTACAACAAGGACGTGGCCGCCGCCCGCGCGACCCTGGAGTGGAGCCCGTCCGAGGCGCTGTTCTTCCGCCTGGCCGGGGACATCGTCACCGACCGGTCCAACCCGCGCCATGGCCACCGCGAGGTCCCGGCCCTCAACTTCCTCGGCCAGCCCATCCCCGGCGGTCAGGTGCTGCCGGACGTCTATGACACCCGGGCCGGCTCGGGCGACCAGAACCTGGTCGAGACCCGCGGCGTCTCGCTGCTCGGCGAGTACGAGGTCTCCGACACCATCACCCTGAAGTCGATCACCGCCTACCGGGCGGGCGAGACGGAAGGGACCATCGACTTCGACACCCTGCCGGAGCGGATCCTGGACATCCCGGCCCGCTACAACGACCACCAGTTCACCCAGGAGCTGCAGCTGCTCTACACGGGCGAGCGCCTGCAGGCGGTCGGCGGCCTGTTCTACCTGAACGCCACGGCGGCCGGCGCCTTCGACACCGTCCTCGGCCAGGCGAACCTGACCATCGCGACCACGGGCCACGTGGACACCGAGAGCTGGTCGGCCTTCGCCGACGTGAGCTACGACATCACCGAGGCGCTCACCGTCTCGGTCGGTGGCCGCTACACCCGCGACGAGAAGACCGGCCGCGTCTACCGTCAGAACTTCACCGGGCTGGTCAGTCCGCTGTTCGGCAACAACACGGCCGTCCCCGGCCTGGTGCGCTCGAACTTCACCTCCACCGACAGCTACGAGAAGTTCACCCCGCGCCTGTCGCTGCGCTACGAGATGAGCCCGGACCTCACGGGCTATGTCGCCTACTCGCAGGGCTTCAAGTCGGGCGGCTTCGACATGCGGGCCGACGCGATCATCACCCCCAGCTCGACCCAGGGCTACCAGCCGGAGACGGTGGACAGCTACGAGGCCGGCCTGAAGGGCTACTTCTTCGATCGCCGCCTCACCCTGAACACCGCGGTCTTCTACGCCAAGTACCAGGACCAGCAGGTCACCCTGCAGACCCCGGTGGGCGCCACCATCGCCTCCCAGGTGCTGAACGTCGGCGAAAGCCACATGTCCGGCGCCGAGCTCGAGGGCACGGCGGTCCTCACCGACAACCTCAGCGCCAACTTCGCGCTCGGCTACATCAAGGCTGAGTTCGACGAGTACCGGGCGCTCGACCTCACCCAGACCCCGCCCGTGATCCGGGACTTCGCCAACAGCCGGGTGTTCCAGAACACACCGGAATGGACCGGCGCGTTCAGCCTGACCTACCAGCGCGACCTGGGCGACGCCGGCTCGATCAGCTTCATCCCCTCGGCCTCCTACCGGTCCGAGTTCTCGATGTTCGAGGTCCCGTCCTCGCTCGATCAGGGCTCCTACTGGCTGCTGGACGCGAGCTTGGTGTGGACCTCGGCGGACGAGCACTTCCGGGTCGGCCTGCACGGGAAGAACCTGGCGGACGAAACCTATCGCGTCGGCGGCTACAACTTCCCGCAGTCGGCGGGTGTCCTGTTCGGCAATTCGGTGAACGCCTTCTACGGCCCGCCGCGCACCGTGACCCTGGCGCTCGAAGCGAAGTTCTAAGACGCTACAGCGCCCGGCTCTTCCGATGAGCCGGGCGTCCTTCCTTCCGGAGTCATCATGGCCGAGACCGCCGTCGCCGACCGAAAGGCCGCGCGCTACCGCCTCACCGTGCTGGCGGTGCTGATCCTCGCCTACACCTTCAACTTCCTGGACCGGCAGATCCTCGGGATCCTCGCGGGCTCCATCAAGAAGGACCTCGGCCTCACCGACAGCCAGCTTGGCCTGATGGGCGGGCTCGCCTTCGCGCTCTTCTACACCGGCCTGGGCATCCCCATCGCCTGGCTCGCCGACCGCGGCAGTCGCACCTGGATCATGACCGGCGCGCTCGCGCTCTGGAGCGGCTTCACCGCGCTGTGCGGCTTCGCCGGCGGGTTCTGGCAGCTCTTCCTGTGCCGCATGGGCGTCGGCGTGGGCGAGGCGGGCGGCGTCGCCCCGGCCTATTCGCTCATCGCCGACTACTTCCCGAAGGCGCAGCGGGCCCGCGCGCTGGCGGCCTATTCCTTCGGTATTCCGATCGGCTCGGCGCTGGGCATCCTGTTCGGCGGCCTGATCGCCGCCGCGATCGATTGGCGCATGGCCTTCATCATCGTGGGCCTCGCCGGTGTGGCGCTCGCACCGATCTTCCGGCTCATCGTCAAGGAGCCGCCCCGCGGCGCGATGGAAGGCCCGGCGCCCGCCCAGGCTCCGGCCGCCGGCGGCGCCCGCCGGCTGCTCGCCAAGCCCAGCTTCTGGCTCATGTCCCTGGGCGCCGCCGCCTCCTCGGTCTGCGGCTACGGCATCGCCTTCTGGCTGCCGTCCTTCTTCGAGCGCAGCCTCGGCATGAGCCTGGTGGACCGATCGTTGTTCCTGGGCGCCATCACCCTCGTCGGCGGCCTCATGGGCGTCTGGGGCGGCGGCTGGCTCGGCGACCGGCTGGGGCAGGCGAGCCGGCGAGCCTATGTGCTGGTCCCGGCCGCCGCCTTCCTGATCGCGCTGCCGTGCTTCTTCCTCGCGGTGCAGGCCCAGTCGCTGCCGCTGGCTTTCGTCCTGTTCCTGATCCCGCAGGGCCTCAACCTGATGTGGCTGGGCCCGGTGATCACCGCGGTGCAGCACCTCGTGCCGGCGGCGCAGCGCTCGACGGCCTCGGCGCTCTTTCTGTTCGTCAACAACCTGATCGGGCTGGGGCTCGGCACCTGGTACTTCGGCGCCGTCTCCGACGCGCTCACGCCCCGCTTCGGCGACGAGGCGCTGCGCTACTCGATCTACTCGGGCCTCGGCTTCTACGTGCTGAGCGCCGCTCTTTTCAGCATCGCGGCGCTGAAGCTGCCCAAGGATTGGGTGGATTGAGGCTGTCACAGACCGAATTCATTCGTGAATGAATTCGGTCTTGATTTTTGCGCTGCAGCATGGAAATTGGAGGGGCCCTTCGGGGCGTTTCCTCCCTATGACTTACAGGCCGCGCCCTCACGGGTGCGGCCTTTTTTTCTGCCCGCCGCGCGCCCCCCGGCTGACGCGGCCCTAGCATTAGAAAAATCTTCCTCCAGTTCAGCTTTCGGCCCATCGACAAGGGCTGATCCTGCCCTGTAAATGCCCGCGATTGCGCGCAACGGCCCGTCTGGCCGCGTTTCGGCGCGCCCGATGGGGATGAAGATGCGTCTGCCCGAGCGGCAAGGTCTGTACGATCCGGCGAACGAGCACGACGCGTGCGGCGTGGGCTTCGTAGCCAACATCAAGGGCCGCAAGTCCCATGAGGTCGTCAGCGCGGGCCTGCAGATCCTGGTCAACCTCGACCACCGAGGCGCCGTGGGCGCCGACCCGCTGGTGGGCGACGGCGCGGGCATCCTCATCCAGATCCCCGATGCGCTCTACCGCGCCTGGGCGGACGGCGAGGGGATCAGCCTGCCGCCAGCCGGCGAATACGCCGTCGCCATGTGCTTCCTGCCGCGCGACGAGGAATGCCGCACGGCGGCCGTCGCGCAGTTTGAGCACTTCCTGACCGTCGAGAAGCAGCCGCTGCTCGGCTGGCGCGACGTGCCGGTGGACACTACGGGCCTGGGGGAGGCGGTGCTCGCCTCCATGCCGGTGATCCGCCAGGCGTTCATCGGCCGCGGACCGAAGATCCGCGACCAGGACGCGCACGAGCGCAAGCTGCTGGCCATCCGCAAGCAGACCCAGAACCCGCTCGTCGAGCTCGCGAAGAAGCGCGACATGCCGGGGCTGGCCGAGCTCTACATGCCGTCGGTTTCGACCCGCACGGTGGTCTACAAGGGCCTGCTGCTGGCCCATCAGGTCGGCAGCTTCTACAAGGACCTGCAGGACGAGCGGACCGAGAGCGCGCTCGCGCTGGTCCACCAGCGGTTCTCCACCAACACCTTCCCGTCCTGGCGCCTGGCGCACCCCTACCGGTTCATTGCGCACAATGGCGAGATCAACACCGTCCGCGGCAACGTGAACTGGATCAACGCGCGCCGCCGCTCGCTGGAAAGCGACCTGCTGGGGCCCGACCTCAACAAGATGTGGCCGCTGATCCCGCACGGGCAGTCGGACACCGCCTGCCTGGACAATGCGCTCGAGCTGCTGGTGGCCGGCGGCTATCCGCTGGCGCATGCGGTGATGATGCTGATCCCAGAGGCGTGGGCCGGCAACCCGCTGATGGATCCCAAGCGGCGCGCCTTCTACGAGTACCACGCCGCCCTCATGGAGCCCTGGGACGGGCCGGCCGCCGTGGCGTTCACCGACGGCCGCCAGATCGGCGCCACGCTCGACCGCAACGGCCTGCGCCCCGCCCGCTTCATCATCACTGACCAGGACCATGTGATCATGGCCTCCGAGGTCGGCGTGCTCGACGTTCCGGAGGAGCGGATCGTCCGAAAGTGGCGCCTCCAACCCGGCAAGATGCTGCTCATCGACATGGAGGAGGGCCGCATCATCGAGGATGAGGAGATCAAGCGGACCCTCGCCGAGGCGGCGCCCTACGAGGAGTGGCTGTCGGAGACCCAATTCAAGCTGGAGGAGCTCAAGCTCAGCGCCCCGGTCGAGGACCCGCGCGAGAACGATCCCGACGCCCTGCTCGATCGCCAGCAGGCCTTCGGCTACACCCAGGAGGACCTGGCCTTTTTCCTCGAGCCCATGGCCAAGGCCGGCGACGACCCCATCGGCTCGATGGGCCACGACACGCCGATCGCCGTGCTCTCAAAGCGGCCCAAGCTGCTCTACGAGTACTTCAAGCAGAACTTCGCCCAGGTCACCAACCCGCCGATCGACCCGATCCGCGAGGAGCTGGTGATGAGCCTAGTCTCGATGATCGGGCCGCGGCCGAACCTGCTCGGCCGCCAGGCCGGGAACCACAAGCGCCTCGAGGTCAGCCAGCCGATCCTCACCGACGAGGACCTGGCCAAAATCCGCAGCGTCGAGGAACTGCTCGACGGCTCGTTCCGCACCGCGACGCTGGATGCCACCTGGTCCGCGGAAGAGGGCTCCGAGGGACTGGAGAAGGCGCTTGGCAAGCTCTGCTGGGACGCCGTCGACGCCGTCCTGCTGGACCACAACATCCTGATTATCTCGGACCGGGCGACCTCGGCCGAGCGGATCCCGATCCCGGCGGCGCTCGCCACGGCGGCGGTGCACCACCACCTGATCAGCCGCGGCCTGCGCATGCAGACCGGCCTCGTCATCGAGACCGGCGAGGCGCGCGAGGTGCACCATTTCTGCGTGCTGGCGGGCTATGGCGCCGAGGCCGTCAACCCGTATCTGGCCTTCCAGACCATCGAGCAGCTGCGCCAGCAGAACGACCTGACGGTCTCGGCCTACGAGGCGCGGAAGAACTACATCAAGGCGGTGGGCAAGGGCGTGCTGAAGGTGATGTCCAAGATGGGCATCTCCACCTACCAGTCCTACTGCGGCGCCCAGATCTTCGACGCGGTGGGGCTCTCGTCAGAACTGGTGGACCGCTACTTCACCGGCACCGCCACGACCATCGAGGGCGTCGGCCTGCAGGAGCTCGCCGAGGAGTGCGTGCGGCGGCACCGCGACGCCTACGGGGACGCGCCGATCTACAAGTCCATGCTCGACGTGGGCGGCCAGTACGCCTGGCGCCTGCGCGGCGAGGCGCATGCCTGGTCGCCGGAGAGCGTCTCGCGCCTGCAGCACGCCGTGCGCGCCAATCTGCCCGACGAGTACCGGCAGTTCGCCCGCAGCATCAATGAGCAGTCGGAGCGCCTGCTGACCCTTCGCGGCCTGATGCGCTTCAAGACCGCCGCCGAGCCGATCCCGCTGGATGAGGTCGAGCCGGCCGCCGAGATCGTGAAGCGGTTCTCGACCGGCGCCATGTCCTTCGGCTCCATCAGCCGCGAGGCGCACACCACGCTCGCCATCGCCATGAACCGCATCGGCGGCCGCTCGAACACGGGTGAGGGGGGCGAGGAGAGCGACCGCTTCAAGCCGCTGCCCAACGGTGACTCCATGCGCTCGGCCATCAAGCAGGTGGCGTCGGGCCGGTTCGGGGTGACGACCGAGTATCTGGTCAACGCCGACGACATCCAGATCAAGATGGCCCAGGGCGCGAAGCCCGGGGAGGGCGGCCAGCTGCCCGGGCACAAGGTCGACAAGAACATCGCCCGCGTCCGTCACTCGACCCCGGGCGTGGGCCTGATCAGTCCGCCGCCCCACCACGACATCTATTCCATCGAGGACCTGGCGCAGCTCATCCACGACCTGAAGAACGTGAACCCCGTCGCGCGCATCAGCGTGAAGCTGGTGTCGGAGGTCGGCGTCGGCACCGTGGCCGCCGGGGTCGCCAAGGCGCGCGCCGACCACGTGACCATCTCCGGCTTCGAGGGCGGCACGGGGGCAAGCCCGCTGACGTCGCTGACGCACGCCGGCTCGCCGTGGGAGATCGGCCTTGCGGAGACCCAGCAGACCCTGCTGCTCAACGGCCTGCGCACCCGCATCGCCGTGCAGGTGGACGGGGGCCTGCGAACCGGTCGCGACGTGGCCATCGGAGCCCTCCTGGGCGCCGACGAGTTCGGCTTCGCAACTGCGCCGCTCATCGCGGCAGGCTGCATCATGATGCGCAAGTGCCACCTGAATACCTGCCCGGTGGGGGTGGCGACGCAGGATCCGGTGCTGCGCGCCCGCTTCACTGGCCAGCCCGAGCACGTGATCAACTACTTCTTCTTCGTCGCCGAAGAGCTGCGCGAGATCATGGCCCAGATGGGCCTGCGCACGCTCAACGAGATGATCGGTCGCGTCGACCTTCTCGACATGAGCCCGGCGGTCGACCACTGGAAGGCCCAGGGCATCGACCTCTCGCGCCTGCTCTACTCAGCCCCCGCGCAGGGGCAGAAGGGCCTCTGGAACATGGACCGCCAGGACCATGGCCTCGGGCGTGCCCTGGACCACACCCTGATCGCCGACTGCCGCGCCGCCATCGACGACGCCAAGCCGGTGCGCGGGGACTACGCCATCCGCAATGTGAACCGCACGGTGGGCGCCATGCTCTCCGGTGAGATCGCGAAGCGGCACGGCCATGGGGGCCTTCCGGACGACACCATCCAGCTTAAGTTTCGCGGCAACGCCGGCCAGAGCTTCGGCGCGTTCGCCGCGCGCGGGGTGACCCTGGAGCTGATCGGCGACGCCAACGACTACGTGGGCAAGGGACTCTCCGGCGGACGCGTGATCGTGCGCCAGCCGGCCGAGGCGCGCCGCGAGCCCACCCGCAACATCATCGTCGGCAATACGGTGCTCTACGGCGCAATCTCGGGCGAAGCCTACTTCGAAGGCGTGGCCGGCGAGCGGTTCGCCGTACGCAACTCCGGCGCCGTTGCGGTGGTGGAAGGCGTGGGCGACCACGGCTGTGAGTACATGACCGGCGGCGTCGTCGTGGTGCTGGGCGACACCGGTCGCAACTTCGCCGCCGGCATGAGCGGCGGCATCGCCTATGTCTACGATCCCCGCGGCCGTTTCCGGGAGCTGTGCAACTTGGCCATGGTCGAGCTGGACCACGTCGGTCCTGCCCAACAGCCGCCGTTCAGCGCCGCCGAGGAGCCGTTCCGCCCAAGCCAGCGCGCGCTCTCGGTCGACAACAACGGCATGGGCGACATGCTTCGGTTCGACGCCGAGCGTCTGCGCATCCTTGTCGAGCGCCACCACCTGCACACCGGCTCGACCCGCGCCGCCGAAATCCTCGACAACTGGGACGAAGCGCTGAGGAGCTTCGTCAAGGTGATGCCCACCGACTACCGCCGCGCGCTCCTGGAGCTCGCGACCGAACGCGAGACGGCTGCCGCTGTCGCCGCTGAATAAGAGCCGGGGAGAGTAAGAGTATGGGCAAGCCCACCGGCTTCCTCGAGATCGAGCGCACCGACCGCGGCTACGACGCGCCCGCCGAGCGGCTGAAGACGTGGAAGGAATTCGTCCACCCGCTGCCGGAAGCCCAGCTTCGCCAGCAGGCGGCCCGCTGCATGGATTGCGGCATCCCGTTCTGTCACCAGGGCTGCCCGGTCAACAACCAGATCCCCGACTTCAACAACCTGATCTACCGGGACCACTGGAAGCACGCGCTCGACAACCTGCAGTCCACCAACAACTTCCCGGAGTTCACCGGCCGCATCTGCCCGGCGCCCTGCGAGGCGTCCTGCACCCTGAACATCCAGGACACCCCGGTCACCATCAAGACGATCGAGTGCCAGATCATCGACCGCGGCTGGGACGAAGGCTGGATCAAGCCCGAGCCGTCGCCGCGTGGGAGCGGCAAGCGCGTCGCGGTGGTGGGCTCAGGCCCGGCCGGCCTTGCCTGCGCCCAGCAGTTAGCCCGCGCCGGCCATGCGCCCACCGTCTTCGAGAAGTCGGACCGGATCGGTGGCCTGCTCCGCTACGGCATCCCCGACTTCAAGATGGAGAAGCACCTCATCGACCGCCGCATCAAGCAGATGGAGGGCGAAGGCGTGATCTTCCGCTGCGGGTTCGAGGTCGGGAAGGACGTCTCGGTCCAGCGCCTGCTCGATGACTACGACGTCCTGGTAATGGCCGGCGGTGCGGAGGACCCGCGCGACCTGCCGGCCCCGGGCCGCGACCTGGCGGGCGTGCACTTCGCCATGGAGTTCCTGACGCAGCAGAACAAGCGCAACGCCGGCGACGCCGAGGAACAGGCCGCGCCGCAGGGCACGCTGTCGGCAGCCGGCAAGCACGTCGTGGTCATCGGCGGCGGCGACACGGGCTCCGACTGCATCGGCACCTCGAACCGCCACGGCGCGCTGTCGGTCACCCAGCTGGAGATCATGCCGAGGCCTCCGGAGCGGGAGAACAAGCAGGTCACCTGGCCCGACTGGCCTCTGAAGCTGCGGACCTCCTCCAGCCACGAGGAGGGCTGCGAGCGCGAGTTCGCCGTCGCCACCAAGCGCTTCGTCGGCGAGGGCGGCCGCGTGACCGCCATCGAGTGCGTTCGCCTGGAATGGCGCGACGGCCGCATGCACGAGGTCGAGGGCTCCAACTTCGAGCTGAAGGCCGACCTCGTGCTGCTGGCCATGGGCTTCGTCGGCCCGCGGCACGACGGCTTCGTGCAGCAGGCCGGCGTCGAGCTTGATGGCCGCGGCAACGTAAAGGCCAACGTCGACGACTACCGCACGTCCACGGAGAACATCTTCACCTGCGGCGACATGCGGCGCGGGCAGTCCCTGGTGGTCTGGGCGATCCGCGAGGGCCGCCAGTGCGCCCGTGCCGTCGACGAGTACCTGATGGGCGCGACGAAGCTGCCGCGCTAGCCGCCGCTGCCGCCGCCGCCAGCCATGTGCTGGACGTGCTGCAGGTGCTGCTGCACGGCGGGCACGATCTGCGCCGCCGTGGCGCGTAGCGCGGCGTTGTCGCCGCCCTGGGCGTAGCCCTGGTGGAGGGCGAGCGCCTCCTGGTGCGCCATCAGCTGCTGCTGGGCGTAGAGCCGGTCGAAGCCCGCGCCGCTGGCGCCCCGAAGCGCCCTGAGCAGGCCCGCGCGGCGCGCATCGAGCGGCGGCGGCGGGGGCGGGCTGGCGCCGGACGACATCACCGCCTGCATCAGCTGCTGGGTGGTGGTGGTGTGGTCGCGGACCATCATGGCGCCGAACTGGCGGACGCCCGCGGCGCTGCCCTTGGACTGGGCGAGCTCGCCCGCCTGGATCTCGTACATGTCGGCCCGTGCGGCCTCCGCTAGGTAGGCGCCCATGGTGGTCGGCGCGGCGGCCGCCGGCTGGGCCATGCCGCCGGAGTCCATCCCGCTGGCGCACGCGCTCAGCGCAAGCAGCCCGGCCATGGCCGTGGCCTTGAAAAACGTTTGCATTGCATCCCTCCTGGAGGCGGAGAGGGGCCGCCTCACACGAAGGACAACGGGAGGTAGAGGGCGCTGTTCCGGCACGCGTCAATTGCCAGTCCGGTTCTGGCTCCGGCGTCGCCCGCCTGTCGGCCCGTCCGGCGCAGGCCGGGCGGACGTGGGGGTTGCGCTTAAGCCGCCTGCTTCAGCGCCTTTACCAGCTTGCGCGCGCGGTCGGCCCAGCGGTGCTCGGCCTGCGCTTTCTTCGCGCCGGCGCGGGCGATGGCCGCCAGCCGCGCCTCGTCGCCGAGCAGCGCCATCAGCTGACCGGGGGCCTTGTCCATCTGCGGCCAGGCGAACAGGGCGATCTCGCGCCCGGCCTTGAAGGCGTCGGCGTAGTACTTCGACTCGTCGGAGAACACCGCCGCCCCGGCGCACATGGCAGTGAACACCCGCTCGTGGCCGCCGGCGACGAAGCCGTTGTTGATGTTCAGCACCACGCGCGCGCGGCGCAGCAGGTGCAGGGTCTCCTCGAACGAGCCTACGCCTCCATAGGTGAAGCTCGGCTGCCGGTCGACGAGCGGCTCCCAGCCGTGACCCCAGACGTGCAGCGGGACGCCGGCCTCGCCGAGCACGTTCAGCAGCCGCTCGCGGTGGTAGGCCTCTGCGAAGGCCTGCGGCGGCTTCAGGAGCGGGAGGCACTCCGTGAAAAGGTCGGGCGTCAGCGTCGCGCCGAGATCCAAGAGCGCTGCCTTGAACGCCTCCATTACCGGCAGCCGCGCATCGGCCGCCATGCGCTGCGCCACGAGCTCACAGATGGACCTCGCGGGTGTGTCGGCCCAGTCGCGCCACGGCAACTCCGGCGCGCCTCGGTAGGTGCCGGTGAACAGCACCGGTATGTCGCGGCGGGCGAAGGCCTCATCGGAGAGGTCCGGCGGATCGCCGAGTTCGTTGCCGCCGGGTGGCAGGAACCCAAGGTGCGCGTGGCCGCGCGCCTGACCCGACGCGGTCATGAACTGCACGTGGCTGCGGTCCAGGAAGAAGCTCACCTTCTTGCGCGCCGGCGCGGCGAGGCGGGCCTGCATGTGCAGCGGGTGGTCGACGTACAGGGACACATAGCTGGCGCCGAGCCGGTCGTAGGCCGAGGCGCCGCCGACGGTCCAGTCGGCTCCCACGCCCGCGAAACCGAGATAGACCTCGCTGGGCGCGTCGAGGCAGCCCTGCAGCAGGGCGAGCTGGTCGCCCGCCATGAGATCGACCACGCGCGTCACGTGCCCCTGCTCGGCAAGGGCGGCGGCCAGCTGGTCGATGTGCAGGCGCAGAGAGCCGTACTGCGACTGTCCCTTGAAGAGCGTGATGTGCACGCCCCGATTAGTCCACCGATTCCGTCACGCCTGCGAGTTGCGCCAGCCGCTCGCGGTAAGGCGCCGCCTCCCCGCCGAACATCACTGCGCGGCCGGCCTGGAAGGCGGGGTAGGCGACCTCGCAGAGCTGCAGCATCACGGGATCTGCGCCCACCTCGGCGGCGAGCCGCGCCGTCACGGGCCGCGAGAGGCCCAACTCCATCGCGGCGCCGGCGGCGTCCCAGGCGATGTCCTGAGGACCTACTAGGTCGTGCGCCGCTGAACCATCCAGCGCGTCGAGCTTCAAGCCGCCGAGCCAGTTCGCCGCGTGCAGGCGCGCGTCGACGTGCACCGCATGCGGGCGCGCACGATCGAGCGGCAGGGCGGCGAGCCGCGCCTGCACGGCCTGCCCGGCGACTTCGCCGAGCAGCTCGGCGGTGTTGATCCGCGCCATCTCGGCCAGCTCGGTCGGAGAGCCGCCGGGCGCGGCTGGGAAGCGCTCCCGCCGGAAACGGAGATAGGCGGCGAGGCGTCGGGGTGTCGGGCGGGCCGCCGGTCCATCGATCCGCCGCTGGAGGAGGAAGCCTTCGCGGAGCGCCAGCGGCTCGGGTGTGAAGCCCGCGGCGTGGAGCGCCTGCGCGCGGACGAGCTTCGCCTCCCCGAACGCGCCGAGACCCACGAAGCAGCGCGTCGTCGGTCCCGGGATGTCGTCGAAGGACGGCGGCTCGGCGGGCGACACCAGCCGGGTTGCGCGCCGCCATCGCGCGCGATGCGCGGGCGAGGCCTCCGGACCGAGGTCGCCGTCGTGACCGGGCAGGAAGACGATGCGACCGGGGGAGACGCCCAGCGCCTCCAGCAGGTCGGCGGCTGAACCGAACGAGCTGCCCGAGAGCCCCGGCCCCTCGTCGACGATCGCGAACGGGCCGCCGTGCGCGGCCAGCCGGCCGCTCAACGCGGGCGCCAGTCGGAGCTCCCGTCGGAACGGGTCGCCCGTGGGGCGGACGGTGATGACGTCGGTCGCGCGTGCGGCCGCGGCGACGACGGCTGCGAGGCTCGTGCCGATGCTGCGCAGGCCGATCACAAAGGGCGGCCCGCTCCACGCGTGGCTTGCGGCCGCGTGGGCGTAGCTCTGCGGGTGCAAGCCGTAGAAGGCGTAGCCCTCGGGCGTCTTCACTGAGAGGTGCGGCGGCAAGGGCAGGGCGGCCAACGCCCCGATCTGCGAGCGAGCGTCCTCCCGCCTCGCTACGGCGACGCAGAGCGCCATGGCCGCCTGCTGCAGGGGCGTGTCCTCGTCCTGTCCCCGCGCCCCGAACTCGACGTCGGCGAATCCCTGCGCCAGTTCGCCAGCCTCGATCAGGGCGTGCAGACGGTTGCCGCCGACCAGCGCCGAGGCGATCGTAGCCAGCTTTTCCCGAGGGTCCTCCCGCCTGGGCTGGTCGCCGTAGACCAGCACGTCAGGCGCGCTGGACGAGGTGGCGGTAGGCGACGGCCTTGAAGGCCTCGAAGGTCGGCGGCCGCGCGTCGGGCGCTCGTCGCGCCATCCAGGCGATCCAGGCCTCGTATTGCGCCGGGGAAGGGGAGACCAGCGCGCGCACGTCCTTGGCGCGCGTGAGCGCCGCCATAGGGCTCCAGCCGCGGTCCACCAGGACGCACAGCGCGACTGTCGCGGAGCGGCCGATGCCGTGCTCGCAGTGGACGAGGAGCTTCAGCCCATCGGCCCGAGCCTCCGCGGCGAAGGCTACGCCCGCGTCGAGCTTCGGCTGCGTCAACGCATGGTGGTCGTCCGTGGGCAGGTGCAGGAAGCGCACCCCGCATGCCGCGAGCTCCTCACGGTCGTCGCAGGACTCGGAGCGGACATCGATCACTGCGCCCACGCCATGGTCTGAGGCGAGAGCGGCGGCCTTGCCGGCCGGAAAGCTGCCGCCGACCGCCAGGTCGTCGGTGACCCAGCTGAGGTTCGGCGACCACTTCACTGACCTACTCCGCGGCCACGGCTGTAGGCTTCACGCTCGCCTGGCCATACCGGCGGATCATCCGCGCGCAGAACTCGGCGAACTCCTCGGCCACCTGCGGCGGGCTGGTGTGGTGCGGCTCGATCCCGCGGTGCTCGGGCGTGAAGCAGAAGGTGACGGTGACCTCGAAGTCGGCGAGCGCCTCCATCTGCCGGTCGAACCACGCGTCGGCCTCGGGGCGGAAACTGTCGGCCCAGGAGAGGCCGGTGCGCAGGTGGCGGACGCCCAGCCGCTTCATCCAGGCGACCGCCTCGTCGAGCCGGTGGTCGTGGTAGTGGAACCACTGGCACAGGCCCATCTCGGCGGCATAGGGCGCATAGGCCTCCAGCGACGGCTTCGGCGTCCCGTCCTCCCGCAGCAGGCCCATGTGGAAGTGGCGGTAGTAGGAGCTGCCCTCCGCCTCCTTGTGCCGGGTGGTCGCTTCCCAGGTCTTCGGCAGGTCGTAGAGCGAGTACCAGTGGATGCGCGGGACCTTGCCGATCAAGAGGTCGGCGGTCTTCTTCACGCCCCAGGCCTGCACTTCCTCCGAGCCGAAGGAGGAGACGCCCACCTCGGTGATCCAGATCGGCTTGTCGGTGACGGCGCGGATCTCGTTCACCTTCGAGGGCCACTCGTCGATCTGCCAGAGGTTCCAGTCCAGCGGGAAGCCGTGGAGCGCGATTACGTCCACGTGCTCCATCACCCCGCGCTCGGCGAGCCGCTTCACGAAATGCGGATCGATCGGGCTCATCCCGCCCAGCACGCGCGTCAGTCCGGGCTGCTCGGCCGCAATCGCCTGGCCGGCCAGCCTCGTCATGTTGGCGAACAGGTCCCACTCGGGATCGAGGTTCGGGTCCCAGTGCGACTTGTTGTTGGGCTCGTTCCAGATCTTGGCGGCTTCGATCACGAGTGGCCCCTCCCGTTGCCGTTCGTCTTGGGCTTCGCCGGATAGACCGCGCCCATGGGCTTGGGTCGCTCGCTCACCCGGCAGATGAACACCTCTTCCTCCGGATGCTCGACGACTTGGAACCCGGCGCTCCTCAGCATGGCCGCCGAGCACGCCTCGTTGGGCGCCCACCAGTTGGTCCAGTCGTTGGCGTATTCGTGCTCGATGAAGTGCATCTTCGGGTATGTCGGGTCGTCGAAGTGGTCCTGCTCGAAGAAGTCGTAGTTGGCGCGCACCGGGTGCTCGCCGGCCGTCCCGCGCTGCATGGACTGGAAGATCAGCAGGTCGCGGCAGACGTTGTCGTGGATCAGGTCCAGCGCCAGCAGCGGATGGCGCAGGTGGTAGAGGACCCCCATGAACAGGACGACGTCGAACTTCTCGCCAAGCGAGGCCACGTCGTAGACGCTGAGCTGCCGGAACTCGATGTCCATGCCCTTCACCTCGGCGGCAAAGCGAGCCTGCTCGAGGTAGCGCTCGTCGAAATCGACCCCCAGCACGCGGTCGGCCCCGCGCCTCTTCATCTCGAGCGAGTAGAAGCCGCCGTTGCAGCCGATATCGAGCACCGTCTTGCCGGTGAGATCCTGCGGGATGGCATGTTGGAACGTCTTCCACTTCACGTTCGGGTAGTCGTTCAGGAAGTGGTTGGGCGCGGTCTGCACGCCACCCAAATCGATGTTGTGGAACCAGTCGCCGAGCGCGGCGGCGCGCTCGCGGATCTGCTCCGCGGAGAATGACGTCATCTGGGAGCCTCGTTCACGCTCAACACCTTGGTTCCCCAGTCGCCCACGGCGAGCGCGCTCACCGAGCCTGGGTTGATCTCGATCGACGCATGGCGGTCGATGGAGAAGCCGAGCGCGTCGGCCAGCACGGCCTTGATCACGTCGGCATGGCTGACCGCGGCGACGCGGCCGCCCGGATGGCGGACCTTCGCATCGTCGAGGAAGCCGCGCAGCCGCGCCTGCACCTCGTCCATAGTCTCGCCGCCCGGTGCGCGCGTGCCGGCGCGGGCGTCGTTCCAGCGCCGCCAGTGGTCGTCGCCGTCGAGCTCGGCGAAGGCCTTCCCGGTCCAGTCGCCGAAGTCGATCTCCAGCAGGCGCTCGTCCACCCGCGGCTCCAGGCCCAACGCTTCGGAGAGCGCCGCCGCCGTCTCCTGCGTCCGCTGCACCGGGCTCGTGTAGAGCGCTTCGACACGCTCGGCGCGCAGCCGCTCTGCGGCCGCCTGCGCCTCGCCGCGGCCGCGGTCGTTCAGCGGCACGCCTTCCATGCGGCCGGAGATCACGTGTCCCAGATGGTCGGTGGAGCCGTGGCGCACGAGAAAGACTGTGGTCGTCACGACGCCAGCTGCACCGCCGCCCGCGTCTTGGGTTGGACGGCCGGCTCCTCGCCCGCGATGAACCGCTCCGTCCGCTCGCGCGCCTCGTTGTCGGTGTACTGCTCCGGCGGCGACTTCATGAAGTAGCTGGAGGGGGCGAGCAGGGGCCCCGCCAGGCCACGGTCGAGGCCCAGCTTGGCGCAGCGCACCGCATCGATGACGATGCCGGCGGAGTTGGGGCTGTCCCACACCTCGAGCTTGAGTTCCACGTTCAGCGGCACGCCGCCGAAGGTGGTGCCTTCCACACGGATATGCGCCCACTTCCGGTCCGTAAGCCACGGCACGTAGTCGCTCGGGCCCACGTGGATGTCGTTCTCCTCCAGGGGCACGTCGAGCTGGCTGGTCACCGCCTGGGTCTTGGAGATCTTCTTCGACGCCAGCCGCTCGCGCTCGAGCATGTTCTTGAAGTCGGAGTTGCCGCCGAAGTTCAGCTGGTAGGTGCGGTCGATCCGCACCCCGCGTTCGCGGAACAGGTTGGCCAGCACACGGTGCACGATGGTGGCGCCCACCTGGCTCTTGATGTCGTCGCCGATGATCGGCAGCCCGCGCTTCTCGAAGCGCTTGGCCCATACCGGGTTCGACGCGATGAACACCGGGATGCAGTTGACGAAGGCGCAGCCCGCCTCCAGCGCCTGCTGGGCGTAGTACTCCGTCGCCCGCTGCGAGCCGACCGGCAGGTAGGACACCAGCACCTCGGCGCCTGAAGCGCGGAGCGCCTCGGCGACGTCCACCGGCGCCTCGGCGGACTCCTCTATGTCCCCGGCCATGTACTGGCCGATGCCGTCGAACGTGGGGCCGCGCAGGACCTTGACGCCGCTCTTCCGGGGACGGTCGAATACGAAGGTGTTGTTGGGTTCGGCCAGGATCGCCTCACCGACGTCGCGGCCGACCTTGCCGGCATGGATATCGAAGGCCGCGGCCACTTCGATGTCGCCCACGTGGTAGCCGCCGAGCTCCACATGCATGAGCCCAGGCGGCGGCTCGTTGGCCTCGGCGCGCCCATAGAAGCTCAGTCCCTGCACCAGCGAGGAGGCGCAATTGCCCACCCCGACGATGCCCACGCGTACCTTCTTGCGGCTCATGTGACCCCCGTTCCGCCCCACTCCCCAGGGCGAGGTAAGTACCTCTGAGCAAGAACAGCTTGGCCTAAGGTTTGTTCCTTCAACTATCCACAAGGGACGTAGTTATCTTAGGATAATAGTCTCCGATCCGTCATTTGCTTGGGAACCAAGCTGTCAAATGATCAGGGCGGCCCGATCACGAGAATTTGGGGGCTTTGAAAACTTCCCGTTGGAACCAACACTTAGGGCTGACAGGGAACTTACATGAAGATGAAGGGTTAGCTTGGCGGGTGTGTAAGGCGAGGGACCGCCATGGGCCAGGCGAGGAATTTGACGCGTGACGGCCAAATCCTAGCCGGGTCGCGCGCCGAGAACCATAGGCCTCATCGGGTAATGGCTAACGCAGAATTCGCGGCTCAGGCGAGTCTCCGTTTGGCGATGCCACCGCTCCTCGCGCACCTGGCGGCGAATTCCTCCGATCCCGCACCTGAATTCCTCGAACATCCGGAGCTCGCGACAGCCGCGGGCGCCGCGATCGCCGGCCGTAAGATCGGCCGGGTCCTCGTCCTCCGCAAAGGTTGAGTCGCGCACATGGCAGAGACAATCCTCATTACCGGCGGCGCCGGCTTCATCGGGCGCCACCTCGCCCAGGCCCTGCTCGACCGCGGCGACCGCGTCCGGGTGCTCGACAGCCTCATCGAGCAGGTCCACCCGACCCGCTCGCGGCCTGAAGAACTGGCCGCCGATGTGGAGCTGATCACGGCCGACGTGCGCGACGAGGCCGCCGTGCTTCGTGCCCTGAAGGGCGTCGACAAGGTGGTGCACCTGGCCGCCGAAGTCGGCGTGGGCCAGAGCATGTACGCGGTCGACCGCTACACCTCGGTCAACGACTACGGCACCGCCGTACTCTTCCAGCAGCTGATCGACAATCCGGTCGAGCGGGTGGTGGTGGCCTCCTCCATGTCGATCTACGGCGAGGGGCTCTACGTCGGCCGCGACGGGCGCAAGTACGAGGACGTGGTCCGTGAGGGCCGCAACCCCGACGGCACCTGGGACCCGCTGGACGACCAGGGCCGCCCGCTGATCCCGGTGCGCACGCCAGAGACCAAGCCCAGCGCCCTGAAGAGCGTCTACGCCATCGGCAAATATGTGCAGGAGCGCCTGACGCTCACGCTCACCAAGCAGTACGGCATGGGCGGCTCGGCGCTGCGTCTGTGGAACGCCTACGGCCCCGGCCAGGCGCTCTCCAATCCCTACACCGGCGTGCTCGCCATCTTCGCCTCGCGCATCGCCAACGGGCAGAGCCCGATGGTCTTCGAGGACGGGCAGCAGAAGCGCGATTTCGTCCACGTCCGCGATGTCGCCCGCGCGTTCCTGCTGGCCATGGACAAGCCCGAGGCCGACGGCGAGGTGTTCAACATCGGCTCCGGCGTCGACCGCTCCGTCGAGGAAGTGGCCCTCCTGCAGGCCGCCGCCATGGGCCGCCCGGACCTGGAGCCTGAGATCGCCGGCAAGGCGCGGGCCGGCGACATCCGCCATTGCATTCCGGACCTGACGAAGGCGCGCGAAGTGCTCGGCTACGAGGCGCAGGAGGACTTCTCCGAAGGTCTCGCCGAGCTCGCCGAGTGGGTCGCCCGCCAGGAGGCGGAGGACCGCGTCGTCGAGGCGCGCAAGGAACTCGAAATGCGGGGTCTCGTGGCATGAGCAAGCGTCCTGTCCTGGTCACCGGCGGCGCCGGCTTCATCGGCTCCAACCTGGCCGACCGGCTGGCGCGCGAAGGCCACAAGGTCATCGTCTTCGACGCGCTGACCCGCGATGGCGTCGAGCGCAACCTCGCCTGGCTGAAGCGCCGCCACGGCGACCAGATCATCCACATGGCCGCCGACATCCGCGACACCCGCGCGGTGAACGAGGCCGTGCGCGAGTCCCAGGCCGTCTTCCACCTCGCCGCCCAGGTGGCGGTGACCACCAGCATGGTCGATCCCGTAGAGGACTTCGAGGTCAACATCCTGGGCGCGATGAACGTGCTGGAGGCGGCGCGCCGCAGGGGCGCCCGCACGCCGGTGATCTTCGCCTCCACCAACAAGGTCTACGGCGACCTGGCCGACGTGCCGCTGGAGTTGTCCGGCGACGCCTACCGGCCGGTGGACGCCGCGCTGCGCGTCCGTGGAGTCAGCGAGAGCCGGCCGCTCGACTTCCACACCCCCTACGGCTGCTCCAAGGGCGCCGCGGACCAGTACGTGCTCGACTACTCGCGCAGCTTCGGCCTGCCGACCGCGGTGCTGCGGATGAGCTGCATCTACGGCCCGCGCCAGATGGGCACCGAGGACCAGGGCTGGGTCGCCCACTTCCTGATCCGCGCCCTGGAAGGCGAGCAGATCAGCATTTACGGCGACGGCAAGCAGGTGCGCGACATCCTCAACGTCGCCGACGCCGTCGACGCCTACATGGCCGCCTGGAAGAAGATTGACCAGGTCAGCGGTCGCGCCTTCAACCTGGGCGGCGGTCCGGCCAACGCGGTGAGCCTGGTGCAGCTGCTCGGCTACATCGAGGAGATCACCCACCGCAGCGTGGACCTGCAGTTCTCGGAGTGGCGGCCAGGCGACCAGCGCTACTACGTCTCCGATCCCTCCGCCGCGCGGCGCGAGCTCCAGCTCGCCGAGCCCATCGACTGGCGCACAGGGGTCGCGGGCCTCGCCCAATGGCTGGCCGGCGAACGGCGCGAGGTCGGTGACGACCGCGTCGCGCAGGTGGCGGCCGTCGGATGACGGCGGCGCCGCCGCGGTTTGGAGCGCCGCGCGTCCTCATGACCACGGACGCGGTGGGCGGCGTCTGGACCTATTCCATCGACCTCGCCCGGGGCCTTGCCCGAGCCGGCGTGGAGACGGTCCTCGTCGTCCTGGGCCCTTCGCCGAGCGCCGACCAGCAGGCCCAGGCGCGCGCGGTCCCGGGTCTGGAGCTGATCGACACCTGCCTGCCGCTCGACTGGACCGCCACCGAGCCTGCGGAGATCCTCGAGGTCGGCGCAGCGCTGCGCGGCCTGGCCAGGGGCAGGGCGGTGGACCTGATCCACCTGAACAGCCCGGCGTTCGCCGCAGGCGGCGGCTTCTCCGCGCCGGTGGTGGGCGCCTGCCATTCCTGCCTCGCCACCTGGTGGAGCGCGGTGAAGGACGGGCCGATGCCCGTCGACTTCCGCTGGCGCAGCCAGTCGCTGTGGCAGGGCATGCTGGCGTGCGACGCCCTTGTGGCGCCTACGGCCGCGTTCGCCGAGGAGACCGCCCGGGCCTACGAGCTCCCGCGGCCGTTCGTGGTCTGGAACGGTCGGGCGCAGGCCCCCTCCGCCGTCGTCCGCCGCCACCCGATGATCTTCACCTCCGGCCGGCTGTGGGACGAGGGCAAGAACATCCGCGTGCTCGACGAGGCGGCGGCGCTGATCGAGGCGCCGCTGCAGGCCGCCGGCCCCCTCCAGGGCCCCAGCGGCGGCCCGGTGTCGCTGCGCCACGCCCAGGCGCTGGGACGGCTCTCGCACGACCAGGTCGCCCGCTGGCTGGCGCGTGCCCCGGTGTTCGCCTCGGCGGCCCTCTATGAGCCATTCGGGCTCGGTGTGCTGGAGGCTGCGCAGGCCGGCTGCGCCCTGGTGCTCTCCGACATTCCGACCTTCCGCGAGCTCTGGGACGGCGCCGCGGTCTTCGTCGAGCCCAACGACCCGCAAGGCTTCGCGCAGGCCTTTCGAGAGCTGCTGGCCGACCCGGACAGCGCCGAGCGGCTGGGAGCCAAGGCCCGCACCCGCGCGGCGGCCTACAGCGTCCAGGCGATGAGCGACGGCGTGCTCGCGGTCTACCGCCAGCTCAGGCCCGCAGCCTTCCTTCAGACGGCGGAGACGGTGGCGGCATGAGGGTCGTCTATTTCACCCACTCCCTGGCCTCCTGCTGGAACCACGGCAACGCCCACTTCCTGCGCGGCGTGCTGCGCGACCTGATCCGCCGCGGCCACGACGTGGAGGTCTACGAGCCGGCCGGCGCCTGGAGCCTCCAGAACCTGCTGGCCGACCACGGGGAGTCCGGCCTCGAGCCCTACCGCCGCGCCTATCCTGAGCTCTCCTCGACCGCCTTCGACACCACGCCGGCGCTCGAGGGCGCCGACCTCGTGATCGTTCACGAGTGGAACGACCCGGCCCTGGTCGCCGAGATCGGCCGCGTGCGGGCGCGGGGAGGGCGCTTCACCCTCCTGTTCCACGACACCCATCACCGCGCCGTCAGCGACCCCGACGCCATCCGCGCCTTCGACCTCTCCGGCTACGACGGCGTCCTGGCGTTCGGCGAGACGCTCGCCGAGGTTTACCGCCGCTGGGGCTGGGGTGACCGCGTCTTCGTCTGGCACGAGGCCGCCGACGTGGCCCTCTTTCATCCGCCGGCGGTCGAGGGCGAGCGGCAAGGCCTCGTATGGATCGGCAACTGGGGCGACGGCGAGCGCACGGCCGAACTGGAATCGTTCCTGATGGCGCCGGCCGAGGCCGCCGGGCTCTCACTCGACATCTACGGCGTCCGCTATCCGGATGAAGCCAAGGCGATGCTGGCCCGCTACGGCGCCCGCTACCTGGGCTGGCTGCCAAATGCCCGCGCGCCGGAGGTCTTCGCCAGGCATCTCGCGACCGTGCATGTGCCGCGGCGGTTCTACGTCGAGGTGCTCCCCGGCATCCCGACCATCCGCGTCTTCGAGGCGCTGGCGTGCGGCATCCCGCTCGTCTCGGCCCCCTGGTCGGACGCCGAGAACCTGTTCCGTCCAGACGAGGACTATCTGGTCGCCCGCGATGGCGCGGAGATGGAGCGCCACCTGCGCGCGCTCGCCGCCGATCCCGACCTGCGCGCGGCCCTGGTCCGCTCGGGCCTGGAGAGCATCCGCGCCCGCCACACCTGTTCGCACCGCGTCGACGAGCTCCTCACCGTCGTCGCCAAGCTTGCGGCCCCCGCGGCCCTGGAGACCGCCTGATGAAGATCGCCTTCTACGGCTCGAGCCTGCTGTCCGCTTACTGGAATGGCGCGGCCACCTACTACCGCGGCATGCTCTCCGAGCTCGCCCGGCGCGGCTACGACGTCACCTTCTACGAGCCCGACGCCTTCGACCGGCAACAGCACCGCGACATCGACCCGCCGGAGTGGGCGAGGGTGGTGGTCTATCCCGCCACGCCCGAAGCCTGCCGCGAGGTGATCGCCCGCGCCGCCGAGGCCGACGTGGTGGTCAAGGCGAGCGGCGTCGGCGTCTTCGACGACGAGCTGCTCGTCGGCGTGATGGCCGCCGCCAGGCCGCACGCGGTGAAGATCTTCTGGGACGTGGATGCGCCCGCCACCCTGGCCGAGCTGCGCGCCGACTCCAGTCGGCCGTTGCACCACGTGCTGCGCGAGCTGGACCTCGTGCTGACCTACGGCGGCGGACCGCCGGTCGTGGCTGCCTACGAAGGCTTCGGCGCCCGTATCTGCCGTCCGATCTACAACGGCCTGGATCCCTCGACGCACCACCCGACTCCGGCCGATCCGAGGTTCGTTGGCGACCTCAACTTCCTGGCCAACCGGCTGCCCGACCGCGAGGCGCGCGTGGAGCGCTTCTTCCTCGAGCCCGCGGCGAAGCTGCCGAACCGCCAGTTCCTGCTGGGGGGCAACGGCTGGGACGACAAGCCCATGCCGCCGAACGTGCGCCGGATCGGCCACCTCGGCACCGGCGACCACAACGCCTTCAACACCTCCTCTCTCGCCGTGCTCAACGTCGCGCGCGACTCCATGGCCGACGTCGGCTTCTCGCCGGCCACGCGCGTGTTCGAGGCCGCCGGCGCCGGCGCCTGCCTGATCACCGACGCTTGGGAGGGCATCGAGCTGTTCCTCAATCCGGACGAGGAGGTGTTGGTCGCCCGCGACGGCCAGGACGTGGTCGATCAGGTCGCCGCGCTGACGCCAGAGCGCGCGCGGGCCATCGGCGAGGCCGCCCGACAGCGGATCCTCTCGGAGCACACCTACGCTCGCCGCGCGGCCGAGGCCGACGCCCTGATCCGCCGTGAGGCCGTCGCCAAGCCCGAAAGGAGCCTCGCGTGAAGCTGGTTGTCCTGGGCCTCAGCCTCTCCTCCTCCTGGGGGAACGGCCACGCCACCACCTACCGCGCCCTGCTGCGCGCCTTCGCCGAGCGCGGCCACGAGATCCTGTTCCTGGAGCGGGACGTCCCCTGGTACGGCGGCGCCCACCGCGACCTGGCGCGGCCTGACTTCTGCGATCTTCGGCTCTACGCCGATCTGGGCGCGCTGCACCTGCGCTGGCGCGAGGCCGTCGAGCAGGCCGACGCGGTGATCGTGGGCTCCTACGTGCCGGACGGCGTCGCCGTCGGACGCTGGGTGCAGAAGACCGCCCGCGGCGTCACCGCCTTCTACGACATCGACACCCCGGTGACGCTCGCCAAGCTGGCCGGCGGCGACCACGAGTACCTCACCCCGGAGCTGATCCCGGGCTACGACGTGTATCTCTCCTTCACCGGCGGCCCGACCCTGCGCCGGCTCGAGAAGCACTACGGTTCGCCCGCCGCCCGGCCGCTCTACTGCTCGGTGGACGCCGAGGTGTACCGGCCGCTCGACGAGCCCCGCCGCTGGGACCTCTCCTACCTCGGCACCTACAGCCCGGACCGACAGCCGACGCTGGAGCGCCTGCTGATCGAGCCTGCGCGGCGCGCGCCGCACCTGAAGTTCTGCGTGGCGGGGCCGCAGTACCCGGCCGACATCGACTGGCCCAAGAACGTCGAGCGCCTGGAGCACGTGCCGCCCGCCGAGCACCCGGCCTTCTACGCCGCCAGCCGCTTCACCCTGAACGTCACCCGCGCCGACATGATCGCCGCCGGCTGGAGCCCCAGCGTACGCCTGTTCGAGGCCGGCGCGTGCGGCGTGCCGATCATCTCCGACGTCTGGCAAGGGCTGGACGCGCTGTTCCGCCCCGACGACGAGATCGTGCTCGCCGAGACGTCCGACCAGGTGATTCACACGCTCACCCGCACCAGCGAGCCCGCCCGTCAGGGCATGGCCTTCGCCGCGCGCAGCAAGATCCTCAAGGCCCACACCGCCGCCCACCGCGCGGCCGAGCTCGAAACCCACCTGGAAGAGGCCATCGCGGTCTGCGGCGTGCGTACACGTCTGCAGGTGACAGCCGCCGAATGATGGGACCTGGAACTCCGCCGCGGCTGGGCCATTGCAGCCTTGCGGGCCCGACGCGGCGGCGGAGCTAGGCATGACCTTCCAGGCGTCCGACGAGGTTGCCCCGCAGCGTAGCTACGAACGCCCCGTCCCAGAGCTGAAGCGCATCCGCGCCGAAGCCGTGCGCGCCTACGACATCCGCGGTGTCGCCGGCCGCGACATCGATCCCGACGGCGCCTATGCCCTTGGGCTCGCCTATGCGGCGTCGGCGCGTGACGCGGGCCTCTCGCGCATCGGCGTCGGCCGCGACGGCCGGCTGAGCTCGCCGACCCTGGAGCAGGCCCTGGTCTGGGGCCTCATGGACGGCGGGCTGCGGGTTGAGCGCGTCGGCCTCTGTCCCACGCCCCTACTGGGCTACGCGGTGCGGGAGCTGGCGCTGGACGGCGCGATCATGGTCACCGCCTCGCACAACCCGCCGGCCGAGAACGGCTTCAAGATCCTGATGGGCGAGCGACGCGTGCACGGCGAGGCGCTGCGCAAGCTGGTGGAAGCGCCCTGCGCGCGTGGCGCCTGCGGTTCCTCGCGACGGCTGTCCGTGATCGAGACCTACGTCGCCGACCTCCTGCAGGCGGCGGCCGAGATGGCGCCGCTGAAGGTGGCCTGGGACTGCGGCAACGGCGCGACCGGGCCCGTGGTTGAGCGGCTCGCGCCGCACCTGCCCGGCCGCCATCATCTGCTCAACACCCGCGTCGATGGCCGCTTCCCGGCGCACCACCCGGACCCAGCGGTTGCCGCCAACCTCTCCCAGCTGGCCGAGTGCGTCGTCACCAACGGCTGCGACCTGGGCGTCGCCTTTGATGGCGACGGCGACCGCATCGGCGTGGTGGACGCGCAGGGCCGCATCCTGTGGGCCGACCAGCTGATCCTGCTGCTGGCCCGCGACCTCCTGGCCCGCACGCCAAAGGCCACAGTGGTGGCCGACGTGAAGTGCAGCAAGGTGCTGTTCGACGGCGTCGAGCAGGCCGGCGGCCGCGCCGTGCTCTCGCCTTCGGGCTACGTCCATGTTCGTGAGACCATGCTGGCGCAGAAGGCGCTGCTCGGCGGGGAGCTCTCCGGCCACATCTTCTTCGCCGACGGCTGGGGCGGGGTGGACGATGCGCTCTACGCCGCGGTGCGCACCTTCCTCGCCGTCTCGCGCCTGCCGGGCGGCCTCGCCGCCTTCCGCGAAAGCCTGCCGCCCAGCTTCGCGACGCCCGAGTTGCGGATCGCCTGTCCCGAGGCCCGCAAGGCCGAGCTCGTCGCCGAAGTCGCAGAACGGCTGGCCGGGGAGGGGGCGAGCTTCGACGCCAAGCTCGGCCTGCGCATCGAGACCGCCGACGGGTGGTGGCTGCTGCGCGCCTCCGGCACCGAGCCCAAGCTCACCTGCCGCTGCGAATCCCTCCACCCCGATGGCCTCGACCGTTTGCGCGCCGACCTGAAGCGCCACCTGAAGCTCTCCGGCCTCGACTGCGAGGTCTAGCGGCGTTAATCGCCGTCATGCCTCCCCGCTCCGACAGACCGCCGCCAGATGTGCGCCTCGCCGTGCCGGTGCTGCTGTTCATCGTGCTGGTGAGCCTGATCGGTTTCGGCATCGTGATCCCGCTGCTGCCCTTCTATGCGACCGTGTTCGACGCGGCGCCGTGGCAGGTGACCCTGCTGTTCGCCACCTTCTCCGCTGGTCAATTCGGGGGCGAGCTGTTCTTCGGCCGGCTGTCCGACCGCATCGGCCGCCGGCCGGTCCTGCTGCTCACCATGCTGGCGTCGGCCGGCAGCTATGCGGCGCTGGCCTTCGCGCCGAACATCTGGGTGGCCATCCTGATCCGCTGCATCGGAGGCTTCTTCAGCGGCAACATCTCCACCATCCAGGCCTACATCGTCGACGTCAGCCCGCACGAGCGGCTGGCCGGCCGGCTCGGCCTGATCGGCGGGGCGTTCGGTGTGGGCTTCACCCTGGGCCCCTGGCTCGGCGGCGTGCTGGCCCACCCCGAGGCGGGGGCGGCCGGGTTCTATCCACCGCTGCTGACCGCCTCGGCCCTGTCGGTGGTCGCCGCCGTCGGGGTGCTCGCCTTCGTCCGCGAGAGCCGCAGCAAGGAGCAGCACCTCACCGGACGGCCGGGGCCGCTCGCCGCCATCTGCGTCGCCCTTGGCGACCCGGTGCTCCGGCGGCTGCTCGCCACCACCTTCACCGGCTTCGCCTCGTTCTCGGCCTTTTGGGCTGTCTTCGGCCTCTGGGGCGCGGTCCGCTTCGACTGGGGACCGAAGGAGATCGGCACGGTCATGGGCGTCACCGGCGTGGCCGCGGCGCTCAGCCAGAGCTTCCTGTCCGGCATGCTGGTCCGCAGGGCGGGAGAGGTCCCCACAATCATCATCGGCCTGCTCTTCGCCGGAGCCTTCCTTCTCGTGCAGGCCTTCTCCCCGATGTGGCTGGCGATCGTCGCCATGACCGCGGCGGTGACCGGTCACACGCTCTCGCAGCCCGCGACAAGCGCGCTGATCTCGCACGCCGCGCCCGCCGGCCGGCAGGGGGCGATCCTCGGCGCGAACAACGCCGCAGGCTCGGCGGCCCGCGTGCTGGGGCCGGTGATCGCCGGCGTCATCTTCTCCAGCATCGGGCCCAATGCGCCGCTGATCTTCGCCGGCCTGGGGATGGCGCCCGCCGCCTGGTTGGCGTGGCGGGCCGGTCGGCAGCTGGCGATCCGCCAGGGCCGCGCCTAGCCCGCGGGCTCGCTGCTCCCCAGCAGGCGCTGGGCTTCCCGGTACCCGTGCAGGGTGCCCACGTCCACGTAGCCCGTCCCATGCGGGGCGTTCCACGCCTCGCCGCCGCGGGCCATCCAGGCGTTGACCAGGGTGCCCAGGTATTCGTCCTCCCGCTCGCGTTCGAGCCACAGCGCGTGCAGCTCGTGGAACACGTGCCCGGGCATCTTGAAGGCCCCCCAGATCCAGTGGGAGCTCGGAGCGGGGGCCTTGACCTGGATTTCCCGTATCCGTCCGTCCGCGTCGGCTACCACCGCGTCGAAGTGCTGCGGCGCGTCCACCGGGAAGGTGAGGAACGAGAAGCGGTGGTCGGGCAGGCGCGCCAGCCCGTCCTCGGGGAACCAGATGGTGTCGGGCAGGCCCACGGCCACCGGCTCGTCAGGCGAGATCAGCGGCAGGGCGCGGAAGAGGGCGTCGCACAGGCCGGCGGCGCGCGGCTGGAC
Organism: Phenylobacterium sp.; assembly: GCF_036563285.1. Lineage (GTDB taxonomy): Bacteria > Pseudomonadota > Alphaproteobacteria > Caulobacterales > Caulobacteraceae > Phenylobacterium. The sequence continues at coordinate 81,012 of NZ_DATCMR010000002.1, forward strand.
CACATAGGCGAAGTCCACCCCGGCCACGCGGTCGCCGAAGTAGCGCAGGATGTCGGCCTTGTGCGGGCTGATCACGAAGCAGACCTTGGTCGCGCCGCCCAGCCCGAGCCGCTCGACGAGGTACTCGCTCACCGCGCGCGGCCGCTCTGTTCCCCCCTCCCGGCGGACGCCCACCGGCAGCAGTTCCTTGGAGAAGGCGAGCGGCTGGATGCGGGTGCCTTGGCCGGCGGCCGGAATGATGCCCCACATCAGGCGTGCTCCAAGTCCGCCGGGGTGGAAGCCTCGAGGTAGCGCAGCAGGTCGGCGGCCCGGTGGCCGCTGGTGTGCGCGTCGAGCGTACGCTCGCGGGCCGCCCGGGCGATGCGGGCCAGCTCCTCGTCCGCCAGATCGAGAGCGGCGAGCGCCTCCTCCGTGGTCGCGGCGGTGAGGATCTCCCGGCCGGGCTCGAAGAATAGGTCGAGCCCTTCCCAGCTGTCGGAGAGGATCGGCGCCCCGCAGGCGGCGGCCTCGAAGAGCCGGCCCGAGGGGCAGTAGCCCATCTCCGCCATGTCCCGGCGGGTGACGTTCAGCGTCAGCCGCGAGGAGGCGAAGAAGGCCGCGTGCTCCGGCGGCGACACGTGGTCGAGGAAGAAGATGTTGTCGGTCCAGGGGAAGGCGGTGTCGTAGCCCGAGCCGCCCAGCAGGAAGCGCATCTGCGGCCTGAGCTTCGCCGGCTCGGCGAAAAGTGCGTTCACCGCAGGCTGCCGGTCCGCCGCATAGGTGCCGAGGTAGGAGAGGTCGCATCGGTAGCGGTCCTCGGCCGGGGCCGGCCGGTGATGGTCGGGGTCCACGTGGCCGTAGAGGGGCAAGGCGCGCCGGGCCCCCAGGTCGCGCTCCAACTGGACCAGCGCCTCGCCGCCGGTGTAGCTCAGCACCAGATCGAAGCCGCCCAGGCCCTCGGGAGGCAAGTAGGCGACGCTCTCGCCGGCCGCGAGGCGGGCGAGCGTCACCGGCGTGTCCATGTCGTAGAAGATCGAGCGCCGACCGAGCTCGCAAACCAGGGCCGACGCGGCCGGTCCGTCGGGGCAGTAGGAGGTGACCATGGCCGCGTCCGCCGAAGCCGTCTCGGCGCGGGCGCGCTCGGCGACGTCCGCCCAGTCGCGGTAGAGCACCAGCTCGCCGCCGGGCAATGCGGTGAGGTCGCGGTGGCGGGCGTAGTAGGGGACGTCGCGTTCGAAGAATACCACCTGGGCCCCGCGGGCCGCGAGCGCCCGGATCAGCCCGCGCCAGAGCGTCGCATGGCCGTTGCCCCACGACGAGCTCACCGTCAGGCCGAAGATGACCAGTTTCATCGAAGGCTACGCCTGGCTTCCCTTCAGACTGAACCGGCGCCGTAGACGATGGTTCCAAAATGCGCAGCAGCAGGCGGAACAGCTCACGCGGGCGCGGGTTCGGGCGCTTATGAACGCACACCGTCGTCCTTCCGAGGTGACCGATCGGCGCCAGCCGGACATGGCCTCCGTGCTCCGGCGCAACATCGACGCCATGCGCGAGGAGCGTGAGCGGGCGGAGGCTCAGGCCAGCTGGGGCGAGAAGCTGGCCGCGCGGATCACCGATTTCACCGGGTCGCTGCTGTTCGTCTATCTGCACCTGGCGCTGGTGGGGGGGTGGGTCGCCGTGAACCTGGGCGTCGTGCCGGGCGCGCCGAGGTTCGACCCGACCTTCGTGATCCTGGCGACGGTGGCCTCGGTCGAGGCCATCTTCCTCTCCACGTTCGTGCTGATCAGCCAGAACCGGATCGCCGCCATCGCCGACCGGCGCGCAGCGCTCGACCTCCAAATCAACCTGCTGGCCGAGTACGAGATCACCCACCTGGTGAAGCTCACCCGCGCGATCGCCGAGAAGATCGGCGCCGACCATGCGCTCGATCCCGAGCTGGAGGAGCTGATCCGGGAGGTGGCGCCCGAGGCTGTGCTCGAAGAGCTCGGCGAGGACGAGGACTCCTAGACCTCGAACAGCGCGTACTCGATCCCGAGGTCGCGGTTCAGCACCGGCTTGGCGACGTTGTAGACCGGCGTGCCGCGAGCGGTGCGGCCCTCGTAGGCGCCGCGGTGGGCGTGGCCGTGGAGGACGCACTTCACGCCGTCGAACCGGTCGATGGTCTCTCCCATCCGCGCCGAGCCCAGGAACGCGAAGATCTCAGGCGGCTCGCCCTCGACGGTGTCCTGCACGGGCGAGTAGTGCAGCAGGACGACGTTGCGCTCCGTGCGCAGCATCCGCAGGCTGGTCTCCAGCTTCAGGTTCTCGTCGACCGCGGCCTGGACGAAGGACTTGATCTCGGGCTCGCCGAAGGCGGTGAGCATGTGACGGCCGTAGCCGCCTATGAAGCCTTTGCAGCCGGCGAAGCCGACGCCGTCGATCTCGATCGCCTCGCCGTCGAGCAGGCGCAGACCGCCCTCGTGCAGGATGCGGGCGACCTCCTGCGGCTGGCCGCACTCGTAGTCGTGGTTGCCGAGCACGCCAACCACGGGGATGGAGCAGGCCCGAAGGTCTTCGGCGAGGATCTCGGCCTCGGGCGTCTTGCCGAAGTTGGTGAGGTCGCCGCAGAGCGCCAGGACGTCGGCCTCGTCGCTGATCCGCTGGAACAGCTCGCGGTAGGGATGGACGTGGTTCTCGCCGACGTGGAGGTCGCCGATGGCGGCGAGCTTCATGCGGCCGTTCGGCTGTGGGGTGTCAGGCGATAGGCTCATGACGCTCCTCGAGGCCTTTGCCGACCACGTCGGCGAAGCCCCACTCGGTGATGTCGGTGACGTAGTCGCGGGGACTGAACAGGCGGCCGCGGCAGACCCTTACCCGGGCGGCCGGCAGGCCGACCTGGGCCTGTAGCCGGCCGGTGAGCTCGTCCATGACCCAGCGGGGGATCAGGTCGCGTTCGGTGGGGTAGATGAAGCGGAAGTTGATCAGGTGGCTGAGCAGCACCTCCCAGTAGGGCTCGGTGTAGCGGAGCAGCAGCTTCCAATCGATGCGGTCGTTGGCCTTCAGGATCACGTGGGCCACGTCGGCGCCGTCGTAGCGGTAGCGGTCCTGGATGAAGATCTTGGAGAGGATCAACTGGGTCGGCGGGGTGATCTTGGCTTCGGTGCCGTAGACCGTGATGGTGTCGTTGTTCTCGAACCACTCGTCGGTGATCGGGGCCGTGCCGTTGGACATGGCGAAGATCACGTCGAAGAACCGGTTGTCGGACCAGACCTTGGCGATCCAGCGCTCGTCCTCAACGTCGGTGCGGTAACCGCGGTCCTGGAAGAAGGCGAGGATGCGGGGGTAGTCGCCGGCCTTGCAGAAGACGTCGAGGTCCTTCGTGGGGCGCACGATGCCGGTGTAGGCGGTCACGGCGTAGGTGCCGGACAGCAGGAAGGGGATGCCGCTCTCGGTGAGGAGCTTCAGGCTCTCGGCGTAGAAGGCCTCGGCCTCGGGCGGCGGCTCGAAGGCGGCGTCTTCGTACGGTTGCGACATGGCCCCCAAACGGCAGGCCGGCGCCGCGGTTCCGGAGCGACGTTCGGTGGCAGGAGGCTGCCGGGTCCAGAACGACGGAATCCAAAGCTTAGCAGTTGATCCGGCTCGATTTTTCAGGCATAGGTGGGAGGCGCTCCGGATTCGGGAATCCCCGCGCGTCGCTCACGAAAATTTTTTTATAGCCAAGCTGGAACCAGACGGCGGAACACGCTGTTTACCCGAAAGGGCGGGGGTGTGTCTTGTCGCAGGGGCGACGAGCATTCCCTCGCTGTCGGTCCAGACCGCTCCCCGGGGGAACAATGTCGCAAGCTGCCGCCGCCACGCCGAAGTCGGGCAAGTCGTCCATCAAATCCGCCGCCCGCAAGAAGGCCGACCGGCCGGCCTTGCAGACCTCCGAGCTGCTGGCGGCGCTGCGCGCCTTCCGGCGCGGGGACTTCTCGGTACGGCTGCCGCGCGGCATGAGCGGGGTCGACGGCGAGATCGCGGAGGCCTTCAACGACGTGGTCGAGCTGAACGACCGCATGACCAAGGAATTCGAGCGGCTCGGCGAGACCGTGGGCCGCCAGGGGAAGATCAACCACCGCGCCCGACTGCCCGCCGCGACCGGGTCCTGGGCCGCCTCGGTGGACGCGGTGAACACCCTCATCGCCGACATGGTCCACCCCACCGCCGAAATGGCCCGCGTGATCGGCGCCGTGGCCAAGGGCGACCTTAGCCAGACGATGGACCTGGAGAACGAGGAGCGGCCGCTGCGCGGCGAGTTCCTTCGGATCGGCAAGGTCGTGAACACCATGGTGGGCCAGCTGGGCTCGTTCGCCTCGGAAGTGACCCGCGTGGCGCGTGAAGTGGGCACCGAAGGCAAGCTGGGCGGCCAGGCGCAGGTGCGCGGCGTGGCCGGCACCTGGAAGGACCTCACCGACAACGTGAACTTCATGGCCGCCAACCTGACCGGCCAGGTGCGTAACATCGCCGAGGTGACCACCGCCGTGGCCAACGGTGACCTTTCCCGCAAGATCACCGTGGACGTGAAGGGCGAGGTGCTCGAGCTGAAGAACACCATCAACACCATGGTGGACCAGCTGAACTCCTTCGCCTCGGAAGTGACCCGCGTGGCGAGGGAAGTGGGTACGGAAGGCAAGCTCGGCGGCCAGGCCCAGGTGAAGGGCGTCGCCGGTACGTGGAAGGACCTCACCGACAACGTGAACCTGATGGCCGCCAACCTGACCGGCCAGGTCCGTAACATCGCCGAAGTGACGACCGCCGTGGCCCGGGGCGACCTGTCCAAGAAGATCACCGTGGACGTGAAGGGGGAAATCCTCGAGCTGAAGAACACCATCAACACCATGGTGGACCAGCTGAACGCCTTCTCCTCCGAAGTGACCCGCGTGGCGCGCGAAGTGGGTACGGAAGGCAAGCTGGGCGGTCAGGCCCGAGTGGAAGGGGTGACCGGCGCCTGGAAGGACCTCACCGACAACGTGAACTTCATGGCCGCGAACCTGACCGGCCAGGTCCGTAACATCGCCGAGGTGACCACCGCCGTGGCGAACGGGGACTTGTCCAAGAAGATCACCGTGGACGTGAAGGGCGAGATCCTGGAGCTGAAGAACACCATCAACACCATGGTGGACCAGCTGAACGCCTTCGCCTCGGAAGTGACCCGCGTGGCCCGTGAAGTGGGCACCGAAGGCAAGCTGGGCGGCCAGGCGAACGTGAAGGGCGTCGGCGGCACCTGGAAGGACCTCACCGACAACGTGAACCTGATGGCCGCCAACCTGACCGGCCAGGTCCGTAACATCGCCGAAGTGACCACCGCGGTGGCCATGGGCGACTTGTCCAAGAAGATCACCGTGGACGTGCGCGGCGAGATCCTGGAGCTGAAGAACACCATCAACACCATGGTGGACCAGCTGAACTCGTTCTCGTCGGAAGTGACCCGCGTGGCCCGTGAAGTGGGTACCGAAGGCAAACTCGGCGGCCAGGCCCAGGTGAAGGGCGTCGCCGGCACCTGGAAGGACCTCACCGACAACGTGAACCTGATGGCCGCCAACCTGACGGGTCAGGTGCGTAACATCGCCGAGGTGACCACCGCCGTGGCCAACGGCGACTTGTCCAAGAAGATCACCGTGGACGTGAAGGGGGAAATCCTCGAGCTGAAGAACACCATCAACACCATGGTGGACCAGCTGAACGCCTTCGCCTCGGAAGTGACCCGCGTGGCCCGTGAAGTGGGCACCGAAGGCAAGCTCGGCGGCCAGGCCCAGGTGAAGGGCGTCGCCGGCACCTGGAAGGACCTCACCGACAACGTGAACTTCATGGCCGCCAACCTGACGGGTCAGGTGCGGAACATCGCCGAAGTGACCACCGCGGTGGCCATGGGCGACTTGTCCAAGAAGATCACCGTGGACGTGCGCGGCGAGATCCTCGAGCTGAAGAACACCATCAACACCATGGTGGACCAGCTGAACTCCTTCGCCTCGGAAGTGACCCGCGTGGCGAGGGAAGTGGGTACGGAAGGCAAGCTCGGCGGCCAGGCCCAGGTGAAGGGCGTCGCCGGCACCTGGAAGGACCTCACCGACAACGTGAACCTGATGGCCGCCAACCTGACCGGCCAGGTGCGTAACATCGCCGACGTGACCACCGCCGTGGCCAAGGGCGACTTGTCCAAGAAGATCACCGTCGACGTGCGCGGTGAAATCCTCGAGCTGAAGAACACCATCAACACCATGGTGGACCAGCTGAACGCCTTCGCCTCGGAAGTGACCCGCGTGGCCCGTGAAGTGGGCACCGAAGGCAAGCTCGGCGGCCAGGCGCAGGTGCCCGGCGTGGCCGGCACCTGGAAGGACCTCACCGACAACGTGAACATGATGGCGGCGAACCTGACCGGTCAGGTGCGTAACATCGCCGACGTCGTGACCTCGGTGGCCATGGGCGACCTGAAGCGGAAGCTGACCCTGGACGCCAAGGGCGAAATCGCCGCGCTGGCCGACACCATCAACGGGATGATCGAGACCCTGGCCACCTTCGCCGACCAGGTGACCAACGTGGCCCGCGAAGTGGGCATCGAAGGCAAGCTCGGCGGCCAGGCCCGGGTGCCCGGCGCCGCCGGCCTGTGGCGCGACCTGACCGACAACGTGAACGAACTGGCCGCCAACCTGACCACCCAGGTGCGCGCCATCGCCGAGGTGTCCACCGCCGTGACGAAGGGCGACCTGACCCGGTCGATCACCGTCGAGGCGTCGGGCGAGGTGGAAGAGCTGAAGAACAACATCAACGAGATGATCCGCAACCTGCGCGATCAGACGCTGAAGAACACGGAACAGGACTGGCTGAAGACCAACCTGGCCCGCTTCACGCGGATGCTGCAGGGCGAGCGCGACCTGTCGACGGTGTCGAACCTGGTGCTCTCCGAACTCGCGCCGCTGATCAACGCCCAGCACGCGGTGTTCTACGTCTCCGACCGGGACGAGGACGGCGCCATGGTGCTGAACCTGGCCGCCTCCTACGCCTTCAACAGCCGCAAGCACCTGGCCAGCCAGTTCAAGCTGCGCGAAGGGCTGATCGGCCAGTGCGCCTACGAGAAGTCGCGGATCCTGCTCACCAACGTACCGAAGGACTATGTGCAGGTGTCCTCGGGCCTGGGTGAGGCGCCGCCGAGCAACATCATCGTCCTGCCCGCCCTCTTCGAAGGCGAGGTGAAGGCGGTGATCGAACTGGCCACCTTCGGCGAGTTCAACGAGACCCAGCAGCAGTTCCTCGACCAGCTGATGGAATCCATCGGCATCGTGCTCAACACCATCGCCGCCAACATGCGGACGGAAGGCCTGCTGAAGCAGTCGCAGCTCCTGACCTCGGAACTGCAGGCGCAGCAGGAGGAGCTGAAGAAGACCAACGACCGCCTGGAGCAACAGGCCGCGTCGCTGCGTCAGTCGGAAGAGCTGCTCCGCACCAAGCAGGAGGAGCTGCAGCAGACCAACGCCGAGCTCCAGGAGAAGGCGCACCTGCTGTCGATCCAGAACCAGCAGGTGGAAGCCAAGAACCGGGAAGTGGAACAGGCGAAGCTGGCCCTCGAAGAGAAGGCCGAACAGCTCGCCCTGACCTCGAAGTACAAGTCCGAGTTCCTGGCCAACATGTCCCACGAGCTGCGGACGCCGCTGAACTCGCTGCTCATCCTCTCGAAGCTGCTGGCCGACAACGGCCAGGGCAACCTGACGGACAAGCAGGTGGAGTTCGCCCGCAACATCCACGACGCGGGCACCGACCTCCTGGGCCTCATCAACGACATCCTGGACCTGTCGAAGATCGAGTCCGGCACGGTCACCCTGGACATCTCGGAAATGTCGTTCGCCAGCCTGCGCGACCAGACGGACCGGACGTTCAGCCAGATCGCGGCGGACAAGAAGCTCGACTTCCAGGTCGAGCTGGACCCGGCGCTGCCGCGGTCGATGTACACCGACGACAAGCGCCTGCAGCAGATCATCAAGAACCTGCTGTCGAACGCCTTCAAGTTCACGGAAAAGGGCCATGTGAAGCTGAAGGTCGCCCGAGCGCACGGCGGCTGGCACCAGACCAACGACCACCTCAACACGGCGGGCCAGGTGCTGGCCTTCCAGGTCGAGGACACCGGCATCGGCATCCCCGAGGACAAGCAGCGGATCATCTTCGAGAGCTTCCAGCAGGCCGACGGCTCGATCAGCCGGAAGTTCGGCGGGACGGGTCTCGGGCTGTCGATCTCCCGCGAGATCACCCGCCTGCTCGGCGGCGAACTGAAGGTGCAGTCGGTGCCCGGCAAGGGGTCGACCTTCACCCTCTACCTGCCGCTGAACTTCAGCCCGGCCGCGCAGCCGGCGCCGAGCAACCGCCCGCCGTCGGCCGCCATGCCCAGCCTGCCGCGTCCGATGCTGATGCCGTCGACCTTCTCGGACGAGCCGGTGGAAGCCGTCGCCGACGACCGCGACAGCATCAACTCGGGCGACAGCGTGGTGCTGATCGTCGAGGACGATCCGCGGTTCGCCTCGATCCTGCTCAGCCTCGTGCACGAGAGCGGGTTCAAGGGCGTGGTCACGGGCGAGGGCGGAGCCGCCCCGTCGCTGGCGCGCCGCTTCGGGCCTGACGCGATCATGCTCGACATCGGCCTGCCGGACATGGACGGCCTGGCCCTGCTCGACCTCCTGAAGCGCACGCCCGAGACCCGGCACATCCCGGTGCATGTGATCTCGGCGGACGACCAGAAGGGCCTGGGCATCTCGATGGGCGCCTTCGGCTTCACCCACAAGCCGGTGGAGCGCGAGGTGGTGGTCTCCACGCTGCAAGGCGTGAAGACCTTCGTCGACAAGGTCGAGCGGCGGATCGTGCTGGTCGGCGCCGAAGGCGAGGCGGCCGACACCCTGCGTCAGTGCTTCACCGACGTGGAGCTGGCCTCCGACCTGGCCGAAGTGCTGGCCCGGCCGCAGGCCGAGCGGCCCGACGGCCTGATGATCGAAGCCACGACGCTGCCGGCCACGGAGATCGTCGAGCAGCTGAAGCAGTCGGACGGCCGGATGGTGCCCGCGGTGGTCTACGTCCCCGAGGAGCTCGATCCGGAAGACGACCGCCGCCTGCGGCTTGCGGTGTTCGGCGGCCTCGTCCGCCTGGCCCGCACGCCGGACCAGCTGGTCGACCAGGCGAGCCTCATGCTGCACGAGCCGCTGGAGCGCCTGTCCGCGCCGGCCAAGGCCAAGCTGAACCAGAGCAAGCACGACGACTCCGTGCTCTCGGGCCGCAAGGTGGTGGTCATCGACGACGACATCCGCAATATCTTCTCGCTGGCCTCGGCCCTCGAGGAGTACGGAATCGAGCTCAGCTACGCCGAGAGCGGCCGCGCCGGCCTCGACGTGCTGGACGCGAAGCCGGATGTGGACGTGGTGCTGGTGGACATCATGATGCCGGACATGGACGGCTACGAGACCATCCGCGAGATCCGCGCCCGGCCGGGCATGGGCGACCTGCCGATCGTGGCCGTCACCGCCAAGGCGATGAAGGGCGACCGTCAGAAGTGCATCCAGGCCGGCGCCTCGGACTACGTCTCCAAGCCGGTGGACATCGACCACCTGGTGTCGGTGCTGCGGGTCTCGATCCAGCGCGCGGACGCCATGCGGCTGGCCAGCGACACGGTGGTCTCCCTGATGCCGCAAGCGAGCTGATGTGACCCGAGCCTCACCCGCCAGTCTCCTGACAAGGTCCTGGCGGGCGGAGCCTCAGGCGCCGCCCGACCTGGACACGCCGATCAAGGCGCGTGTGCTCATCGTCGACGACGACGAGCGCAACGCGTTCGCGGCGGTGCAGGCGCTGGAGGAGCTGGGCCACGAGCTGGTGACCGCGAAGTCCGGGGAGGAGGCCCTGCGTATGCTCCTCACCGAGGAGTTCGCGGTCATCCTGCTGGACCTGCACATGCCGGGCATGGACGGCTACGAGACGGCGGCGCTGATCCGGACGCGCAAGCGGACGGCGCGGACGCCCATCGTCTTCCTCACGGCGATCTTCCGGGACGAGGCCCACGTCTTCCAGGCCTATTCCGCCGGGGCCGTGGACGTGGTGTTCAAGCCGGTCGACCCCTTCATCCTGAAGTCCAAGGTGACGGTCCTGGTGGACCTGTACATGAAGACCGAGGAGGTGAAGCGGCAGGCCGCCTACCAGCAGTGGCTGCTGGACGAGCACGCCCGGCTACAGGCCGAGAAGGCCCAGACCGAGCGGGCGCTGCGGCGCACCGAGGCGCGGCAGGAGGCGATCCTGCAGTCCCTGCCGATCGTCTTCACCTCGCGCAGCATCGATCCGCCGTTCGCCCCGCAGTTCGTGTCGGAATCGGTGAAGGACATCACCGGCTTCCCGGCCAGCCGCTTCGTGGACGAGCCGGAGTTCGGCTCCAGCCGCATCCATCCGGAAGACCTCGACCGGGTGATCGAGGCGGTGTCGGGCGCCGCGCGGACCGGCCGCTACGCCTGCGAGTTCCGCTGGCTGTGCGCCGACGGCCAGTACCGGGTGCTCTCCGACCAGGGCGTGGTGGCGCCGGGCGAGGGCGGCGAGCCGCGGGAAATCTTCGGCGTCATGCTGGACGCCACCGACCGGCACAGCCTGGAAGAGCAGCTCGCCCAGGCGCGCAAGATGGAGGCGGTGGGCCAGCTCACCGGCGGCGTCGCCCACGACTTCAACAACCTGCTGACCGTCGTGCTCGGCAACATCGACATGCTGGGGCGGAAGAAGGACGAGGACGAGGCGCGCCGGATGCGCCGGATCGACGCCATCCGCCAGGCCGCAGAGCGCGGCCGCGACCTGACCCGCCAGCTGCTGGCCTTCTCGCGCCGGCAGCACCTGTCGCCGGTGACGGTGGACGCCAACGCCCTGATCCGCGACTTCGCGCCCCTGATGCGCCAGGCGGTGGGCGAGGCGGTGACCATCGACCTGCAGCTCTCGGACGAGCAGCTCTGCGCCCACGTGGACCCGACCCAGCTGGAGACGGCGCTGCTGAACCTGGCCGTCAACGCCCGAGACGCCATGCCCGACGGCGGCACGGTCACCATCCACACCACGCGCGAGGGCGAGCGCATCGCCATCGAGGTGCGCGACACCGGCGTGGGCATGTCGCCGGAGGTGCGCGACCGGGTGTTCGAGCCGTTCTTCACCACCAAGGAGGTGGGCAAGGGCTCGGGCCTGGGCCTGTCCCAGGTCTACGGCTTCGTTCGGCAGTCGGAGGGCGAGGTCCACGTCGAGAGCGCGCCGGGCAAGGGGACCAGCTTCCAGCTCATCCTGCCGGCGTCCACGGCGCCCCTGGAGCCGATGGCGGCGGACGTGCGGCCGAAGGTGATCCGCGGCGGGGACGAGCGGATCCTGCTGGTGGAGGACGACCCCACGGTTCTGGCGCTGACGCTCGATATGCTGACGGGCCTGGGCTACCAGGTCCACACGGCGACGAATGCCGCCGAGGCGCTGGAGTTCCTGCACACCGGCGAGGAGATCGACCTGCTGTTCACCGACGTGGTGATGCCGGGCGGGGTGAGCGGCGTGAGCCTGGCGCGTACGGCGCGCGAGCTGCGGCCGGGCCTGAAGGTGCTGCTGACCTCGGGTTTCGTAGGCGAAGGCGCGGTGATCGAGAACGCCGAGTTCCCGCTGCTCGACAAGCCGTACGAGACCGCGCTGCTGGCCGCCAAGCTGCGGCGCCTGCTGGACGGGGAGGAGCCGCCGAAGCGCAAGGGCCGCCCCAAGGCCGAACGGGCCGCCGCCGCGGAGTAGGGGCTTAGCAGCTCAGGCGCGGGAGGCGGCGAGGCCGCCTTTATTGAACCACGGACGACACGGACCACACGGACGGCGTTGCCGGCCGCGCCGCAGGCGCGATCTGTTCGCCGATCGAGGAGGAGTCCCGCTCGCTGCCGCTCGCAAAGGTGCGTCCGTGTTCGTCCGTGTCGTCCGTGGTCAAACAACGACCTCGCGGAAGCGCGGCGCTCGGCGGCTAGCTCTCGGAGCCCTTCGCCAGGTGGCGCAGGGCGGCGGCCATGCGGCGGGCGCGAGCGCGGTGCATCCAGCCGTCGCGCTGGCCTGAGGAGAGGGAGGCCGCCATGGCTTCCAGCTGTTCCGCGCGGCCTTCGGGGGCGAAGGCCTGGGCCAGCATGGAGGCCTCGGTCAGGAGCTCGGTCCGCAACTCTGGGCTGCAGGCGTTGAGCAGGGCTTCGTCGAAGTCCAAGATCTGGGCGCCGGTGTGCGACGCGGGTCTTCGTAGCGCACGTTCCATAAGCCAAAGTCCCTTTGGCCCCGGGTAACCCTTCGACCTTCGTCAGGTTCCTAGGGCGCAGTTTGCAACTGCGCCCAAGCTGTTGATTTGGCGCGCGCTTCGGGCGGCGAACCGGCACCCGCTTCGCCTAAGGGTGCGGCAGGGCAAAGGCGCTTACCCGCACCTCGTAAGGCAATTCCTCACCGGGCTTGAGCGTGGCCATTCCGGTGTCGGTCCCCTGCGGCCAGACGGCGCTGTAGGGGTCAGCGAGGTTGAACTGCGGCTCAACCACGACGAAAGCCTTATCGGGCGGGGCGTAGACCTGGACGGCCTTCACCTGGGGGGTCGGCGATGCGATCCGAAGACCCAGTTTGGCGGCGGGATCGAAAATCTCCACCACCGCCTCGCCGTTTTCACGGCCAAGGTCGGTGAAGCAGTCGTCGAGGTAGAGGTCGCCGAGCGGGGCGCCGCCGGCGGCGTTGAAGTCGAACGTCGTGCCGGTGACGTCGGACAGCACGCCGGTCGGCAGGACCTCGTCGTAGTCGTTGACCTCCGCCCGGTGGGCCGCCGGCAGGCGCAGGCGGGCCTGGCTTCGCTTGCCGCTCGGCAGGGCGAAATAGGGATGCCAGCCCAGCCCCAGCGGGAGGATGTCGCGGCCGACGTTCCTGGCCACCACCTTCAGCACCAGGGCGCCGGCGGTGAGCCGCCACTCGAAGGACAGCTCGGCGCGCGACGGCCAGCGGCCGTCGAAGTCGCCGGCGTTGAGGCGGCCCTGGACGCGGTCCGGCGAAGGCTGGGCAAAGGGGACGGTGGCCTCGAGGATCAGGCCGTGCATGGCGTACTGCTCGGCGCCGTCGGCCTTGCCGCCCCAATTGCGGGGCAGGCGCACGCTGCGGCCGTCGACCGTGGCCTCGATCTCCCGCGAGCCCTCCAGCGCGGTCCCGCGGATGCGGTTGGCGAAGGGGGCGAGCAGGGCGCCTCCGAAGGCGAAGGAGCGGTTGCCGGCGAAGTCCTCCTCGCCGCCGAACTCGCGGGCGGCGTCCTCAGGGGCGGGGGCGGCGAGCGCGTCGACGACGCGGCCGTCGGGCAGCCGCAGGCGCGCCTGCAGCAGCATCATGCCGCGTCCGGGCAGGACCGAGGCCTCCAGGAAGGCGGGGCCCTCGGCCGGCGCGTCCTGGGCTGTGAGGGTCAGCAGCGGCTGGCCGCCGAAGCGGAGCGGGTCGACCACGGCGGCCGTCAGGCCTGGCGCCGCTCGTCGGCCTGGGCGAGCTCGACGGCGCGCAGGTGACGGGCGTCGGCGCGGTGCCGCTCGCTGACCGGCTCCTCGTACTCCGACGGCGGCACGATCGGCACCGACAGGCAGACGCTCTGGGTCGGCAGCACCTCGCCCCAGTCCTTGATCAGCTGCTGGTAGGAGCGGCCGACCGGGCGGATCTCGCGGTTGAGGTCGTAGAGGCCGACGGGGTGGACGCGGCCGTTCTGCTCGCGCAGGCCGACGTCCCAGTCGATCTGGTCGGTGAGCGAGTACCAGGTGAAGCCCACGGTCGGCACGCCGTCGTTGCGCACGCGCAGCACGTTGGCCCATTCCTTCCAGAGCCAGTTCACCGCCTCGTCCCCGTTGGGGCCCTCGGCGATGTTGGTCTCGGTGTGCATCACCGGCAGGCGGTAGCGGTTGTAGTACTGCCGGGTGATCTCGGAGTAGCCGAAGATCTCGCCGGACGCGCGGCTGGAGCCGTCGGCGGAGACCCGGTGCTCGTTGGTCCAGTAGTAGTCGTTGCCGAGGATGCAGTGGTGGTGCAGGGCGTTGCCGAGGAAGAAGTGGTACTCCTCCCGCGTCATGCCGTTGTCCATCAGGTACTCGTACATCTCCGAGTCCACCCGGTGGCCGTAGTTCAGGTCCAGCGACAGGAAGCGGCGTGAGTTCTCGATCTCGGCCGGCTTGATGGCCGCGGGGTTCTCGGCGTGGAAGTACTCCGAGCTCTCCGACTGGATGAAGATGGCGTCGGGGCGGACCTTCAGGATCTCCTGCATGGCCCGCACATTGGCCTTCACGATGTGCTTGAGCGCGGTGACGAAGGTGCGGTCCGTGGTGCCCTGCTCGTTCCACCAGCCGTACTTGGCCGAGAACTGGGCGCAGATGAACATCTCGTTGACCGGGGTGTAGAGCTGCACCCAGGGGAAGCGGCGCGCGAAGGCGTAGGCGTAGCGGGCGAAGACTTCGGGGAAGTCGGGGTTCTGGAAGTCGCCCAGCCAGTCGGGCAGGCCGAAGTGGCAGAGGTCGACGATGGGGACGATGTCGCGCCGCTTCAGCTCGGCGAAGGTGACGTCGGCGAACTCCCAGTCGAACTTGTCGGCGGCCACCAGGGTGGTGTGCAGCGGCGGGCCGTAGCGCAGGAACCTGATCCCGATCTCCTCGAGCAGGTCGAAGTCCTTCCGCCAGTGGCGGTAGTGGCCGCAGGACTCCATCTGGTCGACGCGAACGCGGCCGCCCTTGATCTTCGGGATGCTGTTCTCGATCCCGGTGGCGAACATGAAGGCGGAGATGGCGGATCCTCCGGATAGCCGCGCAGGCACGGTCATTCCCAGGCCCAGAGAACTCGGGACCGTGCGGGTGGGTTCACGAAATTAGCGTCGGCGCGCCGACCGAGGGAAGGCCTATTCGGCGGCCTGGGCGATCGGCTGGCCGTTGATCTTGCGGCAGCGGCAGATCATCGCCAGGTGGTCGGCCCCGGTCTGCACGTTGCGCACCCAGGCCTTGTCGCCATGGACGGCCACGACCTCGAAGTGCGGGAACAGGTTGGGACCCGTGCGAACCAGGTCGCCGGCGTGGATGTCCTCGTCGTAACCACGGTCGTGGTCGATGGAGAACACGTCTGAGTAACTGGACAACGACATCTCTTGGGATCCCCTCCCGATTCTGTCGATTATGATAGTGGACCCAAGACTCTGAACGGAACCGAAACGGCGACGTCAGGATGTCGCAGGCTTCGCACGACGTTGTTTTCTGCACGGTTGCATGATTCTGCGAGAACTTAACCACAGGAGCCCGGCTTGAGCGTACGTGTGGCGGTGCAAGCCTCTGACAAACTTGGAGAAGGGCCGTGCTGGTCCCCTGTGGACAACCGGCTCTACTGGTTCGATATCAAGGGCCGCAGGTTGTCCTCCTTCGAGCCTGCCACCGGGGCGCGGCGGGTTTTCGAACTTCCGGTGCGCGCTAGCGCCGCAGCCCCCAAGGCCGACGGGACCCTGCTCCTGGCCACCGAAGCCGGCCTGGCGTTCTTCGACCCCCGTTCGGGGAGCTTCGAAGTGCGGCAGAAGATGGACCTAGGGCCCGGCTTCCGGAGCAACGACGGGGTGATTCTCGGCGACGGCTGCTTCTGGTGGTCGAGCATGGACGACGCCGGCGGGGCGCGGGCGGGGGTGATCTTCCGCACCTGCCCCGACGGGTTCACCGAACCGTTGATCGAGGGCATCCACATCGCCAACAGCCTGGCCATGAGCCCCGACGGGCGCAGGCTCTACCTGGCGGATTCCAAGAAGCAGACGATCTGGGCCTACGACACCGCCGACCTCTCCAGGCGCGAGGTGTTCGCCGCGACGACGCTGGGCGGGCCCGACGGCAGCTGCGTGGACGCCGAGGGCTACCTGTGGAACGCGGAGTGGGGCGCCTGGCGGGTGGTGCGCTACGCCCCCGACGGCGGCATCGACCGCATCGTGGAGACGCCGGTGGAGCAGCCCAGCGCCTGCATGTTCGGCGGCCCGGACCTGGCGACCCTCTACGTCACCAGCGCCTGGGAGGACCTCTCGGACGAGGCGCGGGCGAAGCAGCCGCTGGCCGGGAGCCTGTTCGCCTTCGAGCCGGGGGTGCGCGGCCTGCCGCTGCCGGTGTTCGAAGGTTAACGCGAGGGGCCTGCGGCTTAACCACGTCCGTACACCCACACCTTAAGGTTGGCCCGGCTAGGGTACGTGCCGGCGCGCAGAAGGCGCCGCAAGACCGAGCGCGATCCATGCCCAAGGCCGCCTTTCCCCCCCGCCTGCTCGTCGCCCACCCGGACAGCGAGGTGCGCACCTTCCTGCGCCGCCGCTTCGGCAGCCTGGGCTATCAGGTGAAGGAGGCGGGCGACCACGCCACGGCGCTGGAGCTCACCGCGGGCCTGGCGTTCGACCTGGCGCTGGTGGACCTGCGCACGGCCGGCGCCGACGGCGAGGGCGGGCTCGAGCTGCTGCGCCGCCTGCGCGAGGCCTCCCGGGAGCTGCCGATCCTGGCGGTCGCCGCGGAGTCCGCCAACGACGAGGCCGTGGAGGCGCTGGCGCTGGGCGCCGACGACTGCCTGCTGCGCCCGCTCTATTTCGACGTCGCCCGCGCCCGGACCGAGATGATCCTCGGCGCGCGCGCGGCCAAGACCCCCAGCGGCCGGGGCGATCTCATGGCCCGCCTCGACACCCTGGAAGCCTCCGCCAGCCGCTCCCAAGCGGTCGGCGCCGCGCTCGAGGCGCTGGGTCACGACCCGAGCGCGCACATCAACAGCCTGCTGGGCGCCACCTCGGTGCTCACGCGGGTCTGCAGCACCCCTGAGCTGACGCCGGCCATCGACCGCATCGAGACCGCCGCCGCAGCCCTGGACCTGGTGATGGTCCGCGGCCTGGGCCGGGCCGACCGCCGCAGCCGGGAGCCGAAGAGCAAGCTCGACATCCTGCTGGTGGACGACGACGCCACGAGCCGCCACGCGGTCCAGCAGCTGCTGGAAGCGGCGGCCGTCGAGGTCAACCTCGTCACCGTGGCCAACGGCCAGGACGCGGTCTTCGCGCTCGATACGAATTTCTTCGACCTGATCGTCATGAACCTGGCCGCGCCGGACACGATCCCGGGCATCCGCGCCATCCGTCACGTCGAGCGTCGCAACACCATCCGCCGCACCCCGGTGCTGGTGATCGGCGAGGCGGCGAAGGACGTGGTCCCGACGCTGGAAGCCGGCGCCGACCTGTTCCTGCGCCGCCCCTTCAGCGCCGAGCGCCTGTTGGCCACCCTGGCCGAGGCGCTGGTCCGCGAGTCGGAGGACGTCACCGCCGTCGCCTGACCTCCAAACCGCTGGCGCCGGCTTAGAAAAGCGAACAACTGTCGTCGAAGCCGCGTTATGTCGGCCATCGCACCGTCGCGGCATCAATTCGCCGCGTTTTGGCGACAGGCCTAGCCCGACGCCAAGGAGGACAGGTTCGTTGAGTTCGCATCGCCCCGCAGCCCACCCGAGCCGAGAGCTGCTGAGCGCGTACGCTTCCGGCTGGATCGCATGGTCGGCCGGTCTCTGTGTTCGAGTTCACCTGGACGCCTGTTCCGAATGCCGCGATGCGGTCGCGACCCTGGAAGCGGCCGAAGAGCCTTTCATCGATCAGTTGCCAGAGGCGCCGCTCCCCGAAGATGCCGTGTCGGCGCTGCTCGTGAAGCTGCAATCGACGCCCGTGGAGACGCGCGAGCCCAAGGCCGTCGGCGACGTGCAGTTGCCCGGCGCGATGGCCCATGTCCGCGTGGCTTCCCGCCGATGGATCGCGCCCGGCTTCTGGGTGGCGCACCTGCCGGAGGGACGGCAGGAAGGCTGGCGAACCTACATCCTCAGAGCCCCGCCCGGCGCGCGGCTCCCGATGCACGGGCACGGTGGCCCGGAACTCGTGTGCGTTCTATCCGGCGCGTTCCGCGATCGACGGCGATATGGGCCGGGCGACTTCGTGGAAATGCCGGGCGGCTCCGACCATAGCCTGGTGATCGACTCGCAAGGCCCCTGCGCCTGCCTCATCGCAAGCAAGGGTGCGATCCAGTGGAAGGGCGCGGCCAAGCTTTTGAAGTCAGCCCTCTCGGTTTAGATAAGCAAAGTACAGCCAAGCTTTCGCGACAGTGGCGCTGCATAAAAGAGCAGCCTTATTGTCAAACGACGATGGCTCGCGAGCCGCGAATAATATACATGGGTTAAATCCGTAGGTTGAACTTACGAACATGGCCTGCCCAGCTGGGCAGACCCGGGGGAGGACGTTTGTCTGACCGGCTACTCGCACAGATCACTCCGCTGATCCCCAAGCTGCGGGCCTATGCGATCGTCCTGACGAGGTCGGCGAGCGACGCCGACGACCTGCTGCAGGATACCCTCCTGCGGGCGTGGCGGTTTCGCGAAGGGTATGCCGAAGGCACGAACCTCAAGGCCTGGCTCTTCCGGATCCTCCGCAATGAGTTCCTTCGGCGCGCCCAGGCGGCGAAATTCATCACCGAGGACATCGACGGCAAGTACGCAGCGCAGTTGGTCACCAACCCGGACCAGGAGTTCAACCTGCGCTATCAGGAGCTGCTCGGCGCCATGGAGCGCCTCTCGGATGGCACGCGTGAAGCCTTGTTGCTCACCGTCGGGGCCGGGTTGACCTATGCCGAGGCCGCCGACGCCTGCGGTTGTCCGATCGGGACGATCAAGAGCCGGGTGAACCGCGCCCGCGAGCTCCTCCTGTCCTACGTGGACTTCACCCCCGATCCCCAGACCTGCTGAGCCCGACGCCGGGCCGATCGTAGCTTGGCTGCGATCACGGAAGCGTGCGCCGAACAGTTCGGGAGAAGGCCCGGTTCTGGCCACCCGGAGGAACGTCCTCCAACGCACGCTCCCGGAGGGCACTAAATGACCTTGAGATTCCTGGCTTCGGCCTCAGCCTTCGCGCTGGCCGCTGTTCTGTCCACGAGCGCCATGGCGCAGGTGGCGGAGCCCGGCTCGACCACCACCAGCACGTCCACCACCGACAATTCCAACAACTCCACCAACACGTCGGATTCGGGGAACACCTCGACGAGCGACTCCTCGAACAACTCCACCAATACGTCGGACTCGGGAAACACCTCGATGCACGACGCGTCGAACAACTCGACGAACACCAGCACGAACACCGACGCCTCGACCCGGACGCGGACGGTCACCGACTCGAACAACGACAACTCGATGCGTTGGGCGGACTCCAACAACGACAACTCCGACCGGTCCACCCGCATGCGCGACTCGGGCAACGACAATTCGGACCGGTCCATGCGCTGGGCCGACTCCAACAACGACAATTCGGACAACTCGAACCGCTCGGTCGCGGACTCGAACAACGACAACTCGAACCGCGCCGACAACTCGACCCGCAACTCGAACAACGACAACTCGGATCGTTCGATGCGTTGGGCCGACTCCAACAACGACAACTCGGACAACTCTGACCGGTCCGACAACTCGACGCGCAACTCGAACAACGACAATTCCGACCGCTCCATGCGCTGGGCGGATTCCAACAACGACAACTCGGATAACTCGACGCGCAACTCGAACAACGACAGCTCGGACCGTTCGATGCGCTGGGCGGACTCCAACAACGACAACTCGGACAACTCCGTCCACACGACCACCCAGACCATGTCTACGCAGGACCTGGACGGCACGGTGAGCGGCATCACGGTGTCGTACGGCGAGCCGACCAACGCGGGTGATCAGGCAGGCATGCTCACCACCGGCGGCATCAGCGCCAACGGGGCCGCCTTCGCGGGCGTCCAGACGGCCAGCATGAACACCGGCGTCGGCGGACTGAACCAGGCGGCCACGTCGCTCGCGGCGAACGCCAACATCAGCTTCGGCTCCGCACCCTAAGCGAGGCCCGCGCCAGGTCGTGGTTGTCCCGACCTGGCGCGACCTTCGTCCGCCGATCCGCAAGCCGACCTGTTGGAGATCCCGATGCGCCTCATAGCCTCTTCACTGTTCCTGGCCGCCGCCCTGGCGGCCGGCGCCGCTGCGGCCGAGCCCCCCCAGGCCCGAGCGACCGAAGCGGCCGAGGCGCTGGCCCAGCGCTCGGAACCCCTCGCGCTCACGGCAGAGGAAATGGAGAGCGCGAGCGGCGGGCAGGGCATCTCCGTGGAGGTCCTCACCCGCCAGCAACTCAGCGGCACGACCAGCGGAAACACCGTTACGGCCGGAACACTCACCTCCGGCGACGTGAGCTTCGGCGCCGACGCGCTCGACGGCTTCAGCGGCGTCGGCAACTTCGTGATCAACACCGGGGCCAACAACACCCTGCAAGGCGCCATCAACATCAGCGTCGTCACGACGCCGGCGAGGTAGCCGATGCCTCGGCAGACCCAACCCGGGCGTGCGGCGTGCGCCGCGATGCTGGTCGCGTTCACGGCGCCGGCCTGGCCAGCCGCTGGCCAGGCAATGTTCAACCTGGCGGGGGACAGCGCCGCCGTCCACGTCACCAGCCTGCGCGACATGCCGTTCAAGACGGTGGTCCGCCAACAGTACGACTACAGCTGCGGATCGGCGGCGCTCGCGACGCTGCTTACGCATCACTACGGCCGCCGAACGGGCGAAGCGGCGATCTTCGAGGCGATGTACCGGTCGGGCGACCGGGAGAAAATCCGCAAGGTCGGCTTCTCGTTACTGGACATGAAGCGCTACCTGGGGAGCCAGGGCCTCAAGGCGGACGGCTACCGCTGGACGCTCGAGGACCTGCAGCGCGCCCGCGCGCCGGCGATCGCGCTGATCAATGTCGGAGCCTACCGACACTTCGTCATCCTCAAGGGCTTCCGCCACGGCAAGGTGCTGGTCGGCGATCCGGCCGAGGGGCTCAAGCTGTACCGGCTCGAAGACTTCGGTCGGATCTGGAACGGCGTGGTGTTCATGGTGGACCCGAACGCCCAGGCTCCGGCCGCCTACGACCTCGCCGAGGAATGGTCGCGGCTGACCTTGGGGCCCCTGGATCCGCTCGACGATTCAACCCTCTCAAGCTTCACACGCGAGTTGCCGCCGATCTTCCAGGTCGTGGCCTTGCCGCATGGCGGCGGAGCGATCCGATGAGACGCGCATGGCTTGTTCTGGGCGCCATAGGCGCGTTGATCGCTGAACCCGCGATGGCCCAGGCCGCCGACGTGCAGACGCCGGACCCGCCTGCCGCCCTGACGGACCGGGCTCTCGGCGAGCAGCGCGGCGGCCTTGCCACGCCGCTGGGGGTGGACATCGGCTTTGGCGCCTCAGTGCGAACCTACGTCGATGGCAGCCTCGCCCTCGAGACACGCCTGACCTGGACCGCCGACGGGGTCCAGGCCGATCGCGTGTTCGAAAGCGAAGCGGCGCGGTCCCTCACCGCAAGCCAGGCGGGAAACCCGACCCGCGCCCCCGTCCAGGTCGCGGCTGGCACCAGCGTGATTCACGACCTCGCAGCAAACCGCATCGCCAGCGTGATCCTCAACACAGCCAATGACCGCGTCATACGTCAGGAGACCGACGTCACGCTTCACCTGCCGCAGCTGCCGGACCTGCAGCAGCGCATCGGGTCCGAGCGCCTGGGCCAGGCGCTGCAGGGCCTCAGCCCGCAGGCCGCGGGGCGCGGCCAATGAGGAACCGATCAATGACGTCACCTTCGCCGGCCGCTGGGTCACGGAGCGCAGCAGCCGCCGTCGGCGCTGTGGTCCTCACCCTGGCGTGCGCCGCACCGGCCGCGGCCCAACCGGCCGCCGAGGCGCTTGCCCGGATCGAGGCGGAGTTGGCGGCGCAGGCTGAGCGTCTCGCGGCGCAGGAGGCTCGCCTGCAGGCGCAGCAGGGCCAGATCGAGGCCCTTGAAGCCGAGCGGGACCAGCTGCTGGCCGGTCTTCGTGCAACCGGGGCCGGCTCGTCCACCGCCGCGGCGGTGCGGACGTTCGCCTCGGTCGACCAGGTTCCGAACGCCGTGACGGAGTTGCCGTCCGGGCCGGTCGGGCAGCCGCCGCAGACGGCGGCCGCGCCTTCGGTGACGGCGATCCCCGCCGCAATGAACGTGCTCACCCCGCGCGGGCGGCTGATCCTCGACCCGTCGATCGAGTACGTGCGCACCAGCAACAACCGTCTGGTGTTTCGCGGGGTCGAGATCGTGCCGGGCATCCAGTTGGGTGTCATCGAGGCCAGCGATGTGGCGCGCGACACGGCAGTTGCGACCGTCGCCGCCCGCTATGGGCTAACCAGCCGGCTCGAAGTCGAGGCCCGCGTCCCATACGTCTACCGCCATGACCGCCTGAGCCTGCTGGCTCGCTCCACGCCCGACTTCGAAGGGCAGGAGCAGGAGCTGGAGGAGAGCAGCCTGGGGGACGTCGAGGTCGCCGCCCGCTACCAGTTGAACAGCGGCCGGGGCGGCTGGCCGATCTTCGTGGCCAACACGCGGGTGAAGCCGCCTACGGGCATCAGTCCGTACGACGTCAGCTTCGACGAGATGGGTGTGGCGCAGGGCCTCGCCACCGGCTCCGGCTTCTGGAGCATGGAGGGCGGGGTGACGATGATCTACCCCAGCGAGCCGGCGATCATTTTCGGAGGCCTGACTTACCTTCACAATTTCGGCCGCGACGTCGATACGCTCATCGGCGAGCGGCGCGTCGGCCGCGTGGAGCCTGGCGATTCGATCGGGGCGCAGGTGGGCTTCGGGCTGTCCCTCAACCCCCGTTTCTCCGTCTCCTTCGGGTACAGCCACAACTATATCTTCCCGACCAAATCGGAGATCGGAACGACGCGGCAGGAGTCGCGCAGCCTGCAGGTCGGCAGCTTGCTGATGGGTTGGTCCTTCCGCCTGTCCAACCGCCTCACGGTCAACAACAGCTTCGAGTTCGGCGTGACCGAGGAAGCGCCCGACATGCGCTTCGTCCTGCGATTGCCATACCGCTTTTGAGAGCTGGGGGGCTCCCATGCGTTCGTTCGAATGCCTGATCACCGACGACCGGTTCAGCGTACGCCAACTGACGTGGATCGTGGTGGGCAGCGAGGAGAGGGCGCACGAGCTCGCGCGCGAGGAGTTGCGCCGCAACAAGCACTGCGCCGCCGTGGAGCTGCGTGAGAACGGGCGTTTGCTCGCCACGATGATACGCCACGAGGCGGGCGCCTAGTGGCCGCCTTCGACCCAGGGGACGCCCGCGCGGGCGAACTCTTCGGCGAGCGCCGCCTCCAGGTCGATCGCCTCCCAGCGCCGCATGGGGTTGAGGTGGGCCACCAGCCCGGGCAGCAGGCGCACGCCGTAGCGGTTCACGTAGCGGCTCGCCTTGTAGCCCGTCTTGTGCTGGTCGAACCGCAGGTCCGGATCGCGCGAGGTCTCGCCGACATAGAGCCCGAAGCGGCAGGCCCGACGGCGATCCTCCAGTAGCGCCACATAGACGAAGTGGTCCGCGCCCTTCGCGTCACGCGTCGTGGCGCGCAGCGACAGGGCGGCTCTGCGCGCCGCGGCCATCCAGTCGGGCAGGGACTCAGGCGTGGACGGGCGCGCCCATCATTTCTTGGAAGTTGGCGTAGTAGAACTTCTCCTTCGCCTCTTCCGAGATGTCCTTGAAGGTGCGCTCGAAGCGGCCGATCGGGTCGTCCGTGCCTTCCGGGTGCGGGTAGTCGCTGGAGAACAGGAAGAGCTCGGGTCCAGCGTCGGCGATCATCCGGCCCACGTCCTCGCCAGGGAAGGGCGTGAACTTCACCGCGCGCCGGATGTAGTCGGACGCCTTTAGCGGAAGCTCCGCGACGCTCGGGTCCGTGCGCTTGAAGATCTTCTGGCTGAGGTCGAGCGTACGCAGGAACTCCGGCACCCATCCGGCGCCCAGTTCGATCACTCCGCCCCGCAGCTTCGGGAAGCGTTCGAAGACGCCGTCGAACACCAGGGCCGTCAGAAATTGCTGCGGGCCGACCGAGAGCAGCATGAAGTCGCGGACCCGCAGGTTCTCGCCGCCCTCGGCGCCGGTGATGTCCTTCGGCCGCGGCTTGCCGTTGTTCTCATAAGCCGGGAGCTTGGTCGGGCTGTTGGGCCCCACGTGCAGCATGAACGGCACGCCGAGGTCGCAGAACGCCTGCCACACCACGTCGAAATCAGGATGGCCGGGCGACTTGTCGCCCACCGGCGTCCCCGGCACCCAGAAGGCGCCGCAGCCCAGGCGGACGCCCTCGCGCATCTCCTCCACGCACCGCGCCGGGTCGGCCAGGGAGAGCTGCCCCACCGCGATCAACCGCGGGTCGCCCTGGCAGAAGGCGGCCATGGCGCGGTTGTGCGCGCGCACGCCCCCGTAGCGGATGTCCATGTCCGGGTGGGACAGGTACTGGCCGGCGGAGAAGGTGGAGAACACCAGCTGCCGCTCGAAGCCCAGATCATCCAGGGCCTTCTTGCGCTCCGCCGGGTCGAAAGCCCCGTAGGCGCCCCAGCCCTTGGTCCCGCGCACCACGTCGGTCAGCACCTCGCCCGCCGCCTCGCGTTCCTTCTGCTTCGCGACCGCCTTGTTGATGAAGTCGAACGTGGCCGTGGCGGATTTCACCAGGCTGAGCTGCGGGATCCTGGCCCGGACGTCGTCGTCCGCATGCCGCTCGATCCAGTCCACGGTTTCCATGATGTGGCTGTCGGCGTCGCAAAACCGACGATGGGCGCCATAGGTCATCGCTTCCTCCACCACCTTCTTCTTTGACGCCATCATACCCGATGCTCGAAGCCGGGCCAGAGCTTCCGCCGCCTGAACCGGCGCCGCCTCTTGCGGGTTAAGCCTTGGCATCATCCACCATTGGCGTAAGGGGTCGCGCATGGCGAAAAAACCGCTGCGCAGCCAGAAGAGCTACGGCAAGCTCGACCGTGACGGCTTCATCCACCGAAGCTGGATCAAGGCCACCGGCCTGCCGGACCACGTGTTCGACGGCCGGCCGATCATCGGCATCGCCAACACCTGGAGCGAACTGGTCACCTGCCAGGTGCACCTGCGCGAGCTGGCGGAGTTCGTGAAGCGCGGCGTCTGGGAGGCGGGCGGGGTGCCCATCGAGTTCCCGGCCATGAGCCTGCCCGAGACCCAGATGCGGCCCACGGCCATGCTGTTCCGCAACCTGCTGGCCATGGAGGTGGAGGAGAGCATCCGCGCCAACCCGATCGACGGGGTGGTGCTGCTGGGCGGCTGCGACAAGACCACGCCGGGCCTGCTGATGGGCGCCGCCAGCGTCGACCTGCCGGCGATCTTCGTCTCATCGGGGGCGATGCTGAACGGCAAGTTCGAGGGCCGCGACATCGGCTCGGGCACCGACGTCTGGCGGTTTTCCGAGATGGTCCGCGCGGGCGAGATGACGCTCCCGGAATTCCTCTCGGCGGAATCGGGCATGAGCCGCTCGGCCGGGGTGTGCAACACCATGGGCACGGCGTCCTCGATGGCCTGCATCGTCGAGGCGCTGGGGATGAGCCTGCCGAACAATGCGGCGCTTCCGGCGGTGGACGCCCGGCGCCGCGTCCTGGCGCACATGACCGGCAACCGCATCGTGCAGATGGTGAAGGACGACGTGAAGCCGTCGGACATCCTCACCCGCGCGGCGTTCGAGAACGCCATCATCATGCACGCGGCGACCGGCGGCTCGACCAATGCGGTGGTGCACCTGCTGGCCCTGGCCGGGCGGGTCGGCGTGCCGCTGACCCTGGAGGATTTCGACAACATCGGCCGCGAGTGCCCGCTGCTGGTGAACCTGATGCCGTCGGGCAAGTACCTGATGGAGGACTTCTGCTACGCGGGCGGCGTGCCCGCGGTGATGAACGAGCTGGGCGCCGTCTTCCGGCGCGAGGCGATCACCGTGTCGGGCCTGACCCAGGGCGAGCTCGCCGACGCCGGCAAGGTGTTCAACCGCGACGTCATCGGCAGCCTGCAATCGCCCGTCGGGCCGTCGTCCGGCGTCTGGGTGCTGCGCGGCAACCTGTGTCCGCAGGGCGCGATCCTGAAGCCCAGCGCGGCCTCGCCCGAGCTCCTCACCCACCGCGGGCGCGCTGTGGTCTTCGAGGACATCGAGGACTACCACGCCCGCATCGACGATCCCGACCTGGAGGTCGACGAGACCTCGATCCTGGTGCTCAAGGGCTGCGGCCCGAAGGGCTATCCGGGGATGCCGGAGGTGGGCAACATGGCCCTGCCGCCGAAGCTCCTGCAGAAGGGCGTGCGCGACATGGTGCGGATCTCCGACGCGCGGATGAGCGGCACGGCCTACGGCACGGTGATCCTGCACGTGGCCCCCGAGGCCGAGGCGGGCGGCCCGCTGGCCCTGGTGCGCAACGGCGACGAGATCGCCTTCGACGGACCCAACCGCAGCCTCGAGCTGCTGGTCGACGACGCCGAGCTGGCGCGGCGGCGCGAGGCCTGGGAGGCGGCGCGCGCGCCCTCCAAGTTCGACCGCGGCTGGTACAAGCTCTACATCGACACCGTCATGCAGGCGGACCGCGGCGCCGACCTCGACTTCCTGGTCGGCAAATCGTCGAGCGAAGTGACCCGGGAATCCCACTGATGGCCTTCGCCAGCTATCCCAGCCTGAGGGACAAGGTGGTGTTCGTCACCGGCGGCGCCTCCGGCATCGGGGCCACGTTCGTCTCGGAGTTCCACGCGCAAGGATCCAAGGTCGCCTTCGTGGACCTGTCCGAGGACGAGGGCAGGGCGCTCTCGGGGAAGCTGGCGGGCTCATGGTTCCGCCGCTGCGACGTCACCGACGCGTTCGCCCTGCAGTCGGCCATCCGGGACGCGGCCGAGGCGCTGGGCCCCATCACCGTCCTGATCAACAACGTGGCCAACGACACCCGCCACGACGCCGCGTCGGTGACGCCGGAGCAGTGGCGCAAGGCGCTGGCGGTGAACCTCGACCCGGCGATGGTCGCCTCGGTCGCGGTCTATCCGATGATGAAGCAGGCCGGCGGCGGCTCGATCGTGAACGTCAGCTCGATCAACGCGATCTGGGGACCCGGCCACATGCCGGCCTATGTGGCGGCCAAGGGGGCGATCAACTCGCTCTCCAAGGGCCTGGGCCGCGAGTGGGGACCCGACCGCATCCGGGTGAATGCGCTCTCGCCCGGCTGGGTGATCACGCCGCGCCAGCTGGAGCTGTGGCTCACGCCGGAGGCCGAGGCCGAGTGGTCCAAGCTGGTGGCGCTGAAGGACCGGCTGATGCCGGAGGACATCGCCCGGATGGCCATGTTCCTGGCCGCCGACGACAGCCGGATGATCACCGGCCAGAACTTCATCGTCGACGCGGGGCGGCTCTGATGAGGAAGGCGGCGCTGCTCGCCTGCGACTGGGGCACCACCAACCTGCGCGCCTGGACCCTCGACGAGGCCGGCGGGATCGTCGCCCACCGGGAGTTCGACCTCGGCGTTTCCAAGCTGAAGCCGGGCGAGGCCGGCGAGCGGTTCAACCGGGAGGTCCAGCCGGCGCTGGAGGCGGCGGGCCTGCCGGCGATCCTCTGCGGGATGGTGGGCTCGAACCTCGGCTGGACGGTGGCGCCCTACGCCGATTGCCCGGTGGGCGTCGGGGAGCTGGCGGCGTGCCTCGTGCCTGTGGAGGCGCACGCGGCCTGGGTGCGCATCGTGCCCGGCGTCCGCGGGCCCGGCATCACCGGCGGCGTCGACGTGATGCGCGGCGAGGAGACCCAGCTGATGGGCTGGCTGCACGCCAACCCAGAGCGCTGCCGCGGCCGCCACGTGGTCTGCCACCCGGGCACCCACGCCAAATGGATGCTGGTGGAGGACGGCAAGCTCATCCGCTTCGCGACCGCCATGACCGGCGAGCTGTTCGCGGTGCTCGGCAAGCACAGCGTGCTCAAGAGCGAGGCGGCCGCCGAGGACGAGGCGGCCTTCGAGGAGGGCCTGGCGGCGGCGGGGGAGGGCGACGCCCTGGCCGCGCGGCTGTTCACGGCGCGGGCCCGCGTGGTGGGGGGCGGGGCGCCTGCGGAGAGCACGCCGTCGTATCTCTCGGGCCTGCTGATCGGCTCGGAGGTCGCCGCCGTGCCGAAGCTGCTCGGGCTATCGGGCGAGGAGCCCGTCGACCTGCTCGGCGACGAGCGGCTCTGCCGCCTCTACGCCCGCGCCCTGGACCGGCGCGGCGTGGCGCACGAGACCTTCGACGGCGAGCAGGCCGCGATCGCCGGGCTCTTCGCCCTCTACGGCATGGGAGGATCGCGATGAGGCTGGAAGACGCCCTGGCGCAGTGCCCGGTGGTGGCCATCGTGCGCGGCGTCCGTCCCGACGAGGTGCTGGACCACGCCGCCGCCCTGCTCGAGGCCGGGGTCGTGGGCGTCGAGGTGCCGCTGAATTCCCCCGACCCCATCGAGAGCATCCGCAGGCTCTCCGCCGAGTTCGGCGAGCGCATGACGACGGGCGCCGGCACGGTGCTGACGCCGGAGCGGGTGGACGACGTCGCGGGAGCCGGCGGGCGGATCATCGTCTCGCCGAACACCCAGCCGGCGGTGATCCGCCGCGCGGTCGAGCTGGGGCTGGATCCCGCGCCGGGCTTCGCCACCGCCAGCGAGGCCTTCACCGCCATCGAGGCCGGCGCGAGGCACCTGAAGCTGTTCCCGGCGGCGACCTATGGGCCGGGGCATGTGAAGCAGCTCAAGGCCGTGCTTCCCGCCGAAGCGGTGGTCTGGGCGGTGGGCGGCGTGGGGCCCGACAGCATGGCCGAATGGTGGGCCGCGGGCGCACGCGCGTTCGGCCTGGGCGGGGAGCTCTACAGGGCCGGCCAGTCCGTGGCCGACACCCGCGAGAAGGCCCGCAGGGTCGTGGACGCGGCGCGTAAGCTGGGCTGAACCATCACCGAGCCAGCGGGTTTTACCAGCCTGTGGAAGGGACCCCCATGAGACAGCTCGCAAAGTTCTCCATCACCGTGCGCGAAGAGGACTTCGTGCTGCACCTGGCCGACGACTCCGGAGAGACCATCGAGTTCGCGGCCTCGCCGGAACAGCTGGACGCGGTCATCGACGCGCTGGACGAGCTCCTGTCCGAGAACGAGGAAGACCTGTTCGAGGTTGAGGACGAGGGCGAGACCTACCAGAAGCCGCTCGGCTAGCTGACGGTGGCCTAGCTGACGCCGGCGCTGGAGCGGGCGAAGAGGTCGGGCCGGCTGCCGTCGGCCAGGGCTTCAGCCTCTCCGGCGAACTCCGCCTCAGTGACGATCGAGGCATAGCGCGCGATCGCGTTCTCCAGCGTCGGCATCACCTCACCGCGCTCGGTCGCCAGCGCCGCAAAGGCGGGGCGCTCGGCGGGCCAGGCGAAGCTCGCCGCGGGGCGGCCCTTCACCCGCGATGGGTCCAGGCCGACCGCGCCGGCCACCTGCCGGGCGAACTCGGCCCAGGAGACGGCGCCGCGGTTGGCGAGGTGGCGTATGCCGGTCTCGCCGTCGATCATCAGGTCCAGGGTGGCGTCCACCAGGTCCGGCACATAGGTGGGCGAGACCACCAGGTTCTCGGCGGCGTGCAGCTCCTGTTCCGCCCGCAGGGTGCGCAGAACGTGGGCGGCGAAGTTGTAGGCGTCGAAGGGCGAGAAGAACGCCGCGGTGCGGATCATCAGGGCCCGGCCGCCGAGCTCCAGGATCTCGGCCTCCGCCCGGGCCTTGCTGGCGCCGTAGACGTTGAGCGGGCAGGGCGGGTCGCTCTCGACATAGGCGCGGTCGATGCGGCCGTCGAACACCAGGTCCGACGAGTAGCCCACCAGCGGCAGGCCGCGGTCGCGGCAGGCGCGCGCCAGGCGGATGGCGCCCTCCGCATTGGCGGCCATGCAGGCCGACGCCTCGGCCTCGGCGTCGTCGACGCGCACCCAGCCGGCGGCATTGATGACGCCCCAGGGGTGGCACTGGTCGAGCACGCGGGCGATGGCGTCGTCGTCGTCCAGCGGCAGCTGCGCGCGGCCGGTCAGCAGGTAGTCGATGCCGCGCCACTCGCAGGCCCGCGCCAGCGCCTTGCCCAGCGTGCCGGTGGCGCCGGCGATCAGCAGCGGCCGCGCCGGGGCCGCTGGCGTGCGGACCGAGGGACGAGGCTCGGGGGAATCCATGGTCCGGAACACCGGGCGGAACTCCATGCGGATATCGCGCCGCCACCAGCCGGGCCCCTGGGTGGCCGGGTGGGCCTCCCCGGCGCCGGTCCCCAGCCGCCCGAGCTCGGCGGCGATGGCGGTCGGCCGCGGCGGGTCGACCCGTACGTCGAAGGCGCCGACCTCGTAATGGCCGACGTGGCGGGTCAGCAGGCTGTTCCAGTCGAAGGTGCCGAGCAGGGCCCAGGCGGTTACCGCGTCCACCTGCACGCCGCGCGCGCGCAGCCGCAGGGCAGACTCCCAGGCCTCGCGGACCCAGCGCACCTGCTCCTCGCGGGTGCAGCCGTTGTGGCTCTCGGTGACGGCGAGCGGGCGGCGGTAGCGGGCCCAGGCCTCGTCCAGCGCGCCTTCCAGGCCGCCGGGGCCGGGGAGGGCGACGCGGACCGCCTCCACGTCGGCGAAGGCCATGAACTGGTTTCCGCCGCGCCGCTCGGGCGGGTAGTCGTCGACCCGGTGGTCGAGGAAGCGGTCGGAGGTGAGGTAGTGGTTCACCCCGATCACGTCGGGCGGGCACGGATTGTCCGCGATCGCCTTCAGCCGGTCGCCGAAGCCCATGCCGTCCAGCCGGTCCCACAGGATGTGCCCTGGCGTGACCTCGCCGCAGAGCAGGTCCCAGGTCATCCAGCGCCGGGCGTTGTCGAAGTCGGCCTGGTGGCCCACGGCGCGGGTGGAATAGGTGCGGCCCAGGTCCTCGGTCTGGATGAGGCGGGCGGCGGGGTTCACCTGCCGGATCTCGGCCATGGCCAGGCGCGTGGCGTCGATCTGGTTCAGCAACGCCGCCCAGAACATGTGCTCGTCGGTGAGGTGCGGATACCAGTGGCCGTAGAGGGCCGAGAAGCGCGCGGTGGTCAGCGGCTCGTTGACCGGCGTCCAGTCCTCGATCCAGGGGTAGCGCTCGGCGGCGGCGCGCGCGTAGCCGGCAAACAGGGGGGCGAAGTTCTGGTCGACGAGGCTGGTGTACTTCGGCCCCGAGCCATGGTGGACGAGGCCCGCGATCGGCCGCATGCCGAGCTCGCGGATGCGCGGCAGGCGCGCGTCGGTCCAGGTCCAGTCGAGCCTGTCGGGGCGGTTGGGCGCCACCCTCTCCCAGAGCACCGGATAGCGCAGCGCCTTCAGGCCCAGCGCGGCGAACCGCTCGAGGTCCTCGGGCCGGTCGTGGTGGCCGGAGCGCACGGTCTGGTCGTGGAACGTCCCGCCCGTGCGGTTCACGGTGCACTCGTGACCGCCCCACAGCTCAAGATCGCGCATAAACCCTGGCTTTCCCGTCACATCCCAAGGTTTAAAGCCGACCTCCTGCGAAATCGTTCCAAATCCTCCTTTGACAGCCTTGGAACGGCTTGGCTGTCCGAGGGTTAAGCCGTCATGGATCGGGGAACGAAGCCCGCCGTGCTGGTCACGGGCGGAGCCGGCTATATCGGCGCACACACTGCAAAGGCCCTGCACGAACTGGGCTACCTTCCTGTCGTCTACGACAGCCTGAGCTCCGGCTTCCGCGAAGCCGTGCGCTGGGGCGTGTTCGTGCACGGCGACATCCGCGACCACGAGGCGTTGGGCGAGGCGATCGACGCCCACAACGTCAAGGCGGTCATCCATTTCGCCGGCCTGATCGAGGTCGGCCGCTCGGTGGTGAAGCCGGACCTGTTCTGGGACGTCAACGTGGCGGGCACCACCAGCCTGCTGTCGACCATGCGCGACAAGGGCGTGGAGCGGCTGGTGTTCTCGTCGAGCGCGGCCGTCTACGGCCAGGGCGGCCGCGGGCCGCTGGAGACCATCCGCGAGGACGCGGAGAAGGCGCCGGCCAGTCCCTACGGCGACACCAAGCTCGCCTGCGAGTGGATGATCGAGGCGCAGTGCCGGGCCTATGGCCTGAGCGCGGTGGCCCTGCGCTACTTCAACGCCGCCGGCGCCGACCCATCGGGCCTGATCGGCGAGGCGCACGAGCCGGAGACCCACCTGATCCCGCTGGCCATGGCCGCGGCCCTGGGCGACGGCAAGCCGCTCACGGTGTTCGGGGACGACTTCGACACCCCCGACGGGACCTGCCTGCGCGACTACATCCACGTGAACGACCTGGCCGAGGCCCACGTGGCGGCGCTGAAGGTCGAGCTTTCGGCCGGCCAGTACGAGGCGGTCAACGTCGGCACCGGCAAGGGCGCCTCGGTCATCGAGGTGGTGGAGGCCGTGGGCCGCGCCGTCGGCCGTCCCGTGCCGCACAGCGTGGGCGCCCGGCGCGCCGGCGACCCGCCGAGCCTGGTGGCCGACCCCTCGCGGGCGCGATCCGTGCTAGGATGGACGGCGACGCGCTCGTCCCTGGACCAGATCGTCACCGATGCGCTGCGCTGGGAGCGCAACCCCAGGTATGGCGCGGGTGTCCGCAGCGGCCGGCTGCAGTCGACGCTGACTGTCGGCGGTTAAGGTGTCGGGTAGTCGACGATAGAGCGTCTCTATTCGTCGGCGCCCGTCTGTATCATTTGATTACTGAAGATGTGATCCCCGCATCTGCATTCGTGGCGGAACCTTTTGTCCCGGCAAGAGTTACTTCCGCGGGCTTCGTGTGTCGTTTTTCAAAAAGGAATGCGCCCTTGAACACTCAGTGGTTCCCGAGCGCCGATGGCGCTGCGCCGTTTTCAACTCAGCCGGGACCTCGTGCTCAGGGTCGACAGACGCTTATCTGCTTCTCCCACCTGCGGTGGGATTTCGTGTTCCAGCGTCCCCAGCACCTGATGACCCGCTTCGCGCGGGCCCGGAAGGTGATCTTCTGGGAAGAGCCGGTCCCCGGTCCGGCGGATGAGACGCCGCGCCTGAACAGCCGCGTCTGCGAAGAGAGCGGCGTGGTGGTGGTCACCCCGGTGCTGGTGGAGGGCCTGTCCACGGAGGAGCGCGACGAGCAGCTGAAGGGCCTGCTGGACGCCATGCTGGCCGGCCTCGAGGGCGATCTGATCCGCTGGTACTACACGCCGATGATGCTGAACTTCTCGCGGCATCTGGAGGCGGTCTGCACCATCTATGACTGCATGGACGAGCTGGCGAACTTCAAGTTCGCGCCGCCCGAACTGACCATCCTCGAGAAGGAGCTGATGGGCCTGGCCGACGTGGTCTTCACCGGCGGCTATTCGCTGTGGGAAGCCAAGCGCGACCGGCACCCGAACATCCATCCCTTCCCGTCGAGCGTGGACCGCGCCCACTTCGCCAAGGCCCGCGTGCTGCGCGACGAGCCGAGCGACCAGGCCAGGCTGCCCTGGCCGCGCCTGGGCTTCTACGGCGTCGTCGACGAGCGCATGGACCTCGACCTGATCGCCGCCCTGGCCGACGCCCGGCCCGAGTGGAGCGTGGTGATCGTGGGGCCGGTGGTGAAGATCGACCCCGCCGACCTGCCGCGGCGCGCCAACGTCCACTACCTGGGCGGTAAGGGCTACGACGACCTGCCGCGCTACCTGGCCGGCTGGGACGTGGCGCTGATGCCCTTCGCCATCAACGAGAGCACCCGCTTCATTTCACCGACGAAGACGCCGGAATACCTGGCCGGCGGGCGGCCTGTGGTCTCCACGCCGATCGTCGACGTGGTCCGCCACTACGGCGACCTGGAGGCCGTGAAGGTCGCCGGGACCCAGGACGAGTTCATCACCGCCTGCGACCAGGCCCTGGCCCTGTCGCGCATCAAGGGCGAGTGGCTGAAGGAAGTCGACACGGCGCTGTCGGCGCTATCGTGGGACGAGACGTTCACGCGGATGAACCTGGAGATCTCCCGCGCCGTGGCCCGCCGCAACGAGACGGCCGCCACCGAAATCCTCTCGGGCGCCGTCGCCGCGCCTGCGGTGCGTCCGGCCTCGCGGGCCAAGCCCTACGACTACCTGATCGTCGGCGCGGGCTTCGCGGGCTCGGTGCTGGCGGAGCGGCTCACCAGCCAGCTCGGCAAGCGCGTGCTGCTGGTCGACCGCCGTCCGCACATCGCGGGCAACGCCTACGACGAGAAGGACGCGGCCGGGGTGCTGATGCACAAGTACGGGCCGCACATCTTCCACACCAACTCCGACGAGGTGGCGGCGTACCTGTCGCAGTTCACCAAGTGGCGGCCCTACGAGCACCGGGTGCTGGCCTGCGTGAAGAACGGCCTGCACGTGCCGATCCCGATCAACCGCACGACGCTGAACACCCTCTACGGCCTGAACCTGACGACCGACGACGAAGCGGCGGCCTATCTCGCCAGCCGCGCCGAGCCGGTGGAGAAGGTCCGGACCAGCGAGGACGTGGTGGTCTCGGCCGTTGGGCGCGAGCTCTACGAGATGTTCTTCCGCGGCTACACCCGCAAGCAGTGGGGCATGGGCCCGGACGAGCTCGACAAGAGCGTCACCGCCCGGGTGCCGACGCGGACCAACACCGACGACCGCTACTTCACCGACAAGTTCCAGAACATGCCGGCCGAGGGCTACACCCGGATGTTCGAGAACATGCTCGACCAGAAGGGCATCACCATCGAGCTCGGCGTCGACTACGAGGACGTGCGCGACGAGGCGGTGTTCGACCGGCTGATCTTCACCGGCCCGATCGACGAATACTTCGACTACCGCTACGGGAAGCTGCCCTACCGCAGCCTGTCGTTCCGGCACGAGACGCTCGACCAGGAGTGGTTCCAGCCGGTGGGCACCGTGAACTACCCCGACGAGCAGACGCCCTACACCCGGATCAGCGAATACAAGCACCTGACCGGCCAGAGCTCGTCGAAGACGACGATCACCTACGAGTACCCGCAGGCCGAAGGCGACCCGTACTACCCGGTGCCGCGTCCCGAGAACCAGGCGCTGTTCAAGAAGTACGAGGCGCTCGCGCTCGAGACCCCGAACGTCCACTTCGTGGGCCGGCTGGCCACCTACCGGTACTACAACATGGACCAGGTGACGGGTCAGGCGCTGGCCACCTTCCGGCGGATCGCCGAGCGGGAGGGCCGTACGGTCATCGCCGCCCAGGCGGCCGCGAGGGCCATCGCAGCCAACTAGCCGCCGTACCCAAAATTCAACCTATGGGCGGCCCTCGCTTCGCGGCGGGGGCCGTTCGTGTTAAGCGGCCAAGGTTGGCGATAGGCCGCGCTTGGGGGCGAGCTCATCCATGGTCCGGACCGAGATGGAGCGGGCGCGCGAACTGGCGCGCAATCTCGTCGAGCTCCTGGCCTCCTACGAGGAGGAGCTCATGGCTCTGGAGGCCCAGGCG
Organism: Phenylobacterium sp.; assembly: GCF_036563285.1. GTDB lineage: Bacteria > Pseudomonadota > Alphaproteobacteria > Caulobacterales > Caulobacteraceae > Phenylobacterium. The sequence continues at coordinate 116,293 of NZ_DATCMR010000002.1, forward strand.
CCCGCCGCCGGGCCCCTGCGCCGTGCGGTCGGAATCGCCATCGCCGAGGCGTGTTACCTGATCTCGGACGAAGGCGGCGGGCGCGAAGGCTGGACGCCCACCGGCGACGCCCGGCGCAGGACGCCCTAAGCCACTCCGCAACAACGAGGACGACCGGAAGCTCATGGCTGGAAAACCCGAAGCGCTCGCCGATCCCGTGGATATCGCCGTGGGGGCCCGTATCCGGCTCCTGCGCAAGGTCAGGGGCATGTCGCAGCAGGCGCTGGCGGAGGCGGCGGGCGTCACCTTCCAGCAGATCCAGAAGTACGAGCGCGGGGCCAACCGGGTGAGCGCCTCGATGCTGTCGCGCATCGCCAAGACCCTGGATGCGCCGGTGTCCGAGATGTTCGGCGAGGCCAACCCCAATTCCGGCGCCATCGACGAGGTGGCGGCCCTGCTCGGCGAGCCCGGCGCGCTGGAGCTGCTGCGCGCCTATTCCAACCTGCCCAAGGGCCCGCCGCGCTCGGCCCTGGTGGACTTCGTCCGCACCCTGGGGGACAAGCCGGTCCGCTGATCCTGCCCCTTCCGGAGTTCCCCATGCGCCTGCCGCTCGCCGCCGCGTTCATGGCCGCCGGCCTCGCGCTTGCCACGACAGCCCACGGCGCCCCGCGCGATCCCGCCGAGCGCAAGATGGTGGAGGTCGTGCGCGCCGAGCACGGGCGCAACGTCGAACTGCTGAAGCAGATGGTGCTGGTCAACTCCGGCTCCATGAACTTCGCCGGCGTCGAGCGGGTCGGGCGGATGATGCGCGCCGAGCTGGAGCCGCTGGGCTTCCAGGTGCGCTGGATCCCGATGGCTGAGGCCGGCCGCGCCGGACACATCGTGGCGACGCACAAGGGTAACGGCCGCGGCAAGCGCATGCTGCTGGTGGGCCACCTGGACACGGTGTTCGAGCCCGACAGCCCCTTCCAGGGCTGGACGGTCCGCGGCGACATCGCCGAGGGGCCCGGCTCCAGCGACATGAAGGGCGGACTGGTGATCATGGTCTCTGCCCTGCGCGCCATGCAGCAGGCCGGGACGCTCAAGGACGCCGACATCACGGTCGTGCTCACCGGGGACGAGGAGAAGCCGGGCAGCCCGATCGCACTCGCCCGCCGCGACCTGATCGCCGCGGGCCAGGCCAGCGACGTGGCGCTGGACTTCGAAGGCCTCTCCCGCGAGGGCGGCCGCGACACCGGCTCCATCGCGCGGCGATCATCGAACAGCTGGACGCTGAAGGTGAAGGCGCGATCGGGACACTCCTCGGGCGTGTGCATGCAGGGCGTCGGCTGCGGGGCGATCTACGAGCTGGCGCGGATCATCGACACCTTCCGCCGGGAGCTGCCCGAGCCGAACCTGACCTACAACGTCGCCCTGGTCTCCGGCGGCGCCCAGGCCTCGATCAACCCGGCCGAGACGGCGGTGAGCGCCAGCGGCAAGGCCAACATCATCGCCGCCGAGGCTGTGGCGCTGGGCGACATCCGCACGCTCTCGCCGGAGCAGGATGCCCGCGTGCGCGCCAAGATGGAGGCCATCGTCGCGCGCAGCCTGCCCAACGCCGAGGCGAAGATCGCCTTCGCCGACACCGGCTATCCCGCCATGGCGCCCACCGAGGGCAACCGGCGGCTGCTGGCCAGGCTGAACGAGGTCAACCGCACCCTCGACCTGCCGGAGATGCCCACAGGCGACCCCGCCAGCCGCGGCGCCGGCGACATCGCCTTCGTCTCCTTCATCGACGGGCTGGTGGGCCTGGGCATGGCCGGGCAGGGCAGCCACGCGCCGGGCGAGACCGCCGACCTGAAGAGCCTCGACGTGCAGGCGATGCGCGCCGCGCTACTGATGACGCGGCTGTCGAAGGAACCTAGGCCGGCGCGCTGAGCGCCGCGAGCGCGCGGTCCTTGATCGCCTTGTAGTCGACCTTGCCGTTGGGGGCGCGGCCGATGGAGTCCACCAGCACGAGCTCGCGCGGCGCCTTGTAGCCGGCCAGCTGGCCCTGCACGTGGCCGGCGAGCTCCTTCAGCGTCGGCTGCTCGCCGCCTTCGGCCTCGACGACGGCGCAGATGCGCTCGCCGAAGCGGGGATCGGGCACGCCCACGACCACGGCGTCACGCACGGCGGCGTGGGTCTTCAGGGCCTCCTCGACCTCTTCGGGGAAGACCTTCTCGCCGCCGGTGTTGATGCAGACGCTTCCCCGGCCCAGGAGCTTCAGGGTCCCATCGGCGTTCACCTCGGCCCAGTCGCCGGGCACGCTCCAGCGCTGGCCCTCGATGACCTTGAAGGTCTTCGCTGTTTTCTCTTCGTCCTTGTAGTAGCCCACCGGCAGGAAGCCGGTGACGGCGACCAGGCCGCGCTCGCCGGACCCCGGCTGCACCCGGCGGCCGTCCTCGGTGAAGACCGCGCAGGCCGGGCCCAGGGCGAACGCCGCGGTGGGTGCTTCCGCGCCCGGGGCCGACGCCGAGAGGCCCATGCCCACGGCCTCGGAGGAGCCGAAGCTGTCCATGATGATTGCGTCCTTCGCGTAGCCCAGCAGACCGCGCTTGTTCTCCTGGCTCCACATCGAGCCGGACGAGCTCATGGCGCGCACGCTCGACAGGTCCCAGCGGCCGGGATTGGCCTCCAGCGCCTCCAGCATGGGCGTGGAGAAAGCCAGGCCGACGATCACCACATTGGTCGCCTGCAGCCGGTCGACCTCGTCCCAGAGCTCCATGGCGTTGAACTTGCGCGAGGGCAGGGTGGCGATGGTCCCGCCGACGTTCAGGCTGATGAAGGACGAGAACTGTCCGGTGCCGTGCATCTGCGGGCAGGCGACCAAGGCGATGGGGCGCAGGTGGTCGGGCGCGGCGATGCGCTCCAGGATCTCCGCCACCGAGCCGGCGGGCGGGATGCCCAGGGCGGCGTTGCCGGCGGCCCCGATCACCTGGAAGAGGTCGTCCTGGCGCCACATCACGCCCTTGGGCATGCCGGTGGTCCCGCCGGTGTAGAGCAGCAGCAGGTCGTCGCCGGAGCGGCCCCAGGGGGCCTTCACGGGACGTTCCGCGGACGCCTTGGCGACGACCGCCTCGTAGTCCTCGGCCCACGCCGGGACCGGATGGCCGGGCTCGGCGACCGCCACCCAGGCCTTCACCTTCGGCAGCCGAGGCCGGATGCCCTCGACGAGGGTTGCGAAACCCGAGTGGAAGACGATGGCCTCGGCGTCGGCGTTGTCGAACAGGTAGACGAGCTCTTCCGGCCCGTAGCGGTAGTTGGTGTTCACCGGGGCGAAGCCGCCCTTGAAGGCCGCGAAGTAGGTCTCGAGGTACTCCGGCCCGTTGTAGAGGTAGGCGGCCACCTTCGCCTGATGGCCCAGGCCTGCAGCGATGAAGTGGGCCGCCAGCGCGTCGGCCCGCCGGTCGAAGTCGGCCCAGGAGAGCACCCGCTCCCCCTGGATGTTCGCCGGATGGTCAGGCTGGGCGGCGGCGATCGCCTCCCACACGTCCGCCAGGGTCCACGCCACGCCTCACCTCCCAACACGCCTTTTGGTTTTGGACGGGATTTGACCGCCCTGACGTGGGGGCATGTCAACTCACGGGGTCTTGGCTTTCCCGCGCACCTGCAGACCTGCGGGGTCCACCGGCATGCCGTGCACCTGCATGTTGTGGCTGTGGGCGAGCTGGTGCAGGGCGAAGGCCGCGCCCATGGCCTGGACCCGGCCCTGGGCGTCCTCGGCGGCGTTCACCGCCTCCTTGGCGAGCTTCAGGGCGAAGAGGGGCTTGGTCGCAATCTTCTGGGCCAGGGCCAGGACGAAGGCCTCCAGCTCCGCGGCGGGGACCACCTGGTTCACCATGCCAAGCGCGCGGGCCTCCTGCGCCGTCAGCCAGTCTGAGGTGAACAGCAGCTCCTTGGCCTTGCGGGGGCCGAGCTCCCAGGGGTGCGCGAAGTACTCCACCCCGCCCACGCCCATGGCCACGGTGTTGTCGGCGAACTGGGCGTCGTCGGCGGCGACGATCAGGTCGCAGGGCCAGGCCAGCATGAGCCCGCCGGCGATGCACTTGCCCTGGACCGCGGCGATGGTGGGCTTGGGGATGTTGCGCCAGCGCTCCGAGAGGCCGAGGTAGATCTCCTTCTCGCGCGCCATGCGGCCCTCGGCGCCGGCGCAGCCGAAGCCGCACCAGGTCCCCACCGTCTCGAAGGGCGCCATCTGCTCGGCGATCGCGCCGCCCTCGCGCAGGTCGTGGCCGGAGGAGAAGTGCGGCCCGCTGGCGGCCAGGACGATCACCTTGACCCCGTCGTCGCGCGCGGCGCGGTCGAAGGCGTCGTTCAGGTCGTAGAGCAGGCGGGTGTCCTGGGCGTTGCGGGCGTCCGGCCGGTTGAGGACCAGGCGGGCCACCTGCGGCGCCGGGGTTTCGTAGAGGATCGTGCTGGCGGTCATGGGCCCCTCCGGGCGCCATAACAGCCCGGCGCGCCCGGCCTGTCGACGCCGCCCTCGCGTCAACCTTGGCGGGAACCCTCAAGGCGCAACGGGGTTGGTCCCGCGACCCGTTCTGAAAGAGGCGAGCATGGCTACGCTGTCCTACACCGACCAATCCACCCCCTACGCGGACGCCCACGCGCCCGCAGCGCACCACGACACCGGCTACGGCCGCGCCCACCGTGACCTGGGCGCCACCGCTTTCGTCTGGCTGGCCTGGGCCGCCGCGGCCTTCTTCTGGGGCATGACGCTGACCACGGCCTTCAACATCATGGGCGTGGCGCCGCCTGCGCAGGCGCTCGGACCGGGCGAGGCGGACGCCGGCGGCGTGGGGTGGGGCCTGATCAACTTCGTGGGCGTGATCGTCCTGGGCCTGGCGATCGCCTACGGGGCGATGCGCTACTTCACCCGTGACAAGCGCAAGGATCCAGTCACCGAGGCGGCCACCGCTTCCCTCTACGACCGGGTCGAGCGGTCGGGCGGGGACGACGAGGTGACCCTCTCGCCCGAGGCGCACGAGACCGGCGAGCGGGCTGCTTACCGCGACGTGACCCTCGATCGGGACCCCCTGCGGCCCTGATTTGGGCTAAAGCGACGCTTTGGCGCGCTTCGCCTGTGGCGCGGCGCGCCTTGCGCCCCTAGAGTACCTCAAGCGACTCAGCCCCTGCGTGACCGTGGGGGCGGCGCCTGAATACATAGCTGGGGGAGCCCAATGGCCGATACCAAGAAGAACAACGCCCTGCAGAAGCCTCTGACGCCCTCGGCCGAACTGGCCGCCGTCGTCGGTTCCGGCCAGCTGTCGCGTGGCGAAGTGGTCTCGAAGATCTGGGACTACATCAAGAAGAACAACCTGCAGAACCCGCAGAACAAGCGTGAGATCGTGGCCGACGCCAAGCTGAAGCCGGTGTTCCACGGCAAGGACCGGGTCAGCATGTTCGAGATGAACAAGCACCTGGCGCAGCACCTGAAGTAGGCCTGCGCAAGGTGTAAGGGGCCTCCTCAGACGAGGCCCCACCGAAGGGACCCCGCCGGCGCGAGCCCGCGGGGTCCTTTTCGTTTGAGCTCCAGCGGCGCATGCTCCGGCCATGCGAGGACTACTCTTGGCCGGAATGACGCTGCTCGGCGTGCTGGCGGTGACGCCCGTGATGGCCGCCACGCCGGGACCGGTGACCAAGGTGTTCAGCCGCGCGACGCCGGCCGGCGAGGTGCGGATCGCCGCCCGGGTGATGGGGCAGGGGCCGCTGGTGGTGCTGGTGCCCTCGCTGGGCCGCGGCGCGAGCGACTTCGACGAGCTGATGGTGCAGCTGGCCGAGGCCGGCTTCATGGCCGCCTCGGTCGACCCGCGCGGGATCGGCCAGAGCCGCGGCCCGACCGACGGCCTCACCCTGTTCGACTATGCCGACGACGTGGCCATGGTGGCGCGGGGGCTCTCCGACCGGCCGGCCGTGTTCGTGGGGCACGCGCTCGGCAATCGGATCGTGCGGGCCGCCGCTTCGCGCCATCCCGAGCAGGTCTCGCGGCTGGTGCTGCTGGCGGCCGGCGGGCAGGTCCCGATCGCGCCTGCGGTGCTGAAGGCGCTGAACGGCGTCTTCGAGGGCTTGCCGGCTGACCAGCACCTGGAGGCCGTGAGGCTGGCCTTCTTCGCCCCGGGCAACGATCCGGCCATCTGGCGGGGCGGCTGGCATCCGGCGGTGGCGCGCCAGCAGCAGGTCGCGCTCGCCGCAACGCCCTCCGAGCAATGGACGGGCGGGGGCTCCACCCCGATCCTCATCGTCCAGGCGCAGGACGACACCGTCGCCCCGCCGGCCAACGCCGAGGCGCTGGTCAAGGCCTATCCCGGCCGGGTGCAGGTGAGCGTGCTGCCCCACGCCGGCCACGCCATGCTGCCCGAGCAGCCGGCGGCGATCGCGGAGATCCTGATCGGCTACCTGAAGACCGGCAAGCCGCCGGCCGCGCCCTAGTTCATCGCCTTCAGGCCCTGGATGATCGCCGGACCCAGCAGCACGACGAACAGCGCCGGCAGGATGAACAGGATCATCGGGATGGTGAGCGTGGCCGGCAGGCGCGCGGCCTTCTCCTCGGCCTTCATCATCCGCGTGTCGCGGAACTCCGCCGACAGCACACGCAGGGCGTGGGCCAGCGGGGTGCCGTACTTCTCGGTCTGGATGAGGGTGTTCACCAGGCCGCGGACCGAGGGCAGGGCCACCCGCTTCGAGAAGTTCATCAGGGCGTCGCGGCGGTTGGGCAGGAAGCTGAGCTCGATGGCGGTGAGCCCCAGCTCGTCCGCCAGCTCGGCGTTGCCGCCGCCGATCTCGCGCGCCACGCGAGCCAGCGAGGCGTCGAGGCTCAGGCCCGCCTCGGCGCAGATCACGAACAGGTCGAGGGCATCCGGCAGGCCCTTCTGCAGCTTCAGGCCGCGCCGCTCGATGGCGTTCTTCACCAGCAGGATCGGCAGGTAGACCCCGACCGCGATCCCGGCCACGCCGATCAGCCCGCGCACCGCCATGCCGCCGTCCTTGGCCAGGTAGGGCGCGAGCATGTAGGCGGCGAGGCCGAGCGCCAGCGGGCTGACCAGGCGCACGGTCAGGAAGATCGTGGTGGCGTCGGGCGAGCGCCAGCCGGCCTGGGTCAGCATGTCGGCGGCCTTCTTCGCCTCCACGCTGCGGTCGAGCTTCAGCCTGGCCAGCATGCGCTTGGCCGCCACCAGGGAGTGTTCGCGCTGGGCCCGCCGCGGCGTCAGGCGCTCGGCCCGCAGCTCCTTGCGCCGGCGGGCGAGATTGCGGGCGCGCACGGCGACCAGGTCCTTGGGCGACAGCGCGCGCATCACCGTGAGGATGGTCAGGAAGTTCGCCGCCCCCACCACGAGGGCGATCACCGTCCCGCCGTTGGGACCGAGCGGCAGCATCTCGGCGAGGCTCATATCTCGAACCTCGTCATCTGCCGCATGACCGTGGCGCCGACGGTCATGCTGACCACCGCGCAGGCGACCATGACCTTGCCGAGCGGATCGGTGAACAGCAGGCGGATGTAGTCGCCGCTGACCATGAACATCAGGGCGGTGGTGACGAAGGGCAGGGCGGACAGGATAATGGCGCTGGCGACCGCTTCCGACGACATGGCCTTGATCTTCAGCTTCATCTGCTGGCGGCGCCGCAGGATGTGCTCGAGGTTCTCCAGGGTCTCCGCGAGGTTGCCGCCGGTCTCCCGCTGCACCGAGAGGCTGATCACCAGGAAGTTGAACTCGGGCAGGCCCAGCCGCCGCGCCGTCTGCCACATGGCCGCGTCCAGCGGGGCGCCCAGGCGCACCTGCTCGGCGATGCGGCGGAACTCCTCGCCGACGGGGTCGGGGCTCTCCTGGCCGATCACGCCGATGGTCTCGGTCACCGGCAGGCCGGCGCGCAGGCCGCGCACCATCAGGGCCACGGCGTCGGGGAAGGCCTTGAAGAACCGCAGCCGCCGACGCGCCATCATGAAGCCCACGGCGACATGTGGCAGCCACAGGCCCGTGGCGACGGCCTCCAGCGCCGCCAGCAGGGCGGGCGCGCCCACCAGCAGCGCCACGACCAGGGCGAGCGCGCCCACCACCAGGCAGGCCGCGCCGTAGTGGGTGAAACTGATCGGGTAGCCGGTCGCCTCCAGCCGAGTGCGCAACAGGGCGGGCTTGGGCATGAAGCGGAGCACCACCGCGTCGAGGCGGGTCTCGCTGGAGCGGCGGATGGCGCTCTCGCGGGCGTGGCTGGCGCCGGTGCGGCCGACCGCCCCCAGCGCCCGGGCGCGCTTGACGAGGGCGCGGTTGCCGCCGCCGCCGTCGAAGATGGCCATGACGACGAGGCCGACCGCGCCCACCATCATCAGCAGGATCAGCGGAGGCAGGGTCACCCCATGGCCTCCAGCAGCATGCGGTCGAGGCCGTAGTACTCGGCCCGCGGGCTGAAGGCGGGGCGCAGGCCCGAGGAGTCGAAGCGGCCGCGCAGCAGGCCGTCGGCGCCTTCGCCCTCATACTTGTAGGCGAACAGCTCCTGGGTGGTGATCACGTCGCCTTCCATGCCCACCACCTCGGTGATGGAGGTGATGCGGCGCACGCCATCGCGCATGCGGGCGATCTGCACGATCATCTGCACGGCGGCGGCGATCTGGGTCCGCACGGCGCGGCTGGGCAGGTTTACGCCGGCCATGCCGACCATGTTCTCGAGCCGGGTTAGCGCCTCGCGCGGCCGGTTGGCGTGGATGGTCCCCAGGGAGCCGTCGTGGCCGGTGTTCATGGCCTGCAGCATGTCCATGGCCTCGGCGCCGCGGACCTCGCCCAGGATGATGCGGTCGGGCCGCATCCGCAGGGCGTTCTTGACCAGGTCGCGCATGCCGACCTCGCCGCGGCCTTCCAGGTTGGCGGGCCGGGTCTCCAGGCGCACCACGTGCGGCTGCTGCAGCTGCAGCTCGGCGGCGTCCTCGATGGTGACGATCCGCTCCTCGGCCGAGATCATCTGCGAGAGCGCGTTGAGCAGGGTAGTCTTGCCCGAGCCGGTGCCGCCGGAGATCAGGATGTTGAGCCGCGAGCGGCCTGCGATCTTCAGCACCGTGGCCATCTCGGGCGAGACGTTGGCCTGGCGGACCATGCGGTCCAGGTCGATGCCCTTCTTGGAGAACTTCCGGATCGAGATCGAGGGGCCGTCCAGCGCCAGCGGCGGGATGATGATGTTGACCCGGCTGCCGTCCAGCAGGCGGGCGTCGACCATCGGCGAGGACTCGTCCACGCGCCGCCCCACCTGGCTGACGATGCGGCCGGCGACGGCGATCACGTGGGAGTCGTCGCGGAAGGCGGCGTCGGTGAGCACGAGGCGGCCGCGCTGCTCGATGTAGATCTGGCGCGCGCCGTTGACCATGATGTCGGTCACGGTCTCGTCGGCGAGGAGGGGCTCCAGCGGGCCCAGGCCCAGCATGTCGTCGAGGATCAGGCCGACCAGCTCGCGCTGTTCACGCTGGTTGAGCTGGATCTTCAGCTCGTCGAGGATCTCGCGCACCGGCTGGGCCAGCTCGACGGCGAGCTCCTCGCGCGGCAGCCGGCTGGCCACCTCGGTGTCGATGCGTTCCATGATCCGGGTCTGGACCTCGGCGGAGGCCGCCTGGATCTTGCTGGGCGCGGCCCGCGACTGCGTCGGCCGGGCGGCCGCGAGCGGATCGGCGTCGTTGGCGGGGCCGTTGGCGCGCGGCTCGGCGGCGACGTCCGTGGCGGCCTCGGCCGGCGGGGCCGCCGGCGTCCTGTCATGAAGTCCGCGGCGGCCGAACATGGATCAGCGCCTCAGGAGCTTCTGCAGCCAGGAGCCCTTCTCCGGCTCCAGGCCTGCGGGAGCCGTCTGGCCGGTGACCAGCGAGGTCAGCCGGCGGAGCTCGTCGGCCAGGGGGCTGGTGCGGGCCGCGGCGATCAGCGGCTTGGCCTGTTCCGCGGAGGCGACTGAGGCCTTGGCGTCCAGCGGCGCCTGCAGGGCGATAGGCGCCCCGATGGCGTTCTCGAACTCCGCGGTCGGCACCTCGCCGAAGCCGCCGCCGGTGCGGTTGGCGGCGACGGTGACGCCGCCCTGCGGGCGCAAGGTCTTCAGCAGGGTGAGCAGCCGCTGGGTGTCGCGCATGGCGGGCAGGGTGAGGTCGGTGACCACCACCACGGCGTCGGCGCGCGCGAGCGCCTCGCGGCTCAGCCGGTCAGCGCGCCGCGGCACGTCCACGACGACCAGGTCGGCGGCCTCGGACATGGCGCCCAGCAGGGCCTGCAGGCCGCGCGGGGCGACCTCGATGTCGTCTTCCAGGGACTCCTCGGCGCCGAGGATGCGGAGGCTGTCGCTCTGGTGGGCCATGGCGGAGCCGAGCAGCAGGCTGTCGATGCGCTCGGGGTTGGCGAGGATCTCGCGCAGGCCGCGGCCGGGCTCCAGGTCCAGCGCCAGCGCGGCGGCGCCGAACTGCAGGTCGAGGTCCAGCAGGACCGTGTTCTGGCCCAGGGTGTGCGCCGCCTCCCAGGCGACGGATAGCGCCAGGGACGTGGTCCCGACGCCGCCGCGGGCGCCGACCAGCGCGACGATGCGGGCGGCCTTGGCCTTGGCGGGCTCGGCGGCCGGCCGCCGGTCGGCCTGGTTGAGCGCATCGGCCAGCACCTCGGGCGCGATCGGCTTCACCAGGTACTCGCTGACCCCCATCCGCATGAGCTCGCGGTAGAGGGCGACGTCGTTCTCGCGCCCGATGGCGACGACGCGGGTGTGCGGCTCGCAGACCTCGGCGAGCGCGTCCATGGCGGCCACGATGTCGCCGCTGTCGCTCACGTCGACGATCAGCAGCCGCGGCGCGGGGGCGTCGGCCAGGGCCTCGCGGGCCGCGGCCGCGCCGCCTTCGCGCACCGGCGCCTTGGCCCAGCCGAAGCGGGCGGCCACGTCGCGGATGGTCTCGCGGGTCGCGGCGTCCTCGGCCACGGCCAGGAAGGTCGGCGACAGCTCGTCGCGCGCGCCGAGCAGGGGAAGGGTCATGATCCGCCTCGTTCGGAAGGCACGCCCAGGGTGAGCGTCTGGGAGCCGCGCACGACCTCCACCTTGGTTACGTTGGGATCGGCGGCCGGGGCGGCGGGTTTCGACGCGGCAGGCCTGGGGGTGCGGGGCGGCGGCGCGCCGATGGCCTCCCTGTCGGAGGTGCGGGTGACGCGGCGCGCCTCGGCGACCGGGGCGTCGGAGGTGGCCAGGCTGCGCAAGCTGAGCGACAGCTTGCCGAGTTCGCTGACCACGGCGATCACCTCGGCGCCCTTGGGGGTGACCTCGAGGGTGGCGGTCTGCGGGACCACCACGTCCTTCTTGCCGTCGTAGGTGCGCTGGTCGACACCCAGCACGCGGACATCGGTGAGCACCGTCTCGCCGATCACTCGCCGTTGGCCGCCGGCGCCGGTCGGCTCGATGATGCGGGAGAGCACCACGTCGACGTGGTCGCCGGGCATGACGAACCCGCCGACGGCGGTCGCGGCGGAGACGTTGACGGTCATGGCGCGGTAGCCGGGCCGGAGCACGGCGGCCAGGATGCTGCGGTCGCCCGGGAAGGCGATGCGGTCCGGCGAGAGCGGCTCGCCGGGGCCGAGGCTCGTGCGCACCACGGCGCCGGTGACCTTCGGGATCTGCGTGTTGGCTTCGGTGAGGTAGCCGTTGACCGGCGCCTCCGCGGGCCAGGCCTGCCAGCGCAGGTGCTGCGGCTGCAGGATGGTGCCGGCGGGGAGGGCGGCGTTGGCCACCAGCACGCGCTTGCCGCTCACCGGGGCGAAGCCGGGCGACCGGGAGGACGCCTCCTGGGCGGCCTTCTCGACGGCCCCCTGCAGCCACTGCTGGGTCATGACGACGGTGCCGCCCGAGAGCAGGAGCGCGAGGCCCAGAAGTTTGACGCGGTTGGCGGTGAGCACGGACGGGTGTCCTGAAGTACGCGATGGAACTGGGGCGGGAGCCTGGTCTCCGAGCCGCGCCCGTCACGCGGCGACAGAGACGGGGGGCTCCGGATGGACCGGCTGCGGTGACGGGCTCTGCGCCCGTCACCGCGCCAGGCCGTTCAGCCTTAGCTGGCGGCCAGATCGCTCGCGACGGTTTCGAACTTGTCGCTGATGCCGGTGCCGAGAACGCCGGCGCCGACCGCTATAGCGAGCGCGATGAGCGCCGCCATCAGGCCATACTCGATCGCCGTGGCGCCCGAACGGTCACCGGCGAACTTCTTGAACATCTTGGTCATGGAGAACCCCTTCCTCATCCGTTCCGAGGGAAGACGGGGTAAAGACCTGATCCGGCCCCCTTCGGATGAGCTATGGATAAAGCTACGGTTAACTAACCGCAATGGTTGTGGTCCGCGACATTTTGGACGTACCGGGAAGAGCAGGGCGAATAGTCATTTGTATACGGAGAAGCCACGAAAAGGCCGGCAGCCCGCCATGATTGCACCTGAGGCGAAGGGCGGCGGCGCAAGCGCCACCGTAACTAAGGTGAAGCTGAACTAAGCTTTGCCGTAACCTACTCCACCAGCTTCGTCGGGAAGCCGCCAAGAGCGCGCACGCCCACCCCGGCGCACTTGATCTCGAAGGCGGCGTTGCCGCTGAACTGGACCTTGTCGGCGATCAGCTGCGTGCAGCCCGTACCGCTCGAAGTGTTGTTGGTGCCGTTGAACCGCACAGACTGTTTCGGGAAGTAGATCGCGCCCCGGATGGAGCCCGAGGACCCGCCGTTGATGGAGTTTACGCTGGTGCTCGCAGGCGCGGCGCGATCCTGCATGATCGCAATGCCGGCCGTCGGACCGGTGGGCGGGGCGACGATGTTGAGCGAGGCCGTCCCATTGACCTGCGCCTGGGCGTAGGCCGGCCCAGAGCCGCGCGTCAGGACGAAGGTGGTGCCCTGGGTGGCGTTCACGGTCACGCCGCCGTTCACGACGAAGTTCGCGCCCGTGATCACCACTACGCCTGGCGGGAAATTCACCGTCTGGCCGGTGGAGTTCAGCTGCAGGCCGCCACACCAGGTGAGCACCCCGCTCGGGGACGGCGCGATGTTCCAGACGCTCCCACCCGGGTTCCCCGGTCCGTTGCAGGCGCCCGCCGCCGGGATCGGCATGTCGGCGTAGGGGTCCTCGATGGAGGGCTGGCTGGTTTTGACGCCCTGGGTGACGTTCAAGGTCGGATTGCCGGTGATGCTGTAGCCGCCAACCAGGTTCACGCCGAGCGCCGTGAGCTGGGCGCTGCCGGTGATCTGCATCGCCGTGCCATGCGAGGAGTTCGCCTGCAGCTTGCAGTCCACGAGGTTCGGGCGGGTCGAGCCCACGAAGTTCACGGTCTGGATCTCGCTCCGGTTCAGCGCCAGGACGCAGGCGTCGCCGGCGCGGCCGGCCACCGCCACGGCGCGGGCGCGGATGGTGCTGTCGCCCTGGCCGAACAGGCCGGAGAAGAACCGCCGCATCGGCCGCTCGACGATCACCTCGACGGAGGTCGGCGTGCCGGCGACGGGGCCCGTGGTGGCGGGCTGGTTCACGATCACGCGGGCGCCGTCGACGTTGTTCGTGACGCCGTAGGTCTTGGCGACGCTGCGGGCCTGGTTGGTGACGGACGTGGCGCCGCTCATCACGCCCATGGCGGCGCTGAACGCCGCGGAGTCTGCCGCGCTCTGGGCGGCCCGGCGATGGGCGTAGGCGACGCCCAGGTCGGCGCCGAGGCCCACGAAGCCCAGCGACACCAGCATGGTCACGCCCGTGATGACGGCGGTCGCGCCCGATCGATCCGCGGCCAGGCGGACGGCCAGCGATCGTAGGCGCACGAAGATGCTCATGGGCGGCAGGCTCGCGCGGTCAGGGCCGGCGCGCTCGGCGCCAGGGTGTAGACGAGGAAGCCGCTGTCCAGGCGCGCGCTGACCTCGCGGCCGCAGGCGGCGCCCGGGGTGACGGTGAAGGCGCTGGTCGGCACGTTGAGCGCGGCGACCTTTTGCGCCGCGAAGGTCTGGATCTGCAGGCTGCTGCCGCAGAGGTCGGTGCGCACGGCCGCGCAGCGGCTGGCTTCCTGCACCGCGAAGGTCAGCGCCGCCTGGGTCCAGGCCATGCGGCCGGTCTCCATGACCCCCAGCAGCAGCGCGATCAGCGCCGGCAGCAGCATGGCGGTCTCGACGGCGGTCGCGCCCGAGCGGTCGCCCCACAGGGAGGGGAGGGGCTGCCTCATGGGATGCGCACCTGGGCGTCGGCGGTGATCCTGGACGGCAGCGGGATGGCCGGCCACGGCGCCAAGGGCGTGAACGTCGTCTGAGCCCGCACCGTGACGAAGCGGCCGGGCAGGTCGCCTTCGGGACAGCGCGCGCCGCTGGGCGCCACGATGGCGCCGCTCACCGCGCAGCCTTGCGAGAGCACGGCGGGCAGGGCGGTCACCGAGCCCTTGGCGGCATTGCGGACCACCCCGGCGATCCCCGCGGCGTTCCAGCCGGCCACCTTGGCGTAGTCCGCGCCGGCTTGGGCGGCGGCGTTCACCTCGATGGTCCGCGCGATGTAGCGGCCGGCGTCCACGGTCCCGGCGGCCACCATGCACAGCACGGGCGCGACGAGTGCGAACTCGACGGCCGAAGCTCCGGCCTTGTCCCGCGCGAGGCGGCGAAGATCTGTACGCAGACGAACCAAGTAAACCTGCAACGAACGCTAAGACATCATCGCAGCCGCACGCCAGACGGCGAGCAGGCTCCGTCGTTCACGCTAGCGCGCGGACTGCGGCGCCTGGGGCCTGCAAGTTGTCGCATCAACCAGACACGAGACGGCGCTGGCCATTACGGTCGAGCTTCCGAAGGCGGCTTGCGAACTCCTGCTGCGAGCTTGGCTGTAAGGGGCCAAGTCCAAGCCAGCACTGGGCTTGTAGCTTGGCCATAGCGACGGCGGCGGCGGCCGCCGCAGGACCTCTCCTGAACGTCAAACTGAGCTGTGCGGCATGACGCCACAGCTTTGCCGTTCCCCTTGATCCGGGGGCGATCCGCGGCCTCGGCGGCAACGTCCGGGGCCGGAGTAAGGGCTCTGCTCCCTGTACGCCGTAACCCCTGCAATCCGTTGGCCAAGTCGGCCGCCTGCGTCGTTCGGCCCCACGAGCCCCAGGTCCAGCTTTGCCCCCAACGACTCAGTGTAACGAGTTGGTAAGGGGACTCTTGGTGTGCGTACCCAGGGGGAAAAGTAATGCGCCCCCTCCTTGTCTTGATTCTTCTGACCTCGACCGACTGAAGCGCCGTATTTGAACAGGGTGGATAATGGGCATCTCTAACCTCACGACGCAGCAGATCGGTGCGCTGTCCGTCACCTCCATCCAGAACCTCACAACGACCGACATCCGGTCGTTGAGCGCTACCCAGCTTGGGGCGATCAACACCACCGGGATCGCGGTCCTCGATGCGACCCAGGTCGGGGCCATCACCGCCACGCAGATCCGGGGGCTGACGGCCGCCCAGATCCCCTACCTGCAGACATCGGTGGTCTTCGACACCACCCAGCTGGTGATGCTGGGCGGAACGCAGCTCAACGCCTTCACGCTCACCCAGCTCGGCGCGCTGGACACCACCCACATCGGCGCGCTTACCGCCACCCAGCTCTCGGCGCTGTCCACCACCAACATCTCGGTCCTCGACGCCACCCAGATCGGCGCGCTCTCCACGTCCCAGGTCCGCGGCCTCACCGCCGGCCAGCTCGCCGCGCTGAGCGTCACGGACATGGCGGAGTTCAGCCAGACGCAGATCGGCGCCTTCTCGGCGACGCAGCTCGGCTCGCTCTCCAACACCAACTTGGCGGCCCTCGACACCACCCAGGTGGGCGGCCTGACCGCCACCCAGATCAGCGGCCTGGCGACCGGCAAGCTCTCGGCGCTGGACGCGACGCAGATCGGCGCCCTGACCACCACCCAGACGGCCGGCCTGACGGTGACGCAGCTGCGCACCATGTCGACCACCGACTTCGGCGAGCTGAACTCGACGCAGATCACGGCGCTGACTCGCACGCAGCTGGGCGCGTTGAGCACCCAGAACCTGTCGAGTCTCGACGCGACGGAAGTCGCGGGGCTGACGACCACGCAGCTCGGCGGCCTCACCAGCACCCAACTGGCCGGGCTCTCCACCACCGACGTGGCGGAGTTCGCCGACACGCAGATCGGCGGCCTGACCTCGACCCAGGTGGGTTCGCTCGGCAAGACCAACTTCTCGGCGCTGGACGCCACCCAGGTCGCGGCGCTCACCGGCACCCAGCTGCGCGGCCTGAACGCCACCCAGATCGGCGGCCTCTCGACGACCGACATCGGCGAACTGGCCGACACCCAGGTGGCTGCGCTTACGGCGAGCCAGGTGGCGTCCCTCAGCACCACCAACCTGCGTGCGCTGGACGCCACGCAGGTGGCGGCGCTGACCGCGACCCAGATCCGCGGCCTCACCACCGCCCAGCTGAGCGGGCTCACCACGACCGGCATCGGCCAGCTCACCACCACCCAGGTGGCGGCGCTCGCTTCGACGCAGTTGGCGGCGCTCAACGCTACGAATCTGTCCGCCTTGGACGCCACCCAGGTGGGCGCGCTCACCGGCACCCAGATGAAGGGCCTCACCGGGGCCCAGCTGCTCGGGCTTTCGACCGCCGACATCGCCGAATTCTCCGAGACCCAGGTGGCCGCGCTCACCGGCAGCCAGGTGGCCGCCATGGGCTCGACCAACCTGTCGGCCTTCGACGCCACCCAGATGGCCGCGCTGACCACGACCCAGCTGCGCAGCCTCACGCTCGGCCAGCTCGGCGGCCTGACCACCACCGATATGGGCGAGCTGTCCGCCACCCAGCTGGGCGCGCTGACCGCCGCGCAGGTCGGCGGCCTGTCGCTGACCAACATCCAGGCGCTGTCGACCACCCAGATCGAGGGTCTCACCGCCACCCAGCTCGCCGGGCTCAACAACACCAGCCTGGCGGCGCTCGACGCCACCCAGATGGCCGCGCTGAACACCACCCAGGTGCGCGGCCTCAGCGCGACCCAGCTGCGCTCCCTGTCCACCACCGACTTCGCCGAGCTGACCCAGACCCAGCTCGAGGCGCTGACCTCCACGCAGATCGGCGCGCTGTCCACGACCAACCTGTCGTCGCTCGACGCCACCCAGGTTGCGGGCCTCGCCACCACCCAGCTCAGCGGCCTGACCGCCAGCCAGCTCGGCTCGCTCAGCGCCACGGACATCGGCGAGCTGTCCGAGACCCAGGTCGGCGCGCTCTCCGGCACCCAGCTGGCGGCGCTGACCCCCACGGCGCTTTCCGCGCTCGACGGCACCCAAGTCGCGGCGCTCAGCGCCACCCAGCTGCGCAGCCTCACCGCCACCCAGCTGCGCGGCATCTCCACCACAGACGTGGGCGAGCTCGACGCCACCCAGGTTGCGGCGCTGACGGCGACGCAGATCGGCGCGCTCAACGCCACGAATCTGTCCGCCCTGGACGCCACCCAGGTGGCGGCGCTCACCACCACCCAGGTCCGCGGGCTGACCACCACCCAGCTTCAGGGCCTCTCGACCACGGACGTGGGCGAGCTCTCGGCCACCCAGATCGGGGCGCTGGCCAGCACCCAGCTGGGCGCGCTCACCAACACCAACATCGGCGCGCTCTCGACCACCCAGGTGGGCGGCCTGACCGCCACCCAGGTCGGCAGCCTCTCGGCCACCGCCTTCTCCACCCTCGACGCGACCCAGGTGGGCGCGCTGTCGGAGACACAGGTCCGGGGCCTGACCGCCACCCAGCTGCGCGGCCTCTCCACCACCGACTTCGGCGAGCTCTCGACCACCCAGGTCAACGCCCTGACGAGCACGCAGCTGGCGGCGCTGTCGGCGACCAACATCTCCTCGATGGACGCGACGGCCGTCGCCGGCCTGTCGACCACCCAGCTGCGCGGCCTGACTGCGACCCAGCTCGGCGCGCTCAGCACCACCGACATCGGCGAGTTCGACGCCACCCAGATCGGCGCGCTTGCCGGCACCCAGCTGGCCGCGCTCTCCGCCACCGCCGTCTCGGCGCTCGACGCCACCCAGGTGGCCGCGCTCTCGACCACCCAGCTGCGCAGCCTCACGGCGACCCAGCTGCGCGGCCTGTCGACGACCGACGTCGGGGAACTGGCCGACACCCAGGTGGCGGGCCTCACCGCCACGCAGGTGGGCAGCCTCACCGCCACCGGGCTTTCCGCGCTGGACGCCACCCAGATGGCGGCGCTCACCGCGACCCAGGTCCGCGGGCTGACCAGCACCCAGCTGCAGGGCCTGTCGACCACCGACGTCGGCGAGCTCTCGGCCACCCAGATCGGGGCACTCGCCACCACCCAGCTGACGGCGCTGTCGACCACAAACCTGCAGGCGCTCAGCACCACCCAGCTCGCCGGCCTGACCGGCACGCAGCTGGCGGCGCTCTCCAACACCGCGGTCGGCACGCTCGACGCGACGCAGATCGGCTCGCTCAGCGAGACCCAGGTCCGCGGCCTGACCGCCGGACAGCTCTCCAGCCTCAACGCCACCAATTTCGGCGAGCTGACCACCACCCAGCTCAATGCGCTCACCGCGACCCAGCTGGCGGCGCTGTCGGCGACCAACATCTCCTCGATGGACGCCACCGCGGTCTCCGGGCTTTCCACCACCCAGCTGCGCGGCCTCACCTCCACCCAGCTGCGCGGCCTGTCGACTACCGACATCGGCGAGTTCGACGAGACCCAGATCGGCGCGCTCACCGCGACGCAGATCGGCTCCCTGAGCGAGACGGCGGTCTCCGCCCTGGATGCGACGCAGGTCGCGGCGCTCTCGGCGACCCAGCTGCGCGCGCTCACCGCCACCCAGCTGCGCGGCCTCTCCACCACGGACATCGGTGAGCTGGACGCCACCCAGGTGGCGGCGCTGGCCGCCACGCAGGTCGGCTCGCTCACCGCCACCAACGTCTCGGCGCTCGACGCCACCCAGATGGCCGCTCTCACCGCCACCCAGGTCCGCGGCCTGACCACAACCCAGCTCGGCGGGCTGTCGACCACCGACATCGGCGAACTGTCGGAGACGCAGATCGGCGCGCTGGCCACGACCCAGCTGCAGGCGCTCTCCGCCACCAACCTGCAGGCGCTCTCCACGACCCAGATCGGCGGCCTGACCTCGACCCAGCTCGGCGCGCTCACCGCGACCAACTTCGGCGCGCTGGACGCCACCCAGGTCGGCGCGCTCTCCGAGACCCAGGTCCGCGGCCTGACCGCCGGCCAGCTCTCCAGCCTGAACGCCACCAACTTCGGCGAGCTGACCACCACCCAGCTGAACGCGCTCACCTCCACCCAGCTGGCCGCGCTCTCCGCCACCAACGTGTCGTCGATGAACGCCACCGCCGTGGCAGGGCTCTCCACCACCCAGCTGCAGGGCCTCACCGCCACGCAGCTGCGCGGCCTCTCCACCACCGACATCGGCGAGCTCGCCCACACCCAGGTGGCGGCGCTGACCGCCAGCCAGGTGGCCTCGCTGACCGAGACGGCGCTGTCGGCGCTCGATGCGACCCAGGCCGCGGCGCTGACGACCACCCAGCTGCGGGCGCTGACCGCCACCCAGCTGCGCGGCCTGTCGACGACCGACATCGGCGAGCTCTCCGAGACCCAGGTCTCGGCGCTCGCGGCGACCCAGATCGGCTCGCTGACCGCCACCAACTTCTCGGCGCTCGATGCGACGCAGGTCGGCTCGCTGACCGCCACCCAGGTGCGCGGCCTCACGACGACCCAGATCACGGGGCTGTCGACCACCGACGTGGGTGAGCTGTCGGCGACGCAGCTGGGCGTGCTGAACGCCACCCAGCTCGGGGCGCTGACCACCACTAACCTGGCGACGCTCTCGACCACCCAGATGGCGGGGCTGACGGCCACCCAGCTGGGCGGCCTGGCCAGCGCCAAGCTGTCGACCTTCGACGCCACACAGATCGGCGCGCTGGAGACCACCCAGGTCCGCGGCCTCACCGCCACGCAGCTCGGCGCGCTGTCGACCACCGACTTTGCCGAACTGACCACCACCCAGCTCAATGCGCTCACCGGCGCCCAGCTGGGGGCGCTGTCGGCCACCAACATCTCTTCGATGGACGCCACGGCGGTGTCCGGCTTCTCGACGACCCAGCTGAACGCGCTCACCGCGACCCAGCTGCGCGGCCTGTCCACCACCGACGTGGGCGAGCTCTCCGAGACCCAGGTCGGCGCGCTCTCCGGCACCCAGCTGGCGGCGCTGACCGTGACGGCGCTGTCCGCGCTGGACGCGACCCAGGTCGCCTCGCTCTCCACGACCCAGCTGCGGGCGCTGACCGCCACCCAGCTGCGCGGCCTCTCCACCACCGACATCGGTGAACTGGCCAACACCCAGGTGGCCGGGCTGACCGCCACCCAGGTGGGTTCGCTGACCGCCACCGGCGTGTCAGCGCTGGACGCCACCCAGGTGGCGGCGCTGACCACGACTCAGCTGCGCGGCCTCACCGCCACGCAGCTGCAGGGGCTGTCGACCACCGACATCGGGGAGCTCTCCGAGACCCAGGTCGGCGGGCTGGCCACGACCCAGCTGCAGGCGCTCTCGGCGACGAACCTGCAGGCGCTCTCCACCACCCAGATCGGCGGCCTCAGCGCCACCCAGCTGGGCGCGCTGACGGCGACCAACTTCGGCGCCCTGGACGCCACCCAGGTGGGGGCCCTGTCCGAGACCCAGGTGCGCGGCCTGACCACCGCCCAGCTGTCGAGCCTGAACGCCACCAACTTCGGCGAGCTGAGCACCACCCAGCTCAATGCGCTCACCGCGACCCAGCTCGCGGCGCTGTCGGCGACGAACATCTCCTCGATGGACGCCACCGCGGTCTCCGGCCTCTCGAACACCCAGCTCTCGGGCCTTACGGCCACCCAGCTTCGCGGGCTCTCGACCACCGACGTGGGCGAGCTGGACGAGACCCAGATCGGCGCGCTCTCCGGCTCGCAGCTGGCCGCGCTCACCGAGACGGCGCTCTCCGCCCTCGACGCCACCCAGGTGGCCTCGCTCTCGGCGACCCAGCTGCGCGGCCTGACCACGACCCAGCTGCGCGGGTTGACCGCCACCGACGTTGGCGAGCTGGCTGACACCCAGGTCGCGGCGCTGACCGCGACCCAGCTCGGCGCGCTCACCGCCACCAACCTCTCGGCGCTGGACGCCACCCAGGTGGCGGCGATCACCACGACGCAGCTGCGCGGGCTGACCACGACCCAGCTCGGCGGCCTGTCCACCACCGACGTTGGCGAGCTGTCGCAGACCCAGCTCGGTTCGCTGGCGACCACCCAGCTGACGGCTCTGTCGACAACTAATCTCTCGGCCCTCAGCACCACCCAGCTGACCGGCCTCACCGCGACCCAGCTGGCGGCGCTCTCCAACACCGCCCTGGGCGCGCTGGACGCGACCCAGATCGGCTCCCTCAGCGAGACCCAGGTCCGCGGCCTGACCACCGGCCAGCTGTCGAGCCTCAACGCGACCAACTTCGGCGAACTGACCACCACCCAGCTGAATGCGCTCACCGCGACCCAGCTGGCGGCGCTGTCGGCGACGAACATCTCGTCGATGGACGCGACCGCGGTCTCCGGCCTCTCGACGACCCAGCTGCGCGGCCTGACCGCCACCCAGCTTCGCGGGCTCAACGCGACCGACATCGGCGAGCTCGACGAGACTCAGGTGGGGGCGCTGACCGCCACCCAACTCGGCGCCCTGACCGAGACCGGCGTTTCGGCGCTGGACGCCACCCAGGCGGCGGCGCTCTCCACGACCCAGCTGCGCGGCCTGACCGCCACCCAGCTGCGCGGCCTCTCCACCACCGACGTCGGTGAGCTGGACGAGACCCAGGTCGCGGGCCTGGCCGCCAGCCAGGTGGGCGCGCTCACCGCCACCGGCTTCTCGGCCCTCGACGCCACCCAGGTCGCGGCGCTCAGCACCACCCAGGTGCGCGGGCTCACCAACACCCAGCTGCAGGGACTCTCGACCACCGACGTGGGCGAGCTCTCCGAAACCCAGCTGGGCGCGCTCACCGCCACCCAGCTCGGGGCCCTGTCGACCACTAACCTGGGCGCCCTCTCCACGACCCAGATCGGCGGCCTCACGGCGACCCAGATCAGCACACTGACGAACACCGCGTTCGCCACACTCGACGCCACCCAGGTGGGGGCGCTCAGCGAAACCCAGGTCCGCGGTTTGACCGCCGGTCAGCTGTCGGCCCTGAACGCCACCAACTTCGACGAGCTGACCACCACCCAGCTGAACGCGCTCACCGCGACCCAGCTGGCCGCGCTCTCGGCGACCAACGTCTCCTCGCTGGACGCCACCGCGGTGGCCGGCCTGTCGACGACCCAGCTCCGCGGGCTCACGGCCACGCAGCTGGCCGGCCTGTCAGCCACCGACGTGGGCGAGCTGGACGCGACCCAGGTGGGCGCGCTCACCGCGACGCAGCTCGGCGCGCTCACGGCCACGGCCGCTTCGGCGCTGGACGGCACCCAGGTGGCGGGGCTGTCGACCACCCAGCTGCGCGGCCTCACCGCCACCCAGCTGCGCGGGCTGTCGACCACCGACGTCGGCGAGTTGGCCGACACCCAGGTGGCGGGTCTCACGGCCACGCAGATCGGGGCCCTGACGGCGACGGCGGTTTCGGCCCTCGACGCCACCCAGGTCGCGGCGCTGACCGCGACCCAGGTCCGCGGCCTGACCACCACCCAGCTCGGCGGCCTGTCGACCACCGACATCGGTGAGCTGTCGGAGACCCAGATCGGGGCTCTGGCCACGACCCAGCTGGCGGCGCTCTCCACCACCAACGTCTCGTCGCTGTCGACGACCCAGATCGGCGGCCTGACGGCCACCCAGCTGGGCTCGCTGTCGGCGACCGCCCTCTCGGCGATGGACGCCACCCAGATCGGCGCGCTCAACGACACCCAGGTGCGCGGCCTGACGGCCACCCAGCTGCGGGGCCTGTCGACCACCGACTTCGGCGAGATCACCACCACCCAGGTCGGGGCCCTGACCTCGAGCCAGATCGCGGCGCTCTCGGCCACCAACGTCTCTGGCCTCGACGCCACCGAGATGGGCGGCCTGACGACCACCCAGCTGTCGGGCCTGACGGCCACCCAGCTGCGCGGCCTCTCCACCACCGACGTGGGCGAGCTCGACGCCACCCAGATCGGCGCGCTCACCGGCACTCAGCTGGCGGCGCTCACCGAGACGGCGACCTCGGCGCTCGACGCCACCCAGGTGGCGGCGCTCTCCGCGACCCAGCTGCGCAGCCTGACGGCCACCCAGCTGCGGGGGCTCTCGACCACCGACGTCGGCGAACTCGACGCGACGCAAGCCGCCGCGCTCACCGCCACCCAGGTGGCGGCGCTCTCGGCGACCAACGTCTCGGCTCTGGACGCCACCCAGGTGGCGGCGCTCAGCACCACCCAGGTGCGCGGCCTGACCACCACCCAGCTCGGCGGTCTGTCGACCACCGACGTGGGCGAGCTCTCGGAGACCCAGATCGGGGCCTTGGCGACCAGCCAGCTGGCCGCTCTGTCGACGACCAACGTCTCGGCGCTTTCGACCACCCAGATCGGCGGCCTCACCGCCACCCAGCTGGGCAGCCTCTCGACCGCCAGTCTCTCGGCGCTCGACGCCACCCGGGTGGGCGCGCTCTCCGAGACCCAGGTGCGCGGCCTGACGGTGACCCAGCTCAGGAGCCTCTCGACCACCGACTTCGGCGAGATGACGACGACCCAGCTGAACGCGCTCACCGCCACCCAGCTGGCGGCGCTCACGGCGACGAACATCTCCTCGATGGACGCCACCGCAGTCGCCGGGTTCTCGTCGACCCAGATCTCCGGGCTGACGGCCACCCAGCTGCGCGGCCTGTCGACCACGGACATCGGCGAGCTGGCGGACACCCAGATCGGCGCGCTGACGGGCACACAGCTCGGCAACCTGACCGCGACGGCGGCCGCGGCCCTCGACGCCACCCAGGTGGCGATCCTGAACGCCTCCCAGATCCGGGGCCTCACCACCACCCAGCTGGCGGCGTTCTCCACTACCGACATCGGCGAGCTCTCGGCGACGCAGGTGGGGGCGCTCACCACCGCGCAGCTGTCCAACCTCTCGACCACCAACCTGCTGGCGCTCGACGCCACCCAGGTGGGCGGCCTGACCGGGACCCAGGTGCGCGGGCTGACGACCACCCAGATCGGCAGCCTCGACAGCACCAACTTCGGGGAGCTCAACGTCACTCAGATCGGGGCGCTGTTCTCCAGCCAGGTCGGTTCGCTGAGCACCACGGTCATCTCGGCGCTGACGACCACCCAGGTCCAGGCGCTGGAGGCGACCCAGATCGGCGGCCTGAAGGGGACGCAGATCGCGCAGATCCTGTCGCCGACCCAGATCACCGAGTTCCTGACCACGACCATGATGTCGGCGATGAGCACGACCCAGATGAACGCCTTCACCTCCACCCAGGTGCAGGCCATGTCGGACGCCCAGGTCGACATCTACCTGGCCGGCCTCTAAGGGCCGCCGCCAGACCTGACGGACGCGCCGGGCGGGACCCACCCCGCCCGGCGCTCTGTCGCTTGTGCACAGGATTATCGCCGCCGGGTGCGGCCTGATGGCGCGAAGCGGCCTTGCGCGATGGGCGGGCCCTGGGCTGCGTGCAATCCTTTCTTCAGCCGAATCGGTCCGCGCCCCAGAGACCACTGGGGGCGGCGCGGGCGGCTCTGACCACAGGCGCTGAAGAACCCGATGTCTGACGAACCCTTCCTCGTGGCCGTCCAGAAGGTCACCGCCGGCGGCGTCTCGCTGGCCGAGGTGATCAACTGGGCTAACGAGCTCGCCCAGCGCGGCCAGGCGGGCCTCGCCCAGCAGCTCTACAAGATCTGGATCAACTTCAACCGCGAGCACCCGCAGCTATTCGTCGCCCACTTCAACATGTCGGTCGTGGCGACCGCCGCCGGCGACATCGGCGCGGCCATGGAGGCGCTCAAATCCGCGCTTGCGGTCAACGGCGACTTCCTGCCGGCCTACATCAACCTCGGCGGCCTGCTCGAGAAGGCCGGCACACCCGACCAGGCGATCGAGCTCTGGAAGACCGCCATCACCAAGCTGCAGCCGATCACCGGCCCGTCCGTGGGCTGGAAGATCGCCACCCTCAAGCAGATCGGCCGCCTGCTCGGCGAGCACCAGAAGCTCGACACGGCGGAGACCGCGCTGCAGGAGTGCCTGACGCTCAACGGCAATCAGCGCGACGTCATCGAGCAGCTGATCGCCATGCGGCTCGGCCAGTGCAAGTGGCCGGTGGTCGTGCCGTTCGAGGGCGTCGACCGCAAGGCCCAGGTCTCGGCCATCCACCCGCTGTCCATGGCCGCCTACACCGACGACCCGCTGCTGCAGCTGGCGTCCTCCTGGCGCTACACCGGCCAGCTGGTGGACGAGGAGCAGGACCTCGGCAGGTCCGATCGCCGGCATGCGCCGGCGCCGGCCAACCGGCGCCTGCGCATCGGCTACGTCTCCTCCGACCTGCGCGACCACGCCATTGGCTACCTGATGGCCGAGCTGTTCGAGGTGCACGACAGGTCCAAGGTGGAGGTATTCGCCTACTACTGCGGCCGCCCGTCGAGCGGGGAGGGGCTGCAGCAGCGGATCAAGGCGGCGGTCGAGCACTGGGTCGACATCCGTGAGATGACCGACGACGAGGCCGCCGCGAGGATCGCCGCCGACGGCGTCGACATCCTGGTGGACGTCAACGGCCACACCCGCGACGCCCGCACCGCGGTCTTCGCCCGCCGGCCGGCTCCGATCCAGGTGAACTGGCTGGGCTTCCCCTCGACCATGGGCAGCCCCTACCACCACTACATCATCGCCGACGACTGGATCGTGCCCGAGGGCTCGGAGATCTACTACTCGGAGAAGGTCCTGCGGCTGCCCTGCTACCAGTCCAACGACCGCAGGCGGGTGGTGGCGCCGGAGCGGCCGACGCGGGCCCAGTTCGGGCTCCCCGACGATGCCGTGGTCTTCTGCTGCTTCAACGGCGTGCAGAAGATCAACACCTTCACCTTCGGCCGTTGGATGGAGGTCCTCAAGCGCACGCCGGGCAGCGTGCTGTGGCTGCTCGAAGCGTCGCCCGAGGCCAACGAGCGCCTGCGTGCGGAAGCCGAGCGTCACGGCGTGGACCGCGCCCGCCTGCACTTCGCGCCGAAGCTCGCCAACCCGTGGCACTTGGCGCGCTATCCGCTGGCCGACCTGTTCCTCGACACCGCGCCTTACGGCGCCCACACGACCTGTTCCGACGCCCTGTGGATGGGCGTGCCGATCGTCACCCTGTCCGGCAAGAGCTTCGCCAGCCGCGTCTGCGGCAGCCTCGTCCGCGCCGCGGGGCTGCCCGAGCTGGTGGTCGAGAGCCCGGAGGCCTTCGTCGACCTCGCCGTGCGCCTGGGCAACGACCCCGCCGCCATCGCCGACATGAAGGCGCGGCTGGAGGCGGGGAGGGCGACCTGCACCCTCTTCGACATGGACCTGCTGGTCGATCGGCTGGAGGGACTCTACGCCGAGATGGCGGACGACTACCGCGCCGGCCGGCTCCCGAAGCCTGACCTCGCCAACATGGAAGCCTACCTCGCCGTCGGCGTCGCGCAGGACCATGAGGGCCGCGAGATGCTGGCGCACCCGGACTACCTCGCTCTCTACCGCAACGCGCTCGCGCGCAAGCACCGCGTCCGGCCGTTGGCGGCGGACACGCGCCTGTGGACGCAAGCCCATATCTCCGCCACCGAAGCGCCGCCCGCCGAAGACGACGAACAGCCCCTCCGCCGCGCCGCGAGCGCCTAAGGACCTTCATGCGCCCCTCAGTCGTCCAGGCCCTGCGCTTCCAGGGGTATGCGCCGCGTACCCTGCTCGATGTCGGCGCGCACGTCGGCGACTTCACGCGGGGGTTCCTCGAGCACTTCCCGGACTGCCGCCCGACCCTGGTCGAGCCGAACCCTCATTGCCGCCCGGCGCTGGAGCTGATGCCGTTCGAGCGGCACGAGGTCGCCGCCTTCCACGAGGCCGGCCGCCAGCAATTCTTCCTCTCCAAGCAGTGGCTGCAGTCGACGGGCTCGTCGCTCTATCGCGAGAAGAGCGACTATTTCCGCGACGAGCTGGTGGAGATGCACGAGGTGGAGACCGTCCGTCTCGATGACCTGTTCGAAGGCCGACGGTTCGACTTCGTTAAGATTGACGTCCAGGGCGCCGAGCTCGACGTGCTGCGCGGCGGCGAGGCCGTCCTGCGGCAGGCCGACTACATCCTGCTCGAGATCCCCGTCGTCGACTTCAACGAGCGCGCGCCCGAAGCCGAGACGATCTTCGCCCAGCTACACCGGATGGGCTTCCACTGCACCGAGGTGATGGAGGTCCACCGCCTGCCGGACGTGAACGCCAACGGCATCCTGCAGATGGACTTCCTGTTTGAGCGCAACGTGAAGCGGCCGTCGCAGTCCTACGCCTACGGCCCGCTGCACGGCCACGACGAGCTGCTGGAATGGCTGAGGCAGCAGAAGGCCAAGTGCCCGGACTTCACCGTCATCGACGTGGGCGCGGCGGCCAATCCCTGGTCGGCGGAGGTGCTCGACGCCACTTTCGACATGAGCGAGTGCGGGGTCGCCCCGCTGCACTTCCGCGGCAACCTCAACGACAGCCGCAGCTTCGACGAGGTGCTGCGGCACGTCGCCCGCCACGGCCGCTTCTCCTACTGCATCTGCTCTCACACGCTGGAGGACCTGGCCTACCCGGCCATGGCGCTGGAGATGCTGCCGCGCATCGCGGAGGCGGGTTACATCGCGGTGCCCTCGCGCTACCTGGAATCGCTGCGGCCCGAGGGGCCCTACCGCGGCTTCATCCATCACCGCTGGGTGCTCGACACCCTAGGCGATGAGCTGATCCTGGCGCCCAAGCTGCCGTTTCTGGAGCATCTGTCGCTGGGGGAGGAGGGCGGCTGGACCGCCCAGCCGGACCGGTTCGAGTTCCAGATGACCTGGCGCGGCGCCATCAACTTCAAGGCGCTCAACGGCGACTACATGGGCCCGACCATGGGCGACGTGGTCGACATGTATGGCCGGTTCCTCGACCGGCCGTGACACCATGCCGCCGCGATTGCGCGAACTGCGGCGCGCCGCGGCGGCGACTCATCTCATGATCAACCGGTTAACGCCCAAAGGGGACTGAAGGCATGCGCTCGCCCGCCGACATGGACATCGTCCAGATCGACATCAGCACGAAGTGCCACCTGAAGTGCTCCAACTGCACGCGGCTGATCCCCCACCAGCCGTCGCGGGACGACATGTCGCTCGAGACCTTCGAGCGCGCGGTGAAGAGCATGGAGGGCTGGAACGCCCCCAACAAGCTGATCGGCATCATCGCCGGCGAGCCGACCCTGCATTCGAACTTCGAGGAGATCTCGCTGAAGTTCGCCGAGCTGTGGGGCGGGGAGAACACCACCAACGGCCGGTTGCCGATCAAGGACTTCAACGACTTCGCCACCGAGCGCCTGTTCGACCGCTCCAATGGCCGTGGACTGTGGACGAGCCTCGGGAAGGGCTTCTACCAGCACTACGAGACCATCATGGAGGTCTACAGCCACTTCAACACCAACACCCACGAAAGCGCCGGCCAGCACCAGGCGCTGCTGATCACCCGCCAGGACTACATCAACGCCTCGGGCATCTCCGACGCGGAGTGGGAGCGCAACCGCGACGACTGCTGGGTGCAGAAGCTGTGGAGCGCCTCGATCAACGACAAGGGCGCCTACTTCTGCGAAGTCGCCGCCGCCATCGACCGTCTATATTTCGGCGGCAAGCACGCCTGGCCGGTCGAGCACGGCTGGTGGCAGCGCAAGCCGGAGGATTTCGGCGCCCAGCTCGACCTCTGCAACTACTGCGGCCTGGCCCAGCCCGGGCCGTCGCAGCTCGACATCCTCGACCGCGACATCATCTCGGTGGAGAGCCGCGAGCTCCTGAAGAAGGCCGGCAGCCCGGCGGTCAAGAAGGGCAAGTACGAGCTCTTCGACGCCGTCCTGCACAAGCAGAAGCGCTCCGTCGAGACGCGCGACAACTACGTGGGCGAGGCCTCGAACGGCCGCCGCGTCGGCATCGGCAACGACTCCATCCGGCCGAAGAAGCTGTCATGCGTCGTGGTCTCGGTGGGCTACGGCAAGTACCTGGCCGAGACCCTGCCGAAGAACATCGACCTGTTCGACGAGGTGGTGGTCGTGTCCTCGACGGAGGACATCGAGACCCACGAGGTCGCCCGCGCCCACGGCGCCAAGCTCGTCCTCTCCGACCGCTGCTACGAGGACGACCACGCCTTCAACAAGGGCAAGATGCTCAACGACGGCCTGGCCGCTCTGAAGGAGCCGGACTGGATCGTGCTGACCGACGCCGACGTGATCCACGCCCCGCAGCTGCGCGAGCTGTTCTTCGCCCACTCCTGGAACCCCGGCTGCTTCTACTTCACCGGACGTTTCGACAGCGCGCCGGTGGCGGGCCAGAACGACAAGGTCAACGCCCAGCCCAACGGCTATTTCCAGCTCTTCCATCCGAAGGCCAAGGCCATCCGCGAGCGCTGGCCGAACCTGATGTGCGAGGAGTTCTGCTCGGCCGGCGGCGTCGACAGCTGGTTCTGGCAGCAGTGGGGCTGGCACCGCATGGTCGCCGTGCCCGAGTTCTCCGTGCACCACCTGGCCAGCGACAGCCTCGGCCAGAACTGGAACGGCGTGGAGCGCAAGGAAGGCAAGTGGCGCCAGCTCGGCGTGCTCACGGTGAACGGCATCTCCGGGTTCGGCGACGTCACCGAGCTGCCCGAGGTCCTGAAGCTCACCGACACCCTCTATGGCCAGAGCGTGGTGATCGAGGTGAAGGACCTCGACAGCTACGCCAAGATCCTGCCGACCGGCGGACTCGAGTTCATGGGCAAGGCGCTCGGCCACAGCCACGTGCACGTGGCGTACAAGGCTTGACGGCGACGTTCCACCACTGGGGCTGGCCCACCAAGGCCGCCGAGCCGGAGCCGCAGGGCGATCCCATGCTGCGGCTCGGTCGTGAGCTGATGGCCGAGGGCCGGCCCGACCGGGCGCTGACGATCTTCGAGCACATGCACGCGCAGCGCCCGCTCGACCCCGAGCCGCTCAGCGACGTGGTGGCGGCCCTGGCCGCCGGCGGCCGCACGCTGGAGGTCCTGCACCGGCTGGCCGACCTGCAGTCGCTGCACGGCGGGCCGGCGCCCGTCGCCGACCAGATCCGCGAGCACGGCACCGCGGCCATCGCCAAGTTCAACGCCGCCATCTCGGCCCAGAAGATCGAGGAGGCGGCCCAGTACGCCGAGGCCCTGGCGCGGCTGATGCCGACGGCCTCGGGCGTCGTGGCCGCCGCGCTGTCCTGCAACCAGGCGCTGGGCCGCACCGACGAGGCCCAACGCTACGCCCGCGCCCTGGTGGCGCTGGAGCCCGGCAACGTCGCCGCCCACACGGCGCTCTGCGACCTCGCCAAGGCGGCAGGGGACGCCGAGGGCGAGATCCGCCACCGGATGGCCATCGCACTCGCCGAGCGGGCGGACGTCGTCCCGCTGATCCGCCTGCGCGACATCCACGACGTCGCCAGCATGATCCTCTGCCGGCCGCTGACGCCGGACTCCGAGGCCCAGCTCGGCGCCCTGCTCAAGGCCGGCCTGGCCTTGGACATTCCCGCACCCGAAGGCTCCGAATGGGCCGCCTGGGCCAAGCACTATGGCGTGCTGCTGCAGGCCATCGACCTCGACGCCATAGCCGCGGCCACGCCTGCCGCCGGCCCGGAGCCCGAGCTCGCCTTCCTGAGCTCCAAGGGCAGGGCCATGGACTGGAAGGCCGTCCAGGCACGGGCCAGGAAGCTCGGCGCGCAGGCGGTGTTCTTCGCCGCCGCCGATGCCCACTACGTCGAGCTCTACGCCCGCTGGTACGTGCTGAGCCTGCTCAAGTTCTGCGACGTCCCCTTCATGGTGGTGGTCCATGTGATCGGCGGCGCCGCCAGCCTGAAGGCTGCGGCGAAAACCGTGGGAATCCAGGATGATCGCCTCGTCTTCTGCGGCGATTCCTTCGACGCCTCGGCGGTGGCCACCAAGGCCTACGACGCCCCGCCCAAAGGCCAGGCCGAGAAGCCCATCGCCCACTTCCAGTGCGTCCGCTTCCAGCGCCTGGGCGAGCTGCTGACGAGGCTCGAGCGGCCGGTCTTCGTCTCCGACATCGACCTCCTCCTGCAGCGCGGCGTGGCCGACCTGCTGGACCGCCACGCGGCCGCGGACCTCGTCCTCAACGAGAACGAGCTCAGCTGGAACGCGGGCTCCAGGATCACCGCCAACCTGCTGCTGCTGAAGCCCACCGGCAACGCCCAGGCGTTCCTGCGCTTCCTGCGGGCCTACCTGGACGACAAGCTGGGCCGGCCCGAGGTCACCCGCTGGATCGACCAGGTCGCCCTGGTCCACGCCCGCCACCACCTGGTCCGGCACGGTTTGGACCCGCAGATCGGCTATTTCGACACCGCCACCGACATCAACAACGTGATGTACCCGAGCTTCCAGGCGCACCCCTTCCGCTTCCTGTCCCTCTACCACGGCTTCGACACGTCGAGCTTGGAGGACCCCCGCGTCCTCGGCTAAGCCGTTCCGCGGAGAGCATCTTAAGGGGTCCCATGAAGCGTATCCTGGTCACCGGCGGCGCCGGCTTCATCGGCTCGCACCTGTGCGAGCGGCTGCTGGCGGCGGGCAATGAGGTGCTGTGCGTCGACAATTTCTACACTGGCGTGCGCCGTAACGTGACGCACCTGCTGGACAACTCGAACTTCGAGCTGCTGCGCCACGACGTGACCTTCCCGCTCTTCGTGGAGGTCGACGAGATCTACAACCTGGCCTGCCCGGCCTCGCCGATCCACTACCAGTACGACCCGGTCCAGACGACCAAGACCAGCGTCCACGGCGCCATCAACATGCTGGGGCTGGCCAAGCGCCGGAAGGCGAAGATCTTCCAGGCCTCCACGAGCGAGGTCTACGGCGACCCCACAGTGCACCCGCAGCCGGAGGAGTACTGGGGCAACGTCAACCCGATCGGCTACCGCTCCTGCTACGACGAGGGCAAGCGCTGCGCCGAGACCCTGTTCTTCGACTACCGCCGCCAGCACAACCTGCGCATCAAGGTGGCGCGGATCTTCAACACCTACGGCCCGCGCATGCACCCCAACGACGGCCGGGTGGTCTCCAACTTCATCGTCCAGGCCCTGAAGGGTGAGCCGATCACCCTCTACGGGGAAGGCCACCAGACCCGCTCGTTCTGCTACGTCGACGACCTGGTGGAAGGCTTCATCCGCTTCATGGGGACGGACGATGAGATCACCGGGCCGATCAACCTGGGCAATCCCGGCGAGTTCACCATCCGCCAGCTCGCGGAGATGGTCGTGGACCTCACCGGCTCGAAGTCGGCCATCGAGTACCGGCCCCTCCCGCAGGACGACCCCCAACAGCGCCAGCCGAACATCGCCAAGGCCAAGGAACTCCTCGGCTGGGAGCCCAAGATCGTGCTCCGCGACGGCCTGACCCGCACCATCGCCTACTTCGACGAGCTCCTGAAGGAGAACGTCCCGGTCTGAGCCTGACCGGAACAGCCAGGCCGCGCCCGACGTTGGCCGGGCGTGATGGGTGATCTCGACAACGTCGGCGGCCTGGTCCTGTTCGCCATCGGCCGCACGCCCGTGACGCTGGGCGGCGTGCTGACCGGGCTCCTGCTGATCACGGCGGGGTTCGTGGCGGCCCGGCTGGCCGGAGCCGGCCTGCGCCGCATCCGCGGCCGCGTGCACTCCGGAGCCGCAGCGCTCTACATCGTCGAGAAGCTGGTCTCATACGGGCTTGTGATCGTCTTCTTCATCGCCGGCCTTTCGACGGTCGGCCTGAACCTGTCATCCCTGGCGGTGTTCGCGGGCGCCCTCGGCGTCGGCGTGGGCCTCGGCCTGCAGGGGCTGGTGAAGGAGTTCGTCTCCGGCCTTGCCCTGATCTTCGACCGGGTGCTCAACGTCGGCGACTACGTGGAGCTGGAGGACGGCAAGCGCGGGCTGGTGCAGGAGATCGGGCCCCGCGCGGTGCGCATCCGGACCAACGACAACATCGACATCGTCGTCCCGAACTCGAAGTTCATCGACGGCCCGGTGATCAACTGGACCCTGCACAACGAGACCCGGCGCATCCACATCCCGTTTAGCGTCGCCTACGGCTCGAACCGAGAGCAGGTGAGGGACGTGGTCCTGGCGGCCGCCCAGAGCGTGCCCTTCACCAGCCCGGACACTGAGAGCCGCAAGAGCCAGGTCTGGCTGGTCGGCTTTGGCGACTCGGCCCTGAACTTCGAGTTGCTCGTCTGGCCGACGCTGGACGCCGTGAAGCGGCCGGCGGCGATGCATGCCGCCTACACCTGGGCCATCGCCGACGCCCTGGAGTGCGCCGGGATCGAGGTGCCGTTCCCGCAGATGGACGTGCGCCTGCGCAGCCTGTTCGGCCAGGAGGGCCGCCAGGCCCTGAGCGCGCTGAAGCTGGACTACGAGCCAGAGCCCGAACGTCCGACCGCTGCGCCGAACCCTACGGGCAAGAACGACGCCGCCGAGGACCTGGAGCGGCCGCTGCCGCCCCTGGACGCGCCGGTCAGCGACACGCCGCCGCCGCTGCACTGATGTTGAGGGAAGTGGTGGGTGCAGTAGGATTCGAACCTACGACCCGCTGATTAAGAGTCAGCTGCTCTACCAACTGAGCTATGCACCCGTCCCTGCGTCGCGGGGAGACGGAGCCCCCTGCGGCGAGGGCGCGGAACATACTGGAAAAAGCCGCCTTGGCAAGGCGGGCTCTCTTCACCCCGACGTAAGCTTCCGCAGTCTACGGTTGCGCTCATGTCCGCCGTCGATTTCACCTACCTGGAAACCTTCGTCGCCCACGATCCGGGCATCGTGCGCGAGGTGCTGGCGCTGTTCAGCGACCAGGCGCGAAGCTGGTCGGAAAAGCTCGACGGCGCCCCGGCCGACTGCCGTGACCTGCTGCATACGATCAAGGGGGCGGCGAGGGGCGTCGGGGCGAACGCCCTGGGCGACGCCTGCGCCGTGGCCGAGGCGCAGGCCACGCCCGACCTCTCACCTGTGCGGGCGGCGCTCGATGCCGTGGTGGCCGACATCGCGGCCTACCAGTCGGTGAAGGCCTAGGCCTCCGCGCGGATCGCGTCCCAGACGGTGAACTCGTAGGCGATGCAGCGCTCGATGAGCGTGCGCCACACCGGCTCGGCGATCTCCTCCGACAGCCCCGCCTCGCGGGCGGCGGCCTTCACCTTGGAAACCACGTCCTCGATCCGCGCCTCGTCGCGGACTGCGCCGCGGTCCTGTTTGATGCGCGCGGCGGCGTCCATGTACCCCTGGCGCTCGGCCAGCAGGGCGACCAGCTGGCGATCGAGGGCGTCCACCCCCTGGCGCACCTGCGCCATCGTGGTGCAATCGGCGGGAAGAACTCGCATCGGTACTCGTCTCGTCTAGATGCCGGCGCCGTTGTCGATGGCGCGCATCGCCTCCTCGTGCGCCTGCGCCTCGGCCTCGATCCAGCTGATGAACGCCTTTACCTGGGGGAGGCGGCCCTTGGCCTTCGGATGGACGAGGTAGTAAGCGAAGTCCACCGCCGTGGCGATCTGCAGGGGGGCGACCAGCCGGCCGGCCTCCAGGTCGGCCTGGGCCAGCGTCCGCTTGGCCAGCGCCACGCCGCGGCCGTTGGCGGCGGCCTCGATCACCAGGCTGGACTGGTTGAAGCGCGGGCCCCGGTGGCCGTCGATGCCGCGCAGGCCGCGGGCCGCCAGCCA
Source organism: Phenylobacterium sp. (assembly GCF_036563285.1). Lineage (GTDB taxonomy): Bacteria > Pseudomonadota > Alphaproteobacteria > Caulobacterales > Caulobacteraceae > Phenylobacterium. Next base: position 151,142 of record NZ_DATCMR010000002.1, read on the forward strand.
CATCGACCAGTCCGGGCAGCTGTCGTCGATGTCGGGCGAACCGTCGTGCAGCAGGACGTGGTGGGCCAGGTCCTCCGGCGTCGACAGCGGCTGTTCGGCCAGCAGCGCGGGGCTGATGACCGGGATGACCGCCTCGCTGACCAGCCGCTTCACCTCCAGCCCGGGGTAGCGGCCCGCGCCGTAGCGCAGCGCCAGGTCCACCTCGCCGGCGGTGAGGTCCACCAGCTCCATGCCGGCGTTCAGCCAGACGTCGACCTGCGGGTGCGCCCGCTCGAAGGCGCCCAGGCGGGGCGCCAGCCACTTGGCGGCGAACGAGGGCGGGGCGGTGATCGTCAGCCGGCGGCCGTCGACGGCGGCGGTGAGCAGGCTGGCGGCCTCGGCGAGTCGGTCGAAGGCTTCGCGGAGCGCGGGCAGGGCGGTCTGGGCTGCGTCGGTCAGCAGCAGGCCCTTGGGCGTGCGCTTGAAAAGGGCCGCACCGACGTAGTCCTCCAGATTCTGGATCTGCTGCGAGACCGCGCCCGGCGTCACCGACAGCTCGTCGGCGGCGCGGCTGAAGTTCAGGTGCCGGGCGGCCGCCTCGAAAGCGCGCAGCGCATTGAGCGGCGGCAGGCGGCGGCGCTCGTGGGTACGTTCCATGAGTTTTCCTGACAGCCCCGGCAGAAGTCCTCGCCTTGCGAAGTGGCGTCCCCGCCCCCTATTTGCAAGCGTCCGCCGATGTATCGGCCCTTTTCGTCGGTGGACATCGGCGGGGCGGGCGCCAGCCCGTCCCGTCTCGATTCAGACAGTTCAGCGTTTAGAGAAGCTAATTATGGCGCAATCCCGCGACAGGTCCAAGCGAGCCGACGGCCTGGTCGTCCTGGGCGGCAAGCCGCGGGTGCGTCCCGGCGCCGTCTGGTTGGTGGGCGCCGGCCCCGGCGACCCGGAGCTTCTCACCATCAAGGCGCTCAAGGCCCTGCAGCGGGCGGACGTGGTGGTCCACGACGGCCTGGTCTCCGACGAGATCCTCGACCTGGCGCCCGAAGGCGCGCGACGGATCTCGGTGGCCAAGCGCAAGTCGCGCCACACCTACGCCCAGGACGAGATCAACCGCATGCTGGTGGCCTTCGCCCAGGACGGCCTGAACGTGGTGCGCCTGAAGGGCGGCGACCCGTTCATCTTCGGCCGCGGCGGCGAGGAGCTGGAAGCCTGCCGCGAGGCCGGCGTGGAGTGCCACGTGGTTCCGGGCGTGACCGCGGCGCTGGCCGCCGGCGCCTCGGCCGGGGCCCCGCTGACCCACCGCGGCTCGGCCCAGGCGGTGACCTTCGTGACGGGCCACGCGGCGCACGGTGAGCCTGACCTCGACTGGGAAAGCCTGGCCAGGTCCAACCACACCGTCGTCATCTACATGGGCCTGTCGACCGCGCCGGCGATCGCCGCGCGCCTGATGGCCGCCGGCCGGGACGGCGCCACCCCCGCGCTCATCGTGGTGAACGCCTCGCGCGCCGACGAGCGGCGGGTGAAGACCACCCTCGGCGGCCTGGGTGAAGCGGCGTCGGCCTTGTCCGGTCCGGCCCTGCTGATTGTGGGCGAGGCCATGGCGCTCGCCGCCGAAGGCGAGGCCGAGGCGGTCGAAGCCCTGCTCAAGGGAGCCACCGCATGAAGGCCCTGACCGGCAACCGGCTCTCCGACGGCGAGGTCGTCTTCTGGAAGGACGGCCAGTGGGTCGAGCGCTTCCTCGAGGCGCAGGTCTTCGCGGAGGAAGACGCGGCCATCGCCGCCGAGGCCCACGCCAAGACCGAGCAGACCATCGTCGTCGACCCCTACCTGATCGACGTCATCGAATCCGAGGGCCTGTGGGCGCCGCTCAGCTACCGCGAGCGGATCCGCGCGCTCGGTCCGTCGAACCATCCGCAGCACGGCAAGCAGGCGGCCGGCGGCGACGACATCGCCGCCCTCCAGCATGCCCACGGCGCGGCCCGGTCCACCGGCCGCGTCGCCCTCATCAAGCGCAAGTAGACCGATGTACCGCTACGACCAGATCGACCGTGAATTCGTCGCCGACCGCACGGCCGAATTCCGCGAGCAGGTAAACCGCCGCCTGGCCGGCGAGATCACCGAGGACCAGTTCAAGCCGATCCGGCTAATGAACGGCCTGTATCTGCAGCTGCACGCCTACATGCTGCGGATCGCGATCCCCTATGGCTTCCTGAACGCCGCGAAGCTGCGCAAGCTGGCCTGGATCGCGTCCACCTACGACCAGGGCTACGGCCACTTCACGACGCGCACCAACCTGCAGCTGCACTGGATCAAGCTGAAGGACGCGCCGGCGATCCTGGAGCATCTCGCCGAGGTCGAGATGCACGCCATGCAGACGTCGGGGAACACCATCCGTAACGTCACCGCCGACCCCTATGCCGGCGCCACGTCCGACGAGCTGGACGACCCGCGCGTGTGGGCCGAGGTGATCCGCCAGTGGTCGACCCTGCACCCGGAATTCTCGTTCCTGCCGCGCAAGTTCAAGATCGCCGTGACCGCCGCCGCCAAGGACCGCGCGGCGACCAAGATCTACGACATCGGCCTGGCCATGCGCCGGGGCCGCAACGGTGAGCTGGGCTTCGAGGTGATGGTGGGCGGCGGTCTGGGCCGGACGCCCTACCTGGGCCCGACGATCCGCGAGTTCCTGCCCGTGCGCCACCTCCTGAGCTACCTGGAGGCGATCCTTCGCGTCTACAACCGCCACGGCCGGCGCGACAACATCTGGAAGGCCCGCATCAAGGTGCTGGTGGCCTCCCTCGGCGCCGAGGAGTTCGCCCGCCAGGTCGAGGACGAGTGGGCCAAGTCGGACCACGAGCGGACCGACGTGCCGGACACCGAGCTGGCCCGCATCCGCGGCTGGTTCACGCCGACCTTCGAGACCCTGCCGGCCCGCTCCGAGGCGCTGGAGCGCGCCAAGGCGGCCGACCCGCGGTTCGCCCGCTGGCTGCGCCGCAACACCCATCCGCACAAGCAGCCGGGCTACGCCATCGTCGACGTCTCGCTGAAGAAGCCCGGCGACACGCCTGGCGACATGTCCAGCGCCCAGATGGAGCTGGTGGCCGACCTCGGCGAGCGGTTCTCGCTCGACGAGATCCGGGTGCACTACAACCAGAACCTCATCCTGCCGCACGTGAAGCTCGACGACCTCTACGAGGTCTTCCAGGCGCTCGACGCCGCCGAGCTGGCGACGCCGAACATGGACCTGGTGAGCGACATCATCGCCTGCCCGGGGCTGGACTACTGCGCGCTGGCGAACGCCCGCGCCATTCCGGTGGCCCAGCAGATCGCCAAGCGCTTCGACGACGCAGAGCGCGCCGAGCTCATCGGCGAGCTGAAGATCAAGATCAGCGGCTGCATCAACGCCTGCGGCCACCACCACGTGGGCCACATCGGCATCCTCGGCGTCGATAAGAAGGGCGAGGAGTTCTACCAGGTCACCCTGGGCGGCTCCGGCGCCGAGGACGCGACGCTCGGCCAGATCCTGGGCCCGGCGCTGCCGGCCAACCGGGTCGCCGAGGCGGTCGAACAGCTGGTCGACGTCTACATGCGCGAGCGGAAGGAGGGGGAACGCTTCCTCGACACCTACCGCCGCACCGGCGTCGCCCCCTTCAAGGAGGCCGTCTATGCCGACGCGCATTAAGGTCGTCGAAGGCCGGATGCTGCCGGTCGAGGACCCCTTCACCAACCTGGACGACGACCAGGACCTGGTCCCGGGCGACGTGATCATCTCCCTGACCCGCTTCCAGGCGGAAGGCGAGCGGCTGCTCTCCGAGGGCCGCAAGGTGGGCGTGCGGCTGAACAGCGACGAAGAGGTGGAGGCTCTGGCCTACGACCTGCCGCGGATCGCGGTGGTGGCGCTGGCCTTCCCGAAATTCCGCGACGGGCGCCACTACTCGAACGCCCGGATCCTGCGCGAACGCTACGGCTACGCGGGCGAGGTGAGGGCGGTGGGCGACGTGCTGCGCGAGCAGGCCCACTTCATGCTCCGCGCCGGCTTCGACGCCTTCGAGCCGGCGGACGGCTCCTCCTCGCAGGACTGGGAGCACGTCACCAGGCGCTTCCGTCATGTCTATCAGCGCGCCGCCGACGACCGCGTCCCGGCCTTCGTGGAGCGGGAGCGTTGAGCTTGGCCTACGACAATCTCACCCGCCCCGCCGACGCCGGGCCCGAAACCGCCGAGCAGCTGGCCCAGCGGCTCGACGCCGAGTTGCGCCACGTCCACCCGCGCGAGGTGCTGAAGGCGGCCGTGAAGTTCTTCGACGGCCGGCTGGCGGTGGTCTCGTCCTTCGGGGCGGAGTCCGCCGTGCTGCTGCACATGCTGTCCGAAGTGAAGCCGGACACCCCCGTGCTCTTCCTCGACACCGGCATGCTGTTCGGCCAGACGCTGGACTACCGCAAGAGCCTCGCCGCCAGGCTCGGCCTCACCGACGTGCGCGACCTGCGCCCGCACTACCAGGACCTGGCCACCGGCGATCCGGACGCCAAGCTCTGGCAGAAGGATACGGACGCCTGCTGCCATATCCGCAAGGTGCTGCCGCTGGACCGCGCCATCGAGGGCTTCGAGGCCTGGGTGACGGGGCGCAAGCGCTTCCACGGCGGCGACCGCCTGCGGCTGCCTGTGGTGGAGTTCACCGACGGCAAGGTGAAGTTCAACCCGCTAGCCAACTGGCAGAAGGCCGACCTCGACGCCTACGCCGCCGAGCACGACCTGCCGGCTCATCCGCTGGTGGCCCAGGGCTTTCCGTCGATCGGCTGCTGGCCCTGCACCCAGCCGGTGGAGGCAGGCGAGGACGTCCGCGCCGGCCGCTGGAAGGGACAGGACAAGACCGAGTGCGGTATCCATGTGGCCCGCGCGCCGGGCGCCGTCGCCAACGTCGGCGGTGACATCTGATGGCCTACGACAAGCCTGAGAGTTCGATGACCGAAGTTGCCGCGGCCGCGCCGCCCCTGAAGGCGTCCGGCGCCTTCTACGTCGAGACGGTCACCTGGGTTCAGCACTGGACCGAGAGCCTGTTCTCGTTCCGCACCACTCGCGATCCCGGCCTGCGCTTCGCGTCCGGCCAGTTCGTGATGGTCGGGCTGATGAAGGAGGACGGCAAGCCGCTGGTCCGCGCCTATTCCATCGCCTCGCCGGCCTGGCACGAGGAGCTGGAGTTCTACTCCATCAAGGTGCCCAACGGCCCGCTCACCTCGCGCCTGCAGAACATCAAGGTGGGCGACCAGGTTCTGATCGGCCGCAAGCCCACCGGCACCCTGGTGCTGGACGGCCTGAAGCCCGGCAACCGGCTCTACATGCTGGGCACCGGCACGGGGCTGGCGCCCTGGCTGTCGCTCGCCCGTGACCCGGAGGTCTACGAGCGCTTCGACGACGTCATTGTCACTCACACCGTGCGCGAGGTCCGCGATCTCAACTACCGCGACCTGCTCGAGCACGAGCTGGCCAGCGACGAGACCCTGGGCGAGTTGATCGCGCCGAAGCTGAAGTACTATCCCACGGTCACCCGGGAGGACTTCAGGACCCGCGGCCGGATCACCGACCTGATCGAGAACGGCCAGCTATTCGCCGACCTCGGCCTGCCGCCGTTCAACCCGGCAGAAGACCGCGTCATGCTCTGCGGCGGCCCCTCGGTTCTGGCGGACCTGAAGCAGCAGCTCCTCGACCGCGGCTTTGAGGAAGGCTCCATCGCCAATCCCGGCGACTTCGTCCTCGAGAAGGCGTTCGTCGAGACCTAGCGGGCCCGGTCGAGCACGAACTCGGCCCGATCCTCCACCGACACCCGCGGCAGCTCCACGAGCTCGTAGCCGGCGGCCTGGTAGGCCTCCGCGCAGCGCTCGTAGGTCTCCACCGCCTCCGCCCAGGTCTGAATGCGCTGCGCGTCCTGGACATAGATCTCCCGCCAGGGCGGGGCGATGAAGGCCAGCCGGTGGTAGCGGCAGGTGCGTACGGCCTCGTCGGCGGCGGGGCAGGGGCCGCGGGCCCTGAGCATCGCCCAGGCGTCCACCAGGCTGCGGTCGAAGAAGGTCCGGCCCCGCGCCGCGCGATAGGCGGCCAGGTCCCGCTCCAACATCAGCTCCGCCAGCCGGGCCTGATCCGGCCGCACGCCGTGGGCCTGCAGGATCGCCCGCGCGCTCTCCTCCACCACGATCTCGCCGAGGCCCTGCAGGTGGCGCAGCAGTGTCGTCTTGCCCGCTCCGGGGCCGCCGGTGACGGCAAAGAAATTCGGCTGATGTAGCAAGGACTTTTCCCCGGAACGTGAGACATCGCGCCGCCGCGTCTGCGCCGGCGGCTGGCGGCTCCAGGGAGGATTGAGGGCTCGGGTCGGCGGTTACGCCGGCGGGCAGCCCTTGAAGTCGCCGACCTTCACCACCGACAGCTTGGCGAGGTTCAGCGGCATGGCCGGCTTCATCGATTGGGCACCGAGGCCGGTGTAGAGGTCGATCCGCTCGCCCTTGATGGCGCCGCCCACGTCGGAGGCGTACCAGTAGCCGTCGTGCAGCTTGCCGTCGGGCATCTTCAGGCCGACGGTCTCCTTGATGAACAGGACGCTGCGGCGCGGGATCAGCTTCTTGTCGACGGCCACGGTGCGCATGGCGACGACCTTGCAGCCAAGCGAATCCAGCGCGCCGACGCCCTTGGCGCCGGCATGGTAGAGCGTGGCCTTCACGTTCCAGCCGGGAGCGCCCGGAATGGAGCCCGTGATCACGGATTTAATCAGGTCGCCAATGGGATCACTGGTGGCGGCTTGCGCGTTGTTAGCCGCAAAGATCGTGGCGAAAGCGGCCAGGGCGGCGAGGCGGCGTCGCATGACGGCGTCTCCTTCGTCGTTGAACTGGTGCCGGGAGTCCTACCCGGTTAGCCCCCTTTGGGCAACCCACAGAGGGGCGTCGCGGCGTGCCTGTAAGCAAAGCTAACAGGCCCGTACAGTAAGGATAGCTTGCGCCGGTTAAGAAATTCTCGCCCCCTCGGCATGGCCAAGCTGGGGGCGGGACCATGAGAATCTATGGCGACTCGAAGTCGGGCAACTGCCTGAAGGTCAAGTGGACGGCCGAGTTCCTGGGCCAGCCCTACGAGTGGATCGAGACCGACATCATGGTCGGCGAAAGCCGCACGCCGGACTTCCTGGCCCTCAATCCGGCCGGCCAGGTCCCCACGGTCATCCTCGACGATGGCCGCCCGCTGGCTCAGTCCAACGCCATCATCCTGCACCTGGCGGAGGGCTCGGAGCTGATCCCCGAGGACGCCTACGAGCGCGCGCGCATGCTCGAATGGCTGTTCTGGGAGCAGTACAGCCACGAGCCCTACGTCGCCGTCGTCCGCTTCCAGGTGAAGTACCAGGGCAAGCCCGTCACCGAGGTGGAGCCCCGCCTCGTGGAGCGCGGCAAGGCGGCGCTGCAGCGTCTGGAGGACGGCCTCGCGGCTTCCAGCTTCCTGGTCGGCGAGCGCCTGAGCCTCGCCGACGTGGCGCTGGTCGCCTACACCCGCATGGCCGAGCACGGCGGCTTCCGGCTGGCCGACTACCCTCGGGTCCAGGCCTGGATCGGCCGCGTCGAGCAGGCGCTGGATATCCAGGACCCCGTCTAGGGCGCACCCCCTTGCGTCCGGCTGGGCGAGCCCGCAAACGGGACGCATGAAACGCCTCGCCGCCGCGGCCGTTCTGGCCGCCATCACCATGCCCCAGCCCGCGCTCGCCTGGGGCGCCACCGGCCACCGCCTGATCGGCGAAGCCGCCGTGCGCGGGCTGCCCGCCGAGATCCCCGCCTTCCTCCGCACCCGCCAGGCCGCCCTCGATGTCGGCGAGCAGTCGCGCGAGCCCGACCGCTCCAAGGGCGCCGGCAAGATCCACGACCAGGACCGCGACGCGGCCCACTTCGTCGACACCGAGGACGACGGCCGCATCCTGGGCGGCCCCAGGCTGGACGCCCTGCCGCCCACCCGCGCGGACTACGAAAAGGCGCTGCAGGCCGCCGGCCAGGACAGCTGGAAAGCCGGCTATCTGCCCTACGCCATCGCCGACCGGTGGCAGCAGCTCACCCGCGACTTCGCCATGTGGCGGGTGCTGAAGGCGGCCGAGACCAATCCGAAATGGAAGAAGAACCGCGCGTGGTTCACCGCCGACCGCCTGCGCCGGGAGAAGCAGATCCTGGTGACCCTGGGCGAGCTCTCCCACTTCGTCGCCGACGGCAGCCAGCCGCTGCACCTGTCCAACCACTACAACGGCTGGGGCGACTACCCGAACCCGCAGGGCTTCACGACCGCGCGCATCCATTCCTCCGTCGACACCGACATCGTCCTGCGCGGCGGGACGGGGAGCCTGACGGCCGCGATGAGCCCGCTGCGGCTCTGCAACTGCTCGGTGGAGGCGCGCACGCGCGACTATCTGCTGTCCAACGCGAGGCTGGCGATCCCGCTCTACGAGCTGGAGAAGGCCGGCGGCCTGAAGGCCGGCGATCCCCGCGGGCCTGCCTTCGCGCGCAAGCAGATGGCGCTCGGCGCGTCCGAGCTGCGCGACGTCATCGTGGAAGCCTGGCGGGCCAGCGAGACGCAGACGGTGGGCTGGCGGCCGATCCCGGTGAAGGACGTGCTATCGGGCAAGACCGACCCCTACGCCGCGCTCTACGGCATCGACTGAGGCGCTCCTAGGCGCGGCGGCGCGCCGGCAGCGGCTTCATCGAGGCCGTCCGCTTAGGCGCCTGGGCCTTGCGGCGCTCCCGGCGCACGTTCGCCTCGGCGCGGTCGATGACGTGCGGGCGGTGCCGCTCGCAGTCCGTCAGGATCTCCTCCAGCTCGCGGTCCGACAGGTGTTCGATGCCGATGAAGTCGTTCTTGGCCTTCGAGACCCGGATCAGCTCGTCGAGCTTGGCCTGCAGGGCGGCGTTGTCGCGGTTCTGGGTGTTCTGGATCAGGAACACCATCAGGAAGGTGGCTATGGTGGTGCCGGTGTTGATCACCAGCTGCCAGGTGTCGGAGAAGCCGAACATGGGCCCCGACACCGCCCAGGCGACGACCACGGCGCAGCAGACCAGGAACACCGCGGGGCGGCCGGTCCAGCGCGACACCGCGCTGGCGATCCGCGAGAAGAGGGCGTCCAGGTCGCCCATGGAACTTATCTTTCGATAATTGCGTGCGTTCCGGGGAACGGCTAGGCGGGGGTCCAGTTCCGGGAGGCCTCATGAGCGATCCAGGCGCGGCCGCCGCCGCCCAGATCATCGACGGCAAGGTGTACGCCGAGGGCGTGCGCGCGGAGGTGGCCGCCGAGGTGACCCGGCTGAAGTCCGAGCACGGCCTCCAGCCCGGCCTCGCCGTCGTGCTCGTCGGCGACGACCCGGCCAGCCAGATCTACGTCCGGTCCAAGGGCGAGCAGTCCCTGGCCGCCGGCATGCACTCGGTCACCCACCGGCTGCCGGAGGCGACCACCCAGGACGAACTCCTGCGCCTGGTGGCCGAGCTCAACGCCGACCCGGCGATCCACGGCATTCTCGTCCAGCTCCCGCTGCCGAAGCACCTAGACGAGAAGCAGGTGCTGGCCATCCTCGATCCCGAGAAGGACGTCGACGGCCTGACCATGGTCAATGCCGGCCGGCTCGCGAGCGGCCTGCCCGGCCTCTATCCCTGCACGCCGCTGGGCTCGATGATCCTGCTGCGCGAGGCGGTGGGGGAGCTGGCCGGCAAGCGGGCCGTGGTCGTCGGCCGCTCCATGCTGGTGGGCCGTCCCATCGCCCAGTTGCTGCTGCAGGCCGACTGCACCGTCACCATCGCCCATTCCCGCACCGGAGACCTGCCGGCGGTCTGCCGCGAGGCCGAGATCCTGGTGGCCGCCGTGGGCCGCCCGCGCATGATCCGCGGCGACTGGATCCGCCCGGGCGCAGCGGTGATCGACGTCGGCATCAACCGTGTACCCTTCGACGATCCCGAGAAGGCGGCCCAGGGCAAGACCAAGGTGGTGGGCGACGTCCACTTCAAGGAGGCCCGCGAGGTGGCCGGCTGGATCACCCCGGTGCCCGGCGGCGTCGGTTTGATGACCGTGGCGGTGCTGCTGCAGAACACGGTCACCGCAGCCAAGCGGATCGCGGGCGTCAGCTAACTCCGCTCAGCCCGCGCCCACCTGGCTCTCCGTCCAGCGGACCACCTCGCCCAGCACCTGTCCGACGGCCTGGTCGTAGGCGGCCACGATGCTGCCCACGCGGTTGCTGGCGGCGGGAATGCGCGCCTCGAAGATCCGCTCGGGCCCGAGCCCCTGGTCCTTGTCGCGGGCCAGGGCCGCTCGCACCCGCACCACCACCGTGGGCGCCGCCTCGGCGCCGTTGTCGTAGCGGGTCTCGAAATTGCGCACGTCGAGGCGCAGGGCGTGGCTCGTGCGACCCTGCTCGCCGCGCGAGAGGAGCCGGACCCGGCCCGGGGCGGCGTCGAAGGCCGCAAGCACCGCCTGGTTGAACAGCACCTCGGCGGGCGCCGCCCAGCGGCTCTGGGCGATGTACTGGGCCTCACCGCCGGTGATCGCCAGGATCTTGTCGCCGGCCGCCTCGCGGGCGAACGTCCCGCCGGCGCGGAACACGCCCACGGAGCCCGCGGCAGGCGCCGCGTCCGACGCCGCCGCCGGCGCCTGGCCGAAGCGGTAGAGCTGCGCGGGCTTGCCGCCGAGCAACCCGCCGAGGCAGCCGGAGAGCGCCACCGCGGCGAGCGCGAGGAGGGCGGGGCGGAGGAGGGCGTTTCGTCGGGTCATGGCTGCACCTCCAGCTCCTTGGACTTCGGCTTCAGCACCGCGCCGGCGCCGTTCGCCTGCAGTTCGTTGGCCAGCCGCTCCAGCGCGATGGCCGCCTCCTGCAGCTGCACGGCCGCGGCGGTGATCTGCGGCAGCCCGTTGGTGGCGAAGTCGGCGGTCGGCGCCTGTAGCTTGGCCACCAGAGCGCGCAGGTCCGCGGCCGTGGCGCGCGCCTCGTCGGCCGCCTGGGCGGCGCTGCGCATGGTCCGCCGCCCGTCGGTGTCGAGGATCTGCCGGCCGCTCTGGGCCAGGCCGGTGAACTCCTGGGCGGCGGCGTCGATGTCCTGCAGGGTCTTCTGGGCGTCGGCCAGGATCGCCTTGCGGGCGCGCACCTCGGCGCTGACCGCCTGCACGTCGTTGAGGGTGGCGGAGAAGGTGCGGATGTTCTGATCGGAGAGCACGCGGTTGGCGCGGTCCAGGACCTCGATCGTGCGGTTCAGCACGGTGCCGCCGCCGGCCAGCAGGTCGGAGAGCGCGCTGCGCTGGCTCCTCAGGATGGGGATGCAGTTGCGCATGCCGCGGGCCTCGCAGCGCCGCTGCTCGACCTCCTTCAGGAGCGGCCGCGAGGGCGTCCCGGCGGTGATCTGGATCAGGCTGACGCCGGTGATCGAGAGCGGCTCCAGCGTGGCGTAGGAGTCCGACCGGATCGGCACCTCCGACCCCACCCGGATGCGCGCGATCACCCGGGTCGGATTGGTGCGGTCCAGCGCGATCTTCGTGACCTCACCCACCTTGATGCCGTTGAAGTGCACCTCGCCGCCCTGGTTCAGGCCGCGCACCGGCCCGTCGAACACCGCGTCGTAGAGGTCGTTCTCCTGCCGGAACTGCCAGCGCGACAGCCAGACCACGAAGATCAGGGCCGCCATCAGCAGGAGGAGGGCCGAGAGGCCGACCATGGCGTAGTTGGCGTTCTTTTCCATCAGGCCTCCGTCGCAGCCCGCACCGCGCGTCCGCGGGGGCCGAGGAAATATTCGCGGATCCACGGGTGGTCCGAGGATTCCAGCTCACGCACCGGGGCGACCGCCACCACCTTCTTGTCGGCCAGCACCGCCACCCGGTCGGTGATCTCGTAGAGCGTGTCCAGGTCGTGTGTGATCATGAACACCGTCAGGTCCAGGGTATCGGAAAGATCCTTGATCAGCTCGTCGAAGGCCGCGGCCCCGATCGGGTCTAGCCCGGCGGTGGGCTCGTCGAGGAACAGCAGCTCCGGGTCGAGCGCCAAGGCGCGGGCCAGGCCCGCCCGCTTGCGCATCCCGCCGGAGAGCTCGGCCGGCTTCAGAAGGCCGGCCTCGGGCTTCAGGCCGACGAGGGCGATCTTCAGGTCCGCCAGCTCGTTGATCTCCTGCCGGGTGAGGTCGGTGTGCTCGAACATCGGCGAGGCCACGTTCTCCCGCACCGTCAGGTTCGAGAACAGCGCGCCCTGCTGGAAGAGCACGCCCCAGCTGCGGTTGATGGCGTCCCAGCGCCGCCGCGACGCCGTCTCCAGGTCCTGGCCGAACACGCGGATCACCCCGGCCTGGGGCTCCCGCAGGCCGATGATCGAGTTGAGCAGCACCGACTTGCCGGCGCCGGACCCGCCGACCACGCCGAAGACCTCGCCGCGCTCCACCGACAGGTCCAGCTTGTCGTGCACCACGTTGTCGCCGAAGGCGTTGACCAGCCCGCGCACCTCCAGGGCCGGACCCTCCTGGTCCAGCAGCTCCTCGTCGGAGAGGTGTTCTTCGTCCACCGCGCCGCTCAAATCTCCAGCTCCATGTAGACCAGGGCGAAGACGGCATCGATCATGATGATGGCGAAGATGGCGTGCACCACGGCCGCCGTCACCCGCCGGCCCAGGGATTCCACGTCGCCGCCCACCTCCAGGCCCTGCCGGCAGCCGATGCCGGCGATCACCGCGGCCATCACCGGCGCCTTGGAAAGGCCGACGTAGAGCTGGGTGGCGCCCACGTTGTCGACGATCCGCTGCAGGAAGAAGGCCGGGCCCAGGTCGAGGACCGTCCAGGTGACCACCAGGCCGCCGAACAGGCCGGCCAGCGTCGCCACGAAGGTGAGCAGGGGGATGGTCAGCAGCAGGGCCGCGAACCTGGGGAAGACCAGGGCCTCGAACGGATCGACGCCCTGCACCTTCATGGCGTCGATCTCCTGGTTCATCTTCATCGAGCCGATCTCGGCGGCGAAGGCCGAGGCCGAACGGCCGGCGAGCAGCACCGCGGTGATGATGATGTTGAACTCGCGCAGCACCGCGATGCCGATCAGCTCCACGGCGAACACCTGCGCGCCGAACTGCTGCAGCATGTTGGCGCCCAGGAGGCCCACCACCGCGCCGATGAAGAACGAGGTGGTGGCGACGATCGGGATGGCGTCCAGCCCGGCCCGCTCCATCAAGGACACCATGGGCGCGAGCCGGATCCGGCGGGGATTGATGATCGAGCGGCCGACCACCACCAGCAGGTGGCCGAGGAAGCCCAGGGTGTCCCAGGCCTCGAGGCCCAGGTCGACGACGCCGCGCCCCACCCGGATGGTCAGGGCCTGGAAGTCCCGCGGCTCGCGGCTCACCACCGGCGGCTGGCGCCGGGTCTCGGCCACCAGGGTGATGAGCTTCAGGTGCTCCTTGCGCGCCTGCACGCGCGAGACGTCGTAGTCCCTGCCGGCCGCCTTCACGACCGCGTAGGCCCCGGCGGTGTCGAGCCGGCGGACCTTGCGCATGTCGAGGACTTCGCCGTCGATCCCGTCCAGCGCCTCGGCCAGCCGCACGCCCGCGTCGCCGAGCCGCGTCGCCGTCCAGTCGCCGGTGAGCACCGCGGTCAGGCGGTCCCCGTCGGTCTTCATGGTGAACTCGGCGGGTCTGTCCATTCAGCGGGCGGAGGTTATCGACTCGGAGGTCCCTGGGGTCATAACGACCCTAGCAGAGCCTTCGCCTTCGCCGCACGCGTTCTCCTGAGGGTTGTTGCAGGCGCGCATCAGGCCCTAGATGCGCCGCGGAGCCGCGCCCAAGGCCAAGCTTGGGCCCACTTTCGCCCAACTCCGCCGCGAAACGGGGGGACAGGCAACTTGGCTGGAGAGAGTTGAGCTTGAGCCGTCAGATCGAGTTCGCCGGCAAGTCCGGCGCCCGCTACCGCTACACCGCCATGGAGGAGGATCGCTTCCTGCCGCCCGCGGGGGCGAATTTCGTGATCGCCGAGCTGACCGACGACGGCGCGACCGTCGTCTATGCCGGCGAGACCGACAACCTGGCCAACCAGAGCTGGAAGCCGAAGCTGGACGCCGCGCGCAAGAAGCACCCGGCGGCCAAGGTGCTGACGCGGCTGAACGTCACGCGCGCCATGCGCGAGGCCGAGCGCACCGACCTCATCGAGCAGCACCAGCCGCCGATGAACCGAGAAAACCGCGCCTGAGTCCGATTCTTTCCGCTCATCCCGGCCAGGGCCGGGATGCAGATGGTCCAGCCGAGCTGACCGCTCGCCCGCGCCGGAATCCGCCGCCCGCCCGGAGCGGACATCGGCGGGTGGGAAGCGGACGTTCACGTGGGGCCGTATCAGACCGCGCTCGCCGCGTGGCGATCAGCGTCTCGGAGGCTTGCCCTCGGTAGCAGGATCGGCGGGACAGCGGCCTTGCGTGAGGAACTTGGTGTTGAACTCCCCGGGGCTCCTCATCACGTAACGATCGAAGGCGTCGCTGACCTTGTCGTTCATGCCTTGCAGGCAAGCGAGGACTAGGTCGCCCTTCTGCAGTGCCGCCAGGTCCGTCTTGAGGCGCGCCTCATCGACCGGTCGACCGCCCCGCAAGACCTTGCCGTTCAGGAAGAAGGCCAGCACGATTTTCGGCTCGGGTTCGGCAACCGGCGCGGCCGTGGCGCTGATGGGGCAGGCTAGCGCGGCGAGAACCGCGAGAGCCTTCAGGCCCCTGGCTGTGCGACCCCCGAAGGGCCGCCCGTGGTGCTTCAACACTCAGGACCTCACCGATCATTCAACTACGGCCGCCGGCTTCCTTCGCGCGCCGGATTGCCCCTCCATAGTCTCCGAAGTTGGCCGCAATGGGTCGGCAGAGCACCGTTCGAACGTCAGCTAATGAGTCGAGTGCAGGCTTGGGCCCGCAGCCCTAAAGCGGGCATTCTCTCCCTAAGCTCAAGAGCGGACACTCCGAAGGTCACTCACGGGTGGAAAGGCGACCTAGCTCTTGCGGCGACTGAGGTGCATTGCTCCCACCGTCAGCAAGACTGCGAGAATGAGGCCTCCAACGAGCCAGTAGATGGCGTCTCCTCGGTCAAGGAAGCCGCCGCAGTCGGCCACACACTTGCCAGCACTTTTGTAGACCGGTGCAGCGTTCATGCCCGCACCCTAGGTTACTGTGCCGCTGGGCTGAAGGTCCGAGTTGGGTGGATTGCAGACCTCTCGCGGTGCAGCTTGTCTAAATGGCAAAGCTGCCCGTGAATCCATTTGCTTGGCTCGAACCCGACCGACGTTGGCTCTATCTCACGTTGCTCGTGCTCACCGACCAACGGCTCACCTAAGGTCGGCTCGCGGTGGTCCGCCATGTGCTGTTGGTTGACCTGGAGGTGTACGATGATCCTCGCCAAGGCGCAGGGAGTTGGCTGTTTCCGGATGAGCAGCCGCTACTGGATCAGCTAGGTGATCAACTCCAGACCATTGGTTCGGCGGCCCTAGATAACGATGGCTGGGGCCGCATCGTGAAGACCGCGACTGACTTGCGCGCTCGAGTCGAGGCTAACGGCGTCGGACGGCCTGTGCGCAATGTCCGCTAGGGGTCGCAAGCGGACTCTAGAGGCGCATCGTCTGATGCTTCCTGGCCATTGATCTCACGATGGGTGCCAGTCTGCCGGCCTCGCCAAGTCAAGGACGTGGGCTTCAGGCCACCAACCACGGGCGGTACGTCTCCCACGCGCCGCTCAAGACCCATAGGCTGCCAAAGGCGATCCCGACCGTGACGGCGTTGGCCGCTGTCCATTGCAGCCACCTCGTGCGCGTCCAGTCCAGATGGAAGAGGCGCCGAAGGCAGGTCACCTCAACGGCTGTGGTGACGAGTAGGGCCAGCACCGGCGTCACGGCCCAGGTGAGCGGAGAGAAGGTGGAAGCGATGCCCGCCCTGTAGAGCAGCAATCCGGGGAAGACTTCCCAGGCGATACCGGCCAGGGGCACGAGGAACGCGCCGAGAGCAGCCGAGATCGCGTTGGCGCCCAAGGCGGCGGCCGCTGACCTTGGCCAGGACAGGCGAAAACCAAATCGTAGTGTCAGGACCTCGATGATCAGGCTGAGCGCCACGACCGGGATCGTGGCCAGTCGCGTCTGAAGGTAGAGCGCGGGCCAGACCATGTTGGCGTGAGCGGCGGTGGGAACCAGGCAGACGAGGAGGCCCACCCATGCTGCCTGTCTCGCTGCTCTACGCGAAATGATCAGTCCTCCCGGAGGAGCATCCCTGAGGGATGCTTCCTAGCCCTTGATCTCGCGGTGGATGCGACCCTGCCGGCCTCGGCAAGTCAAGGACGGCGCCGGAGGCGCCGCCGCGGCGCGGCCGGCCTGCGGCCGGTGCTTGAGTTGCCGAGACCGGCAGGCAGAATGGCTGCCATGGGATCAAGGGCGGGGCCTGTACCGGTGCAGGACAAAGGAACACGAGCGAAGGGGTGGGGCGCGGTCGTGGTGGCCGCCCTTGCCGGCGCGCTGCCGGCGTGGATTGCGGTTGTCCTGGCCACCTTCCTCGTCACGCCGACGGCCAGGGGGCTCGTGTTCTGGGGACTATGGGGCGCCTGGACTCTGGCGGTCGTCTGGTTCGAACTTCGCCGGCGACGCTAGAGCCGTCGAGACCGGCTGACAGACTGGCTGCGATGATCCATGCCGACGTGGGATGACATCCCGCTCCAGAGCGGACACTCCGAACGTCCGCCGTGGGTGGATAGCTGACGTTTTGCCGGCGCTACCTTCCGTGATCCACGTATAGGACTTGGCCCGTCGATTGGCAGAATTTGATTTCGGCAACACCGCCCTTGAGGTTCGCTTTGAGGGTGCCTTCGACCCGCCAAACCCCTTCATGGACCGTGGCTTTCAGAGGAAGTTGATCGTTGATCTGTTTCACGCCGTAGATTGCTGAGAGGTAGGTGCGGGCAAGGGCCACGGCGACAGATGGGGTCGCGACCAAGGCCTTTGGGGGTGGATGGCCTTCAACTTTCGCGGCGCATCGAACGGCGGTTGCGGCAGAGGCTGGTGTCGCAAATCCTGCCAGCAGGAGGAGCAGCGCGCAGGTGGTATTGGGGCCGACGTTCATTCGGGCAGCTTCGCTTCGCACTCGAACGTCTGCAACGGGTGGTTTGCCGATATTCAGCCCGGTAGCATTGGTGGATGGATACCGGCGCCCGCTTCGACATCGCCCGACTCCGGCGCATTGGGTTCGAACAGTGGGACCCCATTGGAGGCAGCGTGCCGGAAGATGAGTACGACAGCTATCTGCTTAAAGCGGCTGGAAACTTGTGGAACGGCGATCCTATCGACCAAGTCGCCAGCTACTTCGTAAGGGTGGAGGTGGACGCGATGGGACTGGAGGCCGTACCCGGTGTCTACGAGCGAGCACTGAAGGCCTCAGAGGCGATAAGCCAGTATGTAGCTTCGCTGAAGGTTTAATTGCCTGAGCGTCAGCTAAGGGTCGCGTGCGGACCTTAGCCCGCAGCCCTAAAGCGGGCATTCTCTCGCTAAGCCCAAGAGAGCGGACACTCCGAAGGTCACCTAAGGGTGGTTAGCGCTCCCCCCTGGCCCAGCCGCACGACCGGCAACGGGACCATGGTTGAGCTAGTCCACCGCCTGAGGCTGCGCCGCGGCTGGCGCGGCAGCCCTGTTGTCATCGCTGACGCTCAGCACCGCGCCCTCCAGTTCCGCCGGCGCCGGCGGCTCGTAGATGGCCTCGAGCATTTCGAACATCTGCGGCGTCACCTCCATCACGAAGGTCTCGCCCTTGGCGGCGTTGCGATTGGCGACGCGGGCGCGGCGGACCTCCTGCGGCGCGTCGACGAAGTGCCACTGCAATGACAGGCCCTTGGCCTCGGCCATCTGGCGGATGCGATCCCGGTCAGCCCGCCGCATGGCGCCCACGTCGAGCACTACCGAGGCCCCGGCGGCGAGCACACTCTCGGCGATCGACCAGATCAGCGCATTGCAGCGGCCGAGGCGCTCCAGCATCCACATGAACTCGATGGAACCCTGAACGTCGGGGCCGAACAGGCGCGCACCCCATTCGTCCAGGACGAAAGGCACCGCGTTTTCCCGGCGGGCCAAGGCATGGGCGTAGGTGGTCTTGCCTGCCGCGCAGGGCCCGAAGATCACGTTGAGAGTGGCTGGCATGGCGCCCACCTTCTCCGACTATGCTCGGGAGCCAGGTGGCGTTCATGCTCCCCGTGACACGGCAACGGCTAAGCTTGATCTTCGTTCCCCGGCGCCTCGTCGATGACCGATCAAGGGTCTGCTCGGGGTCGGAAACCGAACGTGGCTGCGGACCCCGAAGCGGACTTTCGAACGGCCCAGAGCGACGCTGCGCACGCCAACTAAGGGTGGGAGGCAGGCGTAGGTTATGACGGGAGTGATCATGTCGCGCCGCCTTACGTCGCCCCGGAATTTTTGGGGGGCCGGAAGGCGATACTCCGACCATCGCTGACACGGTGAGCACCCTACCGATGGGACTGCTGCCGCGACCCATCGTCCGTACCGCAAATGGGAGGTGACGGCCGTCTTCCGCCTCCCTACGGCTGCTTGGCCGCATCCGCGGGAGGGGCGCTTGTTCGTGAAATCTGGGCTGATGGCCCTTGTGGTGAGCGCGGTCGCGCTGGGATGGTCGGGCGACGCGCAAGCGCAGTCGAAGAAGAAGGCTGCAGCCAAGCCGCGCCCCGCTGCCGCCGCGCCCGCAAAGCCGCCGTCGCCCTTTGAACGGTGGGGGATCACGGCCGACGACCTGCGCCAGGCGCCAGCCGCGGACTTGCTTGCGAAGGCGGGCTTCCCAGCCAAGCTGGCGCTGGCGCAGGGGGAGGCCGACAACGGGGAGCCGGTGGCCATGACGCTGGTCGCGCTGGCCTATGTGGAGGGCTATGGCGCGCCGAAGGACTATGCCGCCGCCAAGCGCTACGCCGAACTGGCCGCCGCGCAGCTGCAGCCGCGCGCGCTAAACACCATGGGTCTGCTCTACCTCAACGGCTGGGGCGTCAAGCGCGACCGCAAGGCGGCGGACGTCTGGTTCAAGCAGGAGGAAGAGCTCCTGATCGCGGCCGGCGTGAAGCGTGAGCAGCTCGCACAGAAGCCCGGAACCGCTGGGGCCGGGCGCAGTAAGGTCCTCGGCGCCTTAGCCAGTGCGATTACCGGCAACGTCCAGCCTGCTGCCGGCTCTGGGAGCGCCAAAACCTCGACGGACGACACCGCCGTTGCTCGTCCGGCTCCGCCGCCGTACCCAACCACGAAGTGCAACCAGACCGCCTGCTGGGGAATGCTGGCGCAGATCGAAGGTACCCGGTTCAGCTACAGCGACTGGACCGTCGGGACGCAGGGCTGGATCCGATATGAATGGGTCAAGCCGGGTCAGGTCATGCGCGTATGGAGTTCGTTCGGAGGCAACGCTCCCGCGACATGGGAGCTGAAACTTGATCCCAAGACCCGGATGCCGGGAGGGGCTGAAGTTCTCGCCGACGGTTCATTGGCGGGTCCGCCCGTCTGGTATGAGAACAGCTACATCAGGAGCCTGAAGCGCGTCGTCGGCGGACGGTATGAAGAGGTGACGCAGGAGTTCAGAAAAGGCCAGTGGGCCGACAAGAAGCACTTCCTCGGGCTTGGAACTTACAAGCAGGCCTACCAAAGCGACCAGGCTCTTCGCGAGCGACAGGAGGCGCGCAGTCAGTTCTGGGGTAACGTTGCTCAGGGGGCGGTGGCCATCTCGCAGGGGATCGCCGAACAGCAGGCGTACGACAACAGCCTCAATGCGATCCGCTCGCAGGGCGCGGCGCAGACAGCGCAGATCATAGCCAACGCCCAGCAACAACAGCAGCAACGCCAGGCGCGTGAGGCCGAGTCGCAGCGCCAGGCCGCGGCTCAGCGGGAGGCGCAGCAGGCGGCCGGCCGCGCGGCCCTGACCCAGCGACTGGCGGAGGCGAACGCTTATCGCGAGAGGCAGATCGCCCAGTCGAGCGACCCCGCCGAACGGGCGCGACTTGCGGAGGTGAGCCGCAAGGCCATCGCCGACACCCAGCGGCAGCTCGGTCCCACCGCTGCGGCCCAGGTTCAGGCACAGACCAGGGCGATCGTGGCCGGCCGGCCGTCTGGCGCTGTGATGGCCCAGGCGCCGGCTCCCCCTGCCCAGGACTCCGCACCAATGAAGCTGGGCCCAAGGCCGCCGAAGGGCGCCGGCAATTGCGACCCTGGTCCGTGTCGCAACCCGGTCGCGCCGCCGCCCCCGATACGGCTCGAAAAGCGTGCTGGCGGCTCGGGCTCATCGGGCCCCACGGACGCGGTCTCCGACCCCTATCCGCTGATGCTAAGCAGCGACAAGTGCGACAAGGCCATCCAGCCGACGCTGGAGCGGACGCAGCGCGTCATTGAGATGAAGGGAGGGGGGGACTGGTTCCGTTGGGACGGCCGGATCACCCAGACGGGGTACACGGCTGTTGCCTGCCTTATCCATCCGAACGGCCGCGAGTACTTCGTGGTGCAGGGCTACGCTACGGCCGGTGACGCCACAAGGGCGGCGTTGGAGCTGGCGCGCCGAGCCAAGGGGGAACGGGACTCTCGGTATTGGGTGACGAGCGCCGGAGCGCCTTACCAGGTCAAGTGACCGTTTGTGGGCTCGCCGGGGGGCAGATGCTCACGGCCATCAGCGATACCGACCGGTGCTTTGAACCGGCCGGCGGCTAGCGTTCATCGAATGACGGAGGCTGCGACCTCCACAACACTCAGTGAGGCGGCCGGATCGCAGCGCTGGCAGGCCGGGCCCTGGTGCGCCATGTTTCGGCCGGTGGAAGACGCCCCCGCCATCGTGATCTTCGGAGCCGCCGTCCGCGCCGACGGTCGCCCGTCGCCGGCGCTCGCCCGGCGGATCGGCTACGGCCTGGAGGCGGCGGCCGACATCGGCCACGCCCCGATCCTCTGCTCCGGCGCGATCGGCCGGCACGGCCCGTCGGAGGCCTCGGTCATGGCCGCGGCGCTGAAGGCCCGCGGCGTCGAGCCGGCGCGCATCGTGCTGGACGAGGACAGCCGCGACACCCTGCAGAGCGTGATCGCCGCCGCGCGCTTCCTGAAGGCGAGGGGGCTGTCGCGCTGCATCGTCTGCTCCGATGGCTACCATATCCCGCGCATCCGCCTGCTCCTGGGGGCCCTTGGCGTGGCGACCACGCCCGGCCCGCTGGCGCCGGGGCGCGGCGGCACACGGCTGCGCCACCGGCTGAAGATGACGCTGCGCGAGGCGGTGGCGATCCCCTACGACCTCGGCATCGTGCTGGCGCGGCGCCGCGGCTTCCTGCAGGCGATCCACGGATGATCCGGGTGGGCACGGCCGGCTGGGCGGCCCCGCGTACGGTGCGAGACCGCTTCCCCGAAGCCGAAAGCGGCCTCGCCCGCTACGCCGGCCGCTTCGACTGCGCCGAGATCAACTCCACCTTCTACCGCTCGCACAAGCCGTCGACTTATGCGCGCTGGGTGGAGCAGACGCCGGACGGCTTCCGCTTCGCCCTGAAGATCCCGAAGACCATCACCCACGAGCGGCGGCTCGCCGACAGCGACGACCTGCTGGAGGCCTTCCTCGCGGAGGCGGCCCTGCTCGGCGACAAGCTCGGTCCGCTGCTGGTCCAGCTTCCGCCGAGCGCCGCCCTGGACAGCCCCACGGCCGAAGCCTTCTTCCGGTCCTTCCGCAGCCGCTTCGACGGCGCCGTCGCCTGCGAGCCGCGCCATCCCACCTGGTTCGAGGCCGACGCCGAGGCGCTGCTGCGCGAGCATCGGATCGCCCGCGTGGCCGCCGATCCGGCCCGCGTCCCGGCCGCCGCCGAGCCGGGCGGCTGGGACGGCCTCAAGTACTGGCGGCTGCACGGCTCGCCGCGCATGTACTGGTCGTCGTACGAGCCGGCCTGGCTCGCCGAGCTCGCCGCCCGGCTCAGGGCGGCGCCCGCCGAAGCCTGGTGCATCTTCGACAACACGACCTCGGGCGCCGCGGCCGCCAATGCCCTGGACCTCCTCGAACAGCTGGATTGACAGGCGGGATTACATGCGTAGTTTGCCTCTCGGACTACAAACATAATCTGGGAGAGAGACACCATGCGTTGGAAACCCCTGGCCGCCGGCATGGCCGCCGCGCTCGCCGCGACCCACGCCGCCGCGCAGGCCTATGCCCCCCCGGACCCGCAGCTCGTCCCGGTCGACCCCGAGGAGCGGCTGCACATCCTGCGCGTCTTCATGGACGGCGACCCGGTGGTGAAGCTCGTGCTCGCCGGCCTGCTCGTCGCCGCGATCGCCGCCCTGGTGCTCTGGATCCTGCAGGCCAGCCGCCGCACCGCCGCGCCGCGCTCGATGACCTTCCTCGCCGTCTGGAGCCGGTCGGCCGTGCTCGTCGGCCTGTTCGGCGCCAGCTACACCCTGATGAACTCCGCCATCGGGCTCTCCAACCTGCGGCCGGCGCCGTCCATCGGCGTCGTGGCGCCCGGCCTGGCCGAGGCCCTGCTGTCGGTGATGCTGGGCCTGCTCGGCGCCGCCATCGCCACCATGGGCCACCGCCACCTGCAGGCCAGGCTCGTCCGCCCGGTTGAGGTCGAAGATGCGGCCGAGGCCGGACCGCGCGCCACCGTCCGCCTCGCCCACGAGGCTGGTTAGGTCTCTCCCCTACTGAGGGCGGCAGCCACCGGAGGGGCCGCCCTCAGGCTCTTTGCGCTATTTCCTGGTCGATCCAGGCGCCCGCGCTACAGTGAGAGAGGATCTTTCTCATTGTGCATCAATGGCTTACCTGTCGTCGAGAGTTGTCGCGCTGACTCGCGCAACTAGCCCTGACGGCCAATGTGACATCGCCTTGGCTAGGCGGTGCGGTTCAGCGTGATCGCCGTGGCCGCCGCGGCCGAGTTGGTCGCCGTCGTCGCCCCGGGGCCATAGCCCGCCGACTGCTGCCGCTGGCTGGCGACCTCGTCGGCGATGGCCCGCACCAGGCCCTCGGTCACCGTCTTGGCCGCCATCACCGCGCGGCCGTGGCGGGCCAGCACGGCGTCGAAGGCCTCTGTCGCGCGGACCAGCTTCTGGCGCTGGTCCGGCGGCGCGCCGAACACCAGGTTCGGCTCGGCGCGGACGCGGGCCGACTCGTGGCGGTAGATGTTGGCCAGCCGCTGGGTCTCCTCGACCTGGGCGGCGGCGTCCTGCGGCCGGCGGCTTTCGAAGGCCTGGGCCTCCCGGGCGATGAGGTCGGTCAGCCGCTCGGTGAGGATGATCAGCTGCTCCACCCGGTCGGCGGCGTCGTGGGCGGCGAGCGCCATGGCGGTCCTCCTACTTCAGTCCCTGCAGCTTCAGCATCTCGCGGGCGATGGTGTCGGAGAGCCCGATCCCGCCCGACTTGACCATCTGGTTGGCCATGGCCTCGGTCATGAACGACTTGAACATGCTCTCGCCCGGGCCGCCGTCGAACGGGGCGGCGGGCTCCACGCCCTCGAACATCTGCTGCAGCATGATCGACAGGAACTGGGTCTCGAACTTCCTCGCCGTCTCCTGGATCTGCCCGCGCTTGGCGAGCTCGGCGGCGTTGGCCGGGCCGGTCGGCTGCAGCAGGGACGGGGAGACGGAGACGGGGGCTAGGTCGGCCATCACATCACCTCGATGTCGGCCTGCAGGGCGCCGGCCGCCTTGATGGTCTGCAGGATGGAGATCATGTCGCGCGGGGTGACGCCCAGGGCGTTGAGGCCGGCGACCAGGCTCGCCAGCGACGCGCCGTTCCGGATGGTCACGAACTGCCGGCCGGTCTCCTCGTCCACCGAGACCTGGCTCTGCGGGACGACGGCGGTCTGGCCGGTGCGGGCGAAGGGCGGCGGCTGGCTCACCGCCGGGCTCTCCTGGACCGTGATGGTCAGGTTGCCCTGCTGGATCGCCACCGTGGAGACCCGCACGTTCTCGCCCATGACGATCACCCCGGCCACCTCGTCGATGACCACCTTGGCGGGCGCGTCCGGCTCGACGGAGAGGTTCTCCACCTGGCTGACGAAGGTCATCATGTCCTGGCCCGACGCCGGGCGGATCGAGACGATGGTGGGGTTCTCGGCCAGGGCCGAGCCCGGGTACTTGCCGTTGATGGTGTCGGCGATCCGCCGGGCGGTGGTGAAGTCCGGGTTGCGCAGGGTCATGCGCAGCTGGCCCATGTGGGCGAGCTGGAACCCGATCTCGCGCTCGACGATGGCCCCGCCGGCGATCCGGCCGGCCGTGGGCACGCCCTTCGAGACGGTGGAGCCCGAAGCGCCCGAGGCGCTGATCGAGCCGGTCTGCACCGTCCCTTGCGCCACGGCATAGGCCTGGCCGTCGGCGCCGAGCAGCGGGGTGACCAGCAGGGTGCCCCCCAGCAGGCTCTTGGCGTCCCCCAGCGCCGACACCGAGGCGTCGATCTGGGCCCCGGCCGCCGCGAACGCCGGGAGCTTGGCGGTGACCATCACCGCGGCCACGTTCTTGGTGTTGAGCTGCGCGTCGCGGACGTTGACGCCCAGCCGCTCCAGCATGGCCTCGAGGCTCTGCTTGGTCATTGGCACGTTGCGCAGGGCGTCGCCGGTGCCGTTCAGGCCCACGACGATGCCGTAGCCCACCAGCATGTTCTCGCGGACGCCCTCGAACTCGACGATGTCCTTGATGCGCGACTTCGCCGCCGCCGGCTGCGGCACGGCCATCGCCAGGGCGGCGAGGAAAACGAGGACTGAGCGGAACGAGCGGATCATGGTTAACCGTGAAGCTGCTTCGGACCCCGCCATGCGACGGTCGTGCCACTCCACGGCTCTCGAAAAGCGCAGCAGTTTCAACGTCGGTAGGGCGGGGAAGGGCGGCGCCCGGCGCCCGTCGGCAAAAACTGCCCGGCATTAACCATACCGCAAGCAAGGAAGCCGAAGACTGCGCCTCATGAAGGTCATCGGGCCCAACGGAATCGGCCAGACGCAAGGCCCCCGCCAGGCGCGGCCCTCGGGCGCGGGCGGATTCCGGTTGCCGGGCGCCGCCGACGCGGCCGGGCCCTCGCAGGCGGCCTCGGTCTCCGGGATGTCGAGCGTCATGGGCATGGACGCCCTGCTCGCTCTCCAGGACGTCGGCGGCCCCCTGGAGCGCAAGCGGCGCGCGGTGAGCCGCGCCGGGCGAATCCTCGACGAGCTCGAGAAGCTGAAGGTCGCCCTGCTTGACGGCGAGGTCACGAACCTCGACATGCAGCGTCTGCAGCGCGCCGTGCGGGAGGCGCGCGACCAGACCGACGATCCGCGGCTGGAAGCTGTGCTGGAAGAGGTGGAGATGCGGGCCGCCGTCGAACTCGCAAAACTTGAGGTTGCGACCCGTGCGGCGTAATCGCACTGCCGATTTCGTACGATTGAAACCCGCGTTCTCTTTGCTATACACCCACCGCGTGTTCCGGCTTACCCAGGGGGCGTGAGGTTTGCATGAAGGCAGCCGCAGTTTTGGCTGAGAAGCCTGAGTATCGTCCCTCCGAGGACGAGGAGTTCATGAACGAGCGTCAGCTTGAGTACTTCAAGCAGAAGCTTCTGAACTGGAAGGAGGACATCCTCCGCGAATCTCGCGAGACGCTCTCGCATCTCCAGACCGAGACTGAGAATCATCCCGACCTCGCCGACCGTGCGTCGTCGGAGACCGACCGGGCTCTGGAGCTGCGCACGCGGGACCGCCAGCGGAAGCTGATTTCCAAGATCGACGAGGCGCTTCGGCGCATCGAGGACGGCTCCTACGGCTATTGCGAGGAGACCGGCGAGCCGATCGGCCTCGCCCGGCTGGAGGCCCGCCCCATCGCCACCCTGAGCCTCGAAGCCCAGGAGCGGCACGAGCGCCGCGAGCGCGTCCACCGAGACGACTGAGACATCCGACCTTTGGGCCCCGAAAGGGGCCTTTTTCTTGCGCGGGTTTGGTGCGCGGCCGAGCTTGGCCTATATATGCTCACACTGAGCATTTCTCCCTTACGCCCGTTACGCGTTAGCAAGGGCAGGGAGAGCCAGGGAGCGCCAGCCGTGCCGAAGCCGTTCTACGCGATCCACAGCCACGGCTTCGTCCGCGCGGCGGCCTGCACGCCGAAGGTGCTGCCGGGCGATCCCGGCTACAACGCCGACGAGACCCTGAAGCTCGCCAAGGAAGGCGACCTGGAAGGCTGCGACCTGATGCTGTTCCCCGAGCTGGGGATCAGCGCCTACGCCATCGACGACCTCCTGCTGCAGGACGCCCTGTTGGCCCGGGTGGAGGACGAGATCGCCCGCCTCGCCAAGGCGAGCGCGCGGCTCAAGCCGGTGCTGATCGTGGGCGCGCCGCTGGCCCACTCCGGCCGGCTCTACAACTGCGCTGTCGCCATCAGCCGCGGGAAGATCCTGGGCGTGGTCCCGAAGAGCTTCCTGCCCAACTACCGCGAGTACTACGAGAAGCGCTGGTTCGCGCCGGGCCACGGCGTCAGCGGCGTGACCATGCGCCTGGCCGGCGAAGAGGTCCCGTTCGGCACGGACCTGCTCTTCGAGGCGGCCGACCTGAAGGACTTCGTCTTCGCGCTGGAGATCTGCGAGGATTTCTGGGCCCCCGCGCCGCCGTCGACCCAGGCGGCCATGGCCGGAGCGCTGATCCTCTGCAATCTCTCGGCCTCGAACATCGTGGTGGGCAAGGCCGACGAGCGGGAGTTGCTCTGCGCCTCGCAGTCGTCGCGCTGCCAGGCGGCCTACCTCTATTCGGCGGCGGGGCCGGGGGAGAGCACCACCGACCTCGCCTGGGACGGGCAGGCCTCCATCCACGAGCTGGGCCGCCGGCTCGCCCAGACCGACCGCTTCCCGGCCGGCTCCCAGATGGCGGTCGCCGACATCGACGTCGAGCGCCTGCGCCTGGAGCGGATGCGCTCGCCCACCTTCAACGACGCCGCGGTCGCCGCCGGCCATCCGGAGCGGCGCTTCCGCCGCATCGCCTTCGAGCACAAGCCCGCCTTCGACGACGTGGGCCTGATCCGGCCCGTGGACCGCTTCCCGTTCGTGCCGGACGATCCCGCCCGCCTCGACAAGGACTGCTACGAGGCCTTCAACATCCAGGTGCAGGGCTTGGCCAAGCGCCTGCAGGCCACGAAGTCCAAACACGTGGTCATCGGCATCTCGGGCGGGCTCGATTCCACCCACGCCCTGATCGTGGCGGCCAAGGCCTTCGATGCCCTGGGCAAGCCACGCTCGGACATCCTGGGCTTCACCATGCCGGGCTTCGCCACCAGCGAGGGCACCAAGTCCAACGCCTGGAAGCTGATGCGCGCGCTCGGCGTCACGGCCGAGGAGATCGACATAAGGCCGGCGGCCATCCAGCTGCTGAAGGACATGGGCCACCCCTTCGCCGAGGGGCAGCCGGTCTACGACGTGACCTTCGAGAACGTGCAGGCGGGCCTGCGCACCGACTACCTGTTCCGGCTGGCCAACCAGCGCGCGGGGTTCGTGGTCGGCACCGGCGACCTGTCGGAGTTGGCGCTGGGCTGGTGCACCTACGGCGTCGGCGACCAGATGAGCCACTACAACGTCAACGGCTCGGTGGCGAAGACCCTGATCCAGCACCTGATCCGCTGGGTGGCGAAGACGGGCCAGTTCGACGCCGCGGCGTCCGAGACTCTGCTGTCGGTGCTGGGCACCGAGATCTCGCCGGAGCTCGTGCCGCCGGACGAGAACGGCCAGATCCAGTCCACCCAGGCCAAGATCGGGCCCTACGAGCTGCAGGACTTCAACCTCTACTACATCACCCGCTATGGGCTGCGGCCGTCGAAGGTGGCGTTCCTGGCCTGGCACGCCTGGCATGACGTGGAGAAGGGCGACTGGCCGATGCACTTCCCCGCGGAGACGCGGAACGCCTACGACTTGGCCGCCATCAAGAAATGGCTCGGCGTCTTCCTCTTCCGCTTCTTCGAGATCAGCCAGTTCAAGCGCTCGGCCATGCCGAACGGCCCCAAGGTGATCTCCGGCGGCAACCTGTCGCCCCGCGGCGACTGGCGCGCGCCCTCGGACGGTACGGCGCGGGTCTGGCTGGAAGAGCTGGAGGCCAACGTCCCCTGAGGACGGCGGCCTAAGTCGCTGAATTCGCGAGCTTGCGCCCGCTCAACTCATCCGGGCAACGCGGATCTCGTCGGCCGGATCATCCGAGGCGCCCCAGGTCAGCAGGGCCGGCACCACGTCCTCGATGCGCTCGACGGCGACGAAGCTGTCCATGAAGCCTTCCGGGGTCAGCTTCTCGTCCACGGTCATCTGGAAGGTCTCGAACAGCGGCTTCCAGAAGTTGCGCGGGTTGTAGAACACCACCGGCTTGGCGTGCAGGTCGAGGCGGCGCCAGGAGAGCAGCTCGACCACCTCCTCCAGGGTGCCGATGCCGCCGGGCAGGATGACGAAGCTGTCCGAGCGGTCGAACATCATCATCTTGCGCTCGTGCATGTTGGAGACGACCACGTGTTCGACCTCCTCCAGCACACGCTCCTTCGACAGCAGGAAGTCGGGGATGATGCCCAGCACGCCGCCGCCGGCCTGGTGGGCGGCGCGTGCGGTCGCGCCCATCAGGCCGACGCCGCCGCCGCCATAGACCAGCTTCAGCCCGGCGCCCGCCAGCGCCCGGCCCAGCGCGGCGGCGGCGCTGAGGAACTGCGGGTCGGCGGCGTCGGACGAGCCGCAGAACACACAGACGGACTCAAGGCGGGAAACGGACATCTAGGCGGTCACTCCGAAGGGCCGGCGCTTGTAAGCGAGCCAAGCCTGATTAGCTATGGTCAGGGTTAAGGACTTTCAACCAACGGGCGTTCCCGGGCGGGATCTCGCGCCTTGGCCGTCGAGGTGAGGCGAGGGCGGTTGGCGCATATCCACGCAGGCGGGCGGAGATTCGGCGGGGCCGGCGCCGTCGCGCCGAGGGAAACCAAATTCGACTTCTGGGGCTCGCTAGCCGACCTCGGGCGGCTCGTCATGCGCTCCGGCGCGCCGCAACTGCGGCTGCGGATCGCCGCGGCCCTGGTGCTGGTCGTCTCGGGCAAGCTGGCCGGCGTCGTCGCGCCGGTGATGCTGGGCGACGCGATCGACACCCTGTCGCCCGCCGGCCGTGGCGCGGTTGTGGTGGGGGCCAGCTTCATCGGCCTCGCGGTCGCCTTCGCGGCGCTGAGGCTGGCCGCGGCCTGTGCGCCCTTCGCCCGCGACGCCATCTTCGCCCGCGTCTCCGGCGCCACCCTGGCGAGGGCGGCTGTCGAGAGCTTCTCGCACGCGCTCTCCCTCTCGCTCGACTACCACCAGACCAAGCAGAGCGGGACGCTGTCGCGGACGATCGAGCGCGGCTCCCGGGCCACCGACTTCCTGATCCGCAGCCTGATCTTCAACCTGGGCCCCACCTTCGTGGAGCTGGTCCTGGCCATGGCCGTGATGGTGGTGCGCCTGGACTGGCGGTTCGCCGCCACCGCCCTCGTCACCCTGGTGATCTACGCCGCAGTGACCTTCAAGATCACGGACTGGCGACTCTCCCACCGACGCGAGCTCAACGACGCCGACAGCCGCGCCGCGGGGCTGTCGATGGACGCCCTGATGAACTACGAGACCCTCAAGGCCTTCGGCGCCGAGCCGCGGATGGTGGAGGGCTACCGCCAGGCCATGGCCCAGTACGTGGACGCCGGCGCGCGGGCCAACGTCTCGCTGAACCTGCTCAACGCGGCGCAGTCCTTCATCCTGAACCTGGGGCTGGCCATCATGACCGTGATGGCCGGCGTGGCGGTGGCGGGCGGGCGGTTCGGCATCGGCGACATCACCGTGGCCATCCTGCTGCTGCAGGGCCTCTACGCGCCCCTGGGCATGCTGGGCTTCCAGTACCGCGAGATCCGCCAGGGCTTCATCGACATGGAGCAGATGGTCAGCCTGACCGCGATCAAACCGGAGATCACGGATGCGCCCGACGCTCGCGACCTGCCGCCGGCCGACGCCCAGGGCGCGGCGCTGGCCTTCGAGCACGTCAGCTTCCGCCACGATGCGCGCTCCCAGGGGCTCACCGACGTCACCTTCGAAGCCCGCCCCGGCGAGACCGTCGCCCTGGTGGGGCCGTCGGGCGCCGGCAAGACCACGGCGGTGCGCCTCGCCATGCGGCTGCTCGACCCGCAGGAGGGGCAGGTGACCCTCGACGGCGTCGACATGCGCCAGGTGCGGCAGGCGTCGCTCAGGCGCGCGATCGCGCTGGTCCCCCAGGACGTGGCCCTGTTCAACGACACCCTCTACGCCAACGTCGCCTTTGCGCGTCCCGACGCCACGCCCGACGAGGTGAGAGGCGCGGCAGACGCCGCCGAGCTCGGCCCCTTCGTCGACGGACTGCCGAACGGGCTCTCCACCATGGTCGGCGAACGCGGCCTGAAACTCTCCGGCGGCGAGCGCCAACGGGTCGGCATCGCCCGCGCGCTGCTGGCCAATCCGCGCCTGCTGATCCTCGACGAGGCCACCAGCGCCCTGGACGGTCCGACCGAGGCCGCCATCCAGGAGACACTGCGCAAGGTGAGGGCAGGGCGCACGACCCTGGTCATCGCCCATCGGCTTTCCACCATCGCCGACGCCGACCAGATCCTGGTGCTGCGGCGCGGGCGGATCGTGGAGCGCGGCACGCACGACGAGCTGCTGGCGAGGGCGGGCGAGTACGCGGCGCTGTGGCGGCGGCAGACCCGGGCCGGCTGACGCCTACTCCGCGGCCTGCGGCAGGTCCTCGCCGACCACGGCGCGCCTGGGCTTCGGCTCGAGGCCCATCCGCCGGCGTCCCCAGGCGAAGACATTGCCGAACCGGCGGGAGGCCACTTTCGGCGCGGCGAGCAGGACCGGCGTCAGCACCAGCGTCAGCAGGGTGGAGAAGGAGAGGCCCCACACGACCGCCGCGGACAGGTGCACCCAGATCTGGGAGCCCGGCGACTTGGTCTCGACGATGCCGGCCCCGAAGTTCGGGTGGACCTGGAACATCAGCGGCAGCAGGCCGACCACCGTCACCAGGGTGGTGAGCATCACCGGCCGGAAACGCTGGGTGGCGGCGCGCACCGCCGCGTCGTCCGCCGGATAGCCCTGCCGCCTGAGCTGGTAGAACGTGTCCACCAGCACGATGTTGTGGCCCACGACGACGCCGGCCAGCGACACGATCCCGGTGCCCATCATGATCACTGACAGGTAATCGAAGGTGCCGGCGACGTTGACGACCACGCCGAGCAGCACGCCCACGGTCGACAGCGCGACCGCGGAGAGCGTCACCAGCACGCCGTAGAAGCTGTTGAACTGCCACAGCAGGATCACCGCCATCAGGAACAGCGAGACCGCCATGGCGATGGCGAAGAACTTCGCCGCGGCCTGGCCCTCCTCGTCCGCGCCGGTGAACTTCCAGCGGACGGCCGGGTCGGTGAGCGTCTTCTCGAGCCAGGGCTTGAGCGTCTCGATCTTCTGGTTGGCCGCCACGCCCTTCTGGGTGTTGGCCTGGATGATCACCAGGCGCTGGCCTTCGCGGCGCTGGATCTGGGTGATCTGCTGGGCGGGGACGCGCTTGACGAAATAGCTCGCCGGCACCGGGCCCATGGGGGTGGTGATCTTGAGCCGGTCGAAGGCGGCGTTGTTGCGGGCGTCGGCCGGGAAGCGGACGCGGATGTCCAGCTCGTCCTGCACGTCGTCCGGCCGGTAGCGGCCCACGAGCACCCCGCCGGTCAGGAACTGGATCGCCTGGCCCACCGAGAGCACGTCGGCCCCGTAGCGGCCGGCGGCCTCGCGGTCGACCTGCAGGTTCCACTCGATGCCGGGGGAGGTGCGGTTGTCCTCCTGCTCGATCAGGTCGGGGTCGCCCATCAGCCTGGCGGCCACGGTGTCGGCGGCGCGGTAGAGGGCGACGGGGTCATGGCTCTGCAGCTGGACCTGGATGGCCTTGCCCGTGGGCGGGCCGTTCTGCGGCAGGCGCACCTCCACCTGCATGCCGGCGACGTCCTTCACCCGGCCGCGGATCGTCTCGGTGATCTCCAGGCCGGTGAGGCCCTTCTCCTTCAGCTCCTCGTACTTCTCGAACTCGACCTGGACGCGGCCGACGGTGTCGTTGGGCGCCGAGTTCGGTCCGCCGTTGCTGGAGAAGCCGCCGGCGCGCACGTAGAGGGAGTTGATGCCGTCGATGCCGGCGAGGCGGCTCTCCACCTGCCGCACCAGTACGTCCTGCGCTTCCGGCGAGAGGTTGCCGCGGGCCTTGACGTAGACCGTGACGAATTCCGGATCCTCGACCGGGAAGAATTCCACCCGGTGCTTCTGCATCCCGAAGGCGACGACGATCACCGCCACGATGGCGAGCGCGCCCAGGCTGGTGCGGCCGGGGTGGCGGCCGAGGACGGTCAGGGTGCGGGCGTACCAGCCCATGAAGCCGGTCATCTCGGTGGGGTCGCCGTGCTCGGACTTCATGATCTCGGCGAGGTGCGCCTCGTCGGCCTTCTTCGTGCCGCCGAACAGGGAGCCGAAGGCCGGCGTGAACACCAGGGCCACGAAGATCGAGGCGCCGAGGACGAAGAACAGGGTCAGCGGGAAGAAGCTCATGAACTTCCCGGTGATCGAGTTCCAGAACATGAAGGGCAGGAAGGCGCAGAGCGTCGTCAGGGTGCCGTTCACGACGGGCCAGAACATCCGCTTCCCGGCGGCGGCGTAGGCCTGCTCCTTCGGCAGGCCCTCGGCCATCTTCCGGTCGGCGTACTCCACCACCACGATGCCGCCGTCGACCAGGATGCCGACCGCGAGCACCATGCCGAACATCACCATCTGGTTCAGGGTGATGCCCATGAAGTTCATGGCCATCAGGCCCAGCATGAAGCAGATCGGGATCGACAGCCCGACCATCAGGCCCTGGCGGATGCCCAGGCTCCAGACCACGATCATCATGACCAGCAGGCTGGCCATCAGCAGGCCGCTCTGCAGGATCGCCAGGATCCGGCCGATGAAGTCCGAGTTGTCGTAGGTGAAGTTGACTTTCACGGTCGACGGCCAGCGGGCGGACTCCTCCTCGACCACCTTGTGGACGGTCTTCACCGTCTCGAGGATGTTCGCGCCGTTCCGCTTGGAGACGTCGAGGGCCACGGCCGGCTCGCCGTTGTAGCGGGTGATGAAGGCCGGCTCCTTGAACGTGCGGCGCACGTCGCCGATGTCGCCCAGGGTCACCAGCCGGTCGCCATTCTTCTTGATCGGCAGGGCCAGGATGTCGGCCGGGCCCTGCACCACGCCCGGCACCTTCACCGCGAAGCTGCCGGCGCCGGTCCGCAGGTTGCCGGCGGGCACCAGCTGGTTGTTGCGCGCGATGACCTGGGCCACCTCGCCGGCCGTGACGTTTAGGGCCTCCATGCGCACGGGATCGATGCTGACCTCGAGCAGCTCCTCGCGGACGCCGGACTCGAAGACCTCCTGCACGCCGGGCGAGCTTTCCAGCCGCTCCTTCAGGTCGCGCGCGATCCGGGTGAGCTCGCGCTCCGGCGCCGAGCCGGAGAGCACGATCCCGATCACCGGCTGGTCGGCGAAGCCCTGCTCCTGGATGATCGGCTCCTCGGCGTCGGGCGGGAAGCGCCCGCGCGCCAGGTCTACCTTGGCGCGCACGTCGGCGAGCGCCTGCTCCGTCGAGAAGCTGGGGTCGAACTCCAAGGTGATGATGGCGAGGTTCTGCCGCGCCACCGCGTTCATGTGCTTGACGCCCTTCAGCGTCTGCAGCTGCACCTCAAGCGGCTTGACCAGCAGGCGCTCGGAGTCCTCCGGCGACACGCCGGGGAAGGGGACGATCACCGAGATGTAGGGCAGCTTGATGTCCGGCTGCGCCTCGCGTGGCATGGTGAGGTAGGCCATGAAGCCGAACAGGCAGGCGACCAGGGTCACCCCCAGCACCACCTTCCGGCGCTTGATGGCTCCGTCGATCAGGGCCGCGATCATCTCAAATCTCCAGCCGCCGGGACGCTAGCGCGCCGAGGCGACGCGAACCTTCTGTCCGTCGGCCACGTACGACTGGCCGACCGTGATCACCCGGACGGGGCCGGCGAGCCCGCTCACCCACACGCCCTGGGGCGTCTCTTCCTGGATGGTCACGGGGGCGAAGGCGACCCGATCGCCGACGAGGTAGCGCACGCCCTGGCGCCCCGCGGTGTCCAGCACCAGCGCCGAGATCGGCACCAGGTGCGCGGGGCCTGCGCCTGCGCCCACGCGAACCTCCGCCGAGAGGCCGGAGCGCACCTGCATCGACGGGTTCTGGACGGCGACCTCGATGTGATAGGTGCGGGTCTGCGGGTCGGCGTCCTGCGCCACGTAGCGGACCTGACCGGAGAGCATGCGGCCGTCGACGAGCCGGGCCGTCGCCGGGCTGCCGACGCGCAGCCGGGCGGCCTCGGTCTCGGGCACGTCGCCCACTACCAGCAGCGGGTTGAGCTCGATCATGGTGCCGCACGGCTGGCCGGGCGCGAGATAGGTCCCGATCTCGGCGTCGCGCTTGTCGAAGACGCCGGAGAAGGGCGCGCGGATGTTCACCTGGTTGAGCGCGATCTCCGCCTGGCGGACCCCGGCCTGGGCCAGGTCAAGGGCGGCCTGGGCCTCCAGCACCTGGGTCTGCGAGCGGTAGCCCTTCTGCGCGAGCTCCTGGGCCGCCTGCCGCTGCAGTTGCCGGGACCTCAGCTGGGCGCGAGCCTGGTCGAGCGTCGCCTGGCGCGCGTCCACCGAAAGCCGGCAGAGCACGGTCCCGGCGCGGACGAACGAGCCTTCCCGGGCCGGGGCCTGGGCCACCACGCCGGCGGTCTCGGAGCGCACCACGACGGTGCGGGCGGATTCGGTGCGGCCGCGCAGCACGACCTGGCTCTCGCGCACCGCCTCGGGCACGGCCACGACCTGCACGCTCGGCAACTCGTTGGCGGCCTTCGCCGCGGCCGTCGGCTTCGCCTCGGCCGTAGACGGGTGGCCGCCGAAGACGCTGCGGACCAGGAAATAGATCGCCAGGGCGCCGACCAGCGCGATGACGAACATGTACTGCGGCTTCAGACGCATAGGAGCTATCCCCGACCCCTCAACTCCGCCCTGCGCACCCACACGCGATGCGCCGGCTGTACCATCCGTAAATGGAGTCCGGAGCTTCTGATGCCACCGTTACGCGAGTGCAAATGAATTCGCGGACAGGTGGCAGGCGCAGTGTTTCGAGCTTATCTCGCCTCCGAGTGCAGCACGCGTTGCCGACGCGCGCCGCGTGACCACGTGTCGCACAGCTTACGCAGTAAGGGAAAGAGCCTTGAAGTACCTCCACACCATGGTGCGGGTTCGCGACCTCGACGCCTCGCTGGATTTCTACTGCAACAAGCTGGGCCTGGTGGAGGCGTACCGCACCGAGAACGAGCAGGGCCGCTTCACCCTCGTCTTCCTATGCGCGCCGGACGACCTGGAGACCGCCCGCGAGAATAAGGCGCCGATGGTCGAGCTGACCTACAACTGGGATCCGGAGGACTACCAGGGCGGGCGCAACTTCGGCCACCTGGCCTACGCCGTGGACGACATCTACGAGGCCTGCCGGCGGCTGAAGGACGGCGGCGTGGTGATCAACCGGCCGCCGCGGGACGGGCGCATGGCCTTCGTCCGCTCGCCCGACAACATCTCCATCGAGCTGCTGCAGAAGGGCGGCGCGAAGCCGCCCGCGGAGCCCTGGGTTTCCATGCCCAATGTGGGCAGCTGGTAGCTGCAACCGGCAGCTTACGACCTCAGCGCCTGGTCCAGGTCGGCGATCAGGTCGTCGGCGGCCTCCACCCCCACCGACAGGCGCACCAGGGAATCGGCGATGCCGATGCGGGCGCGGGTCTCCGGCGGGATCGAGGCGTGGGTCATGATCGCCGGGTGCTCGATCAGGCTCTCCACCCCGCCCAGGCTCTCGGCCAGGGTGAAGAGCTGCGTGCGCTCCAGGAAGGTGCGCGTGCCGGAGAGGTTGCGGTCCAGCACGGCGGTGATCATGCCGCCGAAGCCGTGCATCTGCTTGCTCGCCAGCCCGTGCTGAGGGTGGCTGGGCAGGCCCGGATAGATCACCTGCGCCACGCCCGGATGCCGCTCCAGCCACCGGGCGATGGCCAGGCCGTTCTCGCAGTGCCGCTGCATGCGCAGCGCCAGCGTCTTCAGCCCCCGGAGCGTCAGGTAGCTGTCGAACGGCGAGGCCACGGCGCCCACCGCGTTCTGCAGGAAGGTGAGCTTGTCGCGCAGCTCAGGGTTGTCGCCGACGACGAGGGCGCCGCCGACCACGTCGGAGTGGCCGCCGATGTACTTGGTGGTGGAGTGCATCACCACGTCGAAGCCCAGCTCCAGCGGCCGCTGGACGTAGGGGCTGGCGAAGGTGTTGTCGGCCGCCGAAATCAGGCCGCGGCGCCTGGCCAGATCGGCGATCGCCTCCAGGTCGGCGAGCCGGAGGAGGGGGTTGGTCGGCGTCTCTACCCAGATCAGCTTCGTCTTGGGCGTGATCGCCGCCTCGATGGCTGAGACATCGGCCATGTCCACGAAGCTGAACTCCAGCCCCGCCGAGCGCCGCTTCACCTTGTCGAACAGCCGGAACGAGCCGCCGTAGAGGTCCTCGCTGGCGATCACGTGGTCGCCGGCGTCGAGCGCGTCCAGCAGGGTCGAGATCGCCGCCAGTCCGGAGGCGAAGGCATATCCCTTGGTCCCGCTCTCCAGGTCGGCCAGGGCGCGCTCCAGCGCGAACCGTGTCGGGTTCTGGCTGCGGGAGTATTCGAAGCCCTTGTGCTCGCCGGGGGAGGTCTGGGCGTAGGTGGAGGTGGCGTAGATCGGCACCATCACCGCGCCCGTGGTGGGGTCGTGCTCCTGGCCGCCGTGGATGGCGCGGGTGGCGAAGTCGAGCCGGTTCTTGCCGTGCAGATCGTCGCTCACGCCGTGCGCCTCAGGTAGTTGATCAGGTCGATGCGGGTGATCAGCCCCAGGAACTCCTTGCCGTCCATGACGATCGCCACCTGGTCGCGCTCGAAGATCGGCAGCAGGGCCTCCAGCGGCTCGTTGGCCTGCAGGGTGTTGAGCTTGGCGGTCATGGCCGCGCTCACCGGCCGGCGGAAGCGGGCGTCCTGCTTGGGATGCTCCACGGCCTCCAGCAGGTCGCTCTCGTCGATCAGCCCGATCAGCCGCCCGTCGTCCATCACCGGCAGCTGGCTCACGTCGGCCTGGCGCATGCGGTTGTAGGCGGTGAGCAGGGTGTCGTCGGGGCCGACCGTCACCGTCTCGCCCTCGGTCCGCGCGATCAGGTCGCGCAGGTCGCCGTGCAGCTTGCGGTCCACCAGGCCCTGCTCGGCCACCCAGCTGTCGTTGTAGACCTTCGACAGGTAGCGGGAGCCCGTATCGCAGACGAGGGTCACCACCCGCTTCGGCTCGGTCTGCTCGCGGCAGTAGCGCAGGGCGCCGGCCAGCAGGGTCCCCGACGACGAGCCGGCCAGGATGCCGGCCTTGGTGAGCAGCAGGCGCGCCGTGGCGATGCTTTCGCTGTCCGGGATCTCGTAGGCCTTCTTCACGAAATCGAGGTCGCAGTTGTCGGGGATGAAGTCCTCCCCGATCCCCTCCACGACCCAGGAGCCGGGCTCCACCGTCTCCCCGCGCTCCACCAGCGGCGCCAGGATCGAGCCCACCGGGTCGGCCAGCACCATGGCCGTCTTCGGCGAGGCCTTGGCGAAGAACCGGCCGAGGCCGGTCAGCGTGCCGCCCGAGCCCACGCCCACCACCACCGCGTCCACGTCGCCCTCCATCTGCTCGAGGATCTCAGGGCCGGTGGAGGTCTCGTGCGCCTTGGGGTTCGCCGGGTTCGAGAACTGGTTGATGTAGACGGCGTTGTTGAGCTTCGCCGCGATCGCCGCGGCCATGTCCTGGTAGTATTCCGCGTGGCCCTTGCCGACGTCGGAGCGGGTGATGCGGACGTCCACCCCCATCGCCCGCAGGTGCTGGATCTTCTCGCGCGCCATCTTGTCGGGCACCACCAGCAGCAGCTTGTAGCCCTTCAGCAGGCCTACCTGCGCCAGGCCCAGGCCGGTGTTGCCGGCGGTCGCCTCGACGATGGTGCCGCCCGGCTTCAACTCGCCCGAGGCCTCCGCCGCCTCGATCATCGAGCGCGCGATGCGGTCCTTGATCGACCCGCCCGGATTGGCGCTCTCCAGCTTCACGAACAGCCGGCAGGGGCCGGTGTCGAAGTCCTTCAGCTCCAGCATCGGCGTACGGCCGATGAGCTCCAGGGCGGTCTGCACGACCGGCGGGACGGGGGGTGTCGTCAAAGGCAGGCCTCCGGGGGCGAAACGCGCTCACACCGGCGTGATTTTGCGCGCAGCCCGGCTGTCGAGACATAGGCGTTGCCCAAACACCCGCGCAAGGCGGAAGTTTCTTGCGCCCGGTTACCTCAGGAGCCCCAACGGCACAGCGTCACCCATCGCCCGGTAGCCGGCGTCGTTGGGGTGCAGCCAGTCGCCCACCTGGAAGTCCGCCCGCATCCGGGTCGGCCGGGCCGGGTCGCGCACCACCGCGTCGAAGTCGATGA
The DNA here is from genome assembly GCF_036563285.1 of Phenylobacterium sp. Taxonomy (GTDB): domain Bacteria; phylum Pseudomonadota; class Alphaproteobacteria; order Caulobacterales; family Caulobacteraceae; genus Phenylobacterium. The sequence continues at coordinate 189,630 of NZ_DATCMR010000002.1, forward strand.
CGCCGTCGGCCTCCCGCTGGGCGCGGATCCACTGGTTGACGGCCGTCCGCGCCGCCTCGCCCTCCGGCCGGAAGTAGGCGGCGCCCTCGTAGGGGACGATGGTGGCCAGGATGACCTTGATCCCCTGGGCGTGCGCCCGAGCGATCAACTGACGGTAGCCGGCGATCAGCGCCTCGGCGGGCGGGGAGGGCCGCGCGCCCAGGTCGTTGACGCCCTCCAGCACGATCATGTGCGTCGCGCCGGGGACGGAGAGCACGTCGCGGTCGAAGCGCGCCAGCGCCGATTCGCCGAAGATCGGGATCGCGCCCACGCTCAGCACCCGGTTGCCGCTGATCCCGGCGTTGACCACGGCGGCCCGTCCGCCGAGCCGCTCCGCCAGCCGGTCCGGCCATCGGCGGTTCGCCCCCACCGTGGAGCCGAACCCGTCGGTGATGGAATCCCCCAGGGTCACGATCACCGGGCCACGCCGGCCGCCCTCCACCTCCACGGCGGACAGGAAGGTGCGCGCCTGGGTCGTCGCCGCCGGCTTGAACGGCTTGTCCGTGTAGTCGCCGGGCGGCGAGACGTCCGCCAGCTGCTCGCCGCGCGCATGGCAGCTGCACGGGCCGGCTTCGCCGGGGAAGTAGAGGCTGATCTTCAGCTGGGCGAGGGCAGGGACGCTCAGGTCCACGGCGTCGCTCAGCAGCGGGGCGCGGGCAGGGACGGTCACCGACGCGGCGCCGGAGAAGGTCACCTCGCGGACGCGCCCGGGCAGCGGCCGTCCGGCCCCGTCGAGCAGCGCCACGCGCACCCGGCCCACCTCGAGCGGCTTGTCGCCGTACTCGTTGGTCAGGCGCAGGCGCAGGCGCGCGCCTCCGGCGCTCAGGCGCACGTACTGCACGACCGTCTGGTTGTTGATCAGCGGGGTCGCGCGATTCGGCTGGGCGTTGGCCGCCGCGGCCTGCGGCAGGCCCGGCGGCGCCGCCCAGCTTCCGCGCCAGGTCTGCGCGGCCGCGCTCGTCGAGATCGCCGCCGCCAGCGCGACCGCCGCCAGGAACCCACGCATGACGCTTCCCCCGCAACCGTTGTCGCGGCCACGCTAGGCGAGTTCAGGATGTGGGGGGAAGGGTCTCGATGGCTCCCGGAGCAGGACTCGAACCTGCGACAAGTCGGTTAACAGCCGACTGCTCTACCAACTGAGCTATCCGGGATCAGGCCGTCGAGAGGCCGCGCATATACGCGTGGGCCGCGCCGGGCGCAAGCGGCGCAAAGCCGCAAAGAAAAACAGCCTGGGGACGAGCCCCAGGCTGGTACAAAGTCGGTGATGGTGGGGTGTCTTCAAGGAAGACGAGGCAGAGACTCGGCCTGTTCGGTAAACCGGGAGTTAACGCGCCGAATTGGTTCCAATGCCGCCTCGGATTGAGCTTCCGGGCTGAGGCGCCGCGCATTGTCGCCCCGGATTGGACAGGGCGGTACGATCCGCTACTCACGATCTGATTCCGCACGAACGAGTAGGGCTTCCATGCGCATCCACTTCACGGGCATCGCCGGGGCGGGGATGAGCGCGGTCGCCCTGATGATGCGCGACGCGGGCCATGTGGTCTCCGGCTCCGACGCGGACGCCTTCCCGCCGCTGTCGACCTATGTGGAGAGCCTGGGTTTTCCCTTCTTCCGCAGCTTCGCGGCCGCGAACCTCCCGGCGGACCTCGACGTGCTGGTGCTCGGCGCCAGCGCCAAGCTGGGCGGCGCCGACAACGCCGAGGTGGCGGAGGCGCGCCGGCGCGGCGTGAAGGTCACCACCTTCCCCGAGCTGGTGGGGGAGGCGACGCAGGCTCGCCTGAACACCGTGGTCGCCGGCTCGTTCGGCAAGTCGACCTGCACCGCGCTGATGGCGCACATCCTGAAGGAGTCCGGCCGCGACGCCGGCTGGATGATCGGCGCCATCTCGCCCTCGCTGCCCGCCACCGGCCACTGGGGGACCGCGCCGGAGGTGATCCTGGAAGGCGACGAGTACATCGTCGGGCCCTCGGACAGGCGCTCCAAGTTCGTGCTCTACCATCCGCGCGACGTGCTGCTGACCAGCCTCGTCCACGACCACGTCAACGTCTTCCCGACCTTCGCCGACTACGAGGCGCCGTTCCGCGAGCTGTTGCGGCTGATGCCGAAGGACGGCCTCTTGGTCGCCCGCCAGCACCCGGCGATCCGCGCCGTGGAGCGCGAAACCGCCAGCCGCATCGTCTGGTACGACACCGCCCCCTGCGCCGGTTGGTACTCGGAAGGCGTGGTCTACGGCGAGACCACCCGCTTCACCCTGGTGACCCCCGCCCGCCGCCGGATCCCGCTCGCCACCACCCTGCTCGGCGAGCACAACATCGAGAACATCGTGGGCGTCGCCGCCTACCTGCTGGAGCGGAGCCTCGTCACCGAGGCCGCGCTGCAGGCTGCGGTGCTCTCCTTCGCCGGCATCCGGCGGCGGCTCGACCGCCTCACCTCGCGCTCGGCCGTGCCCGTGATCGAGGGCTTCGGCTCCTCCTACGAGAAGGCCCGCTCGGCCATCGAGGCCATGCTGCTGCACTACCCTACGCGCCCGCTGACGGTGGTGTTCGAGCCGCACACCTTCTCCTGGCGCAACCGCGACGCGCTCCCCTGGTACGACACGGTGTTCGACGGCGCAGCCCGCGTGCTGGTCTGTCCGCCGCCCAGCCACGGGGCCGACAGCCACAACCAGTCCAGCTTCGACGAGATCCTGACCCGCACCGCCGCAGCGGGCGTCCCGACCCGCGGCGTGCGCACGGCCGACGAAGCGACCGCCGAGCTCTCGGCCCTGACGGGCGACGAGGTGGTCCTGCTGCTCTCCTCCGGCCCGCTGCTGGGCCTGCCCGATAGCCTGCCGCCGGTGTTCGAGAAGCTCTACGGAGCAGCCGAGGCCGCCTAGGCTCCCTGCGCCTTGCGGGCGCTGGCCTCCACCACCTCGCGCGGGATCAGGCGGATCGTCGAGCTCGCCTTGGCGAGCACCTTGCCCGCGCCGTCCAGCAGCCGGCCCTCGGCGAAGCAGGTCGCCTTGCCCGGCTTCTCGATCCATCCCTCTGCGACCACCAGCCCCGGGCGGGCCGGCGCGAAGTAGCTGACCTTCAGCTCTAGGGACATGGGCGTCATCTCCGGCCACAGCGTCAGCGAGGCGTGCGCCATGGCCGCGTCGATCCAGCCGCAAACGAAGCCGCCCTGCGCCACCCCGCCCGAGTGGCACATGTGCGGACCGACTTCGTACTCGATCACCGAGCGGCCGTTCTCGTCCGTCACGATGCGGCGCTGGCCGAGCGTCGTCTGCAGGGTGGGGGCGATGGAGTGGGTCATGGGCGAGCCGGCGTCGGTTGGGTGTACTCGTCGCTACGCTTTCCGTAGGCCTCGGTGAACTGCTTCCGCTTCGGGCCCAGGTAGCCGAACAGGTAGGCGGCGACCTTGCGCATCTGGATCTCCTCGGAGCCTTCCGTGATCCGGTAGCGGCGATGGTGGCGGTAGATGTGCTCGAAGGGCTTGTGCCGGGAATAGCCGATGCCGCCGTGCACCTGCATGGCCCGGTCGGCGGCCTCGCAGACCAGCCGGTTCGCCCAGTAATTGCACATCGAGACCTTGTCGGAGATCGTCCGCTCGATCTCCTTGTGGTCCATCCGGTCCATCTGCCAGGCGGTCTTGCGGATCAGCAGCCGCAGCATCTCGCACTGGGTCTGCAGCTCCACCAGCGGCCACTGGATGGCCTGGTTCTCAGCCAGGGCCTTGCCGAACGGCTTGCGCTCGCGGGCGTACTTCACGCTCTCGTCTATGCAGAACTGCGCCGCCCCCAGGCTGGAGGCCGCCTGGCGGATGCGGTTCTGGTGCACGAAGCTCTGGCCCAGCCCCAGCCCGCGGTCGATCTGCCCCCAGTAGCTGTCCTCCGGCACCCAGACGTCGGTGAAGCTCACCCGCGGGTGGTCCGTCGGCATGTTGAAGGTCCACAGGTACTCCTCGATCTTCACCCCTGGCGTGTCCGCCGGCACGATGAAGCACGTGATCCCGGTGGCGTCGCCGTCCTCGCCGGAGGTGCGGGCGAAGACCATCACGTGGGTCGCCACGTGCATCCCCGTTGTCCACATCTTCTCGCCCCGGATCAGCCACCCCGGCTTCCCGTCCTTCTCGTGGGGGACCGCGCGGGTCTCCATGAAGGTGGCGTCGGAGCCGTGGTTGGGCTCGGTGAGGCCGAAGCCGGTGCGCATCTTGCCGGCCAGCAGCTTCTCGCCGTCGCGCTCGTATTGGGCGTTGGTGGCGAACTCCTTGAACATGAGCACGAAAGGGTTGTTGCCGACGATCGAGTGCTCGGTCTGCAGGTCGTTGAACAGGCCCAGCCCCTTGGCCGCCAGGTGCTCGCGGATGATCGCCATGGCCAGCTGGCTGCCGCCCTTGCCGCCCATCTCCTTGGGCCAGGCGTAGCGGAGGTGGCCGGCGGCGTCGGCGCGCCGCCGCGCCTCGGCCAGCAGCTCCTCCCACTCCTTCCGCGGCAGGCCCTGGTTGTCCCAGTCGGTGCGGGCGTGCTCCCGCCGATGGTCGAAGAACCGCTCGTTGTCGTCCTGGGCCTGCAGCGGCGCGATCTCGGCCTCGATGAACCGGTCGAGTTCGTCCAGGTAATCCTGGATGTCCTGGGGAATGTCGAAATCCATGACGGCGGCGCCTCCACGTCGGGGGCTGCCGTCGCGGTACGATTTACAAGCCCGCCCGGCGCCCTCCAGATGGGCAAAGCCTAGACCAGCTGGAGACTTCCGTCGGGTCATGAATCCGGACGTGCCCGAACTGCTCGGAAAGCTCGCCGCCCGCCTGGGCGGGGAGGGGACCAGGCTCGTCTCGGCCCAGCGGCTGTCCGGCGGCGCGTCGATGCACACCTGGGCCTTCGACCTCGAGGGGCCCGCCGGGCGCGAGGCGCTGATCCTGAGGCGGCGGGCGGCCCCCTTCGATCCAGACACTGCGCGATCCATAAGCCTGGCCACTGAAGCCGCGCTGATCCGGGCGACCGGGGCCAATGGGGCGCGTGTGCCCCTCGTGCGTCATGTCTGCGACGAGGCCGATGGGCTGGGGGAGGCCTATGTCATGGGGCGGCTGCAGGGTGAGGCCCTCGGCCGGAAGATCGTCGGCGACCCGAGGTTCGACGCCGTGCGGCCAAGGCTCGCCCGCCAGTGCGGCGAGGCGCTCGCGCCCATCCACGCCACGGCCGCACCCCCTGAGCTGAACCTGAAGGTGTCCGACGCGGAGGGCGAGCTCTCCCGATACGAGGAGGTCTACCGCGCCTCCGGCGCGCAGCGGCCGATCCTGGAGCTCGCGTTCCAGCACCTGCGGAAGAACCTGCCTGAGCCCGTCGAGCCTGTGCTGCTGCACGGCGACTTCCGGAACGGCAACATCATGTTCGACCCAGAGGCCGGCGTGGTGGCTATCCTCGACTGGGAGCTGTCCCACATGGGCGACCCGGCCGAGGACATGGGCTGGATCTGCACCAACTCGTGGCGCTTCGGCCGGCCGGAAAAGCCGGTCGGCGGCTTCGGCGACTATCGGGACCTGCTGGACGGTTACGCGGCGGCGGGCGGCCGGCCGATCCCGCTCTCCCGCGTCCGCTTCTGGCAGACGCTGGGTTCGCTGCGCTGGGGCGTCATGTGCCTGATGATGTACCTGAGCTGGCAGAGCGGCGCCGAGCCGTCCGTCGAGCGCCCGATGATCGGCCGCCGGGTCTCGGAGACCGAGGCCGACCTGATCGTCCTCCTGGAGCAGGGCCTGTGATCACCCACCCCAAGACCGAGGAACTGGCCAAGGCCGTCGCCGACTGGATCGACCAGGTCAGGCCCAGCCTGGATCCGCACAACCAGTTCCTAGCCCGGGTAGCGGTCAATGTTCTGGGTGTCGTCCAACGCGAGTTGACCCAGGGCCCGCCGGCCGAGGCCGAGGCCGTCCGGCTGATGGCGGAGCTGCTGGGCCACCCGGGCAGCTTCGCCGAGCTGAACGCCGAGCTTTGCGACCGCATCCGCTCGGGCGAGCTGACGGTCGAGAGCCCCGGCCTGGCGCCGGCGCTCACCACCATGGCCATGGCCCAGGTCGCCATCGACCAGCCGAAGTACCGGCACGAGGTCTAGGCCGCTTCCAGCACGCGGATGATCTCGCTCTCGCGTTCGTTCCAGAGGATCGAGACGCGGGCGGCGCGGGCGGCGTCCTTGCCGAGCGCGGCCTTCACCTCCCGCTGGCGCAGCCGCTTGGCCGACAGCCGCAGCAGGGTGAAGCCCGAGCTCTGCTCCTGCTCCTCGTCGTGGAAGCGCAGCACCGCGTCGACCACCGCAGCCGGCGTCGGCGCGGGGCGTGGGTCCTCGATCGGGCGGATCGTGCGGGGCTTGAAGCGGCGGTAGCTGGCCATGAGGTTCGAACTCCGTTGCGGGTTGCGACAGGTTCGGTTCTGATGGGCCTCTACGTCAGAAACGGACGCACAAGCTGTGAGACACGAAAAAGGGGCCCGGCTGCTGGAGCTGGCGCGGCTGCTGGCCTCCACCGCCGAAGGGCTCACGCTGGACGAGATCGCCGACCGGCTGGGCGTCGGCCGCCGCACGGCCGAGCGGATGCGTGACGCCGTCCGCGAGGTGTTTCCCGCGCTGGAGGAGGTGGACGACCCGCCCACCCGCCGTTTCCGTATCCCCTCCGGCCTGGACGGGCTCTTCCAGGCCCCCACCGCCGAGGAGCTCGCCGCCCTGGGCACCGCGGCCGACACCTTCGCCAACCAGGGCGCCAGCGCGCGGGCGCAGGCGCTGCGGTCGCTGGAGCAGAAGGTGCTCTCCGCCACCCGCGCCGCCGCGCGTCGCAGGCTGGCCCCCGACCTGGAGGCCCTGCTGCAGGCCGAGACCATCGCCGTGCAGGCCGGCCCGCGCCCCTTCGAGGACGAGGCGGTGCTCTCCGGCGTGCGCGAGGCCTTGAAGGCCGGCTCCACACTGGCGTTCCGCTACGAGGGCGGCTCGACGCCGGGCCGCGTCCGCGAGGTGCACCCCTACGGGATCCTGTTTGGCCGGGCGAACTACCTGGTGGCCGGGGAAGGGGAGGGCGGCCCGCGCAACTGGCGCCTCGACCGGCTGGCCGACGTCACCGTCACCGGCCGGCCCGCCAGGCGTCCCGAGGGCTTCTCCCTGCAGGACTACGCCGACGAGAGCTTCGGCATCTACCAGGACGACACAGAGGACGTGGAGCTGCGCATCCTGCCCCAGTCCGCCGAGGGCGCGCTGCGCTGGCGCTTCCACTCCGACCAGGTGCTGGAGAAGCAGGCCGACGGTTCCGTCATCGTGCGCTTCCGCGCCAGCGGCATGCGCGAGCTCGCCTGGCACCTCTTCACCTGGGGCGACCAGGTGCAGATCCTGAAGCCCCAGCGCCTGAAGGACCTCATCGTCGAGCAGATCGAGCTGGCCCGCCGCGCCCATACGTCCGGAACTGACGCAGGCCGCGCCTAGAGCACTCCTCGATGAACGAGGAGACTCTTGTGACCGCCATCGACTACGCCAGCCTCTACGAGCTGCAGGTCCGCCCCCGCCGCAACCGCCTGCGCCGCGCCGCCGCGCTCGCCGTCTGGAGCGGCCTCTTCCTGGTGCGCCCGAAGCTGGCGCTCGCCATCTGGCGCGAGCGGCGCGGCTAGGCCGCAAAAGCCTTGAAGCCGCCGCGCGCATCGCACTCTATGACGGCCCCACCCAGGGGCGTTCGGACCAGACCATGATTGTGCGTGCGTTGGCGGCTGTGGCCGCGGGAGTGATGCTGATGGCGGCGGCGCCGGCCGACGACCCCTACACCTGGATGGAGGAGATCGAGGGCGCCAGGGCGCTCGAGTGGGCGAGGGCTGAGAACGCCGCCTCCCTGCCGAAGCTGCAGAACGACCCGCGCTACAAGGGCCTCTACGAGGACGCCCTGAAGATCGCCACCGCCACCGACCGTATCCCGGCGGTGGCGTTCGGCGGCGAAGGGACGCTCAGGAATTTCTGGCAGGACCAGACCCACGTGCGCGGCATCTGGCGTTCGACGACCATCGAGAGCTACCGCAGCGGCTCGCCGCAATGGCGCACCCTGCTGGACGTGGACGCGCTCGCCAAGGCCGAGAACGCCAACTGGGTCTGGCACGGCGCCACCTGCCTGCCGCCGGACGAGCGGCTCTGCCTGGTCGGCCTCTCCAATGGCGGCAAGGACGCCGAGGAGGTCCGCGAGTTCGACACCGTCACCGGCAAGTTCGTGCAGGGCGGTTTCCGCCTGCCCGAGGGCAAGCACCGCTACGACTGGCTCGACCGGGACACCCTCGCCCTGGCCGAATGGAAGGCCGGCGAGACCACCACCTCCGGCTATCCCTACACCCTGAAGCTCCTCAAGCGCGGCCAGCCGCTGTCGGCCGCCCGCGAGGTGTTCCGCGGGACCAAGGACGACGGCGGCTACGGCGTCTCGCCGATCGTGCTGCGCGACCCCGACGGCAGCGTGCAGGCGCTGATCGCCTACCGGCCGCTCGACACTTTCAACGCCGAGCACCACCTGATTACCGAGCGCGGGCCCGTGAAGCTGGCGCTCCCGACCCGATCCCAGGTGCAGGGCTACGTCACCGGCCGCCTTCTGGTCTCGCTGGAGGCCGACTGGGCCGGCTTCAAGGAAGGCGACCTCCTCGACTTCGACCTCGCGGCGGTGAAGCGGGACCCGGGCAGCCTGAAGGCGAGCCTCGTCCTGCGGCCCTCGCAGAGCCAGTCGATCGAACAGGTCTCGACCACCCGCAACCGCCTGGTCGTGGCCCTCTACGAGAATGTGAAGGGCCAGATCGTCAGCTACCGCTACGGCGCCGGCGGCTGGACCTCGACGAAGCTCGAGCTGCCGAAGGATTCCACCATCACCGTGGGCTCGGCGTCAGACCACGACGACGGGCTGATCCTCAACGTCACCAGCTACCTGACGCCGTCCAGCCAGTGGCTGGCGGACGCCGCCTCTGGCCAGCGCGCGACCCTGCGCACCCTGCCGGCCCGCTTCGAGGCCTCGAAGCACACCGTGGAGCAGCTCTGGGCCACGTCCAAGGACGGCACCAAGGTCCCGTACTTCGTGGTCCGGCCCCGGGACCTGAAGTTCGACGGGCAGGCGCCCACGCTGCTCTACGCCTACGGGGGTTTCCTCTCGAGCGAGACGCCGCAGTACGCCGCCACGGTCGGCAAGCTCTGGCTGGAGAAGGGCGGCGTCTATGTGGTCGCCAACATCCGCGGCGGGGGCGAGTTCGGGCCCCGCTGGCACAACGCGGGCCTGAAGCTGAACCGCATGCGGGTCTACGAGGACTTCTTCGCGGTCTCGGAAGACCTGGTCCGCCGCAGGATCACCAGCCCGCGCAGGCTGGGCATCATGGGCGGCTCCAACGGCGGCCTGCTGATGGGGGTGGCGCTCACGCAGCGGCCGGAACTCTACAACGCCGTGGTGGTGCAGGTGCCCCTGTTCGACATGATCGCCTACACGCACATCGGGGCCGGCGCCTCCTGGGTGGGCGAGTACGGCGACCCGGCCGTGCCGGCCGAACGCGCGGTGCTCGACACCTACTCGCCGTACCAGAACCTGAAGCGGGGCCAGAAGTACCCCAGGCCCTTCATCTGGACGTCCACCAAGGATGACCGCGTCCACCCGGCCCACGCGCGCAAGGCGGCCGCGCGGCTGAAGGAGTACGGCTACGACTACCTCTACTACGAGAACGTGGACGGCGGGCACGCGGGCTCGGCCAACCTGAACGAGCGGGCCATGCGCCAGGCGCTGGAATACACCTATCTTATGCAGCAGCTGATGGACTGAACGCCGTGTTCTGCGAGATCCCCGATCTCCTGACCGATGACGAGGTCCGCCGGCTGCGCGAGCTGGCGGCGGGCCTGGCCTTCGTGGACGGCCGGGCGAGCAATCCGGGCTCGACCATCAAGCGCAACCTGCAGGCCGACTTCGCCCACCCCGCGCACAAGGCCTCGTCGGACATCCTGATGGCCGCTTTCCGCCGGCACCCGACCTTCATCGCCTTCGCCTTCCCGAAGATGATCGCCCCGCCGATGCTGACCAAGCACCAGCCGGGGATGCACTACGGCCCCCACGCCGATGCCGCGTTCATGCCCGTCGGCGCGCGGCCGCTGCGGGCCGACCTCTCCTGCACCGTCTTCCTGACCGAGCCGGCCGACTATGACGGCGGCGAGCTCTCGGTCCGGCTGGGCAGCCGCGAGGTGGACTTCCGGCCGCCGCCGGGCGCAGCGGTGGTCTATCCCTCCACCACGATCCACGAGGTGAAGCCCGTGACCCGCGGCGAGCGGCTGTGCGGCATCACCTTCATCGAGAGCGACGTCGTCGACCGCGCCAACCGCGAGCTGCTCTACGAGCTCAACGAGGTGCTGGCCGAGGAGGGCGAGAAGCTCAGCTTCGAGGCGCGGACCCGTCTGGCGCACGTGGCGGTGTCGCTGCACCGCCAGTGGGGCGACGCGGGCTGAGCCGCCAGATCGCCGCGCCCAGCGCGGCGACGCCGGCTGTCATCGCCAGCATGGTCCAGCCGGACATCAGCGCCGCCGCAACCGAGAACGCGATGGCGGCCGCCGCCAGCGCCAGCAGGCCGGCCTTGCGGCTGAACCGCCAGATGGCTGCCACGCACAGGATGTAGATCGCCAGGGTCAGCACCACCGAGGCGTTGGCGAGCACCCCGAACTGCGCGCCCAGCGTCGGCTGCACGCTGAGGATCGCGACGCCGCTCATCAGCCCCGCCAGCACGAGGAGGCTGCGGACCGGCGTGCCGTCCGCCCGCGACGTGGCGAGCCAGGCCGGGAAGAGGCCCTGGTCCGCCGCCGCCCGCATGATCTGGCCGGCGACCAGCATCCAACCCGCCAGCGTTCCCGAGGCTTTGAGCAGGGCGCACGCCGCAATGAGGGCTCCGGCCGCGCCGCCGAGCACCCGCTGGACCACCAGGGCGAACGGGGCCGTGGAGGCCTCCAGTTCGACGGCGGGTACGATGCCCATGATCGCGGCGACGGCGGCGATGTAGACGGCCGCGGCGAGCGTCACGCCGCCGATCACCGCGATCGGAATGTTGCGCCGCGGATTTCGTACGACGGCGGCGCAGGCGCTGGCGCTCTCCAGGCCAAGGAAGGCCCAGAAGACCGAGACCACCGCGGTCTGGACCGCCGCCGGCGCCGAGCGTCCCGACACGTTCCACGAAGCCTCGAAGATTGCCGGCTCGAACCAGATCCAGCCGCCTACCGCCACGAGCAGGATGGGCGCGAGGCCAAGGGCCAGGGTCGCCGCGCCCATCCGACCCACCGCCCTGGGGCCGAGCAGGGCGGCGAGCGTGATCAGCCAGATGACGGCCATAGTGGCTGCCGCCGAGCCGGCGGGCGTCTTCAGCGCCGGGACGAAGTAGGCGGCGTAGCCCGTGACCGCGAGGGCTATGGCGACATTGCCGATCAGGCAGCCCACCCAGAACAGCCACCCGGCCTGGAAGCCGGCGAACGGCCCAAGGCCCGCACGTACATAGGCCACCAGTCCGTCGTCCTGCGGCCGCAGGCGGGCGAGGGCCGCGAAGGCCCCGGCCAGCACCAGGGCGCCTGCCGCCGCGATCACCCAACCCACCAGGCTGATGGACCCGATGGCGCCCAGGCTCGCCGGCAGTAGGTAGATCCCCGAGCCGATCATGTTGCCGGCCACGATCACCGTGGCGAGCACCGGCCCGAGCTTGCGGCCTTCGGCGGCGACCGGCGCTGTCATCCTTCCCCCCGCGGCGACCTTCGCCGCAGCTCCGGCCGCTGGCAATCGCCTTGACCGCCGCGCCGCGAACCCCGCCGCCAAAAGAATTCGGCAGGACCTAACCCCGTCCGCCGGCCGGCTGCGTAGGTCGTCATGTGAGAACAAGGCAGGCGGACATGACAGCAAGGCAGAGAACGGCGGGATCCCTCGGGCGGCGGGCGGTCCTCGCCATGGCGGTTTCCGCGCTGCTTGCAGGCGCGGCGAGAGCTCAGGCGCCGTACGATCTCGTGGACCTGACAGTGGTGGACCGCGAGAGCGGCGCCCCGATGCGGGTCTGGCGTCACAAGGGCCGCTCGTTCGTCGCCGGCCGGCCCGGCGCCCGCTACAGCCTGCGCCTGACCAACCGCAGCGCCGGCCGCGTGCTGGTGGTCATGTCGGTTGACGGCGTGAACGTGCTCACCGGCGAGACCGCCGGCTATGGCCAAACGGGCTACGTCTTTGATCCGTACGAGTCCTACGACATCAGCGGATGGCGCAAGTCTGACACCCAGGTCGCCGCGTTCACCTTCGCCGGCCTTTCGCGGTCCTATGCGGCGCGAACCGGACGCCCCGGAGACGTCGGGGTCATCGGCATCGCGGCCTTCAGGGAGCGTGTCGTCGCACCGATGGCCCGCATGGCTGTCCCGTCGGAGCCGGTGTACGAGTCCAGCGCGCCGGCGAGCCGGGGAAGCCCGTCCACCGAGGAGGTTGTGGTCTCCGGTTCGCGCGTCCGCGGCGCCGCCGTGGCGGCCCCGCCGCCCGTCGTGGCGCAGGCCGCGCCGCAGCGGCGGACCGAGAAGCTGGGCACGGCGCACGGCGCCCGGGAATGGTCGGCGGTGACCAGCGTGCCCTTCGAGCGCGCCACCGCCTATCCGCAGCTGATCCGGCAGATCGAATACGACAGCTATCCGAACCTGGTCGCCGCGGGGGTGATCCCGCCGCGGCCGGCGCCGGCGCCCAGGCCGCGCCCGTTCCCGAACGGCGGCTATGTGCCGGATCCGCCGGGCGGCGCCTGAGCCTTTGCCGTTGCGGCCGTGCAGCGGCTAGGCTTGGCCTTGATGGAGCCCGACGCGTGGGACGACGCCGATCTGCTGCGCGCCCACGCCGCGGGCGATGCGCAGGCCTTCGCGCGGCTCTATGACCGCTACGATCGCAGCTGCTTCCAGTTCATCAGGCGTCTCCTCGGCGGGGCCCACAGCGAGGCGGCGGAGGACGTGCATCAGGAGACCTGGATCGCGGTGTCGCGTAACGCGGCGGCCTTTGACCCCGGCAAGGCGACCTTCCCCGCCTGGCTCTTCACCATCGCCCGGCGCAAGGTCTGGGATCACTATCGCCGGCAGAAGGTGGCCGTCGTGGCGTCCGGTCCGGAGGACGGCGCGTTGATGGTCCCCGATCCCGGGCAGAGCCCGCTGGAGCAGGTGCAGTCGCGCGAGCAGGCGCAGGAGATCGTCACGGCGGTGGAGGCCTTGCCCCTGGAACAGCGCGGCGTCTTCGTCATGTTCGCCCACGCAGGGCTGTCGCTCGACGAGATCGCTCAGGTCACGGGCGTCGCCGTCGAGACCGTAAAGAGCCGGCTGCGCTACGCGCGGGCCAAGTTGCGGCAATCCCTGGCGGGGGAAAGGGTCGGCCATGTCTGATCACGACCGCGCACCCGACCCGGCGGACACGGCCTATGTGCAGGCCGAAGCCGTTCTGAGCGACGACGAAGCGCGCGCGGCGCGGCGGGCCCGGGTGCTCGCCGCTGTCGCCGCCGACGCCACGACCGCTTCCCCAGCCGATGCAGGCCCGTCACGGCGAGGGCGCTGGGGGCAGGGGGGCTGGCTCGTCGCGGCGAGCGTGGCGGGCGTGAGCGTCCTGGTGGCCGCGCGGCTCGTGCTGCAGGCGCCCGCCGCTCCACCCGTCGCGCCGCAGCCGGAGGCCCGGCGGCCCATGGAAGCCCCTGCGGCGGTTGAGCCTGCTTCGACGGCCGCGCCTCCGACCCCCGCCAACGTCCCCGCTCCGCCGCCGCAGCCGAAACCCGCCGTCGCGGCGGCAGCGCCGCCCCCGCCCCAGGCGCGCCCGCCCGCCGCCGAGGCTGCGTCGCCTGTCGAGCCGCGTGCGGCGCAACCGCCCGCAGCGCCCGCGGCGGCCCAGCGTGCAGGGGTCGAGGAAGTGGTCGTGACCGGCTCGCGCAGGACGGAGCGGCTGGAGCCGGCTCCGGAGGCCATCGAGCGCACGCCGCCTGTGGCGTTTCCCGACGACGGACCTGCCAGGCTTCGAGCGGCAGCCGCCGACGGCCGCACGGCCGAGATCCGCGCCCTGCTGGCTGGCAACGTCCCTGTCGACGCCGCCGGGGCGGACGGCGAGACCGCACTCATGAAGGCCGTCCGCGCGCGCCAGCCGGCCGCCGCTGCGCTCCTGCGCCAGCGCGGGGCCAGCCTTGACCGCCGCAACCGAGCCGGTGAATCGGTCCGGGACATGGTCGCTGCGATCGGCGACGCGCGGCTCGATCGAGCGCTCGGGCTCGATCGCTGACTCGAGGTGACGGGAAGTTGGAGGCCTGACCGAGAATCGAACTCGGGTGCGCGGATTTGCAGTCCGCTGCGTCACCACTCCGCCATCAGGCCGCCGGAGAGCGCGGAGGGCTACCAGAAGGCTTTGCCCGCGGCAACGTCTCTCGCCGCCATCCGATTGCCTTCCTCGGCGGCGCAGACCTATAAGCCGCGCGAGACGCCCGCCGCTTCTGTCGAGGGACCTATCCGAATGGCCGACCCCGCCGCCGCCAGGCTCAACATGGTGGAGAGCCAGGTGCGCACAAACGACGTCACCGACGTGCGCCTCCACGACGCCATGCGGGCCCTGCGGCGCGAGGACTTCACCCCGGCGGGCAAGGCCTTCCTGGCCTACGCCGACGCCGAGGTGGAGTACGCCCCCGGCCGCTGGCTGCTGAAGCCGCGCGACGTCGCCAAGCTGCTGCAGGCGGTGCGCCCGATGCCGGGCGAGCGGGCCCTGGCCATCGCCGCGCCCTATGCGGCCGCGGTGATCGAGACCCTGGGCGTGGCGGTCACCCGCCTGGACGGCGAGGACCTCACGGCCGTCCCCGCCGGGGAGTTCGACGTGATCGTCTGCGAGGGCGCCGTCGCCCGCGCCCCGGAAGCCTGGCAGGGCGCGCTGGCCATGGGCGGCCGGCTCGGCGTGGTCGAGCGCGACGGGCCGGTGGGCAAGGCCTGCATCTATGTCCGCGCCGAGGACGGGGTCGGCCGCCGTGAGCTTTTCGATGCGACTCCGCCGGTCTTGGCCGGTTTCGAGGCGCAACACGGTTTCGCCTTCTGAGTGCGCGTGAAACACCGACGAAACTTCGGCGTGAAAAAAGCTTAAGGTGACGCCGCGTTGGTCTTCCCGTTACGGGTCGGCATATAGGGTTTAGGTCTCTCTCGCCTATTCGGGGATAATTCTTATGTCGAAGAGCCTTCGCGGCCGTTTGCTAGCCGCGATCTTCAGCGCCTCCGCCTTCGGGCTGACGGCGGCCCCGGCGGCGGCCGAAACCCTGGCCGACGCCATCGCCATGGCCTACGAGACCAACCCCGTCCTGGCGTCCCAGCGAGCCACCCAGCGCGCCCTTGACGAGACCTATGTCCAGGCCCGCTCCGGCTGGCGTCCGACCCTGAACTTCACGAGCACCTACGCCTACGCTGAGACCCGCACGCCCGGCGAATCGCGCACGTTCGCCCAGCGCCTGTTCGGGCCGGGGGTCACGAACGGCAACACCCAGTCCAATAGCCTGAGCTTCAACCAGCCGATCTGGACCGGCGGGCGCGTGGCGGCGGCGGTGTCGGCGGTCGAGGCCGACATCATGCAGGGGCGGGAGAACCTGCGGCGCGTGGAAGCCCAGGTGCTGGCCCAGGTGATCCAGGCCTATGTGGACGTGCGCCGCGACGAGGCCGCTCTCGGCATCCGCCAGCGCAACGTTGAGGTGCTGCAGGCGCAGCTACGCGAGAGCCAGGCCCGCTTCGACGTGGGCGAGATCACCCGCACCGACGTGGCGCTCTCCGAGTCGCGCCTGGCCGGCGCCCAGTCGCTGCTGCAGAACGCCGAGGCCCAGCTGGCCATCAGCCGCGCCAACTACGCCGCCGCTGTGGGCCGCAATCCCGGGACGCTCTCGCCCGAGCCCTCGCTGGCGTACCTGATGCCGCCGACGGTGGACGAGGCCTTCACCGTCGCCGAGACCTACAGCCCGCTGCTGCGGTCGCAGCAGTTCGCCGAGCAGGCGAGCCGCGCCCGCGTCGCCGGCGCCCGCGCCGAGCGGCTGCCGAACATCTCCGCCGGCGCCAGCCTGGTGTTCAGGGACGACTCCGCACTGGAAGGCATCGCCCGCGAGCAGTTCGCGCGTGAGACGAGCGTCGGCGTGACCGTGCAGGTCCCGATCTTCAACGGCGGCCTGACGAGCTCGCGCATCCGCCAGAACATCGAGCGCAACAACGCCGATCGGATCACGGTGGAGACCCAGCGCCGCAGCGTGCTGCAACAGGTGACCCAGAGCTGGAACCAGCTCATGGCTGCCCGCGCCCAGATCGCCTCGACGGCCCAGCAGGTGCGCGCCGCCACCATCGCCACCGAAGGCACCCGCGAGGAGCAGAAGGTGGGGCTTCGCACCACCCTGGACGTGTTGAACGCCGAGCAGGAGCTGCGCAACGCGGAGCTCTCCCAGGTGCAGGCGCGCCGCGACGAATACGTGGCCGCGGCGACCGTGCTCTCCGCCATGGGCCGGCTGGAGGCCAGGAACCTGGTGCCGACGGTGCCGCAGTACGACGCCAAGGCCAACTTCCGCCGCCTGCGCATCACCTGGGGCTGGGTGCCGTGGGAGGAGCCGATCTCGATCGTCGACCGCGTCGTCGCCCTGCCGCCCGCGCCGCAACCGAAGGACAAGCCGACCGAGCCGCCGATCGGCCCGGGCCTGCAGCCGCCGCCGAACCCGGCGGTGGTCACCCAGCCGCAGGCCGCCGCGCCGACCCCGCAGCTGCGCCCGGCGCTCAACGTCTTGGACCTGTTCAGGCCGAAGCGGCGCTAGCTCATCTCGGTTCGCCTTGCAGGCGAACCGGGCTCGCGTGGCAAATTGCAGGATCGGCTCGGGGCGCTTAGGCTAGGGGCCAGATTCTCACGCATTCAGCGGCGGTCCCAGGCCCATGTCCGAACAGACTTCGCAAGAACCGACCATGGAGGAGATCCTCGCCTCCATCCGCCGCATCATCTCCGAGGACGATGCGCCGGCTGCGGATGCGAAGGCGACCCCGCCGCACGCCGAGCAGCCGCCGACCCCGGTCGAGCCGGAGCCCGCGCCAGCCGCCGAAGCCGCGCCCGAGCCCGAGCCTGCGCCGGCCCCTGCGCCGGAACCCGAGCCGGTGCAGGCCGCCGCGCCGCCTGAGCCGGAAGACGACGACCTGGAGCTCACCGACAAGGTCGAGACCCACGGCGATCTCGACGTCTACACCCCGCCGCCCGCGGCCGCCCCGGAGCCCGCGCCCGTCCGCGCCATGGAGCCGCTCGTGAGCGACCGCGCGGCGTCGGCCGCCGCCTCGGCGTTCGACCGCCTGAGCGCCACCATCGCCATGCCGGCGGAAGGGCGCACGCTGGAAGACGTCGTCCGCGAGCTCCTGCGCCCGCTCCTCCAGCAGTGGCTCGACGACAACCTCCCGGGCATCGTCCAGCAGGCCGTCGAGGCCGAGGTCGAGCGCATCGCGCGCAGCCGAGTACGCTAGGCCCAAGATACCGCTCATCCCCGCGCAGGCGGGGACCCAAGCGGCGTTTGCGGACGCTCCGGCCTCAGGGATTCCCAATCAGCTCAGCTTGGGTCCCCGCTTTCGCGGGGACGAGCGGATGTGTATTGCACCGCACTCCACCAAGCTGAGCTCATGCTAGACAAGACCTTCGATCCCAAGACCGTCGAGCCGCGCCTCTATGCCGCCTGGGAGGCGTCGGGCGCGTTCGCGCCGATCGACGACCCGGCCGCCGAGCCGTTCTCCATCGTCATCCCGCCGCCGAACGTCACCGGCTCCCTGCACATCGGCCATGCGTTGAACAACACCCTGCAGGACGTGCTGATCCGCTTCGAGCGGATGCGCGGCAAGGCGGCCCTGTGGCTGCCCGGCACCGACCACGCGGGCATCGCCACCCAGATGGTCGTCGAGCGCCAGCTGGCCGCCGAGGGCAACCAGTCCCGGCGCGACCTCGGCCGCGACGACTTCGTCGCCAAGGTCTGGGAGTGGAAGGCAAAATCCGGCGGGACCATCGTCAACCAGCTTCGCCGCCTGGGCGCCTCCTGCGACTGGTCCCGCGAGCGCTTCACCCTGGACGAGGGCCTCTCGGCCGCGGTCCGCAAGGTGTTCGTGACGCTCTACAAGGAGAAGCTCATCTACCGCGACAAGCGGCTGGTGAACTGGGACCCGCACTTCCAGACCGCGATCTCCGACCTCGAGGTCGAGCAGCGCGAGGTGGACGGCCACTACTGGCACTTCGCCTATCCGCTCGAGGACGGCTCCGGCGAGATCGTCGTCGCCACCACCCGGCCCGAGACCATGCTGGGCGACACCGCCGTCGCCGTGCACCCGTCCGATGAGCGCTATACCGCGCTCATCGGCAAGGCCGTGCGCCTGCCGATCGTCAACCGGCCGATCCCCATCATCGCCGACGAGTACCCGGACCCGGAGAAGGGCTCCGGCGCGGTGAAGATCACGCCCGCCCACGACTTCAACGACTTCGCCGTCGGCAAGCGCCACAACCTGCCGATGATCAACATCTTCGACGACTTCGCCCGGCTGAACGACAACGTGCCGGCGGAGTACCGGGGCATGGACCGCTTCGCGGCGCGGAAGAAGGTGGTGGAGGCGTTCGAGCAACTCGGGCTCCTGCGCGACGTCGAGAAGACCCGCCACACGGTGCCGCACGGCGACCGCTCCGGCGTCGTCGTCGAGCCCTACCTGACGGACCAGTGGTACGTGAACGCCGAGCACCTTGCGCGCGAGGCGATCTCGGCCGTCGAGACCGACCGCACGGTCTTCGTCCCCAAGCACTGGGAGAAGACCTATTTCGAATGGATGCGGAACATCCAGCCCTGGTGCGTCTCGCGCCAGCTCTGGTGGGGCCACCGCATCCCGGCCTGGTTCGGACCCGACGGCCGGGTGTTCGTCGAGGAGACCGAGGAGGAGGCGCGGCGCCAGGCCCGGGAGCATTACGGCCGCGACGAGCCCCTGCGCCAGGACGAGGACGTCCTGGACACCTGGTTCTCCTCGGCGCTTTGGCCCTTCTCCACCCTCGGCTGGCCGGAGAAGACGGACGACCTGCGCCGGTTCTACCCGACCCACACCCTGATCACCGGCTTCGACATCATCTTCTTCTGGGTCGCCCGGATGATGATGCAGGGGCTGCACTTCATGGGCGACGTCCCCTTCAAGCGCGTCTTCATCAACGCCCTGGTGCGCGACGCCGAGGGACGGAAGATGTCGAAGTCCAAGGGCAACGTCATGGACCCGCTGGAGCTGGTCGACGACTACGGCGCCGACGCGCTCCGCTTCACGCTCACGGCCATGTCCGGCCAGGCCCGCGACATCAAGCTCAGCCGCCAGCGCATTGAAGGCTATCGCAACTTCGGCACCAAGCTGTGGAACGCCACCAGGTTCTGCCAGATGAACGGCTGCGCCCGCGCCGAGGGGTTCGACCCGGCGGGAGTGAAGGTCACCCTCAACCGCTGGATCGTCGGCGAGACGGCGCGCACGGCCCAGGCGGTGACGAGCGCGCTCGCCGACTGCGGCTTCGACGAGGCGGCGAACACGCTCTACCGGTTCATCTGGAACCAGTTCTGCGACTGGTACGTGGAGTTCGCCAAGCCGCTGCTCACCGGCGACGATCAAGCCGCCAAGGTGGAGACCCAGGCCACCGCCGCCTGGGTGCTCGACCAGGCCCTGCTCCTCCTGCACCCGGTGATGCCGTTCCTCACCGAGGAGCTGTGGGGCCAGACGGCGGACGCCGGCGCGCCGCGGGCCCACGCCGACTTCCTGATGACCGCGCGCTGGCCGGAGCTGCCGGACAGCCTGATCGACACCGCGGCCGACGCCGAGATCGCCCTGCTCATCTCCGCGATCACCGAAGGCCGTTCGGTGCGGCAGGGCCTCAACGTCCCGCCATCTGCCCACCCGGCGCTGCTGGTGGTGGACGCGACCGACCGGCAGCGCGAGGTGCTCCGCGCCAACGCGGCCCTGGTCCAGCGCCTGCTGCGGGTCGCGGAACTCCGCTTCGTCGACGCCGCCCCGGAAGGCTCCATCCCCTATGTGGTGGAAGGCGCGACCCTGGCCCTGCCGGTCGCGGAGTTCATCGACCTCGCCGCCGAACGCGCCCGCCTGAGCAAGGAGGTCGGCACGCTCTCGCAGGACATTGAGCGCACGGCCAAGAAGCTCGGCAACCCCGACTTCGTCTCCCGCGCGCCGGAAGAGGTCGTCGAGGAGAACCGCGAGCGCCTGGCCGAGGCTGAAGCGGCCAAGGCCAAGCTCGAGGAAGCGCTGAGCCGACTCGGCGCGGTGGCCTGATCTATTCGGCCGCGGCCGGCGCCTTCATCGGCGCCGGCCGGGCTCGGCGCGGCGGGAACAGCTTCCGCCGGTAGGACTCGGCCCCATAGACCGCGAGCGCGGCGAGCGAAAGCCCCGTCAGGAAGGTGAGCAGCTTCCAGGCGAGGCCGCCCACCTTCGAGGCGTGGATCGGCCAGAAGGCGTTGTAGGCCCGCTGCTGCAGCGGATGCGCCATGGCGTCCTCCGCCTGCAGGATCCGCCCCGTCTTGGGGTCGACGTGCACCACGGTCCGCCCATTGGTGTGCCACTCGCCGGGCTGGCGCAGCCGCACCACCGCCGCGCGGCCCGCCTTGGCCGGCATCACCGCCATTCGCAGCGTCGCCTCCGGGAACTGGGCCTGGGCGGCCGCGAGGGCGCCCGCCCAGTCTGTTTCGCCGGCCCCTGCCGCGGGCGGCTTGGCCGGCGTAAAGCCCATCACCTTCGGGGTCCATTGGTTCAGCGCCACCGCTGACCCGGTGAGGGTGATGACCACCGCGATCGGCGCCGCGATCACGCCCAGGTCGCGGTGCGCCGCGAGCCAGCCGGCGCGGCCGCCGCGCCGCGGCGACAGGGTCCAGGCGAAGCTGCGCCAGCTCGGCAGCCACAGCACCAGGCCGGTCAGGATCATCGTCAGCGCAAAGAGCCCGGCGATCCCCGCGACCTTCACGCCGGTTTCGCCGGCGAGCAGGTGGTGGTGCAGGTCGAACAGCCAGTCGACCACGCGCTCGTTCTTGCCCCACCGCTGGACCACCGCCCCGTCGGGGGCGATGTAGCCGCCGCCGTCGGCGGTGTTCACCTGGTGCAGGCCGACCTCGGGGGAAGCGAACACCACGGAGCGCACGTCGGCGAACTCCGCCTTCGCCGCCGCCACGGCCGCGGCGGCGCCGGCTGGGGTCACCGTGACCGCCTCGGCCGCGCCGGGCACGGTTGCGCGGATCCACTGCGGCTTGAAGACCAGGCTCGCGCCCGACAGCGCCAGCGGCACGAGCAGCAGGCACAGCGCAAGTCCCGCCCAGGCGTGGATCTTGCGCAGCACCCCCATCACAGGGCGCGGGAGACGGTGAACTTCACCGTCCGCGGGGCGCCGACGCCCAGCAGGTTGTTGCCGGCCGAGTTCCAGTAGGCCTCGTCCAGCGCGTTCTCGACATTGACCTGGAAGCTGGTGAGGCCGCCGGCGATTTCCCGCTCGTAGCGGGCGCCGAGGCTCAGGGTGACATAGGCGTCGACGAAGGCCTGGTTGCGCGTGTTCACCGGCCGCTCGCCCACATAGAAGACGCCGGCATTGACCGAGAGGCCTTCGACCTGCGCGATACGGTAGTCGGCGAACAGGCTGCCGGTCCACTCCGCGGTATTCTCCGGCGTGCGGCCGATCACCAGCGGGTCCGAGGCGCGTTCCAGGCTGGCGTCCATCCATTGGCCCGAGGCGATCAGCGAGAGGCTCTCGGTGAGCTCGCCGGCGGCCATGAACTCCACGCCGCGGTACTCGGTCTCGCCGTCGAGGACGAAGCGGTTCTGGCTGTTGATGAAGGCCGACGGGCGAACGATCTCGAAATAGGCGATCGAGGCTACGACGCTGTCGCCGAACTCCGCCTTGGCGCCGGCTTCCCACTGGGTGGAGGTGGCGGGCGGCAGGAGCTCCTGGGGGTTGACGACGCCCGTCAGCGGCGCAACGCCGCCTTCCTCGAGCCCTTCCAGATAGGTGGCGTAGAGGCTGACGTTCGGCAGCGGCTTGTAGACCACGGACAGCGCAGGGACGGTGTCGTCGGCCGTGTAGACGGTAGGCGCCAGGGTGAGGGCCGGATTGGACAGGTTGGGCGCCGGGATGTTGATGCTCTCGTAGTCGGACAGGCGCAATCCGGCGATCACCTGCAGCGGACCCCACTGCATCCGGTCCATCACGTAGTAGCCGATGTCGGTGATCTTCGTGGCCAGGGCAGGGGTGGGCGTGCCGAAGTTGGGCTGCGCCACCGCGCGCGGCGTGAAGAGGTTCTGCGCCACCGTACGGTTCGGACCGACGTAGCCGCGCGATGTCCGCTGGTTCGCCGTAAAGCCGAAGGTGAGCTCGTGCTCGATGGGGCCGGTGTCGACGAGGCCGGTCAGCTCGGTGCGGACGTTGCGGTTCACGAACCGCTGGTCGCGGGTCAGCGAGATCTGCAGCGTCCCCTCGCCGGTGGTCAGGCTGTAGTTCTGGAACTGCGAGAAGTAGCGGTCGCGCTCGGTCAGGGCCTGGCCGAGGTCAAGCCGAACCGCCCAGCGGGGGGTAAGCTCGTAGTCGACGCTCAGCAGGGTGTTCTTCGCGAACGCGTCGTACCGCTGCCACTTGTCCCCGAGGTTGAGCTTGGGGTCGGGAATCTCCGGCAGGCGGATCACCCCGCCCACCGCCGGCAGCAGCGCGATCGCCGGCGGCTCGGAGATGTCCTTGCTGATGAACTCGTAATCCAGCCGCACGGTCAGCCGGTCGGTGGGCTCCAGGTCGAGCGCGACGGCCGCCAGTGCGCGCTCGCCCTGCACCCGGCGGATGCCCGGCTCCACCTCGCCGTAGGCGAAGTTCGCCCGCACGCCGACCTGACCGTCGAGGAAGCGTCGGCTCACGTCGAGCGCCCCGATCAGTGAGCCGTGGTCGTCGCCGCGCACGGAGAGGACCGTCAGCGGGTCCGCCTCCGCCCGCTTGGTGGTCATGTTGATCACCCCGGAAGGCGGCACGAAGCCGTAGTAGAGCGCCGAGGCCCCCTTAAGCACCTCCACACGCGCCTTGTTCTCCAGCGGCAGGTCCACCAGGTTGATGATCGGCAGGGCCCCGTTCAGGCGGTAGTTGCCCCGGTTCTCCACCAGGATCCCGCGGATCGAGATGTTGTCGTAGGTGGCCCCGTTCAGCTGCGAGCGGGTGACGCCGGCCGTGTTGCGCAGGGCGTCGTGCAGGGTCAGCGCCGCCTGCGCCTCGATCACCTCGCGCGAGATCACGTTGACGGTCAGCGGGGTGTCGATGACGCGGGCGTTGCGGAAGGCGCCGACCTGCACGGTCTGGGCGCCGAAGCCGCGGTCGGCGGTGACCACCAGCTCGTCCAGGGTGCGCCCGCTCTCAGCCTCGGCCTCGGCGGCGCCCGCCTGGGTCGCGAACACGCTCGCCCCCATGAGCAGCAGGGGAAGGAGGACGCGACGCGCGGGAAGGGGAGACATCAGACCTGCGAATGAAAATGCGAATAATTCGCAATTACCGAGCGCAGGGCTGCGGGTCAACAGCCGTGGTGGTCAGGACTGTGTAGCGAGCACCTGGGCGAACATCATCCGGTGGCCCTCGGGGGTCGCCACGGCCATCTCGCGCACGCCCCACGGCTTGTCGGCGGGGCGAGAGCGGATCAGCGCCCCGCGGCCCTCGAACTCCGCGGCGAGCGCGTCGACGTCGTCCACGTTGACGTAGGCGAAGTAGCTGTGGTCGCCGAGCTCGGCCGGCGGGATGGCGTCCGGGCAGGCGCCGATCATCATCCGCAGCCCGTCGCGCGACAGGCATTCCCAGTTGCCGGCGTCGTTCCAGTCGCGGCTGAAGCCCAGCACCTCGGTGAAGTAGCGGGTGGTCGCGGGGAGATCGCGGACCGCCAGGACGTGGGCGTAGGGCGTGAGCGTCACGGGACCTCCCGCAGCCAGATGTTGCGGAAGCTGATCGGCGGGGACGGGTCGCCGTGCGCCTGCAGCTTGATCGGGGAGGGGCCGTGCGCCCGGTACACGGGCTTGCCGATGTAGACCGTAGGCCCGGCGAGCTCGAAGCCGTCCTGCACCAGGACCCCGTTGTGGAAGGCGGTCACCCGGGCCGGCTTCGTCACGGAGCCATCGGCGGCGAACACCGGCGCGCGCCAGATCACGTCGTACGTCTGCCATTCGCCGGGCGGGCGGGACGCGTTCACCAGCGGCGGGTTCTGCTTGTAGACGGAGCCGGCCTGGCCGTTGACGTAGGTCTCGTTCTTCCAGCTATCCAGGATCTGCAGCTCGTAGCCGAGGTCGCCCGCGCCGGTGGACGCCAGGAAGAGGCCGGAGTTTCCGCGCGCCTGGCCAGAACCGGTGATGTTCGCCGGCGCCCGATATTCCAGGTGCAGCTGGTAGTTCCGGAAGCTCCGCTTAGTCTCGATGTTGCCGGCGGTCTTCACCACCGTGATGACGCCGCCCTCGACCTTCCAGCCGGCCGGACCCTTGGTGCGGGTGGAGACCCACTGATCAAGGCTGCGCCCGTCGAAAAGCACCACGGCGTCGGCCGGCGCCGCGGCGTCCGTCCGCCCGGGCGTGACCACCGGCGGGATCGGCGTCCACTGCTCGGTGTCCGCAGGCTTCGGCCCCGGCGCGTCCTGCGCCAGCGCCGCGGCGGCGAGGGCTAGGAGCGCGCTCCTCACAGCTCCCAGCCCTTGCGGTAGGTGCGGCCGAGGAAACGGTTGGCGTCGGCGACGTTGGTGACCCGGCCGGCGGCGCCGTCATAGTCGATCGCCTGCTCCGCCTTCAGCGCCACCACGCCCAGGTTCATGGTCTCGTTCAGCGGCACGGCGTACTCGAAGGGGCAGGAGATGGCTTCCTCGCCGCGGATGGCCCGGATCCAGTTCATCTCGTGCCCGGCCATTCCGCCCTGCACGCGGGGCAGCGAGCGCGGCACGGCGGCCGCCGCCTCGGTCAGGCCGTCGCCGATCAGCACCGGCTTCTCCCCGTAGGTCTCGTGCATCAGCATGCCGCGCGCGCCCATGAACAGCACCCCACCGTCTGGGCTCATCTTCAGCTCCGCGGGGAAGCCCGCCGGGGTGGGCGGCAACAGCCCGCCGTCGTACCAGGTCAGGCTGAGCGGCCCGCCTTCGGCGTTGCCGAACTCATAGCGGGTGATGGTGCCCAGCGGATAGCTGCCGAGCTCAGCCGGCTGCTTCATCTCCCAGAGGCTCGCGTTACCCGGCCACCGGGTGTGCCGCGTCTCCACCCGCGTGGGCAGCCCCGGCTCCAGCGCCCAGACCGGGAAGTCGATCAGGTGGGCGCCCATGTCGCCCAGCGCGCCTGTGCCGAAAGGGACCCAGCCGCGCCAGTTGAAGTGCGCGTAGTCCGGGTGGTAGCCCCAGCTCACGTCCGCCGGGCCCAGCCACAGCTCCCAGTCCAGGTTCGCGGGCTTGGCTTGCGCCTCGGGCCGGGCGATCCCCTGCGGCCACACCGGCCGGTTGGTCCAGACCAGCACCTCGCG
Source organism: Phenylobacterium sp. (assembly GCF_036563285.1). Lineage (GTDB taxonomy): Bacteria > Pseudomonadota > Alphaproteobacteria > Caulobacterales > Caulobacteraceae > Phenylobacterium. The sequence continues at coordinate 215,172 of NZ_DATCMR010000002.1, forward strand.
CACGGGCCCGATCACCCCCGCGCGGATGAGCTCGACGACCCGGCGGCCGTCGTCGCCGGAGTGGCCCTGGTTGCCCATCTGGGTGACCAGCTTCGGATTGGCGCGGGCCAGCGCCAGCAGCCGGCGGCCCTCCTCGATGGAATAGGTCAGCGGCTTCTGCACATAGACGTGCAGGCCGCGCTGCATGGCCATCTGCGCCGCCACCGCGTGGTGGTGGTCCGGCGTGGCGATCACCACCGCCTCGATGTCCTTGCGCGCGTCGAACATGCGTCGGTAGTCGGCGAACCGCTGGGTCTTGTCGTAGGCCGCCTTCAGCGCGACGCGCTCGGGGCGCAGCTGGCCGTCCTTCAGCATTCCCTTCGCCACGCGGTCGAAGTCCACGTCGCAGGCGGCCACGATGTTCTGGCCGGTCAGCTTCGACATGTTGGAGGCGCCCTGGCCGCCGGCGCCGATCACCGCCACGTTGACCCGCTGCCCGGGCTTCAGCCGCCGCGGCGCCGTGAGCGCGGGAGAGGCGAGGGCCGCCGCCCCCGCCGCCAGGACTCCGCGCCGGGTAAGGGCGCTCACTTCGGCTTCCGGAACTTCAGCAGGAACTGGTCGGTCTTGCCGCGGATGGCCGGGTTGAAGACCATCTTCGTGTGGTCGTCCGCCGGATCGGCCACCGCCTTGCTCTCGCTGTCCAGTCTGAAGCCGGCCTTCATCACGTCCGCCTTCACCCGCGACACGTCGATCCGGTGAAGGGTCTCGGTGACGCTCATCGGCGCCCCGGGCGCGGCGGCATGGTCGAGGATCACATAGACCCCACCGGGCTTCAGCGCCGCGTAGACCGCCCTGTTGAAGCCGTCCACGTCGGCCGGCCCCATGAACTTGTCGTAGAGGTCGTGGTAGTTCTGGCGGATGAACACCGCGTCCAGGCCCGAGGGCAGGGCCATGGCGTTCACAGGCGGCTGGCTCACCACCACGTTGCGATGCGCCGGCTGGGCGGCCACCTGGGTCAGCATCGGGATCACCTCCGGGTGGGCCTTCACCACCTCGGCCGGCATCACCGCATAGACCTTGCCGTTCGGCCCCACCGCCTGGCTCAGCGCGCGCACGAACCGGCCCGCCACGATGTCGGCCACCTTGTCGCCGGGCTTCAGCCCGATGAAGGCCACTACCTCCGGGCCCTTCATCGACGGGTCCGTCAGGGCGTCCGGCCCGGGATTCTGCTGCGCCTGGACGCTGGAGCCGAGCCCCGCCGCCAGCAGCACGCCGGCCGCGATCGCCCCTCTGAAATGCTTCATCCTGCGCCTCCTCCTGAAGCCGAGCTTAGCATGGCGTCACCCTGGCGGAACCGCGTTACGGACGCCTCCGCCGGGCCCTCTCGAACAGCTGTTTGCGCATCCCGCCGCCTTGTGCTTGTTCCTGGGCCAAGTGGACGCGGCCGGACGAGGTCGCGCGAGTAAGCAGGAGACGCTTCCGATGTCCGAGGTCCAGGCGAACGATCTGCCACCCGGCTGGCCCGCCATGTCGATCGAGCAGGCCCACGCCCTTCTGACGGCGCCAGGGACGCCCACCGAGGTGGAGGAGATCGAGATCCGCGGCATCCGGACTAAGGTCTGGAAGAACCTGCCGCCGGCGATCCGCGACGTGGTCACCTGGTCGCGCCAGCACGGCGAGAAGATCTTCCTGGTCTACGAGGACGAGCGGGTCAGCTTCGAAGCCTTCCACCGCGCCGTGGCGAACTTCGCGAAGGAGCTGCAGGCCCAGGGCGTGCAGAAGGGCGACCGCGTCGCCGTCATCATGCGCAACCTGCCGGAGTGGGTGGTGGCCTTTTACGGCGCCGCGGCGGCGGGCGCCGTCGTCACGCCCCTCAACGCCTGGTGGACCGGACCCGAGCTGGAGTACGGCCTGACCGACTCCGGGACGAAGATCGCGGTGATGGACTACGAGCGCTACGAGCGACTGATCGAGCACATCCCCAACTGCCCGGACCTCGCCCGCGTCTACGTCAGCCGCACCCGCGACGAGGAGATCGCCCACCCGCTGGTGACCAAGTTCGAGGACGTGCTGGGCGGCGCGAACGCCTGGAAGGACCTGCCGGACACGCCGCTGCCCGACGTGGCCATCGCCCCGGACGACGACGCGACCATCTTCTACACCTCCGGCACAACGGGGAAGCCGAAGGGCGCCCTGGGCACCCAGCGCTCGGTCAACACCAACATCTTCACCGCCGCGGCGGCCTCGGCCCGCAGCTTCCTGCGCAAGGGCGAGCAGCCGCCGGCCCCGGACCCCAACGGGCCGCAGCGCTCGGCCCTGATCAGCGTGCCGTTCTTCCACGTCACCGGCTGCTTCGCCGTGCTGAACCCGACGCTGTTCGCCGGCGGCAAGCTGGTGATGATGTACAAGTGGGACGTGATCCGCGCCTTCGAGCTGATCGAGCGCGAGAAGATCATGCTGGCCGGCGGCGTGCCGACCATCGCCTGGCAGCTCCTCGAGCACCCCGCCCGCGCCAGCTACGACCTCTCGTCGCTGGAGAGCGTCTCTTACGGCGGCGCGCCGTCTGCCCCGGAGCTGGTGCGGCGGTTGCGCGAGGTGTTCCCGAGGTCGCAGCCCGGCCAGGGCTGGGGCATGACCGAGACCTGCGCGGCGGTCACCTCCAACGGGGGCGAGGACTACGTGAACCGCCCCACCAGCTGCGGCCCGGCGGCGCCGGTCGCCAAGCTGGAGATCCGCGATCCGGTGGACGGCAAGACCGTCCTGCCGCCGGGCGAGGTGGGCGAGCTCTGGTCCTTCGGGCCGATGAACTGCAAGGGCTACTGGAACAAGCCCGAGGCCACGGCCCAGACCTACGTCGACGGCTGGGTGCGCACCGGCGACCTCGCCCGCCTCGACGAGGAGGGCTTCTGCTACATCATCGACCGGGCCAAGGACATGCTGATCCGCGGCGGCGAGAACATCTACTGTGTGGAGGTGGAGAACGTCCTCTATGACCACCCCGCGGTGATGGACGCGGCGATCGTCGGCAAGCCGCACCGCACCCTCGGCGAGGAGCCGGCGGCGGTGGTGACCCTGAAGCCGGGCGCCTCGGCCACCGAGGACGAGCTGCGGGCCCACGTGGCCGAGCGGCTGGCGGCCTTCAAGGTGCCGGTCGAGGTGAAGTTCTGGCACGAGACCCTGCCGCGGAACCCGAACGGCAAGATCCTCAAGAACGAGCTGAAGAAGCTGTTCGAAGGCGAGACGGTCTGAGGAAGCGAGCCGATGTCCTGCTGGTGGAGCGCGGCTTCTTCGAGAGCCGCGCCAAGGCCCGGGCGGCCATCGAAGCGGGCGGCGTCACGGCCGATGGGGCTCCGGTCGCCAAGGCCTCGCAGGAAGTGGACGAGGCGGCCGAGCTCACCGTGCCGGACTCACACCAGTGGGTGGGGCGTGGCGCGCTCAAGCTGCTCCACGCACTGGACACTTGGCCGATCGCCGTCGAGGGCAGGGTGGTCCTCGACGTCGGCGCCTCCACCGGCGGCTTCACCGAAGTGGTGCTGAGCCGCGGGGCGGCCAGGGTCTACGCCGTGGACGTCGGCCGCGGTCAGCTGCATCCGCGGCTCGCGGCCGACCCGCGCGTGGTCAGCCTGGAGGGTCTCGACGCCCGCTCCCTTACGGCCGCGCACATGCCCGAGCCGCCCGGCCTCGTGGTCACCGACGTCAGCTTCATCGGCCTGGCCAAGGCATTGCCCGCGGCCCTGGCGCTCGCGCCGCCCGACGCTGACCTGGTGGCGCTGGTGAAGCCGCAGTTCGAGGTCGGTCCCGAGCGGGTGGGGAAGGGCGGCCTGGTGAAGGACGACGCGGCCCGCGCCGACGCGGTGGCCGGTGTGCGCACCTTCCTCGAAGGCGCCGGCTGGGCCGTCCAGGCGGTCGTCGAGAGCCCTGTCACCGGCGGCGACGGCAACGTCGAGTTCCTGCTGTGGGCCAAAGCAAAGGGCCGCCCCTGAAGGCGGCCCCTGTACGCTTACGCTACTGACTGGAGACTAGTCGACGACCTGGTAGCGGCCGCTGCTATCCATGCAGACGCGGACGAAGCGGGTCTGGACCCGGCCGTCCGGCATGTGGATCGGGCTTTCGGCCAGGGTGCAGCCGTCGGCGCCGACCTCACGCTGGGTCATCCGGTAGCGCTCGCCGCCGCGGCCGTAGGCGTAGGAATTGTCCGCGTACACGCCGCCGTAGGCGCGGTCGCGGTGACGGCGGCCACCGCGCGGCTGGTACACGTCCTGCTCGTAGCCGAAGCCCGGCTGGGCGTAGGCATAGGGCTGGGGCTGCGGGTTGTAATAGGCCTGCGGGGCGCGCGCGTACTGCGGCTGGCCGCCGGTGCAGGCCGCGCCGTTCTTGCCGATGGCCGCGCCGGCGAGGGCGCCCACCGCGCCGCCCAGCAGGGCGCCGTCCTGGCGGGCGTTGCGCGCCGCCGCGTTCGCGCCGACCGAGGCGCCGATCGCCCCGCCCAGCAGGGCGCCGACGACGCTGCGGCCGGAGGACTCGCGCTTGCACGGGTCGTAGCCGTAGCCGGCGCCGTTCCCGTTGTAGCCGTACTGGCCATAGGGCTGGGCCGCGGCCGTAGCGGCGGCGCTCAGCGCCATGGCGCCGGCGGCCAGAGCGACCACGCCCTTGGCGAACATCGAACGCTTGGTCATGTGGAGGATCCCCTGCTCTCGAAAATGCGGGCCGCTTGCCGCGACCTCGGCTGTCGTTATGGCCACGCCAAGCTGAACGTCGGCCAACAAGGGCGTTCATCTTTGTTCACGCCTCGCGCTAAGACGCCGCATGCGCCGTCCTCGTCCCAATCCCAGACCCGCCCCCGCCGGCCCGCCGGTGGAGCTCGCCATCGAGGCTATGGGCGGCGAGGGCGACGGCGTGGCCGTCGGTCCCGCCTTCGTGCCCTTCACCCTCCCGGGCGAGCGGGTGCTGGCGAAGGGCCGGGGCGATCGGCGCGAGCTCGTCGAGGTGCTCGCCGCCAGCGCCGACCGTGTGACGCCGCCGTGCCCGCACTTCTTCGCCTGCGGCGGCTGCGCCCTGCAGCACTGGGCCCATGAGCCCTACCTCGCCTGGAAGGTGGAGCGGCTGAGGGGCACGCTCGCGCGCCAGCACCTCGAGGTCGAGTTCCTGCCGGCCTTCGCCGTCGCGCCGCAGACGCGCCGCCGCGTGGCGCTGCACGCCCGCCGGGGGAGCCGCGAGGCCGCCCGCCTGGGCTACAAGATGCGCAAGAGCTGGGACCTGGTGGACATCGCCGTCTGCCCGATCTCCGATCCCCGGATCCAGGCCGCGGTCCCGGCGCTGAAGCGGCTGGCCGCGCCGCTGTTCGAGCATCCGAAGTCCGCGCCCACCCTGCACACCACGTTGACCGACACCGGGATCGACGTCGACATCACCGGCGTGGAGGCCAAGTCCGGCGGCCTCTCCGCCGACGGCCGGATGCAGCTCGCCGAGCGCGCCGCCGAGGCGGACTTCGCCCGTGTGACCCTGGCCGGCGAGATGGCCTACCTGGCCCGCCAGCCCACCGTCCGGCTGGGCCCGGCCACCGTCGCCCTGCCGCCCGGCGCCTTCCTGCAGGCGACGCCCGGCGCGGAAGCCGCCATGGCCGCCTTCGTCGCCGAAAACGCCCAAGGGGCGAGCCGCATCGCCGACCTCTACTGTGGGGTCGGCACCTTCACCTTCCGTCTGGCCGAGATTGCGCCGGTGCACGCGGCCGACTTCGCGCCGGAGGCCGTCCACGCGCTCACCTCCGCACTGGCTACCGCGCCCGGCCTCAAGGGCGTCGCCGCCGAGGCCCGTGACCTGGTCCGCAGGCCGGTTCTGGCCGAGGAGCTGCGGAAGACCGACGTCGCCGTGTTCGACCCGCCGCGCGCCGGCGCCGCGGAACAGGCCGCCGAGCTCGCCCGCTCCTCCGTCGCGCGAGTGCTCGGCGTCTCCTGCAACCCCGCCACCTTCGCGCGCGACGCCCGCATCCTCGTGGACGCCGGCTTCCAGCTGGAGCGGGTGTTGCCGGTCGACCAGTTCCTCTGGTCGCCGCACATAGAACTTGTGGGGGTGTTCTCGCGGTGAGCGGCGACCATATGGAGCCGATGGTTCCGCTCTCCGTCCTCGACTTGTCGCCGATCATTCAGGGCGCTGACGCCCGCCAGGCGCTTGCCAACTCCCTGGATCTGGCCCGCCACGCGGAGCGGCTGGGCTACCGCCGCTTCTGGATGGCCGAACACCACAACATGCCCGGCGTGGCCAGCGCCGCGACCGCCGTCTGCCTGGCCCACGTCGGGCAGGGGACCTCCACCATCCGCATCGGCGCCGGCGGGATCATGCTGCCCAATCACGCGCCGCTGGTGATCGCCGAGCAGTTCGGCACGCTGGAGGCACTGTTCCCCGGACGCGTCGACCTGGGCCTCGGCCGCGCCCCTGGCACGGACCAGCTCACTGCGCGGGCGCTGCGGCGCACCCTCATCGGGGACGTGGACCGCTTCCCGCAGGACGTGGTCGAGCTTATGGCCTACTTCCAGCCGCTACGGCCCGAGCAGCGGGTGCAGGCGGTGCCAGGCGCGGGACTGAACGTGCCGGTCTGGATCCTGGGCTCGTCCACATACGGCGCCCAGCTCGCCGCAGCGCTGGGGTTGCCCTACGCCTTCGCCTCCCACTTCGCGCCCGCGGAGTTGGAGCAGGCGATCGCCATCTACCGGCAGCGGTTCGAGCCCTCCGAGCAGCTCGCCAGGCCCTACGTCATGCTCGGCTTGAACGTCGTCGCGGCCGAAACGGACGCCGAGGCGAAGCGGCTCTTCACCTCCATCCAGCAGGCGTTCCTCAACCTGCGCACCGGCCGTCCGGGCCCGCTGCCGCCGCCGGTCGACGACATCGAGGCCCGCTTCGCCGCCGCCGGGATGACGCCCGGCATGCAAGGGGCGCTAGCCACTGCCGTGGTCGGTGGCCCCGAAACCGTTCGCCAGGGCTTGGCCGCGTTCGTCGAGAAGCACGCGCCCGACGAGGTCATCGTGACGGCGCAGATCTACGACCACGCCGCGCGGCTACGGTCGTTCGACATTCTGGCGCGGGCGGCGGGACAGCTGGCGCAGGCCGCCTAGGTCCCGAACAGGTCGATCTGGTCGCCGGCCTTCGGCGGAGGGCGGAACTGGGTCATGTCCAGGCCGTCGAAGTCGAAGTCCAGGCCGTAGCGCTTCTTGGCGGCGTCGAACCGGCGCGACATCAGGGCGGCGAGCGGGCCTTCGCCGCGCATCCTGCGGCCCCACTGGCTGTCGTACTCCTTGCCGCCCCGCATCTGCCGCACCAGCGACATCACCCGGGCGGCGCGGTCCGGATGGTCGCTCGCCAGCCACTCCTTGAACAGGTCCTTGATCTCCAGCGGCAGGCGCAGCGCGACGTAGCCCGCGCCGCGCGCGCCGGCCGCGGCCGAGGCCTCCAGGATGGGCTCGATCTCGTGGTCGTTGAGGCCGGGGATCATGGGGGCGGCCATGACGATCACCGGCACGCCGGCCTCGCTCAGCCGGCGCACGGCGTCGAGGCGCTTCTCGGGCGTGGCGGCCCGCGGCTCCATGGATCGGGCGAGCTTGCGGTCGAGGCTGGTGATCGAGATCGCCACCCGCACCAGGTTCTTCGCCGCCATGGCCGAATAGATGTCGACGTCGCGCAGGATGAGCGCCGACTTGGTGATGATCGAGAAGGGATGGTTGAACCGCTCCAGCACCTCCAGCACGCCGCGGGTGACGCGAAGAGTGCGTTCCTGCGGCTGGTAGGGGTCGGTGTTGCCGCCGACGTGGATCACCTCCATCCGGTAGCGGGGATTGGAAAGCTCGGCCTCCAGCAGGCGCGCGGCCTCGGGCTTGAAGAACAGCTTGGATTCGAAGTCGAGACCGGGCGAGAGGCCCATGTAGGCGTGGGCGGGCCGCGCGTAGCAGTAGATGCAGCCGTGCTCGCAGCCCCGGTACGGATTGATCGAGGCGTTGAAGCCAACGTCGGGGCTGTCGTTGCGGGTGATGATCGCCTTGGCCTTCTCGGCCGAGACGGTGGTCCGAAGGGGCTGCGGCTCGGCGTCCTCAACCGTCCAGCCGTCGTCGAAGCCCTCCCGGATCTGCGCCTCGTAGCGGCCGGTGGCGTTCGAACGCGCGCCGCGCCCGCGGATCTGCTGGGTGAATGTGGTCACTGAGGCAGCGTAGTGTCTTCGCGCGAACAAAACAAGAACTCACTTGACGCTGCTTATGCCCGGCGGGCTGTTGCGGCCATGCTCTCCGTGATCGTCGATGCGCAAGGGGCCGAAGATCGGCTCGCCGGGCTGTTCGCGGCGCTGACGCCCGCGGCCGTGGAGGGGCTGGTGCGCGAGGTGCTGGTCGCCGGCGCCGCCAAGACCGAGCTGGGCGCCGAGGCCGTCGAGGCCATCTGCAAGGACATGGGGGCGGAGGAGGTCGGCGACCTTCCTGCGGCCGTGGCGCAGTCCAAGTCCGACTGGGTGCTGGTGCTGCCGGCGGCCATCCGCTTCCGTGACGGGTGGGTCGAGCGGCTGCGGGACCATTTGGCGGCGGGCCCGGCCGACGCGCTCGTGCGGGGTCAGCGGGAGGGCGGCCTGTTCGCGAAGCGCCCGGCGGGCGTGCTCACCCGTCGCGAGACGGCCTCAGGGCTGGCCGGCCTGGACGCCCTGCTGCGAAAGCTCGACCGGCGCGCTCGGCGGCTGGACTAGGTCCATCCGCGCGTCGATCAGGCGCGCGCCACCCGCGAGCGCATCCAGGGTCGGCGTGTCCTGGCCCCACTGGCGCCGGTAGGTCCAGTAGGCCGCCATCACCTTCTCGACGTAGTTGCGCGTCTCCTGGGCGGGCAGGCACTCGATGATCAGCAGCGGGTCGGCGTCGTTCCCCACCTTCTTGAGCGTGTTCAGCACCGCGCCGGGGCCGCCGTTGTAGGCGGCGACCACGCGCAGGATGTCGTAGCCCACGCCGCGGTCCATCAGCCAGGCGATGTAGTCCTGGCCGGCCCGCATGTTGTAGGAGGCGTCGAACAGCGGCGACGGATCCTTCTTCAGCTTGTCGTCGCCCACGGCCCGCGCCGCGCTCTCGGGCATCAGCTGCATCAGGCCGATCGCGCCGACCGGCGAGATGGCGGCCGGGTTGAAGCGGCTCTCCTGGTAGCCGATCGCGTAGACCAGGGCCTTGTCGATCGTGAAGCCGCCGACCGGCGTCAGCTCCGGCGCAGGGTATTCCGAAAGCCCGGGCGACATGCGCTTCACCGGCGCGGCGCTCGCCGACGAGCGCTCGGGGGAGGCCGCGCCCAGGGCGCCGATCAGCTTGGTCCAGCTGTCGCGTTCCTTGTCGCTGCGGGCCAGCGCCAGGCCGGCGCGCAGCTCGACACGCGCCTCGTCGACCCGGCCCAGTTGGACTAGGGCCGCGGCGCGGTGGGCGCGAACGTGCTTCTGGGCGAACTTCACCAGCTCGGGGTCGGCCTTTGCCAGCGGCGGCGCATTGCGCCGCGGCTGCGGCGCCGAGGCGTCGTAGGAGACGCGCACGATCTCGCCCGTGTCGGCGGACTGGGTCGCGAGCAGGCGGATCTGCCGGTCGGCGATCATGCCGTAGAAGGTGGTCGGGTGCTGGGCGGCCAGCCGCAGGAAGCCGCGGGCCTTGCCCTCGTCGCCCATCAGGCTGGCGGTGCGGTGCGCCCAGTAGGCGGCGCCGGAGCGCAGCCAGGGATCCTGGTTGGCGTCCTGCGCCAGCTCGGTGAAGAAGCCGTGCGCCTGGACGTAGTTGGCCAGGCGGTAGGCCGCCAGGCCGGCGATCCAGCGCTCGCCGGCGGCCGGCGCCAGCTCCAGCGCGCGGACCGCGTCGCCCGAGTAGAAGGCCTCGCGGGCCATGCGGCCGGCGTCGACGGTCGGCAGGTCCACCTTGTGCAGGTCGGCGATGGAGAGCTCGGGCTCCGGCGGGGCCTCGGCCTCGGCGGGCTTGCGCTTGGCGGCCAGCGAGAACACCCGCTCGGCCAGCGGCAGGTCGCGGAACTTGGACAGCCAGCCGGTCAGCTCCTCGAACGAGGCCTTGTGGGCCGAGGGGTGCATCAGCTGGCGGAAGGAGATGTAGCCGAGGAGCGACTTGTCCTTGATCTCGACGGCCTTCATCTGCGCGTCGATGAAGTCGCCCCGGTCGGACGCCTCGAAGGCCATGGCGTAGGCCTGCGCGTCATTGGCCGAAAGCGGCGCAAGGCCGTCGGCGAAGGCGGGCGCGGCTATAGCGGCGCTCGCCAGGAGCACGGCCGTACCTACGCGAAGGCGCTGAACTAGCGACATCCGGCCATTTTCGCGTCGCCTTGTCTAACGTGAGGCTAACGCGACCCTTTTTCTCGAACAGATTCCCGACGTTATGGACGGCTTTAACTATGATCAACCCGTCATCGCCGAGGCGAGAGGTCGCGGTTCGCCGCGGCGCAGGGGACATGACGTAAACGTGTGGCGTCAGTCCGGCCGGTCCGGGCGGTCCAGGCGCTCGGTCAGGGTGAGCAGGTCGGCCCAGGCGCGCTTCTTGGCGGCGGGCTGCCGCAGCAGGAAGGCCGGGTGGAGGGTCGGCATGGCCGGCAGCTCGTGCGCGCCGTCTGCTGAGCGCCATTCGTGCCAGCGGCCGCGCAGGGAGAGGATGCCTTCCTCCTTCTTCAGCATGGCCTTGGCCGAGGCCCCGCCGACCAGCAGCAGCATCTTGGGCTTCACGATGGCAATCGCCCGCTCGACGAAGGGGGCGCAGATCGCCTGCTCGGCGGGCGTCGGCGTGCGGTTGCCGGGCGGGCGCCAGAAGACGGTGTTGGTGATGAACACCCGCTCGGTCAGGCCCGCCGCCGCCAGCATCCTGTCCAGCAGTTGGCCCGCGCGGCCGACGAAGGGCTGGCCGGCGCGGTCCTCGTCCGCGCCCGGGCCCTCGCCGATGACCATCAGCGGGGCGTCGGCCCGGCCGCGGTAGAACACGGCCTGGGAGGCGGCCCCTTCGAAGCGCAGGCCGCAGCCCTCGAAGGCGGCGATGGCGGCGCCGAGCGCCTCGATGTCGGTGGCTTCCGCAGCCATGGCCTGCGCCTGGGCCACGGCGGCCGAGACGTCCGGCTGGTTGCGTAGGGTGGGCGCGGCCGGGGCAGGCGCCGCGGCTCGCCCCGGCGGCGGCTGCGGCGGAGCCACCTTGCCCGCCTCAATGCGGTCGAAGGTCTCGTCGAGCAGCATGCCGTCGACGCCAGCGTCGGCCCAGAAGGCGAGTAGGCTCTCGGCGATGCGGGCGTTGGACGGCTCGGCCGCGGCGGTCATGGCCCACTCATCGCGCGCCCGGGCCGCCTTGTCAGCAGGCGATCTAGTCCAGCGTCACCCGGCCGGCGAGCGGCTGGATGCGCACGGGCATCCCGTAGAGCGCCTGCAGGTCCCCGCATCTGGCCACCGCGGCGGCGAGCGAGGTGCGGTCGGGGGCGTAGACGTCCAGGTGGATGGTCCCGGTGGTCTCGTCGTAGCCCTCGCCCTGCAGGTCCGGGAGCATGGCGCGGAGGCGATGGGCCACCCGGAGGCGGATCGCCTCCACCTGCTTCAGGCTGTGCGGCGCGCCGTACTCGACGACCACCGGCACGCCGGCGGCGCGATCCCCCAGGCGCATGGGCGGCAGCGGGTCATGGCCGGTCACGCGGAACACCAGGCGCGGCCGCACCGGTTCCGCCGAAGCCGTGTCGACGTAGAGCCCGGCCAGCCGGTCGGGGTAGCGGGCGCGGACCTGCTTCACCAGCCACAGGCTGTCGGACCAGACCTCGCGATGGCGCCGGCTCTGCTCGGCCGTGCGTTCCAGCGGGGCGGGGGCGGCGAGGCACGTACCGCGACTCTGCGGGGCCGCCGACGCGCTCGTCGGGGGAAGGCCGATGAGAAGGATCGCGAGGGCTGCGGCGGGCTTCATCCGCCGATGGAGCCATGCGCGACGTGAAGCGGAGCTGAACCGCTCAGGAGGCCGGCGCGGCCTTTTCGGCGAGGGGCTCGAGCCACGCCTCGTCCTGGCTCCAGGGGTGGCGGACCTGGCAGGCGGGGCAGGTGTAGGACTGGCCCTCCAGCCGCACGATGCGGAAGGTCGAGGCGTCCATGGAGAGGTTGGTCGCCACGGTCTGGCCGCTCGCCGGGCAGGTCGTCAGGATCCTGGGCATGTCTCGGCTCCTCGCAGCATGGGCGGGAGCGCGAAGCGTCTCTCAGGCGCCAGCAGCCGGTACGAGCTGGCGATTTGCGGAGCATACACCGCCCGCCCCGCCAGCGATACGATCAAGCGTCGACCGTGAGCCGCCCGTTTGCCGCGCGGGTCGCCAGCGCCTCGAACGGCTTGCCGGCCTGCAGGAGCGCCCGCTCGCCATCCTCGAAGCGCATGGCGGTGAGCACGCCGGTGGCGAAGGCGCCGGTGTCCAGCCCGATGCGGTGCTCCAGGAGCTGCGGGCGCTCGTCGAACCAGGTGTGGCCGTGGACGACCACCTTCTCGAATGGTGTCTCGCAATCCAGGAACGGGCGGCGGATCCACAGCAGGTCGTGCTCCGCCTGCGCCGCCAGTGGCGCGCCGGGCCGCAGCCCGGCGTGCACGAAGGCGTAGTCGCCCACCACGGCCATCAGCTCCAGCCGCTGCAGCAGGCGCAGGTGCGCCGCCGGCATGCGAGCGAGCAGCTGGTCGCGCGCGTGGCGGAAGACCTGCGGGTCGTCGTGCGGCTCCGGCGGCTCCACGGCATAGGCGGCCAGGGTCTCCTGCCCGCCGTAGGTGAGCCAGCCGGCGGCCGCCTCGGGCGCGTCGAGGAAGTCGAGCATGGCCTGTTCGTGGTTGCCCTTGAGCAGGTGGACCTCGAGATCGCCGCGCTGCTTCAGCCAGACCATCGCCTCGAGGACCTTGGACGACTCCGGCCCGCGGTCCACGTAGTCGCCGAGGAAGATCAGCACCGGCCGCCGGCCGCGGGCGCGGAGGGCGTAGTCCTGGGCGATCGTCGCGAGAAGCTCCTTCAGCAGGCCGTAGCAGCCGTGGATGTCGCCGACCGCATAGACCAGTTGGCCTTCCGTGGAGTCGCGCGCGCCGTTCATCGGGCCCTCTTGGCGGCGAGCCGGTTGAGCTCCGCGGCCAGGGCGCCGTAGCCGGAGATCACCCGCGCCGGCTGGTCGTTGGCGTGGCGGCGCAGCGAGGCCCACCGGCTGCGGTAGGAAGCCAGGGTGGTGCGCGACACGCCGGCGCTGGTCGCCCTGGCGTAGGCCCGCCGCAGGCTGCGGTCGGCGGCGAGCACCTTGGGGTAGGCGCAGCGGGCGAGCGCGTCGCCGCGCAGGCTGCTGCAGCCCGTCACGCCGGAACGTGCGCGGGCGGGCGCGGCGGCCCGTACGGGGGCGGCCACCCGGGCGGGCGTCGCCTTCTTCACGGCCGGCGCGGCAGGCGCTGGCGCCGGGGCGGCGGCGACTTCCACCGGCTGCGGCGCGGGAGTAACGGGGGTCGCGGGCGGCGCCTGGACGATCACGGCGGGTGGCGGCGCGGGCGGCGGCGGCGGAGCGCGGGTCAGCACCGAGCCGATGGTCACGCCGGCCAGCACGCCCACGACGATCAGCCCCAGGGCGCCCACCGAGGCGCGCCGGGCGCGGCCGGAGGTCGCCACCGTGGTGAAGCTCTGCACCCGCGGGGCCGCGTCGGCAGGCGCGGCCGCCGGCTCCCGGAAGATCTCGCCCATGTCGGCGGAGACCGAGCGCGAGAGGCGCTCGAGGTCATGGGGCGCAGGCTCGTTCCCGACCAGTGCGGGCGTCAGCGCGTCAGCCGTCATGACGGTCTTAAGCCTCCAGTCGAGCGGCCCGCCCATCCGAAGCTTAAATGGATACCGCCCAGCTTCGATCCCGAAGCCGGCCAGGAACGCTCAGGGCTTGGGCTTCAGGTCCGGCCGGGAGGCCAGGAAGGCGGCTCGCTCCGCTGCGGTGAGCACCTTGGCCCGCTTCTGGCGCGAGACCTTCGGCGTCGGCGCGGCGTAGGTCTCGGCCTTGCGCGAGGTCTTCTGCAGGTCCGCGAGTTTCTTGAAGGGCGGGTTCATGGCCCTTCATGTCAGATTTCGCTCGCGGGCGGGGAAGAGAAGTCGCGGTGCGCGACGACTGGCCTCGGGTCAGCGCTTGCGGAATCGCTTGGCTTCCGCGGCCATGTTGGCGCCCCAGGGATCGGGGCGGTCTTCAGGGTCGGGCTGGAAGGGCAGGCTGCCGGCAACCCCGCGGACGGCGAGCCAGAGCTGTTGGTTGAAATGGCCCAGCACGCGCAGCGGCCGGCGCTTGTCGTCGGTGACGTCCCAGCCGGACGCCTCGAAGGCGTCCACCTGCTCGCGCAGCGGCCGGGTCTCGATTCCGTCCCAGTCGTCGGGCCGCGGCGCCGCCTCCGCCTGGTCCGCAGTCAGGCCGAAGGTGTCGACGGAGCAGGCGTCGATCTCCGGATGCTCGGCGCGCGCCTCCGGCTCGGCGAAGTCCCGCTTCATCACCGCCTTGAACTCCAGGTCGCGGACGCCGGGCAGGTCGATAAGGCGGCGAAGCGGCGGGCGGCTGGTCATCGACGAGCTATCGCAGACGCCATCGCAGCTTGCCAAGCCAATCCCCGCGGCGGGATGGTGCCGGAAAGAGGTTGGAGACACGCATGCGCTTCGGGATCTTCTACGAGCACCAGCTGCCGAAGCCCTGGAACGAGGGCGACGAGGCCAGGCTGTTCCACCAGGCGCTGGAGTAGGTGCAGCTCGCCGACCGGCTGGGCTACGATTACGCTTGGGAGGTGGAGCACCACTTCCTGGAGGAGTACTCGCACTCCTCGGCGCCCGAGGTGTTCCTGGCGGCGTGCGCCGCGCTGACGAAGAGCATCCGCCTGGGCCACGGCATCCGCCAGGTGATCCCCAACTACAATCATCCGGCCCGCACGGCCGAGGGCCTGGCGACGCTGGACATCGTCTCCAACGGCCGCCTGGAGTTCGGGATCGGGGAGGGCGCCACGCGCCTGGAGCTGGGCGGCTTCAAGATCCCCGCCAAGGAGAAGCGGGCGCTGGCGCTCGAGGCCGGCGAGCAGATCGCCAACATGATGGTGATGGAGCCCTATCCCGGGTTCGAGGGGAGGGGCTTTTCCTTCCCCTGCCGCAACGTCGTGCCGAAGCCGGTGCAGAAGCCGCATCCGCCCATGTGGATGGCCTGCACCAACCGCGACACCATCAAGGTGGCGGCGCAGAACGGCATCGGGGCGCTGGCCTTCTCCTTTGTGGACCCGGAGGAGGCCCGCAACTGGGCGGACATCTACTACGGGATCATCCGGTCCGATCAGTGCAGGCCGATCGGGCATGCGGTGAACGCCAACATCGCGATGGTGTCGAACTTCTCGGTTCACCCGGACCGGGAGACGGCGATCCGGCGGGGGCAGGAGGGCTTCGAGTTCTTCAGCTATGCGGTGAACGCGCTCGTTGCGCACGACGTGCTGCCGGGCCGCTCGCGGCTGTTCGAGGACTTCCAGAAGGCCCGCGCCATGAGCGACGACGAGCACGTCGCCGCCCGCAAGGCCAGCGCCCGCAACGCCAACGGCATCGGCACGCCTGACGACATCCGCGAGCACATCCGCGCCTTCCAGGCCGCCGGCGTCGACCAGGTGATCTTCCTGCAGCAGGCCGGCCGCAACAAACACGAGCACATCTGCGAGAGCCTGGAGCTGTTCGCGGCCGAGGTGATGCCGGAGTTCAAGGTCGAGGCGGCCGAGCGCGAGGCTGCGAAGGCCGCCGAGCTCGCCCCCTTCATCGAGGCGGCCATGGCGCGTAAGGACTGGATGAAGCCCCTTGCCGAGCACGAGATCCCGGTGGTGCCCGCCTCGCGCCCGAGGGCCGAGATCAACGTCAGTAGAGAGCCTGCCGAATGAGCGTCGCCGACTTCACCCCGATCGTGGACCCCAATGCGCTCGGCGAGTTCGTGGGTGAGGTCTGGGACCGGGAGATCGTGCCGGAGCTGGTGGACTACGTGGCCATCCCCGCGAAGTCCCCGCACTTCGACCACGACTGGGAGAAGAACGGCCACATCGACCGTGCGGTGGAGCACATGGCGCGGTGGGCCGAGGGCAAGCTCGCCGAGCTGCCGGGCGCGACGCTGCAGGTGGTGCGCCTGGAGGGCCGTACGCCGGTGATCCTGATCGAGGTCCCGGGCGCGGTGGACGACACCGTCCTGCTCTATGGCCACCTGGACAAGCAGCCGGAGATGATCGGCTGGGCCGAGGGGCTGGGGCCGTGGATCCCGGTCCTGAAGGACGACAAGCTCTACGGCCGCGGCGGCGCCGACGACGGCTATGCGATCTACGCCTCGGTGACCGCGCTGCTGGCGCTTCGGAAGCAGGCCGTCCCGCACGCCCGCGCGGTGGTGCTGATCGAGGCCTGCGAGGAGAGCGGCTCCTACGACCTGCCGGCCTACATGGAGCACCTGGCCGACCGTATCGGCACGCCCTCGCTGGTCATCTGCCTGGATAGCGGCTGCGGCAACTACGACCAGATGTGGCTCACCACCTCGCTGCGCGGGCTGGCCGGCGGCCTGCTCACGGTCGAGGTGCTGAACGAGGGCGTCCACTCGGGCGACGCCTCCGGGATCGTGCCCGACAGCTTCCGGCTTGCCCGCGCGCTCGTGGAGCGGATCGAGGACGACCAGACCGGCGAGGTCCGCCTGCCCGAGCTGAACGTGCAGATCCCGCCGGACCGTCGCACCCAGGCCAAGGTCGCCGCTGAGGCCCTGGGCGAGGAGGTCTGGCGCAAGTTCCCGTTCGCCGGGAAGACGCGGCCGCCGACCTTGGACGGTACGGAGCTGGTTCTGAACCGCACCTGGCGGCCGCAGCTGGCGGTGGTGGGCGCGGGCGGCCTGCCGGACCCGGCCAACGCGGGCAACGTGCTTCGGCCGTCGACCACCCTGAAGCTCAGCGTGCGCCTGCCCCCGACCACCGACGCCGATAAGGCCCAGGCGGCGCTAGCCGCGGCCTTGACGGCGGACGCCCCGCAAGGCGCCGAGGTCCGCTACGAAGGCAACCAGACCAGCGGCGGCTGGAACGCCCCGCCGCTCGCCCCTTGGCTGGAGGCCGCGGTGCAGCGCGCCTCGCAGGCGACCTTCGGCAAGCCCGCGGTGATGATGGGGGAGGGCGGCACCATCCCCTTCATGGGCATGCTGGGCGAGACCTTCCCCAAGGCCCAGTTCGTGATCACCGGCGTGCTCGGCCCGCACTCCAACGCCCACGGCCCCAACGAATTCCTGCACATCCCGACCGGCAAGAAGGTCACCGCCTGCGCCGCCCTGATCCTCGCCGAGCACGCCCAGCGCTCTTGACCGCCGCCACGTGTCGTCCCGATAAGACCCTCAACACGAGGGAGCCGGGCTGATGAGCGAAGACGTCGAACGCGAAGCGATGGAGTACGACGTCGTGATCGTCGGCGCCGGGCCCTCGGGCCTGGGCGCGGCGATCCGGCTCAAGCAGCTTTCGCCGGACCTCACCGTCGCCGTCATCGAGAAGGGCTCGGAGGTCGGCGCCCACATCCTCTCCGGCGCGGTGATCGACCCCAAGGGCCTCACCGAGCTCATCCCGAACTGGAAGGAGCTTGGCGCGCCGCTGGAGACCCCGGTCACCAAGGACACCTTCCAGGTGCTGGGGCCACAGGGCGACCTGGACCTGCCGATGTGGGCCATGCCGGGCTTCATGAACAATCACGGCAACTACATCGCCTCGCTGGGCAACGTCTGCCGCTGGCTGGCTGGACAGGCCGAGGGCCTCGGCGTGGAAATCTATCCCGGCATGGCGGCCTCCGACCTGGTGTTCCGAGAGGACGGCTCGGTGAAGGGTGTCGTCGCCGGGGTGTTCGGCATCGACAAGGACGGCAACCGCGGTCCCGACTACCAGTCGGGCGTCGAGCTGCACGCCAAGTACGTCTTCATCGGCGAGGGCGTCCGCGGCTCGCTGGCCAAGGTGCTTAAGGCGCGCTTCGACCTCGGCAAGGGCAAGGATCCCGAGAAGTACGGGATCGGCATCAAGGAGCTGTGGCAGATCCCGGGCGAGTGCTTCGTGCCGGGGCTCGTGGCGCACACCACCGGCTGGCCGCTGGACAACAAGACCGGCGGCGGCAGTTTCATGTACCACTTCGGGGACAACTACGTGGCCCTCGGCTACGTGGTGCACCTGAACTACAAGAACCCCTGGCTCTCGCCCTTCGACGAGTTCCAGCGCTGGAAGCACCACCCGGAGGTGGCCAAGTACCTGGAGGGCGGCAAGCGTATCGCCTACGGCGCGCGCGCCATCTCCGAGGGCGGCCTGCAGTCGGTCCCCAAGCTCTACTTCCCCGGCGGCGTGCTGCTGGGCGACAGCGCGGGCCTGGTGAACGTCCCGCGCATCAAGGGCAGCCACAACGCCATCAAGAGCGGCATGCTGGCCGCCGAGGCCGCGTACGCCGCCATCCAGGCCGGCCGCTCCGGCGACGAGCTCGCGGAGTACGAACAGGCCCTGAGCAGCTCCTGGGTCTACAAGGAGCTGAAGGTCGTCCGCAACGCCAAGCCGATGCTGTCGAAGTTCGGCACCATGCTGGGCGGCGCCGTCGGCATGTTCGACATGTGGTGCACCAGCCTGCTGGGCGGCTTCTCGTTCTTCGGCACCCTGCACCACGGCAAGTCGGACTCGGAGTCCACGGGCCTGGCCAAGGACTTCAAGCCGATCGTCTATCCGAAGCCGGACGGCGTGCTGAGCTTCGACAAGCTGTCTTCCGTGTTCCTGTCGAACACCAACCACGACGAGAACCAGCCGGCGCACCTGCGCCTGAAGGACCCGACCGTCCCGATCGCCAACAACCTGCCCAGGTACGGCGAGCCGGCCCGGCTCTACTGCCCGGCCGGCGTCTACGAGGTGCTCTACGACGACAACGGCCAGAACCCGCGGTTCCAGATCAACTTCCAGAACTGCGTCCACTGCAAGACGTGCGACATCAAGGATCCGTCGCAGAACATCGTCTGGACGACACCCCAGGGCGGCGACGGGCCGAACTATCCCAACATGTGACCTGCAGCCGCGCTTGTCGCGGCTGTCGGATACGCCCAAGGTCCGTTCATGCGCCTGAAGCTCCTCGTCGCCGCCGCTCCGCTCGTCCTGCTCTGCGCCTGCGCAGGCGCGCCACCGCAGGGGCAGATCGCCCGCAGCCAGATCGAGCCGAACTCGATCTCGCCCTACGGCATGTTCCTGGCCGGCCAGGCGGCGCTGAACGACGGCAAGAGTGGCGACGCGGCCCGGTTCTTCGACCAGGCGCGCGGTCACCCCGAGGCCGACGTCGTGGTGGCCGAGCGCGCCTTCCTGGCCGCGCTCCTGGCCGGAGACATCGAGAAGGCCGCCCAGGTCGCCCCCACCGGCGAGGACGCCTCCGAAGCCACCAAGCGGCTCGGCAAGCTGGTGCAGGGCGTCGAGGCGATCGCCGAGGGCAAGGGCAAGATCGCCCAGCCGGCGCTGACGCCCGACTCGGTCGCCTTTCCGCACCGCCCCGCCGCCGCGCTTCTGGCGCCCTGGGCCGCCGCGCTCAACGGCGACGTGGAAGCCTCGCTGACGCGTCCGGTGGTCCGCAACGACCGGCTGGTGGAGTACTTCGGCCAGCTCGGGCAGGCCCACCTCTTCGAGCGCGCCAAGCGCTACGACGAGGCGGAGACCAACTTCAAGGCCCTGACCGGCGGCGACGACCCCGCCGAGTTGGCGGTGCTGGCCTACGGCGCCTTCCTCGAGCGCCGCGGCCGTCGGCCGGAAGCCGTCGAGCTCTACGACCTGGCCCTGGGCCGCGAGCCCGCCAGCGTCGCCCTGAAGCAGTCCCGCCTGCGCGCGGCCGCCGGCAAGGCGCCCCCCGCGCCGCCGACCATCCGCGAAGGCGCGGCCTTCTCCCTGCTGGCGCCCGCCAGCAACATGATCCAGGCCAAGCAGACCCAGCTGGCGCTGGCCTACCTGCGGCTGGTGCTGCGGCTCGACCCCAAGCGCGACGAGGCCTGGGTGATGGTCGGCGACGTGATGCAGGCGGCCGGCGACACCGAAGCCGCCCGCGCCGCCTACGGCAAGCCGAAGCCGGGCTCGCCGGAGTATGGCGCCGCCCAGGCCAAGCTCGCCTGGACCTACCAGAGCGCCGAAGACCCCGAGACGGCCATCAAGCTCGCCCGCGCCGCGGCCTCGGCCGGGGACCCCGACGCCCGCCTCACCCTGGCCGACCTGCTCCGCGCCAACGAGCGCTACGAGGAAGCCGCCCAGCTGCTGACCGGCCTGATCAACGAGGACAAGAGCCCGGACTGGAGACTCTACTACGCCCGCGGCGTCTCGCTGGAGCGCCTGGGCCGCTGGAGCGAGGCCGAGAAGGACCTGCAGGCGGCGCTGAAGATCCGTCCCGACGAGCCCGAGCTGCTCAACTACCTCGGCTACACCTGGATCGACCGCGGCGAGCGGCTGAAGGAAGCCCTGGCCATGGTCGAGAAGGCCGTCGCCCAGAACCCCCGCTCCGGCGCCATGATCGACAGCCTCGGCTGGGCCTACTACCGCATGGGCGACTACAAGACGGCCATCCAGAAGCTGGAGCAGGCGGTCGAGCTGGAAGCCGGCGACCCGGACATCAACAACCACCTAGGCGACGCGTACTGGAAGGCCGGCCGCAAGGACGAGGCCGCGTTCCAGTGGCGGCGCGTGCTCACCCTGAAGCCGGACGCCAAGATCAGGGCCGAGGCGGAGCGCAAGCTGGCCTCCGGCGCCGGCCCCGACAGCCTGCCCGCCGTCGCCCGACAGTAGGCCCATGGCCGCGACTGCCTTCGCGCCGGCCAAGGTCAACCTGTTCCTGCACGTCGGCGCGCCCGGCGCCGACGGCTACCATCCGATCTGCAGCCTGATGGCCTTCGCCGACGTGGGCGACCGGGTCTCGCTGCACGCTGCCGACGCCTTCGAGCTGCAGGTGGTGGGGCCGTTCGCAGGCGAACTCACCTGGGGCGAGGAGAACCTGGTGGCCAAGGCCGCCCGGGCCCTGGTCCGCGCCGGCCGGCGGCCGGTGGCGCCGGTGGGGCTCACCCTGGACAAGCGGCTGCCGGTGGCGGCGGGCCTGGGCGGCGGCTCGAGCGACGCCGGCGCGGCGCTCAGGCTGCTGCACGAGGCGTTCCAGCTGCCGATGGACGACGCCGCGCTCGAGGCGGTGGCGGCGGAGCTCGGCGCGGATGGCGCGGCCTGCCTCTGGGGCCGGCCGGCGGTGGCGCAGGGCAGGGGGGAGCGGTTGTCCCCCGCGCCCGGCTTGCCGCCGATCGACGCCGTCCTGGTGAACCCCGGCGTGCCGGTCTCGACGCCGGAGGTCTACCGCCGCTTCGATGCGCTCGCCCGGTTCGGCGATGTCGAGCCGCCGCCGGCGCCGGACGCCTTCGAGGACGTCGTCGAACTCGCCGCCTGGCTGGCCACCCAGCGCAACGACCTGGAAGCGGCGGCGGTGGACGTCGCGCCGGCGGTCGGGACCGTGCTGGCCACCCTGGCCGACGAGCCGGAGACCCTGCTCGCCCGGGTGTCGGGCTCCGGCGGCACCTGCTTCGCGCTGTGTCCCGGCGACATCGAGGCCGAGGGCCTGGCGGAGCGGATCGAGGCGATGCGGCCCGACTGGTGGGTCCGCCGCTGCCGGCTGGGCGGGCCCTGGCCGGACTGAGCCGCGTGTCACATTCGGCGTCAGGGCCATTTGCATCACTGAGCGCGACAACTCTCGCAAGCCTCTAAGTGATTGTATTCACATGTTAAAGATCCTCTCGATAATAGCGTAGGCGCGGTCCTTCGCCAAAAGAAAACGGGGGCCCCGAAGGACCCCCGTTCCGTGCGCCACGAACGCTGCGACTAGACGTGGTAGGCGCGCTCGCCGTGCTCGACGATGTCGAGGCCTTCTTCCTCGGTGTCGGCGTCGACCCGCAGGCCGATGGTGAACCGGATCGCCGTGAACACGATGGCGCTAGCGACGCCCGACCAGACGATGGCCAGCGCCACGGCCTTGAGCTGGGCCGTGATCTGGAAGGCCGCGTCATAGCCGGTCGTGCCGTTGGTGAAGTCCACCACGCCCGCGCCGCCCAGGGCCGGGTTGACCAGGATGCCGGTGGCGATGGCGCCGACGATTCCGCCCACGGCGTGGATGCCGAACGCGTCGAGGCTGTCGTCGTACTTCAGCGCGTTCTTCACGGCCGAGCAGAAGACCACGCAGATCGGCGAGACGATCAGGCCCAGCACAATGGAGCCCACCGGGCCCGCGAAGCCGGCCGCCGGCGTCACCGCCACGAGGCCGGCCACCAACCCGGAGGCAAGGCCCAGCATGGACGCCCGCTTGCGGGTGACCCACTCGGTCATGGCCCAGGAGAAGCCCGCCGCGGCGGTGGCCAGCAGGGTGTTGACCATGGCCAGGCCCGCGTAGCCGTTGGCCTCCAGGTTGGAGCCGGCGTTGAAGCCGAACCAGCCCACCCACAGCAGGCCCGCGCCGACCAGGGTCAGGGTCAGCGAGTGTGGTGGGATCGGCTCGCGCCGGTAGTCCTTCCGCGCGCCGAGGATCAGTGCGCCTACGAGGGCCGCGACGCCGGCGTTTATGTGCACCACCGTGCCGCCGGCGAAGTCCAGGGCCCCGAAGGCCCAGATCTGACCTGCGCCGCCGGACAGGGCGTCCGCCGTCTGGCCGAAGGCCGAGGTCGCGCCCGCCCACCACCAGGTCATGTGCGCCATGGGGTAGTAGGAGAGCAGCGGCCACAGGATGGCGAAGGCGACCACCGCGCCGAACTTCATCCGCTCGGCCACGCCGCCCAGCACCAGGGCTGCGGTGATGCAGGCGAAGGTCATCTGGAAGCAGACGAAGACGATCTCCGGGATCACCACGTCGCGGGAGAAGGTCTCCACGTTGGTGAAGGCCCCGTCGGCGTTGAAGACCGCCCCGTTCAGGAAGGCCTTGGAGAAGCCGCCCACGAACTTGTTGAGTCCTCCGCCGTCGGTGAAGGCCAGGCTGTAGCCCCAGAAGGCCCAGGCCATCATGCCGATGACGGTCACGATGGAGACCTGCATCAGCATGGACAGCATGTTCTTCTGGCGGACCAGGCCGCCGTAGAAGAGGGCCAGGCCGGGCAGGATCATCAGCAGCACCAGGATGGTGGAGGTGAGCATCCAGGTGGTGTCGCCCTTGTCCGGCGTGGGCGCTGCGGCCGCCTCGGCGGTGGGCGCGGCGGCTTCGGCGGCAGGCGCCGGAGCGGCGGCGGCCACCCCGCCGGGCGCAGCGGCCGGCGCGGCCTCCTGGGCGAGGGCCGGCGCGGCGAGCGGGCCGGCCAGCATGGCCGCGGCGAGGGCGAGCCCCGCGAGCGGCTTGAACGACATGAGCTTCATCTAGCTATCCCCTTGAATTTCTTGTGGCTAGAGCGCCGAGGCGCCGGTCTCGCCGGTGCGGATGCGCACCGCGTCCTGCACGTCGAGCACGAAGATCTTGCCGTCGCCGATCTTGCCGGTGGCGGCGGCGGCCTTGATGGCCTCGACGGCCTTGGCCGCGGCGGCATCGTCGACCACCGCCTCCAGCTTCACCTTGGGCAGGAAGTTCACCTGGTACTCCGCGCCCCGGTAGATCTCGGTCTGGCCCTTCTGCCGGCCGTAGCCCTTCACTTCCGAGACCGTCAGGCCCTCCACGCCGGCCGCCACGAGCGCTTCGCGCACGTCGTCCAGCTTGAAGGGTTTGACGATCGCCATGATCAGTTTCATCCGCTCGCTCCCGCACGAGCCCCCTGGGCGGGGCCGGCCTGTCTCCAGTTGCTCAAAGGACCGACGCGGAACTCGCATCCCCCAATCGCGGCGGTCCCTGGGACGCTAGCCATCGCCCCGCCGAGGGGCGCGGGATGGGGGGCCGCGCTCGTGAAGAAAGCAGCGGCCGCGCAATTCGTGGGCGCAGGCTTGGCAGGGCGCCTCAAAAATGGGCGGAAGAGGCCCCCGGGCCGGCGCCGGAGGGCCTTGGCGAGGGCGCCGGAACCCGCCTATGGTCCCGCCGGTTTCACGAAACCGTGTCAACGGAACGTCGAGCTTGGCCATGCGTAAAGGGTGCGGACCGTCGCTCACGCGCACGCGTCCCTACGGGGCTGGGCTGCATCAAGTCGAGGAAACGATGCCGATCAATCGCCTACTGACCGCCGCCGCCGCCTCCGCCCTGGTGGCCGCCCTGGCCCTTCCAGCCGCCGCCCAGACCACCTCCACCGCCAAGACCGAAGCCGCCGCCAAGGCCGCCACCGGCAAGGCCACCTCCGACAAGCCGGCGGGCACGGCCGTCCAGGGCACGGCCAAGGCCGTGAAGGACGGCGCCGCCCCGGCCGCCGCAGGCGCCGGCGCGAACGTGCAGGCCACCGCTGCTGCGACGACTCCGGCCCCCTCGAACACCAAGGCCGTCGCCGCCCAGGGCGACCTGGTCGACACCCTGAAGCTGTCGGGCCAGTTCAACACCTTCGTGAAGGCGATCGACTCGACCAACCTCACGCAGCTCCTGAAGACCAACAAGAACCTGACGGTCTTCGCGCCCACCGACGCGGCCTTCGCCGCCATGCCGGCCGGCGAGCTCGCCAAGCTGCAGGCCGACAAGGTCGCCATGCAGAAGTTCGTCCTGCACCACATCATCAACGCGCCGGTGGACACCACCAAGATCAAGGGCGCCCGCGGCCCGGTGCCGTCCGGCGCCCAGGACAACATCCTGCTGGACGGCAGCGATGAGGCCGGGACCCTGAAGGCCGACGGCGCGACCATCGTGCAGGCCGACCTGAAGACCAGCTCGGGCATGCTGCACATCGTCGACAAGCCGCTGGTCGCCGGGGCAGGCGGCACTGCCGAGCCCGCCCAGGCGAGCGCGCCGGCCTCCACAGGCGCCGGGTCCGACGCTTCGGCGGCCGCGGCCAAGCCAAAAACCTAGGGAATTGAAACCTTCACTACGGGGTGGGGCTTTTCAGAAGAACGTCCACGAAGGAGTGAAGACCATGAACCTCAAGTATCTTGTCGGCGTTGCGGCCGCGGCGGCCCTTTCGGCCGGCGCCGCCTACGCGCAGCAAAGTTCGACGACGACCTCGACCACCACCGAGACCCCGGCGGCGTCGACCTCGAGCGACACCCAGTCGTCGGCGTCGTCGAGCGAGACCTCGACCTCGACCTCGACGAGCGTCAACAGCTCGACGGCCACCTCGGCCACGAGCACGGGCTCGAACGTCAGCGTGACCACCACGCTGGTGACCAACGGCCCGGTGCCCGACACGGCCGAGAACCGCGCCAAGTACGGCCAGCCCATGTCGCGCGCGGGCAAGCGCACGGCCGCGGCCGGCAACTAAGCATTCTTCGGGCGGCCCCCCGGCGCGCGGCGCGCGCCGGATTCTGAAAGGAAGACGAGCCTTCCAAAGGAAGGCTCGGGGCGCTTGAAGCCAAGGTCGGCGGGCCCTATGGTCCGCCGACTTTTTTTGCGCCTGCGAACAAGCCCTTCCCCCAAGTCCTTATCATGCCCGAAAAGCCCCTCTCGTTTCAGGACCTGATCCTGAAATTGCACGCCTATTGGGGCGCGCAGGGCTGCACGCTCGTGCAGGCCTACGACGTCGAGGTGGGGGCCGGCACGCTGTCGCCGATGACCGTGCTGCGGGCGCTGGGGCCGAAGCCCTGGAAGGTGGCCTACGTGCAGCCCTCGCGGCGGCCGGCCGACGGCCGCTACGGCGAGAATCCCAACCGGCTGCACCAGCACCACCAGTACCAGGTGATCCTGAAGCCGAACCCCGAGAACCTGCAGGAGCTCTACCTCGGCAGCCTCGAGGCGATCGGCATCGATCCCCTGCTGCACGACATCCGCTTCGTGGAGGACGACTGGGAGAACCCCACAGTCGGCGCCTGGGGCCTCGGCTGGGAGGTCTGGTGCGACGGGATGGAGATCACCCAGTACACCTACTTCCAGCAGGTGGGCGGCCTGGATGTGTTCCCGGTGGCGGGCGAGCTGACCTACGGCCTGGAGCGCCTGTCGCTCTACCTGCAGGACAAGGAGAGCGTCTACGACCTCGCCTACAACGACGAGTTCACCTACGGCGACGTGTTCCTGGCCAACGAGCAGCAGTTCTCCGCCTTCGAGCTGGAGGCCGCCGACGTGGCCATCCTGAAGCGCCAGTTCGAGGAGATGGAGGCCACGGTGCCGAAGGTGCTGGCCGCCCGCGGCCGCCAGGGCCAGGCGCTGGTGCTGCCCGCCTACGACCACGTGCTGAAGGCCAGCCACCTGTTCAACATCATGGACGCCCGCGGCGCGATCGCGGTCGCCGAGCGCCAGAGCTACATCGGCCGCATCCGCGACCTGTGCAAACAGTGCGCGGAGGCGTGGGTCGAGCAGTCCGGCGGGAACGCGTAACCCATGCCTCAGCTTCTGCTCGAACTGCTCTCCGAAGAGATCCCCGCGCGCATGCAGGCGCAGGCGGCGCGGGACCTCGAACGCCTGGCGCGCGAGAAGCTGGCGGCCGAGGGGCTGCTGCCCGAGGCGCTGACGGCGTTCGCAGGGCCGCGCCGGCTGACGCTGGTGGCCGAGGGGCTGCCGGCGGCGCAGGCGGATCGGCACGAGGAGCTGAAGGGCCCGCGCGTCGGCGCCCCGCCCCAGGCGCTGGAAGGCTTCTTGCGCAAGGCGGGGCTGACCCAGGACCAGCTCACCGAGAAGGACGGGGTCTGGTTCGCCCACGTCCACAAGGCCGGCCGCCAAACGACGCAGATCGTCGCCGAGATGGTCGAGGCCATCCTGCGCGGCTTCCCCTGGCCGAAGTCGATGACCTCCGGAGTCAGCAAGTTGCGCTGGGTGCGCCCGCTGCGCAGCATCCTGTGCACCTTCGACGGGGAGGTCGTGCCGCTGACGGTGGAGGACTGGACGGCGGGCGACGCCACCCAGGGCCACCGGTTCATGGGCGCCAAGCAGACCCTGCGCGCGCGCACCTACGAGCAGTACGCCGCGGCGCTCGAGAAGAACTTCGTCGTCCTCGATCCGGAGGAGCGCAAGCAGCGCATCGTCGAGGCGGCGCGCACCCTTTGCTTCGCCCGCAACCTGGAGCTGGTGGAGGACCCCGGCCTGCTGGACGAGGTCGCCGGGCTCACCGAATGGCCGGTCCCGATCCTGGGCGACATGGATCCCGTGTTCCTCGACCTGCCTCCGGAGGTGATCCGCACCTCCATGCGCGTGCACCAGCGCTACTTCGCGGTGCGCAATCCGCAGACCGGCAAGCTGGCCCCGCACTTCGTCGCGGTCGCCAACATCGACGCCATCGACGGCGGCAAGACCATCGCCCGCGGCAACGCCAAGGTGCTCTCGGCCCGGCTGTCCGACGCGCGGTTCTTCTGGACCGAGGACCGGAATACGCGGCTGGAGGACCGGTTGGAGAAGCTGAAGGGCGTCACCTTCCACGCCAAGCTCGGCACCATGCACGAGCGGGTGGAGCGGATCGTGGCGCTGGCCCGCGCACTGACGCCCTACGTCATGACGGCGGACCAGGTTCCGGAGAAGGTCGAACAAGCGGCCCGGCTCTGCAAGGCCGACCTGGTCAGCGGCATGGTCGGCGAGTTCCCCGAGCTGCAGGGCGTCATGGGCGGCTACTACGCCGAGGCCGAAGGGCTGGACACCGAGGTGGTCGACGCCGTGCGCCACCACTACCGCCCCCAGGGTCCGAACGACGCCGTCCCGGTGCAGGCGGTGGGCGCCACCGTGGCCCTCGCCGACAAGCTCGACACCCTGATCAGCTTCTTCGGCATCGACGAGAAGCCCACCGGCAGCCGGGACCCGTTCGCGCTGCGCCGCGCCGCCCTCGGGGTGATCCGGATCCTCATCGAGACCCGCACCCGGCTTCCATTGAAGAGCTTCGTCTCCGACGACCTGCTCGCTTTCTTCGCCGACCGGCTGAAGGTGCAGCTGCGCGAGGAGGGGCAGCGGCACGACCTGGTGGACGCGGTCTTCGCGCTCGGCGACGACGACCTGGTGCGCATCGTGGCGCGGGTGAAGGCGCTGGGCGGGTTCCTGGGGACCGACGACGGCAAGAACCTGCTGGCCGGCTACAAGCGCGCGGTGAACATCCTGCGGGCCGAGGAGAAGAAGGGCGCCCTGCCCACCGGGGAGCCTGCGGAGATGCCGGGCGCCCCTGCGGAAGAGACCGCGCTCGTCCAGGCGGTTGGCCGCGTCGAGTCCGCGGTCGACCAGGCGCTGGCGCAGGAAGACTTCGAAGGCGCCATGCGCGAGCTCGCCGGGCTCCGCGGGCCGGTCGATGCGTTCTTCGACAAGGTGCTGGTGAACTCGGAGGTCGCGGCGGAACGCGACAACCGGCTGAGGCTTTTGGCGAGGGTCCGCGACGCCATGGGGCGCGTGGCGGACTTCAGCCAGGTTACGGGGTAGAGAAGAGCGATGGCGACAGGCACGCTGACGAAGACGCGCTGGGTCTATGCCTTCGGCGGCGGGAGCGCGGACGGCGACGCCTCCATGAAGAACCTGCTGGGCGGCAAGGGCGCGAACCTGGCGGAGATGTCGTCGCTGGGCCTGCCGGTGCCGCCGGGCTTCACCATCACCACCGAGGCCTGCGTCCACTACTACGCCAACGAGCGCGCCTATCCGGCCGACCTGAAGGAACAGGTGGCCGCCGGGCTGAAGCGGGTCGAGGAGCTGACCGGCAAGACCTTCGGCGACCCGGCCAACCCGCTGCTGGTCTCGGTGCGCTCCGGCGCGCGCGCGTCGATGCCGGGGATGATGGACACGGTCCTGAACCTCGGCCTCAACGACGCCACCGTGGACGGGCTGGCCAAGCTCTCCGGCGACCGCCGCTTCGCCTTCGACAGCTACCGCCGCTTCATCCAGATGTACTCCAACGTGGTGCTCGGCCTCGACCACCACATGTTCGAGGAGATCCTCGACGAGCATAAGGAGCGGCTCGACGTCACCGTCGACACGGGCTTGTCGGCGGAAGACTGGGAAGAGGTGGTCGCCGACTACAAGCGCGCGGTCGAGAGCGACCTCGGCAAGCCCTTCCCGCAGGACCCCGACGCCCAGCTCTGGGGCGCGATCGGCGCGGTCTTCGCCAGCTGGATGAACGACCGGGCAAAGTTCTACCGGCGCATGCACGACATCCCCGAGAGCTGGGGCACGGCGGTCAACATCCAGTCGATGGTGTTCGGCAACATGGGCGAGACGTCGGCTACCGGCGTCGCCTTCACCCGCAACCCGTCTACCGGCGAGAACAAGCTCTACGGCGAGTTCCTGATCAACGCCCAGGGCGAGGACGTGGTCGCCGGCATCCGCACGCCGCAGGCCCTGACGCGGGCGGCCCGCGAGGAGATGGGCGAGAAGAACCCGTCGATGGAGGAGGCGCTCCCGGACGTCTTCGCCCAGTTCAAAGCCGTCGTGGAGAAGCTCGAGAAGCACTACCGCGACATGCAGGACATCGAGTTCACGGTGGAGAAGGGCCGTCTGTACATGCTGCAGACGCGCAACGGCAAAAGGACGGCCAAGGCCGCCCTGAAGGTCGCCGTGGACCTCGCCTCCGAGGGCCTGATCAGCCGGGAAGAGGCGGTGATGCGGGTCGAGCCACAGAGCCTCGACCAGCTGCTGCACCCGACCATCGACCCCGCTTCGAACCGCGACGTCATCGCCACGGGGCTTCCCGCGTCGCCCGGCGCGGCCACCGGCAAGGTGGTGTTCACGGCCGAAGAGGCCGAGAAGCTCGGCGGCTCGGGCGAGGCGGTGATCCTGATGCGCGAGGAGACCTCGCCCGAGGACATCCGCGGCATGGACGCCGCCCGCGGCATCGTCACCGCCCGCGGCGGCATGACCAGCCACGCGGCCGTAGTCGCCCGCGGCATGGGGCGGCCTTGCGTCTCCGGCGCCGGCGAAATCCGCATCGACAATAAGACCGGCGAGTTCCACTGCCGCGGCCGGACCTTCAGGAAGGGCGACGTGATCACCATCGACGGCTCGACCGGTGAGGTGCTGGCCGGCGCGGTGAAGATGGTCCAGCCGGAGCTCTCCGGCGACTTCTCCACCCTGATGGGCTGGGCCGACAGCCTGCGGCGCCTGAAGGTGCGCGCGAACGCCGAGACGGCGCTGGACGCCAAGACCGCCCGCGAGTTCGGGGCCGAGGGCATCGGCCTTTGCCGCACGGAGCACATGTTCTTCGACCCCGACCGGATCGCCGCGGTGCGCGAGATGATCCTGGCCGACGACGAGAAGGGCCGCCGCGCCGCGCTGGAGAAGATCCTGCCCATGCAGCGCGCCGACTTCGTCGAGCTGTTCGGGATCATGGAGGGTCTGCCGGTCACCATCCGCCTGCTCGACCCGCCGCTGCACGAGTTCCTGCCGCACACCGAGGAGGACGTGGCCTCCGTCGCCGAGGCAACCGGTCTCGATCCGGCCAAGCTGCTGCGCCGCGCCAAGGAGCTGCACGAGGTGAACCCGATGCTGGGCCACCGCGGCTGCCGGCTGGGCGTGGCCTATCCGGAGATCTACGAGATCCAGGTCCGCGCCATCGTCGAGGCCGCCTGCGAGGTGGCCAAGGCGGGACGCCCGGCGCCGATCCCGGAGATCATGCATCCCCTCGTCGCCAAGGGGGAGGAGATGAAGTTCCTGCGCGAGCTCACCGACCGCACCGCGAAGAAGGTGATCGAGGAGCAGGGCTGCACGATCGAGTACAAGGTGGGCACCATGGTGGAGCTGCCGCGCGCCGCCATCCGCGCCGGAGACCTCGCCGAGCACGCCGAGTTCTTCTCCTTCGGCACCAACGACCTGACCCAGACGACGTTCGGCATCAGCCGCGACGACTCCGGGCGGTTCCTGAACGCCTACATCGAGAAGGGCATCTTCGATAAAGACCCGTTCGTGAGCCTCGACCAGGAGGGCGTCGGCGACCTGATCCGCATCGCCACCGAGCGCGGCCGGGCGGTGCGGCCGGACGTGAAGCTCGGCATCTGCGGCGAGCACGGCGGCGACCCGGCGTCGATCCAGTTCTGCGAGAAGGTGGGGCTCGACTACGTCAGCTGCTCGGCCTACCGCGTGCCGATCGCGCGGCTGGCGGCGGCCCAGGCCGCCATCGGCGAGCGCGAGAAGGACGGCTAGGCTGGAGATCGCGCCCGCCCGGGCGGAGGGCGACGACCTCGCCTTCGTGGTGATGGCCAGGACCTGACGGAACAGGCGGGCGGCTCCCCGGTTAAGCTGCCCATGCCCCTGCACGAGAGTATCTTCCCGACCTTCTTCCTCTCCGGCTTCGAGTGCTCGACCTTCGAGTGGAAGGACGTCGGCCGACGAGACTGCTCGCAGGAGACGCTGCACCTGAAGCACGCGCACGAGGACTACGCCTTCCTGCGCAGGCTCGGCATCGGCGTGGCCCGGGAGGGTGCGCCGTGGCCGTTCATCGACAAGGGGAACGGACGCTACGACTTCGACTGCATCGACCCGCTGATCGAGGCCATGCACGCCCACAAGGTGCTGCCGATCTGGGACCTCTGCCACTACGGCTATCCGGACGGGCTCGATCCGTTCGGGCCGGACTTCATCCCGCGCTTCGCCGACTACTGCCGGGCGGTGGCGGAGTACGTGGTCCCGAAGCTCCCGGGCCCGCACTTCTTCACCCCGATCAACGAGATCACCTTCTTCGCCTTCGCCGGCGGGGAGTGGGGCTGGTGCGCGCCGTTCGGCAAGACGCGGCAATGCCGGTTCGACTTCCGCCAGCGGCTGTGCGCCGCCGACATCGCCGCCGTGAAGGCGATCCGCGAGGTGTGCCCGCAGGCCCGCATGGTGCACATCGACCCGCTGGTGAACGTGGTGGCGCCGCTGGACCGGCCCGACCTGATCCCTGCGGCGTGGAAGGAGACCTACGAGGACACCTTCGTGGCGTGGGACATCATCTCGGGGAAGCGCCACCCCGAACTCGGTGGGACGCCGGACATCCTCGATATCGTGGGGGTCAACTGCTACTCGTTCGGCCAGATGGAGTACCGCGAGCAGGGGCCGCACGCGGCGCTGCCCAGGGACGATCCGCGCATCGTGCCGCTCTGCGAGCTCATCAAGCTCACCTACGAACGCTACCGGCGCCCGATGATCATCGGCGAGACCAGCGGGCTGGAGGAGGGCCGCCACTTCTGGCTGCGCGACGTGATCCAGGAGGCCCTCGCGGCCGTCCACCAGGGCGTGGACCTGCACGGCGTGTGCCTGTTCCCCGCGGTGGACATGAAGGACTGGCACAAGGGCATCTGGGTCCACAACGGCATCGCCGACCTGGTCGAGGACCGCGGCGACCTGCGGCGCGTGCCGGTGGAGGCCTATTGCGCCGAGCTTCGCCGCTGGCAGAAGCGGTTGAACCGGGTGACCAGCCTGGACGAGGATCCGCTGAGCAGCCCGGTGGACCTGGAGGACATCGTCAAGGCCGCCCGCGAGCTGAAGCTGAGCGGCGACGCCAACTGGTCCTAAAAGGCGAACTTCCAGATCAGCAGCCCCAGCAGGCTGGTGCTGACCGCCAGCGCCAGCAGCACCACCAGCCCGTCCCGCGCGATCAGGCCCACCCCGAAGGCGAAGATCGCCAGGGACGGGATGAAGGCCACGAAGGGCAGCAGCTCCAGCGGCGGGACGCAGATCGCCACCACGACGCAGACGGCGGCCACGATCCGGTCGGCGAAGGGCATGGTGAGGCTCTGCAGTCTTGGGCGCACCATCCGGTCGACGATCCGGGCCGGCTTGCGGCTGATCTTGACCGCCTTCTGCACCCGCTCGGCGCGCACCGAGAGCTTCTCCAGGAAGCGCGGCAGCCAGATCGTCTTGCGCCCGAACAGCAGCTGCACGGAGACCAGCAGGGTGATGGTGGCGATCAGGGTCGGGGCGGTGGGGATCGCCGCCACTGGCGTCATGCCCAGCAGGCCGCCCAGCAGGAGCAGGGGCCCGAACGAGCGCTTGCCGACGGTCTCCACCAGCTCGCCCACGGAGACCTTGGCGCCGTTGCTACGGGCGGCCTTCTCCAGCTCTCCGAGGACATCCTCGAGATCCTGGGCCGGGTGCTCCGCCATGTCAGGTCTCCGTTCGCGCGTGAGCGGCGAACCGAGGTCGCGGCCTACCAGTTCCACTCCGCTGCGCTCTTGCGGCAGCCGCCGTCGGGCCAGCCCTTCCAGCCGCGGCCGCGCACGACGCGTCCCGGGCGCGCCGCCGTGGGCTCCCCGTCGGCCAGCGCCAGCTGGCCGTTCACCACCACGTGGCTCACCCCCACCGCCAGCTGCTGCGGCTGCGGGAAGGTGGCGCGGTCGCCGACGGTGGCGGGGTCGAACACCACCACGTCGGCGAAGTAGCCCTCCACCAGCCGGCCGCGCTCGCGCAGGCCGAGGTTGTGGGCGGGTAGGGCGGTGAGCTTGCGCACCGCCTCGGCCAGGGTGAGCCGCTTCTCCTCGCGCACGTACTTGCCCAGCAGGCGGGCGAAGTTGCCGTAGGCCCGCGGGTGGGGCTGGGACAGCTTGAAGACGCCCTCCGGGGCCTGGCCCTCGGCGTCGGAGCCGAAGCTCATGTAGGGCAGGGCGGTCTGGCGCGCGACGTTCTCCTCGCTCATCAGGAAGTAGGCCGCCCCCACCCGGCTGCCGTCCTCGATCACCAGGTCGATGGCGGCGTCCTCGGGGCTGACGCCGCGCGCCCGGGCGACCTCGGCCAGCGCCTTGCCGGTGAGCGGCTTCAGGGCCGGATTCTTGAACGCCAGCAGGACGACGCCGTCGGGGCCGGCGTGGCGGGCGAGGTTCTCGAACGTCGATTTCTCCGCCCGCATCTCGGCGATCACCCGGCGGCGGATGGCGGGGTCCTTCAGCCGCTTGATCCACTCCTCCAGCCCGCCGGCCTGCACCCAGACCGGCATGGCCGCGTCCAGGCCCGTCGCGCCGGCGGTGTAGGTGTACATGTCCGTGGTGATCCGCTGGCCACGGGCCCGCGCCGCCTCGATGCGGGCGATGGCTTGGTCGAGCTTGGGCCAGTTGGAGCGTCCGGCGGCCTTCAGGTGGTAGATCTCGGCCGGGGCGCCGGAGCGGCGGGATATCTCGATCAGCTCGTCCACCGCCTCGATGAACCGGTCGCCCTCCGAGCGCATGTGGCTGATGTAGAAGCCGCCACAGCGGCCGGCCTCCGTGACCAGGGCCGCCAGCTCGTCGGTCTCGGCGTAGCTCGCCGGCGCATAGATCAGCGACGAGCCCACGCCCATGTCGCCGTCCTCCATGGCCTGAACGACCAGGGCGCGCATGCGGGCGAGCTGCCCCGCCGTCGGGTCAACGTCGCCTTCGCCGAGCGCGTTGATCCTGATCGTGGTGGCGCCCACGAAGGAGGCCACGTTCATCGACACGCCGCGCTTCTCGAGGCCGGTCAGGTACTGGTCCAGCGTGGTCCAGGTGACCGGAAACTTTATGTCGCCCTGCCGCTGCTCGTAGTTGCGCTGCATGGCCGGGGTGAAGGGGCCCATGGAGTCGCCTTCGCCCATCACCTGCAGGGTGACCCCCTGCTTCAGCTCCGACAGGCCGCGGCCGTCCGCCATGAGGCTGTCGGTGGACCAGGACAGCATGTTGATGAACCCCGGCGCGACCGCCTTGCCACGGGCGTCGATCTCCACGCGGCCGGGCGCCGGGGCCCGCGGCCCCACAAAGACGATCCGGTCGTTGCTGATCCCCACGTCGGCCTTCACCGGCGCCGTGCCCGACCCGTCGTAGAGGTCGCCTCCGCGGATCACGATGTCGAAGAACGGCTGCGGCGGCGGGGCCGCGGGACCGGTCGCGCAGGCGCCGAGCGCCAGGACCCCGGCGGCGAAAAGGGCTTTGAGCTTCATGCAGACGCCTCCCGAGGCCGAGCCTAGCCCGCCATGACCAAGCTTTCACCTGACAAAGCCCGGCGGCTCTGGCCTCCTCCCCCGAAGCTCATGGGAGGACGGGAATGAGGCTGTTGGCGGGCGTTGTGGCGGCTCTGGTGCTTGCAGGCGCGGCCGAGGCGCAACCCGGCGTTGGCGTCGACGCCAGGATCCGCCAGTACGAGGAGATCACCCGCCAGGCAGACGAGCCTGCGGTGGAGTGGCTGCTGGCGGAGGCCTATGCCGAGGCGGGTCGCACCGCCGACGCGGTGGCCGTGCTGCAGAAGCTGGCCGGCCGGCGGATGGGCTTCGCGCCCGACGGGCTCTCGCCCCTGAAGCGGCTGGCCGGCGACCCGGCCTACGACCGGATCGCCGCGCAGCTGCACGCCGACGCGCCCAAGGTGCGCCGCGGCCGCACCGCTTTCACCATCGCCCGGACCGGCGTGGTCCCGGAGGGCATCGCCTACGACGCCCGCGCTGGCCGGGTGTTCGTGGGCGACATGCATGCCCGGACCGTGCTGGCCGTGGACCGGGTCGGGCGGGTCTCGACCTTCGCGCCGGCCATGTCGCTGACGCCTCTCGGGATGAAGGTGCATGGCGGCCGTCTGTGGGTGGCCACCACCAACGGATTCACCGACGCCAAGGCCAGGCGGGCGGAGCTGGTGGCGTTCGACCTGCGCACCGGCCGGCGCGTGGGCGCCTGGACCCATCCCGAGGCGCAGTCCTTCAACGACTTCGACTTTGCGCCCGACGGCGCGGCCTATGTGAGCGACAGCCTGGGCGGCGCGGTCTTCCGGTTGGCTGCAGGAAGGATGGAGCGCCTGACGCCGGCCGGGGGACTGGGCTATCCCAACGGCGTGGCGGTGACCGACGACGGCCGCCACGTCTTCGTGGCGCAGGGCGTCAGCCTGCGCAGGATCGACACCGCGACGAAGGAGATCACCCGCGTGGGCAATCCGCCGGGCCTGACCAGCCTCGGCTCCGACGGCCTCTACTGGCGCGACGGGGCCCTGCTGGCGGTGCAGAACGGCGGCACGCCGGGCCGGGTGGTCAGGTTCCGGCTCTCGCCCGAGCGGGACCGCATCACGGGCTTCGAGCTGCTGGAGGCCGGCAACCCCGCGTTCGACGTGCCGACGACGGCCGCCATCGGTTCGGACCGGATGTATGTGCTGGCCAACGCCCAGATCGACCGGCTGCGCGAGGACGGCCGCCTCGATCCGGCCAAGCCTCTGCACCCCATCCAGATCCTGGAGATCCCGCTGGGTTAGCGCTTGCGGACGAACACGGTCCCTGCCGAATAGCCCGCCCCGAACGAGCAGATGAGGCCCAGGTCGCCCGTCCGGAAGTCGTCGTTGGTCTTGTGGAAGGCGATGATCGATCCGGCGGAGGAGGTGTTGGCGTACTCGTCGAGGATGATGACGTTCTCGCCGGGCTCCGGCTCGCGGCCGAGCACACGCCGACCGATCAGCTCGTTCATGTTGATGTTGGCCTGGTGCAGCCACAGGCGCTTCAGCCGGGCCGTGTCCACGCCGATGTCGTTTGCGTGCTCGACGATCATCTCGGAGACCATCGGAACGACCTCGCGGAACACCTTGCGGCCCTCTTGGACGAACAGCTTGTCCGGCTTGCCCACGCCGTCGGGGTCGGCGCGGTTGAGGAAGCCGTAGTTGTTGCGGATGTTGTTGGAGAACTGGGTCTTCAGCCGCGTACCGAGGATCTCCCAGCCGCCGACCGCCTGGTCGGAGGCCTCCAGGATCACGGCCGTGGCCACGTCGCCGAAGATGAAGTGGCTGTCGCGGTCGCGGAAGTTCAGGTGGCCGGAGCAGATCTCCGGATTGACCATCAGCACAGCCTTGGCCGAACCGGTCTTGATGAAGTCGGCCGCCGTCTTGATGCCGAAGGTGGCCGAGGAGCACGCCACGTTCATGTCGAAGGCAAAGCCCTCGATGCCGAGCGCGTTCTGCACCTCTATGGCCATGGCCGGGTAGGCGCGCTGCATGTTCGAGGCGGCGCAGATCACCGCGTCGATCTCGCTGGCCGGCTTGTCCCAGCTGACCAGGGCGTCCATCGCGGCCTCGACGGCCATCTCAGCCAGCACCGAGAGCTGCTCGTTCGGCCGGTCCGGGATGATCGGGCGCATCAGCTCGGGGTCGACGAGTCCGGTCTTGTCGAACACGTAGCGCGACTTGATACCTGAGGCCTTCTCGATGAACTCCGGGGAGGAGGGCATGAGGGCGGCGACCTCGCCGGCGGCGATGGCCTTGGCGTTGGCCTTGTTGAACCGCTCGACGTAGGCGTTGAAGGTCTCCACCAGCTCGGCGTTCGAGAGGCGGTTGGGCGGGGTGTAGAGCCCCGTGGCGGCGATCACGGCGTCCGGCAAGCGACGACTCCGACTTGGACGGCGCTGTAGATAGCACGCCGCCGGGCTGCGTCACCGCCTGTTGCGCGCAGGCCACACCTCTGGGTTGCCATAGTCAAGCCGCAGAACCCACACGGCATGGCCTTGGTTTAGCGCCCACGTGGAGGAGGCCTAGGGGGCTGATCCCTCGCATCCCAACCAGGAGTGGTTTTGCTTATGAAGACTCTTATCGCTGCGGCGTCCGCCGCCGTGCTTGCGACGCTCGTTCCCGCCATGGCTCAGGCCCAGACGGCGACGACGGGGCTGTACGGAAACCTCGGCTACTCGCAAGCGAGCAGTGACGACATCAACCTCGGCGCCATCGGCGGCCGCGTCGGCTGGCGGTTCAACGATTGGCTGGGCGTGGAAGGCGAGCTCGGCTTCGGCGTGAAGGACGACACCGTCACCGAGGCCGGCATCGACGTGGACATCGAGCTGGAGCACACCGAGGCGATCTACGCCGTGGGCTTCGCCCCGCTGTCGGCCAACACCGACCTCCTGGCCCGCATCGGCTACGGCAACACCTCGATCAAGGGCTCTGCGCTTGGCACGTCGGTGTCCGAGGATGGCGATTCGTGGAACTACGGGGTGGGCGTCCAGCACCACTTCGACGGCGTGAACGGCATCCGCTTCGACTACACCCGCCAGGAGTACCGCGGCGACGACGCCGGCTCGTCCGACGTCTGGTCGATCAGCTACAGCCGCCGGTTCTAAGGACCGCACAGGCTTGTGACGATGAGCCCCCGCCCTTCGGCGGGGGCTTTTCCTTGACCTTTCGTCGCCTTCGCGCGCAGCTTCGGGCAGAGTTCCGGGAGGCGTGGGGCGTGGACCAGGCGTTCTTCATCCAGTTGGCGGTGTCGCTGGCGGCCGTGGCCGTGCTCGTGGCGCTGGCCGCGTGGGCCAAGATCGCCCGGCCGGGCGCACCCCTCGACGACGCCCGCGCCCGCTTCCTGCTGCAGGAGGAGTTTCCCGGCCGCACGCTCGACGCCGTCTGGGTGGCCGTGGACGGCAAGGGCGCGGTGGCCAAATCCGGCGCGCTCGCCCTGGTGCTCTGCGAACTCGGCGACGGCCACGTGGCCCGCCAGATTCCCTGGGGCCAGGCTCTCGCGGCCAGCTTCAAGAACGGCAAGATCTCCATCGACCTGGCCGACGTCTCGGCGCCCGTGGCGGTGATCTCGCTGCCGTCGTGGCCGCCCAAGGAGATCGTCAAGGACCTGGCTGCGTGACGCCACCGGCCCTCGATCCGGTGACGCTGGCGACCCCGTTCTTCATCCTCACCATCATCCTGGAGATCCTGCTGGCCCGCGCCGGCAAGGTCGCGGCGAACTACGAGACCCGGGACACCGCGGTCTCGCTGGGCATGGGCCTGGGCTCCTCGGTGGCCGGGGCCTTGATGAGCGGGATCATCTTCGCGGGTAGCGTGTGGGCCTACCAGCACCGGCTGTTCGATATCCCCATGACCGCGGCCTGGGCCTGGGTGGCGATCTTCCTGCTGGAGGACGTGACCTACTACTGGTTCCACAGGATCAGCCACGAGCGGCGCTTCTGGTGGGCGAGCCACGTCAACCATCACTCCAGCCAGCACTACAACCTGTCGACGGCGCTTCGGCAGACCTGGACCGGCGGGGTGGCGGGGACCTGGCTCCTCTGGCTGCCGCTGGCCTTCCTGGGCTTCCCGCCCGCCATGATCGCCATCCAGAAGGGGATCAGCCTCGTCTACCAGTACTGGATCCACACCGAGGCGATCCGCCGGCTGCCGGCCTGGTTCGAGTGGGCGTTCAACACGCCGTCGCACCACCGGGTGCACCACGCGCGCAACCCGCGCTACCTGGACCGCAACTACGCCGGCATCCTGATCGTCTGGGACCGCATGTTCGGCACCTTCCAGCCCGAGCTGGACGAAGAGCCCTGCCGCTACGGGCTGGTGAAGAACCTGGGCACCTTCAACATCGTCCGCGTGGCCTTCCACGAGTGGATCGGCATCTTCCACGACATCGCCCGGCACCCGCGGCACATCCTCGGCTGGCTGTTCGGCCCGCCCGGTTGGAGCCCCGACGGCAGCCGCGAGACCTCGGCGAAGCTGCGGGCGCAGTGGGCGGCGGCTAATCCCGCAGCAGCGGGAGCGCCAGCCCCGAGACCGGCCGCGCGGCAAGTATCTCGCGCCTGAAGCGGTGCAGCTCGGCGGGGCGGCCGCCGGTGTCCGGCTCCAGCGTCCCCAGGCCCTCCACCAGCTCGGCCCGCTCAAGGGCGCGGCGGAAGTTCTGCTTGTGCAGCGGCACGCCGGCGATCGCCTCCACCGCCCGCTGCAGGGCCGACAGGGTGAAGGCCTCGGGCATAAGCTCGAACACCACCGGCCGGTACTTCAGCTTGCCCCGCAGGCGGGACAACGCGGTGGCCAGGATCCGGCGGTGGTCGGAGATCATGGGGTCGCCGCCGGCGCGCGCCAGCTCGCCCTCCACGGGGCTCTCGCCGCGGTCGCGGGCCGCCTCCTGGACCACGCCGGCCTCGTAGAGCAACTCGTAGCGCTCCAGCACCCGCTCCTCGTTCCAGGGCGCACCGTCGAAGGCGAACAGCAGGCGGGCGCGGGCGAGCCGCCCTGCGTCCTCGCCGGCCCACCGCCGCAGCGCCGGCTCGATGGCGAAGAGCGCCGCGGGGCGCCCCTGCCGCCAGTCCTCGTAGGGGAAGAACCGGCTCCACGGCTGCCACTGGCTGTCGGTGGAATGGGTGTCGAGGGCCGCGGGGGCGAGGGCCAGGTAGCCGACGGAGATCACCCGGCCGTGCTCCGAGCCCGCCGCCAGCGGCGCGTCACGGCCCTTGTCGCCGAAGGTGTAGAGCTGCTCGACGTAGCCCAGGTTGAACCGCGTCTGCTCCGTCACGAAGGCCCGCATCGCCAGCTCGAACGTCCGGTGGCCCTCCGGGTCGAACGGGCCGAACGGCAGGCCTGCCAGCGCCTGGCCGGGCGGGCGCACGCTCAGCACCACGGCCTCGCCGTCGCGGATCGCGACCACCACCGCCGAGAGCCCGATGACGACGGGGGTGGCCATGCTCACTCCGTATCGAAGGCGGCGGCGGGGGCGGCCATGTAGCCCGCGGCCTCGGAGAGGGTGTGGAAGCGCTGCACGTAGCGCGCCTGGGCGAGGCTGGGCGCCCAGGGCTCGATGTGGAGGTCGTACCCGGGGGGCGGGGCGTCGAAGAAGTCCAGGGCCTCGTCACGCGAAAACCCAGCCAGCTGGGTCGCCTCGAAGAAGGCGCAGGCCCGGTCGGCCTGCTTGATCAGCTTCTTGACCGGGAGCGGCGTCTTCGCCGGCAGCCCGAAGCGGATGTGGATGGCGCTCTCGAGCCGGTCCTCGAAGACCTTGTAGTCCATGCCGAGCGCCGCCTTGAACGGGCTGATCATGTCCCCGATCACATATTCCGAAGCATCGTGCAGCAGGGCCGCCAGGCGCCAGCGCGGCTCCACGTCCGGCTGGATGTGGGCCACGATCTCCTCCACCACGATAGAGTGCTGGGCGACGGAGAAGGCGTGCTCGCCCACCGTCTGGCCGTTCCAGCGGGCCACCCTGGCCAGGCCGTGGGCGATGTCCTCGATCTCGATATCCATTGGGGAGGGGTCGAGCAGGTCCAGCCGCCGGCCCGACAGCATCCGCTGCCAGGCCCTGGGCGCGGCCTTGGCGGTACGCAGCCCTTTCCTCACCGGCACATTCCCTCCATGGTCTGGTTCCGTGAACTGGCCCAGAGCCTGACAAAGATCAATGCGCGGCTCAGGCCGAGCTTGGCAGGTTCCACGGAATGGAAGGGACGAGACGATGAGCTGGGCCCGGATCATGGCCCCGTTGTCGGGAGGCCAGGGCGACCGAGACGCCGTCGCCGCCGCCGTCATGCTGGCCGAGCCCTTCGGGGCCGAGGTGGCCGGCGTCTACACCCCGGCCGACGTGGCCGACGTCATGCCGTGGATGGGGGAGGGGTTCCTGGGCGGGGTCCAGACCACCGCCCTGGAGTCCCTGAAGGAGGCCGCCCAGGCCGGCGAGAAGAACGCGCGCGCCGCCATGGACGCCTGCGCCTACGGCAAGAAGCAGTTCATCGCGCTGACCACCCCCGTCTGGGCAGGGCTCTCCGCCGAGAGCCGGCTGTCGGACGTGGTGGTGTTCGGCTCCGATCCCGCCCGCGGCCGCGGCCCGCTCGCCGAGGCCTTCCAGCAGATGGTGGCCGACGAGCAGCGGCCGGTGCTGATCGCCCGCGAGGGGCTGACGGTCGGCGGCTGCGTGGCGGTCGCCTGGGACGGCGGCAAGGAGGCCTCACGCGCCGCCCGCCTGGCCCTGCCGCTGCTGGAGAAGGCCAGGCGCGTGGTGATCCTGGCCGCGCCCAAGGCCAGCTCCCGCAGCTTCGACGCGGCCCGGCTCCAAGCCTACTACGGCGCCCGGGGCGTCGACGCGGAGCTGGAGGTCCTGCCGGAGTCGGGGGACGCGGCCCCGGCGCTGGTCAAAGCCGCCGCGGCGGTCGAGGCGGAGATCCTGGTGGCCGGCGCCTTCGGCCATCCACGGCTGCAGGAGTTCATCTTCGGGGGCACCACACGAAGCCTGTTGAACTCCGACCGCCCATCGTTGTTCTTATCGCATTAGGTCGGAGGTGAATTGATGACCCTGTCGCGTATCGTGATGCGGCTTGCCCGTAACCCTGGCACGGAATTCGCCGGCGGCGACGACCATCGCGGCTACGCGCTGACCGCGCCGCTGAACGACGACGGCCTGCTGGACGAGCAGGCCTTCAGCAAGGCCCGCGAGAACTGCACCGTGCGCCGCTTCGCGCCGGACGAGGATCCGGTGGACGGCCGCCTGAACCGCCGCGGCCAGCGCTGGTTCTTCGACTACGACGAGGACGACGTGGCCGACGACGAGCCCGTCCACCGCCTGGGCGAGCACCGTTTCGCCGTAGGCGAATACGTCACCGTCACCGACGAGGACGGCCGCCCGCTCACCTACAAGGTCGTCGAGGTCCAACCGGCGCAGTAGGGGCGGGGCTCACACCCCGCCGTTGCGGCGCACCAAGCGCTTGATGTCGTCGTAGGTGTCGTCGTTGTGGCGGTCCGGCGCGTCGATGTTCGAGCGCACCGTGGCCACCGCCAGCGGCCCCATCTTCGGTCCCGCGGCCTCGTAGCCGACGAACCGGGCGCCGTTCGGCATGTCCTTGCCGGTGTAGATGAAGGTCGCCCGAAGCCCTCGCTTCTGGCGCGAGAAGGCCTCGCCCTTCAGCCGCACGTCCCGGTACATGCGGATTTCGGCCGCGTCGTCCTTGGCCTTGATGTGCATGCCGCCGATGCGCACGTCGGCCTCGTCGGTGGCGTCGTCGGCATGGACCTCGATGAACGGCAGCTTCACGTGGGCCGTGTCCTTGCCGCCCGGGCCGTCCCGGGCCTCTACCTTTACGCCCGGCAGGTTCACGCTGACGTCCTCGCTGGCGTCCACATCGACGTCCACGTCCGCGCGGGCCGACTTGGTGTCGTCCGCGGCTTCCGCCGCCGCCTTCGCGGCCGCGCCCGCTACGGGCGCTTCGGCCTGCGCCTTGGCCTTCTCGGCCGTCGTCTTGGCCTGGTCGGCCGCCTCCGTCGCCTCGATGGGCGCCATCAGGCTCGTCTCGATCGCCCGCAGCGCGCCTTTCGGGTCCCCGCCGGTGGAGACCAGCTGCAGGGTGACGTCGCTGCCGTCCCGCGTGCGGTAGGTGCAGGTCTTGCCGTCCGGCGCGCGGGCGGTCCGCGTCAGCTCGCCCTGCACGTCCGGGCAATCCAGCGAGGCGCGGGCGACCGGGGGCTTCGAGGGGGTGCAGGCGGCGGCGAAGGCGCCCACCGCGAGGACCGACGCCGAGGCGAGGATCAGGGACTTCATGGTCAAACAGGCTCCGTCCGTTCGCTCAGGAACGTGCGCGGAGAGCCCCCGAAAATCGAGTGAATTCGCCGTAACGCCTGTTACGTCGGCAAGGCCGCTACTGACCCGGCCGCGACCCCGCGCCCTCGCGCCGCGCCAGGAAGGCGAGGCGCTCGAAAAGGTGCACGTCCTGCTCGTTCTTCAGCAGGGCGCCGTGCAGCGGCGGGATCAGCTTGGTGGGGTCGCGCTCCTTCAGCGCCACCTCGTCGATGTCCTCGACCATCAGCAGCTTCAGCCAGTCGAGCAGCTCGGACGTGGACGGCTTCTTCTTCAGGCCGGGCACCTTGCGCATGTCGTAGAAGATGCGCAGCGCCTCGGCGACGAGCTTCTGCTTGATCCCCGGATAGTGCACCTCGACGATCTCGTTCATCGTCTCGGCTTCCGGGAAGCGGATGTAGTGGAAGAAGCAGCGGCGCAGGAAGGCGTCCGGCAGCTCCTTCTCGTTGTTCGAGGTGATGACCACGATCGGCCGGACCGCGGCCTTGATCGTCT
The DNA here is from genome assembly GCF_036563285.1 of Phenylobacterium sp. Classification (GTDB taxonomy): domain Bacteria; phylum Pseudomonadota; class Alphaproteobacteria; order Caulobacterales; family Caulobacteraceae; genus Phenylobacterium. The sequence continues at coordinate 258,802 of NZ_DATCMR010000002.1, forward strand.
CGTTGGTCTCGTAGACGTAGAACTCCATCCGATCGAGCTCCTGCAGGAGGTCGTTCGGGAATTCGATGTCGGCTTTGTCGATCTCGTCGATCAGCAGGACGGGGCGCTGCGGGCTCTCGAACGCCTCCCAGAGCTTGCCCTTCTTGATGTAGTTCTTGACGTCCTTCACCCGCTCGTCGCCGAGCTGGCTGTCGCGCAGGCGGGTCACGGCGTCGTACTCGTAGAGGCCCTGGATGGCCTTGGTGGTCGACTTGATGTGCCAGGTGATCAGCGGCGCATCCAGCGCCTTGGCGATCTCGTAGGCCAGGACGGTCTTGCCGGTGCCGGGCTCACCCTTGATCAGCAGGGGGCGCTCGAGCGCGATCGCGGCGTTCACCGCCACCTTCAGGTCTTCGGTGGCGACGTAGGCTTCCGTGCCTTCAAAACGCTGGCTCATTCGGGCTCCCCGGGGGCGGGCGAGGCCCGCGTTCGAACAGTTGTTTCAACCGCGGAGACTAAAGACCGCGTCGGCGCATGCAAGTGGCTTGGCGCCGCGCGCTCGCCGCGGCTTCGGCTATGCTCCCCATGCGGGCGACTCACGTGGGCCCGGCGGGAGCGCAACGGTGACGCAGCGTCTGGTCCAGAAGCCGGAGGGCTACTTCGAGATCGAGCCCCGACCGACGTCGGAGGAGCTCGCCGCCTACTACCGCGACAAGTACTTCGTGGCCGACCACGGCAAGAACCCCTACGCCCACGGCTACACCGACGAGGAGCTGGCCCACAAATACCTGCAGCCGGCCGAGACCGAGCTGGTCTGGGGCCGCCCGCCGGGCCGGCTGCTGGAGGTCGGGGTGGGCGAGGGGTTCACCCTGGACCACTTCGTCAAACGCGGCTGGGACGCCAGTGGCCTCGACTTCACCGACGACGGCCTGATGGCCTTTTTCCCGGAGCTGTCAGACCGGCTTCGGCTGGGCGACGCCTTCGCCCTGCTGGACGAGGTCATCGCCCGCGGCGAGACGTTCGATCTGGTGGTCTGCAACAACGTCCTGGAGCACGTCATCGACCCCATGGGCCTGCTCGACCGCCTGCGGGCCATCGTGGCGCCAGAGGGGATGGTGCGGATCTCGGTCCCCAACGACGGTTCTTGGCTGCAGGACCAGATCGTCCGCCGCGGCCTCGGTGAGCCCGAGTTCTGGCTCGCCCCGCCGGACCACCTCAACTACTTCAACACCGACAGCCTGCCCCGGGCCATGGCCGCGCACGGCTGGGACGTGGTCGAGCACCTGGGCGAGTTCCCGATCGACATCTTCCTGCTCAATCCCGACACCGGCTACATGCGGGACCGGACCAAGGGCCGCGCCTGCCACTTCGCCCGCATCGCCTTCGAGATGGGGCTCTGGAAGGATCGCTCCCTGGAGGCGGTGGTGGCGTTCCGGCGTGGCTGCGCCCAGGCCGGCATCGGCCGCAACCAGACCGTCTACGCCCGCCCGGCGGCATGAACGTCCTGATCCTCAGCGCCGCGGCCAAGGTCCAGCTGGTGCGGGCGTTCAAGGACGCGGGCGCACGCGTGATCGCCGCGGACATCTCGCCGGACAACGCCGCTCTGTTCGAAGCCGACCAGGCCCTGATCCTGCCCCGGAGCGACGACCCCGCCTTCGCCGACGCCCTCGCCGAGGCCTGCGCTCATCACGACGTGCGGCTGGTGGTCCCCACGCGGGACGGTGAGCTGCCCGTTCTGAGCGGCCTCAAGGCCTGCCTGGCGGGCCGGGGCGTGACCGTTCTCGCCCCGTCTTCCGAGGCGCTGGAGACCTGCCAGGACAAGCGCCGGTTCGCAGCCTTCTGCGCCGCCCATGGGTTTGCGACCCCGCGCACCTTCGCCCCCGGTGAGACGCCGGACTTCCCCGTCTTCGTCCGGCCGGTGCGCGGCGCGGGGGGCAAGGGGGCGCGGCGCGTCGATGGGCCGGAGCCGCTCGGCGATGAGCTCCTCGTGCAGGCGCTGGAGACCGACCCGGAGTTCACCGTCGACGTGCTGATGGACCTGGAGGGCCGCCCGCTCCAGGCGGTGGCCCGCCGCCGGCTGCTGGTGCGTGACGGCGAGGCGGTGAAGTCTCAGGTGGCAGACATCGCCGACCTCGCCGAGCAGGCGTTGGCGCTGTGCGCCGCCCTGGCGCTGGTGGGCCACAATGTGGTGCAGGCCTTCTGGTCGGCCGAGCGCGGGCCGCGTTTCATCGAGGTGAACCCCCGCTTCGGCGGCGCCTCGAACCTCTCGATCCGGGCGGGCCTCGCCTCGCCGGAGCGCCTCCTGCAGATGGCGGCGGGCGAGGACGCGGCAACGCGGCGGCCGATCGCCTACGGCCTGACCCTGCTGCGCTATGCCGAAGACCGCATCGTCAGCGAGGCCGAGCTGGCGGCGCTCGCCCGATGAAACCGCGAGCGCTGCTCATCGACCTCGACGACACCCTCTATGACGAGCGGACCTATGTGCTCTCGGGCTTCCAGGCGGTCGCCGCGGGCCTGGCCGAGCGCTTTCCCGGGCTGCATGCCGGCCTCGTCTTCGAGGCCATGGTCGCCGAACTGGACACCAACGGCCGCGGCGAGGTCTTCGACCGCGTGCTGGCGGAAGCCGGGCTGAGGGCCGAGGTCGGCGAACTGGTGCAGATGTACCGCGAACACCCGCCTCACATCGCGCTCTGGCCCGGTGTGGCCGACACCCTGACCGAACTGCGCCGCGAGCATCGCATCGCCATCGTCACCGACGGCCTCGGGGTCATGCAGCGGCGCAAGGTTGCGGCGCTGCGCGTCGAGCCGCTCGTCGACGCGGTGCTGTATTGTTGGGAGCACGAGTCGCCGAAGCCGCACCCAGGTCCCTATGCCGAGGCGCTGCGGCGGCTCTCCGTGACGCCCGAGGAGGCGGTGGTGATCGGCGACAATCCCGCACACGACATAGCCGCCGCCCGGGCGCTGGGCTGCCGCTCCGTGCGCGTGCTCACCGGCCGGTTCACGGCAGAGCCGGGCCAGGCGGACGCCACGGTCGCCAGCTTCACCGAGGTCCCGGCCGTGCTGGGGAGCCTGGCATGACGCCCGTCACCATCGGCGGCCGCGCACTGGGTCCGGACCAGCCGCCCTTTGTCGTTGCCGAGATGTCGGGCAACCACAACGGCGACATCGGCCGCGCGATGGCCCTGATCGACGCGGCCAAGGCCGCAGGCGCGGACGCGGTGAAGCTGCAGACCTACACCGCCGACACCATCACCATCGACCATGACGGGCCCGAGTTCGTCGTCCACGGCGGCCTCTGGGACGGGCGCAGGCTCTATGATCTCTACCAGGAGGCCCACACCCCGTGGGACTGGCACGGGCGGTTGTTCGACCATGCCCGCCAGGTGGGCATCGAAATATTCTCCTCGCCCTTCGACCCGACCGCCGTGGCCCTGCTCCAGACGCTCGGCGCGCCGGCCTACAAGATCGCGTCATTCGAGCTGATCGACAGTCCCCTGATCGAACTCTGCGCGGCCACCGGCAAGCCGCTCATCATGTCGACGGGCCTGGCCTCGCCGCAGGAGATCGCCGAAGCCGTGGCGGCGGCGAAGGGCGCGGGCGACGGCGGCATCGTCCTGCTTCACTGCACCAGCGCCTATCCGGCGCCTATGTGCGACATGAACCTGAAGACCCTGCAGCATCTGGCCGACGCCCACCGCGTGCTGGTGGGCCTATCGGACCATACGCTCGGCGTGGCCGCGTCCGTGGCGGCCGTGGCCCTGGGCGCCTGCTTCATCGAGAAGCACTTCACCCTCAGCCGCGCCGAGGGCGGGGTCGATTCGGACTTCTCGCTGGAGCCGCACGAGCTCGCCCGCCTGGTTGCGGAATGCCGCGACGCCTGGGCCGCCCTGGGTGAGGTCCGCTACGACGAGGCGCCGTCTGAGGCCGCCAGCCGCGACCACCGCCGCTCGCTCTACGTGGTCGCCGACATCGCCGCCGGCGAGCCGCTGACGCCGGCCAACGTCCGCTCCATCCGTCCCGGCCACGGCCTGCCGCCGAAGCACTTGCCTGAGGTCGTCGGCCGCCGCGCCGCGCGTGACCTCAAGCGCGGATCGCCGCTGGACTGGTCGATGCTCGCCTAGGCCGTGTGGCTGAAGGGCAGGGCGCGCACGTCGTCCGACGTGAAGGCCGGGTTCTTGGGATAGAGCGCCTCGTACACCCGCGCCACGAATGCGTAGTCCTCAGGGGTGTCGACAGTCCAGCGCAGCCCGCTCTCGTCCCGGTCCTGCTGTAGATGGCCGACGCTGAACCGAGCCCCTTCGCGATAAAGGTAGGGCGTGACGTGCTCGCGGTCGTACGGGTCCGTCGCCTCGCGCCCCGCCGCCAGCAGCGCGTCCAGCGTGAACACCTCCATGTCGACCCCGTGCGGATAGGTCCTGCGCCGGCCGTTGGACAGGTAGTCGACCCCCAGCCGCTGCCGCAGCCGCACCCCGGCGTCGATCACGCCCGGATCGGCCAGCGGGCAGTCGGCCGTCAGCCGGACCACGTCGCCCTCGAGCCCCAGGTCCTCGGCACAGCGGACGAACCGATCCAGCACGTCCGCCAGCGATCCCCGGAACACCTCGGCTCCGATGCGCTCCACATGCGCCGCGAGCAGATCGTCGGAGCGGTCGTCGCTGGTCGCCACAGCCAGCCGCTCGAGCGTCTCGCAGCGGCGGAGGCGCTCGATCTGCCGCTCGATCATCGGCGCGCCGGCCAGCGGCTTCATCACCTTGCCGGGTAGCCGGGTGGAGCTCATCCGCGCCTGCAGGATCGCCACCGCCATCGCTCACCTCCGCAAGCGATGATGGGCGGATTCGGAAGCGTCAGTCCTCGTCGGGCTTGGCGCGGGTCTCGCCGCCGCGGTCCTCGGAATAGCCCATCCGCTTGAGGTCCTCGTCGGAGACGTTCTTGGACTGGAAGTTCGTGAAGTCGTCCTCGCCGCCGGACACGGCGTCGGCGTCGCGCACCTCGTGCAGCCCCTCGATCTCCTCGGGGTCGATCGCCGCCTCATCGATGAAGTCGGAGCCGGCTTCGGCGCCCAGGCCGTCGAGGTCGTCCTCGTCCTCCTCGTCCACCGCGCGGTAGGAGAGCTCGTCGTCGTCCTCCAGGTCGCCGTCGTCCACGGCGTCCTCGTCGAACTCGTCGGCGTCCAGGGCCAACGCCTCATCGTCGTCGCGGTCCCCGACCTTCTGCATCATGTCCACGACGTCTGGCAGCTCCTCGAAGGTGCGCATGTCCTCGCCGACACCGAGCGGGGAGTCGCCGCCCATGGCGGCTGCGCCTTCGCCGCCGACCGTGTTGCTCTCGTCGAAGACCTCGGCCTGATCCTGGGGATCGAAGTCGGAGTCGGAGTCGAAGCTGGTTCCGGGCATGGGGTCCTCGCATGACGGCGCCTGACACGGCGGCGCCCATACGGTTTCAACCCGTGGAAAAGCTCAGCGTTCCTCGCCGGCCCAGGCGCCGAGCGCCTCGCCAGTCTCGGACATCACCTCGTCCCAGGCGCCGAAGGTCGGCGGCAGGAACACCCGTGTCTGCGGGTAGAAGGGATAGCGGTCGGTGCCCAGCAGGGTCCAGGCGCCGGGCGTGGAGATCAGCCAGCTCGGCACGCCGCAGCCGGCGGCGATGTTGAAGGTGGCGTTGGAGAAGCCCACCACCAGGTCCATGGCGCAGCAGAGCGCGGCCACCTCGTCGAGGTCCTGCTTCAGGTCGATGCCCTCGGGCTGGAAGACCTCCACGCTCAGCTTACGCTTGGCGAACGCCAGCTCCTCGGCGCAATCGCCGTACTGCAGGTTCACGAAGGTCACGCCCTCAGTCTTCAGCACCGGGGCCCAGGCCTGGAATGGCGAGAAGTAGCGGTTCCGCGCGCCGCGGCTGATGGCGCTCTTCCACAGCAGGCCGACCTTGCGGCCGGGCAGGGCGGAGAGCTTCTTGCGCCAGTGGGCGACCCGCTTCGGGTCGGCGGAGAACAGGTCGGTGCGCTGCGGGAAGGCCTCCACCGTCGGCCGGAACTCTCGCAGGAGCGAGCCGATCGGGGTCCACAGGTCGACCTGCTCCATGTCCTCCACGAAATCGACGACGCGGGCGGGCCGGTTGCGCAGCCCATAGGTCTTGTGGGCGCCCACCTGGGCCTGCGGGAAGGCGCGGGCGAACATGGGGACCAGCCGCTCCTCGACCGCGATGATCAGCTTGCCCTCGGGCCCCAGCCGCTCGATCACGTCGGGCAGGGTGTTGGCGAAGAGGATCTCGTCGCCGAGGCCCTGCTCGCCCACCACCAGCAGGGTCTTGCCGGCCAATTCGTCGCCCGGCGACCAGCGCGGGCGGTCGACCAGGAAATAGGTGATTTCCCCGTACTGGGGATGCAGGCGGGCTTCGTACTCCTCCCAGCCCTCGCTGACGCGCCCGAGCGCCATCAGGATGGTCGAGCGGGCCAGCCGCATCATCTGGCGCTCGACCTCGGCCTTGGTGCGGGACGCCGCGATGTCGCACGCCTCCAGCGCCGCCTGTGGGTCGCCGAGCGCCAGGAGCGCGTTGCCGAGGTTGTAGCGGGCCTTGGGGAACTCCGGATCCAGGCGCAGGGCCTCGCCGAAGAACACCATGGCGTTGGCGTAGTCGCCCTGTTCGGCGACCACGGTGCCCATGGTGTTCCAGAGCATCGGCACGTCCTGCCGCACCATGATCGCGGGCCGCAGCACCTCCACGGCGTCGTCGAGCTTGCCCTGGCTGCGGAGCGCGCAGGCCAGGTTGTTGGCGCCCTCGTGGTCGTCGGGATGGCGGACCAGGTAGTGGCGGAAGAGCTTCTCCGCCTGCACGTTCATGCCCATCCGAAAGGCCAGGCGGCCGAGGTCGTTGGCCACCTCGGCGTGGTCGGGCAGCAGCTTCAGCGCCGCCTCGTAGGCCTTAACCGAGGAGGCGAGGTCGCCCAGCCGCTCGCGGGCGATGGCCAGCAGGTACCAGCCGAAGCCGTTGCGCTCGTCGTGGTTCAGCGCCTTCAGCGCCCATTCGTCGCCGGCGCGGAAGTCCTCCGCCAGCAGCGACTGCACGGCCTGCTGCAGCAGGGGCTCCACCGCCATGGCCTTCAGCTCGCTCATGGCGGAGTTCAGGCGAGCGAGCGCGTCCTTAGACCCCGCCGCGCCCAGCGCGTCGGTCGCCAGCTGGACCCGCGCCGGCTCGGCGGTCTGCAGGGCTTTGAGCGAAACGGCGCTCGACTCGCGCGGCATGGAGGCGACTCCCGGACTTCGCCGCTAGCTCGCGCGATTATGGTGAATCCGGCGTTAACCAAGCTCCCTTCCGGAGCGGCAAGAGCCCGTTAACCTGCGCGCCCATAGCGTGCAGGTGCGTTCGGCCCACCAGAAGGCGACAATGGGTCATTCGAATCGTGACTTAGATTCGCGGACGCAAGGATCGGGAGGCGGGACTTGCCGCTAAAATTGTCGCTCAAGCCCGGGGAGAAGTTCGTCCTCAACGGCGCCGTCGTCCAGAACGGCGATCGGCGCGGCGTGCTGGTCTTGCAGAACAAGGCCTCCGTCCTTCGCGAGAAGGATATCATGCAGCAGGAGGCGGCCAATACACCGGCCCGCCGCATCTACTTCCCGGTGATGATGATGTACCTCGATGAGGCCGGCGCGGCCCGCTACTACGACGAGTTCGTACTGCGGCTGACCGAGTTCATGGGGGTGATCCGCAATGCGGAGATCCTGACGGACTGTGTCTCGATCTCGAAGTTCTGCATGGAGCGCGAGTACTACAAGGCGCTCATGCTGTGCCGGAAGCTTATCGAGTACGAAGACGAGAGGTTGGGGAATGTCCCTTCAAGCGTACCAGCGGGCGGCGACAAGCGCTGAGAGCCCGCGCGAGACGGAATACCGTCTGTTCGCGCAGGTTACGCTGGCCCTGATGGAAGCGGCGAAGCTGGATCCGATGGAGATCGGCCGGCGGGTGGACGCGCTCGACTGGAATCGTCGCGTCTGGAACGTGCTGCAGACCGACTGCGCGCACCCTGAGAACGGGCTGCCTGCGGAGCTGCGCGCCTCGATCATCTCCCTGGCCATCTGGGTGGGCAAGCACACCAGCGCCGTGATCCGCCGCGAGGAGGAGATCCAGCCGCTGATCGACGTCAACCGGATCATCATGCAGGGCCTCTCCGGAAGCCCTGGCGCCGCAGCCGCGGCCTAAGGCCCCACCTCCGAACCCATCCGAAGGCCGCGGCCCGCCGCGGCCTTTTTGCTTGCGTGGGCGCGAATCGCCTGGTCCGCGGAAGCCGCTGCGCGGCAGTCCCTGCCGAGCGGCAGGAAAGATGTGCGCGGCCGTTAGCCACGTCTCCGGAGCGCGCTACGAAAACGCAGCAATTACAACGACCTAATTGGTTACCGTTCTGGCCCGCAGCTTGCGCTGGGTCTCGCAGGCGAAGAACCGCCGGCCGGCCGAAGCGCCGGGCGATTACCTCCAGAATGGAAGGACCAAGAAGATGCCGTTCAATTCGGTGAATACGAACGTGGGCGCCATGGTGGCGCTCCAGAACCTCAACGCGACCAACTCGGAGCTGGCCAACACACAGTCACGCATCAACACCGGCAAGCGGGTGGGGAGTGTGAAGGACAACGGCGCCATCTGGGCCATCGCCCAGAACCAGCGCGCGGCGTCCAACTCGCTCAACTCCGTGCGGGAGTCGCTGCAGCGCGGTCAATCGACCGTGGATGTGGCGGTCTCTGCGGGTGAGACCGTCTCCGACCTCCTCATTCAGATGAAGGAGAAGGCGCTGGCGGCCTCTGACACCACGCTCGACGCCAACAGCCGTACGGCGCTCAACGACGACTTCATCTCGTTGCGCGACCAGATCTCCAAGGCCGTGGCCAACGCCGAATTCAACGGCGCCAACATGCTCTTGGGGACGGGGGGATCCACCGTCGCCGCCATCGCAAACGCGGATGGCACGTCGGTGATCACCGTGGTCGCCCAGCCGATGGATCTGGGCACCGGGGCTCTGTTGACCGTCTCGGCGACCGCAACGCTTGGCACCGCCTCGGAGTCGTCTGCGATGATCCTGTCGCTCAACACGGCGATCATCGCGGTCTCGAGCGCCCTCTCGAAGCTGGGCACCGGTTCGAAGTCGCTGGCTTCGCACCTGGTGTTCGTCAACAAGCTTCAGGACACCGTTGATGCGGGGATCGGCAATCTCGTCGACGCCGACCTGGCGAAGGAAAGCGCAAAGCTTCAGGCGCTGCAGACCAAGCAGCAACTGGGGGTCCAAGCGCTCTCGATCGCCAACCAGTCGTCCTCGACGTTGCTGTCGCTCTTCCGATAGTCGCGACGCCGGGCGGCGGGCGGGCACGGCCCGTCCCGACCGCCCGGCGGACTCCTTTTTCAGGCTGTCGGCAAATGCTGCCGACCGGCCCGGCAAAACCTGCCCACCACCCGTCGAGCCCGGCAACAAATGCCGCTCCGGGGCATGGCTAACAAGACTATAACCTAGAGATTTCAGGACCTTGCCGCGCCCGGCCGAAATTGCCGGGCTGGCCTGCGACTTGCTGCGGAATCTGCCGGGCAAAAAGCCCCCGGCTGTCAGAAGGACCGCCGGCATCCTGAAAAAGGGAAAGAGTCGTATGCCGATGAACAGCGTCAATACGAACGTGGGGGCGATGATCGCCCTCCAGAACCTCAACGTCACCAACAGCGACCTGATGACGACCCAGGGCCGGATCAACACCGGCAAGCGGGTGGGTTCGGCGAAGGACAACGGCGCTATCTGGGCCATTGCCCAGAACCAACGCGCCACGGCCAACTCGCTGAACGCGGTCAAGGAATCCCTGCAGCGCGGTCAATCGACTGTGGATGTCGCGATCTCCGCCGGCGAAACGGTGTCCGAGCTCCTCATCCAGATGAAGGAGAAGGCCCTGGCGGCTGCCGACACGACCCTCGACACCAACAGCCGCACGGCGCTCAACGACGACTTCATGTCGCTGCGCGACCAGATCACCAAGGCCGTGGACAACGCCGAATTCAACGGCGCCAACATGGTCAAGACGAGCGGCACGACCGTGGAGGCCCTGGCCAACGCGGACGCTTCGTCGGTGATCACCGTGTCGACCCAGGACCTGTCGCTGACGGGCATCGGCCTCACGGCCACGTCCTCGCTCGGCACGGCCTCTGAATCGGCTGCCCTGATCAGCACGCTCAACAGCGCCATCACCGGCGTCTCGAGCAAGCTGTCGAAGCTCGGCACCGGCTCGAAGTCGCTGGCGTCGCACCTGAACTTCGTCATGAAGCTCCAGGACACTCTGGAAGCTGGGGTCGGCAACCTCGTCGACGCTGACCTGGCGAAGGAAAGCGCCAAGTTGCAGGCTCTGCAGACCAAGCAGCAGCTGGGCATCCAAGCGCTGTCGATCGCGAACCAGTCGTCGTCGATCCTCCTGGGCCTCTTCCGCTAAGGCCTTCGCTGGACGTCGGATCGAACGACCCGGCGTCCGCCGTGGCGGCGGGAGGGGCGACCCTCCCGCCGTACACGCATTAACCCGGAGCGCTGTCGCAGAACGCGGCAAGCGATTGGAGACATGGCAAACAAGGTTGCGCCTTTCGCAGCCACGCCGGATCCGACCTTCGGGCGCCACTCGTCGCACCCCCAGCCCCAAGGGGGAGCGGCCCCGGCGCCTGCGGTCCCGAACCACGATCCGGTTGACCTGCGACTGATCATCGAAGAGGACAAGGCTAGCGGTTCCTACGTCTACAAGACGGTGAACCGCGTCACCGGCGAGATCGTCCGGCAGTTCCCCCGCGAGGAGGTCCTGCGGATGCACCATGTCAGCGACTACGTCGCTGGCGGAGTCGTCCGGACCAAGGCCTGAGCCTCACCGCTCCACGCGCGGGCGGACCTGAACTGTGACTCGTTAACCGCCCGGGCCTGCCCGAGGCGGCGAAGGCCGTTAACTTTTCGGACACCATAATCTCCCACGCTCGGCTCGAACCTCCTCCCGACTCGGTGAATCCGGGTCAGAGGAGCTGAGAGCGACTGAGGAGAATCCGCGATGTCGATCAGCGTCCATACGAACAAGTCCGCGCTGGTCGCGCTGCAAAACCTCAACAAGACCAACGACGAGCTGGGTGACGTGCAGCAGCGCGTCAACACCGGCCTCAAGATCTCCAACGCCAAGGACAATGCGGCGATCTGGTCGATCGCGCAGAACCAGCGCGCCGATATCGGGGCGCTCAACGCGGTGAAGATGAGCCTGGACCGGGCCAACTCCATCGCCGAGGTCTCGATGACCGCCGGCGAGTCGGTCTCTGACCTGCTCGTGCAGTTGAAGGAGAAGGTGGTCGCGGCGATGGACACGTCGCTGGACGCCAGCGCGCGCACCGCGCTGGACAGCGACTTCAAGTCGATCCTGCGCCAGATCGGGCAGGTGACCCAGAACGCCAGCTTCGACGGCGCCAACCTGCTGGACGGCACCATCCCAACCGACATCCAGTTCCTGGCCAACGCCGAGGCCAACTCGTACATCACGCTGGCGGCCCAGGACATGTCGCTGGGCGGCCTGATCGTGACCATTCCCGCAACCGCGTCGCTGGGCGACGTCGCGACGGCCTCGGCCGTGCTGGGCGAGCTCAACACCTCGATCATCAACGTAAACCAGTCCCTGGGGAGCATGGGCTCCCAGGCCAAGCAGATCGAGAACCACGCCAAGTTCGTCTCCCAGCTCACCGACGTGCTGGAGACCGGCGTGGGCAACCTGGTCGACGCCGACCTCGCCAAGGAAAGCGCGCGCCTGCAGGCGTTGCAGGTGCAGCAGCAGCTGGGCGCCCAGGCGCTCTCCATCGCCAACCAGGCGCCGCAGATCATCCTGTCGCTGTTCCGCGGCGGGTAAGGAGTTTCCGTTGGGGCGTACCAGAAGCCCGGGCGGCCTCCGTCCGGGCTTTTTCCCAATTCTTAACGGGACAGCAGCCCTGTTCGGCCATGATGCCAGGCTGAAGAGCCCTGACGCATGGCCCTAGCCCCCCTCAACACGAGCTACGTGCTCGGCCTGTATGGCCTCGATCCGTCCTCGGCCGCGACGACGGGGGGCACGGCTGCGCCGAAGCGGGTGGCCCCGACCGCGCCCTGGAGCAAGACGCCCACGCCTCAGGAGGCGAGCGCCAACCTCAAGGCGGCGCTGGCCGGCCGCAAGTTCGTGGACGAGGACGCCGCCCAGCTCGACCTGAAGGGCGCCAGCGGCGACTACCGCAAGCTCTTCGCCCTGTACCAGGGTCTCTCCACCCTCAGCGACGTCGCCACCCGGATGGAGTCCAAGGGCCTGAGCGGCGTCGACAAGGCCCAGATCAACCGCGCCTTCGTCCGCGGCATGGCCGAGCTCAGCGCCTATATCGACAAGAGCCAGTTCGAGCAGCTGAGGCTCGCGCAGGGGGAGGCGGCCACCTCCGTGAAGGCCGGCCTCACCGCGCCCAAGGCCAAGACCGAGTACATCACCAAGCCGATCACGGACTCCACGAGCGAGCCGGTGGCCGCGCTTGAAGGGCAGGTCAGTTTCACCATCGCTGTCAAGCGCTTGAACGTGACTCATTATGTCGCGATCGACCTCGCCGGCATGGGCGGCGCCCCGCGCACCATCGGCAATGTCATCAATTACATCAACGACCAGCTGGCGGCGGAGGGCCTGGAGACCCGCGTCCTCACTCACCGCATACCCGCCCAGCCCCGCAAGGTGCAGGTGAACGGCAAGGAGATCACCCTGCCGCCCGGCGCCGACCAGTGGGCGCTGAAGGTGAAGATGGGCACCTCGGAGGCTGTCAGATTCGATGCCCCCAGGACCGGCGCGGTCTATGTGGCCCAGAGCGTCGGCAACCCGGATCCCGACGGCAAGGCGTCCACCAACGACGGCGTCACCCAGCGCGAGCTGCTGAAGTTCCAGACCGCGGTCACGCCGTCCACGCCTGCGCCTCTGCAGGGGGAGGGAGAGGCCAACTGGGTCGAAGGCCGCATCTTCGCCCAGACGCTGGCGCCGGAGATCAAAACCGTCCGCAGCCAGGCGGTCGCGGCCGACGGGTCGGTCTACATGCTGGCCGACGTCACCGGAAAACCTGCCGGCCAGGTCATCAAGGGCGAGCAGGACACCGCCCTGCTGAAGTACGATTCCGCCGGCAAGCTGATCTACGCCCGCACCCTGGGCGCCGCAGACTCGGCGACGGGCCTGGCGCTCGCCGTCTCGTCCGACGGCAAGGTCGCCGTCGCCGGCTCCGTCACCGGCGTGCTCGGCGGCGCGACGGACGGGGTGATGAACTCCGGGCCCGCCTCGACCGCCTCTGACAGCTTCGTCACCGTCTTCGATGACAAGGGCGACGAGCTCTGGACCCAGCGCCGCGGCGCGCGTCTCGAGGACGAGGCGAGCCAGCTCGCCTTCGGGGCCGACGGCACCGTCTACGTCGCCGGCCGCACCCGCTCGGCCATGCCGGGGGCCGCGGCCATCGGCGGCTGGGACAGCTACGTCGAGGCGTTCAAGCCCGACACTGCGGGCAAGGTGCAGACCCTCTTCACCCAAACCTTCGGGACCGCCGCCTCCGACCGCCCCGCCGGGCTGGTGGTGGATGGCAATGCCCTGGTCACCGCCAGCGTCGAGGACGGCCGCGGCGTGCTCCGGCGCTTTGACCTGACCTCCGGGACCCCGGTGCTCGCCGCGACCCGCGATCTCGGCGACCTGATGGGCGGCGACATCGCCGGCCTCGCCCTGGACGCCGGGACCGTCGTGGTGGCCGGCACGACCGCCAACACAGCGCTCGCCGCCGGGGGCGTCACCCATGCCCACGCCGGCGGGACCGACGCCTTCGCCGCGCGGCTCTCCGCCAGCCTGGCGCCTGCCGCGGGCGACCGGATCGCCTACTACGGCGGCGCCGGCGACGACCGCGCGGTTTCCCTGGCCGTAGGCAACGGCCAGGTGTTCATCGGCGGCTCCGCCGGGACCGACCTGCCGGGCGAAGCGGCCATGGGGGTGAAGGACGGCTTCGTGGCGCGCCTCGACATCGCCACCGGCGCTGTGGGCTGGTCGCAGCGCTTCACCGGCAAGGACGGCCGCGCCACGCCGACCGCCATCGCCGTGGATCCCAACGGAGCGAGCGTCCTGGACCGCCTGGGCCTGCCGCAGGGCGAGCTGCAGCTGGGCGATTCCGACAAGGTGACCTCGCTGTCGTCGGTCCGGCCCGGGGACCAGTTCACCGTGCAGGTGGGGGCGGGCCGCACCTCGACCGTGACGATCGAGGGCAAGGACACGCTCGACACCCTGGCCCAGAAGATCCGCCGCGCCTCCGGCTTCCAAGCCAAGGTGACGCTCACCACCGTGAACGGCGCCCGCCAGATGAAGATCGAGCCGATCAATCCGCGCTTCGTCATCGAGATCGGCCCGGGCAAGACCGACAAGGACGCGCTGGCCATGCTCGGGATCCCGGAAGGTGTGGTGCGGACCACCATCACCCAGGACGGCCAGATCCTGCCCGGCGACCGCAAGCCGAAGATCTACGGCCTGGGTCTGCCCAGCGACCTGAACCTGTCCAACCCCGAGCAGGTTCGCCACGCCATGGCGGAGATCGGCTCGGCGATGGGCATCGTGCGTTCGGCCTACAAGGACCTGGTGGCCGCCGCCACGCCGAAGACAGGGCTCGCCGCCGCCCAGGCATCGGCCGGCCCCGCGCCCGCCTACCTGACCAACCAGATCGCCAACTACCAGGCCGCCCTGAACCGGCTGACCGGCGGCGGTTAGCGGCGCCTTGAATCTGGCCCAACCGCAGTCTAGCGAGGGCCTATGGTTCAAACTCCCGACCAGCCACCGTCACAGCCGCGCCGCAAACGCCTTATCCTGCTCGGCGGCGGGGTGGTGGCGGTGGCCGGAGCCGCGGTCGCCTGGATGCTGCTGCAGGCGGGGCAGGGGGAGCGCACGGCGCCGCCCGCGTCGCAAGGCGGCCTGGTCATCGACTCCTCGGCGATGGACGAGAACCTCGACCCCGCCCGGCCGCTGCGCTGCTTCGTGGCCGGGCAGTTCGTGGGCGAGCTCACCCTGGCCCAGTGCGCCCAGCGCAATGGCGTGGCCACCGACGCCCTCGACGTGGGCGTCGACGAGACCGGCGCGCTGGCCGCCGCCGACCAGGCGGGCCAGGTCCTCACGCCGCTGCCGCCGGCTGGCGCGGAACCCTTGGACACGGACGACGACGCCGACGTCTCCGACCCTATCCCGGCCGAGGCTCCGAAGGCCCAGCCTGCCAGGGCCCCGACCGCCGCGGCCGCCTGCTGGCGCTACGCCGACAACCAGTGGCGCAAGCTGCCGAACGACATGACGCTCGGCGCCTGCGTCCAGACCCTCTTCGCCGGCCGCTGCGAGCGCACCGGCGGCGCCACCTACGGCCGCTGGTCGCAGCAGACCCTGCGCCTGATGCCGGGCCGCGTGGAGGTCTCGGGCGACAACCGCAGCTTCCGGCCGCTCGCCGAACAGGCCGCCAACTGCACCTTCCCGTCGCTGGGCTGAGGCGCTAAGGGTCGAGCCATGCCGAACGCCCGCCTGCTCCTGGTCCTCGCCGCCGCGGCCGCCGCGCTGGCTGCTTGCGCCAAGAAGACCGAGCCGCCGGGGACCCCGGGCGTCTGCTACCACGTGGTGCAGGGCGCCGAGGGCGAGTTGAAGTACAACAAGCTGGTCGAGACGGACACGCTGGAGAAGTGCGCCGCCAACCTCGAGGCCATGCGCCTGAAGTTCCTGCGCATGGGGGGCAGCCAGCACGAGATCGTCGGCGCCTTCCAGTCCAACTACCTGTTCCTGGAGCGCATCGGCGTGCGCACCGCCACCTCGCTGGAGGGCCCGCGCTACGTGGCGCTGGTGCGCACCGGCGACGGCCGGCTGGCGGTGCCGGGCGCTATGCCGCAGGCTGCGCAATAAGAGCGCTGTGGGTAACCGCCGACGGGCGGAACAAACGCGGAACATAGTTGTTGCGAAGAGGTTAACGGCGCGCTAGCTTGCGCGCCTTCGGCCCGCGCTGGCGGGCCCGCAAACACGGAAGCTCAGGGACATCGCATGGCGGGCAGCGTCAACAAGGTCATTCTGGTCGGCAACCTCGGGGCGGACCCCGAGATCCGCAGCCTCAACTCCGGCGACCGGGTCGCCAACCTCCGCGTCGCCACCTCCGAGAACTGGCGCGACAAGTCTTCCGGCGAGCGCCGCGAGAAGACCGAATGGCACCGGGTGGTGATCTTCAACGACAACCTGGTGAAGGTGGCCGAGCAGTACCTGCGCAAGGGCTCGAAGGTGTACATCGAGGGCTCTATCCAGACCCGCAAGTGGCAGGACCAGTCGGGGGTCGAGAAGTTCTCCACCGAGATCGTGCTGCAGAAGTTCCGCGGCGAGCTGACCATGCTCGACGGCCGCGGCGGTGACGCGGAGCAGGGCGAGGGCGGCGGCTACTCGGGCGGCTTCTCCTCCGGCCCGCGCGCCCAAAGCTCCGGTCCCCGCGAAGACTTCTCCGCCGACTTGGACGACGAGATCCCGTTCTAAGCCTGGAGGCGGATTACTTCTCCGCCGTCTCGGTGGGGCAGGTGTCGGCGATGCGCTTGCCGCTCGTGCGGGCGTGGACGGGGACGTTCAGCCCGCCGACCTTGGCCTTCACATAGGCGTCGAGCCGCAGGGTGTCGCGGGTGAACACGCCTTCGCCGGTGATCGGCACCGGCTGGCTGTTCTTGGTCTTGCAGCTGCCGGCCAGGCGGATCTTGCCGTTGGCCACCTCGCGGGTGGGGTAGGTGCAGGTGTAGTGGCGGTTCGGCGAGCCGCCGATGAACTTGTCGATGTCCTCGGCGCGGATGCACTTCTTCTCGGTCTTCTTGGTGGGGAAGGGCGAGATGACCTGGCTGGTGGTCTCCCAGTAGCCGGGCGCGATCGGCGTCGGCTGCGCGGCGGCCGGGCCGGCGGCGAGCGTGGCGGCGAGGAGCAGGGCGGGCAGGGTCTTCATGGGCCTACAGTTAGTGCCGTTGCGATGCGACGCCAGCTTGGCCGCCCAAGGCTGAACCTATCATGACCGGGCTCAGCCGGTCGCCTTGCCGCCCGCCGCAACGTCCAGGAACGCCTCGCTCTCCCGGCGAATCTCCGCGCCGGCCTCGTCGTAGAGGAACGGCAGGAAGGCGTAGCGCCGCCCGCGCGTCACCGGCGTCGCCTCGTGCAGCAGGGTGCAGCAGAACACCACCGCCCCGCCCGTCGGCGGGCGGTAGGTGCGCGGCCCGAACTCCGGAAACCGCAGGTCGCCGCCCTCGAACGCCTCGGAGTTCAGGTTGATCGACACGGCAAACCGCCGGTGCCGGGTCGCCATGGTCTGGTTGTCCCGGTGCGGCCGGAACCAGCCGCCTGAGTCGGCGTCGTAGCAGGCCACGATGTAGCGCTCGAGCCGCGTGACGGTGAACTGGAAGGCCTTCTCGATCTCCGGCAGCAGCCGCCGGCGGATGCGCGCCAGCAGGGCGCGGCGAAGCTCCGGGTCCTCCACCGGGGCGTCGCTGCGTCGCTTCATGTCGTCCAGCACGCCCACCGTGCGCCCGCCCACGTCGCGCATGACGCCGGAGGGCGCCCCGCCGTGGGCGTCATAGAGATCGATCAGCCGCCGGCAGAGCTCGCGCTCGAACACCCGAGGCACGATCAACACCGGCGCGTTCAGGGGAACGCCGGCGTAGTCCTCCACCTCCGGCAGCGCGGGGAGCGCATCCAGTACCGCCGTCGACGCGATGGGGGCGCGGTCCACGACCCGCAGCGCCGGGTCGAGCAGCAGCCACTGGGGCGCGTCCAGCGGGCCGTACATCGCGCCGACCTTGCCTTCCGGATCGAACAGCCAGCGGATGCCGGGCGGCTCGTTGACCGCTGTCGCCATCGTCTCGGGGTCGCGGGCCACCAGGAAGCAGGCCGCCTTGCGCCCGTCGAAGAGACTGCGCCGGGCCCGCACCGCGGCCAGCAGCGGCTCCCGCGCCGCGCGGTCATCAGGCAGGAAGCCCAGGACGATGTAGCGGCCCGCCACGGTGTGGAAGCCGTAGTTCGCCGTCTCCGGCCCCTGGGCCACGAACCACGGCGCGGGATGGCCGGGCGACAGCGGCTGCGGCGGGGCGAAGGGGTCGCTCACGCGGGCTCCTTGCGGCCGACGCGCGACTCGTAGGCGGCCAGCACCTCGGCGCCCGCCTCGTCGTAGAGGAAGCTCAGGAAGGCGTAGCGCCGGCCCTTCGTCACCCGCGTCGCCTCGTGCAGCAGGGAGGTGGAGAACACCACCGCCCCCCCTTCCGGCGGTCGGTAGGTGTCGGGCCCGAACTCCGGGAATCGCAGGTCGCCGCCCTCGAAGTCGGCGTTCAGGTTGATCGAGACGGCGAACTTCCGGTGGGCGGTCCCCTGGGTGAAGCTGTCCCTGTGGGCGTGGAAGACGCCGCCCTCGTCGACGTCGTACGCCGAGACCAGGTAGCGCTCGATGCGGGTGGCGGTGAAACCCAGCCCCCGCTGGACCATAGGGAACAGCCGCTGCTCCAGCCGCGCCTTCAGCCCGTCCACCTTGGCCGCGTCGCGCACCATCATGTCGCGGCGGCGCTTCAGCTCGTCCATCACCGTGACGGTCCGCTCGCCCTGGTCGCGCATCACGCCGGTGAAGTCCGCCGCGCTCGCCTCGTGCAACTCGATCAGCGCGCGGCAGAGCCCGGGCTCGAAGATCCGCGGGACGATCAGCACCGGGGCGTGCATCCGCACGCCGGCATGGTCGGCTACCGGCGGCAGCCGTCCGCAGATGTCGAAGATCGCCTTGGCGCTCTCGATGGGCGCATAGGCCACCACCCTGAGCGCCGGGTCGAGCAGCAGCCAGTGCGGCCGCTCCGCCCCGTCCTCGCCGAGCGCGCCGTAACGGCGGCTGATCTCGCCCGCGGTGTCGTCGAACCAGCGCAGGGCCGGCGTGTCCCGCGCCCCGGCCCAGGTCTGCGCATCGCGCACCACGATGAAGGCCGAGAGCCTGGCGTCGTCCAGCAGCCCCTGGTTCTTGGAGAGCGCCTTCAGCGCCCTGCGACGCAGCTCGTCGTCCAGCGGCAGGAACAGCAGCAGCACATAGCGGCCGCCCACCGTGTCGAAGACGAACTCCGGGTTCGACGGCGTGGCGGCCGTGAACCAGGGCGCGGGCTCTCCGGGTGTAAGCGGCGTCGGGCGTGTCGAACTCATTCCGGGCGGGAACTTAGGGGCTCAGGACGGTGAGGTCACGGCGGCAGTTGGGCGCCTTCGCCGCACCCCCCTCGCGTGCGCGCGCATACGCGTATGCGCGCGGGTGGCGCGCGCCTCTTCAGAATGTTACCAACGATCCCCACATAGCCCTTACGATTCGCCGAGCGGCCGACCTCCCTTGACCGACGAAACCCAGACCCCACCGGAAGACCGGCGCGGGGGCATCGCCCCTATCGCCATCGAAGACGAGCTGAAGCGCTCCTACCTCGACTACGCCATGAGCGTGATCGTCAGCCGCGCGCTGCCGGACGTCCGCGACGGCCTGAAGCCGGTGCACCGCCGGATCCTGTTCTCCATGGGGGAGCAGGGCCACACGCCGGACCGGCCGTATGTGAAGTCCGCCCGCATCGTCGGTGACGTGATGGGTAAGTACCACCCGCACGGCGACGTCGCGATCTACGACACCCTGGTGCGCCTGGCCCAGCCGTTCTCGATGAACCTGCTGCTGATCGACGGGCAGGGCAACTTCGGCTCGGTGGACAACGATCCGCCGGCGGCCATGCGCTACACCGAGAGCCGCATGACGCGAGCGGCCATGGCGATCCTGGCCGACCTCGACAAGGACACGGTCGACTTCAAGGACAACTACGACGGCTCCGAGCAGGAGCCGGTGGTCCTGCCCTCGCGCATCCCGAACCTGCTGGTCAACGGCGCGGGCGGCATCGCCGTGGGCATGGCCACCAACATCCCGCCGCATAACCTCGGCGAGGTGGTCGACGCCTGCCTGGCCTACATCGACAACCCAGAGGTCAGCCTCGAGGAGCTGCTGGACATCGTCCCGGGGCCCGACTTCCCGACCGGCGGCCAGATCGTCGGCCGCACCGGCCCGCGCCAGGCGCTGATGACCGGCCGCGGCTCGGTGATCATGCGCGGCGTGGCCTCCATCGAGGAGATGCGCAAGGAGCGCGAGGCGATCGTCATCCACTCGATCCCCTACCAGGTGAACAAGGCCGCCCTGGTGGAGCGGATCGCCGAGCTGGTCCGCGAGAAGCGGATCGAGGGCATCGCGGACCTGCGCGACGAGAGCGACCGCGACGGCATGCGCGTGGTCATCGAGATGAAGCGGGACGCGCCCGCCGACGTGATCCTCAACCAGCTCTACCGCTACACGCCGCTGCAGAGCTCGTTCGGGGTCAACATGCTGGCCCTGAACCGCGGCCGGCCCCAGCAGATGGGGCTGCGCGAGATGATCACGGCCTTCGTCGACTTCCGCGAGGAGGTCGTCGTCCGGCGGGTGAAGTTCGAGCTCGGCAAGGCCCGCGACCGCGGCCACGTGCTGGTTGGCCTCGCCATCGCCGTCGCCAACATCGACGAGTTCATCCACATCATCCGCTCGTCCAAGGACCCCACCGAGGCCCGTGAACGGCTGGTGGCCCGCGACTGGCCGGCCGGGGACATGCTGCCGCTGGTCGAGCTGATCGCCGATCCGCGCACCCTGGTGATCGACGGCGACAAGATCCGGCTCACCGACGAGCAGGCCCGCGCCATCCTGGCCCTGACCCTGTCGCGCCTCACCGGCCTCGGCCGCGACGAGATCTTCGGCGAGGCGCGCGAGCTGGCCGGCACCATCCAGGGCCACCTGGACATCCTGGCCTCCCGCGACCGGGTGATGGGCATCGTCCGCCAGGAGCTGGTGGAGGTCCGCGACGCCTTCGCCGTGCCGCGCCGCTGCGAGATCGTCGAGGGCGACGCCGACGTCGAGGACGAGGACCTGATCGCCCGCGAGGAAATGGTGATCACCGTCACCCACGGCGGCTACGTGAAGCGCACCCCGCTCTCCATCTACCGGACGCAGCACCGGGGCGGCAAAGGCCGCTCGGGCATGGCCACCAAGGAAGAGGACGCCGTCACCCGGGTGTTCTCGGCCAACACCCACACGCCGATGCTGTTCTTCTCGTCCGGCGGCAAGGCCTACCAGCTGAAGGTGTGGCGCCTGCCGGTCGGCACGCCCACCAGCCGCGGCAAGGCCTTCGTCAACCTGCTGCCCATCGAGCCGGGCGAGAGCATCACGTCCATCCTGGCCCTGCCCGAGGACGTGGCGACCTGGGACCAGTACGACGTGATGTTCGCCACCCGCTCGGGCGGCGTGCGTCGCAACAAGCTCTCCGACTTCATCGGCATCAAGCGCAACGGCAAGATCGCCATGAAGCTGGACGAGGGCGACGCCATCGTCGGCGTGGCCGTCTGCCGGCCCGAGGTGAACGACGTCCTGCTGACCACGGCGCTCGGCCGCTGCATCCGCTTCGCGGTGGACGACGTGCGGGTCTTCGCCGGCCGGGATTCCACCGGCGTCCGCGGCATTCGCCTCGCCGAGGGCGACAGCGTCATCTCCATGGCCATCCTGCGGGCGGTGGCGGCCACGCCCGAGGAGCGCGCGGCTTACGTCAAGCACGCCCGCGCCATGGCCAAGGCCAGCGGCGAGGCAGACGAGTCCGACGAGGCGCCTGCGCCCGACGACGAGGACGCCTCGGTCCCGACCATCAGCCTCAGCCCTGACCGCATCGCCCAGCTGGGCGCGCAGGAGGAGATCCTGCTCACCGTCTCCACCGAAGGCTACGGCAAGCGCTCGTCGGCCTACGAGTTCCGGCGCACCGGCCGCGGCGGCCAGGGGCTCATGGCCCAGGACCTCACCAAGCGTGGCGGCCGTCTGGCCGGGTCGTTCCCGGTGGAGGAGGGCGACCAGATCCTGCTCGTCTCCGACCAGGGCCAGCTCATCCGCGTGCCGGTGCGTCAAATCCGGCTGGCCGGGCGCAACACCCAGGGCGTGATCATCTTCCGCAAGCACGAGGACGAGCATGTCGTCTCCGTCGAGCGCCTGGCCGACACCGGCGAGGACGAGCCTGCGGAGGGCCTTGCGGACGAGGCGCCGGACGCCGGGCCGGAAGGCGAGGGCGGCGAAGCCTAGCCGCCCCGCCAAGCGCCACAGTCAAGCTAAGCGCCTGCAATAGAACAATTATTTTCGCATATGTCGGAAATTGGCGTTACGCGATCCGCGATTTCGGTTCACAGTCTGCCCGGTGGGGGAGGGTGGAATGCGTACTTTCGAGTGTCTGGTCACGGATGACCGGTCTGCGACGCCGTTGCTGACGGTGATGCTCGTGAGCGACCGCGACCGCGCTTGCGAGCTGGCTTCGAGGGAGCTGCTGCAGGATGTCCACCACACAGGGGTGGAGCTGCGCGAGGACGGCCAGGTGATCTTCCGTGCGCTGCGGGAGGACCTCGCGTCCCCGCAGTCCGGGCCGTCCGCCGGCGAGCAGCGCAGCTTTCTGCGCCGGCTGCGCGAAGCCGACTAGACCGCCGCCTGCCGCTGCGACGTGATGGGCAGCGCGAGCACCTGTCGCGCGACCGGACCCACTCCGCCCATGCCGAAACCTGCCCCTGAGATCACCGTGCGCCGGGCCACCCCCGCCGACGCCGAAGCGCTTGGCCGGCTGGGCGCCGTGCTTGTCGCGGTCCACCACCAGTACGACCCCGACCGCTTCATCGCCCCCACGGCGGCGACCGAGCGCGGATACGCCGGCTTCCTGAAGGGCGAGCTTGCCCGCGACGACGCCGTCATCCTCGTCGCCGAAGATCGGGATGGCGTGCTGGGCTACGTCTACGCCGCCCTCGAAGGCATGGACTGGATGTCCCTGCGCGGGCCCGCCGGCGCCATCTACGACATCGTGGTCGACCCGGACCGGCGAGGGGCGGGCGTCGGGCGGCGCCTGCTGGACGAGGTCCTGGCGGCGCTCGCCGCGCTCGGGGCGCCTCAGGTGGTGCTCTCCACGGCCTACCCGAACGAAGGCGCACGGCGCCTCTTCGCCGCCGCGGGCTTCCGTCCCACGATGATCGAGATGACGCGCCCGGGCGGAGGCGGCTAGGCGCCCGTCCGCGCCTTGCCGGCCTTGCCCCGGGCGTTGAGCGCCACCGCCGCCTGGACCAGCGCCGTCAGCGCCGCCTCGTCGATGGCCTCGCCTTCGCGGATGTCGATGGCCCGGCGGGTGTTTCCCTCCAGGCTGGAGTTGAACAGCCCCTTGGGGTCCGCCAGCGAGGCGCCTTTCGCGAAGGTCAGCTTCACCACCTCCTTGTAGGTCTCGCCGGTGCAGATGATGCCGTCGTGCTCCCACACCGGCACCCCCCGCCACTTCCAGGTCTCGACGACCTGCGGATCGGCCGCCTTGATGAGGCTGCGCACGCGCGCGAGCGTCGCCCCGCGCCAGTCCTTGAGCTCGTCGATGCGCGCGTCGATCAGGTCGGAGGCCGAAGCTTCGGTCGTTGTCATGGGCTTTCCCTTCGTCTCAGGCGAGCCAGCCCGGCAGCCGGCTGGCCTGCCGGACCCAGTCGAGAAATTGGGCCTCGTCGAACGGCGCGCCCTCGTAGACGTCGAGGTAGCGCACGTCCTCGTGCTTCGAGCGGCCCGGCGGCAGGGGCGACAGCGCGCCGCCCTTGAAGAACGTCACCTTCACGTAGCGGGTGAAGCAATGGAAGCTGAGGAACCAGCCCTGGTCCGCGACGCCGTAGAAGGGCGAGTTCCACTTCACCGCCTTCTGCACGCCAGGGCAGGCGGCCTCGATGAGCCCGTCCAGCCTGCGCCCCACGTCGCGTTTCCAGCCGGGCATGGCGGCGATGTAGGCCTGCACGGGGCCATCGCCTTCACCCTTGGGGATCTGCGGATTTCCGCCGGAGAGGAGCTTGGGCTCCAGGCGCTCAGGCGCCGTTGTGGACGTCTCGCCGCTCATGATCCCACTTCAGCCCGAGACGCGCGGGGAATCAAGGCGGCCACCGTTCCGGAACCTTGGCTGTAGATCGCCGTTAACCCCCCTGTCAGCTGATCGAACGATCGGCCGAAACGCCTCGTCAGAAGGCAAAGGACAGGGACGGGAATGAAAATCATCACTCTGGCAGCCGCAGGGCTGATGCTCACCGGCTGCGCGACGATCACGCGCGGCACCAGCACGGACTGGACGGTCAACACCACGCCTGCGGGCGCGGCTGTCCGCACCTCGAACGACTTCTCGTGCGAGCAGACCCCCTGCACCTTCAAGATGAAGCGCAAGTCCGAGTTCGACGTCACCATCACCAAGCCCGGCTACAAGACCTGGACCGGCCACGTGACCAACAAGGTGGCGGGCGCGGGCGGCGCGGCCATGGCCGGCAATCTGATCGCCGGCGGCATCATCGGCGCCGGGGTCGACGCTTCCAACGGCTCGATGCTCGATCTGACGCCGAACCCGCTGAACGTCACGCTCGAGCCGCAGTAGCGCCAGATGCCGCGGATACTCGCGGCGGTGGGGGCTGCGCTCCTGCTCGCCGCCTGCTCCACCTCCGTGAAGGAGACGCTCCCCCTGGGGGGCGGCCCGCTCCCTGCGTCCGCCGGTCCCGTGCAGGTGAGGACTGTCACAGGTCGGGCGACGGCCAGGGTCCCTCAGAACCTGGTGCCGCAGCTCTCCCGCGCCATCCAGCTGCAGCTCGCCGCCGCGCCGGGCGGCGGCGCGCCAGCGGACCTTCAGTTCGACGTGCTGGAATACCGCGAGCGCAGCGCCCAGGCCCGGGCGATCGCCGGCGTGTTCATGGGCGGGGACCGCATCCGCGTTGTCGTCACCCTGCGCGATCCGGCCGGCGCGACGCTCCGCACCTTCGAAGTGGACCGCAAGTCCAACCCCGGCGGGTTCGGCGCACTGATCGACCAGCAGCAGGCCCTCACGGACGCCGTCGCCAAGCAGATCGCGGTCTCACTCGGGGTGGCGGGGCAGGGCCGCCGCTGAACCACGTCGGCGCTCGCCCCACGCAAGATTGCGCTTGCCTAAAGCGCGGGGTGCGGCGAAAGGCGAAGGCGGGGGCTGTTGGGGGACCTGAGCCATGACGCGCATCGGCTTCTACCCGGGCACGTTCGATCCGATCCATAACGGCCACACCGACATCATCGGCCGGGCCGTGAAGTTCCTCGACAAGCTGGTGCTGGGCATCGCCATCAACACTGGCAAGGGGCCCATGTTCAGCCTCGACGAGCGGGTGGCCATCGCCGAGGAGGCGGTCCAGCCGCTCCGCGCCAAGGCCGAGATCGTCATCCACCCCTATGAAGGCCTGACCATGCACGTGGCCCGTGAGGTGGGGGCCCAGGTGATCGTCCGCGGCCTGCGCGCCGTGGCCGACTTCGAGTTCGAGTTCCAGATGACGGCCATGAACCAGCAGCTCGACCGCGAGATCGAGACCGTCTTCCTGATGGCCGACCCGCGGCACCAGGCGCTCAACTCCCGCCTGATCAAGGAGATCGCCCAGCTCGGCGGCGACGTGTCGAAGTTCGTTTCCGACGGGGTGAAATCCCGGCTCCTCGCCAAGGTCGGCCGGCAATGAAGATCGAGATCGAGAACGTCAACCACCCGGGCAAGGTCTACAGGGTCGAGGCCGAGCCCTTCAACGCGATCAAGGCCACGATGCTTAAGGTGGTGCCTACAGGCGGGCCGGGCCTGACCCAGTCCGAGATGGTCGCCGCGGTGAAAGCCGCCGCGCCGGGCGCCCTGTTCCCAGGCGGCGAGCGCGCCGGCTGGTGGACGAAGTCGGTGCAGCTCGACATGGAGGCCAAGGGCGAGCTCGTCCGACTGCCCACCAAGCCTCTGCGCTGGCGGCTGAAGGCCTGACTTCCCCGATCGCTCCTGTCCGGCTAGGACAGGCCCCTATGAGACAAGCCCTCTTCGCCGCCGCATCGCTTGCAGCCTTGTTCGCTTTCGCGCCGATGGCCGACGCCCAGCGCGCCAAGGCGCCGGCTCCCAAGGCGGCCGCGGTCAAGGCCGCCCCCAAGGCCGCCGCAGCCCCCTCCGCCGCCGACTGGCGCACGCCCAATCCCGACGACATCCTGGTGATCGACACCAACAAGGGCCGCATCGTCGTCGAGATGGTCCCCGAGGTCGCCCCTGGCCACGTCGCGCGCATCCGCGACCTCGCCAAGCAGCACTTCTTCGATCGCCAGCGGTTCTTCCGGGTCATCGAGAATTTCATGGCCCAGACCGGCGACCCGATGAACAACGGCACCGGCGGCTCGCCGCAGCCGGATATCGAGCCCGAGTTCACCTTCCGCCGCGGCGCGGACATGCCCTTTGCGCTTGCCGCCGACCAGAGCGTCGCCGAGATCGGCTTCGTGCGGTCCCTGCCGGTGATGACCCAGTCGATGATGCTGGCGCCCATGACCCGCGACCAGAAGGTCACCGGCTGGGCGCTTTACTGCCCCGGCGTGGCCGGGATGGCCCGCGGCCAGGAGGAGGCCTCGGCCAATAGCCAGTTCTTCCTCATGCGGGCGGCCTATCCCTCGCTGGAGAAGCGCTACACCGCCTGGGGCCGGGTGATCGCCGGCCAGGACGTGGTCAACTCCATCAAGACCGGCGAGCCCGTCGAGCCGCCGCAGGACTGGATGAACACGGTGCGGCTGCTGTCGGACATCCCGGCGACCGAGCGTCCGACGGTCCGGGTGGTCGACACCAAGGGCGCCTGGTTCAAGCGAGAGATCGAGCGGGTGAGGGCGGCCAGGGGCGCCGACTTCTCGGCCTGCGATGTGAGCATTCCTGCGGAGGTGAAGTGATGGATCCGGAAAACACGCTGGTCATGGAGCTGGAATCCGGCCCGGTGACCATCAAGCTGCGCCCCGACCTGGCCCCCGGCCACGTGGAGCGCATCAAGGAGCTGGCGCGCGAAGGCTTCTACGACGGCGTGGTCTTCCACCGGGTGATCCCCGGCTTCATGGCCCAGGGCGGCGATCCGTCCGGCACCGGCTCGGGCGGCTCGAAGAAGCCCAACCTCCAGGCCGAGTTCAGCCGTGAGCCGCACGTGCGTGGGGTCTGCTCAATGGCCCGCACCAACCAGCCGCACAGCGCCAACAGCCAGTTCTTCATCTGCTTCGACGACGCCCGCTTCCTGGACGGCCAGTACACCGTCTGGGGCGAGGTGGTCGAAGGCATGGAGCACGTGGACGCCCTGCCGAAGGGCGAGCCGCCGCGCAGCCCCGGCAAGATCGTCTCCATGAAGGTCGCCGCCGACGCGTAAGGGACGCCCATGGCAGCCAGGCTGAAGGTCTTCGTCACCTCCGATGGGCTCACGGACTACGTCATCGCGACGTCGTCCAAGGCCAAGGCCCTGGCCGCCTGGGGAAGCCACCAGGACCTGTTCAAGACGGGCCTGGCGCGGGAGACCGACGATCCCGAACTGGTGAAGGCCGCCACGGCCAAGCCGGAAGAGGTTCTGCGCAAGCCCGCCGGCTCCCGCGCCGAGCTCGCAAAGCTGAAACCTGCGAAGCGGCCGAAGCCCAAGGGGCCCACGCCGGCGCAGCTGAAGCGCGTCGCGGAGCTGGAGAGGCGGCTCGGCGACCTGGACCGGGACTACGCGAAGGCCATCGACCGCCTCGAGCAGCAGCGGGCCGCCGTTGAGCGCGAGCTGGAGGCCGCGAAGGCGCGCCACCACGACCAGCGCCGCAAGCTGGAGGCCCAGCTCAGCTCGGCGCGCGAGGCGCTAGGGTGACGATCACGGGGTAGTGGTCCGACCCCACCTTGGGTCCGCGCTTCACGCTCACCGTCGCCCAGCCGTCGCCGGCGTAGACATGGTCGATCGGCAGGATCGGGAACAGCCCCAGCCAGCGGATGCGGTTGTACTGCGCGGCCGGCCAGGAGAAGAGCGCCCGCGTCCGCCGCGGCAGGCCGAACTCGCGGTCCCAGCGCTTGCGGGAGAAGGACCAGGGGGCGGAGTTGAAATCGCCGGCCACGATCGTCCGCTCGCCCCGGTACTTGCGGATGGCCGCCGCCAGCCGTCGTTCCTGACTCTGCTGGTCGGCGGCGTCGGTGGGCCAGGCGTAATGGACGCCGATCACGGTGAAGGCGCCGCGTGCGTCGCGGAAGGTGGCGCCGCCGATCGGACCTACGGTGGGCGGGAACTCCCCGCGCCCGAAGCTGGAGACCGGCTGAGCCTTGGAGATGATCACCACCTCGGAGCGTCCGCCGCTGACGTGCCAGCCCGGCTCAGCCTGCAGCAGGCGCCGCAGTTCCGGGGTAGCCTCCTCCAGCACTGCGACGTCCGGCGCCTCCTTGCGCAGCCAGGCTACGACACTGGCCATGTCACGGTTGTGGTACCACACGTTGAACTGGACCAGCTTGATCTGCCCCGGTGCATCGGCCGCCGCCTTGGGCCCCGTTGAGCGGATGAGCTCCGGGACGATCAGGCCCCCGGCCGCGACCATGGCAATGGTCCCGAGGCTCACCAGCGCGCCACGGTCGAAGCCCTTCAGGAACGCCCCGCCGACCGCGGCGACCAGGCCGCCGGCGAACCAGACCGGCGCGAAGTGGGTGAGCACGTCGAAGCGCAGGCTGCCGCGGCCGAGCCACGCGGCCAGGGCGGCCGTGGCGCACACCAGCACGGCCAGAAAGGCGGGTGGGGCGATCAGCGCCGTCAGCACGATTCGGAACGTCCGCATGCCAGCCTCTAGCACGCCGCCGGCTTGACGGGAGTGAGGCGCCGTGGCCTTCAGCCGGGCTCCATGCAACTGGCCGACTTCGACTTCCACCTCCCGGACGAGCGCATCGCGCTGCGGCCGGCCAGCCCGAGGGATTCGGCGCGCCTGCTGGTGGTCGATCCGGGCCGCCCGCTGCGGGACCTGACCGTCCGAGACCTGCCCGGCGAGCTGCGCGCCGGCGACGTCCTGGTGCTCAACGACACCAAGGTCATCCCGGCCCGGCTGAAGGGCGTCCGCACCCGTGACGAGAGCCGCGTGGCCGTTGAAGCCACCCTGCACCGCAGGCTTTCGCCCCACGTGTGGACCGCCTTCATGCGGCCCGGCAAGCGCCTGGCGGAAGGCGACCGCGTCTCCTTCGGGGAAAGCTCGGACCGCGCCTGCTTCCTGGGCGCGCTAGACGCCACAGTGAAGGCGAAAGGCGAGGGCGGCGAAGTGACGCTCGCCTTCGACCTGTCCGGTCCCGACCTTGACGCCGCCATCGCCGAGCGCGGCGCCATGCCTCTGCCGCCCTACATCGCCGCCAAGCGCGCCGAGGACGCGCAGGACCGCGCCGACTACCAGACGGTCTACGCCGCCGAGGACGGCTCCGTCGCCGCGCCCACGGCCGGTCTCCACTTCACGCCGGAGCTGTTCGCCCGCCTGGACGAGGCCGGGGTCAAGACCGCCTTCGTCACCCTGCACGTGGGCGCCGGCACCTTCCTGCCGGTGAAGACCGAGGTCGTCGCCGAGCACCGCATGCACCCGGAGTGGGGGGAGGTGGACGCCGTCACCGCCCAGACCCTCAATGCCGCTCGCGACGCCGGCGGCCGGATCGTGTGCGTCGGCACGACCTCGCTGCGCCTGCTGGAGTCCGCTGCCGGCGACGACGGCGTGATCCGGCCGTTCATGGACGAGACCGCCATCTTCATCACCCCGGGCTACCGCTTCCGGGCGGCGGACGGGCTGATGACCAACTTCCACCTGCCGAAGTCGACGCTGTTCATGCTGGTCTCCGCCTTCGCGGGCCTGGAGACCATGCGCGCCGCCTACGCCCACGCCATCGAGACGGGATACCGCTTCTACTCGTACGGCGACGCCAGCCTGCTCTGGAGGGCCGCCTAGGTGGCCGCGTTCCCCTTCACCATCCAGGCCACCGACGGCGCCGCGCGCACCGGCGTGCTCTCCACGACCAGGGGCGAGATCCGGACGCCGGCCTTCATGCCGGTGGGCACCGCGGGGACGGTCAAGGCGCTGACCGTGGACCAGGTGGCGGCCACCGGCGCCGATATCATCCTGGGCAACACCTACCACCTGATGCTCCGCCCTACCGCCGAACGGGTCGCGAGGCTGGGCGGGCTGCACAGGTTCATGCGCTGGAACAAGCCGATCCTCACCGACAGCGGCGGCTTCCAGGTCATGTCGCTGTCGAAGATCGCCAAGGTCACGGAGGAGGCGGTCACCTTCGCCAGCCACATCGACGGCTCGCGCCACGTGCTCTCGCCCGAGAGGTCCATGGAGATCCAGGCGGACCTGCTGGGCTCCGACATCGTCATGCAGCTGGACGAGCTGGTCGCGCTCCCAGCCGAGGAGAGCGTCGTCGCCGACGCCATGCGCCGCTCCGCGCGCTGGGGGCAGCGCTGCAAGGCCGCCTTCGGCCAGCGCGACACCCAGGCCCTGTTCGGCATCCAGCAGGGCGGCACGGCCGAGCATCTGCGCCGAGAGTCGGCGCAGCGGCTGCAGGAGATCGGGTTCCACGGCTACGCCATCGGCGGTCTGGCGGTCGGCGAAGGCCACGAGGCCATGGTCGAGGTGTTGGACTTCGCGCCGGCCCAGCTGCCGCCAGAACGGCCCCGCTACCTGATGGGCGTTGGCAAGCCCATCGACATCGTGGAGGCCGTCTGGCGCGGCGTGGACATGTTCGACTGCGTGCTGCCCACCCGCTCGGGGCGGCACGGCCAGGCCTGGACCTGGGACGGCCCGATCAACCTGAAGAACGCCCGGTTCGCCGAGGACGAGAGCCCCCTCGATCCGGACAGCGACGTGCCGGCGAGCCGCGACTATTCGAGGGCCTACCTGCATCACCTCGTGAAGGCCGACGAGATCCTGGGCCAGGTGCTGCTCTCCTGGCACAACATCGCCTTCTTCCAGGCCCTGATGGCCGAGATGCGCGCGGCTATCGCCGAGGGGAGGCTTTCGGCGTTTCGGCAGGCTTCCCGGGCCCGGGCGGCGGCGGCCGGGTCGGATAGCGCGGCCGGAACTCCTGGGTGATCACCTCGCTGCCGGCCAGTTCGTGGCTCGGCGTTGCCGGTGGCGGGCAGCCCCTGGCTTCTCCCAGCCCCTTCAGGTAGGCGCGGCGCACCGCGCCGGCGCTGATCGCCGCCTGCACCAGCCTGTCGTGCCGCTCGGCGCCGGAGAGTTTGCGCACCCAGCCGCGAAAGGGGATCGCATCGGTGGTCACCCCCGCGACGGCCCCGTAGGCGCTCTCTCGGCCTTTCAGCAGCAGGTCATCCTCGTCGGTCGACGGCGTGTCGAGGTCCGCGCCCAGCGCGTCGTTCAGCGGCTGCACCAGCGCAACCAGCTCGACGCAGGTCACCCGCCGCGGCGGGCGTGCATAGGGGTCGGCCATGGCCTCCAGCAGCACGACGGGAATCTTGGTGCGCAGCAGGTTGAGGTCGCGCAGCGGCGCCCTCACCGCGCCCTTGAGGTTCTCGCGGTTGGCGTCGCCGGTGGTCTGCACCCGGGGGGAGCCGTCGGCCGGCGCGGTCACGCAGCCCGTCCCGGCCAGGGCGGCGGCGAACACGGCGGCGGCGGCGAGGCTGCGCATGGACGGCAATCTAGCTGAGTCCTTGTCTGTTTCGCGGCCTTGCGCCCCAGGGTCCCGCTGCATATGGTCCGCGCCGCTTCGCGAAGGCCGTCCGGCTTGCCGCGTCGTGGGCCGGTAGCTCAGTGGTAGAGCATTCGACTTTTAATCGAATGGTCGTGAGTTCGAACCTCACCCGGCCTACCAACCGTCCCTGCTGACACCGGACGCGGGCTCGGGCAGAACCGGGCCATGGGGTCAGGCGTCCTCTTCGTCCACAATGGCTTTCCCGGCCAGTTTCGCGATCTGGCGCAGACGCTGGTGGCGCGCGGCGTGCCATGCGCGGCGATCGGCGGACTCGAGGCGCAGGGGCTGGAGGGCGTCAACACCGCCCGCTATGCGATCCCCCGCGCCTCGACGCCGGGCGTCTACCCCCTGGCGATGGCTGCCGAGGGAGACTTCATCCGCGCGTCGATGGCCTCCCGCGTGGCGCATGAGCTGAAGGGGGGCGGGTTCGACCCCGCCGTCATCGTCGGCCACGCGATGTGGGGCGAGATGGCGTTCATGGCCGAGATCTTCCCGGAGGCGCGGCAGGTGCTGTTCCCGGAGCTGTTCTCGGGCCGGCCGCGGCCGGCGGCGCCGTTCGATCCGGAGTTCCAGTCGTCCTCGATGCAGACCCAGCTGCTCGCCAAGTCGCGCTGGGCGGCGCCGGCGCTGGAGCTCTGCGACGCCGACGCCATCGTGGCGCCCACGCCCTTCCAGGCCGCCACCCTGCCGGCGGCGTTCCGGCCGATCACCCGGATCATCCACGAGGGAATCGATGTGGAGACTATCCGGCCCGGTTCGCCCAAGCCCCTGCAGTTGCCTGGCGGGACGGTGATCCGGCCCGGGACGCCGGTCATTACACATGTGAACAACTACCTGGAGCCCCTGCGCGGCCTGCACATCCTGGCCCGGGCCCTGCCGCGGGTGCTGGCGGAGGTCCCGGAGGCGCAGGTGCTGATCGTCGGGCGCGAGACCCTGACCTCGGCCTACGCGGGCGACGCGCCCGGCGGCGGGACCTGGAAGGAGGCCGCGCTGGCCGGCGTCGAGCTGGACCCGGCGCGGGTGCATTTCCTGGGGTGGCTGGCGCACCCGGTGATGCACGAGGTGCTGAAGCTCTCTACCGCCCACGTCTACTACACTTGGCCCTATGTGCTCTCGTGGTCGGTGGTCGAGGTCATGGCGCTGGGCTGCTACGTCATAGGCTCCGACACCGCCCCGGTGCGTGACGCCATCGAGGATGGGGTGAACGGGCGGCTGCTGCCGTTCTTCGACGTGGACGCCTTGGCCGCCACGCTGATCGAGGCTTGCCGCCAACCTGAGGCTTCGCGGCCCATGCGGGAGGCCGCCCGCTCCACCGCGGTGGAGCGGTTCAGCCAGGCGAAGGGCCGGGCGGCCTGGCTCGAGCTGCTGTCGGAGATGGGGCTGGAGGTTCCGGCGGCGGCGTGAAAGGCTCGCGCCCAGGAGGACCCGGATGAGGCTGATCGCCGGTATCATCGCCGCCCTGGCGCTCGCCGCGCCCGCGGCGGCCGAGCCGCCCAAGCCCTGCCAGCCCGACGCCGAGGGCGGCATGGACTTCGAGGCCTGCGCCAAGGCGGCCGCGCCGGGATCGGCGGAGCGGATGCTGGCCTACATCAACCTGGGCACCCACGCCTTCCTGCGCGGCGACTACGCCGCGGCGGTGCGGTTCTACGACGAGGCCCGGCCCGCGGACCGCACCCAGAGGCTCTATTCCGACGCCACCTTCCACGCCTTCCGGGCCGCCGCCTACGAGCGGGTGGGGCGGGAGCCGGAGGCCCTGGAGGACGCCCAGGTGGCGCTGGCCATGCTGGAGGGCAAGTCGCCGCCCGGCGTGCCGGACCGCTCCGCCGACGCCGAGCCGGAGGCGGTGCTGCCCTACGTCCTGCCGATCCTCAAGCGGGGCGGCGATGCCGGCTACCCGCGGGCGCTCGCCGTCTACCGCAGCATGCCGGCCAAGGACTGGGTGAGCTACGCCAACCGGGCCGGCGTGCTGGCGGAGGTGGGGGAGGTGCAGGCGGCGCTGGCCGACAACGCCCAGGCGGCGAAGCTCGCGCCCGACGAGCCGGCGGTGCTCAACAACAGCTGCTACATCCTCACCCTGGCCGGCAGGCCGGGCGAGGGGCTGCCCTCCTGCCAGCGCGCCGCCGCCGCCGCGCCGCAGGTCCCCGCCGTCCACGACAGCTACGCGGTCGCCCTGGCGGCGCTGGGCCGCTGTTCGGAAGCCCAGGCCGAGCTGGCCAAGGCGCGGACGCTCGACCCGGCCTCGCTGGAATACAGCCGCAAGCTCGCCTGCACGAAGCGGTGAGGCCTCTACCGCCCTGGCGGCGCTGATCCTAGATTGAGGGGTGCTGCGGCGGGCTACGACGGCCCACGGGCGCGCCGATCATCGGCCCCAGTCCGGACCGTGGGTCAGAGCGTTATCGCAAGAGCGCTTTCCCGCCGCAGCACTTCCCTATTGGAACAGCCAGTCGCTCGACGTCACGGACGAAGGCGCAACGCCGTCGAGCGTCGTGATGGTCGTGGGCCACGGGTTGCCGGAGCCCCAGCCGTCCTGGTCGAAGAGCACCTTCGTGCCGCCGGCGCCGTCTCCCTCCAGCCGCAGGTAGCCGTCGGCCACCGGATTGGAGCCGCGGTAGCCGGCCGCCTGGAACAGCGGGCGCAGGTCGATCTTGTCCACCCCGTGCTGGAAGTCGGTCACGTGGCCGGCGTTCCAGGGCAGCTTGCCGAACACGAAGTGGTCCGCGCCCGCGCCGCCGGTGAGCCGGTCGGGGCCCTGGCCGGCCGACAGGGTGTCGTTGGCCGAGCCTCCCACCAGGACGTCCGCATAGGTGTCGGAGACCAGCACCTGGCCGGCCGTCGTGGTGACGGGCGGCGGCGTGGTGGTGACCGGCGGCGGGGTCGGCGCAGCCGCCCCCAGCACCTGGGCCGCGGTCAGGCCCGCGGGGCTGACGCCGTTCAGAGTCACCATGGTGAAGGGCCAGGGGTTGGCCGAAGACGCCCCGTCGATGTCGAGCATGACCTTCGTCCCGCCCGCTCCGTCCGAGACGAAGGTCAGGTAGTTGCCGATCGGCTCGGCGCCCTTGTAGACGGCCGAGAAGTCCAACCGGTCCACGCCGACCTGGAAGTCCTTGATGTTCCCGGCGTTCCAGGGCGCGGCCTTGAAGACGAAGGTGTCGCCGCCCGCGCCGCCGGTGAGCTGGTCGGGGCCTTGGCCCGCCACCAGCGTGTCGGCGCCCGTCCCGCCCGTGAGAACGTCGGCGTACTTGGAGGAGGTGAGGACCTGACCCGTCGTCGCCGGGGCCGGGGCCGGGGGCGGGGTGGTCGTGGTCGGCGGCGGAGTGGTGATCACCGGCGGCGGCGTGGTCGGCTGCGGCGCCGTGCCGTTGCCCGGCAGGTTGTAGACCCGCACGTAGTCGATCTTCATCTGCGCCGGCCATGGCGTGCTGGCGTCCGGCGAACCGGCCCAGTTGCCCCCGACCGCCAGGTTGAGGATCATCTTCATCGGCTGGTCCATGTCGTAGGGCGTCGGCGTGGTCCAAACCGGCGTCCCGTCGACGAGGAAGGTGATCGTCTTGGGATTCCAGAGCGCGCCGTAGGTGTGGAAACCGTCGCCGTACGGATTGAAGCTGGGGTTGCCGATCGCGGGCACGGCGTTGGAGTGCAGGGCGTTGTAGGCGACCTTGGTGTTGCTCCCCAGGCCCTCGAGGATGTCGATCTCGCGGTTCTGCTCGCCCAGCAGCCAGAAGGCGGGCCACAGGCCCTGGCCCTTGGGAAGCTCGGCGCGGATCTCGAAGTAGCCGTAGGTCTGGGTGAAGTTCGACTTGAGCATCCCCGACGAGTAGTCGTAGCCCCACATTTGCGACGAGTGCCAGTCGCTCACCGGCTGCGCGGTGATGGTCAGAACGCCGTTGTTGAACGAATAGGGATTGAGGCCCAGGGGTCCGCCCGACGTCCCCTTGAAGGCGGCGCTCGTATAGATCTGCTGCTCGCCGTTCTGGGGCAGGGTGAAGCTGTTCAGGCCGTCCCCGGCGTAGCCGAAGTTGGTGACCCAGTTGGTCCCGATGGTCCCGGGGTTGTTGAACTCTTCGGAGAAGGTGAGCGAACCCAGGCCCGCGTAGTTCAGCGGCAGCTGGAAGTCCGAGGCGTCGAACTGGCTGATCTGCGAATTGCGGAACAGGATCATCGTGCCGCCGTCGTTCAGCAGGACGTCCGAGCCCTGCTGGACCATGTTGGCCTTCACGGCCTCGATGCTGGTGAGCGGCCCGCCGATCAGCCGCACGGTGTCGGCGCCCTGGGTGAAGTTCTGGACGACCTTGTTGCCCTCGCCGGCGGCGACGATGAAGGTCGTGCCGCTGCCGCCGGAGCCGATGAAGACGTCCTCGCCGCGCGCCCCGTAGATCAGGGTGCGGGGGGCCTCGGTCTTCAGCACGTTGTTCTGGTCATTGCCCGCGGCGTAGTTGCCGTCCCCGAACACGATCAGGTTCTGCATGGGGCTGTTGGGCGACAGCGTGTAGGACTGCCAGATCTTGGCCGTGTCGACACCGGAGGTCGGCACGATCGCCTGCCACTCGTTGACGAGCCACAGGTAGCTGGAGTTGGACTGCGCCAGCCACTGGCCGGAGTAGTTTTGATAAGCCAAGACGAAACCCTCGCACCGTCAGATGAGTTGTTTGGAAGTCGTCCCGCGCTGAATCGCGCGGCGCTCCCCCCTGCGTGGTGAGAGAAGTAGTTGCGCGGTTTCGACGCAGCAACATTCGTCTCTGGTCAAGCTGACGATTGCAGACACAACCTATTGTGAGCGCGGGAACCCGCTCTTCGCCCTAATTGTGTCAGAATTGGCTGGCCATGATGCTCTAAGGCCAAGCTTGTTTACTTCTTGTTGTACCTTCTAGACCGTCAGGCGACCTTTCACCTCAGGCAGATCGCCGCAGGCGTTGCTGTGTGATGTGCCGCTGAAAGCCCGGCCGTGACAGCCGCCAGCCGCCCCGCTACACCCGGAGCAGGGGGGCGGCCCGAGGATTCGCGTTTGAACCGAGTGGCTTACGCCGTCGCCGCCTCGGCGGCCTTGTGCGCGTACGCCCACGCCATGCCGGCGCGGGCCGCGCCGCCGCGCGCCCAGATCGAAGGCGAGCTGCCGGAGGACCTGCGGACCGCGGTGACCCGCGCGGTCGGCGAGACCGACCGTCCCATCGAGAACCGCTTCGAGGCCCGCCGCCGCGCCCGCGACGCGGCCGAGGACGTGATCGCGGTCCTCCGCTCCGAGGGCTACTACGCCTATGTCGTCGAGCCCGACGTCGGGGAGGGCGACGCGCCGAGGCCCCTGGTCCGCGTCCAGCCCGGCCCGCGGTTCGTGATCGCCCAGCCGCGGATCGCCTGGGTGGGGCCGCAGCCCGACGCCGCCGCCACGTCCGCGGCCGAGGCGGCGCTCGAGTTCCACCCCGCCCAGCCCGGGCGCGCGGCCGACGTGGTCGGCGCCGAAGGCCGGGCGGTGGCCGCGATCCAGAAGCGCGGCTACGCCGACGTCCGCGCCGAGCCGCGCGAGGTGATCGTCGACCACGCCGACAGGACCGTGCGCCCGACCTTCCGGATCGCCGCCGGCGACGTGGTGCGCCTGAACGGCGTGCGCCTAGTCACCGACGGGCGGACGGATCCGCGCTGGGTGAGCCGCCTCGCCCCCTGGAGGGCGGGCGACGCCTACGATCCCGAAGACGTCGGCGAGCTGGAGCGGCGGCTGCTCGACGCAGGCGTGTTCGAGTCCGTCACCGTCGCGCTCGCGCCGCGAGCCATGATCGACGAGCAGGGCCGCCGCCCGGTGGTGGTCAGCCTGGCGGAGCGCAAGCGCCGCACCCTGGAGGTCGGCGCCAGCTATTCCACCGAAGAGGGCCTGGGGGCCGAGGTCCGCTGGACGCGCTACAACTGGCTGGGCCGCGCCGACACTCTCGGCGTCCTTGCCCGCGCCTCCAGCGTCGACAGCCGGCTGGGCGCGACGCTCACCCTGCCGCACTGGCGCCATCCCCAGCAGACCTTCACCGCCGGCAGCGCCGCCTACCGGGTGCGCACCGACGCCTACGACGAGACGGGCGTGGGCGTGCGCGCCGACGTCACCCGCCGCTTCGGCCGCACCTCGTTCCTCACCCAGGGCTCCTACGTCACCGTCGGCGCCTCGCTGGACCTCTCACGCACCGACGAGCTGCGCGTGCGCGAGCTGACCCCGCTGGGCCGCGACCTGCTCACCGCGACCCTGCTGGCCGCCTTCGCCCTCGACCGCTCCGACGATCCGCTGGATCCGCGCCGCGGCTGGCGGGTGAACACGCGGGCCGAGCCGACGCTGATCGCCGGCGACGACACCCTGCCGTTCCTGCGGCTCGTGGGCGACGGGACGATCTACCGGCCGCTGGACCAGGACGCCCGCACGGTCCTGGCGGGGCGGCTGCGCGTCGGCAGCCTCGTCAACGGCTCGATCCCCGACGTGCCCGCCTCGCGGCGCTTCTACGCCGGCGGCGGCGGCTCGGTGCGCGGTTTTGGATACCAGGCCGTGGGCCCGAGGCTCGCCGACAACACCCCGCAGGGCGGCGCCTCCCTGCTCGAAACCTCGGTGGAGGTGCGCCGCCAGATCACCCGGACCTGGGAGCTCGCCGCTTTCGTCGACGCGGGCGCCGTCGGCACCGACCAGATCCCGGACTTCAGCGATCTGGCCGTCGGGGTCGGCGTGGGCGTGCGCTACCATCTGGGCTTCGGCCCGATCCGCGTGGACGTCGCGGTGCCGGTCACCGACCGCCGCGGGGACTCGCCGTTCCAGATCTACGTCAGCCTGGGGCAGAGCTTTTGAGCGAGGTCCCCGAAACCCCGGTCCTGAAGCGCAGCCTCCTCCCGAAGCTGATCCTCGTCCTGCTGGCCGCCGTCTTCGTGCTGATCGTCGGCCTGTGGGCCGCCGGGCGCTACGCGGTGCTGCTGCCGCAGGCGCGGGTGCTGATCGAGGCGCGCACCGACGGGCTCAAGGTCGGCCGCGTCGGCCAGCTCAAGATCGAGGGGCTCGGCGGCGACCTGTGGCGCGACTTCACCATCCGACGCCTGACCCTGCGCGACGAGAAGGGCGTCTGGCTGGAGGCCAGCAACGTGCGCATGCGATGGCGCTACGCCGACCTGTTCCGCCGCCGCTTCAGCGCCGAGCGCATCGACGCCCAGACCATCCGCCTGATCCGCCGCCCGACGCTCAGGCCCAAGGGCAAGGACCGCGGCCTGCCGCTCTCCTTCCACATCGACGAGGCCACGGCCCGCGTAGAGATGCTGGAGGGCTTCAGCTACCGCCGCGGTGTCTACGACCTCGCCGCCAGCCTCGACATCGAGCGCCGCGGCGGGCGCGAGGGCCGGGTGCGCGCCGCCAGCGTGCTGCACCCCGGCGACCACCTGAACCTGGACTTCGACGTCTCCCCCGACCGCCCGCTGGTCATCCGCGTCGACGCGGTGGAGGCCCAGGGCGGCGCGCTGGCCGGCGCGCTCGGGCTGCCGACCGAGCAGCCGTTCGAGCTGAAGGCGGCGGCCGACGGCAAGACCTCCGAGGGCCGCTTCACCGCCGTCGCCACCTCCGGCACCCTGCGGCCGCTGGATGCCCGCGGGGCCTGGACGCCCGAGGGCGGCGAGGCGAGCGGCCGCGCCGTGCTGACCGCCTCGACCCTCACCCGTCGCTGGGCCGAGCGGTTCGGCGCGCGCGTCGCCTTCGGCATCGCCGGCCGGCGTTCGGGGCGCGACCTGCACGCGCTCGCCGGGCGGTTCTACGCCGACAACGCATCCGTTCGCATCGACGGCCTCGGCAACGTGATGGAGCGGCGGCTCGGCCCCGGCGGCGCCACGGTGGTCGCCAACACCCAGGCCCTGTCGCGGATCACCGGCGGCCCCCAGATGGGGCCCGCGCGCATCGCCGGTCGGGTCACCGGGCAGGGGACCGCCTGGCGGTTCGCCGGCACGGCGGGCGTCTCGCGCCTGAAGGTCGGCGCCTACGGCCTCGCCGACGCCTCCGGTCCCGTGGAGATCGAGACCCGCACCGGCGTGGTCACCTTGCAGGGCCAGCTGACCGGGCGGGGGGGCTCAGGGGCCGGCTGGATCCCCGCCATCCTGGGCGGGGCACCGCGGGCCGGCTTCGAGGCCGCGCGCCTGCGCGACGGCCGCCTGGAGGTGCGCCGGCTCGACGTGACCGGCCGCGGGCTGAAGCTCACCGCCACCGGCGGCCGCGGCCTGCTGGGCGGGCTCACCTTCAAGGGGCGGGCGGACCTCTCCAACCTCGCCGCCGCGCGGACCGGCGCCGCCGGCGCGGCCAGCGCCACCTGGTCCGCAACCCAGTCCGGGGCCGGCAAGCCCTGGGTGTTCGACGTCGCGGCCCGCGGCCAGCGGTTCGCCACCGGCTACGGCGAGCTCGACCGGTTGCTGGGCGCCAGCCCGCGGGTCGGCCTGCAGGCCAGCCTCTCCGGACGGCGCGTCTCGGTGGCGCGCGGGACCGTCAACGGCGCGGCCCTCGACGCCTCCACCGCCGGTGTCCTTGAGCCGAACGGGGCCTTGAGCTTCAAGGTCGACTGGAGCGCGTCTGGGCCGTTCCGCGCCGGTCCGGTGGAGATCGCCGGACGCGCCAAGGGCAACGGCGCGGTCACCGGCCGCCTCGCCGAGCCGCGCATCGACCTGACCGCCGACGTCGCCGAGATCGACGTGCCGCGCCTGCCGTTGCGAAACGCACGGGTTACCCTCAGCTTCCTGCGCCGCCCCGACGGCTCCAGCGGCGCCATCGCAGTGGCCGCCCAGAGCGCCTACGGTCCCGCCCGCGGCCGCTCCGACTTCCGCTTCCCGGCGGGCGGGGTGGACCTCACCAACCTCGCCGTGGACGCAGGCGGGCTGAACGCGTCCGGCGCCCTGTCGCTGCGCCGCCGCTCGCCCTCGGCGGCGGACCTGAGGCTGGTGGTCACGCCCGGCGCGTTCCTGGAAACCGGACGGGTGACCGGCTCCGTGCGCATCGTGGACGCACCCGGAGGTCCGCGGGCGACCCTGAACCTGGCGGGTCAGAACGCCCGGCTGCCGGGCTCCGGCGTGACGCTCGCCACGGCGCGGATCATGGCCGACGGCCCGTTGGCGCGACTTCCCTACACGGCCGGCGCGGAGGGGGAGTCGCCCGGCGGGCACTGGACCGCCGCCGGCCGGGGCGTCCTCACCGAGGCGCGACCCGGCTACGCCGCCAGCTTCGACGGCACGGGCCGGCTGGGACCGCGCGAGTTGCGCACCCTTGAGACGGCAGTCTTCCGCTTCGGCGGCCCGGAGCGCAGCGCGCATGCCGTGCTCGCCACCTCCGACGGCGGCCGGGTCGGCGTCGACGGACGGCTGGCCGGGGACCTGGCCGACGTGCGCCTGCAGGCGACCAACCTGGGCCTGTCGCTGATCGAGGAGGACCTCGCCGGCCGCGTGCAGGGGACGCTCACCCTGCAGGGCCGCGGCCGCGCGCTCACCGGCGCCCTGGAAGCCCGCCTGACCGACGCCCGCGGCCGAGGCGCGCCGGCGGTGTCCGGTGTCGACGGGGTGATCCGCGGCCGGCTGGCCGACTCCACCCTCACCCTCGACGGTTCGGCCACCAACCGGGAGGGCCTGCGCGCGGAAGGCGCCGTGGTGCTCCCCACCGAAGCCTCGGCTGCGCCGTTCCGTCTCGCGGTTGCCCGGCTGCGCCCCATGCAGGGCCGCTTCTCCGCGGAGGGCGAGGTGCGGCCGCTTTGGGACCTGTTCTTCGGCGGCGAGCGCAGCCTGGCCGGTTTCGTGCGCACCCGCGGCACGCTCGGCGGCACGCTGGCCGACCCGCGGGCCCGCGGCGATATCACCGTCCAGCGCGGCCGTTTCGATGACGGGTGGAGCGGCCTGTCCCTGCGTGAGGTGGCCGTCGCCGCCACCTTCGACGAGGACGTGGTCAGCGTCACCCAGGCCGCCGGCGTGGACGGGCAGGGGGGCTCGGTCAGCGGCGCCGGGCGAATCAGCCTGGAGCGCGCCGGCGCCTCCAGCTTCCGCCTGAACCTGCGCGGCTTCCGGCTGATCGACAACGAGCAGATGACCGCCTCGGCGAGCGGCCAGGCCGCCATCGACCGCGCCGCCAGCGGCCGCGTCCGGCTCTCCGGAGCCCTCGCCATCGACCGCGCCGACGTGGCGGCGCGCCTGCCGAC
Organism: Phenylobacterium sp.; assembly: GCF_036563285.1. Classification (GTDB taxonomy): domain Bacteria; phylum Pseudomonadota; class Alphaproteobacteria; order Caulobacterales; family Caulobacteraceae; genus Phenylobacterium. Next base: position 300,538 of record NZ_DATCMR010000002.1, read on the forward strand.
GCCGTCCGGGGTGGTGGCCATGGACGTGGTGGAGCGCAACCGGCCGGCCGACCTGCCCGCGTCCCTGCCCCCTGCCTCGCGCCGCGGCGAGGGCTGGAACCTCGACGTGACGCTCACCGCGCCGCGCCGCGTGTTCCTGCGCGGGCGCGGCCTCGACGTGGAGCTGTCGCTGGACGCCCGCGTCGGCGGCACCACCTCGCGGCCGCAGCTCAGCGGCACCGCGCGCGTGGTGCGGGGCGACTACGACTTCGCGGGCAAGCGGTTCGCCTTCGACACCTCCAGCGTGGTCTACCTCTCCACCCGCGCCGAGCAGATCCGCCTCGACCTCACCGCCACCCGCGCCGACCCCTCGCTGCTGGCCATGGTGCGGATCCGCGGCGTCGCCGCCCGGCCGGAGGTGACGCTCACCTCCAACCCGACCCTGCCGAACGACGAGGTGCTGTCGCAGGTGCTGTTCGGCCGCTCGGCGTCGCAGCTGTCGCCGATCGAGGCGGCCCAGCTCGCCTCGGCGCTCTCGGGGCTGGCCAGCGGCGGCGGCTTCGACGTGATCGGCAACCTGCGCCAGCTCGCCGGCCTCGACCGGCTGGCCTTCGGCGGCGGCGGTTCGGAGGGCGTCACCGTGGCGGGCGGCAAGTACCTCACCGACGACGTCTACCTGGAGATCATCGGCGGCGGCCGCGAGGGCCCCGCGGCCCAGGTCGAATGGCGCGTCCGCCCCAACCTCTCCATCCTGTCCCGCATCGCGGGGCAGGCGGGTGCGAGGCTCGCGGTGAGGTGGCGGCGGGATTACTAGGCGGCTGTGCGGCCGCCGGCGTCGGCGTAGGCCTGCGTCCCGCGCGTGAACACCCGGTCCGAGGGCTCGATCGCCGCGATGGGGATGTCCGCCGCCGTCGCCAGCCGATCGTAGAGCGGCGCGAAGTCCGTGTGCGTCGTCACGTCCAGCAGGGTCTGCAGGGCCGGGACCACGAAATAGACCTGCTGGAAGTCGTCGATCCGGTAGGGCGTGCGCATCACCCGCTCCAGGTCGAAGCCGATCCGGTTGGGGGAGGGGTCGTCCAGCGCGAACACCGACTCCGCATAGGACGAGACGATGCCCGCCCCATAGATCCGCAGGCCCTGCGGGCTTTCCATCAGGCCGAACTCAACCGTGTACCAGTAGAGCCGGGCGAGGTTGTGCAGCCGGCCCAGGCTCATCGCCCGCTGCCCGCCCTTGCCGTAGGCCTGCATGTAGTCGGCGAAGGTGGGGTCGGTGAGCATCGGCACGTGGCCGAACACGTCGTGGAAGATGTCCGGCTCCTGCAGGTAGTCCAGCTGCTCGGGCTTTCGGATGAACTGCCCGGCCGGGAAGCGGCGGTTCGCCAGGTGGTCGAAGAACACCTCGTCGGGCACCAGCCCGGGGACGGCCACCACCGTCCAGCCGGTGAGCCGCATCAGCTCCTCGTTGATCCGCGCGAAGTCGGGGATGCCGGTGCGGTGCAGGTCCAGCGAGTCCAGCCCCCGCAGGAAGGGGTCGCAGGCGCGGCCCTCGAGCAGCTTCACCTGCCGCTCGTAGAGGGTGATCCAGACGTCGTGCTCGGCCTGGGCGTAGTGCTCCCAACCCTGGTCGATGGTCCAGTCGGGCCGCGCGCCCGGAGGCGGGGCCAGGGTGACGCCGTCTGCGCTCATGGCGCCACAATGGAGGCTTGCGGCTGGAAGTTCCGTTCGGAGTGCCGGCCCGGGAAGCGGTTCACCGGCAAGATCTTGCGCCTAGTGGCTGATCCGCGGGCGAAGCTTGTACTGGCCTTCGCGGAACGATTCGAAGAGCAGGGTGGCCTGGGGGTGACCGACCGGCTGGCCGGTGTCGTCGGGCAGCAGGTTCTGCTCCGAGACATAGGCCACGTAGCTGCTGTCGTCGTTCTCGGCGAGCAGATGGTAGAACGGCTGGTCCTTCGCGGGCCGGATGTGCTCCGGGATCGAGAGCCAGTATTCCTCGGTGTTCGAGAACGTGGGGTCCACGTCGAAGATCACGCCGCGGAAGGGATAGACGCGGTGACGGACGACTTGGCCGATCGTGAATTTGGCGAGTCGCTGGTTCATGGCTCGAATCTACCTCCTCTCTCCTGACCGGAAGGTGAACGTAGCGCTCATAATGCCACATACAAGGCCGCGCTTCCCTTGGCGGCACGGCGCTTGCTAGTCTCGCCGCGAAATCAGGTGCGCGGACGGTCGCGCCTGCGACAGGACGGATAGGCGGTCCAATGGACGAGGCGCCGAGCGCGCCCGGCGCCCGAATGCGTGGCCGGGACAGGTCGAATGGCGAGGCCGCCTGCTATGCGGCGCTCGACCTGGGCACCAACAACTGCCGGCTACTGATCGCCACGCCCGCGGGCGCCGGCTTCCGTGTGGTGGAGGCCTATTCGCGCATCGTGCGGCTGGGGGAGGGGCTCACCCAGTCCGGCCGGCTGTCCGACGCCGCCATGGAGCGGGCCATGGCCGCCCTGAAGGTCAGCGCCGAGAAGGTGCGCCGCCGCCGCGTGGTGAAGCTGCGCGCCATCGCCACCCAGGCCTGCCGCGTCGCCGCCAACGGCGAGGCCTTCGTCGCCCGGGTGGCGGAGGAGACGGGCCTGCGCCTGCAGATCATCCCGCCGCAGGAGGAGGCCCGCCTGTCGGTGCAGGGCTGCCTCAACCTTATCGACCGCACGTCGGACGCGGCCCTGGTGGTCGATGTCGGCGGCGGCTCGACCGAGCTGTCCTGGGTCGACCTGAAGGGCGCGCCGCCCACCGGCACGCCGCCCCTGCAGGCCTGGCTCTCGATCCCCGTGGGCGTGGTGACCCTGGCGGAGCAGTTTCCGGAGGGCGAGGCCGCCACCGAGGCGTGGTTCCGGCAGATGGTGGACAGCGTCAAGGCCGAGCTCGGCGCCTTCCGCCGCGCCGACCCGCTCCGCGGCGTCTTCGAGGCAGACCGGGCGCACCTGATCGGCACCTCCGGCGCCATCACGAGCCTCGCGGGGCTGCACCTCAACCTGCCGCGCTACGACCGCAGCCGTGTGGACGGCATCTGGATGACCCGCGGCGAGTGCGAGGCCGCCGCGGGCCGGCTGCTGGCGCTGAACGCCCGCGAGCGCGCCGACCAGCCCTGCATCGGCCCCGACCGCGCCGACCTGGTGCTGGCCGGCGCCGCTATCCTGCAGGCCGTGCAGGAGCTGTGGCCCTGCACCCGGGTCCGCGTCGCCGACCGCGGGCTGCGCGAAGGCATCCTGCTGTCCCTGATGAGCGAGCGCAGCGGCCGCCGCCGCAAGCGCCGCCGGCGGCGTCCGACCGCCGTGGCGGCATGACCGAGCCTCCCCGCAAACGGATGGTGAAGCCGCCCACCGGCGGCAACGAGGGGGGTCGTGGCAAGCCTGCGCGCCTGAAGACCGCCAAGCAGCGCACGCCGGCCCAGCAGGCCTGGCTGGAGCGCCAGATCAACGACCCCTTCGCCGCCAAGGCCCGCGCCCTCGGCTACCGCAGCCGCGCGGCCTTCAAGATCAGCGAAATCGACGAGCGCTTCCGCATCTTCCGGCCGGGCGTGCGCGTGGTCGACCTCGGCCTCGCCCCCGGCGGCTGGACCCAATTCGCGATCCAGCGCGGGGTGACCGACATCGTCGGCGTCGACCTCCTGCCGGTCGATCCGCTGCCGCCGGCCCACATCCTGCAGATGGACTTCACCGACCCCGACTGCGCGCCCAAGCTGATCGAGCTGCTGGGCGGGCCGCCGGACGTGGTGCTCTCGGACATGGCGCCGAACACCGTAGGGCACCGGCAGACCGACCACCTGCGGATCATGGGCCTGATCGAGGCCGCCGCCGAGTTCGCCATCGGCGTGCTGAAGCCCGGCGGCGTCTTCGTCGCCAAGGCTTTCCAGGGGGGTGAGACGGGCGAGGTGATCGGCGTTCTGAAGCAGCACTTCGCCGAGGTCCGCAACGTCAAGCCCAAGGCAAGCCGCCAGGACAGCTCCGAGGTCTTCATCGTCGCCACCGGCTTCAAGGGCCGCTGAGTGGCGCCCGCGCGTCGCAAGTGCCGCGCGCTCATGCTGGTCAATCCCCACGCCCGTCGTGGCCAGGAGGCGCTGGGCGTCGTCGAGCGGCTGCGGGACGGCGGCCTCGAGGTGGCGGTCGAGCAGTTCTCCTCGCCTGCGGAGGCCGCCGCCGACATCCGCCGCCGCGCGTCGGGCATGGACATCGTCATTATCTGCGGCGGCGACGGGACGCTCGCCTGCGCCGCGCGCGGCGTGCTGGAGGCGGGTCTGCCCATGGGCGTCCTGCCGCTCGGCACCGCCAACGACTTCGCCCGCACGCTCGGCATCCCCGAGGACCTCTCCGCCGCAGCCGACGTGATCCTCGCCGGCCGCACCCGGTTCGTCGACGTGGGGGAGGTCAACGGACACACCTTCTTCAACGTCGCCAGCCTTGGGCTCTCGGCCGACCTGGCGCGCGGCCTGACGAAGGAGCGCAAGCGCCGCTTCGGCCGGCTCGCCTACGCGGTCCAGGCCCTGGAGGTGCTGATCCGCGCCCGCCCGTTCCATGCCGAGATCGTCAGCCAGACCCAGACGCGCCGCGTCCGCACCCTGCAGATCGCCGTCGGCAACGGCCGCCATTACGGCGGCGGCACGGTGGTGCACGAGGACGCCGCCATCGACGATGGCCGCCTCGACCTCTACAGCCTCGCCCCGCGAGCGGTCTGGAAGCTGGCCCTGATGTTCGACAGCTTCCGGCGCGGCCGCCACGGCGCCTGGGACGAGGTGCTCACCGCCAAGTGCGTCGAGTTCGACGTCCGCACCCGCCGCCCCAGGCCGATCAACGCCGACGGGGACATCGTCACCCACACCCCGGCCCACTTCAAAGTCCGTCCCGCGGCGATCGAGGTCTTTGCGCCTTAAGCCCGCGCCGCGTTGACTCCCACCGCCCTCGCGGTCATACCCGGCCCGCAAAACGAGGTGTCTCCATGGAGATTCGCGAAGGGCTCACCTTCGACGATGTTTTGCTCGAACCCGGTCCTTCTGACGTCATGCCCACGCAGGTGGACGTCGCTACGCGGTTCACGCGAGAGATCAATCTGAACATACCGCTGGTGTCCGCCGCCATGGACACCGTCACCGAGAGCCGGCTGGCCATCGCCATGGCCCAGAACGGCGGCATGGGCATCCTGCACCGCAACCTCACGAACGAGGAGCAGGCCGACCAGGTCCGGGAGGTGAAGCGCTACGAAAGCGGGATGGTCATCAATCCGCTGACCATCAACCCCGATACGCCGCTCTCCCAGGTCCGGGAGATCAAGGCGCGCCGGAAGATCTCCGGCTTCCCGGTGGTCGACGCGAGCGGCAAGCTCTGCGGCATCCTCACCAACCGCGACATGCGCTTCGAGGCCGGCGACGAGACCCCGGCCAGCCAGGTCATGACCACCGAGAACCTGGTCACGGTGAAGGAGGGCGTCGGCCAGGCCGAGGCCCGCGACCTGCTCCGCCGCCACAAGATCGAGCGCCTGATCGTCGTCGACGACGACTACCGGGCCGTCGGCCTGATCACGGTCAAGGACATGGAGAAGTCCCAGGCCCACCCCAACGCCGCCAAGGACGCACAGGGCCGCCTTCTGGTCGGCGCAGCCTCCACCGTCGGCGATGCGGGCTACGAGCGCTCCATGGGGCTGGTGGACGCCGGCGTCGACGTGGTCGTCATCGACACTGCCCACGGGCACAACGCCGACGTCGCCAAGGCGGTCGCCCGCATCAAGCGCGAGACCAACCGCGTCCAGATCGTCGCCGGCAATGTCGCCACCTATGACGGCGCCAAGGCGCTGATCGACGCCGGCGCGGACGCCGTGAAGGTGGGCATCGGCCCGGGGTCCATCTGCACGACGCGGATCGTGGCCGGCGTGGGCGTGCCGCAGCTGACCGCCATCGCCGACGCCGTGCGGGCCGCGGGCGCGTCCGACGTGCCGGTGATCGCGGACGGCGGGATCAAGTATTCCGGCGACCTGGCCAAGGCGCTCGCCATGGGCGCCTCTGTGGCGATGATGGGCTCGGTCTTCGCCGGCGTCGACGAGGCGCCGGGCGAGGTGTTCCTCTACCAGGGCCGCAGCTACAAGGCCTATCGCGGCATGGGCAGCCTGGGCGCCATGTCCCGCGGCTCGGCCGACCGCTACTTCCAGAAGGAAGTCTCCGACGCGCTGAAGCTGGTCCCGGAGGGCATCGAGGGCCAGGTCCCCTACAAGGGCCCGATCGCGCCGATCCTGCACCAGATGGTCGGCGGCCTCCGCGCCGCCATGGGCTATACCGGCGCCGGCAACCTGGTCGAATTCCGGAAGAAGGCCCGGTTCATCCGCATCACCGGTGCGGGCCTTCGCGAGAGCCACGTCCACGACGTGATGATCACCCGCGAGGCGCCCAACTACCCGAGCCCGGTCTGAAAGGCAGGCTGACACTTTGCGAGACGGCGGACGCCTGGCGGCGGCCATAGATGTCCTTTCCGAGATCGAGAGCCGTCACCGGCCTGTCCGTCTCGCGCTGAAGTCCTGGGGAGACGCCGCCCGCTACGCAGGCGCGAAGGACCGCGCCTTCGTCTCCGGCCTGGTGCTGGACGCGCTCCGCCGCCGCCGCTCGCTCGCCTGGCGGATGGGCGACGACAGCCCCCGCGCCGCGGCGCTCGCCACCCTGCGCTTCGTCTGGGACTGGCCGGTCGAGCGCATCGCCGAGGCCGCCGGCGATGCGCCGCACGGCCCTGGCGCGCTCACCGAGCCCGAGACCGCCGCGCTGGAGAATCCGCGTGACCTCGCCGAGGCGCCGCCGCCCATCCGCGGCGACTACCCCGACTGGCTCGAAGCCGAGCTCACCCGCGCCTTCGGCGAGGATCGGGTCGACGAGGCCCAGGCCCTATCGCAGCGCGCGCCCGTTGACCTGCGCGCCAACCGCCTGAAGACCGGCCCCGGCAAGGCCATGAAGGCGCTGGAGCCGCTCCCCGCGCGGGCCACCGGCGTCCTGCCCGAGGCCTTGCGCATCGACGCCCCGCAGGCGGAGGAGCGCGCCGCCGCGGTGGAAGCCATGCCCGCCTTCGTGAAGGGCTGGGTCGAGGTGCAGGACCTGGGCTCCCAGATAGCCGCGGCTTCCGCCGGCGACGTGAAGGGCAAGCAGGTCCTCGACCTCTGCGCCGGCGGCGGCGGCAAGACACTGGCGCTGGCCGCCGGCATGGAGAACTCCGGGCAGATTTACGCCTACGACAGCGACGCGCGGCGGCTCACCGACACCATCCGCCGGGCTGAGCGGGCCGGCGTCCGCAATCTGCAGGTCCGCACCCCCGCCAAGGCGGATCCGCTCAAGGGCCTCGACGGCCGCATGGACCTGGTCTTCGTCGACGCGCCCTGCTCGGGCACAGGCTCGTGGCGTCGCCACCCGGACACCAAGTGGCGGCTCACTCCGCACGCCTTGGAACGCCGCCAGGCCGAGCAGGACCTGGTGCTGGACCAGGCGACCGCCTTCGTGAAGCCGGGCGGCGTCATCGTCTACGTCACCTGCTCGGTGCTGCCGTCCGAGGACGAGGATCGGGTCACGGCCTTCCTGGCGCGCCATCCGGACTTCGCCGTTCGCCCCGCGACGGACGACCCGTCGCTGGCCAAGTTCCTGACCGCCGACGGCTTCCTGCGCCTGTCGCCCCGAACCTCCCGGACGGACGGCTTCTTCGTCGCCCGCCTGGAAAGAACCCCTGACGGAGTCCCATGACCGCTCCCGCCGCTCACGAACGCGTCCTGATCGTCGACTTCGGCAGCCAGGTGACCCAGCTGATCGCCCGGCGCCTGCGGGAGAGCGGCGTCTATTGCGAGATCCATCCCTACGACAAGGTCGAGGGGATGCTGGAGGCCTTCGCCCCTAAGGCGGTGATCCTCTCCGGCGGTCCGGCCAGCGTGCACGAGGACGAGAGCCCCAAGGCGCCGCAGAAGGTCTTCGAGCTGGGCGTGCCCGTGCTGGGCATCTGCTACGGCGAGATGGCCATGTGCGCCCAACTGGGCGGCGCGGTGGAGGGCGGCCACGACCGCGAGTTCGGCCGCGCCGAGATCCTCATCGAGCGCCCGTCGCCGCTGCTGGAAGGCCTAGGCGACATGGGCGAGCGCGAGACCGTCTGGATGAGCCACGGCGACAAGGTCACCGCCATCCCCCTGGGCTTCGACGTGGTCGCAGCGTCGGATGGCAGCCCCTTCGCCGTGATCGCCGACGAGGGCCGCCGGTTCTACGGCATCCAGTTCCACCCGGAGGTGGCGCACACGCCGCGCGGGGCGCTGATCCTGCGCAACTTCACCCACCGGATCGCCGGCCTGAAGGGCGACTGGACCATGGCCTCGTACCGCGAGGAGCAGGTCGCCAAGATCCGCGCCCAGGTGGGCGACGCCAAGGTGATCTGCGGCCTCTCCGGGGGCGTCGATTCGTCGGTGGCCGCGGTCCTGATCCACGAGGCCATCGGCGACCAGCTGACCTGCGTGTTCGTCGACACCGGCCTGTTGCGCAAGGACGAGGCGACCCAGGTCGTGACCATGTTCCGGGATCACTACAACATCCCATTGATACACGTTGATGCAGCCGACCTTTTCCTTGGCGAACTGGCCGGGGTCTCGGACCCGGAGACCAAGCGCAAGACCATCGGCCGGCTGTTCATCGAGGTGTTCGACAAGGAGAGCGCCAAGATCGAGGGCGCCGCCTTCCTGGCCCAGGGCACGCTCTATCCGGACGTGATCGAGAGCGTCTCGGCGAGCGGCGGGCCCTCGGCGGTCATCAAGAGCCACCACAACGTCGGCGGCCTGCCCGAGTACATGAAGCTGAAGCTGGTCGAGCCGCTGCGCGAGCTCTTCAAGGACGAGGTCCGCGCGCTCGGCGTCGAGCTCGGCCTGCCGCCCCAGTTCGTCGGCCGCCACCCGTTCCCGGGCCCCGGCCTGGCCATCCGAATCCCCGGCGAGATCACCCGCGAGAAGGTCGCCGTGCTGCAGCAGGCCGACGCCATCTACCTCGAGGAGATCCGCAAGGCGGGCCTCTACGACTCCATCTGGCAGGCGTTCGCCGTCCTGCTGCCGGTGAAGACCGTGGGCGTGATGGGCGACGCCCGCACCTACGAGGACGTGCTGGCGTTGCGCGCGGTGACCTCCACCGACGGCATGACGGCGGACTTCTTCGAATTCCCCTGGGAGGTCCTGGGCCGCTGCGCTACCCGGATCATCAACGAGGTCCGCGGCGTCAACCGCGTCGTCTACGACGTCACCTCCAAACCCCCCGGCACCATCGAGTGGGAGTGAGGCTCAGATCCGCACCGGCTTCTCGATCTCGTAGATGGCCTCGGTGATCTGCTCCAGCTTCTTGGCGACGATGACCTGGGCGTCGGCCAGACCCTGGTTGTAGTAGTGCGGCCCCAGCTTCTCGCTGATGAAGTCGAGCAACAGCAGGCCGTCCATGCCGCCGATCTCGACGTCGAGCTCGTCCTTCAGGTAGCGGGAGAGGACCCGGACCAGCGCGTCGCGGACCGGCTTCTCCAGTTCGATCTTCGACATCTGGCCTCCGGAGCGATCCTGACGTGACCGAGACCCTCTACGGCATCCGCAACTGCGACACGATGAAGAAGGCCTGGACCTGGCTCGACCAGGCCGGAATCGCCTACGCCTTCCACGACTACAAGAAGGAAGGCATCGACCGCGAGCGCCTGGAGCGCTGGGCCGACCAGGTGGGCTGGGAGACCCTCCTCAACCGCGCCGGAACCACCTTCAGGAAGCTCCCGGACGCCGACAGGCAGGACCTGACCCGCGACAAGGCCATCGCCCTGATGCTGGCGCAGCCCTCGATGATCAAGCGGCCAGTGCTGGAGACTGAGCAAGGCCTCCTCGTCGGATTCAAGCCCGACCAGTACGAGGGCCTGCAACGCTAGGGCATCTCCCCCGCGAAGCGGAGAGGGAGAGGGTAGGGAGAGGGCGGCTCCGCGTTCGAGGCTCCACGGGAAGAAGCCGCGGGCGCAGGGCCTCTTCCCGCGCCCGTCGTTCTCGCCGCGCCGCCCTCTCCCGGCCTCTCCCTCTCTCGCTGCGCTCGGGGGAGAGGAGAAATCAAAGCGGCTTCGCCGCCCGCACCGGGCGTCGTGTATAAGCTTGGCCGTGGCGGGCGGATCATGACCAAGATTTCATAGGCTTGGCTGCATCCATGGGGGAGGCCGCGCGCCTCTTCCCATCAGAAGCGGGCGACAAGCGCCCCGGACAGAGATCGACAGGAGAAAAGGACATGGGCATCGAAGGTCTGATTGGGGTGATGATCCCGATCTTCGGGATGGTCTTCATCGCCGCGCTGGTCATCGTGCCGCGCTACTTCAAGAGCCTGGAACGGCAGAAGGTGGCCGACACCCTGCGGGCCGCCATCGAGAAGGGCCAGCCGCTGCCGCCGGAGATCGTCGACGCGATCGCCCGTGACACCAAGCTGCCGCCGTCCCCTGCCCGGGACCTGCGCACCGGCATCATCTGGTTGGGCGTGGCCGTGGGCCTCGCGGCCTTCGGCATCGCCATCGGCTTCGAGGAGCCGGACGCAACCTTCCCGATGGTCGCCTTCGCGGCCTTCCCGGGGTTCATCGGCCTGGCGTTCATCGTGCTGGGCCTGATCAACCGGACCAAGGCGTAGCAACCGCCACTCGGGGGACGAAAAGCCCATGCCGGGCGCCAGACAAACCAGCCTCGCCAGCCAGCACGACGTGGAGCTCTGCGCTCTCGCCGCGACCGGCCAGCGGCAGGCCTTCGGGGAGCTCGTGCGGCGGCACGGCTCCGCGGTGCGTGGGCTCCTGCGCCGGATGGGGGCCCAGTCCGCCGAGGCCGACGACGTGGCCCAGGACGCGTTCCTGGCGGCGTTCGAGAGGATCACCGAGTTCCGCGGGGAGGGGACCTTTGCGGGATGGGTGAAACGGATCGCCGCGCGGGCCTACCTGCGCCGTCTGCAGAAGGAGCGCCGGCTCGGCGCCTTGGCGGCGGAAAACGGCGAGGACGAGACACATGCGCTTACGGGAGACGCCGATGGCCGTATCGACCTGGACGAGGCCATGAAGGGCCTGGGACCTGCCGAGCGGCTGTGCGTTTCCCTGTGCTTCGGCGCGGGACTTTCCCACGGGGAGGCGGCTGAGGCCTTGAACCTGCCGCTTGGAACGGTCAAATCCCATGTCAAACGTAGTCTGGATAAGCTCAGAGCGCGACTGGCGCCGGTCGAAGGCGTCGTGGCTGCAGGGAGGTCGGGCAATGGCTGAGGTCGACTTCGAGCGGCGGCTCGAGCGCCTCTTCGCCGAGGCCCCGGAGCTTCCCGACGCCCGCGCGTTCGCCGAACGGATCGAGCGCCGGCTCGACCGTGGCTGGAACGTCCGCCGCTGGCTCATCGGCGCCGCCGGCGTCGTGGGCGGCCTGATCGGCGCGAGCCAGCTGATGGTGTCCAACCTATTCCAGCGGGCGGAGACGGCCAGCGAGTCGGCCCGCGTGCTCACCTCCAGCCTGTCGCAGGTCCGCGCCTCGCCGGACTGGATGACCCTGCTGGGCGGCGGCGGCGCCACCGTCTGGGTGGCCTCAGGCCTTGCCATCCTGGCCATGGCCTTCGCGCTGAGGCGCGTGATCGAGGAGATCTGAGTGTCGTCCCACCGCGAGCAGCCGGTCCGGCGCCTCGCCGCACCCGACATCACGTTGCGCAAGGGGCAGACGCCGGTCGTCTGCCTGACCGCGTACACGGCCCCCATGGCCGAGCTGCTCGACGAGCACTGCGACCTGATGCTGGTGGGCGATTCCGTGGGCATGGTGGTCCATGGCCTGCCCAACACGGTGGGCGTCACCCTCGAGATGATGATCCTGCACGGCCAGGCGGTGATGCGGGGCTCGAAGAAGGCCATGGTCGTGGTCGACATGCCCTTCGGCTCCTACGAGGGGGCCATGGAGGTCGCCTATGCCAACGCCGCCCGGATCATGAAGGAGACCGGAGCCTCGGCAGTGAAGGTCGAGGCCGGGCCGCACATCACCGAGACCATCGCCTATCTCGTCGCACGCGGCATCCCGGTCATGGGCCACGTCGGTCTGCGCCCGCAGGCGGTGCTGGTCGACGGCGGCTTCAAGGCCAAGGGCAAGGCCGGCGAGGAGCGCAGGCGCATCCTCGAGGAAGCCAAGGCCACCGCCGAGGCCGGCGCCTTCGCCGTCGTGGTGGAGGGCGTCGCCGAAGGCTTGGCCCGCGAGATTACGGCCGCCATCGAGGTCCCCACCATCGGCATCGGCGCTTCGGCCGGCTGCGACGGCCAGATCCTGGTCACCGACGACATGCTGGGCCTCTTCGACTGGACGCCGAAGTTCGTCCGCCGCTACGCCGACCTCCGGGGCGAGATCTCGCGTGCGGTCGGCAAGTACGCCGAGGACGTCCGCGCCCGCCGCTTCCCCGGCCCCGCCGAGATCTATTTCGCCAAGGCGGGCTGACCAGCGGGCACGTTGCGGCACGCGACGGCGCGCTATAGGTTCCGCAGCCTCTGGCGGCAGCCCCCATTTCGAGAGAGTAGTCCCCGTTGGCCGATCTGTTTGAAGAGGTCGAGGAGCAGCTTCGCTCCGACCGCTACCGGACGCTCGCGCTCAAGGCCCTCCCGTGGGTCCTTGGGATCGCCGCGGCCGCCCTGATCGCCTGGCTGGGCTGGTGGGGCTGGGGCAAGTACCAGGAGCAGGCCGCCCACAAGGCCTCCGAGCAGTACGAGACCGCCTGGACCGCCCTGACCGAAGGCCAGACCGACCGGGCGGCCCAGCTTTTCGGCGAGGTCACCAAGTCCCCCGCCAGGGGCTACAAGTCGCTTGCCCTGATGCAGCTGGCCTCCCTCAAGCTCAACGCGTCGGGCGGCCCGGAAGCCGCCCGTGTCGCCGAAGCCGTCAAGCTCCTGGACCAGGCCGCCGACGCCGCGCCGGGCGAGCTGATCGGCGACGCCGCCCGCCTCAAATCCGCCTTGGCCTTGCTCGACACCGCCCCCTTCAAGGATCTGGAGGGTCGATTGACGCCGCTGACCAAGGAAGGCCGGCCGTACCGCGTCATGGCCCGCGAGGCGCTCGCCTTCGCGAGGCTCAATTCCGGCGACACCGCCGGGGCCCGCGGCGACTTCGTGGTCATCTCCGCCATGCTCGACGCCCCCGACAGCGTCCGGGAACGCGCCAAGGCCGCCACGAGCCTGATCGACTCCGGCTCGGCCAAGGCTATCCCCTCCATCGCCAAGCAGGCGGCCGCCCTGCCGCCGCCGCAGCCGATGGCCCTTCCGCCCGGCCTCCTGCCGCCGGGCGCGCAGGGCCCGGCCCAAGCCCCGCAACAAAGCACGCCGCAATGACGTCTCGCCGTACCGCACTCCTGGCCGCCCTGATGATCGCCGCGCTGGGCGCGAGCGGGTGCGCCACGCTCTCGCGCTTCAACATCTTCGATCGTGACAAGGGCCCGCAGGAGACCGCGGGCCAGGGCGAGCGCATCTCCATCATCCCGAACAACGAGCGGCTCGAGGTCGCCGAGGGGCTGAAGGGCGTCGACTTCAGCCTGCCGCCGGCCGCCGCCGTCGCCGACTGGCCGCTGCCGGGCGGTACGCCCGAGCAGTCCGTGGGCCACGTGGACGCCGCCCCGAACCTCTCCGTCGCCTGGCGGCGCGGCTTCGGCCAAGGCTCGGACCGGGGCAACCACGTGACGGCGCCGCCGGTGGCCGCCGCCGGCCGCGTGTACGTCATGGACGGCGAGGCCAACGTCTCGGCCATCGACGCCCGCTCCGGCCAGCAGGTGTGGCGGACCAGCCTGCGGCCGGCCGACAACCGCCGCGACCGCGAGGCCTTCGGCGGCGGCATCGCCTTCTCCGACGGCAAGCTCTACGTGACCTCCGGCTACCGGCTGGTCGCCCAGCTCGACGCCGCCACCGGCGCCGTGGGCTGGACCACCCGCACCGAGCAGCCGATCCACGCCGCCCCCACACTGGCGGCCGGCCGGGTCGCGGCCGTCGCCATCGACAACACGCTGCTCACCTTCGACGTCGCCACCGGCGCGCCGGCCTGGACCTATCAGGCGCTGTCCGAGCCGGCCCGGATCCTGTCGGCCTCTAGCCCGGCGGTGTCCGGCGACACGATCATCGCCTCCTTCGGCTCAGGCGAGCTCGTGGCGCTGCGCGCCACCAACGGCAACGACCTGTGGAACGAGGCGCTCTCGCGGGCCAGCCGCACCAGCGCGCTCTCGGAGATCCGCGACATCCCCGGCCGTCCGGTGATCTACCAGGGTGACGTCTTCGCGATGAGCCACTCCGGCGTCTTCGCCGCCACCGACGTGCGCACCGGCCAGGCCCGGTGGAGCCTGCCGGTGGTGGGCGTCACCACCCCATGGCCCGCGGGCGACGTGGTCTTTGTCGTCTCCAAGACCGGCGAGCTGATCTGCGCCCAGCGGGAGACCGGCCAGATCTACTGGATGCGCGACCTGAACGAAGGCTTCCAGGGCAAGCGCCGCGGCGGGTTGTTCGGCATCGGCGGGACGCGGGTGCTGCGGCCGATCTGGTCCAGCCCGCTGCTCGCCAACGAGCGGCTGATCCTCGTCAGCTCCTCCGGCCAGCTGGTCTCGGTGAACGCCAAGACGGGCGAGGTCGCCAAGCGCATGGACCTGGGCGCGCCCGCGCTGCTGGCCCCGATCGCGGTGGGCGACACCATCTATGTGGCGACCGACACGGCCCAGCTGATCGCGCTGCGCTAGCCGGACGTTTAGGCTGACGCCATGGCCCTGAAACTTGCGATCGTAGGGCGTCCCAACGTCGGCAAGTCCACGCTGTTCAACCGGCTGGCGGGCAAGAAGCTCGCCATCGTCGACGACCGGCCGGGCGTCACCCGCGACCGCCGCTTCGCCAGCGGCAACCTTGGCGACCTCGACCTCGAGCTGATCGACACCGCCGGCTTCGAGGACGTCGACGACGAGAGCCTGGAAGCCCGCATGCGCCAGCAGACCGTGCTGGCCGTGGAGGAAGCCGACATCGCCGTCTTCGTCATCGACTCCCGCGAGGGCGTCACGCCCATGGACGAGGTGTTCGCCGAGATCCTGCGGCGCAACGACAAGCCAGTGCTGCTGGTCGCCAACAAGGCGGAGGGCAAGGCGGGCGACGCCGGCGTGCTGGATGCCTACCGCCTGGGCCTGGGGGAGCCGATCGCCATCTCGGCCGAGCACGGCGAGGGCATGGCCGACCTCTACAACGGCCTGGCCGCCATGGGCGCGGACACCGATCCGGAGCCGGACCCCGACGACGAGAAGCACGTCCGCATCGCCATCGTTGGCCGCCCCAACGCCGGCAAGTCGACCCTGGTCAACAAGCTGATCGGCGAGGATCGCCTGCTCACCGGCCCCGAGGCCGGGATCACCCGCGACGCCATTCCCGTGGACTGGAGCTGGGACGGCCGCCCCGTGCGCCTCGTGGACACCGCAGGGCTGCGCCGCAAGGCCAAGGTGCAGGAGAAGCTGGAGAAGCTCTCCACCGCGGACACGATCCGCGCCATCACCTTCGCCGAGATCGTCATCCTGGTGATGGACGCCACCCACCCCTTCGAGATCCAGGACCTGCAGATCGCGGACCTCGTCGAGCGCGAGGGCCGCGGCCTGGTCTTCGTGCTGGCCAAGTGGGACCTCGTGGAGGATCCGCAGAAGACGCTCGCCGACATCATCGAGGAGGCCCAGCGCCAGCTGCCGCAGGTGAAGGGCGCGCCGATCGTCGCGCTCTCGGCCGAGACCGGCCGCGGCCTCGACAAGCTGATGCCGGCGGTCTTCAAGACCCACGCCGACTGGTCGACCAAGGTGAAAACCCGCGACCTCAACGACTGGCTGCAGATGGCCATCCAGCGCCATCCGCCGCCGGCGGTGGCCGGCCGGCGGATCAAGCCCAAGTACATGGCCCAGACCAAGGCGCGCCCGCCGACGTTCGTGCTGTTCGCCAGCCGCGCCGACCAGCTGCCGGAGAGCTATCGCCGCTACCTGATCAACTCGCTGCGCGAGAGCTTCGACCTGCCTGGCGTGCCGCTGCGGATCACCATCAAGTCCAACCGCAACCCCTACGCGGAGGGCGAGGAGAAGGCGGGGCAGGGCTCGGCGCGCGCCCCGTTCGGCGAGACCCTGCCGAAGACCGGCCTGAAGGCGAAGACCCGCATCGCGGCAGCCGGCAAGGCCAAGGCCGGCGCCGCCGCCAAGCCGAAGCCGCACGGCAAGGCCAAGCCGCAGGGCGCCAAGGCGAAGCCAGGATCGCCCCGCGGCCGCACACAGAAGCTGAACCGGCCCGGGACTAAGCCGAAACGAGCTTCCCGGCCCTCTTCCACTCGCGGAAGACCACGTTAGAGGTCGGCAGCCCCAGGTCCGCCTGGGCGAGCTCCACGAACAGCGGCCCGATCTCCGACGGGTCCGGCAGGGTCTCGGGATCCTCACCCGGCATGGCCTCCGCCCGCATCCGCGTGCGCATGGGCCCCGGGTCGACCAGGGCCGCCCGGATCGTGGTCTGTTCCAGCTCGTCGGCCCAGGTGCGCACCAGGTTCTCCATCGCCGCCTTGGTCGCCCCGTAGGGCCCCCAGAACGCCTTCGGCTCGGCGGCCTTGCGGCTGGTCAGGAAGATCGCCCGCGCCGCCGGAGCCGCCCGAAGCAGCGGCTCGGTCGTGCGGATCAGCCGGTACGTCGCCGTCACGTTCACCGCCCACACCCGCTCCCAGTGCTTGGGCTCGATATGGCTGACGGGGGTGATGGGCCCAAGGATCGCCGCGGAATGCACGAGGATGTCCAGCCGCCCGAACCGCTGGTGGATCGCGAAGCCGAGCTGGTCGAGCGCCTCGCCGTCGGCCATGTCCAGCGGCACGAGGGTGGCGGACTGGCCGGTGAGGCCGCGGATCTCGTCGTCGAGCTCCTCCAGGCCGCCCTGGGTCCGGGCCACGGCCACGATGTGCGCGCCGGCCTCGGCGAGCGAGAGGGCGGCGGCGCGGCCGATGCCGCGGCCGGCGCCGGTGACGAGGGCAATTTTGTCGACGAGCGGCTTGGACATGAGGGCCGCTCTCTTAGCCGCTCAGGGCCGCCTGGCATAGCGCTGGGCGATCACGGCGCAGGCCATCAGCTGGATCTGGTGGAAGATCATGAGCGGCAAGAGCGCCAGCCCAGCCGTCGCCGGCGGGAACAGCACTCCGGCCATCGGCACGCCCGACGCCAGGCTCTTCTTCGATCCGCAGAAGACGATGGCGATCTCGTCCTCCTTGGCGAAACGTAAGCTCCGCGCCACGAACCAGGTGACGCCCAGCACCAGCGCCAGGAGCACGCAGCAGATGACCAGCAGGCGGACGAGGTCCAGCGCGCCGATCCGGCTCCAGACCCCGCCCACCACGGCCCCGGAGAAGGCGGTGTAGACCACCAGCAGGATCGAGCCGCGATCGGCCAGCGACAGGAGCTTCGCCTGCCGCGCCACCCAGCCGCCGATCCAGCGCCGCAGGACCTGGCCGGCCACGAACGGGACGAGCAGCTGCAGGACGATGGCCTGGATGGCATGCGGCGAGGCGGCCCCCTGGGCGTGCAGGGTGAGGCCCACCAGCAGGGGCGTGAGCGCCACGCCCAGCAGGTTGGAGGCCGAGGCCGCGGCGACCGCTGCGGCGACATTGCCGCGGGCGATCGAGGTGAAGCCGATCGACGACTGGATGGTCGAGGGCAGGCAGCCCAGGAAGACGATCCCGCCCGCCAGGGCCGGCGGCGTGATCCAGGCGGGCAGGGCGGCCAGGCCCAGGGTCAGCAGCGGGAAGAGGGCGTAGGTGGAGCCCAGCACGACCAGATGCAGCCGCCAGTGGACCAGGCCCGCAATGACGGCTTCGCGGGACAGCCGCGCGCCGTGCAGGAAGAAGACGAAGCCGATGCTGATCTTCGTCGCCCACTCGAAGGCCGGCGCCGCTGCGCCGCGCGCCGGCAGGACGCTGGCCAGCACGACCATCCCGAAGATCAGGGCCAGGTACCAGTCGGGCTTCAGACGCCCGAGCCAGCTCGCCCGTGCGGGTTCGCTCACGCGTCGACGAGGAACGAGAGCTGGCGCTCGACGTCCTCGTTGCGGCCCTCGGCGATCTCGCGGTCCAGCAGCCGGGTCGGGTAGTCGCCCGTGAAGTAGTGGTCGGTGAACTGCGGGTTCGCCGGATCCCGCGGCCCGACCTCCATGGCCCAGTAGAGCCCGTCGACCGACAGGTAGCCCATCGAGTCGACGCCCAGGATCCTGGTGATCTCCTCTATCGAGTGGTTCGCCGCGAGCAGCTTCTCCCGGTCGGGCATGTCGATGCCGTAGTAGTCCGGCCACATAAGGGGCGGCGAGGCCGAGCGCA
The DNA here is from genome assembly GCF_036563285.1 of Phenylobacterium sp. Taxonomy (GTDB): domain Bacteria; phylum Pseudomonadota; class Alphaproteobacteria; order Caulobacterales; family Caulobacteraceae; genus Phenylobacterium. Next base: position 318,880 of record NZ_DATCMR010000002.1, read on the forward strand.
GGTGCACCTCGGCGGCGCCAGCCTCGCGGACCATGCGAACAACGCGGATCGAGTTGGTGCCGCGCACGATGGAATCGTCGATCAGCATCACCCGCTTGCCCGCCAGCACCGCGCGGTTGGGCGACAGCTTCATGCGGACACCCATCTCGCGCTGGCCCTGGGTGGGCTGGATGAAGGTGCGGCCGACATAGTGGTTGCGGATGATCCCGAGCTCATAGGGCAGCCCGGCTTCCTGGGCGTAGCCCAGCGCGGCCGGGACGCCGGAGTCCGGCACCGGCACGACGACATCCACCTCGGCCGGGTTCTCCTGGGCGAGCCGTCGGCCCATCCGCTTGCGGACCTCGTAGACCGAGCGGCCGTTCACCACCGAGTCCGGGCGGGCAAAGTAGACGTATTCGAAGACGCAGGGCCGCGCCTGCTTCGCCGGGAAGGGCCGCAGCGAGGTCACCCCGCGATGGTCGATGACCACCATCTCGCCGTGCTCGATGTCGCGCACGAACTGGGCGCCGATCATGTCGAGCGCGCAGGTCTCCGAAGCCAGCACATAGCGGCCGTCCAGCTCGCCCAGCACCAGCGGGCGGATGCCGAGCGGGTCGCGGACGCCAATGAGCTTCTTGTTGGTGAGCGCCACCAGGGCATAGCCGCCCTCGATCTGCGACAGGGCGTCGATGAACCGATCGACCATCCGCGGCCTGCGCGAGCGGGCGATCAGATGCAGGATCACCTCGGAGTCCGAAGTCGACTGGAAGATCGCCCCGTCCGCGACCAGCTGCTCGCGCAGTGTCAGGAAGTTGGTCAGGTTGCCGTTGTGGGCCAGCGCGATCCCGCCGCTTTCGAGATCGGCGAACATCGGCTGGACGTTGCGGATGAAGGAGCCCCCGGCGGTGGAGTAGCGCGTGTGGCCGATGGCGTAGTTCCCCGGCAGCCGCTCGGAGAGCGCCCCGCCGCCGAAGGCGTCGCCCACGTGGCCCATGTGCCGCTCGGTGTGGAACCGCTGGCCGTCGAAGGAGGCGATGCCGCAGGCCTCCTGGCCGCGGTGCTGCAGGGCGTGCAGGCCCAGCGCCGTCATCGCCGACGCCTCGGCCAGGTCGTACACACCAAAAACGCCGCACTCGAGGCGCGGCGCGTCGTCGTCGGGATCACGGACCGGGGGCGACCATCGGTCGTGAGCCTGGCTCATCGGGATTTCTCCACCAGATCGTCCATGCTGTCGCGTTGGCGCGCGTCGTACCCGCCTGTCTCGTCCCTGTCACCTGCGTCGCGGACGGCTCGGTCGAAGGCCGGCTTCAGGCGGCCGGCTATATCCAGGCCCTGCGGAGCCAGCACGTTCAGGAAATTGCCCATGTTGCGGGCGAGCGGCCAGGTCGTGGCGCCCGTAATCCAGCGTGGCTGCAGGTCGGCGGGGGTCGCGGCGTTGAACATCAGGAACAGGGCGCCCAGCACGATGAGCCCGCGGCCCAAGCCGATGAGCAGGCCCACGCTGCGGTCGAGCGCCCCGACGAAATGGGTTTCCTGGATCCGCCGCGCCGCCTGCGCGCCGATCAGCCGCAGGGCGAGGTAGACGACCCCGAAGGTGACGATGAGGGCGGCCGCGGTCCCCAGCCAGCCGGGCTGGACGAGGTCGCGCATCAAGGGAGCCACCAGCGGCAGGCCGAAGATGGCGGCGAGCGCCGCCAGGATCAGGGCCAGCAGCGCCGCGATCTCCCGCGCAGCGCCGCGCAGGAAGCCGACGCCGGCCGAGAGCGCCAGCAGCGCCAGGACGATGAAGTCGAACTGCGTCAAACCACTAGTCCCACTCTCCGTCGCCGATGCGACGGATGGCTTCCGAAAGGCGCGAAACGCCCGTGACGGTCATCGGCGGGGCCGCCTCCAGGTCGGTGGGGCCCAGCGCGCGACGGAAGCCGAGCTTGGCGGCTTCCTTCAGGCGCGAGTCCATTCGGCTGACGTGCCTGACCTCGCCTGACAGGCTGATCTCGCCGAACACCACGCAGTCCTGCGGTAGGGCCTGGTCGAGCGCCGATGACGCCAACGCCGCAGCCGCCGCGAGATCGGCGGCCGGCTCGCTGATACGAAGCCCCCCGGCCACGTTCAGATAGACATCGCGGTCGCCGAAACCAAGGCCACACCGGGCCTCCAATACGGCGAGCACCATGGCCAGGCGCCCGGAATCCCAGCCGACCACCGCCCGCCGCGGCGTGCCGTAGGCGGAGGGCGCCACCAGCGCCTGGAACTCCACCAGCACTGGACGCGAGCCCTCGATGCCCGCGAAGACGGCCGCGCCGGCCGCCCGCTCGCCGGAGGTGTTGAGGAACAGGGCCGACGGATTGCGCACCTCGGCGAGGCCCGCGTCGCCCATCTCGAAGACGCCGATCTCGTCGGTCGCCCCGAAGCGGTTCTTGGCGCCGCGCAGGATGCGGAAGGGATAGCCGCGCTCACCCTCGAAGGCGAGGACCGCGTCAACCATGTGCTCGATCACGCGGGGACCGGCGATGGTCCCTTCCTTGGTGACGTGGCCGACCAGGATGATCGCCACGCCGCGCTTCTTGGCCAGCCGCACCAGCTCGCCGGCCGCGGCTCGGACCTGGGTGACCGAGCCGGGCCCCGCCTCGTGGGCGTCGCTCCACAGCGTCTGGATGGAGTCGATGACCACCAGGTCGAGGTCGGCCCGCTTCAGCCCGTCGACGATGTCCCGCAGCGAGGTCTCGGCCGCAAGCCGCACCGGCGCGTCGGCCAGGCCCATGCGCTGCGCCCGGGCGCGAACCTGCTCGACGGCCTCCTCGCCGGAGATGTAGGCGCAGGCCGCGCCGTTTCGGGCCGCGTGGGCCGCGACCTGCATCAGGAGCGTGGACTTGCCCACGCCCGGGTCGCCGCCCAGCAGGATGGCCGAGCCCGGCACGACGCCGCCGCCGCAGACCCGGTCGAACTCCTCCACGCCGGTGATGATCCGGGGCGGGGCAGGGGTCTCGTCCTCCAGCGTCTCGAACTGCAGCCCGCGCGCCTTCGCACCCTTGGTCGGGGCGAGCGCCCCGGGCGGGCGGCTGGTCAGCTCCTCGACGAGGGTGTTCCAGGCGCCGCAGCCGGCGCACTGGCCGGACCACTTGGTCTGGGTCGCCCCGCAGGACTGGCAGGCGTAGAGGGCGCCGTCGCGGGCCAAGCGTCGCTCCTGATTCGGCTGGCCCACAGTCTACCTGACCCGGAGCCGCGGCGCCGTGCGGCCGCTTGGCGTGTTACGGTCGACCGGGTTGGAGGGATTCGATGGCGGCCGTAGAGCCGGAAAAGCCCCGTTCGGGCCTGATCGGGCGCGCCCTCGACATGGTCCTGCGTCCGCAGGCGGCCTGGCGGGCCGTCGCGGCTGAGCCCTCGGACATCGGCGAGGTCTATCTGCGCTATGTGCTGCCGCTGGCGGCGATCCCGCCGGTCGCGGGTTTCCTGGGGATCGTCATCTTCGGCGGCATCCAGATCGCCAGCATCGGCGTGCGGCCCTCCCTTATGGCGGCCGCCGTGGAGGCCGTCGCCGCCTACGGGCTGACCTTGATCCTGACCTATGTCTTGGCCCTGGTGGTGGACGCGCTGGCGCCCCGCTTCGGAGGACAGGCCGACCGCACCCGGGCGTTCAAGCTGGTGGCCTATTCAGGGACCGGGCTGTGGCTGGCCGGGGCGCTGGCGCTCTATCCGACCCTCAGCTTTCCGGCGGTGATACTGGGGGCGCTCTACAGTCTCTATCTGCTCTACACCGGCCTGCCGCGCTTGATGCGGATCGAGGAGGGGCGGGCGATCACCTGCTTTGCGGTGGTCCTGCTGGCGGTGGTGCTGCTCGCGGCGCTGAAGGGCTTCCTGGCGGCGCGGGCGATGGAGCTGGGCGGGCCGCTGATGGCGGGCTAGGCCTCGCCGAGATAGACCCGCTCGGCGCGGCGGCTGAGGCGGACAAGCACCTCGTGGGCCACGCTGCCGGCGGCGGCGGCGAGATCGTCCAGCAGCGCGTTGGGGCCCAGCAGCTCGACCGGCTCGCCCACCTGGGCCCGCGCATCGCCGATGTCGATGGCGGCCAGGTCCATGTTGACCAGCAGGAGCGGGCGGCGCGCGCCGCCAAACCAAGCGTAGCCCTGGCCCATGGCGGCGCGGATCACCCCGTCGGCGTAGCCCGCGCCCAGCACCGCAACCCGGGTCGGGCGGTCCACAGTGGTCCGCCAGCCGTAGCCCAGCCGGTCCCCCGGCTTCAGGTTGCGGATGTCGAGGATCGGGGCGGTCAGGGTGGCCACGGCCTTGAGCCGCGGGTCCGGACGTTCCAGGGGGCCGCCGCCGTAGAGGCTGACGCCGGGCCGCACCATGTCGAAGCGGTACTCGTCGCCCAGGAACGTACCGGCGGAAGCCGCGAGGCTGGCGCGGCTCTCCGGGAACAGCGCGCGGATCGGCCGGAAGGCGGCGAGCTGCTGGCCGCTGCGGTGGTCGGACGGATCCGCCGCCGAGCCGAGATGGCTCATCACCAGCGTCACGTCCAGGCCGCGCAGCCCGTCGGGCGCTTCGACCAGGGCGCGGGCCTCTTCCGGGGTCAGACCCTGACGGTTCATGCCGCTGTCGACATGCAGGGCCACCGGCCAGCGGCGGCCGCGCCGCGCCGCCCAGACCACCGCCGCCGCAGCCTGCGGAAGGGTCGAGATCACCGGGGTGAGATTGGCCTCGTCGAACAGGGGCGCAGAGCCGCCGACCAGGCCGTCAAGCACATAGATGGCGACGTCGCGGTCGGGCAGGGCCTCACGCAGCGCCACCGCTTCGGCCAGGCGCGCGACGAAGAAGCTGCGCGCCCCCTCCGCCCATAGCCTGCGCGCCACCTGGGGCGCGCCGAGACCGTAGCCATCCGACTTGACCACCGGCGCGACCTCGGCGCCGCCGGCCTCTACCGCCAGGACGTGGAAGTTGTGGGCGAGCGCGTCCAGGTCGATGACGAGCCGCGCGCGGGCAGGCTCAGCCATCGGGCCTCAGCGCACCTCGTAGCGGCCGTCGCGCGCCAGGTTGCCGAACTTGGTGATGTCCTCGTTGAACGACAGCTTCACCGTGCCGATGGGGCCGTGACGCTGCTTGCCGATGATAATCTCGGCGAGCCCGTGCACCTGCTCCATCTGCTCCTGCCACTTGAAGTGCTCCTCGGTGCCTTCGCGCGGCTCCATGCGGCTCAGATAGTAGCTTTCGCGGTAGACGAACATGACCATGTCGGCGTCCTGCTCGATCGAGCCGGACTCACGCAGGTCGGAGAGCTGGGGCTTCTTGTCCTCGCGGTTCTCGACCTGGCGCGACAGCTGCGACAGCGCCATCACCGGGACCGAGAGCTCCTTGGCCAGCGCCTTGAGGCCCTGGGTGATCATCGAGACTTCCTGCACCCGGTTGTCGGAGCTGCCCGTGCCGCCGGTGACCAGCTGCAGGTAGTCGACGACGATCAGGTCGAGGCCGACCATCCGCTTCAGACGGCGCGCGCGGGCGGCCAGCTTGGCGATGGTGATGCCGCCGGTGGCGTCGATGTAGAGCGGCGCCTCCTGGATCTCCAGCGCGGCGTCGCGGATGCGGCCGAACTCGGACGCGTCAATCTCGCCCTTGCGCAGCCGGTCGCCGGATACGCCGGAGACTTCGGCGAGCAGGCGCATGGCCAGCTGCTCGGCGCTCATTTCCAGCGAGAAGAAGGCGCAAACACCTCCGCGCACCGTCTTCTTCGAGCCGTCGGGCTGCGGCTCCCAGGCGTAGTTGCGCGCCACGTCGAAGGCGATGTTACAGGCCAGGGACGTCTTACCCATGGAGGGACGCGCGGCCAGGATGATCAGGTCGGACGGGTGCATGCCGCCGATCTTCTGGTCAAGGTCGATGAGGCCCGTGGAAAGACCGGCGAGACCGCCTTCGCGGCTGTGCGCCTCGGCGGCCATGGTGACGGCGCCGTGCAGGGCGTCGGCGAAGGTGACGAACCCCTGTGAAACCCCGCCGGTCTCGGCCAGCTGGAACAGCTGCTGCTCGGCCTGTTCGATCTGGTCGCGTGCGGAAAGCTCGGCGTCACCCTGCGCGGCCTGGGTGGAGATGTCGCCGCCGATGCGGATCAGGTCGCGGCGCAGCGCCAGGTCGTAGACGGCGCGGGCGTAGTCGGCGGCGTTGGCCGCCGGCGGGGCGCGGTCGACGAGGTCGGCGAGATAGCGGACGCCGCCCAGCTCCTCGAACGCCGGATCGCGGCTGAAGGATTCCGCCAGCAGGATCGGCTCGGCCAGCTGGCCCTTGCGGATGTTGGTCTCGATTGACTCGAAGAGGCGCTGGTGGAACGGCTCGTAGAAGTGCCGCGCCTGCAGATAGTCGCCGATGCGCTCGAACGCGGCGTTGTCGTACAGCAGCGCGCCCAGCAGCGCCTGCTCGGCCTCGATGTTGGCCGGCACGTGGGGGATTTCGACGTCGTTGGAAAGGGGACGCAGGTCGAGCGCTGGGACGATTGCCATGGGTTAAGGGCATAGCCCAAACGAGACGCGGCCGGGACTGTGACAAGCCTGTCGCGCGTCACCTTGTCCCCAAGTTTCGGAGCTCGGCTGTGGACAAGCTTCGCTATGGCGGCGCCGGCATTTCGAGGTGGAGCCATGCGATCCGCTCCTCCGGAAATCCCTGTCCGGTCGGCGCGAAGTCTTCCGGTCTGTCGAAGGCGCCGACGTGCACGTGGAACTCGCTCGGCCAGCGCTCGCCTTCGTAGCTGATGGTCGAGCCGCACCTGGCGCAGAAGCCGCGCTGGACGCCCGGCGAGGAGGCGAACCTGGCGAGCGGCTGGCCCGTCATCCGCACCTGGTCGCGCTCGAAGCCGGCGAAGGCCGAGACCGGCGCGCCGGTGTGCTTGCGGCAGCTGTGACAGTGGCAGTAGCCGGTCCACTTGGCCGGGCCGGACACCTCGAACGTGACGGCGCCGCAGAGGCAGCGGCCGGTGTGCGTCTGCTCGCTCATGGCGTCACCGTAGAACGAAAACGGCGCGGGACGTGAGCCCCGCGCCGCTGTCGCTCAGCCGTTTTCCGGCGGCTACCAGTTGTAGCCGATGCGGGCGTACCAGAACCGGCCGTTGAAGCCGAACGGCGAGTAGCCTGGGAAGCCGATCGATCCGGTCGGGCTGTTGATGTTGCCCGGCGTGAAGTTCGGATACTCGTCGGTGAGGTTGTTCACCCCCACCGCCAGGCGGACGCCCATGTCGAATTCCCACCGCGCTTCGAGGTCCAGCAGGGTGGCTTCGCCCGTCTGGTAGTCGAAGGTCGGGTTGTTGTTCGGCACCAGGACGCTGGCGTAGTGCGTGCCCTTGGCCGTCAGCCCGAAGGGACCGGCCGTGTAGTCGGCTTGCAGCACCAGCTTCATGTCCGGCGTGCCCTCCTCGAAGGTCAGCCGGTTGCCGCGGTCGAACACGAAGGCCGGCTGCGGCAGGCTGGTGATCGAGGGCAGCGCCGGGATCTTGGTCACCTCGGTCCGGTTGAAGTTGCCCGCCGCGGTCAGGTCCACGCGGCCGCCGAGCGCCTCCATCCGATAGCGCGCGACGATGTCGACGCCCCGGGTGGTGGTGTCCACCCCGTTGATGAAGAAGCGCGCGCCGGAGACGCCGAAGGGCGCCAGGATCGCGTTAATCACCGCCGTCGTGGCTGCCGGCGTGTTGGAGTTCGGCAGGTTCTCCGAGAGGACGATCCGGTTCTCGAGGTCGATGTGGTAGGCGTCGACCGTCACCTCCAGCGGACCCGTCCGCCACACCGCGCCAATCGCGTAGTTGGTGGAGGTCTCCGGCTCCAGCGGTTTGGCGCCCAGCGCGACGGCCACCGGGTGGGCCACCGGGAAGGTGCCGATCTCGATCAGCTGGAAGCTCGAGCCCACCAGGACGTTGTTGGTCGAGGTGTAGGTGAAGAACCGCTGCTGCAGGGCTGGCGCCTTGAAGCCCGTGGACACCGAACCCCGCAGGGCGAACTCCGGCGAGAAGTCGTAGCGGGCCGCGACCTTGCCGGTCGTCTTGGACCCGAAGTCGGAATAGTCCTCGAACCGGGCCGCCACGTCGAAGCTGAACGCTTCGGTGAGGTTGCCTTCCAGGTCGACGTAGGCCGACCAGTTGTTGCGGTCGACGTCCACCTCGTTGGCGGGGCGGAAGCCGGGGAAGCCCTGGCTCACGCCCGCGGCCGAGGTGATCGGGCCCACGGTGTAGGAGGCGGGCTCGCCGGCGCCGATCTCGAACGCCTCGCGGCGGTGTTCCAGGCCGACGGCGACGTTCAGCGGCTTCACCAGCCCGACCTCGAAGGGCCGCGACAGGTTCAGGTTCACCAGGAACTGCCCGTAGCCGAGCGAGCCCGCGTAGAAGTCGCGCTTCGAGGCCGCGCCGAACGAGGCGTTGACCGAGTTCACCGTGTAGTACTCGAGATCGTTGCGGCCGTAGCTGACGCCCAGTTCGGTCCGCCAGCCCATCATCTCGCCGCGGACGCCGCCCTGGACGTTCCAGTCGTCAATGTCGGTGTCGATGCGCGGCAGGAACCCGCCGGGCGTCAGCGCGGCCACGTTGTTGGCGTTGTTGTAGGCCCGCGCGGTGGCCGCGGCGCTGGTGTCGCGGTGCTGGTAGCCGGCATAGCCGAACAGCTCCCACGTCTCGTTCAGCGGCATGCCGGCGTTGCCGTAGAGCGACCAGCTGCGCACGTACGGGTCGCCGTAGCGGCCGAGGATGATCGGGCGGCCGTAGTTCGGCAGCGCCGTCGGGTTCGCGAAGTCCGACCGGTTGGTCGCGTGGCGCAGGGCGTACTCGCCCGAGATGGTGAGGAAGCCTTCCTCGCCGATCGGCAGCCCCTGCCAAGCCGACACCGACTCCTGCAGGCCGTCGTTGGCGTCACGGCTGCCGCGGGAAGTGGCGACCTTGGTCTTGTGGATGCCATAGCTGGCGGTGACGCCCCCGCCCTCGCGGGCCTCGCGCAGGCGGATGTTCAGCACCCCGGCGATCGCGTCGGCGCCGTACTGGGCCGAGGCGCCGTCGCGCAGGATCTCGACCCGCTCGACCGCGACGGTCGGAATGGTGTTCAGGTCGAACGAAGTGGAGCCGCGGCCGATCGAGCCGTTCACGGCCACCAGGGCCGAGACGTGGCCGCGCATGCCGTTCACCAGCACCAGCGTCTGGTCGGGCGCGAGGCCGCGCAGCGTGGCCGGGCGCACGTGGTCGGTGCCGTCGGTGATCGCCGGGCGCGGGAAGTCGATGGCGGGCGTCAGGTTGGAGAGCGCCTGCGCCAGTTCCGTGGACGTGCCCTGCCGGGTGATCGCCTCGTTGCTGATCACGTCGACGGGCGCGAGCGTGTCGAGACGCGAGCGGCCCTCGGTGCGGGTGCCGGTGACGACGAGCTCCTCGACTTCGGAGTTGATCGTGGCGGGCTGCGCCTGCGCCGCGGCGGCGCCGGCGTAGAGCGTCGCGGCCGAGGCGGCGGCGAACAGGAGTGCGCGGTAGTTCATTGTGCGGAGAATCCCCTCACGCCGTCAGGCGGCGCAGCAGGGAGGCTAGGTTACGCTGTAAGCCTTAGAAATGACGCCGGCGCCACAGCCGTCACAAATGGCGCCGCATGGCGCCGTCTTATTGTCGCACCCATCTCAGGCGATGAGCGGCTCGGCCAGGGGCGGGGGCGGCGCCTTGGCGGCTTCCTCCACCAGCCAGTCGCGGAAGGCAGCGATGCCCTTCTTCGGGCTCTCAGGCAGCATCAGCTGGAAGCGGTTCGGGGTCCGGACGAAGCCGAAGGGAGCGACGAGCCGCCCAGCCGCAACGTCGCCTGCGACGTAGATCCACGGGATGATGCCTACCCCCAGGCCTGCGAGCGCCGCCTCCAGCGTATAGAAGATGTGCTCGAACTCCCGGTGCTCGCGGGCTTCGCCCAGGGGCATGCCGGCGTGCTCCGCCCACTCGGCCCAGGCCTGCGGGTGCGAGCGGGTGTGGAGGCGCGGCAGGCGGGAGAGTTCGGCGATCTCGGCGCCGGCGCCGAGCAGGGCAGGGGCCACCACCGGCCCGTGATAGTTGTCCAGCAGCGGCGTCGCCGTCATGCCTTCCACAGGCCCTGCATCGGTCAGCCGGATGGCCGCGTCGAACGGCTCGCGAGCAAAGTCCACCGGCCGGTAAGCCTCGGTGACGCGGATGTTCAAGTCCGGGTGGCGGCTGTTGAAGCCCGAGAGGCGCGGGATGAGCCACTTCATGGCAAGCGTCCCTACGCAGGAGATGTGCAGCTCGCGGTCGGCGTCGGCCCGTAACTCGAGGAAGCTGCGCTCGATCTCGTCGAACGTGCTGCCCAGCGATCGGGCCAGGCGCTCGCCGGCTTCCGTCAGCTTCAGCGCGTTGCGTGGCCCCTGGGTGAGCCGCGCGCCGCAGAGCCGCTCGAGGCTGCGGACCTGGCGGCTGACGGCGCCGTGCGTCACGCAGAGCTCGTCGGCGGCCAGGCTCATCTTGCCGTGGCGCGCGAACGCCTCGAAGGCGCGCAGGGCGGTCAGGGGGAGGAGCCGGCGCTTGGCCATGTGACCTCAGCTCACTGATGCGGCAGGCTTACCGCGTTTCGTAGCCGAACGGTACGCTCCGTGAGCTCTCCTCACGGCGGGGGCACCAATGCCCCCGTTGGTGCGGCGCAGCAAACGACATCTCCGCCGCGTCTCCGTGATCCACGCTCACAGAGACGCGGCGGGCGCCGGATCAGCCGAAGCCCTCCACCAGCAATACGACGGCGTCACTCGCCGCGAGCCGGTCAGGCGCGATCGCCTGATAGGCCGCAGAGGCCGCCCAGGCCCGGGCGGCCGCCTTGTCCGGGAAGGCGATAACGTTCAGCTTCTCGTGGTCCCAGGCGCCTTCCATCAGCTCCGGCGCCTCATCGGCCGCAAGCAGGCGTCCGCCGAAGGGTTTCAGCGTGGGCAGGAAGGCCGCGGCGTAGCGGGCGTAGCGCTCGCGGTCATGGATGGTGAGCTGGGCGACGATGTAGGCGGTCATGCCGCGACCCTCCGGCTGACGACCCGGAACACGGCGTCGGCCCGGGCGCACGGCTGTCCGTTCGCGGTGACGAAAGCCTGCGCGAAGCAGAGCGTGGACCCCGGCTTCACGAAGACCGTGTCGAATTCCAGCCACTGGCCCTTCATGGCGGCCGTCAGGAAGTCGACCGAGAGGCTGACGGTGACCATCCCCGGCTGGCCCGTACGGCGCCCGCAGGCCAGGCCCATGGCATTGTCCGCCAGCGCCGAGATCAGCCCGCCGTGCACGAAGCCGCGGCTGTTGCAGTGCGGCTCGTCGGCGCGCACGCCGAGCACCACCACGTCGCCGGAGGTGCGCGCCCAGATCGGCTCCCACGGGTCCGTGAGAGGGCTCTTGCGGTCGTGCCGGACGAAGCCGGCGGGAGGTGCTGTCGTGGTGTTCATCGCCGCCTCCTCAAGCCGCCAGCCGCGCGAGGCTCTCGAGCGTCGTCGCACACGCCTGCGCCGCTTCCTGGCCTTTCGCCCGGAAGTGGCCGTGGAAGAAGCGCCGGTGGACGTCGTGCTCATGGAAGTGGTGCGGCGTCAGCACCACCGAGAAGACCGGCATGTCGGTGGCCAGCTGCACCTGCATCAACGCGCGCACCACCGTCTCGGCCACGAACTCGTGGCGGTAGATTCCGCCGTTCACGACGAACGCTGCCGCCACGACAGCAGCGTATCGCCCCGTGCGCGCGAGCGTCTGGGCGTGCAGCGGGATCTCGAAGGCGCCGGGGACCTCGAAGCGGTCGATGACGGCCGATGGGAAGCCGAGGCCGTCCATCTCCTCGATAAAGCCGGCATGCGCTTCGTCGACGATGTCGCGATGCCACAGCGACTGCACGAAGGCGATCCGCGCGGCCCGGAAGGCGCCGTTGGCGGTGGGGAGTTCGTAAGAGACTTGGGTCATGGTCGTATCTCCCTGACGGGTTGATGAACCACGACTCAGGGAGGCGCCGAGGACGCGCTCCGGACGGTATCCGGGCGTGCGCCTGCAGCGGTTCTCATAACCGGACTCTAACCGTCGGCCCCGGGATCGCACCGGTGTCTGCTAGTCCCTGCGTCTTGCGACACAGGCGCCCGCGGGCTCGTCCCTCGGATGAGGGCATTACCGCCGGTGGGGACTTCCACCCCGCCCTGAGAACGCGGCCGCCGGAACGGCCCGGCGGCAAGCTGAACCTAGGCGGCTGACGCAACGTCAAACAAGCGTTTGAAACGAAACCGGCGGGGGGCTCAGGGGTTACGGTCTAGACGCCACCTCAAAGGACACCTTTCCGATGCCCCACAAGCAGACCGAGGAAGAGGCCAAGCGGGCCTTCGAGCATGGCTCCAGCGGCTCGACCGCCGACATGGCCGTGGACGGGACCTGCCGCCCGGAAGACCGGCACATCGAGACGCCGCACGCCCGCCGCGCCGACGAGCCGCTCGCGGAAGGCGAGAAGCACGACCAGCTGGCCGGCAAAGAGACCAACGACGAGGGTCGCCAGGAGGCGCTGCTCGACGAGGCCATCGAGGAGACCTTCCCGGGCTCCGACCCGATCAGCCCCAAGCACATCACCTAAAGGCGGGGCTTCACGCCGCCTTCGACATCTTCGGGGGCCGTCCAGAGGGCTTGCGGGCCTTGTCCTGGGCGGCCCCGACCGTATCGGCCATCTTGGCGCCCCGGAATCCCAGCGGTTTCGGGGCGCCTGTGGTGGTGTCCACCGCCGTCTGGTGCTCGATCTCGGCGTTGAGCTCGGCGCCGAACAGGATGACGACGGTCGACAGCCAGCTCCACATCATGAATCCGATCACCGCGCCGAGCGGGCCGTAGGTCTTGTCGTAGTGGGCGAAGTTGCCGACGTAGATGGAGAACGCCGCGCAGGCGGCGATCCAGGCGAGCAGCGCCACGACGCTCCCCCAGCTGATCCAGCGCCACTGGGCCCGGTCGCGGCTCGGGCCGTAGCGATATAGAGCCGCCAGTCCGCCGGCCATGCCGACCAGCAGCAGCGGGTAGCTGATCCAGCGGAACAGGGTCACCGCCTCGCGGCCAACGAAGGTCTCGATCGCCGGGCCCGCCGCGAGCACGCCGCACGCCACCAGCACGAACAGCAGGAAGCTCACCGTGAAGGCCAGCGAGGTCGCGGTCTTGCGGACGAACTTGCGCTTCTCGGTCTCGTCGTAGGCGATGTTGAGGCCGGTCATCATGGCCTTCATCGCCCCGTTCGCGCTCCAGATGGAGAGCAGGAGGCCGGACACAAACGCGAACGACAGCCCGCCCTCGTTGCCGGCGGCCAGGCGCACCATTTGCTCGCCGATGAACTTCAGCGCGTCGGGCGGCAGCATGAAGGCCAGGAGCTGCAGGTGCTTCTGGGCCTCGGCCGCATCGGCGAACAGTCCGTAGAGCGCCACGAAGGCGCCCAGGGCCGGGAAGAAGGCCAGCAGGGTGTAGAAGGTCACGCCCGCCGCAATCATCGGGATCTGGTCTTCCTGGAACTCGGTCTTGGTCCGCAGCAGGATGTCCTTCCAGCCGCGGGCCGGGATCTGGCGCGGGGAGGTCGCCTCTCGGCCGCGGCCGCGCTCGTGCCAGCGTGCCTTCGCCTTCGGGGGAGCCGTGTCGCGCAGCAGGGTGACGCCCGCGCCCGCCAGCACCAGCAGCGGAGCCAGGTCCAAGGCGAAGTGGCGCAGCGGCCGCGGCATGGCTATCCCTCACTCGGTCCCGAACGCTCGCGCCAATGCCCGGCGCGTTCGATGGTTCCTTCGGCCTACGGCAAAGCTTGGCGAACTAAATCAACGAGCTTTGCAACGGAATCCACGGCCAAGGTGTTCAAAGCGCGGCTGTTGGATCCAGTGGCAGACGCATCCTGGCGTCGCACGCAGTAAGGGCATTCTGGGGATGATCGAGACCATTCGCGAACTGGTTGGCGCTCATGCCGGCCTTCCCGTCGCCATCGGCCAGATCGGCGACGACGACGACCTCTACCGCGCGGGCATGAAGTCGTTCGCCTCGGTGCAGCTGATGCTGGCGCTGGAAGAGGCGTTCGAGATCGAGTTCCCGGAGGAGATGCTGAACCGTCAGACCTTCCGCAGCATCGCGGCCATCGCCCGCGCCGTTGAAGAGCTCGCGCCCGGAAAGCTCGCAGCATGAAGCCCGTGGGGGCCGTCGCCGGCGCGAGCCTGGCCGAACGGGTCCGCGTCGCGGTCGCAGCGGCGGCCGAGCATGCGGATGAGGTGGACCGGGACGGCCGCTTCCCCTCCGAAGCCCTCACAGCCCTGAAGGCCGAACGGCTCATGAGCGTGGCGGTCCCGCCCGAGATGGGGGGAGAGGGCGCGAGCCTCGGCGAGATCGCCTGGATCTGCAGCGAGCTCGGCTCGGCCTGCGCCTCGGCCGGCATGGTCTTCGCCATGCACCAGATCAACATGGCCAACCTCATCGACTGCGGTATGGACGGCGCCTGGCACCGTGAGCTGATGGCCCGCACCGTGGCCGAGCAGCTGCTGTTCGCCTCGGCCACCACCGAGGCCGGGGTCGGCGGCGACCTGCGCCACTCCATCTGCGCGGTGGAGGCCGACGGCGAGCGGTTCACGCTCGCAAAGGCCGCGCCGGTGATCTCCTACGGCGAGCAGGCCGACGCGATCTTCGCGACCGCCCGGCGTGACGCCGACGCGCCCTCGTCGGACCAGGTCCTCTGCGTGCTCATGAAGGACCAGTGCGAGCTCGACCGGTTCGTGAACTGGGACGCGCTCGGCATGCGCGGGACCTGCTCCCACGGCTATCGGCTGAAGGCCGAGGCGGCGCTCGAGCAGATCCTGCCGATGCCGTTCGCCGACATCGCTGCAGAATCGATGGTCGCCGTCTCACACCTCCTGTGGAGCAGCGTCTGGGCCGGCGTCGCCAGCGACGCCCTGGCCCGCGCCCAGGCCTTCGTCACCGCGGAAGCCAAGAAGCAGCCGGGCTCCATCCCGCCCGGCGCGGCGCGGCTGGCCGAAGCCTTCACCCGCTACCGCATGATCGAGGGCGCGATCCGCGAATGCCTCGAGCGGTGGGAGGAGATGAAGGCCGATAGCGACGCCTCGCCGACGCTCTCCCTCGCGCTCGCCATGAATGCGCTGAAGGTCTGCGTCTCCACCACCGCCCTCGAGGTCGTGGACGAGACGATGATGATCTGCGGCCTGCAGGGCTACAAGAACGGCGGCCCCTACAGCCTCGGCCGCCACCTGCGCGACATCCATTCCGCCAGACTGATGATCGGCAACGACCGGATCCTCTCCGCCGCCGGTCAGATGCTGCTCATCCAGCGCCAGCCCCGGAGGGCCTGAACCATGGACGCCACCCTGAGCTACCTCGACCAGCTGATCGGCGCGGGTCTCTTGATCCCTACCGGCGTCGATGGCCTCTACGGCCGCAGCGGGACCTTCGAGGACGTGATCTGCCGCTTCGAGGCGCTGGTGACCGCCGAAGGCGGCCGCGATAATCCCGAGGTGATCCGCTTCCCGCCGGCCATGACGCGGCGCCAGCTGGAGACCAGCGGCTACATGAAGAGCTTCCCGCAACTGGCGGGAACGGTTCATTCCTTCTGCGGCGGCGACCATGATCACATGGAGCTGCTGGCCGCCCTGGACAGCGGCGAGGACTGGACCAAGGGCCAGGAGCCGACTGACATCGCGCTCACGCCCGCGGCCTGCTACCCGATCTATCCGATGGTGGCCGCGCAGGGTCCGCTGCCGCCGGAAGGGCGGCTGTTCGACGTCCAGTCCTACTGCTTCCGCCACGAGCCCAGCGCCGACCCCGCGCGCATGCAGCTGTTCCGGATGCGCGAGTACGTGCGCCTGGGGACCGCCGAGCAGGTGCAGGCCTTCCGCGCCGGCTGGATCAAACGGGCCGAGGGGATCATCGGCGCCCTGCGCCTGCCCTATGACGTGGTGCCCGCCAACGACCCGTTCTTCGGCCGCGCCGGCAAGATGATGAAGGTCAACCAGCGCGACCAGGGCCTGAAGCTGGAGATGGTGATCCCGGTCGCCAATCCGCAGCCCACCGCCTGCCTGTCGTTCAACTACCACCAGGACCACTTCGCCGGCACCTGGGGCGTCCAGCTCGCCGACGGCGGGCCGGGACACACCGCCTGTGTCGGCTTCGGCCTGGAGCGGATCGCGCTGGCGCTGTTCAAGCACCACGGCTTCGACCCGCGCGACTGGCCGACCGACGTGCGCGGGCTGCTGTGGGGGTAGGCGTGCCGGCCCTGCTGCCCCACCTCGATCCAGCGACCTACCGGCCGCACCGGCTGCACGGGCCGGAGCGCTGCTGGGCCGAGACCAACTGCTATCTCGACCTCTGGATCGAGTTGCTGCACGCGCTCGGCCTCCCCCCGGAAGCCGCGTTTGGCTTTGCCGCCCGGCAGGACTTTGAGGGCGACCAGTTCGGCTTCTCCAAGATTCCGCTGGAGGACCTGGAAACGCTCTATGGCCTGCGGGTGCAGGAGCTGGCGCTCTATGATCCCGTCGAGCAGCACGTGGTCCGGCAGATGGCCCGCGGCCGGCTCTGCCTCGTCGAGGTGGACCCGTTCTTCCTCCCCGACACCCGCCAGGCGGCCTACCGGGTGCAGCACGGCAAGACCACCATCGGCATCAACCGGATCGACCTCGACAGCCGCCGCCTCGAGTACTTTCACAACGCCGGCTACTTCGCCCTGGAAGGCGAGGATTTCGACGGACTGTTCGCCCCGGCGCCGGCCGACCGCATGCCGTTCCGGCCCTACGTGGAGTTCACCACCCTCGAGCCCCTGCGGCTGAGCGAAGATGACCTGAAGGCGCGCGCGGCGATCATCCTTGCCCGCGACTGGACCCGCCGCCCGGCCGAGAACCCGATCCGCAAGTTCCAGGCCGTGTTCGCCGAGCAGGCGCAGGGGCTGGTCGGCCGCCCGATGGAAGCCTTCCACGACTTCGCCTTCCACAACCTGCGGCTCCTGGGCGCCAACTACGACCTGCTGGGCGCCGGCCTCGACTGGCTGTTTGACGGCCAGGACATCCGCGCCTCGGCGTGCGCGCTGATCGCCGAGTCGGCCAAGGCCGCACAGTTCCAGCTCGCCCGCGCCGTGGCCCGGCGGAAGTTCGACACGCTCGCCGCCTCGCTCGATCCGGCCGCCGACGCCTGGGACGCCCTCGTCGAGGCCGCGGCGGTCCGCGACGCCGCCTGAGCGAACATGGCTGAGCTCACGGACGGTTGGTCCCTGGCCGTCACGCCGTCGGGCGCCTGCGCAGGACCCGCCGAGGCCGCGAAGCTCACCGACTGGATCCCTGCGCCAGTCCCTGGAACCGCGGCCCTTGCGCTGGAGCGCGCCGGTCGCTGGCGGCGCGCCGCGCCCGAGCCGCTGCATGACAAGGACGTCTGGTATCGCGTGAGCCTTCCCGACGCCGGCCGCCGGCGGCTGTGCTTCGAAGGCCTGGCGACGATCGCCGACGGCTGGCTGGACGAGACGCCGCTATTCGCGTCGCGCAGCATGTTCCGGCCGCAGCATGTGGAAGCCGACATCCGCGGCCTGGCGACGCTTTGGCTCTGCTTCCGCGCGCTTGATCCGCACCTGCAGGCGAAGGGGCCGCGCGCCCGCTGGCGGCCGATGATGATGGACAGCCAGGGTCTGCGGCTGGTGCGCACGACGACGCTCGGCCACATGCCCGGCTGGTGCCCGCCCGTGGACATCGTGGGACCCTACCGGCCGGTTCGCATCGAGGATCCGGCCGAACCGGGCGTGGATCGTGTCCGCCTGCGCGCCGAATGGGACGGCAGTCCCGGCCTCCACGTCGAGGCGACGCTGCGCGGGATCGAAGGGCCGATCACCGTCGCCTGCGCCGGAGGCTCCGTGGAGCTGACGCCGGAGGACGGACGGATCTCGGGCGAGCTTGACGCTTGGGGCGCCGAGGCCTGGCAGCCGGCTGGGTATGGCGCCCAGCCGCTCTATCCGGTGGTGCTGCGCGCCGCCGGTCGCGAGTTCAGCCTCGGGCGGGTCGGTTTCCGCCACCTCGCCGTCGACCGCGGCCGCGATGGCCGGGAGTTTGCCCTGCTGGTCAACGGCGAAGAGGTGTTCTGCCGCGGCGCCTGCTGGATCGCGCCTGACCTGCTGGACCCCGGCGCCGATCCCGAGCCGACCCTGCGGCTCGCCCGGGAGGCCGGGATGAACATGGTCCGCGTGAGCGGGGTCGGCCTCTACGAGAGCCGACGGTTCTTCGAGGTCTGCGACGAGCTCGGTCTGCTGGTCTGGCACGACTTCATGTTCGCCAACTTCGACTATCCCGTCGCCGACGCGACGTTCGCCGCGGCTGTGCGCGACGAGGCGAAGGCCTTCCTCGCCATGACCCAGGGCTGCCCGTCGCTCGCCATGCTCTGCGGCGGCAGCGAGGTGCTGCAGCAGGCGACGATGATGGGGCTGCCGGCCGACCTGCAATGGCCCCTGTTCGACGAGGTCCTCCCCCAGGCCGCGGCCGAGACACGCCCCGATGTTCCCTATGTGCCCAACACGCCGTGGGGCGGGCCGCTGCCCTTCGCGGCGGACGAGGCGGTGACCCACTACTACGGCGTCGGCGCGTACGAGCGGCCGCTGGAGGACGCCCGCCGCGCGGATGTGAAGTTCGCCTCCGAGTGCCTGGCGTTCGCCAACGTCCCGCAACCCGAGACGCTGGCGAGACATCTGCCGGTTCCGGCGGTGCACGACCCGCGCTGGAAGGCGGCCGTGCCGCGGGACCGTGGGGCGAGCTGGGACTTTGAGGACACCCGCGACCACTACCTGGGACGGCTGTTCGAGCTGGATCCCGCACGGCTGCGCCGGGAGGACCCGCAACTCTACCTGGACCTATCGCGCATCGTGTCGGGCGAGGTGATGGCGGCGGTGTTCGCCGAGTGGCGGCGCACGCGCAGCCCCTGCGCCGGCGGCCTGGTCTGGACCCTGCGCGACCTGGTCCCGGGCGCCGGCTGGGGCGTGATCGACTCCACGGGCGAGCCCAAGCCGGCCTGGTATGCGCTGAAGCGGATCTTCCAGCCGATCCAGGCGCTGATCACCGACGAGGGTGTGAACGGTCTCGCCGTGTACCTCATCAACGAGACCGCCACGCCGGTGGCGGCCGAGGTGCGGCTAAGCGTGCTGGGCGCCGACGGCCCGCCGGTGATCGACGTCTGCAAGCCTGTCGTGCTTGAGCCGCGCTCGACGCAGGAGCTGTCCGCCTTCGCCCTCGTCGGCCGGTTCTACGACCTAAGCTACGCCTACCGTTTCGGGCCGCGGGCGCACGAGGCGGTGCGCGTGCAGCTGGTCCGTGGTGAGGGGGTGCTGAGCGAGGTGTTCCACTTCGCCGGGCCCCGCTCCGGCTTGGCCGGCGGCGTGGTCGACGTGCGGCTGGAAGGCGAGGAGGTCGTGCTCACCAGCTCCACGCTGCAGCGGTATGTGCACATCTCGGACGCGGCGTTCCGGCCGCAAGACGACGGCCTCCCGCTGGCGCCCGGCGAACCGCGGCGCGTGCGGCTAGTGCGCCGGCAGGGCGCCCCCGCCGACGCCAGGCCGCAGGGCGAGGTCCTCCTGCCGGGCGGACGCGTCGCCGGCGGCTACTGAGCCCGGGGCGGCCGGCGGCCACAGCGCGCGCTCGGTTACCAGGCTGAGCAGGGCTTCGCGCGCATGGCGCGGCGTTAGCCCATGGTCGGCGTCGTCGAGGTAGATCAGCTCCAGGTCGGCGCAGCGCCTCAGCCGCCGACCGTCCTCGCCGAAGTAGCCGGCGAAATCGCGGTGTCCGTCGCCGTCGCGGCTGTAGAGCAGGGTGACGCGCACATTGCGCTGCTTCAGCGTCTGGAACGCGGCCTTCGCGGCGCCGTCGAGCTTCCGTCCGTGGCCGCCCAGCAGGCCCATCACCACCGCCAGGCCGGAGCGGCCTAGTTTCACGGCGACGGCGACGAGGTTGACCTCGCCCTTGAGCACGCGCGCGAGCAGCTTCTTCGGGTCCTTCGCCTGGCGGCGGTAGTGGTCGACCTGGTCCGAGGCCAGCTCCACCTTGCCGTCGCGGTCCCACACGAACCGGCGCTGGTTGACCAGAACCAGGTCCCGCAGGCGCTCGTCGCGAACGGCCGCGTTGAAGGCCACGAAGGCGCCCGAGCAGCGGCCGAGCGGCAGGACGGGGCCGAAGCCGCGGGTCTCCAGCAGGTCGACCGCCATGATCGCGTCGTCGATGTGAGCGCCGTCGTAGAGTCGCGGCGGCTCCGCCGAGAGCGGCCCGTCGCTGTCGCCGACGTCGGCGGCGTCCATGCGGAAGGAGGCGACGCCGGCCCGGGCCAGGGCGCGCGCCTGGTCGACGCCGGACCGGGCCCAGCCGGCGTGGGGATCGCCGCCGGCGCTGAGCATCAAGACGGTGGCGCCGGTGCGCGGCCCCTGCGGCTCGCAGAGCACGCCGAACAGCCGCCGGCCGGGCCCGAACTGCACGTGCTCCTCAGTGAAGCCGTCGCCCGCCAGCACCGCCGGCGCCGGTAGTTGGGCCTCGGGCGCGGGAGCGGTGGGGAAGTTGTCGCCGACCCAGGCGGTCACCACCTCGATCGTGGCGACCGGCGGCCGCGCCGCGGTCGGGTTGCCGACCGCCGCCTCGTAGCCTTCGTAGGCGATCTCGGTGACCTTGGCGCCGAGGCCTCGCAGGTGGTCGGCGAGGCGCACCTCGCTCTTGCGGCCCACCACCAGGACGGCGGAGGGCGCCCGGGCAAGCTGGGTGAGGTCCAGGGTGCGGAGCGAGTCCGTCAGCTCCTGCGGGAACTCGAAACCCGCCACCGAGCCGGGCTCGGGGGTGAAGCCAAGGGTCTCGGCGACCATCGCGCCCCAGACGGACAGCTCGCGCAGGTGCTCCCGGCCGCGGCTCACCGGCGCCAGCAGCGCAAGGCCGTTGGCCTCGATCTGCGAGGCGGCGAGCGTGGCCACCGCCGCGCCCAGGCCTTGCCCCAGCACCACGAGCCGGCGCACGCCACCGAGCCGGCGCAGCTCTTCGGCCGCGCGCACGGCGGCGGCGGTCAGGGTGTCGACGGCCGCGATGTCGCGCGGCTCGCCGGCGGAGTCGCCGGTCCCGGGATAGTCGAACCTGAGGCAGGGGTAGCCCGCCCTTGCCAGGGCGTCGGCCAGCATGCGCCAGCTGCGGCGCATGGAGAGCTCCTCGAAGCCCCAGGGGCTCAGCATCAGGACCCCGACATCGGCGGGCGCCTGATGCAGCCAGCCGGCGCACCGGTCGAAGACGATCGGCAGCGCGCTGCGCGCGGTGTCCAGCCCCATCACTACACTCCAGCCTACCCGGGTTCGAAACCCGGAAAGCGCTGCCGTGTTCCGCTAGCCCGCAGAAGCCTTCAGGTTTTCATAGGCTTCCTGCGCCGCCAGCCACTCCTGCTCGGCGGCTTCGACGGCGGCCTGGGCCTTTGCGCGCTGGCGGCCGAGGTCGGCGGCCTTGGCCGGGTCCTTGAAGGTGGCCGGGTCGGCGAGCTTGGCGTCGAGGGCCGCCACGGCTTCGCTCGCCCGCGCCAGGGCGGCTTCCGCCGTCTCAGCGCGGCGGCGCGCCGGGCCGGTGGGGACCTTCGCCTTCGCCGGCGGAGGAGGCGGGGGCGCCGGCTCCGGCTCCCCCTTCACCTGGGTCGGCGCACGGGCGGCGGCGCGGGCGCGGTCCAGGACGAACTTGGCGTAGTCCTCCATGTCGCCCTCGAAGGGGGTGATCCCGCCGTCGGCGGCCAGCCACAGCCGGTCGGCGACCAGCTCCATCAGCGAGCGGTCGTGGGTGATCAGGATCACCGCGCCCTCGTAGTCGTTCAGCGCCTCCAGCAGGGCCCGGCGGCTGTCGATGTCGAGGTGGTTGGTGGGCTCGTCGAGGATCAGGAGGTGAGGGGCCTCCATGGCCACGAGGTTGAGCAACAGCCGCGCCCGCTCGCCGCCCGACAGGTTGGCGACCGTGGTGTCCTGCTTGTCGAAGCCGAGGCCGAACTGCGCGAGTTTCGAGCGGCGCCTGGCCTCCGTCTCGTGCGGCAGCGCGCGCCGGATGATCTCCAGCGGCGTGTCGGTGGGATCCATCGCCTCGATCTGGTGCTGGTGGAACCAACCCACCTTCATCCGCTGACTGCGGTGGAAGCGCCCGGTCTCCGGCGTCAGCGCGCCCGCCACCAGCTTGGCGAAGGTCGACTTGCCCGCGCCGTTGACGCCAAGCAGGCCGATGCGGTCGTCGAGGTCGAGCCGCAGGTTCAGCTTCCGCAGGATCGGCGGCCCGCCGTAGCCCACCGCCGCATCCTCGAACCGCAGCAGCGGTGGGGGCAGGGGCCGTTCGGGCGAGGGCAGGGTGAAGGGCGCCACGTGCTCCTCCACCACCGCGGCCACCGGGGGCAGCTTGGCGATGGCCTTCATCCGCGACTGCGCCTGGCGGGCCTTCGAGGCCTTGGCCTTGAAGCGGTCGACGAAGGACTGCATGTGCGCCCGCCTCGCCTCGATCTTGGCGCGCATGGACTCCTGCAGGCGCAGCCGCTCGGTGAGCTGGCGCTCGAAGCTGTCGTAGCCGCCGGCGTAGAGGTCGAGCTTGCCGTCCTTCAGGTGGAGGATGTGGTCCACCGAGTTGTTGAGCAGCTCGCGGTCGTGGCTGATGACGATGGCGGTGTTGGGGTACTTGCGCAGGCGGGCCTCCAGCCACAGCGCGCCTTCCAGGTCGAGGTAGTTGGTCGGCTCGTCGAGCAGCAGCAGGTCGGGCTCGGCGAACAGGGCCGCGGCCAGCGCCACGCGCATCCGCCACCCGCCGGAGAACTCGGACATCGGCCGCGCGAGATCCGCGTTCGAGAAGCCCAGGCCGGCCAGAATCTCGGCCGCGCGGGAGGGCGCCCGGTCGGCGTCGATCTCGATCAGCCGGTTGTAGATCTCGCCCATGTGCTCGGGATCGGCGGTCTCCAGCTGCTCGAGCAGGCTCGCCCGCTCCACGTCGGCGGCCAGCACCGTGTCCAGCAGCGGCACGGGCGTGGAAGGGTGCTCCTGGTCGACGGAGCCGAACCGCGCCTGCTTCGGCAGGCTGAGCTCGCCGGAGCCCGGGACGAACTCGCCCTTGATGAGGCGGAACAGGGTGGACTTGCCCACGCCGTTGCGGCCCACGAGCCCGACCTTGGCGTCCTTGGGCAGGGTGACGGTGGCTTGGTCGAAGAAGCGACGCCCCCAGGCGTCGAAGACGAGATCGCGGATCTGAAGCATGGCGAAACCAGCGGGCAGGAGTCATGGGCGCGGCCGGCGATCCGACCGCGGGCGGAGGTTCGCGATGTCGACCTATGGTCGAGCCAGGTTCGGAGTCCGCTGCGCCATGGGCGGCCATCTAGCAGACCTGAGGCGCTTTTCACACCCTTCGGGAAAACTTGACCGGACCGCTTGGCGCGGCCCGCTTGCGCCTATATAGAGCGCGCCACTCCGCGGCCCGTGCGCCGTGGCTTCCCCAATCCAGCGAAAGCGCCAAACCTACCCATGACCGAACGCACCTTCTCGATCATCAAGCCGGACGCCACGCGGCGGAACCTGACCGGTAAGGTCAATGCGGTGATCGAAGACGCCGGCCTGCGCATCGTCGCCCAGAAGCGCATCCGCATGAGCCGCGCCCAGGCCGAGAAGTTCTACGAAGTCCACAAGGAGCGTCCGTTCTACGGCGAACTGGTGGACTTCATGACCTCCGAGCCGGTGGTCGTGCAGGTTCTGGAAGGCGACAACGCGGTGGCCCGTTACCGCGAGGTCATGGGCGCGACCAACCCGGCGCAGGCCGCCGAGGGCACGATCCGCAAGCTCTACGCCGAGAGCGTGGGCGAGAACTCCGTCCACGGCTCCGACAGCCTGGACAATGCGAAGATCGAGATCGCGCAGTTCTTCACGGACGACGAAATCGTCGGCTGAGCCCGGCAACGGATCGTCGTCCCGGGGGTTTTCCTCCGCACACTTCAAAACCTGATCAGAGTCCCGATGCGTAATATGAAGATCGGGAGCTTCGATGAACGTCTGCAGGCGCAAGCCGAGGCGCGCAAAGCTCTCCTCGAAAAGTTCAAGCCCAAGCCCACCGTCAAGCCTGAGGTCTTCGAGACCCGCGAGCAGCGCAAGGCGCGCGAGCTGGAAGAAGTCCGCGCCAAGCGCGCCGCCGAGAAGGAAGCCGCCCGCCTGAAGGCCGAGCAGGAAGCCCGCGAGCGGGAAGAGCGCCTGGCCAACGACGAGCAGTACCAGCTCGAGCTGAAGCGCCAGGAGCGCAAGGACCGCAAGGCCCGCGAAAAGGCCGACGCCCGCGCCAAGCGCGAGCTGCAGCAGCAGATGCGGCGGACCGGCTAGGCGGCGGACTAGCCCAAGCGGCTAGTCGTCGGACCCGCCGGTCAGCCGGCGGGACATCTCGCCGTAGTAGCCCTGGATCAGGAGCTCGACGGATTCGCCGCGTTCCTCGGCGTCGAACGCCAGGTCCTTGGCGAGCTGGATGGCCGCCGAGCGGCTGATGCCGCTCTCCATCGGCTTGCCGTCGCAGAAGACCGTCCAGTCCCCGTCCTTCAGGGTCACTGCGTATTGGACCATCAAACACAACCCTCGCGATACAAGCTTCAGCGTACAAAGGTGCTGAAGGTTCCCGCCGGGGCGCGCCTGCTCTTGCCGAGCACCTGACGGGCGATCGGCATTACCTGTCTGTTCCTCGCGGGAAAGCAATCCCTTGGGCGCTAAAGCTCCACAGGCTTGCCGTGGGGTGTGCGCAAGTACGCCTCGACCCAAGCTTGCTTCTTCTCCGCCAAGCTCGCCGCCGGCGCGAGCCGGCGCTCCGTCACCAGCTGCTCCAGAGCCGCCAGCCAGTGCTCGTAGTAGCGGCTGCCATCGTCGGCCGGATCGGTCTTCAGCTGCTCGGAAAGCGCACGGGCCCAGTCGTCCCAGGTGAAGGCGCCGGCCTCGTGCAGCTTGACGGTCAGGGCGAAGGCCTGCGCTTGCCAGGGTTCGGCGAAGACCGCCCCGTCGGCGTCGCGCGGCAGCCGCGGCAGGGCGGCCAGGTCAGGCGCGCTCAAGGTAGGGCTCCCAAAGGTCCAGGAACACGCTGGCCTTCGCCGGAGCCTGCTCGCCGAACAGTTCGCGGGCGCTGAAGCGGACCGAATAGAGATGCCGCGGGTCTTCGCCGAGCCCGTGCGCGTTGGTGTCCGGGAACACGTGGGCGCCGTGCCAGCGCACCACCTCGCCGCCCTTTCCGCGCGCGTAGCGCGGCAGCCGGGTGTGGCCTTCCGGGTTGATGTTGCGGGCCCGCACGCCGTCGCCGGGCTGAAAGGCGGGCTGCGCCTCGATCACGCGGACGTAGGAGCCGCGGGCGGTCATGATCCCCGGGACCTCGGAGGCCGTGAATCGCGGCGTTCCCCTGGGTGCGGTGGGGTTCGGCCGGCCGGTCGCCAGCTCCTCCGGCGTTACCAGGCCGCGCTGGACCAGCAGCTCGCTCAGGCCGCGGATCCACTTCTCGTAGTAGCTCATCGCCAGGTATTCGGCCGGCGGGATCAGCTCGCGCTGGTGGCGGCCAGCGTCGATGTTGGCCCGGGTGGGGGAGGCGAGGTTGAGCGCGTGCGCACGGCCCTCCCAATTGTGGTGGAAGACGGTCCCCTCCGGCTCCGGTTCGACGGCGCCGAAGCCGTGCATGCCGCCCATGTCGTGGACGCCGTTCACAGCCGCGCCGTCCCGATCATGCCGTCGCGGGTGACCATGGCGGCGAGCGCCTCTTCGTCGAGGCCCTCGCTCCCGGCGGGACGCTGCGGGATGACGAGGTAGCGGACCTCGGCCGTGGAGTCCCAGACCCGCACCTCGACATCCTCAGGCAGCTCGGTCCCGAACTCGGCCAGCACGCCACGCGGGTCGATCACCGCGCGCGAGCGGTAGGGCGAGGACTTGTACCAGGTCGGCGGCAGGCCCAGCACCGGCCACGGGTAGCAGGAGCACAGGGTGCAGACGACAAGGTTGTGGACCTCAGGTGTGTTCTCCACCGCCACCATGTGCTCGCCCTGGCGGCCCAGGTAGCCCAGCTCCGCGATGGCATCGCTGGCGTCGTCCAGCAGGCGCCGGCGGAACTCCGGATCGCTCCAGGCCTTGGCCACGACGCGGGCGCCGTTCCTGGGCCCCACCTTGTGTTCGTAGTGCTCGACGATAGCGTCCAGCGCGGCCGGATCGACCAGCCCCTTCTCCACCAGCAGCGACTCCAGCGCCTTCACCCGCAGCGCCATGTCGGAGGGCGGCTCCTGGCCATGGTGGTGGTCATGGTCGTGGTGGTCGTGGGCCATGGGCCGACCTTAGCTCCGCGCGAGAAAAGGTGAAGCGACGAGGGCCCCGATTGTCTGCAATCCTGTCAGGATGGACGGCCCGCACCTCATCTACTTCTCCGACCCCATGTGCTCGTGGTGCTACGGCTTCTCGACGGTCATCGCCGCCGTCCGCAAGGCCTTCGGTCCCGCCCTGCCGATCCGCACGGTGATGGGCGGCCTGCGCCCCGGCACGGAGGAGCCCATCACGCCGGAGGCGCGGGCCACGATCACCTCCCACTGGAAGCATGTGCGTGAGGCCACCGACCTGCCGTTCGACGAGCGGGTGCTGGCCGAAGGCTTCGTCTATGATACCGACCCCGCCGCCCGCGCGGTGGTGGTCGCCCGCCGCGAGGACCCGGAGATCGCCCTGACCTACCTGCTGCGCGCGCAGCAGGCCTTCTATGCGCAGGCCCGCGACGTGACCAAAGGCGACGTCCTGGCCGACCTGGCGGAGGAGGTCGGGCTCGACCGGGTCGACTTCATCGCCCAGTGGGAGAGCGAGGCGGCCCGGCAGGAGACCTGGCGCGACTATGCCATCTCCCAGCGCGCCGGCGTGACCGGCTTTCCGACCCTGGTGGCGGGCCCCAACGAGGAGGGCGTCTTCGGCGTCGTCACGCGCGGATACGCCCCGCCGGAGCAGGTGGTGGCCGTGCTGAAGGACTGGATCGACCGCATAGCGGCCTAGGGCTTGAAGCGCGCGGGCGGGTCGCGGCCCAGGTCCATGATCAGCTTGGCGAGCAGGTAGAGCCGGGGCGTCACGGTCTTCAGTTCGATGTACTCCGCCTCGGAGTGGAAGCCGCCGCCCACCGGCCCCAGGCCGTCCAGGGCCGGAACGCCGGCGTCGGCGGCCAGCGCCGACTCCGAGGCGCCCCCGTTGCCGCCGCGGCCGATCTGCAGCCCCAGGCCCGCGTAGATCGCGGCCGCGCGGTCCGCCAGGGCCTCGGTCGCCGGATTGTTCGGCAGGGGCGGGAAGGAGGGCTCCAGGCGGACGTTGACCTTGGTGTCCGGCACGGAGGTGGTCTGCGCGTTCCGGCGCAGGGTCTGCTCGACCTTGGCGAAGTCCTCCTTCTTGCGGACGCGGACATTGATGGCGGCGCTGGCGTCCTCGGGGATGATGTTGTTGCGGGCGCCGGCCTGCATGAGGGTCAGGTTGGCGGTCAGCCCCTCGCCGGACTTCGGGAAGACGTCGGCCTTCTTCAGCTGGTTGATCAGTTCGACGGCGGCGTTGCGGCCCTCCTGAGGTGCGACGCCGGCGTGGGCGGCGCGGCCCTTCACCTCGATGTGGTAGGTGGCGCTGCCCTTGCGCCAGACGGTGAGCTTGTCCGGGGCGTCGCCGGGCTCCAGGTTCAGCTCCACGTCCGCCTCGGCCACCAGCTTGGCGATCAGCGCCCGTGTCCCGGGCGAGCCGCGCTCTTCCGAGGTCTCGATCAGGAACACGATCTCCTTGAAGTCGGTGAAGCCCACCTCGCGCAGGATCTGCAGCGCGTAGAGCCCCTCCACCACGCCGCCCTTCTCGTCGCCGACGCCGGGGCCGTAGGCGCGGGTCGCGTCCGCGCGGAACGGCCGCTTCGCCGCCGTGCCGGGGCCGAACACCGTGTCGATGTGGGCGATCATCAGGATGCGGCCGCGGCCGAGCCCGGCGATCCGGGCGACAAGGTTGTCGGCGTGACCCGGCTGCTCGGCGGGCACGAGCTCCGTGGTCAAGCCCAGGGCCCGGAAGCGCGGAACCAGCACGTCCAGCGCGCGGCGCGCGCCCTCCACGTCGCCGGTGCCGGAGTCGATGTTCACCAGCTGCTCGAGGAGCTTCAGTTGGTCGGGCCGCGCCTTTTCCGCCGCCGCCCAGACCCTGTCGTCCTTGGGCACGGTGGCCGGGGCCGCATGCGCCTGCGCCGCGAGCGCCACGACCAGCGCTGCCCCAAGAGCGATCCTGCGACTCATCGTCCCCTCCGCAACTGTCCGTTTCGCCACCATGCGGCGCCTGCTCTGGGGCGCAAGCGCTGCTGTCACCCGCTCGTAACAGAGCTGTCATCTGGTCGGGCTAGCAGGCCTTCCCGATTGCGGGCATAGCCCCGGGTAACGCTGGGATCGGGGCCCGGCGACATCCCATCAGTCGAGGACGCGCGTTCCATGAGCACCGTGTATTTCAAGCTGTCGGAGCGTGACTTCTTCGAGGACTGGAACGAGCCGGACCTCGCCACGGTCGACAACTGGAACGCGTTCCCCAGCATCGTGGGCTACCTGGGCGACTACACCGGCGGAACTCCGACGGACGTCGACGCCCGGACGCTGACCGGCCAACCGGGCCAGGGGTCAGGCGCCCTCGGCGCCGTGGACGTGACGATCAACCAGACCAACCCCAATAGCGCCAGCTTGGCGGGCGGGGTGCTGGAGATGACCGTCGGCGGCAACCGCGTCATCGCGCTGAACGGATCGGGGACGGCCGACGCGCCCAGCATCGTGCTCTACCTGGACGGCACGGGCCGCAAGGACCTGACCCTTTCGCTCGACGTCATCGACCTCGACACCAGCACGGACAACACCGCGCAGCAGGTGGCGGTGATGTACCGCCTCGGCGACACCGGGCCGTGGACGAACGTGCCGGGCGGCTACATCGCCGACGCAACTATCGCAGGTCCGGTCGGACAGACCACGTCGCTCAACCTGGTCCTGCCGCCGGAGCTGAACGGCAAGGCCAACATCCAGGTCCGGATCCTGACGACCAACGCCTCGGGGACGGACGAGACCATCGGCCTCGACAACATCAAGGTCACCAGCCAGCCGCAGGGCGTCGTGATCCCGTCGGTGAGCGTGGCCGCCATCGACGCTCAGGGGACCGAAGGATCGCCGGACGACTCGCTCACCTTCACCCTCACCCGCAGCGGCGACCTCAGCGAGCCGCTGACCGTGTCCTACCAGCTCGAGGGCTCCGGGACGGCGGGCGCGGACTACACCGGTCCGGGCGCGGGAACCGTCACCTTCGCCGCCAACTCGGCCACCGCCACCCTGACCTATGTGGTGCAGGACGACGCTGTTCTGGAGCCGAACGAGACGATCCGCGTCGTGCTGCAGTCCGGGGCCGGCTACACCGTCGGCGCACAGGGCTCGGCGGAGGGGACGATCGTCAGCGACGAGCTGGTGGTCTCCAGGATCAGCGCCGTGCAGGGCGCGGGCGCGGCGAGCGGCATGGTCGGCCAGGTCGTCACCATCGAGGCCGTCGTGGTCGGCGACTTCCAGAACGGCGACGGGGACCTGTCCCGGGACATCGGCGGCTTCTTCGTCCAGGAGGAGCTCGCCGACGAGGACGGCCTCGCCGGCACCTCCGAAGGCCTTTTCATCTCTCAGGCCACGCTAGGCACGGACGTCGAGGTGGGCCAGCGCGTCCGCGTCACCGGCGTGGTGAGCGAAGACTTCAACATCACCCAGCTGAAGAACGTGCAGGTCACGATCATCGGCCAGAACGCCAGCAGCGAGGTGAAGGCCGCGGTCCTGAACCTGCCCGCCAACCTGGAATCCATGGAAAGCATGCTGGTGACCGTGCCGGACAGGCTGGTGGTCACTCACATGGAGGACCTGGACCGGCTTGGCGAGGTGCGCCTCTATCGCCCCGAAGGCGACGGTCTCGGCGGCGCGATCGCCGAGACCGGCGACGGCCGGCCATACACCTACACCCAGATCCATGAACCGGACGCCGCGGGCCTTACTGCCTACGACCAGGCGGTCGACGGCCGCTCGATCATCTACGATGACGGGCTCAACGGCACGTGGCGGCCGATCACCAATCCGGACGGCGGCGGCGTCTACAACACCGCCAACGCCGTGCAGACGGGCGACAGCATCACCGGCCTCACCGGCGTGCTGGACTTCGGGTTCAGCAACTGGCGGGTCCGCTCGGTCCAGGACGGCCAGAACACCTTCACCGACAGCAACCCCCGCGAGCCGGCCCCCGCAGATGTCGGCGGCAGCCTGGTGGTGGGCAGCTTCAACGTGCTGAACTTCTTCGTCACGCTCGACACCCCCGGGACCAGCACCGACATCGGCCAGGATCCGCGCGGCGCCGACACCCAGGCCGAGTTCCTGCGTCAGGCGGACAAGCTGATCGCCACGCTGATCCGCATCGACGCCGACGTCCTCGCCCTGGTCGAGCTGGAGAACGACTTCAGCACCTTCACCGGCAGCACCGTCGCCGAGGGCAACGCCCTGGGGTACATCGTTGAGCGCCTGAACCTGGCCCTCGGCGGCGACGTCTACAGCTACGTCCATCCGGGCCTGAACGCCGTCGGTTCCGACGCCATCTCCACTGGCTTCATCTACAAGAACGACGTGGTCGAGATCGTCGCCGGCACTCACGTGGCGATCGACCTGGACCCGGTGAACAACCGCCCCACCATCGCGGTCACCTTCGAGGAGATCGCCACCGGCGGCCAGTTCACGGCCGTGGCCAACCACTTCAAGTCCAAGGGCAGCGGCACGGGCGCCAA
Source organism: Phenylobacterium sp. (assembly GCF_036563285.1). Classification (GTDB taxonomy): domain Bacteria; phylum Pseudomonadota; class Alphaproteobacteria; order Caulobacterales; family Caulobacteraceae; genus Phenylobacterium. The sequence continues at coordinate 349,618 of NZ_DATCMR010000002.1, forward strand.
CGCCGACAAGGGTGACGGGCAGGGCGCCTCCAACGCCGGCCGCGTGGACCAGGCCAACCGGCTGCTCCAGTTCCTGGCTGGCGCCCCAACGGGGACGCTCGACCAGGACTACCTGCTGCTGGGCGACTTCAACGCCTACTACCAGGAAGACCCGATCGACGTGCTGCGGAACGCCGGCTTCAATCCGGTGGGCGGCCCGACCAGCTATTCCTACACCTTCGACGGTTACGTCGGCTCGCTCGACCACGCCATGCCCAACGGAACCCTCGGGACCCAGGTCACCGGCTCCACCAAGTGGCACATCAACTCCGAAGAGGCGCCGGCCCTCGACTACAACACCGACGCCGATGACACGAACCCGGCCACCAATCGCGATCCGTCGATCTTCGACGGCACGGTCCCCTACCGTGTCTCCGACCACGACCCGATCCTCGTCGGCCTTTCCCTGACCCCCACCAACAAGCTGGTGGTCGGCACGGCGGGCGACGACGCGCTTGCCGGCCGTAACGGCCACGACACCCTGTCGGGCGGCGAGGGCGCCGACACCCTGACCGGCGGTCAGGGCGATGACCTGCTGCTCGGCGGCGCAGGCGAGGACGTGGCCGCCTACAAGGGCGTGCGCGCCGACTACGCCGTGACCCGCGGTCAGAACGGCCAGGTGCTGGTCACCGGGCCGGAGGGGGCCGACACGCTCGAGGGGGTGGAGTGGCTGCAGTTCGCCGATGGGAAGGTGCTGATCGCCCAGCTCCTGAACCGCCCCCCGGTCGCGGTGGCGGACACTGGCGTCGCCATCGAGGACGGCCAGCCCGTCGCCCTCGACGTGCTCGGCAATGACACCGATCAGGACGGCGACGTGCTTAAGCTGGTGAGCGTGGACGGCGCGGGGCTGAAAGGCTCGGTCACCGCCAATGCGAACGGCACGGTCACCTACGCGCCAGGCGCGGCGTTCCAGACGCTGGCCGCCGGGGCGACCGCTGTTGAGACGTTCAGCTACACCATCGAGGACCGCTTCGGCCGCACCAGCACGGCTGAGGTCGCGGTCACCGTTACGGGCGTGAACGACGCGCCGGTGGCGGTCTCCGACACGGCGAGCGTCTTCGAGAACGAAACCGTCACCATCGACGTGCTGTCCAACGACAGCGACGTGGACGTGGGCGACACCAGGACCCTGGTCTCGGTGACCGGCCAGGGCTTCGGCAGCGTGAGCATGACGGCCGACGGGAAGGTCCGCTACGTGGCCGACGCCGACGCGTTCGACCGGCTGGGCCTGAACCAGACGGCGTCCGAGACCCTCACCTACGTCATGCGCGACGCCACCGGCGCCACCAGCACCTCGACGGTCGTGGTGACGGTCACCGGCGTCGCAGATGCGGCCACCCAGAGCGCCGGCAACGGCGGGGACCGGATGATCGGCACGGCCGCCGAGGAGCGGCTGGAAGGCGGAAATGGCGCGGACCGGCTGTTCGGCATGTCGGGCGCCGACACCCTGGCCGGCGGCAATGGCGCCGACGTCCTGGACGGCGGGGTCGGTGCGGACCAGCTGGAAGGCGGGCTCGGCCCCGACCGCTTCGTGTTCACCGGCGCCTTCGGCGCCGACGTGGTCAGCGACTTCGGCAATGGCGACCAGCTGCAGTTCGACCGCAGCCGGGCCGCAAGCTTCGCCGAGGTGCTGCAGCACGCGGAACAGGTCGGCGACGACGTCGTCATCAGCTTCGACGGCGCAACCACGGTGACGCTCGAAGACTACCTGATCGGCAACCTGCGGGCCGGCGACTTCCTGTTCGTCTAAGGCTCAGTCGGGTCCGGCGCCTTGCGCCGGCCCCGGCGGCGGGCGATATCCGAGGCGACGCGGGGTCCATCGGCCCTGCGGCGCGATTCCAAGAAGGACCACCTCCACATGCGTGACCCCGTCACCACTGCGCTCGGCCTCGTGCCGATGGTCGTCGAGCAGACGAGCCGCGGCGAGCGCGCCTACGACATCTTCTCCCGCCTGCTGAAGGACCGGATCGTGTTCCTGGCCGGCCCCGTCGAGGACGGCATGGCGGCGCTGATCTGCGCCCAGCTGCTCCACCTGGAGGCCGAGAACCCCAAGAAAGAGATCCAGATGTACATCAACTCCCCCGGGGGAGTGGTGACGTCCGGCCTCGCGATCTACGACACCATGCAGTACATCAAGAGCCCCGTGATCACCCTGTGCCTGGGCATGGCGGCCTCGATGGGCTCGTTCCTGCTGATGGCCGGCGAGAAGGGCCAGCGGATCGCCTTGCCGAACTCGCGGATCATGGTCCACCAGCCCTCGGGCGGCTTCTCCGGCAAGGCCTCGGACATCGAGCGCCACGCCGAGGACATCATCAAGACCAAGCGCCGGCTGAACGAGATCTACGCCAAGCACACCGGCCAGCCGGTCGAGGTGGTCGAGGAAACACTCGACCGCGACTACTTCATGACCGCCCAGGAGGCCAAGGACTGGGGCCTCGTGGACCACGTCTGGGAAAAGCGCGAAGCCGAAGGCTAGGCCCCGAGCCGCTGCCGGGCGAGCGCGATCAGCTGCGCCCGGCCGGCCTCGGAGGTCACGTCCAGGCGCTCGAAGTCGCCCCCGTCCGCGCCGCGAATGTCGGCGAACAGGCCCTTCGGGTCCTCGTGGAAATGCAGGAAGGCCCGCGACTTCACATAGAAGGTCCCGCGGGCCTTCTCCTTGAGGCCGGGCAGGGCGCGCAGCGAGCCCAGCAGCGGCTCCAGCGCATCCAGGGCGTCCTGGCCCGCGTGCTTCATGAGCTTCCTCCCCCGGGTGGCCCAATATAGCATCCCAGGCCGGGGGACGGCTTCCAGTTGCGCATCTTCTACCTGAGCGACGGCCTGCACGCCGGCGGCGGCCGGATGGTCAACCTGGACCACGTCGAGGCCCTGCGCGGCTTCGGCTACGACGCCCGCTACCTGGTGGTCCCTGCCGAGGGCGTCGAGGCGCCGCAATTCCCGTTGGGCCGTGACGTCCCTTGGCAGACCTCGACCGATGACCTGACGCTCGACGACATCGTGGTCGTGGGCGAGATGCACGCCGCCGGCGCGCGCGCGGTGATGGCGACCCCGGCGCGCAAGCTGATCCACAACCAGAACCCCTACTACAGCTTCCTGGCGTTCCGGGACTTCGGCGCCGTCCGCGGCTGGGGCTGCGAGGCCATGCTGGCGCCCAGCGGCTTCACCGCCGACCAGTTGCGGCAGATGGGCTGGACAGGTCCGGTGCACGTGGTCCGGCCGTTCGTCGACCCGGTGTTCGCCGCCGCCGCGCAGCGTCGCGACGAGGTCCGGATCGGGGTCATGCCGCGCAAGCGCCCGCACGAACTGGCGCTGATCCGCGGGGTGGTGCTGTCACAGCGCCCCGACCTCGCGCGTGTCCCCTGGGGCCGGATCGGGGGGCGGCCGCGGGCGGAGGTGGCGGACATCCTCGGCCGCTGCGACCTGTTCCTGAGTCTGAGCCATATGGAGGGCCTGGGCCTGCCGCCGCTGGAGGCCATGGCCGCCGGTTGCCTCGTGGTGGGCTTCCACGGGGGCGGCGGGCGGGAATACGCGACGGCTGAGAATGGCGACTGGTTCGACGACGGGGGCCACCTCGAGATCGCCGCCGCCCTGATCGGGCGCCTCGACGCCCTGGCCGCCGGCGAGCGGTTCGAAGCCCGCCGCGAGGCCGGCCGGCGCACGGCGGCCGAATTCAGCCTCGCGCGCTTCGAGGCCGAGCTGCGCGCTGCCTGGCTGGCGATAGCAGGTCCGCCCTAGGGCTTCCCCGTGAACACGCGGTAGCCGGCTTCCTCGGCCATCTCCAGCATCTCGGTGTCCCCGCTGGTGTCGCCGTAGGCCGCCCGGATCCGCACGTCGGGGCCGAAGGCGTCCTTCAGGCGGACCACCTTCTCAGGCCCGCGGCAGTTCGGGGTGGAGAAGGCGCCGGCGACACGGTCGGACTGGTCGTAGGCGATCTCGGTGCCCAGGATGGCGTGGGCGCCCAGGCCGCGGGCGAAGGGGCCGACCACGGCGGTCGGCGAGGCGGTGACGATCACCAGCCGCACGCGCTGCCGCTGCCAGCGCTTCCATGTGGCCACCGCGTCGGGCCGGAACAGCCGGCGCGAGTGGGTCTCGGCGAACCGCTTGGCGTCCTCGTGCAGGCGTTCGCGCGGCACCCCCTTGAGGAATTCCCCCACCGCCTGCGCCTTGATCCGGCCCCGATCGCGGTGGAACAGGTAGGCGATGACCGCCGGCGTGAGTCTTGCGAGCCCCAGCCCGTACCGGAGCGGGCCCGCCCGCCACTTCAGGAAGGCCGTGAAGCTGTCCTTGACCGTCAGCGTCCCGTCGAAGTCGAAGGCGACCACCGGCGGGTCGCCCGCTTCCGGCCCGACCCCTGCGCCGTGGGGGAGCTCCGGTACGTCGTCGTCTTGTGCCATTTCGGCGCGTTTCCCATTTAGGGGCACGAGGCGCCCCGTCCGGGGGCGTCGCGCCGCCAATTGTCGCTCCGGCGAGCGAAGGCTTGTGATCCTTAGCCGGATCGGGGAATGTCAAGACTTAGACAACCCGCGGCGCGTATTCTGCATTGTAGGAGCGCAGGCGTCCTGCGGGGCGGGGATAGCCGGGTCCGGCAAGCCTCGCCTAGAGAGTGAGAAGAGACGATGACGAAGGCCGCGAGCGGAGATTCGAAGAGCACGCTCTATTGCTCTTTCTGCGGCAAGAGCCAGCACGAAGTCCGCAAGCTGATCGCTGGTCCGACCGTGTTCATCTGCGATGAATGCGTCGAGCTTTGCATGGATATCATCCGGGAAGAGCACAAGATTTCCTTCGTTAAGTCGAAGGACGGCGTGCCCACTCCGAAGGAGATTCGTGAGGTCCTCGACGACTACGTGATCGGCCAGGACCACGCCAAGAAGGTCCTCTCCGTCGCCGTCCACAACCACTACAAGCGCCTCAACCACGCGACGAAGAACAACGACGTCGAGCTGGGCAAGGCCAACATCCTGCTGATCGGCCCGACCGGCACCGGCAAGACGCTGCTGGCGCAGACGCTGGCCCGAATCATCGACGTGCCCTTCACCGTGGCCGACGCCACGACGCTCACCGAGGCCGGCTACGTCGGCGAGGACGTCGAGAACATCATCCTGAAGCTGCTGCAGGCGGCCGACTACAACGTCGAGCGGGCCCAGCGCGGCATCGTCTACATCGACGAAGTCGACAAGATCAGCCGCAAGTCGGACAACCCCTCGATCACCCGCGACGTGTCGGGCGAGGGCGTCCAGCAGGCGCTGCTGAAGATCATGGAAGGCACCGTCGCCTCCGTGCCGCCGCAGGGCGGGCGCAAGCATCCGCAGCAGGAGTTCCTGCAGGTCGACACCACCAACATCCTGTTCATCTGCGGCGGCGCCTTCGCTGGCCTCGAGAAGATCATCTCGGCGCGCGGCCAGGGCACCTCGATCGGCTTCGGCGCCAAGGTCCACGACCCGGACGAGCGCCGCACGGGCGAGATCTTCCGCCAGGTGGAGCCGGACGACCTGCTCCGCTTCGGCCTGATCCCGGAGTTCGTCGGCCGCCTGCCGGTGATCGCCACCCTCGACGACCTGGACGAGAAGGCCCTGGTGAAGATCCTCACCGAGCCGAAGAACGCCTTCGTCAAGCAGTACGTCCGCCTGTTCGACATGGAGAACGTGGGCCTCACCTTCACCGACGACGCGCTGAACTCGGTCGCCCGCAAGGCCATCCAGCGCAAGACGGGCGCGCGGGGCCTGCGCTCGATCCTGGAAGGCATCCTGCTCGACACCATGTACGAGCTGCCGACCTACGACGGCGTGGAAGAGGTGGTGGTCAACGCCGAGGTCGTGGAAGGCCGCGCCCAGCCGCTGCTGATCTACGCCGAGCGCCGCGACAAGGGCGGGGCGGCCTAACCGCCTCACGCCAGGCAGAGATTCCAAAGGCCCCGCAGGCGACTGCGGGGCCTTCTTCATGCGCCGTGTTCCCTCGCCGCTGGGGAGGCACAGCTCGCCAAAGGCGAGCCGGGTGAGGAGCTGAGGGCCGGGCTCGACGGTCAGTGTTTCGGTTGTCGCCAGTGTGACCAAGGGCTGCACCTTCGCGGCCTGACAGCGGCGCCAGGAATTCTGGCGCCTCGCCCGGCGCGGCTTCTGGTTTACGGTGTATGGTGAAACTGGAGGCGGGTCATGGCGGATCGGGCTGTGGTGGTCGTGGGGGCGGGCGACGCCCTGGGCGGGGCGATCGCCAAGCGGTTCGCGCGCGAGGGCTATGCGGCGGTGATCGCGCGGCGCAACGCCGACCAGCTGGAGCCGCTGGCTCGGGCGATCCGCGACGCCGGCGGCGAGGCTCACCCGTTCGGGCTCGACGCGCGCCAGGAGGACCAGGTGGTCGGCCTGTTCGACAAGGTCGAGGCCGAGATCGCCCCGGTGGAGGTCTGCGTCTTCAACATCGGGGCGAACGTCCGCTTCCCGATTGCGGAGACCACCAGCCGGGTCTACTTCAAGGTCTGGGAGATGGCCTGCTTCGCGGGCTTCCTGGCCGGGCGCGAGGCGGCGAAGCGAATGACGCCGCGCGGGCGGGGCACGATCATCTTCACAGGCGCCACGGCCTCCATGCGGGGGCGCGACGGCTTCGCGGCTTTCGGCTCGGCCAAGGCGGCGCTGCGCTCGACGGCGCAGAGCATGGCCCGGGAGCTCGGGCCGAAGGGCGTCCACGTGGCCCACACCGTCATCGACGGGGCCGTCGACACCGCCTGGATCAAGGAGAACTTCCCCGACCGCTATGCGGCCAAGGAGCATGACGGCATCCTCAATCCGGAGCACATTGCCGACGCCTACTGGATGCTCCACGCCCAGCCGCGAGACGCCTGGACCCACGAGCTCGACCTCAGGCCCTGGACGGAGGCCTTCTGATGCCCAAGACCCTGCACTTCCTGTTCGATTTCGGCAGCCCGGCCAGCTACCTGGCCTACAAGGCCCTGCCCGACATCGCCGCCCGCACCGGCGCGCGCATCGAATACGTCCCGGTGCTGCTGGGCGGGGTGTTCAAGGCCACCGGCAACGCCTCGCCGGCGAGCGTCCCGGCCAAGGGCAAGTGGATGAACGCCGACCTCAACCGCTGGGCCCGCCGTCGCGGGACAGAGTTCAACCGCAACCCGCATTTCCCCATCAACACCATGCACCTGATGCGAGGCGCTGCCGGACTGAAGGACGACCCGCGCTTCGCCGCCTACGTCGAGGAGGTGTTCAACGCCATGTGGCGCGAGCCCAGGAACCTCGGCGATCCGGCCGAGCTGGTACCGGTGCTGGAGCGGGCAGGGGTCTCGCCCGACGAGTTCCGCGCGCTGACCGAGGACGAGGGCGTGAAGGCCCGGCTGCGCGAGACCACCGAGCAGGCCGTCGAGCGGGGTATGTTCGGCGCCCCCACCTTCTTCGTCGACGACGAGCTCTACTTCGGCCAGGACCGGCTCGATTTCGTCGAGGAGGCCCTCAGAGCCTGAAGATCGCTGCAGCCAAACTTTGGCGCCCGCCCGCGGCTGCGATACACTCTCAGAGGATCTTTCTCCTTGTGAGTCAAAGCCTTAGAACTCTTTGAGAGTTGTCGCGCTGAGTCGTGTAAATAGGCCTGACACGGCGTGTAACACCGCGCGGGAGGCCGACTTGATGCCGGGCCCGCGGCTTCCCATCTAAGCACTGTTCAAGAAGGGCATGGCCTTGCGCATACGGCCCGGCTTTCCCCGGTCAAGCTAACCTGTGGACGGCGATGAGGCGCAGTGTCGCGCAAGGGACTTGCTCCGCTTGCAGACCCCAAGAAACCCTTCCACATAAACCATAAGCAACCCGCCCAGCACGGCGGACGGGACGTCCGACTCAGGCGCATCGTCTGAGTGACCACGACCCGGAAGGCTTGACCGGAGACCAAACCGGTCGGCCAGGAGTTCAAGCATCATGTCCGAGATCAAGATCCTTCCCATTCTGCCGCTGCGGGACATCGTGGTCTTCCCGCACCAGCCGGTGCCGCTGTTCGTGGGCCGTGAGAAGTCGGTGCGCGCCCTCGAGGAGGCCATGCGCAACGACGGCAAGCAGATCCTGCTCGCCACCCAGAAGGACAAGGACGACGACGACCCCGCGCCGGGCGCCATCTACGACGTCGGCGTCGTCGCGACCGTCCTGCAGTTGCTGAAGCTGCCCGACGGCACCGTGAAGGTGCTGGTCGAGGGCCGCGCGCGGGCCGGCATCACCCGGTTCACCGACCAGGCCGAGTACTACGAGGCCGAGATCGCCTATGTGGCGGAAGACGGCGTCGGCTCCCCCGAGGCCGAGGCCCTGAGCCGCGCGGTCGTCGAGCAGTTCGAGAACTACGTCAAACTGAACAAGAAGGTCCCGCCTGAGGCGCTCGCGGCGATCCCGCAGATCGAGAACCCCGGCGAGCTGGCCGACCGCATTGCCTCGCACCTCTCCGTGAAGATCAGCGAGAAGCAGCAGCTGCTCGAGGTCTTCAACGTCGTGAAGCGCCTGGAGAAGGTCTACGCCCTCATGGAGGGCGAGATCTCCGTCATGCAGACGGAGAAGAAGATCAGGAACCGCGTGAAGCGTCAGATGGAGAAGACGCAGCGCGAGTACTACCTGAACGAGCAGATGAAGGCGATCCAGCGCGAGCTGGGCGAACAGGACGACCACCGCGACGAGCTGATCGAGCTCGAGAAGCGCATCAAGAAGACCAAGCTCTCCAAGGAAGCGCGCACCAAGGCCGAGGCGGAGCTGAAGAAGCTGCGCAACATGAGCCCGATGTCGGCCGAGAGCACGGTCGTGCGCAACTACCTCGACTGGCTGCTGTCGATCCCGTGGGGCAAGGCCAAGCAGAAGCCCATCGACCTGCAGAAGGCCGAGGAGATCCTCAACGAGGACCACTACGGCCTCGAGAAGGTCAAGGAGCGGATCCTGGAGTACCTGGCGGTGCAGAGCCGCGTGGGCACCCTCAAGGGCCCGATCCTGTGCCTCGTCGGCCCGCCCGGCGTGGGCAAGACCTCGCTCGGCAAGTCGATCTCCAAGGCCACGGGCCGCGAGTTCGTCCGGGTCTCCCTGGGCGGCGTGCGCGACGAGGCCGAGATCCGCGGCCACCGGCGGACCTACATCGGCTCCATGCCCGGCAAGATCATCCAGTCGATGAAGAAGGCGAAGTCCACCAACGCGTTCTTCCTGCTCGACGAGATCGACAAGATGGGCTCGGACTGGCGCGGCGACCCGTCGTCGGCGCTGCTCGAGGTGCTGGACCCGGCGCAGAACTCCACCTTCGCCGACCACTACCTTGAAGTGGATTACGACCTGTCGCCGGTGATGTTCGTCACCACGGCCAACTCGCTCAACATGCCCCAGCCCCTGCTGGACCGCATGGAGATCATCCGCATCCCCGGCTACACCGAGGACGAGAAGGTCGAGATCGCCAAGCGGCACATCCTGCCGAAGCTGACCAAGGACCACGGGCTGAAGCCGGAAGAGTTTATCGTTCCGGAAGAGGCGATCCGCGGCCTGATCCGCTACTACACCCGCGAAGCCGGCGTCCGGAACCTGGAGCGCGAGCTGGGTAACCTGGCCCGCAAGACGGTCCGCGACCTGACCCGCGAGAGTGTCCTGTCGATCACCGTCGACGAGGAGCGGCTGGGCAAGTACGCGGGCGTCAAGAAGTACCGCTACGGCGAGACGGACGCGGAGGACCAGGTCGGTATCATCACCGGGCTCGCCTACACCGAGTTCGGCGGGGACATCCTGACCATCGAAGCCGTGAAGATGCCCGGCAAGGGCCGCATGTCGATCACCGGCAACCTGAAGGACGTGATGAAGGAGTCCATCGCCGCGGCGAACTCCTACGTCCGTTCCCGGGCCACCCGCTTCGGCATCGAGCCGCCGATCTTCGAGCGCACCGACGTGCACATCCACGTGCCGGACGGGGCGACCCCGAAGGACGGCCCCTCGGCCGGCGCCGCGATGGCCACGGCGATCGTCTCGGTGCTGACCGGCATCCCGATCCGCGCCGACATCGCCATGACCGGCGAGGTCACCCTGCGCGGCCGGGTCACCGCCATCGGCGGCCTGAAGGAGAAGCTGCTCTCCGCGCTCCGTTCGGGCGTGAAGACGGTGCTGATCCCGGAGGAGAACGAGAAGGACCTCGCCGACGTGCCGGAGACGGTGAAGGCCGGCCTCGAGATCATCCCGGTCTCCACCATGGACCAGGTGCTCTCCCACGCGCTGACGCGTCAGCCGACGCCGATCGAGTGGAACGAGGCCGACCATCCGCCGACCAAGCCGGCGGACGACGCCGACGTGGACCTGGGTGTCGTCACCCACTGACCGCAGCGTCTGATCAAATGTTGTGACAAAGGGGCGGCGCGGAAGAGATTCCGCGCCGCTCTCGTTTGACGGCCAAGCCGCGTTGCGTCCTTAATCTCAACCACGGGCGAAGGGGGGCGCGGCCGTGCGCCGGTTCGCACGCCAACGACAACAAGGAAGGTGGGAGAAGACGCTCATGACCAAGGCCGAACTCGTGTCCGCGATCGCCGACAAGGCCGGGCTCAACAAGGCTCAGGCCAAGGAGGCGCTGGACGCCTTCATCGCCTCGGTGTCCACCTCTCTGAAGGCGGGCGACGAGGTGCGGCTCGTGGGGTTCGGCAGCTTCGTGCCCGTGAAGCGAGCGGCGGGAACGGCCCGCAATCCCCGCACCGGCGAGAAGGTCCGCACCGCGGCGACGCGGACCTGCCGCTTCAAGGTGGGCGAGAGCCTGAAGAGCACGCTGAACGCCTGACGCTTCACGCGTCCGGTCGATGAAGAGGCGGTCCGTTGCGGGGACCGCCTTTTTCGTTTGTGGGCCAGGGCCCGCGCGCGGTAGACGCGGGCGCCTTGGACCCGTTGCTTATCTCCACCGCCGTGGTGGCCATCGCCGAGATCGGCGACAAGACCCAGCTCCTCGCCATCGTGCTCGCCGCGAAGTTCCGCCGGCCGTGGCCGATCATCGCCGGGATCCTGGCTGCCACCGTGCTCAACCACGCCGCCGCCGCGGGCCTGGGGTTCCTGGCGGCCAGGTGGCTGACCGGCCCGGTCTTCCAGGCCGTGGTGGGGCTCGCCTTCATCGCCATGGCGGGCTGGGCCCTCATCCCCGACAAGGAGGACGAGGACGCGCTGAAGCGGCCGTTCGGCGGAGTGTTCCTGACGACCCTTGTCGCCTTCTTCCTGGTGGAGATCGGCGACAAGACCCAGATCGCCACCTCGCTGCTCGCGGCGCGGTTTCAGGACATCGTGCTGGTCACCCTCGGCACGACGCTCGGAATGATGGCCGCCAACATCCCGGCGGTGTTCCTGGGCGAGGCGGCGACGAAGGTCGTGCCGCTCAAGGTGGTGCGGACCGTGGCCGCCGTGATCTTCGCCCTGATCGGCCTGTGGGTTCTCGTGGCGGCCTTCGTCCGCTAGAGGAGGCGGCGCGGGCGGCTAGCTCAGCTGGTTAGAGCACCTCGTTTACACCGAGGGGGTCGGGGGTTCGAACCCCTCGCCGCCCACCACTCTTCGCCGAGGGTGCCATGCGTCTCGCGATCCCGATCGCCGTTCTCGTCCTGGCCGGCGCAGCGCACGCCGAGCCCGCGCCGCTGAAGGCTTACATGGAGCAGGCGCGCGTCCAGCCATCGGCGCGGATCGCCTATGGCCAGGCGCCGTCGCAGGTCGTCGAACTGTTCCTGCCGAAGGGGAGGGGGCCGCACCCGGTCGTGGTGCTGCTGCACGGCGGCTGCTTCCTGAAACAGTTCGAGGGCCTCCCTCAGACCAGCGGGATCGCTGCCGACCTGGCGCGCCGCGGCATGGCGGTGTGGAACGTGGAGTACCGCCGTCTGCCGGAGCCGGGCGCCGGCTATCCTGGGACGTTCGAGGACGTCGCCGCGGCGATCGACCGGATCGCCGCCGACGCTGCGCGCTACGATCTCGATGCGACACGGGTGGTCGCGCTCGGCCATTCCGCGGGCGGACACCTGGCGCTGTGGGCGGCGGCGCGCGGGAAGCTGCCGCAGACCAGCCCGCTCTACCGTGAGGCTCCCGTGCGCCTGCGCGCCGCGATCAGCCTCGCCGGCATCGGCGACCTGGAGGGGCAGGGCGACGTGTTCGGTCGGCCGTGCGGGCAGGAGACCCTGCCGCAACTCATCGGGTTCAAGGACCGCAAGGCGGCCTACGCCGACACCTCGCCCGCAGCCCTGCTGCCGACAGGCGCCCGGATCGTGATGGTCCACGGCGTCTTCGATCCAGTCATGCCGCCCTACACGGGACTGGCCTTCGCGGACCGGGCGCGCAAGGCAGGCGATGCGGCCGAGGTGGTGATCCTCGCCGACGCCGCCCATTTCGACCCGGTGATCCCGACGACGCCGGCCTGGAGGGCCGTGGCCAGGGTGGTTGAGCGAGAGGCGAAGCGCCTGCGGTAGGCCGGAATTGCCAGGCTCTTCCACTCACACGCAAATTCGTGCCTAAGCTCGGCCGCTTGGGGAGGAAAACCATGACCGCAGCCGCAACGACGGCCGACCGAAACGACACGGCATTCCTCGGCCATCCGAAGGCCTTGGGGTACCTGGCCTTCACCGAGGCGTGGGAGCGGTTCTCCTACTACGGCATGCAGACGCTGCTGGTGCTCTACATGATCCACCAGCTGCTGCTGCCGGGTCACGTGGAGAACGTGGCCGGCTTCACCTGGCTGAAGGCCCTGCTGGATCCCGTGGGCCTGAAGAGCAACCAGCAGATCGCGTCTGCGATCTTCGGCTGGTACGCGGGCCTCGTCTATCTGACGCCGATCCTCGGCGGCTTCATCGCTGACCGGCTGCTGGGCCGCACCCGCACCATCGTCACAGGCGCGCTCCTGATGGCGCTCGGCCATTTCCTCATGGCCTTCGACGTCTCGTTCCTGATTGCGCTGCTCTGCCTGATGCTGGGTTCGGGCTGCTTCAAGGGCAACATCGCCACCCAGGTGGGGCATCTCTATCCGGAGACCGACAACCGCCGCGCCGACGCCTTCCAGATCTTCTACCTGGCGATCAACGCCGGCGTCATCGTCACCCCGCTGATCGTCGGCACGCTCGGCGAGAAGGTGGGCTGGCACTACGGCTTCGGGGCCGCCGGCCTCGGCATGCTGGTCTCGATCGCCATCTACCTGGCGGGGCGCAAGCACCTGCCGCCGGACCCGCCGCTTGGCGCCAACCAGCGCGCCGCGGACAAGGCCGCCCGTCCGCCGATGACGGGCCGCGACTGGAAGAAGCTCGCCCTGCTGATCGTCATGCTGCCGGTCCTGACCGCCTCGATCGTCGGCAACCAGGAGATCTTTAACGCCTACCTGGTCTGGGTGGAGCGCAGCGCCGACCTGCGCCTGTTCGGCATGCCCATCCTGACCACCTGGATGGTGTCGGTGGACTCCATCGTCTCGGTCGCCTGCCTGGCGGGCATGGTGGTGTTCTGGCGCTGGTGGAAGACCAAGTTCAAGGAGCCGGACGAGCTCGGCAAGATCGCCATCGGCTGCGCCTTCGGGGCGGCCGGGGTGCTGGCGTTGGTGGCGGGTGCGGCCATCGCCGAGGCGACTGGGACCAAGGTGGCCTTCGGCTGGCTGTTCCTGTTCCACCTGCTGAACGACATTGGCTTCGCCAACGTCCTGCCAGTGGGTCTGGCGCTCTATGCCCGTTCGTCGCCGCGGGCGATCGCCGGCACGGTGGTGGGCATCTACTACCTGCACCTTTTCGCCGGCAACCTGCTGGTCGGCAATGTGCTGGGGGCCCGGCTGGAGACCATGACGGGGACGGCCTTCTGGTTGATGCACGCCGTGCTCGTCGGCGGCGCTTGCATCGCCATCCTGGTCATCAAGGCGCTGTTCGGACGGATCTTCACCGGCGAGGAGGACACGCCGAGCGAGGAAGACGTGGCGACGGCCGATGCGGTGAAGGCGCCCTGAGCGGCCGATGCTCTACCGCCCGCTCGGCCGCACGGGCTTAACCGTCTCGGAAATCGGCTTCGGCTGCGCCAGCTGGTGGGGAAAGCCGGCCTTCGCAGAGGCCGAGGCGCTGGCCCTGGTTCACGCGGCCATCGACGCGGGCGTGACCGTGTTCGACACCGGGGCCAGCTATTCGGCGGGCGAGGCCGAGCCCCGCCTCGGGCGGGCGCTGAAGGGGCGGGACGTCTCGGAGCTGGTGATCGCCACCAAGGCGGGCACCTACCACGCCGGCGGCGGCCGCATCGCGCGGGACTTCTCTCCGGCCGCTGTGACCGCCAGCGCGGAGCGATCGCTGAAGAACCTCGGCCTCGAGGTCCTGCCGCTGCTGCAGCTCCACGGCCCGGCGAGGGAGGAGCTCACCGACGAGCTTTTGGACGCCCTGGAAGGGCTCAAGGCCAGGGGGCTGGTCCGCGCCGTCGGGCTGAACAGCTTCGACCCGGCGGTGATCGAGCAGGCCATCAGCCTTCCCGCCTTCGACGTGGTGATGGTGGACTACAATGTGCTGCGCCCCGAACGCGAGCCGCTGATCGCCCGAGCCGCCGCGGCGGGGAAGGGGGTGCTGGCCGGGATGCCGCTGGCCATGGGCCACACCGGCCTGCAGGTGGCGAAGCTGCGCGATCCGCAGGATATCTGGTACGCCGCACGCGGCCTGCTGCGGCATCGGCGAGAGGTGCTGCAGGGCACGCGGTTCTCCTTCCTGCACCGCCAGCCGGGGATCACCGGCTCGCAGGCCGCGCTGGCCTATGTGCTGGGCAACCCGGCGGTGTCCTGCGCCGTCTTTGGCGCCACGCGCATGGCGCACCTGAGGGAGAACCTCGCCGCTTCGGGCATGGCCCTGCCGCCGGAAGTCTTCGCGCGCATCCGCAGGGCCCAGGGCCGGTAGAGGTCACGCCGGGTCAGGCTTCCGCTCACCCCCGCGCGGAGTCATGGTGCTGATCAACGATAATCCAGGGTGGAAACCGACCATGGCTGAGCCGCGCACCCAGCTCGACGAGGCGCTGCAGACGGCGCACCTGCCTGCACTGGTGGCGGCTCTGGTCCACGTCACCGGCGACGCCGGCTGGCTGAAGCCGGAATGGACGCCGACCTACACGCCGCTGGCCCGCAACGACCCCGGCATCTCCTCCGAGGAACAGGCGAAGATCCGAGACGCGGCGAGGGCGGCGATCGAGGCCTACCTCGCCGACCCGACGCCGAAGCTGCCTAACCCCGACCTCGCCACCCTGCGCCGGATGATGGACTTCGTGGCCGGAGCCCCCATCCCCGAGGGTTACGCCGACTTCCTGATCGACGAACTGGCGATCTCGGGAAAGTCCACCAAGGACCCGCAGTTCGACCAGCCCAAGCTCAGAGAATCCGCCCGCAGCCTGAAGGTGCTGGTGATCGGCGCTGGCATGTCGGGCCTGCTCACCGGCATCCGGCTGTCGCAGGCAGGCGTCCCGTTCGAGATCGTCGACAAGAACCCCGACGTCGGCGGGACCTGGTTCGAGAACACCTACCCGGGCTGCCGGGTGGACAACTCCAACCACATGTACAGCTACTCCTTCGAGCCGAACCACGCCTGGCCGCAGCACTTCTCGCCCCAGCCGGAGCTGCTGAAGTACTTCCAAGGCGTGGCCGAGAAGTACGGTCTGCGGAAGCACATCCGCTTCGAGACCTGGGTCGAAAGCCTGGCCTGGGACGAGGGGCGCGCGGTCTGGCGAGTGGAGCTGAAGGGGGTGGACGGGCGCCGCGAGACGGTGGAGGCCACTGCCGTCATCACCGCGGTGGGCCAGCTCAACCGGCCGCGATACCCGCACATCGAAGGCTTCGGCACGTTTGCCGGCCCCGCCTTCCACTCCGCCGAGTGGCGCCACGACGTGGATCTTGCCGGCAAGCGGGTGGCCGTGATCGGCACGGGGGCCTCAGCCTACCAGTTTGTGCCGGAGATCGCGCCGAAGGTGGCGCACCTGAAGGTTTTCCAGCGCACCCCGCCCTGGGGCCTGCCGGTGCCCCACTACCACGAAGACGTGCCGGAGGGCTTCAAGTGGCTGCTGGAGCACGTGCCCTACTACGACAAATGGTACCGCTTCTGGCTCTTCTGGATGACCACCGAGGGCTTCCTGCCGATGGTTAAGTCCGATCCGGACTGGCAGGGGCCGACGACGGCTGTGGGCGAGGCCAACGCCCAGTTGCGCGAGATGGCGGCCGCGGCGCTGGCGGCCCAGGTGGCCGACCGGCCGGACCTGCTGCCCCACGTGGTTCCGCAGTACCCGGTCGGCGGCAAGCGGGCGGTGCTGGACAACGGCGTCTGGCTGGCGGCGCTCAAGCGTCCCAACGTGCAACTGGTCACCGAGCGTATCGAGAGGATCACGCCCAAAGGCGTCGTCACCGCCGATGGGACCGAGCACCAGGTGGACGTGCTGATCTACGGCACCGGCTTCACCGCCTCCAATTTCCTGTCGACCCTGAAGGTGAAAGGCCGGGGCGGGCGCGACCTGCACGAGAGCTGGGCCGGCGACGCGCGCGCCTACCTGGGGATCACCCACCCCGGATTCCCCAACCTTTTCACCATCTACGGGCCGAACACCAACATCGTCGTCAACGGCTCGATCATCTTCTTCTCGGAATGCGCGGTCCGCTACATCGTGGGCAGTCTGAAGCTGCTGGCGGAAACCGGCGCGCGCGCCATGGAGCCGAAGCGGGAGGTCTACGACGACTTCAACCGCCGGGTGGACGAGGCCAACCAGGGCTGGGCCTGGGGCTCGCCGCACGTCTCCAGTTGGTACAAGAACGAGCTCGGCCGGGTCAGCCAGAACTGGCCGTTTGGCCTGATCGACTACTGGCGCGCGACCTTGGCCCCGAACCCGGACGACTTCGTCCTGCAGCGCGAGCCGGAGCACGCCGCCTGAAGCTGGGGATTTTAGGGGGGCAAGTGGCGCGAATGACGGGACTTGAACCCGCGACCTCCGGCGTGACAGGCCGGCGCTCTAACCAACTGAGCTACATCCGCGTGGGGCCAGGAGCCTTGCGAAGGCGGGTGAGATAGGGTCGAGACGGAATCGTGTCAACGGAAGAGTGCGGCCACGCCCGCTCGGTCGCATCCCGGCCCCTCTTTTGAGGGCCTGAAAAGACCGAACAATGTGAGGTTTCCGCAGGCGCGAAAGCCCCGTTTGAATCGCCCGCGGGGCTGGTCTAGAAGGGCGCCCGACTCCCCGAGGACTCAATGAACGCGTTCCTATTGCAGTACCTCCCCATCGTGATCTTCCTGGGGATCGCGGCGGGGCTGGGTATCGCCTTCCTGCTGGCGGCCGCCGTCTTCGCGCCCAAGGCGCCGGATCCGGAGAAGCTCAGCTCGTACGAGTGCGGCTTCAACGCCTTCGACGACGCCCGCATGAAGTTCGACGTGCGCTTCTACCTGGTCTCCATCCTGTTCATCATCTTCGACCTGGAAGTGGCCTTCCTGTTCCCCTGGGCGGTGACGCTGATGAAGCTCCCGCCGGAGACCGCCCAGTTCGCCTTCTGGTCGATGATGACCTTCCTGGGCGTCCTGACCGTCGGGTTCATCTACGAGTGGAAGAAGGGGGCCCTGGAATGGGAGTGATCGTTCCCGCCGGGGAAGCCGGCCGCACCACGGTCCAGGGCTACGACCCCCACAAGCACGACCCGTTCTTCGACGGCGTCTCGCAGCAGCTGGCCGACAAGGGCTTCGTCACCGCCGCGGCCGACGACCTGATCACCTGGGCGCGCACGGGCTCGCTCATGTGGATGACCTTCGGCCTGGCCTGCTGCGCGGTCGAGATGATGCAGGCGTCAATGCCGCGCTACGACCTGGAGCGCTACGGTTTCGCGCCGCGCGCCAGCCCGCGCCAGTCGGACGTGATGATCGTGGCCGGCACCCTGGTGAACAAGATGGCTCCGGCTCTGCGCAAGGTCTACGACCAGATGCCGGAGCCCCGCTACGTGATCTCGATGGGGAGCTGCGCCAACGGCGGCGGCTACTACTACTTCAGCTATTCGACCGTGCGCGGCTGCGACCGGATCGTGCCGGTGGACGTCTACGTCCCCGGCTGCCCGCCGACCGCCGAGGCGCTTGTCTACGGCGTGCTGCAGCTGCAGAAGAAGATCCGCCGGACCGGGACCATCGTGCGATGAGCTGGCCCGCGACCTATCCCGAGCTCGAGGCGCTTGGCCGCGAGATCGTGGCCAATGGGGCAGGGGCGTTCACCTCCTCCGTAGTGGCCTACGGCGACCTCACGCTCACCGCCCAGATGCCGCGCATCGTGGAAGCGCTGACGATCCTGCGCGACCAGCACGGCTTCCACCAGCTGATCGACCTCTGCGGCGTAGACTACCCGGAGCGCGAGCGGCGCTTCGACGTGGTCTACCACCTGCTCTCCATGACCAAGAACCGGCGCGTCCGGCTGAAGGTCGAGACCGACGAGGACATGCCCGTGCCGTCGGTCGTGGACGTGTTCCCGAACGCCGACTGGTACGAGCGCGAAGCGTTCGACATGTACGGCATCTTCTTCGAGGGCCACCCGGACCTGCGCCGCATCCTCACCGACTACGGCTTCCACGGCCATCCGCTGCGGAAGGACTTCCCGATGACCGGCTACGTGGAGGTCCGCTACGACGAGGAGCTGAAGCGGGTGGTCTACGAGCCCGTGAAGGCCGTCGAGTGGCGCAACTGGGACTTCCTCTCCCCCTGGGAAGGCATTGAGAAGGGCTACGCCCCGATCCCCGGCGACGAGAAGGCGCTGGGCGAAAGGGAGACCAAGTGATGTCGCCCTCCGAGCAGCTGAAACAGCTCCCCGGCTACCTGGCCTTCAACGCCGGCGTGATCTTCCTGATCGGCCTGGCCAGCAGCCTGATGTCCGCCGAAGCCGGGATCGACGCCGCCCAGCTCAAGACGGTGGGCTTCGCCGTGCTGCTGGCGGTGCTGGCCGTGGCGGCCGGGTTCGCCTCCGTCGCCCGCGTCGAGTTCGCCAGGCGCGAGGGCCGCCGGTTCTCCGCGATCTGGATCGGCCCGGCCGCGCTCGTGGGCTTGCCGCTGGCGCGTGCGGTCGTCGCCGGCGCCTTCCGCACCCCCGACTACGTGATCGCGGCCGCAGGCCTGGCCGCGGGCCTCGCCGGCATGGCCTGGCTGGCGCTGAAGGCCCGCTCGGAGGCCCGCGCATGACCGGCCAGAACACGCCTGCCGTGGAGACCCATACCGAGGTCGGCCACACGCCCGAGACCCCGGTGCGGAAGTTCAACATCAACTTCGGCCCCCAGCACCCGGCGGCCCACGGCGTGCTGCGCCTGGTGCTGGAGCTGGACGGCGAGGTTGTCGAACGGGTCGACCCGCACATCGGCCTGCTGCACCGCGGCACCGAGAAGTTGATCGAGGCGCGGCCCTACGCCCAGACGATCCCCTACATGGACCGGCTGGACTATGTGGCGCCGATGAACCAGGAGCACGCCTACTGCCTGGCCATCGAGAAGCTGATCGGCGTCGAGGTCCCGTATCGCGGCCTGCTGATCCGCACGCTCTACGACGAGATCGGCCGCATCCTGAACCACCTGCTCAACGTCACCACCCAGGCGATGGACGTGGGCGCGCTCACCCCGCCGCTGTGGGGCTTCGAAGAGCGCGAGAAGCTGATGGTGTTCTACGAGCGCGCCTCGGGCGCCCGCCTGCACGCCAACTACTACCGCGTCGGCGGCGTGCGGCAGGACCTGCCGGAAGCGCTGGTGCGCGACATCTCCGACTGGTGCGACCATTTCCCGAAGGTGCTCGACGACATCGAGGGCCTGATCACCGACAACCGCATCTTCAAGCAGCGCAACGTCGACATCGGCAAGGTGACGGCGGAGGAGGCGCTGGCCTGGGGTTTCTCCGGCGTCATGGTGCGCGGCTCCGGCATCGCCTGGGACCTGCGCCGCAGCCAGCCCTACGCCGTCTACAACGAGCTGGAGTTCGACATTCCGCTCGGCGTCAACGGCGACTGCTACGACCGCTACCTCTGCCGCATGCAGGAGATGCGGGAGTCCACCAAGATCATGAAGCAGTGCTGCGAGCGGCTGATGAAGTCGCCCGGCCCGGTGCTCTCCGAGGACAACAAGGTGTCGCCGCCCCGGCGGGGCGAGATGAAGCGGTCGATGGAGGCCCTCATCCACCACTTCAAGCTATACACCGAGGGCTATCGCACGCCGCCGGGCGAGATCTACGCCTGCGTCGAGGCGCCGAAGGGCGAGTTCGGCGTCTACCTGGTGAGCGACGGCACCAACAAGCCGTATCGCCTGAAGATCCGCGCGCCGGGCTATCCGCACCTCCAGGCCATGGACTGGATGAACCGCGGCCACATGCTGGCCGACGTCTCCGCCATCCTGGGCTCGCTCGACATCGTGTTCGGGGAGATCGACCGGTGAGCGTGGCCGAGCTTCTCAGGCCGGCGCACGTCGCCCAGGGTCAGCTGGACGCCTACAACGTCCAAGACCTCGACGCCTTCTGCGCCTTCTATGCGCCCGACGTGGTGGTGGCCGAGCTGAACGGCCCCGTCACCATGCGCGGCCGCGAGGAGTTCCGCGCCAAGTACGCCGGGATCTTCGCCCAGAACCCGACCAACCGCGCCGAGCTGGTCGGCCGCGTCGTCATCGGGAACCGGGTGATCGACCACGAGCGGGTGACCCGCACGGCCGGCGGCGAGAGCTTCGACGTGGCCGCCATCTACACCATCGCGGACGGCCTGATCGTCCGCGTCGATTTCGTGAAGTGAGGAGAGCTTGAGCGTCCGCCGCCTTTCCGCAAACCAGCCGGCCTCCTTCGAGTTCGCCCCCGCGACGCTCAAGGAAGCCAAGCGCTGGATGGCCAACTTCCCGCCGGGCCGGCAGCAATCGGCGGTGATCGCCATCCTGTGGCTGGTGCAGAAGCAGGAAGGCTGGGTTTCCGAGCCAGCCATCCGCGCCGTCGCCGAGCTGTTGGGCATGCCGGTCATCCGGGTGCTCGAGATCGCCACCTTCTACACCATGTTCATGCTGGAGCCGGTCGGCACGCACGCGCTGGTGCAGGTCTGCGGCACGACGCCGTGCCAGGTGCGCGGCGCGGGCGAGCTGATCGCGGTCTGCCAACGCAAGTTCGGCTCGCGGGACCACCGGACGGCTGACGGCAAGTTCTACTGGCAGGAAGTGGAATGCCTGGGCGCCTGCTCGAACGCGCCCATGGCCGCCATTAACGATTACTACTACGAGGACCTCGACGCCGAGAGCTTCGAGAAGCTGCTCGACGACTTCGCCGCGGGCAAGAAGCCGAAGCCGGGCTCGCTGCGTGGCCGCCAGGGCTCGGCGCCGGAAGGCGGGCCGCTGACGCTCACCGATCCGAAGCTCTACGACGGCTCGCTCGGCAAGCCGGTGAAGATCCCGAACCTGCCGCCGAAGGGCAGGAAGAAGGAGCCGGCGTGACCCTCGACCTCAACCAGGCCCGGCAGCGCCTCTACGTGATGCTGGCGCTCGATCTCGTGCTGATGCTGATCGCGGTCGGCTTCGCGGTCGCGCACTTCGTATACGGCGTCGGATGGGCGCTGTGGGCCTTCTTCGGATTCGTCGCCGCGGCCTTCGCCGTCCAACTCTGGTTCGTCCGCGGCATCGGCCGCATGGGCAAGGGAGAATAGACCGCCGTGCCCGGCTTGCTCGCTGACAAGGACCGCATCTTCCTGAACCTCTACGGGGTCCACGACTGGGGCCTCGAGGGCGCGCGCCGCCGCGGCGCGTGGAACGGGACCGTCGACATCGTCGCCCAGACGCCCGAGTGGATCTGCGACCAGATCAAGGCCTCGGGCCTGCGCGGTCGGGGCGGGGCGGGCTTCGCCACCGGCCTGAAGTGGACCTTCATGCCCAAGCAGGAGAGCGAGCGGCCGCATTTCCTGCTGGTCAACGCCGACGAGTCCGAGCCGGGCGCGTGCAAGGACCGCGAGATCCTGCGCAACGATCCGCACCTGCTGATCGAAGGCTGCGTGATCGCCTGCAAGGCCATGCGGGCGCACACCGCCTACATCTACATCCGCGGTGAGTACGTCTTCGAGCGCGAGCGGCTGCTGGCGGCCATCAAGCAGGCCTATGACGCCAAGCTGATCGGGCCCGGCAACATCCACGGCTGGGACGTGGACGTGCGCGTCACCCACGGCGGCGGCGCCTACATCTGCGGCGACGAGACCGCCCTGATGGAGAGTTTCGAGGGCAAGAAGGGCCAGCCCCGCCTGAAGCCTCCGTTCCCGGCCGGCGCCGGCATCTACGGCTGCCCCACCACCGTCAACAACGTCGAGACCATCGCCGTCGTCGGCACCATCCTGCGCCGAGGCGCGGAGTGGTTCGCGGGCTTCGGCACAGAGAAGTCCACCGGCACCAAGCTGTTCGCCGGCTCGGGGCACCTCAACAAGCCCTGCGTGGTCGAGGACGCCGTGGGAATCCCGATCCGCCAGCTCATCGAGGAGCACATGGGCGGCGTGCGCGGCGGCTGGGGCAACCTGAAGGCGGTGATCCCGGGCGGCATCAGCGTGCGCATGATCCCGGCCGAGGAGGCCGAGGTCGCCGTGATGACCTACGAAGACCTGCAGGCGCGCGGGTCTGGCTTGGGCACCGGCACCATGATCGTGTTCGACAAGGACGCCGACCTGGTGAAGGCCATCGCGCGGGCCAGCTACTTCTACAAGCACGAGAGCTGCGGCCAGTGCACGCCGTGCCGCGAAGGCACCGGCTGGATGTGGCGGGTCATGGAGCGGATGGTCACCGGCGAGGCGGAGATGTCCGAGATCGACCTGCTGCTGGACGTGGCGTCCCAGGTCGAGGGCCACACCATCTGCGGGCTCGGGGACGCGGCCGCCTGGCCGATCCAGGGCCTCTTCCGTCACTTCCGCCACGAGGTGGAGGAACGCATCAACGCCTACCGGGCGAACCGCGGGTCGTACCCCGGCGCCTCGATCGCGGCGGAGTAACCGGCATGCCTATCGCCAAGGTCGACGGGGTCGAGGTCGAGTTCGAACCGGGGATGAACGTGCTCCAGGTCTGCGAGCTCGCCGGCAAGGAGATCCCCCGCTTCTGCTACCACGAGCGCCTGAGCATCGCCGGCAACTGCCGGATGTGCCTGGTCGAGGTGAAGCCCGGCCCGCCAAAGCCGCAGGCCTCCTGCGCCCTGCCGGCCGCGGAAGGCCAGGAGATCTTCACCGACACGCCGATGGTGAAGAAGGCGCGCCACGGGGTGATGGAGTTCCTGCTCATCAACCATCCGCTGGACTGCCCGATCTGCGACCAGGGCGGCGAGTGCGACCTGCAGGACCAAGCCATCGGTTACGGCCGCGACGACAGCCGCTATGCGGAGAATAAGCGGGCCGTCGAAGAAAAGTACATGGGGCCGCTCATCAAGACGGTGATGACGCGCTGCATCCAGTGCACCCGCTGCGTGCGGTTCATCACCGAGGTGGCCGGCGTGCCGGAGATTGGTCTCATCTCTCGCGGCGAAGACGTTGAAATCACGACCTATCTCGACAAGGCGGTGGCCTCCGAACTGAGCGCCAACGTCATCGACCTGTGCCCGGTCGGCGCGCTCACCCACAAGCCGTGGGCCTTCAACTACCGCCCATGGGAGCTGAAGAAGACCGAGACCGTCGATGTCATGGACGCCCTGGGCGCCGCGATCCGCGTCGACAGCCGCGGGCCGGCGGTGCTGCGCGTGCTGCCGCGGGTCAACGAGGACATCAACGAGGAGTGGATCTCCGACAAGACCCGCTACGCGGTCGACGGCCTGTCGCGCCAGCGGCTGGACCGGCCCTACATCCGCGAAGGCGGCAAGCTGCGCGCCGCCACCTGGAACGAGGCGCTCGACACGGTGGCCGCCACGCTGCGGGGCGCGAAGCCGGACCGCATTGGCGTCATCGCCGGCGACCTGCAGGACGCGGAGTCCATGAAGGCCGCGCTCGACCTTTTCGGCGGGATGGGCGTCACTAGCCTCGACTGCCGCCAGGACGGCATGGCGCTGGGCGACGGGCCCCGCGCCAGCTGGCTGTTCAACTCGACCATCGCCGGCATCGAAGAGGCCGACGTGGTCCTGTTGGTGGGCTCCAACCCGCGCCTCGAGGCGCCGGTGCTGAATGCCCGCCTGCGCAAGCGCTGGCTGAACGGGGCGCTGAAGGTGGGCGTCATCGGCGAGCAGGCCGACCTGACCTATCCGTACGAGTACCTGGGCGCAGGGGCCTCCTCGCTCACCGGCCTGTCGCGTCAGCGCAACGACTTCATGAAGGCGCTGAAGGAGGCCAAGGCCCCCGCCATCGTGGTGGGAGCCGGCGCGCTCACCCGCGCCGATGGCGCCGCGGTCCTGAAGGCGGCGGCCGCCGTCGCCAAGGCGTTCGGCATGAGCTGGAACGTCCTCCACACGGCCGCCAGCCGGGTGGGAGGCCTCGACCTCGGCTTCACGCCGAAGGCGGGCGGCCGCAGCGCGCGCGAGCTGGTCGCCAAGGGCGGGGCCGACGTCCTCTTCCTTATGGGCGCCGACGAGATCCCGCTCAGCGCCACCAAGGCCTTTGTCGTCTACATGGGCACGCACGGCGACGCCGGCGCGCACCGCGCCGACGTGATCCTGCCCGGCGCGGCCTACACCGAGAAGAACGGCATCTACGTCAACACCGAGGGGCGCGTGCAACTCGGCGTCCGCGCCGTCTTCCCGAAGGGCGAGGCGCGCGAGGACTGGGCGATCCTGCGGGCTCTGTCCGAACGGCTCGGCCAGACCCTGCCCTACGACAGCCTGGACCAGCTCCGCGCGAAGCTCTTCGCCGACCATCCCACCTTCGGCCGCATCGACTATGTCGAGGGCCTGGCGGGCGCCGCGGGCCTCGACCTGGGCGCGCTCGGCGCCGGGGGCGACCTCGGCGAGGAGCCGTTCGCCAGCCCGATCAAGAGCTTCTACCTCACTAACGCCATCGCGCGCGCCAGCGTGACGATGGCCGAGTGCGCGGCCCTGGCCTCGGGCGCCACGAAGATCGCGGCGGAGTAGGGCATGGCGAGCACCAACTTCTGGGCCACGCCGGGCGGCTGGACCTTGATCACCGTCGGCCAAATCCTGGCCGTGATGATCTGGATCCTGCTGTCGCTGGCCTTCCTGCTGCTGGCCGACCGCAAGATCTGGGCGGGCGTGCAGATGCGCAAAGGCCCCAACGTGGTGGGCCCCTTCGGCCTGCTGCAGTCCTTCGCCGACTTCCTGAAGTTCGTGCTGAAGGAGATCGTCGTCCCCTCCGGCGCCGACAAGGCGGTCTTCCTGCTGGCGCCGCTGATCGCCTTCACACTGGGCTTTGGCGCCTGGGCGGTGATCCCGCTGGCGCCTGGCTGGGTGGTCTCCGACATCAACGTCGGGATCCTCTACCTGTTCGCCATCAGCTCGCTCGGCGTCTACGGCATCATCATGGGCGGCTGGGCGTCCAACTCGAAGTACCCGTTCCTGGGATCGCTCCGCTCCGCCGCGCAGATGGTCTCCTACGAGGTCTCCATCGGCTTCATCATCGTCGCCGTCATCGTGCTCGCCGGCACCATGAACCTGCAGGAGATCGTGGCCAGCCAGTCCGGAGGCTTCTGGAACTGGTACGTGTTCGGCGGGCCCGGGGGCTTCGAGAAGCTGCCGCTGCTCATCTTCATGCTGCCGCTGTCGGTGATCTTCTTCATCTCCGGGCTGGCCGAGACCAACCGCCCGCCCTTCGACCTGCCAGAAGCCGAGTCCGAGCTCGTGGCGGGCTACGCCGTCGAGTACTCGTCCACGCCCTACCTGCTTTTCCAGATCGGCGAGTACGCCAACATCGTGCTGATCTGCGCCATGACCACCATCCTCTTCTTCGGGGGCTGGACGGCGCCGTTCCCCACCGACTTCGCGGAGAGCTGGGACCCCACGCTGTTCAGCTTCTTCAGCTTCATGTGGTTCTTCCTGAAGGTCGTCTTCTTCTTCTTCCTGGTCGCCATGGCCAAGGCGATCGTGCCCCGCTACCGCTACGACCAGCTGATGCGGCTGGGCTGGAAGGTCTTCCTGCCGTTCTCCCTGATCGCGATCTTCGCGGTCTCCGCCTGGGCGCTGTTCGTGCTGAAGCCGGCGGCCATGGCATGAGGGCGCTCCTGGCCATCGCGGCGATCGCGCTCGGCGCCTGTGTGGGCGGCCGCGACCTCGGCTACGCGACCTATGACGCGCTGGCCCAGGCCCAGCGCGAATGCGCCGCCAAGGGCGGCGTCCTGAAGCAGAAACCAGAAAGCAACGCAGCGCGCATCGACAGCTTCGCCTGCGAGAGGAAGTGACATGCTGAACCGCATCGGTCAGGCGATGAAGGGCGCGATGCTGGCGGACTTCGCCGGCGCCTTCGGCCTAGCCATGAAGTACATGCTGAAGCCCAAGGCGACCGTGCAGTACCCGCACGAGCGCAACCCGCAGAGCCCGAGGTTCCGCGGCGAGCACGCCCTGCGCCGTTACCCCAACGGGGAAGAGCGCTGCATCGCCTGCAAGCTCTGCGAGGCGGTGTGCCCGGCCCAGGCGATCACCATCGAGGCCGAGCCGCGCGCCGACGGCAGCCGCCGCACGACCCGCTACGACATCGACATGGTCAAGTGCATCTACTGCGGCCTGTGCCAGGAGGCCTGCCCGGTGGACGCCATCGTGGAAGGCCCGAACCTGGAGTTCGCCGTCGAGACCCGCGAGGAGCTCTACTACGACAAGGAG
>NZ_DATCMR010000011.1:0-1517770 GCF_036563285.1 Phenylobacterium sp.
TCCCGAACGCGGATCCGCCCGTTTGCAAGATCCTGGACTACGGCAAGTTCAAGTTCCAGGAGCAGAAGAAGAAGAACGAGGCGCGCAAGCGGCAGAAGGTGGTGGAGATCAAGGAGATCAAGCTCCGCCCGAACATCGACATCCACGACTATGAAGTCAAAGCCCGCTCGATGCACCGGTTCTTCGAGGAGGGCGACAAGGTGAAGGTCACCCTGCGCTTCCGCGGTCGTGAGCTGGCCCACCCGGAACTCGGCATGAAACTGCTCCAGAAGGTGAAGGCCGACTTCGAGCCCGTCGCCAAGGTGGAGTACGAGCCGCGCATGGAAGGCCGGCAGATGATCATGATCCTGGCGCCGCGGTAGTGAGCCGCAGGACCTCCGGAATTCTGGGAGCGGTCGCCGTCACGGCGGCCGCTTTTTCGTTGGCCGCCAGCGCGCAGAGCCCACGCACCGAGGCGCCAAACGCGCCCTACCCGCCGTTCCAGATCGCGGAGGGGCTGTTCTACGTCGGGGCCTCCGACTACGCCTCCTACTTGATCGTCACCAAGGCCGGGCTGATCGTCATCGACGGCGGCGACAAGCCGACGGGCCAGCAGGTGGTGGCGAACATCCGCACCCTGGGGTTCGACCCGGCCCAGGTGAAGATCCTGCTCAACAGCCACCAGCACTTCGACCACGCCGCGGGCCTGGCCGAGATCAAGAAGGTCGCCCCCGGCGCGAAGCTCCACGCCAGCGCCAAGGACGGTCCGGTGATCGAGGCCGGCGGCAAGGGCGATCCGTTCCTGAAGGACCCGCGCTTCTTCTACGAGCCGGTCAAGGTCGACCGCGTGCTGAAGGACAAGGACAAGGTCACCCTCGGCGGCTGGACACTCACCGCCAACCTGACGCCCGGCCACACCGCAGGCTGCACCACCTGGACCTTCCCCGTGAAGTCGAGGGAGGGCGCCAGACTCGTCACCCGCCAGGCGCTGGTCCACTGCTCGAACAGCGTGCTGCCGGGCTACCGGCTGGTCGGCGACGAGACCTATCCCGGCCAGCGCGAGGACTACGAGCGCAGCTACCGCTTCTGGCGCACGGCGCCGTGCGAGATCTTCCTGGCGAGCCACGGCCAGTTCTTCCGCATGAAGGAAAAGCGGGCCATGCCGGCCGGCAACGGCAATCCCTGGGTCGACCCGCAGGGCTGCCGCGCCTACTTCGAGCGCGCCTACGAAGGCTTCAAGGCCGAGGTCGCGAAGCAGGAAGCCGCAGCCCGATAGCTGTGGCGCGAAAACCGCGGTCGAACGCGGTTCGACGTCGCTTGACGCCGTAAGCTTGTCCGCCGGCCCCGCCCGGCCTAGTCCCGGTAACTATGTCACACACAGCGCCGCGGGAGGCGACGCCGCCGCGCCCGTGGGCGGCGTTGTCGCTGATCGCGCTCATCTTCCTCAACATGCTGGGCTTCGGCATCGTGGTGCCGTTGCTGCCCTTCTATGGGAAGTCGTTCGACGCCCCGGCCTGGCAGATCGCGCTGATCTTCTCGGCCTTCTCCGTCGGGACCTTCTTCGGGGAGCCGTTCTGGGGCCGGCTCAGCGACAAGTACGGCCGCAAGCCGCTGCTGGTCTCGACCATCGTCGCCAACGGCCTCTGCTATCTCGCGCTCGCGTTCGCGCCCAACGCCTGGATGGCCATCGTCATCCGGCTGGCGGGCGGGCTGTTCTCCGGCAACGGTTCGATCATCCAGGGCTACATCGCCGACGTGACCCCGCCCGAACGGCGCACCCGTTCGATGAGCTGGATGAGCGCGGCCTGGAACGTGGGCCTTATCGTGGGACCGACGCTTGGCGGCCTGTTCGCCAAGCCCTCGCTGGGCCCTATCGGCTTCCAGCTGCCGTTGTTCATCTCCGCGGGCCTCTTCCTCACTTCGGCGCTCTCGATCGCGCTGTTCATCCGCGAGAGCCGGCAGCGGGAGACCGAACCCGTGCACCGCCCGAACCGCTGGGCGGCCACCGGCGAGGCCGCGCGCCATCCCGTGATCGGGCGGCTGATGCTGGTGACCTTCCTGGTCGGCTTCGCCTTCACCGGCGTGGAGTCGATCTTCGGCCTGTGGACCCAGGAGCGCTATGGCTGGGGCCCGCGGGAAATCGGCTGGGCCTTCATGTTCGTCGGCATCGCCTCGGCCGTGACCCAGCTCCTGTTCACCGGACCGCTCTCCGAACGCTACGGCCAGGGCCGCATGCTGGCCATCGGCATGGCCGTCACCCTGGTGTGCCTGGCCGTTCAGCCGTTCTCCACCAGCGGCCCCATGACCGTGGTCCTGCTGTCGCTCTCCGCCATCGGCCAGTCCGTGGCCTGGCCCAACGTCAGCGCCCTGATCTCCGAGACCGCCGACCCCCACCGACAGGGCCAGATCCTGGGCCTGAACAACGCCATGAGCGCGCTGGCCCGCGTGGTCGGCCCGTTCTGCGCGGGCCTAAGCTTCTCCGGCATCTCCATCCACGGGCCGTTCTGGCAGGGCGCGATCGCGGTCGCTCCCACCATCCTGCTGGCGCTCACCGCCGGCCGGCTGGCGCGCGCCCCGCAGCAGGGAGGCCCGGCATGAGCGCCGCCGGCGACGAGCGCCGGGCGCTGATCGTCCTGCTTTCGGTGATCTTCCTGATGATCGCGGGCTTCGGCCTGGTGATCCCGCTCTTGCCCTTCTTCGCCCAGGCGTTCGACGCGCCGGCCTGGCAGGTGACGCTGCTGTTCTCGGCCTTCTCCTGCGGCCAGTTAATCGGCGAGCCGTTCTGGGGCCGGCTGAGCGACCGGATCGGGCGCAAGCCGGTGCTGATCATCACCATCAGCGCGGTGGGGCTGTCCTACGCGGCGTTGGCGTTCGCGCCGAACATCGCCATGGCGTTCGTGATCCGGTTCGCGACAGGCATCTTCGCCGGCAACATCTCCACGCTGCAGGGGGCGATGGCGGACATCACCCCGCCCGAGAAGCGGGCTGGCCGCATGGGGATCATGGGCGCCGCGTTCAGCGCCGGCTTCACCACCGGGCCGGCCATCGGCGGCCTGCTGGCGCAGCCGAGCCGCGGCGCGCTGGGCTTCCAGCTGCCGCTGCTGGTGGCGGCAGGCTTCGCGATCGCCTCGGCCATCGCCGTGGTGGTGTTTGTGCGCGAGAGCCGCCCACAGCGGCCGGAGGGCCGCACGCCCAAGGCGCCGCTCTCGGAAGCCCTATCGCACCCAATCATCGGGCGGATCGTGGCCATCAGCTTCATCGTGGTGGTGGGCTTCGCCGGCATCGAGGCGACCTACGGCCTGTGGACCGAGGTCCGGTTCGGCTGGGGGCCGCGGGAGATCGGACTCGCGTTCATGGTCATCGGGCTCCTAGGCGCCTTCTGCCAGGGCGTGCTCTCCGGCTACCTGGCGCGCCGCCACGGCGAGACCCTGACCCTGATGGGCGGGCTGGTGTTTATGTTCCTAGGGTTGGTCACCCAATGGCTGTCGCCGCACTGGACGGTCGCGATGATCGGCTTCGCCCTGGTCTGCCTCGGCCAGTCCATCTGCTTCCCGAACTTGACGGCGCTGATCTCGCGCGCCTCGCCCCCGCACCGGCAGGGCGAGATGCTGGGCCTCAACATGAGCGGCATGGCGCTGTCCCGCATCGGCGGCCCGGTGATCGCCGGCCAGACTTTCTCGCTGATCAGCCCCGGCGCGCCCTTCGCCCTAGCGGCCCTGCTGATCCTGCCCGGGCTTTGGCTGGCCGCCCAGGTGCGGCGGAGGATCCCCAGGCCCGCGTAAGGTTGCCTTCCGCCGCCCTTTCGGGTATCTGCCCCGCTCTTCGGAACCGCCTGGCCAAATGGCATGCCATGGCGGCTCATCAACACGACCTAGAAGGACGGGGTCTTTGGACCTCGACGTGAAATGCCGAAACTGAAGACCAAGTCGGGCGCGAAGAAGCGCTTCAAGATGACGGCGACTGGGAAGCTGAAGGCCGGTGTGGCCGGCAAGCGCCACCGCCTGATCAGCCACAATGGCAAGTACATCCGTCAGAACCGCGGGACGAAGGTGATGAGCGAAAGCGACGCTCAGATCATCAAGAAGTTCCTGCCGTACGGCCTCTAAGGGGAGATCTGACAGATGGCTCGCGTGAAGAGGGGCGTTGTCGCCCACGCCAAGCACAAAAAGGTCCTGGAGCAGGCCAAGGGCTTCTACGGCCGCCGCAAGAACACCATCCGCGCCGCCAAGGCCGCGGTGGACAAGGCCGGCCAGTACGCCTACCGCGACCGCCGCGTCCGCAAGCGCAACTTCCGCGCCCTGTGGATCCAGCGGATCAATGCGGCCGCCCGCACCGAAGGCTTCACCTACTCGCAGTTTATCTTCGGCCTGGGGCAAGCCGGGATCGAGATCGACCGCAAGGTCCTCGCGGACATCGCGGGCAACGACCCGGTTGGCTTCAAGGCCATCGCCGACAAGGTTCGCGCCGCGCTGGCTTAAGCCTCGGATCGTCTCCGAACAGCTTCCAGAAGCCCTCCGGCCGAACCGCCGGAGGGCTTTTTGCTGGCCCTCCCTTCACCCCGCAAGGATCGAAGGCTAGGACACCGCCACCCATGACCGACCTCATCCAACTGCAAACCGAGCTGATGGCCCGGATCGACGCCGCACAGGACCTGGCCGCCGTCGAGGCCCTGCGCGTCGAGGCGCTCGGCAAGTCCGGCTCCATCTCCGAGCTGCTCAAGTCGTTGGGCAGGATGAGTCCCGACGAGCGCCGCGAGCAGGGGCCGAAGATCAACGGCCTGCGGGACGCCGTCGCGACCGCGCTCGCCACCCGCAAGGCGATCCTCGAAGAGGCCGAGCTCGACGCCAAGCTCGCGGCCGAGCGCGTCGACCTCACCCTGCCCCCGCCGCCTGAGCGCCGCGGCCGGGTGCACCCGACCATGCAGACCCTGGACGAGATGATCGCCGTCTTCGCCGACATGGGCTTCGGCCTGGCGGAAGGTCCGGACATCGAGGACGACTTCCACAACTTCACGGCCCTGAACTTCCCGCCCAAGCACCCGGCGCGGGAGATGCACGACACCTTCTGGCTGCCGGATGGGCCCACCGGCGAGCGCAAGCTTCTCCGCACCCACACCAGCCCGGTGCAGGTGCGGGTCATGCAGAAGGCCAACGAGAAGCTGCCCTCCTGGATCGCCAACGGCCAGGAGCCGCCGATCCGCGTCATCGTGCCCGGCCGCGTCTACCGCTCCGACTCGGACGCCACCCACACGCCGATGTTCCACCAGCTGGAAGGCCTGGTGATCGACCGCGACATCACGCTGGGCCACCTGAAGTGGACGCTGGACACCTTCTGCCGCCGGTTCTTCGAGACCGACGCCGTGGTGACGCGCTTCCGGCCGCACCATTTCCCGTTCACCGAGCCCTCGGCCGAGATGGACGTGCAGTGCGATCGCTCCGGTGGATCGATCAAGATCGGCCAGGGCAGCGACTGGCTGGAGATCCTGGGCGGCGGGATGGTGCACCCGAACGTGCTCAGGAACTGCGGCCTCGACGCGGACGAATGGCAGGGCTTCGCCTTCGGCCTCGGCGTCGACCGTCTCGGCGCGCTGAAGTACGGCATGCCCGACCTGCGCGACATGTTCGCGAGCGACGTGCGCTGGCTCGAGCACTGGGGCTTCTCGGCCTTCCAGGCGCCGAACCCGGCCACGGGCCTGAGCTAGGGAGCGGTCGCGATGAAGTTCACCCTTTCCTGGCTCAAGGAGCACCTCGAAACCGACGCCACGATCCAGCAGATCGTGGACGCCATGACCATGGCTGGACTCGAGGTCGAGGACGTGGAGGATCCCGCGTCCAAGCTCGGCAAGTTCACGGTCGGCAAGATCGTCGAGGCCGTGCAGCATCCCAACGCCGACAAGCTGCGCGTCTGCCAGGTGGACACCAAGGACGGCCGGCTGGAGATCGTCTGCGGCGCGCCCAACGCGCGGGCGGGCCTCACCACCATCTACGCCCCGATCGGCGCCTATGTGCCCGGCAGCGGCATCACCCTGGAGGCGCGGCCCGTGCGCGGCGTGGTCTCCAACGGCATGCTCTGCTCGGCCAAGGAGCTGGAGGTGGCCGAAGAGTCCGATGGGATCGTCGAGCTGCCCGCCGAGCTGCCGGTGGGCGCCAGCGCCGCCGAAGCCTTCGGACTGGAAGCCGTGATCGACTTCGAGGTCACGCCCAACCGCCCCGACTGGCTCGGCGTGCGCGGCATCGCGCGCGACCTCGCCGCCGCGGGCCTGGGCAAGCTTAAGCCGGAGAAGACGGACCCTGCGAAGGGCGGCTTCCCCTGCCCGGTCGACATCCGGGTCGACGGCGACGCCTGCCGGGTGTTCGCTGGCCGGCTGATCCGAGGCGTGAAGAACGGGCCTTCTCCGGCCTGGCTGCAGCAGCGGCTGACGTCGGTGGGCCTGCGGCCCATCAACGCCCTGGTCGACGTCACCAACCTGATCTCCTACGACCGCGCGCGGCCTCTGCACGTCTACGACGCGGCCAAGCTCGCCGGCGGCTTCGTCGAGGCGCGGCTGGGGCGCGAGGGCGAGAGCTTCGAAGCGCTGGACGGCAAGGCCTACGAACTCACGCCCGAGATGTGCGTCATCGCCGACGGCTCCGGCGCCATCGGCCTGGGCGGTGTTATGGGCGGGGAGTCCACCGGCTGCTCGGAGGAGACCACCGAGGTCTTCGTGGAGAGCGCCTGGTTCGACCCGATCCGCACGGCCCAGACGGGACGGATCACCGGCATCGTCTCCGATGCCCAGTACCGGTTCGCCCGCGGGGTGGATCCGGAGTCCTGCGTCCCGGGCCTGGAGCTGGCGACGCAGCTGATCCTTCAGCTCTGCGGCGGCGAGGCCTCGGAGGTCCGCGTGGCCGGCGAGCCGCCCGCCCCGCGGGCGCCGTTCGAGTTCGACCGTGGCTACGTGAGGAAGCTGGGCGGCGTCGACCTGCCGCGCGAGCGCATCGACGCGATCCTGCAGACGCTCGGCTTCCGGCTTGAAGGCGAGACCGTGGCCGCCCCGTCCTGGCGCCGTGATGTGGAAGGCAAGGCCGACCTCGTCGAGGAGGTCACCCGCATTGCCGGCTACGACCGTCTGCCGATGCAGGCGCTGCCCGAGCTCGCCCCGCCCGCCGGCGGCGCGCTCACGGTGCGCCAGACCCGCATGCGCAATGCGCGCCGCGCGCTGGCGGCCCGCGGCTATTCCGAGGCGCTTACCTGGAGCTTCATGCGGACGGAGTGGGCCGAGCTGTTCGGCGGCGGCCAACCCGAGCTGGTGCTGGCCAACCCGATCGCCGCGGACCTCGCGTGCATGCGGCCCTCGGTCCTGCCGAACCTGGTCGAGGCGGCTGCACGCAACGCCCGCAAGGGCTTCGCGGACACCGCCCTGTTCGAGATCGGACCCTGCTTCCGGGGCGACAATCCCGAGGACCAGTGGACCAGCGTCGCCGCCCTGCTGGCGCCGCGCCCGCCGCGCCGCTGGGACGGGGTGAAGAGCGACCCGCTGTTCGAGCTCAAGGCCGACCTGATGGTCATCCTCGAGGAGCTCGGCGCGCCGACGCTGCAGACCGTACAGGGCCAGGCCTCGCCGTGGTGGCACCCCGGCCGCTCGGCGCGCCTTCAGCTCGGACCGAAGAACCTCGTCGCCGAGTTCGGCGAGCTGCACCCGCGCGTGCTCAAGGCCCTGGACGCCGAAGGCCCGATTCTGGCCTTCGAGTTGAACCTGGAGGCGCTGCCGGAGCCGAAGCGCAAGGGCCTGAAGACCAAGCCTGCGCTGGAGCTTTCGCCGCTCATGCCCCTGCGCCGCGACTTCGCGTTCGTGGTCGACCGCGCCACGCCGGCCGGCGAGGTCGTGCGGCCGATCCTCGGCGCCGACAAGCAGCTGATTGCGGACGCCCGCGTCTTCGACGTCTACGAAGGCAAGGGTGTGCCGGAGGGCTCCAAGTCGGTGGCCGTCGAGGTGACCATCCAGCCGCGCGAGAAGACCCTCACCGATGCCGAGATCGAGGCCTTGTCGACCCGGCTCGTCGGCGCCGTGGAGAAGGCGGTCGGCGGCAAGCTGCGCAGCTGATTGACTTCCCCGCGCGGCGCCGTGGCTCCCTGCAGGCCATGGAGATCAACGGCGTTGCCCACACCTTCATCACTGCCTCCGACTTCGAGGCGAGCGTGGCCTTCTACCGGCAGCTGCTGCCGTTCCTCGGCATGCGGGTGGTCGCCGAGAGCGACGACACCTTCTACTGCGTCGGCGGCCGGACCGGCTTCGGCGTCCGCCGGCCGCTCCCGCAACATGCCGGCGCGAACTGGGAGCAGTTCCGGGTCGGCCTGCACCACCACTGCTGGCGCGCCCGCGAGCGCGCCGACGTGGACGAGTTGCACAGCTTCCTGGTCTCGATCGGCGCGAAGATCGTCCATCCGCCGCAGGACGAGCCCTGGGCGCCGGGCTACTACGCCGTCCTGTTCGAGGACCCCGACGGCATGCGCCTGGAGCTCAACCACGTCCCGGGCCGAGGTCTCTTCGACACCCCGACCCAGCGGGTGGGGGCGAGCCTCGACGGCGGCCCTAGAACGGAATGATGTTCCGCTTCTTCGAATAGGCCAGGTAGCCGACGTTGGCGCCGAGGCGGACGCCGACACCGGCCCGGATCGGCGCCAACGTGATGCCGTTGGCCTTCTGGAAGTTCACGCCCACGCCGCCGACCATGTAGGCCGAGCCCTCCACGCCCGGGAAGCGCTGGTAGATGTCCTTCGCATCCTCGAGATCGTAGCAGAGGGTGAAGACGCGGGAGGCGTTGCCGCCGAAGTCCCAGCCCACCGAAGGGCCCTGCCAGAACACCTCAACCGGCTCGGCGTCCTTCATGTAGAGCAAGCCCCGGCCATAGCGGCCGCCGACCACGAAGGCGCCCGAGCCCTCTTCCCCGGCGATGTAGGCGGTGGGCTTGCCGTTCTTGGCGAACAGCCGCTCGACCAGCCCGCCGGCCGCCTCAGCCGTCACGCCCAGGAAGTCCGAGACGTTCGCCTGGATCTCCTCGCGGGTGAAGCCTTTGTCCGCGGCCGCAGGGGTTTCCTCCGCCGCAGCGGCAGGCGCGGCTTCGGCGGGCGCGGGCTCGGCCGGCGTCGCGTCTTCCACCACAGGCTTTGGCGTCGGCGTGGCGGCGACGCTCTGGGTGCGCACCGGCGGCAGCTGGCGCGGCGCGGCGTCCGGCGGGTTCACCGCCGGCTGGGCCTTGGCCAGGCCTGCGGTCCCGAGCGCGGCGGCGCCGGAGAGAAGAACGGTGCGACGGTCCATGGGCGCGTGCGCTCCTTGTTGATCGGTCTAATCAGTCCCCCGCCCAGGACACTGATGGCGCGCGGCAGTTTAATGGCGGATTAACCACGTTCGCCGTGACGCGACGCCGCGTCCCTGTCGCTGGGCGCGGGATGTGCTAGACGCACGCGCCATGACCACCCCGCTTTCGCGCATCCGCAACTTCTCGATCGTCGCGCACATCGACCACGGCAAGTCCACGCTCTCCGACCGCCTGATCCAGGAGACCGGCGCGCTGACCCAGCGCGAGATGACCGAGCAGGTGCTCGACAACATGGACATCGAGCGCGAGCGGGGGATCACCATCAAGGCCCAGACCGTGCGCCTGCACTACAAGGCCGACGACGGGGAGGACTATGTCCTCAACCTGATGGACACGCCCGGGCACGTGGACTTCGCCTATGAGGTCTCCCGGTCGCTGGCGGCCTGCGAGGGCTCGATCCTGGTGGTGGACGCCAGCCAGGGGGTCGAGGCCCAGACGCTCGCCAACGTCTACCAGGCGATCGACAACAACCACGAGATCGTGCCGGTCCTGAACAAGGTCGACCTGCCGGCCGCCGAGCCCGACCGGGTCCGCCAGCAGATCGAGGACGTCATCGGCCTCGACGCCTCGGACGCGGTGCTGGCCTCGGCCAAGACCGGCCTCGGCATCCACGACGTGCTCGAGGCGGTCGTGAAGCGGCTCCCGCCGCCGAAGGGCGACCGCGACGCGCCGCTGAAGGCCCTGCTAGTCGACGCCTGGTACGACGCCTATCTGGGCGTCATCGTGCTGGTCCGGGTGTTCGACGGCACGCTGCGCGCCGGCCAGAAGATCAAGATGATGCAGCAGGGCTCCACCCACCAGGTGGACCGCATCGGCGTGTTCCGGCCGAAGCGCACCGACGTCGCCGAGCTCGGGCCGGGCGAGGTCGGCTTCATCACCGCCCAGATCAAGGAGGTCGCCCACGCCGCCGTCGGCGACACCATCACCGACGAGCGCAAGCCCGCCGCCGCCGCCCTGCCGGGCTTCCGAGAGGTGCAGCCGGTGGTGTTCTGCGGCCTCTTCCCGGTCGACGCCGCCGAGTTCGAGGACCTGCGGGCCGCCATTGGGCGTCTGCGCCTGAACGATGCTTCCTTCACCTACGAGATGGAGACCAGCGCGGCCCTGGGCTTCGGCTTCCGCTGCGGGTTCTTAGGGTTGCTGCACCTGGAGATCATCCAGGAGCGCCTCTCCCGCGAGTTCGACCTCGACCTGATCGCAACTGCGCCCAGCGTCGTCTACCGCGTGAAGATGACCGACGGGACGGAGATCGAGCTGCACAACCCGGCCGACCTGCCCGACCCGGTGAAGATCGACACCATCGCCGAGCCCTGGATCAAGGCCACCATTTTCACGCCCGACGAGTACCTGGGCTCGATCATCAAGCTCTGCCAGGACCGCCGTGGGGAGCAGCGGGAACTGTCCTACGTCGGAGCCCGCGCCATGGTGGTCTACGACCTGCCGCTCAACGAGGTGGTGTTCGACTTCTACGACCGGCTGAAGTCGATCTCGAAGGGCTACGCCTCCTTCGACTACTCCATCGAGGGCTACCGGGTGGGCGACCTCGTGAAGATGTCGATCCTGGTCAACGCCGAACCCGTGGACGCGCTCTCGATGCTCGTCCACCGCGACCGGGCGGAGGCGAG
The DNA here is from genome assembly GCF_036563285.1 of Phenylobacterium sp. GTDB lineage: Bacteria > Pseudomonadota > Alphaproteobacteria > Caulobacterales > Caulobacteraceae > Phenylobacterium. The sequence continues at coordinate 10,961 of NZ_DATCMR010000011.1, forward strand.
AGGCCGCGGGATGGTGGAGAAGATGAAGGAGCTGATCCCGCCGCACATGTTCCAGATCCCGATCCAGGCGGCGATCGGCGGCCGGATCATCGCCCGAGAAACCGTCCGCGCGCTGCGCAAGGACGTCACCGCCAAGTGCTACGGCGGCGACATCAGCCGCAAGAAGAAGCTCCTCGACAAGCAGAAGGAGGGCAAGAAGCGCATGCGCCAGTTCGGCAAGGTCGAGATCCCGCAGGAAGCCTTCATCGCCGCGCTCAAGATGGACGCGGACTGAGCCCGGTCAGGCGTGGCCGCGAGGGTTGTCGGCTTCCTCTTCGTCATCGCCCGAGCGGGCCTGAACCTCGGCCTTCAGCTTCTGCTCCATGCGCGCCGCATCGGCGCCGCCGGCAAGCTCGGTGTGCTCGGGGATGGTCCGCTGCTCGGGCCCGATCGCCTCGTCGGGAAGCCCAGGCCCGGTCTCCGCCACCGTCTCGTTCAGGGGTCGGTCGTTCGTGCCGCCGCCGATCTGACCGCTCATCTCGTCCTCCGCAGTTGCGCACAACCAACCTCAGGCGGGCGCGCGGCGTTCCGGCGGGACCAGCTTCCACAGCGCCAGCACCAGCCCGAACAACGCCACGTAGATGGCCGTGAACGCCCACATCGGCAGCTCCCAGTAGATGACGCTGTTGACCCAGCGCATGATCAGCGGGTCTTCCGCCCCGCCGCCGGTCAGGTCGTCCTGCCAGTAGGTGAGGAAGCACGCGCGGCCGAGCACCGCCTGCACGGCCACCACCACCCACGACAGCACGTGCAGCGCCCGCCACCAACGAATCCGCACCCAGTCCCATCCGAGGCTGGCGCCCAGTGGGACGGCGGCCAGGCCCAGCACATTGAAGGCGATCACCACGAGGTGCAGGCCGAGCACCAGCTGGCCAAGGACAGCGGAGGACATGGCCCGATCCTAGGCCCGATGCGTTCCAGCGCCATGCGCTTCCTGTGCGACGAGATGCTGGCGAGGCTGGCCAGGCTCCTGCGGGCGGCCGGATACGACACCGACCTGGCGAGCGGCGGCGAGCCGGACACCGCCCTGCTCGCCCGCGCCCGGGCGGAGAACCGGGTGCTGCTGACCCGCGACCGCAAGCTGGCGGAGCGGGCGCATCCGCGCGGCCTGCTGGTCAAGGGGCGGACGCTGGACGACGAGGCGCAGAGTGTGACCCGCGCATTGCCGGTCGACTGGAGCCTCGCCCCCTTCACCCGCTGCGTGGTGGACAACGCGTCGCTGGTGGACGCCACGCCGGACCAGGTCGCCGCCATGCCGCCGGAAGTCCGCGGCGGGGAGGGCCCGTTCCGCACCTGCCCCGGGTGCGGACGCCTCTACTGGCCGGGCAGCCATGTGACCCGGATGAAGGCGCGGCTGGCAGGGCTTTCAGCGCGACAAGCTTGACTATGGCCTCCGCCTGAATGAAATCCCCGCCCAAGAACGGGTGGGGAAGTTCAAGGATATGCGGAAGCTGATCGTGCTGGGCGCTGCGCTCTCGGCGCTGTGGGTCGCCGGTTGCAACACCATGGCTGGCCTCGGCCGCGACGTGCAGGCCGCCGGCAAGGCCGTCACCACCACCGCTGAAGACGTCAAGCGCTAGGAACAGCTGCGCGGGCTGAGGGGTTCGTCCGGGTGACCAACCGGAGGACCCGATGAGCACGTCCAAGCATCCCGGGCCGGGCGAGGCCCAGCCGTTCCGCGACGACCTGGAAGACGATCCCGGCATCGGCGCCTCGCGCGGCACGACCATTTCTGGCGAGGATCCGCACATCCTGCGGCAGGACGGTGAGAACACCGAGGAAGGCGACACCGGCGAGAACACCGACGCCACCGGGGCGATCAAGCCCATGTCCGAAGAACGCACGAACAAGTAGCCAAAAAGACCTGCAATCCCGCGACTTTGGCCCTTCCGCCGGCGCGCGCGAAGGGCCATATGGCCGCCCATGGCCGAAATCAAACACCCGCTCGCGCCGTCGGTATTCCGCGGCGCCAAGGGCCGCTGCCCCGCCTGCGGCTCGGGCAAGCTGTTCTGGAAGTACCTGAAGGTCGAGGCGCGCTGCGAAAGCTGCGACGAGGACCTGGCGCGCTATCCGGCGGATGACGGCCCCGCCTACCTGACCATCCTGCTGGTCGGCCACCTGGTGGTGGCGCCGCTGCTGTTCTTCCCGATCGTCTGGGAGGCCTCGCCCTACGCGACCCTGCCCGCGATCCTGATCCCGCTGGCCCTGATCACCCTGTGGCTGCTGTCGCGCGTGAAGGGGGGCTGGATCGGGCTGATGTACGCGCTGGGCGTCACCGACAAGGACCAGAAGCTGCACACCGCCGACGCCGCCGACTAGGCCTTAGCCGCCTCTCCTGCCCGGAACCTGCGCCGTCCCGCGTCCGTTTGCGACGGCGGAGTCGGGCGACGACCGAAGGAGAGACCTCCCAATGACGCTTGGGACCATTCTTATCATCGTGCTGATCCTGGCCCTGATCGGGGCCCTGCCGAGCTGGGGCTATTCCCGCAGCTGGGGCTATTTCCCCTCTGGCGGCCTGGGCCTGGTGCTCGTGATCGTCATCATCCTTGTCTTGATGGGGACAATCTAGCGTTGGGGCCTTTGGCTTAGGCCTCGAACCCATTAGCATCCCCCCAAAAGGCGCCTTTTCGAGCGCTCACTGGGGGGATGTCAGTACATGACGGCGACCGAAACCGGAGCAGAGGCCGCTCCGCCGCCTGAGCTTCTTATCAAGGGGTTGACCCCGTTCCAGCGCGCCAGGGCGATCCTGGGCGGCTCGGCCGGCAATCTCGTCGAGTGGTACGACTGGTTCGTCTACTCGTTCTTCGCGGTCTATTTCTCAGGCCACTTCTTCCCCAAAAGCGATCCGCTGACCGAGCTGCTGCAGACCATGGCGGTCTTTGCGGTGGGCTTCTTCGCGCGGCCCGTGGGGGCGTGGCTGATGGGCCTCTACGCCGACCACGCCGGGCGCAAGACTGCGCTCACCGTGGCCGTCAGCATGATGTGCTTCGGGTCCCTGATCATCGCGGTGCTGCCGGGCTACGAGGCCATCGGCGTCGCCGCCCCGATCCTGCTGGTGGTCGCCCGCATCCTGCAGGGGCTGTCGGTGGGCGGCGAGTACGGCGCCAGCGCCACCTACCTTTCGGAGATGGCGGGCAAGAAGCGGCGCGGCTTCTGGTCGAGCTTCCAGTTCGTCACCATGGTCATGGGCCAACTGATCGCGCTGGGGCTCCTGTCGCTGCTGCAGAGCACCATGAGCGACGAGACGCTGAAGGACTGGGGCTGGCGCATCCCGTTCTTCATCGGCGCGGCCATGGCCGTCGTGGTGTTCTGGATCCGCAGCCGGATGGACGAGAGCCAGTCCTACGAGAACGCCAAGGCCTCTGGGGCCGAGAAGGCGCGCACCCTGATGCTGTTCACGCGCTATCCGATGCAGACCCTGGCGATCTTCCTGTTCACCGCCGGCGGCTCGCTGGCCTTCTATTCCTTCACCACCTACATGCCGAAGTTCCTGGTGGGGTCGGGCGGGTTCGACAAGAACGTCGCCACCTCGATCACCGCGGGCGCGCTCTTCGTCTACCTGCTGGCCCTGCCCTTCTTCGGATGGGTCAGCGACCACTTCGGGCGCAAGGCCACCCTGTGGTTCGCCTTCGGCGGCTGCGCGTTGGCCGCCTACCCCGGCATGACGGCGCTGATGAATGGGCCCAACCCGTGGGTCGCCTTCCTGATCGTCTCGGCCCTGGTGTTCACGCTGTCGGGCTACAACTCCGTGAGCGCGGTGGTGAAGGCCGAGCTGTTCCCGGCCAACGTCCGGGCCCTGGGGGTCGCCCTGCCCTACGGCATGGCCACCGCCAGCTTCGGCGGGACGGCGGAGATGATCGCGCTCGCGTTCAAGAAAGCCGGCAACGAGCAGGCCTTCTTCATCTATGTGGCGGCCGGCCTGGCGGTCGCCTTCCTGGTGGTCTTCACCCTGAAGGACAACCGCAAGCACAGCATGATCCTGGAGGACTGACGGGATGGGGGCGAACGACTTCGCGGCGTTCGCCCTCTTCATCGCCTGCTGGCTCGCCTACCAGCCGCTGCTGGGCCTGCTGTCCAAGCGCGGCGGGGCGGTGATCAACACCGACATGACCGTGATCCGCGCCGCCTGGATGCGGAACATGGTGAGCCGCGAGAACCGGTTCATGGATGGCCAGTTGCTGGGCCACGCCCTGAACTCGGCCTCGTTCTTCGCCTCGTCGAACCTGCTGCTGATCGCGGCCACGGCGGGCGCCCTGTTCGGCGGCGAGGCCACCTTCCGCAGCGTCTCGGCCCTTGAGGTGATCCAGACCTCCTCGCGGCTGCTCTTCGAGCTGCAGCTGGCCCTGGTGATCGCCACCCTGGCCCGCGGCCTGCTCGATTTCATCTGGTCCATCCGGCAGATGAACTACTGCATCGCCGCGGTGGGGGCGGTCCCCGAAGGGCTGACGCCGGAGGAGACCCAGGCCTATGGCGAGACGGTCTCGCGGATGCTGAACCCGGCGCTCTCATCCTTCAACGCCGGCGTGCGCGGCTACTACTTCGCCCTGGCCGCCGGCGCGTGGCTGTTCGGGCCCGCCGCCTTCGCCGTCGCCACCTTGGGCGCGGTGGTCCTGCTGCTCTGGCGCCAGCGCCGCTCCCCCATGGCCTCGGCCATCGGCGACCTGCGGCGGCTGATCGAGTCTAAGCCAGGCCGAACTCCAGACGCGCCTTCTTCGTGAGCTTCGCGGAGATCAGGGAATGGGCGGTGGCGAGCCAGCCCTGCAGGTCCTCGGTGGCCACATCGGCGAAACCCACCGCCACCCACTGGCCCTTGGCGCAGTAGGGCGCCTGATGGCCCGGGCCGTCCTCGGTGAGGACGACGAAGCCGATCTCGCTCACCTTGAACGAGACCCCGTCGTCGCCGCAGATCGCGAACACCTTGCCGCCCACCTTGTAGACGTCGGAGCCGCCCCACTGGACGACGCGGGTGACCGCCGGCAGGGCGAAGGCGATCTCCGCGACGTCGGCGCGGCTCATACGAGCCCGAGCTCCTTCTTCTGCGCCTTGGTCAGCTTCTCTGAGACCAGCTGGTGCGAGGTCTTCAGCCAATCCCGCACCTCCTCGGCGTCGAGGCCGGCGAGGTCGTCGAACATCACCCACTTGGCGCGCGCCATGTAGGGCGCCGGGCGGGCGCGGCCGGACGACGTCAGGGCCTCGAAGGCGATGTCCGTCGCCTTGAACGACAGGTTCGTATAGCCGCCGTCCGTGCCGGCGAAGATCTTGCCCCCGACCTTGTAGATGTGGTCGTCGCCCCACTGCACATTCATGGTCGCGCCTGGGAGCGCCATGGCCGCGGCGTGGAGCTCGTCCCGGGTCATGCCTGCACGCCGACCCCGATCGGGCAGGTCACGCCGGTGCCGCCGATGCCGCAGTAGCCCAGCGGATTCTTGGCCAGGTACTGCTGGTGGTAGTCCTCGGCGAAGAAGAACGGGCCGGCCGGCGCGATCTCGGTGGTGATGCGGCCGTAGCCCTGCTGGCCCAGCGCCTGCTGGTAGGCCTCGCGGCTGTCCTCGGCGATCTGCGCCTGGGCGTCGTTGGTGGGATAGATGCCTGAGCGGTACTGGGTGCCGATGTCGTTGCCTTGGCGCATGCCCTGGGTGGGATCGTGGTTCTCCCAGAACGCCTTCAGGAGGTCGGAATAGGTCACCTGCTTGGGGTCGTAGACCACCAGGACCGCCTCGGTATGGCCGGTCCGCCCCGAGCAGACCTCCTCGTAGGTGGGGTTGGGCGTGACGCCGTTCACATAGCCCACCGCGGTCACATGGACCCCGGGGATCTGCCAGAAGATGCGCTCCACGCCCCAGAAGCAGCCCATGGCGAACACCGCCGTCTCGGTGCCCTCGGGGTAGGGCCCCTTGAGCGGCCGGCCGTTGACGAAGTGGGTCTCGGCGGTGGGGATGGCGTGCTGGCGGCCCGGCAGGGCGGTGTCGGCGGTCGGCAGCTCGAGCGTCTTCTTGAAAAGCATCGGAACCTCCAGGGGCGGGCGGCATCCAACATAGGCGTCGCGGGGCGCGGGCGCCACGCGTCCGCCGCTGCTGACGCCGCGTAGCTTTCGTGCCAGTGTCTCGGATAACCGCGTTAGGGGAGGAGCCGCCATGCGCACCCTGAAAGTCGTGTTGCTCGCAAGCGCCATCGCCATCGGAGCCGGGAGTCTCGCCGTCGCGGCGGGCGGCGGCAGCAGCGGCGGGGGCGCCATGCCCTCAGCGTCCGGGCCGCAGTACGACCCGGCGGCGGAGTACGCAAAGGCGGTCGCCGCCCTGAAGGCCAAGGACTACAAGAACGCCGCCCGGGCGGCGGCGCATGTCACCGAGGTGGTCCCGAAGAGCGTCGACGGCTGGCGCATCCTGGGCGCGGCCAAGGCCGGGACCGAGGACTGGAAGGGTGCGCGAAAGGCCTATGAGCGCGCGGTGAAGCTGGAGCCCGGCGACATCGTCAGCCACGCCGGCCTCGGCTTGGCGCTGGCCAGGATGAAGGACGCCAAGGCCCAGGCCGAGCTCGACTGGCTGCGGGCCAGGGCCCAGGCCTGCGGCGACGCCTGCCCCGAGGCCGCGGCGCTCAAGTCGCTCACCGGCCAGGTCGAAAGCGCCCTGGCGGGCCAGGCGACGGTGGGACCGGGCGCTGCGCTCGACGGCAGCCTGCTCTTCGCGGGCCCCGCAGCCGGTGACGCGGCCTATGTGAAGGCGGTCAGCCTCATCAACGAGAAGCGCTACGACGAGGCGCTTGCCGCCCTGCGGGACGCCGAGACGGTATTCGGGCCGCACCCCGACGTGATCACCTACCAGGGCTACACCTGGCGCAAGAAGGGCGAGTTCGACCGCGCCGAGGCCTACTACCGGCAGGCGCTGGCCATCGCGCCGGACCACCGCGGCGCCACCGAGTACTACGGCGAGCTGAAGGTGGAGCGGGGCGACCTGCCCGGCGCGAAGCTGCTGCTGGCCCGGCTCGACGCCATCTGCAGCTTCGGCTGCGCCGAGGCCGAGGAGCTGCGCCGTTGGGTCGACCTCGGCCGCGCGCCGCAGTAGCCGTCGTCGCCGCGGCGCTCGGCGGCCTGGCGATCGCCCAGACGGCCGAGCCGCCGCTGAGGGCGATGCGGTGGGCGCCGGCCGACGCCGATCCGCTCCGCGCCTTTGGCCAGGCCCCTGCCGAGTGCCTGAAGCCGCCCGCCGAGCCCGCGCTCGCCCAGAAGGTGGAGATCGGCCGTGCGGCCTTCCGCACGCCGGTCGTGCTCGGCGGCCAGGCGGCGCGGGCCGGGCTCTCCTGCGAGAGCTGCCACCGTTCGGGGCGCGGCAATCCCGACTTCCTGTTCCCGGGCGTCTCGGGCGCGCCGGGCACGGCCGACGTCACCAGCTCGCTCTTCTCCTCTCACCGCGGCAACGGCGCGTTCGACCCGAGACCGATCCCCGACCTCGGCGGGCCGAAATCAGCTCTGAAGGTGAAGCCGGAGGCTTTGAGGAGCTTCATCCACGGCCTTGTGGTCGAGGAGTTCGACGGGCCCGAGCCCCCGGCGGCGGTGCTGGACGGGCTCGTCGCCTATGTGCGGGCCATGGATCCGGCCTACTGCGCCGGGAACGAGGGGCCGGTGACGCTGGCCGGTCTGATGGCCGACTACAGCCGGGCGCTCGCCGCGGCGGACGCCGCCCTGGCCGGGGGTGACCGGCCTACCGCCGTGCTCATGGTGGCCGCCGCGCGGGCCCGCCTGGCCCTGGCGCACGAGCGTTTCGAGGACGCCGACGTGCGCCTGCGCATCGTGGCTGAGGACCAGCTGCTTGCCGAGCTCCAGGACCGCCTGCGAGGCGGCCGCCGGGACGCCGCCGGCAGGCTCGCAGAGCGGCGGAAGCGCGCCGGAGCCCTGGAGGCCGCGCTTGCGCGTTACGAGCCGGCTTCGCTGTTCGATCCAGACCGCCTGGCCGAGGCGGCGAAGCGCCGCTTGCGGGCTGGACCGTCCTGACTATATTGCCGCCTCCCGCGGGGGGCCGAGCCCCTTAAAGAGCGCGTGGTGAGGTGGCCGAGTGGTTGAAGGCGCACGCCTGGAACGCGTGTATAGGTGAAAGCCTATCGAGGGTTCGAATCCCTCTCTCACCGCCACCGCCCCTGGTCGACATCCCGTCCGCCCAATGCTTAAGCTTGCAGGCTCAAGGACTTGGGACGGGAGACGCAGGGGATGAGCGCCACTGACGGGCCGCGAGGCGCCATCGAGGTCGGCCGGGTGATCCAGGACACCTTCGGGGTGATCGGGCGCAATTTCGTGCCGTTCTTCATCATGTCGCTGCTGCTGACCGGCTTGCCGACGGCTGTCTTCGGCTTCCTGAACCCAACGGCGGGAGACCCCGGGGCGTCCGCGGAGAGCGGCTTCCTCACCTTGCTGGGCGTGCTCGTCTCCATGGTCACCGGGTCGGTCCTGCAGGGCGCCCTGGTCCACGGGACGATCATGGACATGAATGAGCGGCGCGCCGCCCTTTCCGTGTCGCTTGCGGTCGGGCTTCGCGCCTTCCTGCCGCTGATCGCCATCGGGCTGCTGCTCGGGGTGGCGCTCGCGCTCGGCTTCCTGCTGCTGATCGTGCCCGGCATCATCATGGCCGTGGCCTGGTCGGTGGTCGTCCCCGCCTACATCGGCGAGCGCACGGGCATCTTCGAGGCCTTCACGCGAAGCCGCCAGCTCACCCGCGGCAACCGCTGGCGCATCTTCGGCCTGGCCATCCTCTACATCGTGGCCGTGCTGATCCTGCTCATGGTCATGGCCGTCTTCTACGGGTTCCTGGGCGACAACGCCTTCTTCGACAACGTCATCCTTACGCCGCTGATCACCAGCCTCTACGGCATGCTCGGCGCCGCGGGCGCGGCGGTGCTCTACGTGCACCTGCGGCGCGCCAAGGAAGGCATGGGGCCGGAGACGCTGGCGGCGATCTTCGACTAGGCCTTGTCGAACTTGTCCTTGCGCCGGTGGCCGAACAGCAGCCGGCGCTCCAGGCGCCCGCGCAGGCCGGCGTAGTAGGCCGCCAGGAAGGCGCCGTCCGACACGTCGGCCGGCCCGTCCCAGCCGACCTTGGTGCGGATGCGCCTGGCCACCTCGGCCACGGTGCGGCGGTCGTGCTTGCGCAGCACCTCCTCCAGGACGTGCAGCTCCTTGACCCCGTAGGCGTCCAGCTGGGCCGGGGTGAAGGTGAGGCCCGGCATGGCGCCGGTCTCCGACAGGTCCGGCCTGAGCACCCGCTTGGGGGCCTTCACCACCATGGTCCCGGCGGCGAGGTCGCCCAGCCGCAGCCGGTCGCGGTTGAACAGCGGGAAGAGGATGAACACCCCGCTCCAGATTGCCCCCAGGCCGATCAGGATCGCGTCGATCCCCTGGCCCCGCGCGAACAGGAAGCTGAGCGGGAGGAACACCTCCAGCTCGCGCATGGCGTTGCGGGCCAGCACCGCGTCGGCGGTGAGCCGGCCCCCGTCGCGGGCGGCGACGCGCAGTCCCATCCGCCGCTTGCCGGGCGTGGCCGCGCCCGGGCGCAGCTCGAACCACATGAAGTAGAAGTTGCGCAGGGCGAAGGCGCCGATCGTCCAGACGATGAACGCCACCTCGGCCCCGAGGCGCGAGCGCGTCACCCCACCGCCGATCGCCGCCACGAGGGTCAGCGCCAGCAACCCGGCCACCAGGATCAGGAAGTCCAGCAGGAAGGCGCCGCAGCGCTCCGCATAGCTGGCGATGCGCAGCTTCAGGTCGACCCCTTCCGGCGTGACGAACTCGCGCCAGCCGGTGTCAGGCGCCTTGCGCTCGCGCGGGGCGCGCCCGCGCCTGACCAGTCCCGTGACGCGGTCGGTGAAGGTCATGTCCGCCGCCGCCGCGGCCAGTAGAAGTAGGCGCACCACAGCACGCCTGTGGTCGCCGCCACGGAGTAGCGGGCCCAGTCCGCGCGGATCAGCTGGCGGGCGAAGCCCTCCAGCAGGCCGGCGCAGAACAGCATCACCACCACGCCGGCCATCAGCATCGCCGCGCGGCGGCCTGCGTGGGCGGCGGCGTCGACGCGGGTCCGCTCGCCGGGGAAGGCGACGCTCCAGCCCAGCGACAGCCCGGCGGCTCCGGCCAGCGTGATGGCGAAGAGCTCGGTCACCCCGTGGATCATCAGCCAGCCGCCGGCCTCGATCCCCAGCTTGCGCGACGCGAAGAGCGCCAGGAAGGCGCCGAGCATGCAGCCGTTGTAGAGCAGCAGCGCCGCGGTAGGCAGGCACAGTGCGAACCCCAGCGCGAAGGCGAACAGCGCCACCTGCGAATTGTGCGTGAAGAGGAAGGCCGACATGGCCGAGAGCCCCTCGTGCACGCTGACCTTCGGGTAGAGCGTCTCGCGCAGGAAGGCCGTCGTGGCGGTGGGGTCGCGCCCGTTGGCCAGCTCCGCCTGCACGAAGCCGTAGAACCAGTCAGGGTCCGAGCGCACCAGCAGGAAGGCCACCACGGTCCCGATGACCCCGATCGACAGCGCCACCAGCGTCTCGCGCCAGAGCGCCTGGGCCGCCATCGGCCATTCGCGAAGAAAGAAGCCGGCCACCCGCTCGCCGATCCGCGTGCGCGTGCCGTAGACGAAGAAGTAGGCCCGCGTGCAGAGGCTCTCGAGGTAGTCGACCAGCGCCTGGTCGAGCGAGATCGAGCGGGCCACCGAGAGCGAAGACAGCGCCTGCTGGTAGAGCACCGGCAGCTCCAGGATCTCGTCCTTGCGCAGGGCCGCGATCCCCTGCCGCTCGGCGCGGCCGAGCAGGACCTCCAGGCGGCGCCAGTCGGTCTCGCGCTCCTCGCGGAAACGGTTGCTCTTGAGCTGGATCTCGGCCACCGCGCGCCTCCCTAGACCAGCTCGCGACGCTTGGCGTCGAGGTAGGTCTGCACCAGCGACATGCCGAGCTCGCCGGCCGGAGCGTCGACGATCTGGGCGCCCATCCGGCGCAGGCGGCCGACCACAACCTCCCGCTGCTTCATGAGGTTGGCGGCGATCACCGCGCGCGAGACGTCGTCGGCGTCCTGCGGCTCGCCGGCCAGGAGGCTCTCCAGCTCCTCGTCGCGGAACACCACGAACAGCACCAGGTGCGTCCGCATCAGCCGCGCGACGTTCTCCAGCATCAACTCGGCGCTGGTCGGGTCGGCGAAGTCGGTGAACACCACCACCATGGCCCGCCGGTCGAGCCGCGCGGCGAGCGTGGTCAGCCCGAGGGTGAAGTTCGTCTCCTCCGTGGAATAGTCGATGGTGGAGGCCAGCTTCTGGATCAGCGGGAAGACGTTGGCGCCGGACGCCACGCCGCTCACCACCCGCGGCCGCGAGTCGAAGGCGAAGAGGCCCACCCGGTCGCCCAGCTTCAGCGACACGAAGGCCAGCAGCAGGGCCGCGTTGATCGCCAGGTCGATGCGCGGCGCCCCGGCCGCGGGCGCGCACATCAGCCGCCCGGAATCGATCGCCAGGATGACGTGGTGGTTGCGCTCGGTGCGGTACTCGCGGCCCACCAGCTTGCCGTGCCGCGCACTCTGCTTCCAGTCGATGGCGCGAAGGTCCATGCCGGTGGTGAATTCCTTCAGCGCGTGGAAGTCGGAGCCCTCCCCCACCTCGAGCTGGGCCTTCATCCCGAACGGCGCGTCGCGGGTGAAGAGGCGCAGGGCCTGCTCCTTCACGCCCTGGATGTCGGGCGTCACTGCGATGGGCTCGGCGCCGGCCGCCTGGCGCTGCAGCCAGACCAGGCCCAGGGGACCGCGCCAGCGCGCCCAGACGCCCTCCAGCCGCCCCTCCCCGCGCCGCAGAGGCGTCAGCCCGAAAGCGGCCTCGCCCCGGCCGCCGGAGAGCCTCAGGGTCTGCCGCGCCGGCTCGGCGGATAGCCGCGCGTTGACGCCCAGGGCGAGTTCGATGGCGCGCGGGCGCCGCCCTTGGAACGCGGCTTCCACCCGCACCGGCTCCGGACGCGCCACGCCCATCACCTTCGGCGTCACCAGCTTCAGGTCCAGCCGGCTGGGCGGCGCGGCCAGTAACGCATCCGCGACGATCAGGCCCGCCGACATCAGCACCCAGGCCGCCGCCGCTACCCACAGCCCCGGGCTCGCCACCGCCACGGCCAGCGCGATCGGCGCGCCGGCGGCGACGAGGACGATGGCGGCCCGGGTGGGGTAGAGGCGCAAGGGCGGCTACCTGGGCGCCGCCGCGAGCTCGACGAGCCCCTGGATCACGTCGTCGGCGCGGCGCCCCTCGATCTCCGCCGCCGGCGACAGGATCACCCGGTGGCGCAGCGCCGGCAGCGCCAGTTCCTTGACGTCATCCGGGATCACATAGTCGCGCCCGTCCAGCGCGGCGCGGGCGCGGGCGGCCAGCGCCAGCTGGGCGGCGCTGCGGGGCGAGGCGCCGCTCTGCAGCTCGGGCGTCTCGCGGGTGGAGCGCACCAGGTCGAGGACGTAGCCCACGATGTCCTCATTGAGCCGCACCTGCGCGACCGCCGCGTTGGCGGCGGCGAGGCTCTTGGCGGTCACCACCTTCTTCACGCCCATGTCGCCCGGATCGGCCTGACCTGCCTGCATGCCGTACTCGGCGACGATGCGGCGCTCCTCGTCGCGCGTCGGGTACTTAAGCACCTGCTTGAACAGGAACCGGTCGAGCTGCGCTTCCGGGAGTGGATAAGTGCCCTGCTGCTCCAGCGGGTTCTGGGTGGCCACCACCATGAACCGCTCGCTCAGCGCGTGCGGCTTGCCGTCGATGGTCACCCGGCGCTCCTGCATGGCCTCCAGCAGGGCGGCCTGGGTCTTGGGCGGCGTGCGGTTGATCTCGTCGGCCAGCAGCAGCTCGGAGAAGATCGGGCCCTGGCTGAGCGTGAAGGCCGAGGTCTGGAAGTTGAACAGGTTGGTGCCGATGATGTCGGCCGGCATCAGGTCGGGCGTGAACTGGATACGGCCGAAGCCCAGGTCCAGGGTGCGGGCGAAGCACTGCGCCAGGAAGGTCTTCGCCGTGCCGGGCGGCCCCTCCAGCAGGACGTGGCCGCGGGCGAACAGCGCGATCAGCATCAGGTCGACGGTGTCCGCCTGGCCGATGATCGCCTTGGCCACCTCCGCCCGGACCTTATCGGCCAGCGCCCTCACCTCAGCGACGTTCACGCGTCATCTCCAGTCTCCATGCATAGAGTTTGCGGGCGAGCGCCACGAGGTCGGCGCGGCTCCTGGCGCGCTCGGCCTCCCGCTCCAGGGTCTCCGAGTCGTCGGCGCCGCGCGTGCGCGCCAGCCGCGCCAGCCAGGCGTCGTCGGCGCTGGCCATCGTCCCGCCGGCCACGCGCCCGACCAGGGTCTTGGTCAGGCCCACATAGGCGGGCGCGAGCTCGTGCTCCTTGCGCGCCATGCGCACCAGGCCCGCGGAATTGTCGACCAGAGCGCGCTTGCCGAGCGCGAAGGCGCGGCCGCGGGCGCGCGCCGGGCCAAAGCGGGCCAGGGCATGCAGGCCCATGAGCACGGCGGCGGCCACGGCGCACAGGGTCGCCGCCAGCCACGGCGGCTCCAGCATCATCCGCCACAGGCCCTGTCCGCGCTTGTAGCCGTTGAGCGTCACGTCGAAGAGCACCCCGCCGTCGCCGCGGAGCGCGTCGATCACCGCCATGCCGGCGCGGGCGTTGTCGAGCTTCGCGACGCCCTGGGTGTTGAGCAGGTCGGGGTCGGCGAGCACATGGAGGTGAGGCGTCTTCTTGGATCGGACGAGCACGGGCCGGCCCTGCTCGTCGGCGAGCAGCGGGATCCAGCCTTCGCCGGAGATCGTCTGGAGCCCTTCGATCTGCGCCAGCGGCAGGTAGGTCCCCTCGGCGAACACCGTGCCCGTCCCGTGCAGCACGGGCTTCGACACCCCCTTGCGCTTGGCGACGGTGCTGGACGCAGCGAACGGCTTCAGCAGTCGATCGGCGCGTTCGGTGAACGGCTCGGGGCCGACCTTCACCACGAACCCCTTGCGCTTGGGGTCATCGGCCCAACGCCACTTGTCGAGCACCACCAGGGTCGCGGCGGCGGGCGGGAAGGCCTGCAGCTCCTTGGGATCGTCCAGGAAGGACGGGGTAAGCACGAGGAGCGAGCGGGCGGCGGCCTCGGCCGGCGGCCTCGTGCGGCTGACGACCGCGGGCACGCCGCGGGCCTGCAGCAGGATCACCGCCCCCTTGAAGCCCACGGCCGAGCCGGACAGCGCATTGCCGCCGCCCTCGCTCCCGGCGCGGATCTCCGGCGCGTAGGCCGATAGCACGGCGAGCGCCGAGAACGAGATCACGCCCACCAACACCAGGGCGAGGATCACCCGCGGCGAGAAGGCGGGCGCCTGCGGGGCCGCGGCCTCGCTCATCGCCAGCCCTCGGAGAAGGCGAAGGTCTCATAGTCGCTGCGGCAGCGGGCGAAGTCGTCCTTCGCCGCCGGCCTGCCGCCGAAGAAGGTCCGCTCCACCGCTTCGGCGATCCGGGCGAAGGCGTGGCGCGCCTCGTCGGGCATGGCGGCGAGCCGCACGATGTCGCGGCTGGTGAGCGCCGGCTTCACCGCTCCGGGCCGGCGGCCGGAGATGTCGTCGATGCTGCGGAACAGCAGCACGTGGATGGCCTCGTCGAAGCGGCCCTCCGCGGCCAGGCGGTCGGCCTCTTCCAGCAGCGCCAGCGCCCGCGCCGGCTCCGGGCGGACGCCGCCCTGGGTGAACGACTTGCGCCCCATCCGCCCGTCGATCCGTCCGCTCATCAGTTCGCTGACGATGAACCAGGCGATCATCACCAGCGCCAGGGCGAGCCCGCCCCAGAAGACGTACTTCAGCACCGGGGCGAATTCGCTGAGGAAGCGCAACAGCGCCTCGGCCCAGGCGGGGGGCTTCTCCGGATGGGCGGTCGTGAAGTCGAACTGCAGGCCCTTGGTCTGGCGCAGCACCTGGTGCGCGGCCGCGAGCTTCTGCTCGGCAGCCGCCCCCGCATCCGCCGCCACCCCTGAAGCCACTCGCCGTCCCCCAGCAGCGCCTCTCCTAGGACGCTGCGGCGGAACCCTAGCAGAGCTTCCGGCGTGCGGAAGGGACCGCGCGCGTCAGGGGAGCGCTACTTCGTGCCGTACATCCGGTCGCCGGCGTCGCCGAGGCCAGGCAGGATGTAGCCGTGCTCGTTGAGCCGCTCGTCGATGGACGCGGTCCAGATGGCCACGTCCGGGTGGTGTCCGCGGAACTTCGACAGCCCCTCCGGCGAGGCCAGCAGGCAGGCCATGCGGATGGTCTTGGCGCCGGCCTCCTTCAGCCGGTCGACGGCGGCGATGGCGGTGTTGCCGGTGGCCAGCATCGGGTCGACCACGATGACCCAGCGGTCGGCGAGCTCGGCCGGCGCCTTGAAGTAGTACTCCACGCACTCCAGCGTCGCCGGGTCGCGGTAGAGTCCCACGTGGGCCAGGCGCGCCGCCGGCACCAGCTCCAGCATCCCCTCCAGCATGCCCATGCCCGAGCGCAGGATGGCGGCGAACACCAGCTTCTTGCCCGACAGGCTCTGCGCCTGCATCTCGGTCAGCGGGGTCTCGATGCGGATGGTCTCGGTCGGCAGGTCGCGCGTGACCTCGTAGCAGATGAGCCCGCCGATCTCCTTGAGCAGCTGCCGGAACTGGCTCGTGGAGGTGTCCTTCTTCCGCATCAGGGTGAGCTTGTGCTGCACTAGCGGATGCTCGACGACGGTGACGCCCTTCATCTCATTCCCCCTTAGAACACGGTGCCGTCGCTGATCACCTTCAGCGGCGGGCCGCCGTCGGCGCGCTTCTGCGCGGCGATCTTCCGCCCCGCGGTCCATGAGCCCCCCTGCAGCATCCGGGCGAGCGGGAAGGCCTCGGCCGAGACCCCCAGCCGCTCGCGCACCAGCGGCGCCATCCTATCCAGCAGGGCTACCGTCAGCGCGCGCCAGCCCACCACCAGCGGGCTCTCCACCGGGTGCGCCCGCTCGGCGTCCGCCGGATCGCGCAGGACCAGCACGCCAGCGTCCACGAAGAGCCCGCCGTTGCGGTATTCCGCCAGGCCGGTCAGCCCGTCGATGTCGGTGACGTCGATCCCCGACGCCTGCAGCGGCTCGATCAGCGAATAGGCCAGCCACTGGGAGAGCTTGTGCAGCGGGACGAGGCCCCCGGCCGGATGGCGCCACACGTCGCCCATCGGCAGGCCCTCGAGGGTGAGCCGCCCCGGCCAGATCGGCCCCAGCCGCGCCAGCAGCACCTCCAGGATCACTGGCGCCGGCAGCCGTCCGTCCTGCGCTCGCCCCGCCATCTCGTCGTAGAGCGAGCCGGGCCGGCCGGCCGCGTCCGCGAGCCGCCGCAGCAGCGCCGCGCGGCCCTCCAGCCCCACCAGCGGATTGTTGTCGCCCACCTGGAAAGCCTGGGCCAGCACGGCCGCATCCACCCGGGCTAGCGCATCGGCCTTCAGCGGATCGGACCTGTCCGAAGACAACGCCCCGGACTCGAAGAGCCGCAGCGAGGCGATCGCGAGGCCCTCCGACCGGCTAAGCACCGCCCCCGTGGCCGCATCCCGGTAGCGCCAGGCCATACCGGCCCCGGCGTCCAGCAGCACGGAGACGATCGCCAGGTCGAACTCGGCGCGGGCCCGCTTGCCCGGGTCACTGAACGCCTGCGCCCGCTCGGCCCAGAGGTCGCGCCCCGCCACCTCGAAATGCCGCCACCGCGCATGGAACGGCACGTCGAGCCCGGGATAAGCCTCCAGCGTCGCCTGCGCCGTCAGCTCGGCGGCCACCGGGAGCCGGTCGAGATTGACGCGCCACTCCGCGAGCCCGTCCGCCAGGGCGATGTCCAGCATCTGATGCGCCCGCTCGCGCACCGCCGCAGCCGACAGCAGCCGCCGGGCGTCCTCCGTCACAGCCGTGTCGGACAAGATCTCAGAATTCCTTCAGGTCGCGGCCTACGACCTTCTTCAGGTCGGCCTCGCTCGGCGGCGTCTCCGGCGTGAAGTAGCCGGCGGCCTTCTTGGCCTCCATCTCCACGCTGGCGTCCGGCGGCACGAGCCAGTCGGGGATCGGCACCCGCTCGCCGATCTCGATGCCGCCGCCCACCAGGGCGTCGTACTTCATGTTGGACATCGACACGAACCGGTCGATCCGGCGGATGCCCAGCCAGTGGATGATGTCCGGCATCAGCTGCTGGAAGCGGGCGTCCTGCACACCGGCGACGCACTCGGTGCGCTCGAAATAGGTCGCCGCCTGGTCGCCGCCCGGCTGGCGCTTGCGCGCGTTGTAGACCAGGAACTTGGTCACCTCGCCGAGCGCCCGGCCTTCCTTGCGGTTGTAGACGATCAGCCCCGCGCCGCCCTTCTGGGCGCTGGCCACGCACTCCTCGATGCCGTGCGTCAGGTAGGGTCGGCAGGTGCAGATGTCCGAGCCGAACACGTCCGAGCCGTTGCACTCGTCGTGCACGCGGCAGGTGAGGCTCACCCGCTTGTCGCCGATCTTGGCCGGGTCGCCGAAGATGTAGAGGGTGATCCCCCCGATCGGCGGCAGGAAGACCTGCATGTCCGGCCGGGTGACGAGCTCGGGATACATTCCGCCGGTCTGCTCGAACAGCGTGCGACGCAGCTGCTGCTCGTCCACACCGAAGCGCTCGGCCACGCCCGGCAGGTACCAGACGGGATCGATCGCCGCCTTGGTGACCGAAACGTCGCCGGCCTCGTGCACCACCTCGCCGTCGACCTTCAGCCGGCCCTTGGCGATGGCGTCGTGGATCTCCGGCAGGTCGATGCGGGCCTTGGTGACGGCGATGGTCGGGCGGATGTCGACGCCCTCGCCGATCTCCTGGGCGAAGTCCTCGGCGACCCGGTGCCCCCAGGGGTCGAGCGAGACGATCTTGCCGGCCTCGCTCCACTGAGGGTGCGGGCCGACGGCGGCGACCGGATAGGTGTCGGTGAGCTCCGGCCGCACGCGGGGATCCAGCGCGCCCGCCGAGATCGCCAGGGCGCGATAGATGGAATAGGCGCCGCCGTGGGCGCCGATGGCGTTGCGGTCGCTGCCGGCGTTGGCGGTGGCGACCACCGGGCCGCGGGTGCGGGCGTCGGGAGCGTCCCAGACGATCGGGAAGCGGCTCGCCGCGCCCGTGCCCGGGTGCGAGGTGAGCCGGATGTGGGAGGTCCGGTTGCCGGACATGTGGGTCTCGAACTCCTAGGACAGTAAGGCCCTGACGCCGGTTTCGCCGGCGCAGGGCCCTTGAGCGCGGACTGTGCGCCCCTTGATAACGCCTGACAATCCCGGCGGAGCCCCCTTCAGGACCCGGTTTTTAGGAGCCGGCCTTCGGCGCCGGCAGCATGGCGGTGACCTGGTTGGTCTTGGTGATGAAGGTGACCCCCTTGAGCCGGCCTTCGGGATAGCCTTCCCAGGCCTTCTCGATCTCGACCGGTGTCGGCGTCGCGGCGCCCGGCTTCGACGGCTTCATGGCCACCACGTCGACCTCGTAGATCCCGTCCTTCGGAGCCGCCGGATAGATGCGCGGCACGAAGGCCACGTCCGTGTAGCCCGCCCCGGGCGTCTTGCCCTTCACGTTGAGCACCAGCTTGCCCTGGTCCATGTCCAGGGCCGCGGCGTCGACGCTGAGGATCTGTTCCTGGCCGGCGTAGAGCTGTCGCGGACGCGCGATGGATTTCTTCACCGCTGGCGCGGCGACCTCGGTCGTCGAGGCCTGGCTGGACGACTGCTCGCACCCGGCGAGCGCGACGCAGGCCCCAAGGCCCGCGATGATGGTGAGCGTACGCATGGAGAGGTCCTCCCCGAACCTTGTTATGGGTCGAGGCTGCGCCTGCCCGGCGTGGCTGGCAAGACCTTGTTCGTACGGGATTATGCGGCGGCTAGTCGCCCCCTCAGGCCGCCTTCAGCCGCCCCCGCCGCGCGTCCTTGAGCACCTCGCGCGCCGCATTGTGCCCCGGCGCCCCGGTCACCCCGCCGCCTGGGTGCGTCCCCGCCCCGCACTGGTAGAGCCCCTTGACCGGGGTCCGGTAGTCCCCGGCCCCCAGCACCGGCCTCGCCGAGAACATCTGATCGAGGCTGAGCGCCCCGTGCATGATGTCCCCGCCGACGAGGCCAAAGGTGCGCTCCAGGTCGAGCGGGGAGAGCACCTGCCGCCCCAGGACCGACCTGGCGAAGCCCGGCGCGTGCCTGTCCACGGTGGCGATCATCAGGTCCGCGACCTCGTCGCGACAGTCGTCCCAGGAGCGTCCGTCGGGGAGCTTCGGGGCCACGTGCTGGCAGAACAGGCTGGCGACGTGGCGCCCGGCCGGCGCAAGGGTCGCGTCCAGCGTCGAGGGGATCAGCATCTCCACGATCGGCTCGCGCGACCATCCGAACTGGCGCGCGTCGGCGTAGGCGCGGTCCATATAGGCGAGGCTCGGCGCAACAATGATGCCCGCGGTCAGGTGGTCGCCGGGCTCCGGCAGGACGGAGAAGCGCGGCAGCTCCGACAGCGCCACGTTCATGCGGAAGGTCCCCGATCCCGACCGGTAGCGGCGGATCCGCTCGGCGAAGTCCGCGTCGGGCGGGTCGACCAGCTTGCCGAACAGCAGCTGCGGATGGAGGTTGGACACCACCCCGCGGGCGTTCAGCACCTCGCCGGCCTCGGTCACTACGCCGACGGCCCGGCCCTTGTCGGTGAGCACCTCGGCGACGCCGGAACCGGTGCGGATCTCCACGCCGCGCTCGCGGCAGCAGGCGGCCATGGCCTGGGTGATCGCGCCCATGCCGCCGATGGCGTGGCCCCAGGCCCCTTTCTTGCCGTTCACCTCGCCGAACACGTGGTGCAGCAGGACGTAGGCGGAGCCCGGCGTGTAGGGGCTGGCATAGTTGCCCACGACGCCGTCGAAGCCGTAGGCGGCCTTGATGGGTTCGCTCTCGAACCAGCCGTCCAGCCAGTCGCCGGCCGACTGCGAGAACAGGGCCAGCAGGTCGCGCTTGGCGGTCATGCCGAGCTTCGACAGCCGCCAGCCCAGGCTGGCGCTCTTGATCAGCTCGGCGATGGACGCCTCGAAGTCGTCGACGAGGTTCGGCGGTGTCTCCAGGACGAGGTCGCGCAGGACATCAGCGATGGTCTCCAGCCGGTCGCCGTAAGCGTCGAGGCGCTCGGCGTCCCTGGCGGAGAACCGCGCGACCTCCGTCTTCGTCCGCCCCCCGCCGACGCAGAGGTAATTCCCCTCAAGCGGCAGGAAGTTGGACATCTTCCGCTCGACCACCTTTAGCCCGTGGCGATGGAGCTCCAGGTCGCGGATGACCTTCGGGTTGAGGAGGCTGACCGTGTAGCTCGCCACCGAGTTGCGGAAGCCCGGGTGGAACTCCTCGGTCACCGCCGCGCCGCCGACGACGTCACGGCGCTCGAGCACCGTCACCTTCAGGCCCCCGGCGGCCAGGTAGGCTGCGCAGGTGAGGCCGTTGTGGCCTGCGCCGATCACGATGACGTCGGTCATGTCAGGCGAGTTCCAGGGGCGCCTGGGCGAGCGCAGCCTCGGGAATCTGCTCCTCCAGCCGCCGGGCGAAGGCAGCCAGGCAAACCTCCGACGGCCCAAGCGGTCCGGTCTCGTAGCCGGAGGTCTGCATGCCCTTCTGGACGCGATCGATGAGCACCGTGTCCTCGGCGTTGACCTGCCGGTTGATGCGCCAGTTGAGGTAGCGCGCCGCCCGCGCCTCGCGCCGGTCGTCCGGCCGCACGTAGCTGATCTCGCGGATCAAGGTCTCGGTGGGCGAGACGGGGATGAACTGCATGAAGTCCACCTGGTCCGGATAGACGTCGAAGGCGAGGTTTGGCCAGAGCTTGTAGTAGCTCCAGCGCCGGCGCATCGGCGGCTCGAGGTGGTCGAAGGCGGGGAGCAGCGCCTGGTAGGAGCGCTCGGCCCAGTTGGTGGACGGCTGTTCGACGATGTCGCCCCAGAGCTTGTCCACCCACTCTCCTGTCGACATCGCGTAGCTCGGCCCGAACAGCCGCGACAGCCCCGGGTGGGCCACGGGGATGTGCAGGCCGTCGGCGTAGTTGTCGGCGACGTTCTTCCAGTTCACCGCCCGCGGCCGCAGCGTCACGCGGCCTTGCGGCACGAGATCGTTAAAGCCGTGCGGTGCGATCTCCTCGGCGTACGGGGCCATCATCTCGGCGACGCTGGGAAGTCCCGGCGCGAAGCGCACGAAGACGAAGCCCTGCCAGATCTCCTGCTCCAGGGTGTTCAGACCGTAGGCCTCGAGGTCGAGCCCGTCGAACCCCTGCCAGGGCGGGATGCGCGCCAGTCGGCCGTCCAGGCTGTAGCTCCAGGCGTGGTAGGGGCAGACGATCCGCCGTCCGCAGTTGCCGGCCGGGCCATCGACCAGGCGTGCGGCGCGGTGGCGGCAGGCGTTGTGGAAGCTCCTGACCCGGCCGTCGTCGCCGCGCAGGGTCACCACCTGCTCGCCGAGGAAGTCGAGGGTCTGGTAGTCGCCGGCGTGCGGCACGTCGTTGAGGTGGCAGACCACCTGCCAGCCGGTTCGGAAGATCGTCTCGCGCTCACGGGCGAAGAAGCCCGGGTCCGAATATATCCAGGCCGGAAGGCTGCGGCCGAACGCTTGGGTCATGGCCCTCTATAGCAAGCCCTGGGTCGTTTGACGCCCGCGGGTGGAGGCGTCGGCGTTGACCGAATGGTTACTCCTTGCCCCCTAGGTTGAGTCCCGAAAGGGCCCGGAGTCCGGGCCGGCTCAGAGACAGGGGCGGTCTTGCCGAGCGATACTGAAAGACGTCTGCGCGTCCTTTTGGCGGATGACCATCCGACCAACCGGGCGGTCGTCGAGGTCATCCTCGGCATGATCGACGTCGACCTCGTGCAGGTCGAGGACGGGCTGCAAGCGGTCACCGCCTTCAAGGCCGACGACTTCGACGTGGTCCTGATGGACCTGCAGATGCCGGTGATGGACGGCCTGACCGCCATCCGCGAGATCCGCAAGTTCGAGGTCGAGCAGGGCCGGCCGCGCGTCCCGGTGCTGGCCGTCACGGCCAACGCCATGAGCGAGCATGTGCAGGCCTCGCGCGCCGCCGGCGCCGACCACCACATCGCCAAGCCGATCATCCCCGACCTGTTGATCGGCGCCATCATCCAGTCGACCGCCGAAGCCGCGGCCGCCGAGCACGCCGGCCGCGCCGCCCAGGCCTAGGGCCTCCTTCCATCCTGAAGAAGAAGCCGCGCTCTGCGCGGCTCTTTTTTTGGCTCGGAACGAACACGAACCAGCACGAACAGGCGGAGCCAGCGGGGCGTACGGCCGGCTCAGGCCCGTTCGGGTAGGCTCGTGGTCGTTCGCGGCTCAAACGAGAAAGCCCCGCCGCTTGCGCGACGGGGCCGGTTCTCGATCGTGATCGGGACCTCAGAACCTGAAGTCGAGGCCCAGGCCGGCGCTGATGCCGTCGCCGGAGACGACGCCGCGGGAGCGGGCGGTCGTCTGGGCCGGGGAGCCGGCGTAGAAGACGTCGTTGTCGGTCAGGATCGCGTCGTCGAAGTCGGTCCAGGCCAGCGCGCCGTGCAGGCGCAGGCCCTCGCTGATGTTCACGGTCGCGCCCACCGCCCACAGGCGGCTGTCGGCGTCCCAGACGCCCGGCTCGCGCAGGGTGTCGGGCGTGGGCGTCGGGTCGGTGCGGACCCCGGCGCGCAGGCTCCACATCTCGTTGAGCGCATACTCCGCCCCGATGGCGACGGAGGTCACGTCGTCGAAGTTCTGCGGGATGACGGCGGTCTGGCCGAAGTTGACGGTGATCACGTCGTACTCGCCCCAGCCGGCGCGCTCGACCTGCCCGCTCAGCGTGAGCGCGGGCGTGACCGCCCAGCTCGCGCCCACCGTGAAGCTCCACGGCAGGGTGAAGGTGGCCTTCGCAGGCGCGGTGAAGTTGAAGGCGTCGAGCGGCGCCACGAGGCCGCTGAGCGCCAGCGTCCCGTCCAGCTCCTGCTCGACCTTCGAGCGGTAGCTGGCGCCAAGGCTGATAGTCTCGAAGTGCGCCTGCGCCCCCACGGTCCAGCCCCAGTTCCAGCCGTCGGCCTTGAGGCGCGAGATGGCGTCCGGCGCGCCGGGCGCCAGGTTCGGCCAGGCCTGGTCGAGGTAGGCGTCGTTGTGCTGCGCGCTCACGCCCACGCCAATGTCGAGCCAGTCGGTCGCCTGGAAGGCGCCGGTCAGCTGGACGTCGGTGACGTCGATTTGCGAGCGGATGGTGTCGTAGCGGCTCCAGGCATCGGCCCCGAGCTCGGTCTTCAGCACGAAGGGTTTCGTCATCGACAGGCCCAGCGCGAACCGGTCGCCGATCGGCATCACGCCGGCGGCGTAGAGGGCCACCAGGTCCTCCGCGCCGTCCGAGATGCTAGAGCGGCCGCCGATCGGGACCGTCAGGCCCGCCGGCGGAACCGGCAGGGTGATCGTCGAGCCGTTGTCGGTGAAATCAACACGATGGTCGCGGTTCGTCGCGCCCAGGCTGATCTCGCGCCCGCTGCGGGCGATCGAAGCCGGGTTGAACCACAGGGCGCCGGCGCCCTTGTCGGCGGCCGCGCCGGCATTGGCGCGGCCCAGCCGCTCGACCGAAATCTCGTTCACCGCGAAGCCGGCCGCAGCCGCCTCGCCACCGCCGGCCAGCGCTGCGCCAGCCGCCATGGCCGCCAGCGTCGCCTTGGCCTTCAGTTCTGAAAATTGCACGACAATCCCCGATGCATACAACCCAGCCGAGACGGCGGCGGGATAGCCCGTTATCCGTCTTTTTCGTTACCCGGTGATTTACGGCAAGGTCTTACGCCGCAAGGGATTCCGGCGCGTCCTCGGCTTCAACGACCCCGTCTTCGACGGTGACCACAGCCGGCATCCGCACGGTGAACGAGGAGCCGTGGCCGACCTCGCTGGTGACCGAGATCCCGCCGCCCATCAGCGCGCAGAGCTTCTGGCTCACCGCCAGGCCCAGGCCGGTGCCGCCGTACTTGGACGAGGTGGATGCGCTCACCTGGCCGAAGTCCTGGAAGAGCTTCGGCAGGTCATCTTCGGCGATGCCGATGCCGGTGTCCTCGACGCGGATCTCGATCCAGTCGCCGGCCGCCTTCTCGTCGCGGCGGGCCGACAGGGTGACCTCGCCGTCGGTGGTGAACTTGGCGGCGTTGGACAGCAGGTTGAGCACGATCTGGCGCAGCTTGGTCTGGTCGCCGGTCACCACGCCCAGGTTCGCCGGGGCCTTGACCACAAGCTTGTTGCCGTTCTGGCCGACCAGCGGCTCGGCGGTGGTGGCCACGTGCTCCAGGAAGGGCTGCAGCTGGAAGGCCTCAAGGCTGAGCTCGACCGCATTGGTCTCGATGCGCGACAGGTCCAGGACGTCGGTCACCAGCGCCAGCAGGTGCTGGCCGGCGGCGTTGATGCGGCCCAGATCCTGCAGCTTCTGCTCGTCCGCGCCGGTGTCCTGTCCGTGCTCCAGCAGGAGCTCGGAGTAGCCGATCACGGCGTTCAAAGGCGTGCGGAACTCGTGGCTCATCTTGGCCAGGAAGATCGAGCGCGAGAGGTTGGCGCGCTCGGCCTGCTCCTTGGCCTGGCGCAGGCGGATGGCCGTCGCCCGGTGGCGGTCGGCCTCCTTCTCCAGATCGGAACGCAGGGCGATGGTCGACACGTAGTAGACGGCCATCCAGCTCATGTAGACAGTGGCCGAGAAGATCGAGATCCAGCCCACGTCGGTCAGCCGCTCGATCGGCACGCGCTCGTCGAAGCCGCCGTTGATCGCAAAGCCGGCGTAGAACGCCGCCAGGTCGGCGGCGAACATGCCCAGCACCAGCCACGGCCGGTCGCCCAGGTAGAAGAAGCCGAGCAGCAGGGCCACGAGCAGCCAGGGCAGCAGCGGCGAGGAGACCCCGCCGTAGTGAAACGAGCCGAACAGCGAGGCGAACGCCAGGGCCTGGACGGATACCAGGGCGACCAGCGGCAGGTTCTTCGTCAGCTTCAGGACGAACGGCAGGGCCCAGAAGGACCAGATCACGCCGATCATCACCCAGACGACCGCGTCGGGCTTGGGATCGGTCAGGTATAGGAAGATGCAGATCGACTGCGCCATGAGCGGGCCGAACAGGTGCGTGAAGACGAAGTTGCGCGCCAGGCCCAGCTCCGAGCGCTCCCGCTTGGCGGCCTCCGGAACGAACCAGTCGATCAGCTTAAGGATCGAGTTCCACATGCCCGTCTCGCCCTCGCAGGGCGCCCCCAGTATTCGCCGGGAGTGAGCCGGATTACCGATTAAGAACTCGTGCACGACGCCCCTTAACCGAGATAACTCCATCTTAATCGGCACCACGGACATTGTCGGAGACCTCGAATCATCTCGAGGCGTGCAAGTCGACCGCTTCCACAACCGAAGCGATCCTTGTCGCGAACGCTGGGGGACGGACCTAGACATGCAGACGGCGCCGACGCAGGCCTCGAACCGGCTCGATCGCTTCATCGACTGGTTCATTCCCGCCGAAATCGCGGGCGAGCGCGAGAAGCGCCAGCAGGCGCGCATGTTCCTGATCAGCCACTGCCTGGGACCGTTCCTGGGCAATGTGGTGCCGGGCGCCCTGCTCTTCCTTGATCCGACGCCCGGCTGGCAAACCCTCGTCCTGGCGATCTCGATCACGTCCTTCTGGATCTTCCCCTTCGTGCTGAAGGCGGTCGGCCGCTACAACCTGCTCAGCTTCATCTCGGTGCAGAACCTGCACTTCTGCATCCTGTGGAGCTGCTACTACTACGGCGGGGTCACCTCCCCCACGCTGCCGTGGGTGCTGACCATCCCGCTCCTTGCCTTCTTCTACCTGGGCAACGCGCCGAAGCTTAGGATGTACGCGCTCGGCCAGTTTGGTGTGAACTTCGCGGCCTTCGTGGCCCTCTACCACTTCGTGCCGCCGCCGCCGGACGACACGCCGCTGCAGGCGCTGCAGGGCCTGGGCATCGTCTCGACCCTGGCCTGCGCCGGCTACGTCACCATGATGTCGCTCTACTACCGGCGGATCCTGCAGTCGGGCGTGGAGCTTGAAGGCGAGATGCGCGGCCATCTCGCCACGGCCGCCCAGCTGCGCCGCGCCACGGCGGAAGCCGAGCGCGCCGGCGCCGCCAAGGCGGAATTCGTCGCCTCCATGAGCCACGAGCTGCGCACGCCGCTGAACGCCGTGATCGGCTACTCGCAGATGCTGCTCGAGGACGCCCAGGACGAGAACGACGCCGACGCCGTCGCCGACCTGGAGAAGATCCACAAGGCCGGCCAGCACCTGCTGCGCCTGGTCAACGAGGTGCTCGACCTCTCGAAGATCGAGGCGGGCAAGATGGAGCTGGTGCCGGAGGACGTCCCGGTCGCCGAGTTCATCACCACCATCGTCGAGCACAAGCGCACCAAGTCCGACGCCAAGGGCGTGGAGCTGGTCTGCAACCTGCCCAAGGACCTGGGCTCCGCCCGCTGGGATGCCCAGCGCGTGCGCCAGTCGGTGGGCCAAATCGTCGACAACGCCATCAAGTTCACCGAGAAGGGCCGCGTCACCGTCTCGGTGAAGCGCAAGAACGGCCGCCCGTCCGACGCCATCGTCATAGAGGTTTCGGACACCGGCATCGGCATTTCGCCCGAGATGCTGCCGCAACTGTTCGAGAAGTTCACCGTCGCGCGCGACGCGAGCGCCTCGAAGTACGGCGACACCGGCCTGGGCCTAGCGCTCAGCCTGGCGCTCTGCGAGCTGATGGGCGGCGGCATCTCCGCCGAAAGCACGCTGGGCCAGGGCTCGACGTTCACCGTCACCCTGCCGGCCGCGCCGGCGGCCAAGCGCAAGCGGCGCGCCAAGGCGCCCGTTGGCAAGTCCACCCTTGAACTGTCCGCGGCCTGAGTTCCGGAACCACGAACATGCCCAAGATCCTGCTGGTCGAAGACAACGAGATGAACCGCGACATGCTCACCCGCCGGCTCACGCGCCATGGGTTCGAGGTGTGCTGCGCCCCCGACGGGCCCACCGGCGTGACCATGGCCGAGTCCGAGAAGCCGGCGCTGATCCTGATGGACATCGCGCTCGGCGAGATGGACGGCTGGGAGGCCACCACCCTGATCAAGGGGCGCGCGTCGACGGCGGAGATCCCGATCATCGCGCTGACCGCCCACGCCCTGGCCACCGACCGGGCCAAGAGCGTCGAGGTGGGCTGCGCGGACTTCGACACCAAGCCGGTGGACCTTCCCCGGCTGCTCGGCAAGATCAACGCCTGCCTGGGCGCCCAGGCCGCCTGACCCGCGCACAAGACCGGATTTGCCAAAGCGCCCGCCACACCGGCGGGCGCTTTCTTTTTTCGACGTGGTTAAGCCTGAGTGTACAGGATCGGGCGGATCAGCATTTCGGGTTGCGGTTTCACAACCGCAGCAATTGAAATCAAGCACTGCTTAACCGTCCCCGGCAACATCCAGTAAAGTTTACGTACACCGGGCAATAACACCTCTCCTGTACATAGAACGGGAAACCCGAGAACAGGGTGGGGTGAATTCAAGATGCCGAAAGCATTCAATAACTACGTTCCGCCAGCCGCACTTACAGGCAGCATGCGGGATTACCGCTATCCCAAGGGCGCCGACCTGGAAGCCCGCGTGGAAGGCTTCTTCAAGTGGCAGAACCTGCGCCGGCAGCACGGGCTGTGGCCGTTCTCCCGCTCGACGCAGGAAAGCCCGTCCACGGTCTGCGCCGCGCTTGACGACGCGGGCGGCAAGATCAACGGCGTGAACTTCGCGTCGCAGGACTATCTCTCGATGTCCGTCTCCCCGGTGATCAAGAAGGTCGCCCAGGAGGTGATCGAGGAGTTCGGCGTGCACTCGGCCGGCTCCGCCGCGCTGTTGGGCAACACGCACCACTCGCGCCTGCTCGAGAAGAAGATCGCCGAGTTCCTGGGCATGCCCGAGGCGATCCTGTTCCCCACCGGCTGGGCCGCGGGCTACGGGGTCATCAAGGGCCTGGTGCGCTCGACGGACCACATCGTGATGGACGCGCTCGCCCACACCTGCCTGCAGGAAGGCGCCAGCGCCGCCACGCGCAACATCTACCTGTTCCGCCACAACCAGGTGGCCGAGTGCCGCAAGTGGCTCGAGAAGATCCGCGCCAAGGACACCGAGAACGGCATCATGGTCGTCACCGAGAGCCTGTTCTCGATGGACTCGGACACGCCGGACATCAAGGCGCTGCAGGAGCTCTGCGACGAGTTCGGCGCGACCCTGATGGTCGACGTGGCCCACGACCTCGGCAACCTGGGGCACGACGGGCGCGGCCACATCGGCATGCAGGACATGCTGGGCAAGGTCGACCTGGTGATGGGTTCGTTCTCGAAGACCTTCGGCTCCAACGGCGGCTTCGTCGCCTGCCGGAACCGTGAGATCTACGAGTACCTGCGCTTCTTCAGCCCGCCATGCACCTTCTCCAACGCGCTGTCGCCCATGCAGGCGGCCACCGTGCTGAAGGCCTTCGAGATCATCGAGACCACCGAAGGCGCCGAGCTGCGCAACAAGCTGATGACCAACATCCTCAGCTTGCGCAAGCAGCTCGTGGAGGCCGGCTTCGAGGTCTACGGCGACCCGTCCGCCATCGTCTGCGTCAAGGCCGGCTCCGAAGCGCTTGCGCGCCTCGTCAGCCGCCGCCTGCCGGAGGCTGGCCTGATCGCCAACCTCGTGGAATTCCCCGCCGTACCGAAGGGCCAGGCGCGGTTCCGCATGCAGGTGATGGCCAACCACACGCCGCAGAACATCCGAGACGCGGTCAGCCGCCTGAAGCAGGCCTACGACATCGGCGTCGCCGAGTTCGAGGCGCTCAACGAACACACCGAATCCGAGCCGCTGCGCAAGACGGCGTAGGTTCTCTCCTCTCCAGTGTGTGTCCGGGAACCGGGCGGGGGCGACCCCGCCCGGTTTTCGTTTGTCCCGGCAGGGGGAGCGAAAATCGGCCCTGGTTGGGCTACCACTTGCGCCATGGCGAACAACCGCCGCGGCCGGCCTCCTCATCCCGACGTCCTCACCCCCGCCGAGTGGGGCGTGGTGGAGGCCGTGCGCCACGGCATGTCCAACGCGCAGATCGCGCGCCGCCGAGGCGTGAGCCTGGACGCAGTGAAGCAGCACGTGGCGAGCGCACGCGGCAAGGTGGGGGCGGATAGCCGTGCGGAGCTGACCGGCTGGACGGGCGTGCGCTCGGACAGCCTGCTGGCCGGGAGGAATACGGACATGGACGCCCAATTGCAGCTGGGGCCGATCGGCCAGATCGCCCGTTCGGTGGCCGATATCGCCGCCGCCCAGCGCTGGTACGGCGAGGTGCTGGGCCTGGAGCACCTCTACACCTTCGGCAAGCTGGCCTTCTTCGACTGCGGCGGGGTGCGGCTCTACCTGCAGGAGGGTGACGGTCCCGCCGAGTCGATCCTCTACTTCCGCGTCCCCGACATCCACGCCGCCCATGCGGCGCTCCAGAAGCGCGGCGTCGCCTTCTCGGGCGCGCCGCACATGATCCATCGGCACGCCGACGGCATGGAGGAGTGGATGGCGTTCTTCGCGGACAACGAAGGCCGACCGCTCGCGATCATGGCTCAGGTGGCGGCAACCGAAGCCGCCGGCCGTTAGGCGGCGCTCTTCGCGGCCTGGGCGGGAAGCGGAAGCTCGACGCGGAACAGCGCGCCCTTGCCGGGCTTGCCTTCGGCGGCGATGGAGCCGGCCATCAGGCCAACCAGGCCGTGGCAGATCGCCAGCCCCAGCCCCACGCCGCCAAACTTGCGCGACAGCGAGCCGTCGGCGGTCTCGAAGGGCTTGAACATCCGCTTGGCCGTCTCGTCGTCGAAGCCGACGCCGGTGTCCGTAACCTCGATCACCACCTGGTCGCCGGTGCGGCGCAGCGAGAGGCCGACCTCGCCGGTTTCGGTGAACTTGACCGCGTTGTCGAGGAGCTTGCCGAGCACCTGGCGCAGGCGCTGCGGGTCCGTGGTGACCACGCCGGCCGACTTGTCGAGATCGACTTTGAAGGCGAGGCCCTTGCCCTTGGCCTTCTCCGCCGCCGGGGCGGCGGCCTCTTGGACCAGAGCGGCGAGGTCACAGGTTTCCGGCGCGAGCTTCAGCCCGCCGGCCGTGAGGTCGAGGGTGTCCAGCAGGTCGGCCACCACGCCGTGCAACTGCTCGGCGGAGGCGTTGATGATGCCGGCCATCTTCCGCTGCTGCTCGGTGAGTTCGGTCCGCGCCAGCATCTGGCCCATGCCGATCATGCCGTTCAGCGGGGTGCGCAGCTCGTGGCTCACGATGACCAGGAAGTCATCCTTGGCCTTGTTGGCGACGGTGAGCTGCTGGTTCGTCTCCACCAGCTCGACGGTGCGCTCGGCGATGCGGCGCTCCAGGTCCTCGTTGGCGCGCGACAGCGCCTCGTTGGCCAGGCGCACCTGCTCCTCGGCCTGGCGGCGGCCGACCTGGGTGGTCACCCGGGCCAGCGCCACGGCGAAGTCGACGGGCTTGGTGATGTAATCGTTGGCGCCGGCCGTCAGCGCCTCGACGATGTCCTGGCTCTCGGTCTTGCCGGTGACCATGATCACCGGCAGCTGCACGTCGGTGTGCTTCTCGCGGATCCTCCGCAGCACATCCAGGCCGTTCATGTCCGGCATCATGACGTCGAGCAGGACGACGTCGAACGTCCCCTCCTCGATGGCGTCCAGGCAGCCCTTGCCCGACTCCGCCTCGGTGATGGTGTAGCCCTTCCGCTCGAAGCGGCGGCGCAGGATGGTCCGGTTGTCGGCTACGTCGTCGACGATGAGCACCCGCGCGGGCGGGGTGTCGTCGGAACGGATTGCCAAATCGTCGGCCATACTCTTACCCACCTGTACGGGTCCCACCCCGCAGTCGGGCGCTATATTGAATCAGCTCTCTTAAGTATCGGTGCACGAATACACGGGTTTTTTCCCGCACCGGTAGCAACACTGCGCCTGTGGGTCGCACCTACTCAAATTGGGGACAGTCTCGGCAGACTCCGTCCAGAGGGCGTTTACCCTCAAGGTTTCTTAAGGTTTCCGCCTGTATTTCGTCATCGCAAGATTAGAAATCCGGGATGCTGTCGATGCCCTCGATGAAAGTCACTGCCCTGGCGGCCGTCGCCGCCGCGGCGCTTGCCACCTCCGCCCAGGCCCAGCAGGCCGGCGACTGGATCGTCCACCTCGGCCCCGCGCTGGTGGATCCCGACGAGAGCGCCAGCCTGACGGCGGGCGGCGCTCCGGTTCCGGGCGGCAACGTCTCCGTCGACGCCGAGTGGTCGGTCGAGGGCGAGGTCAGCTACTTCCTGACCCCGAACTTCGCGATCAGCGCTGCCGCTGGCTTCCCGCCGGAGTTCACGATCAAGGGCGCCGGCTCGCTCGCAGGCGTCGGCACGGCCGGCAAGATGACCGGCGGCCCGGCCGGCATCTTCGCCCAGTACCACTTTAACCGCGCCGGGCGCGTGTCGCCCTACGTCGGCGCGGGCGTCGCCTTCCTGGTGGTATTCTCCACGGAGGACGCTGCGCTCACCAACGTCGAGGCCGACAGCGCTGTGGGCACGTCCCTGCAGGCCGGCGCCAACATCTGGCTGAACGACCGCTGGGGCGCTTTCGTCGACGTCAAGAAGGTGTTCATCGAGACCGAGTCCACCGGCTCGCTCGGCGGCGCGCCGGTGAAGGCCGACGTCACGCTGGACCCGCTGGTCACCAACTTCGGCGTGGCCTGGCGCTTCTAGCCGCCGCTCCATCGCGGACCTGATCGAGGGCGGCGCTGCGAGGCGCCGCCCTTTTCATGTCTTCCGCCGCTCGGGCCCGCGATAGTCGGGATCCTGTCGACGGCGCCGGTCGGGGCCGAAGTAGTCCAGCGACTTCACGAACGGCCGCGGCGCATGGATCAGCGCCTCCATCCGCCTCAGCAGCCCCACGATCGTGAAGGGCTTGGACAGGAACTCAGTCACCCCCGCGTCGCGGGCGGCCTGCACCCGGCGTTGCTCGGTGTAGCCGGTCAGCATCAGGATCGGCAGGTAGGGGTTGATGCTGTTGGGGTCGGTTCGGACGCGCTTCACCAGCGCGATACCCTCGTCGCCCTTGCCGAGGTTCTGGTCGACGATGATCAGGTCGTAGGGCTCGGCCTGCAGCTTGGCGTACGCCTGCTCAGCCGTAGCCGCCATCTCCATCTGGGTGGCGCCGACGCTCGAAAGGATCGAACGGACGATCTCCGCGGCGTTGCGGTTGTCGTCGATGATCAGCAGGCGGATAGCTTTAAGGTCCATGAGACCGCTTGCAACACCCCTGACGAGCCGCCGCCCTCGCGCCCCCCAGCGCATCGGCGCGAGCCGATTCAGCTATTAGGCGACTCCGTCCTCACTACGGCGTTATCCGAGACCGACCGCCAACTCAAGGCAACTCCTTGAGCGGCGTAAGCTTTGCCGCAGGCGCCGGCCGCAGGCGCGCCCTTTCCTCCCCAAAATGGGGGATCCGATGCGCGCCCCGCGTGGGGATCCGCAACCTGGGCGAGAGCGCGCGCCTGACATCCGCAGAACGCTGCTACGTCGGCCCCGCTAGCCGGCGACCGGCGAGAGCAGGCCCTCGAACAGCGGCCGCACATAGTGGGCCGCTGCGGTCTCGGCGGTGAGGCCAGGCGCCCAGACGTGCAGCTCGGCCGCGGCGTTGATCATCGCGGTGACCATCTGGGCGGCCACGTTGACGTCCACCGGCCGCACCGAGCCGTCGGCGATGCCGTCGGAGAGGATCGAGGCGAAGCGGTGCGAGACGCGGTCGAACTGGCGCACCAGGTTGGCGTTGATGCTCTCCGGCACGGTGGTCAGGGCCGAGGTCCGCAGCAGCGGCAGGTTGCCGGCCATCTGGTACTGCACCAGCGCGGTGCAGATCTGCGCCAGCACCTTCAGCCCCGTCCCGCCTTCGGCCTCGGCGGCCCGGATCGCCCGCCACATGATCTCCCAGGTCCGCTGGAAGCAGGCGACCACGAGCTCATCCTTGGTCTCGTTGTGGTGGTAGAAGGCGCCCTTCGAGACGTTCAGCCGGGCCGAGATCCGCTCCACCGAGGCGCCGTGATAGCCCTCCTCGTTGATCAGCTCGGTGGCCGCGCGAAGGAACAGCTCGGCCGAGGCCTCGGCGCGGGGATCGTCGTCTCGGGTCAGGCGCGGGATGGTGAAGAACGGCCAGCCGGCGCCCGGCGCCGCCAGTCCGTCGGCCATGATCGCGGCCATCCGCTCCCCGACCCGCGGGAAGTCCTCCTTCGGGTTGTTCGCCATCCAGGCCACCGACCAGAAGATCTCCGACAGCAGCAGGTGGGCGCGGGCGTTGCGGTCGGGCCGCGGCATCTCCGCCCCGGGCGGGCCCTGGATCAGGTCGCGGGCATGCCGGAACATGTCCGTGTAGGCCTCGTTGACGCTCGGCTTGTTCAAGGCGCGGACGTCGTTGAACACGGCGATCTGCTCGGTCTCGCCGCTGCAGGCGCGCCGCTTGAACTCGAAGTAGAGACGGATGAACGCCCGCACCCGCTCCCGGTCATCGTCGCCCGCGGCCTTGGCCTCGGCGATCAGCTGGTCGAAGCGCTCGATCGCCCGCATGAAGCAGGCCGCCGCCAGCTCCTCCTTGTTGCGGAAGTAGTAGATGACGCCCGTCGGCACCAGGTCGAGGCGGGCCGCCACGTCGCCCAGCGTCATGCCCCGCACGCCCTTGCGGTTCAGCTCCTCGACCGCCGAGGCGATGATGGCGTTGCGCCGCGCCTCGAACCGGCGCGTGGGCGCGCGGCCCGTCGGTGGGTTCGCCGTGACACCGCTGTCATTGCCCATCAGACACCTTGTAGAAGGGAAGCCGGCCCCCCGGCCACGCCTCCCGCTCGCTCCCCGTCCCGGCACAAGATATCGCTACTGCGGCGGGTAAAACTACCATTTTTGCGAGAACTTGGGCCAGGCGCGTGCAGCCGCCGCGCGCCGCGTCCCGCCGGACCTTCAGCGTAGGGAACATCCCTGGCGGCTCGCAGCTTACCGGGCCGCTTGCAGGGGGCGCCGCGTGACGCGCCCGAGCGGCTGAAGCAAGGAGCACGGGAATGACAGACACAGACGCCGCCGGCGGCTGGAACGGCGCCGCGACGAGCCAGGGCGCCTCGCCGAAGGAAATGGCCAGCAGCGCCGCGCAGACGGTGAAGCAGGAGGCCGCCACCTTCGCGGCTGACGCCAAGGACAAGGCCAGCCAGCACATCGAACAGCATAAGGAAACCGCGACCCGCACCCTGGGCGACTTCGCCGATGCGATCCGCCGCGCGGGCGAGGAGCTGTCGAACAAGGACCAGTCCGTGGCCAGCCGGCTGGTGCAGCAGGCCGCCGACGGCCTGGAGAGCTTCTCCCGCTCTGTCTCCGACAAGAGGCCGGAGGAGATGATCGAGGCGGTGCGCGACTTCGGCCGCCGCAACCCGACCGCCTTCATCGCGGGCTCGGTCCTGGTGGGCGTGGCGCTGGGCCGCTTCCTGCGCAGCTCCGGCAGCCAGAGCATGGAGGCCACGTTCTCCGCCCCCGGCGGCGGGCCGCCCGCCATGCCGCTCGCCGGCGACGAGTTCTACTCGAGCGAAGGCGCGGACCTGGCGGCGACGGGCGCCACTTCGATCGGGGCCCCGGCCTCGGACCTGGACGCCCTCGGCGACGAGGCGGGCGTCAGCGACCTCACCGAGGGCGACGGCGCCGACCGCTCGCGCTTCGGCGGGACGGGGGTCTGATCGATGGACAACGACGCACGATCGATCCCCGAGATCCTCTCGGCGGTGACGAGCGACCTTGCGAACCTCGTCCGCAAGGAATCCCTGCTCGTGCGCACCGAGGTCTCGGAGAAGATCTCCGACGCCGCCAAGGCGGGCGCGACGATGAGCATCGGCGCGGCCCTGCTGCTCGGCGGCTTCCTCACCCTGATGGCGGCCGTGGTCATCGGCCTGAGCAAGTTCATGGACCCGTTCTGGGCCGCGCTCCTGGTGGGCGTGGTGGCGGGCCTGATCGGCTTCACCCTGGTGCGCGGCGCCGCCCAGAAGGTGAAGCCCGCGGCGCTCACCCCTGACCGCGTCAGCCGCCAGATCTCCAAGGACGCCCAATTCGTGAAGGAACAGGTCCGATGAACAGAACCTCAGCAGACATCGAGGCCGAAGTGGAAGCCTCCCGCAGCCAGCTCGACCGTGACGTCGACGCCCTGAAGTCGAAGATGACCCCCGGCCAGATGTTCGACGAGGCCGCCCGGATGATGGGTGGCACCGGCCAGCAGGTAGCCTCCAAGTTCGCCGAGCAGGCCAAGGCCAACCCCATGCCGCTCGCGGTCATGGGACTGGGCCTCGCCTGGCTGATGATGAGCAACAACAGGCAGCAGACCGGCGGCTACGGCTCGTATTCCGGCGAGGTGCGCTCGTTCGCGCCAGGCGCGGAATACGGCGCCGAGTGGGACGGCTCGGCTTATGACGGCGCCAGCCACTCCGGCTCGACCGGCGCAGGCCTCAAGGAGAAGGTCCAGGGCGTTGGCGACAAGGCGGCGGGCATGCTGTCCGACGCCAAGGAGAAGCTGGCCGGCGGGGCCCACTCGGTCGGCGACGGCGGACGCAACGCCATGCACCACGTGGGTTCGGCCGCCGGAGCCGTGCGCCAGCGCGCGGCCCAGGCCGGGCAGCAGGCGCAGCAGACCTTCATCCAGACCCTGGAGAGCGAGCCGCTGCTGATCGCCGGCCTCGGCCTGATCGTCGGCGCGGCCATCGGCGCCGCGATCCCGGCGACGGCGGCGGAGAACCGCGTGATGGGCGACGCCCGCGACAAGGTCATGTCGAAGGGGAAGGAAGTCGCCCAACAGGGCCTGCAGCAGGCGAGCACCGTCGCCCAGGCCGCCTACGGCGCTGCCAAGTCAGAAGTGAAGAGCGCCTCCGGCCAGGACGGCGATCTCTCCGAGCCCGTGGACAGTCCCGTACGCTCCGGCGTCGAGCCTGGCCGCGAGCAGACGCAGGGCCCGTCGCACTAGCCAAGGGACCTGCTTAGCCGCCCGCTGGCCCTACCGGCGGGCGGCGCCCCTTTTCGGCTTCAGCTCGATCCACGCCGGCGCGTGATCGCTGGCGCCCTCTTCGCCGCGCGCCCAGCGATCGACACCGCCGGCTTTCAGCCGGCCGGCCAACGCCGGGCTGAGCAGGAAGTGGTCGAGGCGCATGCCGGCGTCGCGGCCCCAGGCGTCCCGGAAATAGTCCCAGAAGGTGAACTGCGGGTCGTCCGGGTGAAGGGTCCTCAACGCGTCGGTCCAGCCCTGGTCGAGCAGGCGACGGAAGGCGGCGCGCGCTTCCGGCTGGATCACCGCATCGCGACCCCGCGACTTGTGGCGGTAGATGTCGAAGTCGGTGGGCACGACGTTGAAGTCGCCCACCAGAGCCACCGGCACGCTGGCCTCCAGAAGCCCCTGGGCATGGCGGTTTAGCCGCTCCAGCCAAGCCAGCTTGTAGCCGAATTTGGGTCCCGGCACGGGATTGCCGTTCGGCGCGTAGATGCAGCCGATCAGCACGCCGCCCACCGCAGCCTCGATGTAGCGGCTCATGGCGTCGTCGGCGTCCCCGGGCAGGCTGCGGCGGGTCACCACCGGCTCGACCCCGCGGGCGAGCAGGGCCACGCCGTTGTACGTCCGCTCGCCCTTGAAGACCGACGAATAGCCCGCCTCAGCCAGCGCCTGGGCCGGGAACAGGGCGTCGACCACCTTGGTCTCCTGCAGGCAGACGACGTCCGGCCGCGACGCGTCGAGCCAGGCGAGCAGGTTGTCCAGCCGCTTGACGACATTGTTGATGTTGAGGGTCGCGATCTTCATCGGCTGGCCGGTTCTACGCGCCCACCCCCCGCTGCGTTCCGAAATCAACGAACAAGCGGAACAATCGCCCAACGGTCACGGTTGGAGCGGCGCTAGTCTGGAGAGATGGTCATGCGTAGGCTCTACAAGCCGGTCCGCGGCGGCACGCGGCCCGGAGCTACCCGAATTCATCGTGTCCCCCAGGGGGCCCGCGGCCGGGCGACCGACAAGCTGCATCGGTCAGGCCCGTTGCAGGACCTGTCGGGCCTGGTCTTGTACGGCCAGGGCTGAGTCCCTTCCTGAGGTCGCCTCGGCTCGGCTAAGCTCCGGCAAAAGCTGGGGCAGGAAACATGGCCGACGAGATCACCCTCCTCACCGACATTCCGCGCGTGCATGCGCGCGGCCGCGGCGACGCGGTGGCGGTGGCGTTCGAGGGCCGCGCCGTGACCTATGCGGAGCTCGAAGAGCGATCGGACCGAGCGGCCGGCATGCTGCAGGCGCTGGGCGTGAAGCCGGGCGACCGGGTGGCCTGGCTCGGCCGCAGCTGCGAGCAGTGGTACGAGATCTTCTTCGGGGCTGCGAAGGCGCGGGCCTGTCTGGCGCCGATCAACTCGCGCCTGGCTGTCCCGGAGATCGCCTTCATCCTGAACGACAGCGGCGCGGACCTCTTCTTCGTGACGCCCGAGTTCTTCGCCGCTGCACAGGCGACATTGGCCGAAATCGAGCGGCCGATCCGGATCGTGGCGGTGTACGGCGAGCTCTCGGGGTTCGACAGCTATCAGGCGCTGCGTGACGCCGCTCCGGAGCCGCAGCTCACCCAGCCGCTTCCTCAGGACGATGTCCTGCAGCTCTACACCTCCGGGACCACCGGCCTTCCGAAGGGCGTGCGGCTCAACAACGCCAACTACTCGGCCTTCCTGTCCCTGCGGCACGAGGTGCCGGGCTTCTCCTACGGGGCGCGGGACACCGCCCTGATCCTGATGCCGCTGTTCCACGTGGCCGGCACCAACATCAGCTTCGCCGCCCTGGCCTCCGGGGCCCGCGTGGTGGTGATGGCCGAATTCAACCCGCCCGAGGTGCTGCGGATCATCGCCCAGGAGCGGGTGAACCACGTCTTCTTCGCGCCCGTCATGATCAATGTCCTGCTGCAGACCCCAGGCGTCGAGGCCACCGACTTCTCCAGCCTGAAGAGCGTGGCCTATGGCGCCTCGCCGATCTCCGAGGCGGTGCTGGCGGCGGCGACAGCCCGGTTCGGCTGCGGCTTCATCCAGTTCTACGGCATGACCGAGACGACCGGCGCGGGCACGTCGCTGGCGCCCGAGGAGCACCGCGGCGAGCTGATGCGCTCCTGCGGCAAGCCCTGGCCCGGCATGGGGGTGCGGATCGCCGACGAGGACGGCGCCGAGCTGCCCGCCGGCGAGATCGGCGAGATCGAGATCCGTGGGCCTATGGTCATGGCGGGATACTGGAACCGGCCCGAAGCCACCGCCGAGACGATCCGTTCCAACGGTTGGCTGCGCACCGGCGATGCCGGTTTCAGGGACGAGGACGGCTTCTTCTTCGTCCACGACCGGGTGAAGGACATGATCGTGTCGGGCGGCGAGAACGTCTATCCGGCCGAGGTGGAGAACGCGATCCTGGGCTGCCCGGGCGTCGCAGACGCGGCCGTCATCGGCGTGCCCGACGAGCGCTGGGGCGAGGCGGTGAAGGCGATCTGCGTACGTGCGCCCGGCGCCTCCCCGGACCCCGACGCGATCATCGCCTACGCCCGCCAGCGGATCGCCGGCTTCAAGGCGCCGAAGTCCGTCGACTTCATCGACGCCCTGCCCCGCAACCCCTCCGGCAAGGTGCTCCGCCGCGAGCTGCGCAAGCCCTACTGGGAAGGGCGCAGCCGCAACGTGGGCTAGGCGGGGACCTTGCCGGTAACGCTTTCGCGCTCGCTGACCCTCTTGTACCAGCCGTTGATCTTGGCGAGGCCGGGATCCAGGGGCTGGCCCACCCGCGCGCCGAACTCCAGGAAGCTGAACAGCAGGATGTCGGCGAGGCTGAAGCGGGAGCCCACGAGGTACGGCCCCTCGAAATTGGCCTCCAGCCACTGCAGCCCGTCCTGGGCGACCGCCTTCAGGCCGGGCGCGGCCTCGGGCAGGCAGCGCATGCGGCCCTCGAAAAGCTTCAGGCCTTCCGAGAACCGGAAGCCGTTGGCCATGGGCTCGCAGACCTTCAGGTCCACGCGCCGCGTCCACATCCGGGTGCGGGCGCGTTCCTCCGCCGTGCGGCCGATCAGGACCGGCTCGGGATTGAGCTCCTCCAGGTACTCGCAGACGGCGGTGATCTCGGTCAGCACCGTTCCGTCGTCCAGCTCGAGGGCCGGCATCTGGCCCGCCGGATTGACCTTCAGATAGGGCTCGCGGCGGTTCTCGCCCGCCATCAGGTCGACCTCGGCGCGCGGGATGTCGATCCCCTTCTCGGCCATGAACAGGGTG
The DNA here is from genome assembly GCF_036563285.1 of Phenylobacterium sp. GTDB lineage: Bacteria > Pseudomonadota > Alphaproteobacteria > Caulobacterales > Caulobacteraceae > Phenylobacterium. The sequence goes on from NZ_DATCMR010000011.1 coordinate 50,272, forward strand.
ACGGCGCGTGGATTGGGACCGATCGAGTTGTAGAGCTTCATCGCGTTTCCCTTCATTCCCCCGCGAGAAGGCTAGGCCGCTGACGCCGCGGCAACGCTAGCCCTGGGCGATGGAAAGCTGCTCGGCGGTCTTGCCCTCTCCCGCCGCCAGCGCCTGGCGCAGCATGTCCTGCGCCGCCGCCCAGGCCATCTCCCGCATCTCGAACACGCCCTGCCCCTCGAAGGGCACCGGCACGGCCACCTGCACCGTCGGATGGATACGGGTCTCGTCCTCCAGGGAGATATCGATGATGGCCCACATCCAGGGCGGCTCGCCCGGCTTGAGCTTGCCCTCGAAGGTGATCTTCAGGGCGTGGATCTCGGCCATGGGCGCTCCGAATCGCGAACTTATTAACCAAGCGTAACTTAAGGTGTGGCGTTGGGTCGCAGAAAAGCATATAACGGCGGTATGCAGCACCGACAGTTCAAAGCCGACCTCGTAGGCTCGGACGAGACGCTCGACCACCTGCTCGACCGTCTCCGGTCCTTCAGCATCCGTCAGCCCAGCCACCCCGGTGGGAACCTTCCGCCGGACTGGGAGGCGTTCGTGACGTCGCGCCGGCCGCCGAAAGGGGCTGGCGGCGCCGAGGCGCCCATCCCGGTGGAACGGCCTGCCGCGGACCTGTACGCCGTCGCCTGAGCGAGGCTCGCCTCCTTACACCCGTGGAACCGCAGCTAGGCTGAGCCATTCGTCACGCGTGACGAGGGACGCCAAATGAGAGCTGCCGCCTGGGCCATTGCGGCCGTGCTGGCCCTTCCCGCACCGGCGGTGGCCGGCGAGGTGTTCCTGGGGGCCTACGCGCACGACATCGATGACGAGATCTCCATCGGCCACACGGCCGAGAGCGGCGCCCAGGTGATCGGCGGCTTCCGCACCGAGCGGATCGACGCGCTCTCGTTCATCGGCAGGCCTCAGGCGCATGTGATGGGCGCGGTGAACACCGCGGGCGGCATCAACTATGCGGCGGCCGGGGTGTCCTGGCGCTTCGGCGACACCCTCTATGTGCGGCCGGGCATCGGCGTCGCCGTGCACTCCGGCGAGGTCGACCTGCCCAGCCCCTTCGAGCCCGGCATCACGGTCGCCGAGCAGAAACTGCGCCTGCAGCGCAACGACCTCGACCTGGGCTCCAGGGTCCTGGCCCAGTTGGAGCTGGCAGTCGGCTGGCAGGCCACCGAGCGGCTAGGCATCGAGCTCTCCTGGCTGCACCTGAGCCACGGGCAACTGTTCGGCGAACAGAACCCCGGGCTCGGGGAAGTCGGCGTTCGCGCGATCTATCGCTTCGGCCCCTGAGCCGCGGCGCCCAGCGCCGCGGGCTCCGGGCCGCCGGTCGCCCAGTCCAGCAGCTCGACCGGATGGATCACCGGCAGGTCGAGGGCCGGCGCGATCTGGGCGATGCAGCCGATGTTGCCGGCCGCGACGACGCGGGCCTTGGTCGCCGCCAGGTTTGCGGCCTTCCGCTCGCGCAGCTCGCCGGCGAGCTTCGGCTGCAGGACGTTGTAGACACCCGCCGAGCCACAGCAGATGTGCGCCTCGGCCGGCTCGCGCACCTCGAACCCCGCCTCCGCGAGCAGGGCGGCCGGCGCGGCCTTGATCCTCTGCCCGTGCTGCAGCGAGCAGGGGGCGTGGTAGGCGACGACCATGGCGCCTGGCCGGACCACCGGCGGCAGGCCGGCTTCGGCGACGAACTCCAGGATGTCCCGGGCCTTCGCCGCGGCCTCGGCGCCCGCCGCGCCGAGCCGGCGGTCGTAGCCCTTCAGCGTGGTCCCGCAGCCGGCCGCCGTGGCGACCACCGCCACCAGCGGCCCCGCCTGCTCCCAGGCCCGCACGTTCTTCCGCGCCAGGGCGGCGGCCTCGTCGGCGCGGCCGAGGTGCTCGGAGAGCGCGCCGCAGCAGCCCTCGCCCTTCACGTCGACCACCTCGAAGCCCATGCGGGTCAGCAGCCGCGCGGCGGCGGCGCGGATCGAGGGCGCCATGGCCGGCTCCACGCAGCCCTGCAGCAGGGCGACGCGGCCGCGGTTGTTGGCGCCGGCCTTCTCGCGCAGCCCTTCGCGGCGCTGCCGTTCAGGCACGAGCTCCAGGAGCGCGGCCACTGGGGCGAGGTTGAAGCGCTGGAACAGCGGCGCGAGCGGCCGCGCCAGGCGGCCGAGCGCCAGCGCAAAACGCAAGCGCCGCGGCTTCGTCAGCACGGCCGGGATCGCCGCGCGCAGCAGGCGCTCCGGCCACGGACGGCGGTAGGTCTCCTCGATGTGATGGCGCGCGTGGTCAATCAGCTGGGCGTAGTCCACGCCGGACGGGCAGGTGGTCACGCAGGCCAAGCACGAGAGGCAGCGGTCGATGTGGGTGACCGTCGCCTTCGACGGCGCCTCGTCCTTCTCCAGCATGGTGCGGATCAGCTCGATCCGCCCGCGCGGGCTGTCGCGCTCGTCGCCCAGCAGCACATAGGTGGGACAGGTCGCGGTGCAGAAGCCACAGTGCACGCAGCGGCGGATGTTGGCGTGGCTGGCCGCCGTCTCCGGATCACCGAGCTGGGCGGCGGTGAACTCGGTCCTCATGCCAGCCGCTCCGGATTGAGAACGCCCAGTGGATCGAACGCCGCCTTGACGCGCGCCGTCAGCCCGCCGAGCGGCCCTTCCAGCGGCGCGAAGGCCGACCCCGCGCCGCGCCACAGGCTGGCGTGGCCGCCGAGCGCGCGAGCGGCGGCGCGGACCTCGCCGGGCTCAGCCTCGCTGAGCAGCCAGACCAGCCCCCCGGCCCAGTCGTAGAGCATCTCGCCCGCGACCTGGCCCGAGAGCTTCCAGCCGCCGGCCGGCGGCAGAGACACCCGCCACAGCGGCCGCGGATCGCCCACCAAGGCGTGCACGTCGCGGACATGGCCCCAGAAGTCGCGGCTGTGCTCGGCGTCCAGCTGCTGCAGCCGTCCGAAGGGCTTCAGCAGGACCGCCAGCGTCTCGGCGCGCGCGAACACGGAGGCCTCGAAACCTTCCAGTCGGATGGCCGTCACCGACATGTCCGCCTTGAGCGGCGGCCGCCGTGCGGCGAACGCGGGCAGGTGGCAGGCGCCCGACACCTCGGCGGGCGAGCCCAGCGCCTTCGTCAGGGCCTCGTTGGCCTTGCGGTCGTCCAGCCCGAAGAACATCAGCGTCAGCTCGGCCCGCGCCGCCGGCAGCACCTTCAGCGTGATTTCGGTCATCACCGCCAGCGTGCCCCACGAGCCCGCTATCAGCTTGCCGAGGTCGTAGCCGGTGACGTTCTTCACCACCTTGCCGCCGGCCTTGAACACCTCGCCGCGCCCGGTCACCCCGGCGAAGCCCAGCACGTGGTCCCGCGCCGCGCCCGCCTTGATCCGCCGCGGCCCCGACAGGTTCGCCGCCACCGCGCCGCCGACCGTCGACTTGCCCTTCGCGCCCAGCAGCTTGCCGAGATGCGGCGGCTCGAACGGCAGCATCTGCCCCTCCGCCGCCACCAGCTTCTCCAGGTCGGCGAGCCGCGCGCCCGGGTGGCAGGTCAGCACCAGCTCCTCGGGCTGGTAGTCGATCACCCGGTCCAGCTTCTCCAGCGAGAGCACGCCGTCGGCGCGCACCCGCCCGACCCCGCGCTTCGTGCCGCCACCGACCACCTCCAGCGTCCGCCCGGCCGCCCCGGCCTCGGCGATGGCGGCCTGCACCGCCTCCGCCGTCCGCGGCTTCACGTGCACCGGCGCCACATCCAGCATCTCAGAACCGCGGCAGCTCGGGGAAGGCGAGCTTCCCGCGGTGGACGTGCACGCGCCCGAGCTCGGCGCACCGGTGCAGCGTGGGGAACACCTTCCCCGGATTGAGCAGGCCGTCGGGGTCGAAGGCGCACTTCAGCCGCTGCTGGCAGGCGAGGTCCGTGGGGTCGAACATCTCCCCCATCAGGTCGCGCTTCTCCACGCCGACTCCATGCTCGCCAGTCAGCACCCCGCCGACAGCCACGCACAGCTTCAGGATCTCCGCGCCGAACTCCTCTGCCCGCTCCAGCTCGCCTGGCCTGTCGGCGTCGTAGAGGATCAGCGGGTGCAGGTTGCCGTCGCCGGCGTGGAAGACGTTGGCCACCCCCAGCCCATAGGTCCGCGCCATCTCGTAGATGCGCGTCAGTACGAACGGCAGCTGGCGGCGCGGGATGGTGCCGTCCATGCAATAGTAGTCGGGCGCGATCCGCCCCACCGCCGGGAAGGCGGCCTTGCGCCCGGCCCAGAACGCCAGCCGCTCCGCCTCGCTCTGCGACACGCGGATGAAGTCTGCGCCGCGCGCATTGGCCAGCGCCCGCACATGGCCGGCCAGCTCCGCGCACTCCGCCTCCGGCCCGTCGAGCTCGACGATCAGCAGGGCTTCGGCGTCGACCGGGTAGCCGGCGCCCACGAAGGCCTCGGCCGCCACGATCGCCGGCTTGTCCATCATCTCCAGCCCCGCCGGGATGATGCCGGCGGCGATGATGTCCCCCACCGTCGCGCCCGCCGCCTCCACCGAGGGGAACCCCAGGAGCAGCGCCCTCGCCGTCTGCGGTCTCGGGAGCAGGCGCACGGTCACCTCGGTGACCACGCCCAGCAGCCCCTCCGAGCCGGTGACCACGCCCAGCAGGTCGTACCCGGCCGCGTCGAACCCCTTGCCGCCCAGCCGCACCACCTCGCCGTTCATCAGCACGATCTCGCAGCCGAGCAGGTTGTTCGTCGTCAGCCCGTACTTCAGGCAGTGCACGCCGCCGGAGTTCTCCGCCACATTGCCGCCGATCGTGCAGGCGATCTGGCTCGACGGATCGGGGGCATAATAGAAGCCGTCGGCCTGCACGGCCTGGGTGATAGCCAGGTTGGTCACCCCCGGCTGGACCACCGCGCAGCGGTTGTCGTAATCCACTTCCAGGATGCGGTTGAACTTCGCCATGCCGAGCACGATGCCGTCGGTCAGCGGCAGCGCCCCGCCGGACAGCGACGTCCCCGCCCCGCGCGGCACCACCTTCACCCCGGCCGCCTGGCACCAAGCCAGCACCATCGAGACCTGCTCCACCGTCTCCGGCAGCACCACGGCAATCGGCGTCTGGCGGTAGGCGGAGAGCCCGTCGCTCTCGAACGGCACGAGGGCGTCGGCGTCGCTGACCACGCCCTCGCCGCGCACGATCTTGCGCAGGGCGCGGACGATCTCCCCCTTGCGGGCGATCAGGCTCTCGTCGGGCGGGGGCATCCTCACACCCCCTGAGTAGACCGGCCCGGCAAGACGCTCCACCATGCACCCGAAGAAAAGTTGGGGGAGGACGCATGCGTATCATTGCAGCCCTGGCCGCGGCCCTGCTGGCCGGCTCGGCACAGGCGCAGGGACCGGGCCGCGAGATCGCCTTCGTGGCCAACGCCGAGGGCGGGACCGTGAGCCTGGTGGATGTCGCCGGCCGGCGGGTCCTCGGTGAGATCGATGTCAATCCGGAGAAGACCAAGGTCCAGCGCCCGGGCACGCCCAACTACGCCCAGGACACCGACGTCTCCCCGGACGGCCGCACCCTCTACGTCTCGCGCGGCTACCTGGGCGATGTGGCGGCCTTCGACCTCGCCACCGGGCGCATGCTCTGGATGCGGCCGCTGAACACCGTCCGCGCCGACCACATGACCATCACGCCGGACGGCAAGCACCTGTTCGTCTCCGCCCTGACCAATGCGCTCGCCTACCGCCTCGACACCAGGACCGGCGAGATCACCGGCAAGATCGTCACGGGCGTCTATCCGCACGACAACCAGGTTTCGAAGGACGGCCGCACCGTCTTCAACTCCAGCATCGGCGACATGAACGTCCCGCTGGAGAAGCGCGACGCCGTGCAGCCCTCCGAGCGCTCCGGCTGGGCCTACCAGCTCACCGTCGCCGACACGGCGAGCCTGCAGGTGAAGGACCGCATCCGCTTCGAGAAGGGCATCCGCCCCTGGGCCATGCGCCCGGACGAGAAGGGCCTCTACGCCCAGCTCTCCAACGAGCACGCCGTCGTCGCCTACGACCTCACTGCCAAGCGGATCACCAAGCGGCTGGAGCTGCCGGTTAAGCCCGGCGTCACCGCCGCCGACTGGGACTTCGAGGCGATCCACCACGGCCTTGCGCTCACCCCCGACGGCCGCACGATCTGCATCGCCGGCCGCGCGTCGGACTACGCCGCCCTGGTCCGCGCCCCGGAGCTCACCCTGATGGTCACCATCCCCGTGGGCGACGCGCCGGGCTGGTCGGAGGTCTCCGCCGACGGCCGCACCTGCATCGTCGCCAACACCCGGAGCGACGAGGTCTCCCTGATCTCGATCCCGGAGCGGAAGGAGGTCGCGCGCCTGAAGGGCGGCGACGGGCCCAAGCACATCACCGTCGCGCGCGTCCCGGCGGCGGTGCTGGCCGCCCATAGCAAAGCTCCCTAGGCGGCCAATCCGAAAACGCAAGCGGAGCCGGACGCTTTCGCCCTGCGCCCAAATGCCAGCTCCCCTGCGCCGACCGCGCGCCTAAGTGTGCGTCCTTCTCCAGGAGTTGGACTATGGACCGCGCGCACGAAACGCCGTTCGAGAGCTTTTTCATGGGCGGGTTCGACTGCGCCACCCAGCGGCGCCGCGACGGCGCGCGGGTGGACTCGCTCGTCTGGCAGGGTCACGACCGGCTGGTCCGCCAGGACTATTCCGCCGTCGCGGCCCACGGCCTCAGGACCGTCCGCGACGGCCTGCGCTGGCACCTGATCGAGAAGGCCCCCGGCCAGTACGACTGGTCCAGCTGGCGGCCGATGCTGAAGGCCGCCAAAGAGGCCGGGGTCCAGGTGATCTGGGATCTCTGGCACTACGGCACGCCTGACTGGCTCGACATCTGGTCGCCGGCGTTCGTCGAGCGCATGGCCGCCTTCGCCGAAGCCGCCGCCAAGGTGCAGGCCGAGTACTCCGACGAGCCGCCGATCTGGTGCCCGCTCAACGAGATCTCCTACTTCGCCTATATGGCCGGCGACCAGGGCGAGTGGGCGCCCTACGCCCGCGGCCAGGGCGGCGAGCTGAAGCGCCAGCTGATCCGCGCGGCCGTCGCCGCCACCGATGCCGTGCGCCGCGTCGATGCGCGCGCCCGCGTCCTGTGGTGCGAGCCCTGCGTGCACATCGTCCCGCAATCGATGGGCGCCGACGACCTCGACCACGCCCGCCACGTCGCCGAAGCCCAGTGGGAAGTCTTCGACATGCTGGCCGGCCGGCGCGATCCGGAGCTCGGCGGCCGTCCCGAGATCCTCGACATCGTCGGGCTGAATTTCTACTCGCACAACCAGTGGACCCCGGCCGGCAACTTCGTGCCGCTCGGCCACCACTCCTGGCGTCCGTTCTCGACCATGCTGACCGATATCGCCAGCCGCTACGGCCGCCCGGTGATCGTGGCGGAGACCGGCGCCGAGGGCTCGGCCCGTTCCGCCTGGATCCACTATGTGGCCGGCGAGGTGGAGGCCGCCCGCGAAGCGGGCGTGCCGGTGCAGGGCATCTGCCTCTACCCGATCTGCAACTATCCCGGTTGGAACGACGCCCGCATCTGCCCCACCGGCCTCCTGGGCCCGGCCGACGAGCAGGGCCGCCGCCCGGTGCACCTGCCGCTCGCCCGCGAGCTCTCCCGTCTGCAGGCAGAGATGGACGTGGCCCCGCCGCGGGTGCTGCTGGCCGCGGAGTAGGCTACTGGCCGCGGAAGGCGGGCTTGCGCTTCTCGTTGAAGCTGGCCACGCCTTCCCGGCGGTCGGCGGTCTTGAACAGGCGGTAGTACTCGCCGAGCTCCAACTCCATGGAGGCCTCCAGCGGCTGCCCATAGCCCTTGCGCACGACCTTCTTCAGCGCCCGCACGGAAAGCGGTGCGTTGGAGGCAATCCGCTCCGCCGTCTCCAGGGTCGCGGCGAGCAGCTGATCGGCCGGGACCACCCGGTTGACGATCCCCGCCTCCAGCGCCTCCTGCGCGGTCAGCGGCCGTCCGCTGACCAGGATCTCGATCGCGCGCCGCTCGCCCACGGAGCGCGCCAGCAGCTGGGTGCCGCCCAGCCCCGGCATGATCCCCAGGCTCACCTCCGGCAGGCCGAACCGCGCCGTGTCGGCCGCATAGGCGAAGTCGCAGGCCAGGGTCATCTCGCACCCGCCGCCCATCGCCGCACCGTTCACCGCGGCGATGACCGGAACGGGCAAGTTGAGCTGAGCCGAGACCATGTCCTCGAAGATGACGTGCTGGGCCGCCCACGCCTCGTCCGTCATCCCGTTGCGCTCCTTCAGGTCGGCGCCCGCCTGGAAGTGCTTGCCCTCGCCGGTCAGCACCACGCAGCGCACGTCGGCGCGGCCCGCGAGGTCCCGCCAGGCGTCCCGCAGCTCCTCCCCCATCTTCGTCGACAGGGCGTTCGCCACCTCCGGGCGGTTGAAGGCCAGCACCACCACGCCGGGCGCGGCCTCTTCGACTTTGATCGTTTCGGTCATCAGAAGCTCTTCGGCAGGTCCAGCACGTGCGTCGCCACGTGGCTGAGGATGAGGTTCGTGGAGATCGGCGCCACCTGATAGAGCCGCGTCTCCCGGAACTTGCGTTCGATGTCGTACTCCTCGGCGAAACCGAAGCCGCCGTGGGTCTGCACGCACATGTCGGCGGCATACCAACTGGCCTCCGAGGCCATCAGCTTGGCCATGTTGGCCTCGGTCCCGCAGGGCTCGCCGGCCTCGAACAGAGCCGCGGCCTTGTCCACCATCAGCGCCGCCGCCGTCATCTGGACGTAGGCCCGCGCGATCGGGAACTGCACCCCCTGGTTCTCGCCGATCGGCCGGCCGAACACCTCGCGCTCCTTCGCATAGGCCGAGGCCCGTTCGATGAAGAACTTCGCGTCGCCGATGCATTCCGCCGCGATCAGGATCCGCTCGGCGTTCATGCCGTCCAGGATGTGCCGGAAGCCCTGGCCTTCCCTGCCGATAAGGTTCTCCGCCGGCACCTCCAGATCCTCGAAGAAGAGCTCCGTGGTGGCGTGGTTCAACATGGTCCGCACCGGCCGGATGGTGAGCCCCTTTCCCACCGCCTCCCGCATGTCGACCAGCAGCACGCTCATGCCGTCCGACGGCTTGGCCGCCTGGTCCCTGGGCGTGGTCCGGCAGAGCAGCACCATCAGGTCGGAGTGCTCCGCGCGGCTGATCCACAGCTTCCGTCCGTTGACGACGTACTTGTCGCCTTCCTTTCGGGCGAAGGTGGTGATGCGGGTGGTGTCGGTGCCGGCGTCGGGCTCCGTCACCCCGAACGCCTGCAGCCGCAGCTCGCCCGACGCGATCTTCGGCAGGTGAGCCTGCTTCTGCGCCTCGGTCCCGTGCCGCAGCATCGTGCCCATGGTGTACATCTGGGCGTGGCAGGCCGCCCCGTTGCAGCCCGACCGGTGGATCTCCTCCAGCACCGCCGTCGCCGCCCCCAGCCCCAGTCCCGACCCGCCGTATTCCTCGGGGATCAGGACCGACAGGAACCCGGCCTGGGTCAGCGCCTGTACGAACTCCGTCGGATAGGCCCGCTCCCGGTCCAGGTCACGCCAGTAAGCCCCCGGAAACCGGGCGCACAGCCGCCGCACCGCCTCACGGATCTCGGGAAAGGTCTCGCTCACGGCGCATCTCTGCCATGCGAGCGGCTGGAGATCGAAGCCCAAAGATGATGAGGTGGCCCAAACGCGGGAGGAACGCGATGCTGAGCTACGTCCACGGGGCCAGCGACAAGCCCCTGATCGGCAAGACGATCGGGGCGTGTTTCGACGAGACGGCGGCGGCCCATCCGGACGTCCCCGCCCTGGTCGTTCGGCACCAGGGAGTGCGGTGGACCTGGGCGGAGCTGAAGGACCAGGTGGATGCGCTCGCGGCGGGGCTCGTGGCGTTGGGCCTGGAGCCGGGCGACCGGATCGGCATCTGGGCGCCCAACTGCGCGGAGTGGGCGGTCACCCAGTTCGCCACCGCCAAGGCGGGTCTGATCCTGGTCAACATCAACCCGGCCTACCGGACGAGCGAGGCCGAGTACGCGCTGAACAAGGTGGGCTGCAAGGCGCTGATCACCGCAATCCGCCACAAGACCAGCGAGTACCTGAGCATGCTGCGCGAGCTGGCGCCGGAGCTGGCCGGCGCGGCGCCCGGGAAGCTTGCGGCGAAGCGGCTGCCGCACCTCAAGCTCGTAATCACCTTAGGTGACGACCAGCACGCCGGCTGCCTGCCCTACGGCCAAGCGCTGAAGGCGGGCGGGCCGGCGGACCGGGCCCGGGTCGATGAGATCGGCGCGCTCCTGCAGTTCGACGACGCGATCAATATCCAGTTCACCAGCGGCACGACCGGCTTCCCGAAGGGGGCGACGCTCAGCCACCACAACATCCTCAACAACGGCTACTTCGTCGGCGAGGCCATCCGGCTGGCGGAGGGCGAGCCGTTGTGCATCCCCGTGCCGCTCTACCACTGCTTCGGCATGGTCATGGGCAACCTGGCCTGCCTGACGCACGCGGCGACGATGGTCTATCCGAGCGAGGGATTCGACGCGGGCGCGGCCCTGGAGGCCATCGAGGCGGAGCGGTGCGTGGGCATGTACGGCGTGCCCACCATGTTCATCGCCGCGCTCAGCCATCCTGACTTCGAGAAATTCGACCTGACGTCCATGCGGACCGGGGTGATGGCGGGCTCCCCCTGCCCGGTGGAGGTGATGAAGCAGGTCATCGACAGGATGCACGCCCCGGAGGTGACCATCGCCTATGGGATGACGGAGACCTCGCCCGTCAGCTTCCAATCGAGCTTCGACGACAGCCTGGAGCGGCGGGTCTCCACGGTGGGGCGGATCCAGCCGCACCTGGAGGTGAAGATCGTCGACGAGGCCGGCCGCATCGTGCCGCGCGGGACCCCCGGGGAGCTCTGCACCCGCGGCTACTCCGTCATGATCGGCTACTGGGACGATCCGGAGAAGACCGCCGACGCCATCGACGCCGGCGGCTGGATGCACACCGGCGACCTGGCCACTCTCGACGACGAGGGCTTCTGCAACATCGTCGGCCGGATCAAGGACATGGTCATCCGCGGTGGCGAGAACATCTATCCGCGGGAGATCGAGGAGTTCCTCTACCGCCACCCGGCCATCCAGGACGTGCAGGTGATCGGCATCCCCGACAGGAAGTACGGCGAGGAGCTTGCCGCCTGGATCATCCTGAAGCCCGGCGAGACGGTGGAGCCCGAGGCCGTCCGCGACTTCTGCCGCGGCCAGATCGCCCACTACAAGATTCCAAGGCACATCCGGTTCGTGGAAGCTTTTCCCACCACCGTCACCGGCAAGGTGCAGAAGTTCGCCATGCGCGAGCAGATGATCGCAGAGCTTGACCTCGCCCTCGAAAAGACGGCTTAGGCCAGCGCATGAGGAAGCTTCAGACGGCGGTCGACCGGGGCTCCGCCGCCTTCGCCCAAAACGCCAAGGTGAACCGCGCCCTGGTGGAGGAGCTGCGCCAGAAGGCGGCTACGGCATCCTTGGGCGGGCCTGAGCAGAGCCGCCTGCGGCACACGGGCCGCGGCAAGCTCCTGCCGCGCGACCGGGTCATGCGCCTGCTGGACCCCGGGTCGCCGTTCCTGGAGGTCGGCCAGCTGGCCGCGGGCGGCATGTACGGCGACGAGGCGCCGGCCGCGGGGATCATCACCGGCGTGGGCCGCGTCTCCGGCCGCGAGTGCATGGTCGTCGCCAACGACGCCACGGTGAAGGGCGGGGCCTACTTTCCGATCACCGTGAAGAAGCATCTCCGCGCCCAGGAGATCGCCATCCAGAACCGCCTGCCCTGCATCTACCTGGTCGACAGCGGCGGCGCGAACCTGCCCCACCAGGCGGAGGTCTTCCCCGACCGCGAGCACTTCGGGCGGATCTTCTACAACCAGGCCCGGATGAGCGCCGACGGCATCGCCCAGATCGCCTGCGTCATGGGCTCCTGCACGGCCGGCGGCGCCTATGTCCCGGCCATGAGCGACGAGACGGTCATCGTCCGCGGCGCCGGCGAGGAGAGCCAGGGCACGATCTTCCTCGGCGGCCCCCCGCTGGTGAAGGCCGCCACCGGCGAGGTGATCTCCGCCACCGAGCTCGGCGGCGCGGACACCCACGGCCGGCGCTCCGGCGTCGTGGACCACGTGGCCGCCGACGACGAGCACGCGCTCGCGATCGTGCGCAGCATCGTGGCCAACCTGAACACCACCAAGATCGTCGACACGGACCTGCGCGAGGCGGTCCCGCCGGCCTACGACCCGGAGGACCTCTACGGCATCGTGCCGACCGACGTGCGCGCCCCCTACGACGTGCGCGAGGTGATCGCCCGCATCGTCGACGGCTCCCACTTCGACGAGTTCAAGGCGCTCTATGGGACGACCTTGGTCACCGGCTTCGCCCGGATCTGGGGGTACCCGGTCGCCATCCTGGCCAACAACGGCGTGCTGTTCTCCGAGAGCGCGCTGAAGGGCGCGCATTTCATCGAGCTCGCCTGCAAGCGGAAGATCCCGCTGGTCTTCCTGCAGAACATCTCCGGCTTCATGGTCGGCGGGAAGTACGAGGCCGGCGGCATCGCCAAGGACGGCGCCAAGCTGGTCACCGCCGTCGCCTCCGCCGAGGTCCCGAAGTTCACCGTCCTGATCGGCGGCTCGTTCGGCGCCGGCAACTACGGCATGTGCGGCCGGGCCTACTCGCCGCGCTTCCTGTGGACCTGGCCCAACTCCCGCATCTCGGTCATGGGCGGCGAGCAGGCGGCCTCCGTCCTCGCCACCGTGCACCGCGACGCGGGCAAGTGGAGCAAAATGGAGGAGGAGGCCTTCAAGGCCCCCATCCGGCAGAAGTACGAGGACGAGGGCAACCCCTACTATGCGACCGCGAGGCTCTGGGACGACGGCGTCATTGACCCCGTCCAGACGCGCGACGTCCTCGGCCTTTCCATCTCCGCAGCGCTGAACGCGCCGGTGCCGGAGACCACCTTCGGCATCTTCAGGATGTGACCGTGGCGAAGCAGATCACTTCCATCCTCGTCGCCAACCGCGGCGAGATCGCCCGCCGCGTCTTCGCCACCGCCCGCCGGCTGGGGCTGCGCACCGTCGCCGTCTATTCCGAGGCCGACGCCGACGCCGCCCACGTCCGTGACGCCGACGAGGCGATCTGCATCGGCCCCGCGCCCGCCCGCGAGAGCTACCTGGTGGGCGAGAAGATCATCAAGGCCGCCAAACAGGCCAAGGCCGATGCCATCCACCCCGGCTACGGCTTCCTGTCCGAGAACGCCGACTTCGCCGAGGCCGTCGCCAAGGCGAAGCTCACCTGGATCGGCCCGCCGCCCGCCGCCATCCGGGCCATGGGCCTGAAGGACGCCGCCAAGGCGCTGATGCAGAAGGCCGGCGTGCCGGTGACGCCGGGCTACCTGGGCGAGGACCAGGACGAGGCGCGGCTCGCCAAGGAGGCCAAGCGGATCGGGTATCCGGTGCTGATCAAGGCGGTCGCCGGGGGCGGCGGCAAGGGCATGCGCCGCGTCGACGATCCTAAGCAATTTTCCGCCGCGCTCGCCGCCGCCAAGCGCGAGGCCGCCGCCAGCTTCGGCGACGACCGGGTGCTGCTGGAGACCTACGTCACCCGCCCGCGCCATATCGAGGTGCAGGTGTTCGGCGACAGCCACGGCAACGTCGTCCACCTGTTCGAGCGCGACTGCTCCCTGCAGCGCCGCCACCAGAAGGTGATCGAGGAGGCCCCCGCGCCGGGCATGGACGCCGCCACCCGCGAGGCGGTCACCTCCGCCGCCGTCCGCGCGGCCCAGGCCGTCGGCTACGTCGGCGCGGGCACCGTCGAGTTCATCGCCGATGCGTCGCAAGGCCTGCGGCCCGACCGCATCTGGTTCATGGAGATGAACACCCGCCTGCAGGTGGAGCATCCGGTCACCGAGATGGTCACCGGCCTCGACCTGGTGGAATGGCAGATCCGCGTCGCCGCCGGCGAGCTGCTGCCGCTCGGCCAGGACCAGATCACGCTCACCGGGCACGCTGTGGAGGCGAGGCTCTACGCCGAGAACCCGCAGACCGGCTTCCTGCCCTCCACCGGGGGGCTGGAGCACTTCCACCTGCCGCACAACGTGCGCTGCGATTCCGGCGTCATCGAAGGCGGCGAGATCACCCCCTTCTACGACCCGATGATCGCCAAGCTGATCGCCTACGCCGACACCCGCGAGCAGGCGCTGGCCGATCTCGCCGAGGCCTGCGACGCGGTCGAGGTCTGGCCGGTCAAGACCAACGCCTGCTTCCTCGCGCGCTGCCTGGAGCAGCCGGGCTTCATCGCCGGCGACGTGGACACCGGCTTCATCGAGCGCAACCTCGAGGAGCTGACGGCCGCGCACGAGCCCTCGTCCGCGGCGTTGGCGGCCGCGGCCGCGGCGGCCATGATCGCCGAGGAGAGCGGCGTCACCGAGGAGGCGCCGTCGCCCTGGCGCGACCTGGCCGGCTTCCGCCTCAACGCCCCGCCGGAGACCGGCGTGCGCCTGTTCCTGGAGGGCAAGCCGGTGATGGCCCATGGCCGCCCCGACGCCCAGCCGCGCTCCGTCCTGCTCGACGAGGACGGCCACATCGTCGTCTTCGAAGCTGGCGAGGCCATCGCCTTCTCCCTGCATCCGCCCAGCGCCGACATGGCCGAGGGCGCCGCCGGCGACGGCCAGGTCCGCTCGCCCATGCCCGGCAAGGTCACCAACGTGGTCGTGAAGCCCGGCCAGACGGTCGCCAAGGGCGCGCCCCTGCTGACCCTCGAGGCCATGAAGATGGAGCACGCCATGACCGCGCCGTTCGACGGGAGGGTCGAGGAGCTCGCGGTCAAGGCCGGCGACCAGGTCGCCGAAGGCGCGGTGCTGGTGAGGCTCAGCGCCGCCTGAACGGGGCGTGTTACACGTGGCCGAGCGGGCGACCGGCGACGGTGGAGGCGGCGCGGGCGCGATGGCGGAGATCAGGGGCAGGCTGGGCGGCGCGCGATGAAGCCGAGGGGCACTGCGTTGCGGTAGGGGGCCGCCCTTTGCCAGCCTGTCCCATCGCCCTTGCCGCGCCTGGGACAGGAGAATGCGCAGGTGCATCGTCAGATGCTTCCTGGCCATCGATCTCACGGTGAGTTGCCGAGACCGGCAGGCAGACTGGCTGCCATGAGATCAATGCGCGGGTGTGGTGAGGCCCGTCCTTGAACGGACCTCGGCGAGGTCCCCCGGGGGTGGAAAGCCGACGTTATCCTGGCGCGCTTCTAGGCACTGCAGCGACCGCTCCGGCTCGGCTGCTATGCAGCCGCCAGGTCAGGGGCGCGCTCTCGGCGCTCAGATCGGGGCGTAGGTGGCGGCGGCGGGCACAAGAAGCGGCCCGCAACGCTGCCGTCCCGAGCATGGATGTGGAGCTTCACTGGCTCGCCACCCGCGGCCAAGGCTTGCGCGAGGCGCTTCGCGGCGGTTTCCGCGCGGGCCCCGCTCTTGAACATGAGGTCATTGTCGATGCCGTCGGACCGTACGACCCACCAGTCCTCGACCGGCACGACACGAATGGTGTGCATCTGGCCTCCCCAACTGTCACGGTTACGCTCGATTTAGTAGACGCCGGGCGCCTCGCAAGGCGCCCGACGCTTCTGGAAGCCCGAGTCGGACGGGGTCAGCGTAGCCCCATGAACAGCGCGGCCGTGGCAAAGGCGGCGCTGACGCCGAGCACGAGGAGGGCGGCTGCGCCGACCTCGTCAACCAGCAATCCCAGCCGGGCGATGAGTTCCTTCTTCATCAGCAGGTCCTCCTCAGCCGGCAGACATCGCCCACACCACGAACCCGATTGCGCCCGTGAGTACGGCGATGGCCACGTACGCGAGCCACTGCTCCTCTCGGGATAGCGTCGTGCGTTCCGTCATCGTTCGAGCACCTCCTTTCGCTATTGACGGAAAGTGTGCCCAGGCCCCGCGGCGGCGGAGCCCGGGCGTCCTGCGCTGGCGTGCGCTCAGGCCCGGCGTTGGCCGGCGAGCGACAGCAGGAATTGGAAGAGGTTGACGAAGTTGATGTACAGGCTGAGCGCGCCATAGCTGGTGGCGACGCCCATCTTCTCGGGTTGGTCAGCGACCTGGTCGTAGGTCAGCTTCAGGCGCTGGGTGTCGTACGCGATCAGGCCCGCGAAGACGAAGACCCCGATCACGTTCACCGCGAAGGCCACAGCCTCCGATCGCAGGAACAGGTTCACCAGCGAGGCGATGATCAGCCCCACCACGCCCACGATCAGGAAGGCGCCGACGCCGGAGAGGTCCTTGTTCGTCGTGTAGCCGAACAGGCTCAGGGCCCCGAAGGCGGCGGCCGTGATCAGGAAGGTGGAGGCGATGGAGGCGCCCGTATGATGAGCGCCAGGACGCCCAGGGAGGCGCCCATCAGCCCCACGATCGTCCAGTAAAGGGCTCCGGCGGAGCGGCTCGTGGGCTCGCGCACGGCAAAGCCGGTCACCAGGAGGACAGCCAGCGGCGCGAACGCCACCAGCCAGCCCAACGGGGTCAACCCGCTGAGGCGCCCGTCGGCCCCGACCACGAACATCAGGTCGCGAAGCGGCGGATAGGCGGAGGTCAGCCAGGCGACGGCTGCCGAGAGCACCAGCCCGAGGGCCAGCTTGTTGTAGACGCCAAGCATGAAGGCTCGCAGCCCCGCGTCGACGGCCACAGCGGCACGACCGGCGCGGACCGAGCCTGCGTAGGTACGGTCAAAGTCGGTCATCTCGAAGCTCCTGCAAAGGTTCTTCGGGCAGCGCATTTAGGATCCTGGAAATCGGGCGCAAGAGGCCTGGAGGTGCGAAGCAGCCCTTGAAAACGCTGAACTAAATCCCAGCTAAGGGAGCGCCGTCTTCGGACGGCCATGCGCCTGGGCCGCGGGGCTTGCGTTTGTCGCCAGTCGCAACGTCACCGCCCCGGGCGCACCTCAACCTGCATTGCGAAACGGAGGATTGAAGATGACCCTTGGTGATCTTGTCCCCTGGAGCCGCAAGGACCGCGAGGTGGGGCTCCAGAGGTCCGAACAGTGGAGGCAGGAGGGCGCCGAGCTCAGCCCGTTCCTCAGCCTGCATCGCGAGATGAACCGGCTGTTCGATGACGCCTTCCGCGACTTCGGCCTGCTCGGCGGGCGCATGCCGCAATCCTGGCCGCACGTCGAGCTGACGGAGACGCAGGACGGCTACCAGCTCACCGCCGAACTGCCGGGAATGGACGAGAAGGACGTCGAGCTGTCGCTGCAGGACGGCGTGCTCACCGTGCGCGGCGAGAAGCGTGCGCGCCATGAGGACCAGAAGCGCGGCTACAGCGAGCGGTACTACGGCTCGTTCGCCCGCAGCATCCGGGTGGGCGACGTGGACGAAAGCCGCGTCAACGCCACCTTCGACAAGGGCGTGCTGACGGTGGCCCTTCCCCGCTCGGCGGAAGCCGAACAGCGGGTGAAGCGCATCCCGATCAACGGGAACACCAAGCACTAGCGCCGACGGCTGGGGCGCTCCCGCGGGGCGCCCCGTTTCCTTGTTCCGGAGCAAGCATGGACCTACGCCACAACCAGGCGCAGGGCCGGAACATCACCCCTGGGATGGCCTCGCCATCGCCTACTCGGTTGCCCACGGCGCGCATCGCCTCCGAACGCGGCGGCAGATGGGTCCTCACGTTCGAGCGCGAGACCCCGCCCGAACTCGATCCTCTCACCGGCTGGACGATCTCAACCGACCCGCTGAGCCAAATCCGCCTCACTTTCCCGGACGTGCAGTCCGCCCTTGGCTTCGCCGAGCGAAAAGGCTGGCGATACGAAGTGGCGGAAGCGCCTGCGGGGGGCAGGTCCATTCACTTGGACCACCGGTAAGCTGGCTTGACCTTGACGACGGCCCGTCAGCCTTAGCGGCGGGTGGCCCGGCGGAGCGGGTCCGCCAGGCGCTTCTTCATCCGTGAGCTGCGCGACGAGCCGCGCGGCGGTACCCGGGTTGGCCGGGCTTCAGCAACTCGAACAGGATCAACGCGACCAGTCGCGCGATGGCCGCCCAACCAGCCACCGTCACGGCCGCATACTTCAGCGCCCGCAGGGCGCCTCTTGCGTACTCACGCGCCTTGCTCATGACCACATCCTCCCTTGAGCAACATGGCCTAACAGCCGAGCCATGAGGCCTCGGCGCGCGGTGATTTAGGGGCGGCAAGCGGGGCTTCAAGGGGGGAGCTGGCCGGGCTCACAGCGGCGCAAGCGAGCTAGGTGGCGGACCATCGCTCCAGCCGCGCAAGCGCGTCCTGCACGTCGGCCAGGGGCACAGGTTCTGGCGTCCCGAGCAGCCAACGCAGCGTCGGCTCATCCTTTACGGACGATGCATCAGAAGCCCACGAGCAGAGTATATCGCGCTTCTCACGATGGGTGAGGTGGGGATCTTTCAAGACGTCCAGCGGGTCGGTGAAGCCGACGGCGGGCCGCAGTCCGCGCTCGCGCATCGCCCGCAAGGTGTGGTGAGCGGCAAGTCCTTGCTCCTGGATCAGGCGCTCAGACGTAGCTACTCGCATCGCCTCTCTTCTCCCTCGCTACCCTTTCTCACAGTGGTGGCCAGTACTCGCTGGCGGGACGTGATTTAGTGCGTGCCTGGACCGCGGCAAGTGGCCTCGACGTCCGCAAGGGGTCGGAAGTGGCCATCAACTTAGGGTCGGGAAACGGACCTCCCGCCGGCCTGCGAGGAGCGGACTCTCTGAAGGTCCGCAAAGGGTGGGAAGCGGGAATTGGCGCGGCTTGTCATCAAGCAAGCTTCACCGGATGGTGCGCTGGGGGGAGCCTCTCATGACGCCGTTCGAGTACGCCCTGGGGTTAATATCGATCTTGATGAGCCTGGCCTTGGCGGATGTCGTCATGTGCGTCCATCGCCTGATGCGGCGCGCGCGGACGGTGCGTTGGGATGCCCGGCCGCTGATCGCGACAGCTCTGATCGTCATCGAGATCATCCGCATCTGGTTCGCCCAATGGACCTTGCGCGACCTCGACACCGCGCTCGGGTTCCCAGTCTATGTGGCGCTCTTCGGGCACATCCTGCTGCTGGTGATGACCGCCGTGGCCAGTCTTCCCGACGAGGTCGGCGATCGCTGTGATCTCGGCGAGTTCTACGAGCGCAACCGCACCTACTTCTGGGGCGCCTTCGCAGCTACCCAGGCGGCGTACTTCGCACTGTGGCTCGTGTTCGGCGGCAACCAGGCCAGCGTTGGCGGCTCCGCCGGCGTGATGGACTGGTTCCGGATCCTCGGTCCCCTGGCTGTTTACCTGTTGCTAGCGCTCGTCCGATGGAAGTGGCTGCACTACCTCGCGCCGCTGGTGATCCTTGGCTTCTACGCCTGGCTGTATCGAGGACAAACCATCTCGATGTAGGCCGCTCCTCACGAGCCCACTTCGACGTCCGCAACGGCTCGGAAACGGACTCTGCCTCGCATCCGTAAGACAGACATTCCCTAGCCGGCCGAGAGCAGGTGTTCCGAAGGTCGGCAAGGGTGGTGAGCGGCCCCTGGACCCTGCGCGCGACCCGATGACGCGCTACCTCAAATTGGGGATGCCAGAACGGCTGGCATGACGGATGTCCACTCGCGCGCGCCCAGGGCGCGCGCAGAGGAGATCAGTATGCTCGGCGTGTTTCGATCGGCCGCTGTGATGGTGTTGGCGGCGGCGCTGGCAAGCGCCCTGCCGCAGGCGGCGGCCGCCCAGTCGTCCACCCAGCGGATGATCCGGGTCCCGTTCTCGGCAAGCACCGGCGACGGCTACGCCGGCGGCTCCGTGGGCGTGCAGTACGCCTTCCTCGGCTGCTACGGGGAGCTGCACCTGGCGCTGCGGCTGGCGCCCAACAGCGTCCAGACGAACGGCGTCTACCGCATGGGCGGCAAGACCTACGCCGCTGACGGGGCGCCGACGCAGCTCAGCGTGGTGAAGGTGCGCGGCCGGGCGGCGCGCGCGGGCTCGGAGATCATCGGCGACTTCACCAACGGCGCCGTCGGGCCGGAGGGCGGCTTGGGCTGCTTCTCGGGCGACCTCACCCAGCTCGGCGTGCTGACCCGCTGGCTGGGGCCGAAGCCTACGCAGGAGCAGATCGTCAACTTCCTCAACAGCCTGACCCTGCAGGTGGAGCCGATCGAGGGGCCACGCAACGCGGGCCTGGAGGCGAAGCTGCGCTCGGAAGAGCGGCAGAAGCAAGCTGCGGTCGAGGCGCAGGAGAAGGCGGCCAAGCAACAGGCCGAGGCCAAGCGGGTCGCAGAAGCCAAGCGCGCGGAGGAGGCGAAGCGGCCGGTCTCGCTAACGCCGACGGGCGCGGGCGGGGGATATGCGTCGAACGCCCCGACGGCGGCGCGGCCGGCGCCGGCGCCGCCACAGCTGAGCGAGGCCGAACGCATCGCCAAGGCGATCGAGTCCGACCGGCTGCTGGCGCAGCAGCGCCTCGCGCAACAGCAGCAGCAGTACAACCAGTTCCAGCAACAGATGGCGGCCAACGAGGCTGAATCGCTGCGACAAGCCCAGGCCGTCATAGCCGCCGCGCCGGCGCTCGCGGCGCTGGGGTCGGGCCTGGAGGACATGATCAACGGCCCCTGGTACCGGGCCAAGGAGCGGCAGTTCCAGGCGGCGCAAGCCAAGCTCGCCGGCCAGTGCTTCGTGCCTGGCACGAGCAACCCGGCGCCTCGAAACGGGCTGCTCCGCTTTGGAATAACCCATTCTTCCCGCCTCGAGAAAGCCGACTGCGGCTACTCCTCCGCGGTACGGTTCAGGGCTTTCATGCTGGTCGTGGACACGCCCGGACGCGCCACTTTCACGCTGGGGGCGGGCGGCGGCCTGCAAAGCGGCAGATACGCGTTGCACGTCGCGAACGAGCACGGTTCAGGCGTGCTGACCCTGCGAGGGGCAGAGTACCGCCCGTTCCAGAGGAGCTTGCCTCGCGCGGTCCAGCTGACCCCCGGCGTCTATACGGTCACGGTGAGCAACTACTACGAGTTCGAGTTCCTCCCCTTCGACCTGCGCGTCGATTTCATCGACGCCAATGGGCGCGCGGTGGTTGAGGCCAAGCCCGCCCCGGCGCCGGCGCAGACCTCCGCGCCCCAGCCGCCGCCCGCTCTCGCTTCAAGCGGGGGGGCCGCCGGAGCACCGAACGCCGCCTCGGCGCAGCTGTGGGGCACCCTGGCGGAGCTCGGCGGTCGGGAATGGGCCGGCGCAGGCTTGCGCCACCGGTTCGTCTGGAGCGACGGCGGCCGCACCTTGTCGTGGCAACAGGCCAGCAAGCAGGGCGCCTGGTACGATTGGTACGTCTTCTCCCAGGACGAGGCCGACATCAGCGTTCGTCTCGCCGGCGGCCGCTCGCGCGGAACGGTCTCGGTCGATCCCACCGGGGTCGCCGTGGCCCGCGTCGGCAGCTTCGGCGCGACGACGCGTTTCGCCCGCAATGGAGACGGCTTCGACGTCGTCTTCCGGCCGATACCGATCACCTGGCAACTGACGCCGGCGTCGAACGGGGGGGCAGGCGAGGCCGTCAAATAGCATCCTGCAGGATGCTTCCGCGCCATTGAACCCCCGCGCCGAAGTTCACGCTGGGCTGCTGGACACTCGGCAGGGCGGAACCGCGCCTGGATCACGCCGCTTGTGTCGGCGGAGACCAGCATGACCGAACCGCGCGAGTTCAACACCCAGGGCGGCATTCCGCTTGCCGAGAGCAACGACGACAAGGCCGAGGTGGCGCACGGCAGCCGCGGCGAGGAGGTCCACTTCGAGCCGGATGCCGACCACGTGGCGACGGCCCGGTTCACGGAGACGCCCGCCGCCGCGCTCCCGCCGCAGATGCACAGCGCGGAGCAGGAGCGCGGCGAAGGCGAGTCCGATCCGGCGGTGGAAGACGTCCGGGTCGTGCCCGGTGACGCATCGGTGTGGGACGCCCGCCCCGCTGACGACGACGACGGGTTCCGAGGCATTTCGGCGCCGACCTGAGCCGTCCGCTCTCCGACCCATCCGCTTAGGCTGCGCGCGTCACCCCGAGAGGGGACGTTCCGAGGTCGCCTAAGGGCCGCACACCGGCCGGCGCTGTTACTCCAACGCAGGTGCGGTGGCCGGCCCGCAGGGCCGGCCACTCTCGTCTAGCTGAACAGCCAACCGCTCTCGAACGCGCTGGATTGAACTAAGCCGCGCAGCTGGCCGGCCGAAGCGACCTCGACAAGTTCCCCGCTGGCGATCGGCAGCACGACTTTGTAGCCGCCCGTTCCGTCCACCTCCCCCGGGGTCCCTGCGCCCTCGCCTGCCGCGACAGTCATCCCGTGCAGGACGATCTCGCGCAAAGCGAGCATCGGATCGGCTCCGAGCATTTCGCGGGGAAGCTGGTAGGTCTCAACAAACGCGACCTTGCCACCGGGCGCCGTGGGGAATCCCTCCAGCGCCCCACCATGGGCGTGACCGTTGTCCGAACCGCTGTCATTGGTGTGGACCGTCGCGAGGTTCAGCAGCACAGGCCCGTAGGCTGGCACCCCTTCTGCAAGCTCGATGAACCCGTCTTTGTCCGCGTCGAACGCGCGCGTCGGAGTTGTTGCGTCCTGTCCATCGAGGAAGCCGTGGATGTGCTGGATGTGCGGCTGGTTAGGTTCAAGGCCGCGAGCGCCGATCGCTACAGTGATGGTATCAGTGTCGTCATCGAAGCCGATGATGGCCCCACCCTGGACACCAGAGCCGTTCAGGGCGGTGAACCGCGTGAAGTAGAAGTGGTCCGCGGCAAGGAAGTCGTCCTCGCCCGTGAGGCGGAAAGCCAGCTCTCGCTGCTGGTCCAGGCTGGCCAGATCATGATCCTGCCGCATCTCCGCAGCACGATTCCGCGCAGCCTCGGCCGTCGCTTGGCCCTCCGCGCGAGCTTCGGCCCCACGAGCCTGTCCTTCTTCACGCGCCGCCGCTCCGCGGGCCTGAGCTTCTTCGCGGGCTCTCGCGCCGCTGTTGCTTGCCGGTCCAGCCATTTTCGTTCTCCTGTTGAACCCCGCCTAATCAGGGCTGGACAAGAAATGTTCGGCGCACGTGAACGTGATCGCAGTCGAGCTTCTTCCGCCATCTGTCTGAAAGCGAGAAAAACGCGAATTTTCCGAGCGTGATACGCACGCCTATCCGCCCCACACCTTTCGATGATGGCCCGATGATTAAGCGTAGCTAGGACCAAGCCTCACCTTTGCATGAAACGCCGGGCGTGCTTCTTGCGTAAGCCCAAGCCGGCCGGGCGCCGCTGGCTGGCTGGCCAAAGCTGAGGGAGTTGACGCTCCGCCTGCGTTCCTACGTTGAGTGCATAACGAAGGCCTCGCCCGAAACGGGACTCTTGCGCGGCCGGCCGCCACGCGGACACGACCCGTACGGAGCAGACAGGGCCGTGCCGGCCCTAGCCCGCGATCCGTCGGCGAGTCAGCCGCTCAGCGCCTGGCGATCCTCGACAAACAGCAGGCGGTCGCCGTCGCGGACCTCGAAGGCGGTGTGATGTGGATTGGCCGCGAGGTCCCGGCGCGCCAACTCGCGCGCGCGCTCCTGGTCGGTGGTCAGGTAGAATGAAAGCGTCGGCACCGAGTATCGATTGTCGGTGACCAGACATGTGTACGTGCGCATAAGCCTCTCCCGTAAGCCGAAGATGCCACGAGGCGGCCGGCGCCGAATTAATCTGGGTTAGACGGGCGCAAGAACTTGCGCGTGAAAGGTCAGCGCGCCGCCGCCCGCTCCCGGTCCCTCGCCCGCGCCCCGGACAGGATGTTGGGGAGGCTGTAGTTGCCCTCGTGGCAGGCGAATTCGTAGATCGGGCGCGCCTGGCGGTAGAGGGAGTATTCCGCCAGCCACGGGCCCGCGTAGAGGGCCGGATCCCGGACCGTGTACTGGTAGAGGATCTCGTCCTCAGCCACGCGGGTGTAGCGCTCCTCGACCACGGCGCTGGGCGGCACCAGCAGGGTCGGCAGCGGGCGGACCGTGTCGGCGCCGGGCAGGCGGATGGTCTCGATCACCAGGGTCTCGCCCTCCCAGCGGGCGATGGCGTCGCCCATCGGGCCGGTGAACACCTTCGGGCCGTGCGTGTCGGTGAGCGGGATGATCCGCAGGTCGGGGCCGTACTCGGTCAGCAGGACGACGGCGTCCCTTGTCTGCAGGATCTGCCGCGGGTTGATCTCGTTGAGGATCAGGATCGGCGGCTGGCCCTGGCCGACGATGCAGCGCTCCCAGTTGCGCCGCTGCTCGGGGTGGTCGGAGGGGATCGGCGGCTCCGAGGCGGTGCGGATGACGTTCTCGACGGTGCGCAGCATGGCGCGGCCGCGCGGGGTCATGGGGAGCCTGCCGTCGGCGGGCTGGACGACCTGGCGGGTGCGCCGCTGGCCCTTCACGATGGCGAGCCCGGCCTGGGCGGTCTGCTCGGCGAGGTCGGCCACCTCGCCGTCGATGACGAAGGAGGGGAAGTTCGCGGCCTCGAGCGCCCACTTGCGGGCCAGCGTCTTCGCCTCGGCCTCGGTGGCGACCAGGTTGGGGGCGTCGGGGCTGGCCTCCAGCGGCAGGACGGCGTTGGTGTTCCACACACCGCCCAGGTCCGGCTGGCCGTAGGCGTTGCGCGGCGCCTTGTAGTCCGCCGCCGCGGCGGGGGCGGCGAGCAGCAGGGCGAGGGCTGCGGCGACGATCCTCATGCGACGATCCCCTGGTCGTGGAGGCGGGCGATCTCGGCGCCGGGAAGCCCGAGGAGCCCGGCGAGCACCTCGTCGGTGTGCTGGCCGAGCCGCGGCGCGGGGATGACCGGCCGCCGCTCGTCCTGCGGGATCGTGCCCATCGCGCCCGGCGCCGGATAGGTCAGCCCGCTGGGGTGCCGGACGTCCTGGAACAGCGGATTGTCCTTGTAGAGCCTGCGGTCCCGCAGCGCCGCCTCCAGCGGCTGGTAGGCGCCCCAGGTGACGCCGCCGGCGTCGAGCGCAGGCGTCAGTTCGCCGGCCGTCCTGGCGGCGAACGCCCGCTCGAACAGCGGATAGAGCCGGTCGCGGTGGGTGAAGCGCAGCCCCTCGTCCGTGGCGAAGGAGACGCCGACCTCGCCCTCCAGGGACGCGACCTCGCGGGTGATGCCCAGGGCCTCCAGCGCCTTCGACCACTGGCGCGGGGTCACGCACAGCAGCATCAGCCGCTGGCCGTCCCTGGTGACGAAATCCCGCCCGAAGGCGCCGTAGAGGTCGTTGCCCATCCGCTCGCGCTGGCGGCCGGTGAGCTGGGCTTCGGCCATGAAGCCCAGGTTGGCCATGGTCGCCGCGCCCACGTCGGAGAGCGGCACGCGCACCTCGCGCCCCTGGCCGTCGCGCTGGCGCGCCAGCAGGGCCGAGACCATGGCGAAGGCGCAGTAGGCGCCGGTGAGCAGGTCCCAGGCGGCCAGCACGTGGTTCACCGGGCGCTCGTCGTCCGGATGGCCGGTCATCTGCGGCAGGCCCAGCGCGGCGTTGATCGTGTAGTCCATGCCCTGGGAGCCGTCGGCCCAGCCCATGACGCGGACGCAGACCAGGTCGGCGCGGAGCTTCGCCAGGGCTTCGTAGGCGAGGAAGCCTTCCGCCGGGAAGTTGGTGACGAAGAGCCCGCCGTCCTCGCCGGGGGCGGCGGCCAGCCGCTGGGCGATCTCCTTGCCCTCGGGGCGGGAGAGGTCGATGGCCACCGACTTCTTCCCCTTGTTGAGGCCTTCCCAGTAGAGGCTGAGCCCGCTCTCGGAGAGCGGCCAGCGGCGGAAGTCGGGGCCGCCGCCGATGTTGTCGAAGCGGATCACCTCGGCGCCCATCTGGGCCAGGTAGAGGCCGCAGGTGGGCGCGGCCACGAACGCCGAGCCCTCCACCACGCGCAGCCCTTTGAGCAGGTCGTACATGCCCCTCCCGCTCCTCCCCGCGAACGCAGGGCCCAAGCTTAAGTCAGCTGTTCATCGCACGGCCGCGCCGCAGGCCGAAGCGCCGCTTGGATTACCGCCTTCGCGGAATGAGCGGCCTATCAATGGACCAGCTTGCCGACCTCGGCCACCTCGTCCGGCGTCAGGCGCCAAGCGGCCGTGGCGGCGTTGGCGCGGACCTGCTCGGGCGTGGTGGCGCCGGCGATGACGGACGAGACCACGGGGTGGCCCAGCAGCCAGGCGAAGGCCAGGTCGGTGAGGCTCTTGCCCCGCTCGGCGGCCCAGCCCTCCAGCGCCTCGACCTTGTCGAAGTTGCGGTCGCTGAGCGCCTGCTGCGCCCGCGCGCCCCACGCGGCCAGGCGGGTCCCCTCCGGCGGCGGCTCGCCGCGGCGGTACTTGCCGGTCAGCAGGCCGGAGGCCAGCGGGAAGAAGGGCAGGAAGCCAAGGCCGAACTTCTCGCAGGCCGGCAGGATCTCGTGCTCGACGTTGCGGCGGAGCAGGGAGAGCTCGTTCTGCGCCGAGACGAACCGCGCCCGCCCTTCGGTGCGCGCCGTCCAGTCCGCGTCGGCGATCTGCCATCCGGAGAAGTTGGAGTTGCCGATGTAGCGGACCTTCCCCTGGCTCACGAGGTCGTCCAGCGCCCGCAGGGTCTCGTCGATCGGCGTCGCGGGGTCGGGCTGGTGGAACTGGTAGAGGTCGATGTAGTCGGTGTTCAGCCGGCGCAGGCTGTCCTCCACCGCCTGCAGGATCCAGCGCCGCGAGCCGCCCTTCTTCCGCTCGTCGCCGCCGACCGCCATGCCGAACTTGGTGGCCACGATCACGTCCTGGCGGCGCTTGCCCAGCGCCTGGCCGAGGAACTCCTCGGACCTGGTCCCGCCGTAGATGTCGGCGGTGTCGAAGAAGGTGATCCCCGCCTCGATGGCGGCGTCCACCACCGCCTGCGTCTGGGCCGCGTCGATCCGCATGCCGAAGTTGTTGCAGCCGAGGCCCACCTCGCTGACCTGCAGCCCCGAGTTCCCCAGCCGGCGCATGCGCATGAAAGCCCCTCCGTCCCGTGGGCGGGACCCTAGCGTTTCCCTCCCCTCATGAGGAGGGAAAGGGCCCGTGCGGTTCAGAATGCTTGCCGGGGCGTTCACCGTCCTTGTTGGGGATATCGCAAGGGGGAGCTCGCTAACCTTACGATCCGAAAAGGTTTTTTGAGTGGGGCCAGCAAAATGCGGGTCGTTACGATCGTCAGTCTCGGCGCGTCCGCCGTCCTGGGCCTCGGCGCCCTGGTGATGGCCAAGGCCGTGCTGCCGAACATGGCGGCCGCCAAGGAGCCGGCCGGCGCCGCCCAGGCCGTCGGCGTGCCCGTTGTGGTCGCCGCCAAGCCGCTGAAGTTCGGCGACAAGCTGGAAGCCGGCTCGCTCACCATCGTCCGCCTGCCCCAGAACGCCGCCCCCGAAGGCGCCTTCTCCACCGTCGAGGCGGTGCTGAAGCAGGACAACGGCGGCGCGCCCGTCGCGCTGACCGCCATCGCCGCCCGCGAACCGCTGCTGCCGACCAAGCTCTCCGGCCCCGGCGCCCGCGCGTCGGTGGCCGCCGAGATCGCCGAGGGCATGCGCGCCTTCACCATCAAGGTCGACGGCGTCACCGGCGTGGGCGGCCACGCCCTGCCCGGCGACCGCGTCGACGTGGTGCTGACCCGCGACCTGACGCCCGACGCCCAGAACCGCAACTTCGTCTCCGAGGTGGTGCTGCAGAACGTCCGAGTGCTGGCGGTCGACCTGAACGCCGACCTCGCCTCCAACAAGCCGGCCACGCCGAACACCGCCACCCTCGAGGTGGACGTGCCGGCCAGCCAGAAGCTCGCCATCGCGTCGGACCTGGGCAAGCTGTCGCTGGCGCTGCGCCGCACCGGCTCGGCCGAGGTGGCCGACGCCGGCCCGATCCGCGCCGGCACCTTCTCGCCCGGAGCCGGCCGCGCCGCGGCTGCGCCGCAACGCACGTCCGGTCCGCGCCGCGACTACGCCCCCGCCGGGCCGCGGCTGATCCAGGTGGTCGAACTGGAAGGCGGCAAGTCGCAGCGTCCGCGCCGCGCGCCGCCCGCGCCTGCCCCCGTCCCTGCCGCGCCGACCACGGCGGCCGCCCCTCAGAAGGCCGGCTGAGCCGCCTGCGGAAAGTGAGCATCCCTATGTCGCGTAAGCTTGCCGGCGCGCTCTGCGCCACCCTCGCCCTGATGACCGCCGCGCCCGCCGCGGCCCAGGTGATGCGCGCTGAAGCCGTGCCCAGCCGCACGATCTTCGTGCCGCAGGACAAGTCGCTGGCGTTCCGCCTGGACACGCCGGCCAGCAAGATCATCGTGGCCCAGCCGGACACCGCCCAGATCGTGGCGACCACCGACCACTCCTTCTACGTCCGCGGCAAGGAGCTGGGCTCCACCAACCTGCTGGTCTACGGGCCCGGCGGCCGGCTGCAGGAGGTGATCGACGTGCGCGTGGGCTACGACGCCCGCGCCCTCGAACAGGACCTGGCCTCGGCCCTGCCCGGCGAGCGCATCCGCGTGCAGAACCTCGGCGAAGGCCTGCTGCTGGTGGGCAACGTCTCCACCACCGGCGTGGCCAACAAGGCCAAGCTGATCGCGGAAAGGTTCGCGCCTGAATCCGTCACCTCCGCGCTCACCGTCACCGCCTCACAGCAGGTGGTGCTCGAGGTGCGCATCATGGAAGCCACGCGCTCGGCCCTGCAGGACATGGGCTTCCTGGTTGACATCAACAGCCCGGACGTCTCGGTCTCCACCGGCAACGGCCTCATCGGCAACAGCCCGCCGAACGGCGTGCTCACCCTGCGCGGCCGCAGCGGCTCCACCACCATCGACGTCACCCTGGCGGCGCTGGAGGAGAAGGGGGTGATCCGCACCCTCGCGCGTCCGAACCTCGTCGCGCTCTCGGGCGAGAAGGCGAGCTTCCTCGCGGGCGGCGAGTTCCCCTTCCCGGTGCCGAACGGGCGCGACCAGGTCACGATCGAATTCCGCGAGTACGGGGTGAAGCTCAACTTCAACCCGCTCGTGCAGGACAACGGCCTGATCCGCCTGCAGGTGGAGCCCGAGGTCTCGGCGCTCGATCCGACCAATTCGCTGCGCCTGGCCAACATCACCGTGCCGGCGCTGACCGTGCGGCGCACCAACACCACCGTCGAGCTGAAGGGCGGTGACTCGCTGGCCATCGGCGGCCTGTTCCAGCGCGACTACGCCAATGCGCTGAAGCAGATGCCCGGCCTGGGCGAGATACCGGTCCTGGGCGCCCTGTTCCGCTCGACCCGCTGGAAGCGCAACGAAACCGAACTGATCATCCTGGTCACGCCGCGGCTCGCCACGGCCGAGGACATCGCAGCGGCCCAGGCCGCGGCGCTCTCCGGCCGCGAGCCCACGGCGATGGACCTCATCCTTCAGGGCAACGCTCTCGACCGCCCGCTCTCCCGCAGCCGCGGGGCCGACGGAGGCCGCTGATATGCTGAAGAAAACCAAGAAGCCTGCCGACGCCGCGCCTGCCGGCCTGCGCGTGCTCGCCTTCGGCCGCTCGGTCGAGGGCCTGAGCGCCGGTCCGCTGGCCGCCGCCACCATCGTGCCCGCCGGGATCGACGAGCTGGCCAAGGTGCGCGCCTCGGGGTGCGACCTGGTGCTGATCGACGCCGACGCCTGGGAGCCGCAGCCGCTGGCCGCCGCGATCCAGGCGCTGGCCGCGACGCCCAAGCCGCCGCCGGTGCTGCTCACGGGGGAGCGGCTGCAGACCACCGTGGTGCGCAACCTGCTGCGGCTGGAGCGCTCCGACGTCCTGGAGGCGCCGTTCACCGACGAACAGGTGACCCAGGCTGTGGAAGGCCTGCTGGAAGGCCCCGCCGCGGCGCCGGCCGCGCCGAGCGCCGACTCCTCCCGCTGCTGGGCGGTGACCGGCGCGGTCGGCGGCTCGGGGGCGACGACGCTGGCCATCGAGGTCGCCACGGCGCTGGCCGCCCGCTCGGGCAAGGACAAGAGCGTCTGCCTGATCGACCTGAACCTCGCCGACGGCGCGGCCGCGGCCTACCTGGGCATGCAGGCCTCGATGCACCTCGAGGACTTCGGCCAGACCGCCGACCGCATCGACGCGGCCATGCTGCAGGCGTTCGTGACGCCGGTCTCGAAGCAGCTCGACCTGCTGGCCGGCCCGCGCTCGCCGGACGCCTTCGACGCCATCACCCGCGACGCGGTGCTGCGCGTCCTGGAGGTCGCCTGCGAGTGCTACGAGTGGGTGATCCTGGATATGCCGCGGCATCGCCGCTCCTGGACGCTGGAGGCGCTCTCCGGCTGCGACGAGGTGCTGGTGGTCTCCGAGCTGACCGTCCCGGCCCTGCTCGCCGCCCGCTCGCTGGCCGAGGAGATCGAAGAGGCGCTGGGCCACGAGCCGACGCCGAAGATCATCCTGAACCGTCTCTCCAGCCGCATGTTCGGCCCTGCGCCCTCGATGGGCGAGGCCGAGCGCGCCCTGGGCCGCAAGGCCGACGCGGGCGTGAGTTCCGACTGGGAAGCGGCCGCCGCCTCAGCGAACCTGGGCGGCCCGATCGCCCAGCACCGGCCGAAGTCGAAGATCGTGCAGGACGTGCAGAAGCTGGTCGAGCGCCTCGCCGCCGAGCCGGCGCGCAAGGCCGACATCGGCAAGAGGGCCGCCTGATGGGCCGCTTCAGCCTCGCCAAGAAGGAGCCGGTGAAGGCCGTCGAGGCGCCGCCGCCGCCCAAGCCTGCCAAGGCCGCGGAGCCGAAGGCCGTCGCGCCTGCGCCGAAGCCGCAGCCGGCGCCGGAGCCCAAGGCGAAGCCGGCGGTGCAGACGCCCGAGGCCAAGCTGCTCGACGTGCACATGAAGCTGCACGCGCGGCTGATCGACGAGCTGGACCTGTCCAAGCTCGAGAAGCTCAACGAGGCCGACCTGCGCCGCGAGGTGCTGCGACTGACCTCGGAGTTCGCCCGCGGCGAGCGCATGGCGCTCAACACCAGCGAGCTGGAGGAGCTGGGCGCGTCGATCTACGACGAGATGGTGGGGCTGGGGCCGATCGAGCCCCTGCTGAAGGACGAGTCGATCAACGACATCCTCATCAACGGCCCCTTCCAGATCTATGTGGAGCGCCGCGGCGAGCTGGAGCTCACCCCGGTCCGGTTCCGCGACAACGACCACCTGCTGCGCATCGTCAACCGCATCGTGGCTGGCGTCGGCCGCCGGATCGACGAGAGCCAGCCGATGGTGGACGCCCGCCTCCCGGACGGCAGCCGCGTGAACGCCGCCATCAACCCGATCGCCATCGACGGCGCCGCGGTCTCGATCCGGAAGTTCTCCAAGAAGCCGCTGGGCCTCGACAAGCTGGTCGAGTTCAACGCCATGCCGCAGGAGGTCGCCGACTTCCTGCACGGGGCGGTGAAGGCCCGCGTCTCGACCGTCATCTCCGGCGGCACCGGCTCCGGCAAGACCACCCTGCTGAACGCGCTCTCGGCCGCCATCTCGACCGGCGAGCGCCTGATCACCATCGAGGACGCCGCCGAGCTGCAGCTGCAGCAGCCGCACGTCGTGCGCATGGAGACCCGCCCGCCGAACATCGAAGGCAAGGGCGAGATCCGCCAGCGCGAGCTGGTGAAGAACGCGCTGCGGATGCGTCCCGACCGGGTGATCCTGGGCGAGGTCCGGGCCGAAGAGGCGTTCGACATGCTGCAGGCCATGAACACCGGCCACGAAGGCTCCATGGCCACCATCCACGCCAACAACCCGCGCGAGGCCATCGGCCGCCTGGAGCAGATGATCGCCATGGGCGGCCTCTCGCTCAGCCCCGACGCCATGCGCGCGCAGATCGCCTCGGCCATCGGCATGGTGGTGCAGGTCAACCGCCTCGCCGACGGCAAGCGGAAGGTGACCCACGTGACCGAGATCGTCGGCATGGAAGGCCAGGTGGTGCAGATGCAGGACATCTTCACCTTCAACCGCACCCACACGGGGCCGGACGGCGCTGTGCACGGCGAGTTCCGCGCGACCGGACTGCGGCCGCGCTGCCTCGACGAGATGACCCGCCGGGGCATCCCCTACGACGTCGCCAACTTCGACCCGAACCGGGCCCTGATGACGGCATGAAGGTCGACGCCAACCTGATCTTCCTGGTGATGGTCTTCGCCGCGGTGTTCGCCGCGGCGCAGGCGGCCATCGGCCTGTTCACGGTCGCCACCCAGAAGCGCAAGCTCAATGCGCGCCTGAAGGTCGCCCAGCGGGTGGACGGCGTCGCGGCCATGGTCATGGAGCTGCGCAAGCAGCGGGGCCTCAACGCCGAAGGCAAGCGGGGCGAGCGCCTGAAGTGGCTGTCGGCCCTGATCGTCGCCTCCGGCGTGCCCTACGAGCCGAAGAAGTGGGCGCTGATGTCGGCGGTCGCCGCGGTCGCCGCCGGCGGCTGCCTGGCCGTGCTCGGCAAGAACCTGCTGCTGTTCCCGCCCGTCGCCCTGATCGTGGGCCTCGGCGGTCCGATCATGTTCCTGAAGATGAAGGCCGGCGCGCGGGCCAAGGCGCTCGGCTTCCAGTTGCCGCAGGCGCTGGAGATCATCGTCCGTTCGCTGGAGGCCGGCCACCCGGTGCCGACCGCCATCTCCCTCGTGGGCCGCGAGATGCCCGATCCCATCGGCTCGGAGTTCGGCATGGCCGCCGACGAGATCTCCTACGGCGCGACTCTGCAGGAAGCCATCGAGCGCATGTCCGAGCGGTGCCAGCATGCCGACGTCGACCTGTTCGCCGCGACCGTGCGGCTGCAGGAGCGGGCCGGCGGCAACCTCACGGGCCTTCTGAAGCTCAACGCCCACACCGTGCGCGAGCGGCACAAGATGCGCCTGAAGATCAAGGCGGCGTCGTCGGAAGGCCGCGCCTCGGCGATGATCCTGACCTCGGCCCCGTTCATCGCCATCGGCTTCATCATGGTCACCTCGCCCAGCTTCTACGGCGACGTGATCCACGAGCGCTTCGTGCAGATCGGGATCGCGATCCTGGCCACGTGGATGTTCATCGGCAACCTGGTCATGCGGCGCATGATCGACATGCGGCTCTGATCCCATGGACGCTGTTCAGATCCAGAACCTGATCACTCTGGCCGGCGGCCTGATGGTGCTGGCCGCCATCGCCGGCGGCGCCTGGTTCGGCGTCATGGAGCTGCGCCTGCGCGCGGTCCGCCGCCTGCGGCTGCAGCCCCAGACGGGCGGCGGTCCGGTCGCGTCCGGGCGGCCGAAGGACCTCGGCATCGGCAAGCAGGTGCTGGGCGGCGTCCGCCGTCTCGGCCAGCAGAGCGCGGTGCGCGACCCCGCCAAGCTGTCGGCCCTGCGCATGCAGCTGATGCAGGCCGGCTTCTACAATCGCGAGGCGCCGGTCATCTATCTGGGCGTCAAGGCCGCGGCCCTGGTGATCGCCACGCTCGGCGTGATCCTCACCCTGCCGCTGATCGCCGGCGGGAAGGGCGGCATGGGCGGGCTGATGGTCGCCGTCGTTCTCTCGGGCCTCGCGATCCTCGGTCCCGAGCAGGTGCTCAAGCAGCGCCGCACGGCGCGCGAGCGCGAATATGCCGACGGCTTCCCCGACATGCTCGACCTGCTGGTCGCCTCCGTGGAAGCCGGTCTGTCGCTGGACGCGGCGGTGTCGCGGGTGACCGACGAGCTCGGCCGCCGCTATCCAACCCTGACCGTGCACCTACGCTTCCTGGTGCTGGAGCTGCGCGCCGGCCGCGCCCGAAAGGACGCCTGGACCGCCTTTGCCGACCGCCTGGGCATCGACGACGCACGCTCGCTCGCCACCATGCTGCGCCAGGCCGAGGAGATGGGCACCAGCCTGGGCGAGACGCTGTCGGTGTTCTCCGCCGACATGCGATCCAAGCGCATGCTTCGGGCGGAAGAGAAGGCGCTGGCGCTGTCGGCCAAGCTGACCGTGCCGCTGATCCTCTTCATCTTCCCCTGCCTGCTGGGCGCACTGATGCTCCCCGCCGCGGCCCGGCTGATGAAGGTGTTCTCAGGCGCGCACTAGAGCCCGTACGGCCGGTACGGCCCCAGGATCAGCTGCTCGAAGACGCCGACGCCTTGACGTTCCGGCTCGCCCGGGGCCGTCATCACGGCGCGGCTGATCGCCTGGATGTGCAGGTTCTCGATGGCGCCCATGTCCACCGCGGCCAGGTCGATGTCCTCCCGCCCGACCGCCAGCTCGCCCTTCAGCGCGCCGTGCCGCCACTCGCCGCCGTAGCCAATACCGCGCATCAGGAAGGTGGTGACGGGCTCCAGACCGATGGACGCCTCGCCGCCCTGCACGGGGATCTTCAGCGTGCCGCGCTCGGCATGGCGCGTGCCCTGGCGAAGCGAGACGTCCTCCATCCGCGCGTCATCTGCATGCCAGCCGCCGTCCGGACCCGCCCCGTCCGGCAGGATCACTGCGCGGGTGTTCCAGGCCTTGCCGTCCGGGTCGGCATTGACGTGGAAGAACACGCTCCGGTCCTCGAAATTGAGCGGGGTCCACTGCCAGAAGAAGCCGGTCAGGCCGGCCCCCGGCGTGGGCTGCGGGTCGGGTGCGCCCACCGGCCGTATGCCCCAGGAGCGGTCGCGCGAGCCGACCCAGCCCGGCGCCAGCTCGCGCCGCTCGCCGTCCACCTCCAGCCAGCCGGAGACGCGGACGTTTTGGGTCAGGCGCGTGTAGTCCATGAACAGCCGCGGGCCGATGCGCTTGACGAAGCGCGGCTCCTCGATGGGGAAGGCGCGGCCCTCGAAGGTGAGGTCGCAGGCGAGGCCCTCCGCGCGCTCCACCACCACCCGCAGCTTCTGTAGCGGCTCCAGCACCTCGATACGCACCGGGCCCACCACCAGGTCCATCCGCTCCATGTTGAGGATGCGCGAGGCGTGCAGGCAGCGCTGGACGCCGCCCTGGACGATGGAGAGGTGCGCGTCGGCCACGTTGAGGTGCGGATAGACGCCGAAGGCGATGGCGGCGAACTCCGTCCCGTCCGGCGAATAGGCGTTGAAGAAGTAGCGGTCGTAGAAATTCCGGTCCGAGCCCGAATAGGCGATCGGCTCCGGGGTCTGATGGATCGGGTAGTCGTCGCCCTTGGTCAGCATCGCCCCATCCTGCGCGGTTGACGCCCCGTCAGTCTTGCGACCGCGGGCCGGGGGGTATGAAGTGGCCCCTTAAAGGCAAAGACAAGGGAGGGGAGGATGAGCGAAGTCCTCAGCGCTCAGGACCACCGCATCCCGGGCGACGTGACCTACACCCTGGTCAATCCGCGCGCCTTCGCGGACGGCAGCATCCACGAGGCGTACAAGTGGCTGCGCGGTAACGAGCCGTTCGGCGTCGCGGAGGTGGAGGGGGTGGACCCCTTCTGGGTGACCACGCGGCACGCCGACATCCTGGAGATCAGCCGCCAGAACGACCTCTTCCTGAGCGGCGTCCGCAATCCGGTGATCACCACCCAGGCGGCGGACCGGAAGGTGCGCGAGATGATGGGCGGCTCGCCGCACCTGCTGCGCACCCTCATCCACATGGATGCGCCCGAGCACATGAAGTACCGCGTCCTCACCCAGGCCTGGTTCCTGCCGCAGAACCTGCGGGCCATGGAGGACCGCATCCGGGTGATCGCGCGCGCCGCCGTTGAACGCATGGCCGCGAATGGCGGGCGCTGCGACTTCGTGCGCGACGTCGCCTTGCACTACCCCCTGCACGTGATCATGAGCATCATGGGGGTGCCGGAGAAGGACGAGCCCCGGATGCTCAAGCTCACCCAGGAGATCTTCGGCGCCGCCGACCCCGAGCTCTCCCGCAACAACGACGCCGCCAAGCCGCCGGAGGAGCGCGAGTTCGACTTCAGCGTGATCACCGACTTCTTCGCCTACTACCGCAACTTCTCGGAGACCAAGCGCGCCAACCCCAGCGACGACCTGGGCAGCCTGATCGCGAATTCGCAGATCGACGGCCAGCCGCTCTCCGACCTGGAGGCGATGAGCTACTACATCATCGTCGCCACCGCCGGGCACGACACCACCTCGTCCTCCACCGCCGGCGCCATGTGGGCGCTCGCCGAGAACCCCGGCGAGTTCCGCAAGCTGAAGTCCGACCTGTCGCTGATCCCGCGCCTGGTGGACGAGAGCATCCGCTGGACCACGCCGGTGAAGACCTTCATGCGCACCGCCGCGCGCGACACCGAGTTCGCCGGCCGGGACGTGAAGAAGGATGACTGGATCATGCTCTGCTACGCCTCGGGCAACCGGGACGAGGCGGTGTTCGAGGACCCCTTCCAGTTCCGCGTCGACCGCAAGCCCAACCGGCACCTGGCGTTCGGCTACGGCGCCCACCTGTGCCTGGGCCAGCACCTGGCGAAGATGGAGATGCGCATCCTGTGGGAGGAGCTGATCCCGCGCCTGGAGAGTGTCGAGCTCGACGGCGAGCCGGCGCAGAGCGAGGCTGTGTTCGTCAGCGGCCTGAAGCGGCTGCCCATCCGCTTCAAGATGAGCTGAGGCTTGGCCCACCCGCTGGAGCCGAGGATCGCGGCCTACCTGGCGGCGAAGATGCCGGACGCAGCCGATCTGGCCGTCACGGGGCTGGAGCGGATCGCCGGCGGGGCGAGCCGCGAGACGTACCGGTTCGTGGCGCGCTGGACGCATGACGGGGTTCCCCGCGAGCGGCGGATGATCTTGCGGCGCGACCCGCCGGCCAGCCTGATCGCCACCGAGCGCCGGATCGAGTTCGCCGCCTACCGCGCCTTCCACGGCTCGGCCGTGCCGGTGCCCGAGATGCTCTGGCTGGAGGAGGACCCCGCCCACCTGGACCATCCGTTCTTCGTGGCCGAGGAGGTCGCGGGCTTCCAGGCCTCGCCGCAGGTGCTGTTCTCCGGCGCCTATGACGCCGTCCTGCCGAGGCTGGCCGAGCGCAAGTGGACGATCCTGGCCGAGATCGCCCGCGCCGACCCGCACACGCTGGGCCTCACCGAGGTGATGGGGGCGCCGGCGCCCGAGGACTGCTGGCGCCGCGAGCTGGGGTACTGGGAAGCCGCCCTCGACCGCGACGCGGCCGAGCCGCTGCCGATCGTGCGCGCCGCCATCCGCTGGCTGAGGGCCAACCCGCCGCCGCCGGCCCAGAAGGTCAGCGTCGTCCACGGCGACTACCGGACCGGCAACTTCCTCTTCGATCCGGCCGGCGAGATCCACGCCGTGCTGGACTGGGAGATGGCCCACCTGGGAGACCCGCTGGAGGACCTCGCCTGGGGGCTCAATCCGGTGTGGTGCTTCGGCCGCGGCGAGCTTGCGGGCGGACTCTGCGACAAGGGGACCGCCATCGGCGCCTGGGAGGCGGCCAGCGGGCTGACGGCCGACCCGGCGGCCCTGCACTGGTGGACCCTGTTCAACTGCGTGAAGGGCCAGGCGATCTGGGTGGGCTCGGCGCGCGCCTTCCTCGACGGCGGCAACAGGGAGCCGATCATGGTCTATCCCGCCTGGTGGCTGACCAACGCCCAGGACCGGGCGATTCTGAAGGTGATGGGGCGGCTATGACCCCGTCCGTCCCCGCCGTCCTGGCCGAGCTCGCGAACGTGGCGATGCGCTATGCCGACCCTGCCGCCCCGCCAGCCGAGCGGGCCTCGAACCTGATGCTGACGGCCGCCCTGCTGAACCTGGCCGCAGAGGTGTTCGACGGCGCGGCCGCGCGGCTGGTGGACGAGAACCGGTCCCTGCGCCAGCTGCTCGGCGTCGAAGGCGCCGACTATGACCTGCGGGTCTCCGCCCTCAAGTCCGCCAACCACGTGCTGAGGGCGCAGCTGATCGAGGCCCATGCGGCCGCCGAGGCCGCCGACGACCAGGCGCGACAGGACGCCATCTGGGCCGAGCTCAAGGCCTCCACCGAGCGGCGGAAGCTGTCGGTCTCGCTCGTCTGAACTCAGTGCTCGAGCAGTTGCACGGTCAGCGGGTCGGGCTCTCCGTTGAAGTACTTCTCCAGCGCCTGGGCGAATATCGGCTCGCGCGGCACGGCCCGGGAAAACAGGGTCAGGCACGAGCGGAGCTTCAGGTCGTCCGGGCTGCCGAAGATCTCGTGGGCGGTACGGAAGTGCACGTACGTCAGCGCCCGCACGCAGGCGACCAGGCGAGCTCCCAGGATCGCGTGGTCGAAGTAGGCCTGGGCGTCGGCGAGGCCGGAGAGGCCGTAGTGCCTGGCCCTCTCGCTGCGCCCCAGGGCGGCAAGCTGCGGGAAGACGAACCACATCCAGTGGGTCTGCTTCCGCCCGGCGCGGATCTCCGCGAGCACGGTGGAATAGACCGGCGCCTGGGCGGTCAGGAACCGCTGCGGGTCGAAGGAATCGCTCAAGGGAAACTCACGCCTGCGGTCTGCCAGCGCGGAGGCTTATCGACAAGCGCGGCCGTCTCGGCTTTGCTGCCCGCCTTTCCGAGCCAGCCATTTCCAGGACGCCATTGATGCCACCACGGATGCTGCCCGAGCCCACGCCGGAGACCCGGCATTTCTGGGACGGGTGCAGGGAAGGCGAGCTTCGCCTTCAGCGCTGCACCCAGTGCGGAGGCGGAAGCTACTTCCCGCCGCGGCCCTTCTGCCCGAAGTGCGGCAGCCGCAAGGTGGAGGTCTATCCGGCCAGCGGCCGCGCCGTCCTATGGTCCTACGTCATCAACCACCGCCCGCGCCCGGACATGGGGACCGAGCCCTACGCCATCGCCGTCGTGCAGCTGGAGGAAGGGCCCAGGATGATGACCAACATCGTCAATTCCCCGCAGACCCCGGAGGCGCTGCAGCTCGACATGCCGCTGAAGGTGACGTTCGCGAAGCAGACAGACGACATCACCCTGCCCCTCTTCGAACCGGCGGGGGCCTGAGGTCATGAAGCAGAAATCCATCGCCGTCGTCGGCGCGGCGGAGACCACCCGGCTCGGCAAGATCCCGGACATGAGCGTCATAGGCCTGCACGCCGACGCGGCGCTGAACGCCCTGGCCGACGCCGGCCTCAAGCCCTCCGACATCGACGGCGTCGCCACCGCCGGCGAGAGCCCCACGGCGCTCGCCCACTACCTCGGCATCACGCCCACCTGGGCGGACGGCACCAGCGTCGGCGGCTGCTCCTTCATGCTGCACGTGCGCCACGCGGCGGCCGCCATCAACGAGGGCCTCTGCACCAGGGTGCTGATCACCCACGGCGAGAGCGGCCGCAGTCGGGTGGGGGCGGGCCGGTTCGGCATGGCGCCGTCCAGCCTGAACGGCCAGTTCGAGATGCCCTACGGCCCGGCCGGCCCGCCGACGATGTTCACCATTCCCGTGCTCCGCTACATGAAGACCTATGGGGTCACGGAAGAGGACCTCGCCAACGTCGCGGTGATCCAGCGGGAATGGGCGGCGAAGAACCCGCGCGCTAGCTTCCGCGACCCGATCACCGTCGACGACGTGCTGGGCTCCGACATGATCGCCTGGCCGTTCCGCAAGCTGATGTGCTGCCTGGTCACCGACGGCGGCGGGGCGCTGATCCTCACCTCCGCCGACCGCGCCCGCGACTTTCCCCAGAAGCCCGTCTACATCCTGGGCACAGGCGAGAGCGTCGAGACGCCGATGGTCAGCCAGATGGAGGACTTCACCTCCTCGAAGGCCTTCCGCGTCTCCGGCAAGAAGGCCTTCGAGGAGGCCGGCATCAGCCACGCCGATGTCGACCACCTGATGATCTACGACGCCTTCGCCCACCTGCCGCTCTACGGCCTGGAGGACCTGGGCTTCTGCAAGCCCGGCGAGGCGAAGGACTTCATCAACGAGCGGAACACGGCCATCGGGGGCAAGCTGCCGCTCAACACCAACGGCGGCGGCCTCTCGTACATGCACTCGGGCATGTACGGCATGTACGCCCTGCAGGAGAGCGTACGGCAGATGCGCGGCACGGCGCCGGCGCAGGTGGAGGGCGCGAAGATCAGCATCGCCCACGGCGTGGGCGGCATGTTCGCGGCCTCGGGGACGATCGTCTTTTCCAACGAGGCGCCCTGACCGGGCCCCTCCAGCGCCTGATCTGGAGCGCGGCGGCGCTGGTCGCTGCGCTCCTGCTGGCGTGGCCGGCGGCCGCTCAGCGCACCGCCGACCTGACGCTGACCGGCGTGATGACGCACGCCGACCACCAGACCTACCGCGAGGTTCCGTTCCGCGTTCCGCCCGGGGTGACGCGGCTAACCATCCAGTTCGCCTACACCGGCCGTGAGCAGCGCGCCGTGATCGACCTCGGACTCCGTGATCCGCAGCGCTTCCGCGGCTGGAGCGGCGGCAACAAGAGCCGGTTCACGATCAGCGAGGCCGAGGCCACGCCGTCCTACCTGCCCGGGCCGCTGCCGTCGGGCGAATGGAAGCTGGTGCTGGGCGTGCCCAGCGTGCGCGAGGGCGTGCGCGCCGAGTACACCGCGCGCATCTGGTTCGAGCGCGATATGCGGTTCGCCGGCTTCGCCGAGGGGCCCCTGAAGACCGGCCCGGCCTGGTACCGCGGCGACCTGCACATGCACACCGCCCACTCCGACGGGAGCTGCCCCTCGGCGAGCGGAAAGAAGGTCCCCTGCCCGGTCTACCGGACCGTGGAGGCCGCATCCGCGCGGGGCTTGGATTTCATCGCGGTCACGGACCACAACGCCACGTCCCAGAACGCCGCGCTGCGCGAGCTGCAGCCCGCGTTCGACAAGCTGCTGTTGATCCCCGGCCGCGAGGTGACCACCTTCCAGGGCCACGCCAACGTCTTCGGCCCCAGCGCCTTCCTCGACTTCCAGCTCACCTCCAAGCGCGCGCCGACCATGGCGGTCGTTCAGCGTCAGGTCGCCCGCGCCGGCGGCGTCTTCTCGGTCAATCATCCAGGCCAGCCCTCGGGCGCGGCCTGCATGGGCTGCGGCTGGACGTCGAAGGACACCGACTACGCCGCGGTGCAGGCCGTCGAGGCGGTGAACGGCAGCTCCATCGGCCAGTACGGCGGGGC
Organism: Phenylobacterium sp.; assembly: GCF_036563285.1. Classification (GTDB taxonomy): domain Bacteria; phylum Pseudomonadota; class Alphaproteobacteria; order Caulobacterales; family Caulobacteraceae; genus Phenylobacterium. The sequence continues at coordinate 91,141 of NZ_DATCMR010000011.1, forward strand.
GGAGGGGCCCACCTCCGGCATTCCGTTCTGGGAGGCGCGGCTGAGCGAGGGCTTCCGGATCACCGCCATCGGCGGCTCGGACAACCACGACCCGACCATCGCGCCTCTCAATACCAACGCCATAGGCCTGCCCACCACCGTGGTGCGCGCGGAGAACCTGTCGCAGGAGGCCATCCTGGCCGGCATCCGCGCCGGTCGCGTCTTCGTCGACGTCACCGGCAGCCGCGACAAGCTGCTCGAGGTGACCGCGCAGGCGGCCGGCCGCAGCGCCGAGATGGGCGGCGCGCTCGAGGCCGCCGCCGGCGCCGCCGTCCGCCTGTCGGCGCGCGTCGTCGGGGCGGCGGGCGGAACCGCCCGGGTGGCCTGGAACGGACCTGCCTTAGGCGCCGCGGGCGAGCAGCGGCTGTCAGGCGCAGACCAGACCGTCGCCTTCCAGCTGGCCGGCGACGGCCGCCCCCGATGGTTGCGCGTGGACGTGCGCGGTCCCGACGGCTCGCTGTGGCTGCTCGGCAACCCGATCTTCCTCAATCCGGCCGCTCCAAGCCCCTGATCACCCTGCGGAACGACAGCCAAGCTTCGTGAGTTGAGAAGCTGGGAGGATGCATGGGCCAGCCGCGGGCAATGGCGCTTGGGACGACGGCGCTGGTGCTGGCGCTGGCGCTCGGCGGCTGCAACCGCGAGCACCGCGCGCTGCAGCCCAAGCCTGCCGCCGAGACCGGGCCGAAGGGGCTCACCCTCACCCAGCTCCACGCCGGCCAGGCCGCGCCGATGCCTAGCGATCCGCGGGCGAAAGAGTACGCGGGCAACGCCCAGCACATCGCCAACGGCCAGACCTACTACATGTGGTTCAACTGCGTGGGCTGCCACTTCAACGGCGGCGGTGGGATAGGGCCCCCGCTGATGGATGCCGAGTGGCGCTACGGCGGGGAGATGGAGCAGATCTACGCCTCTATCGTGCAGGGCAGGCCGAACGGCATGCCGGCGTTCAAGGACAAGATCCCCGAGGCCCAGGTCTGGGAGATCGCCGCCTACGTGAAGTCGCTGTCGGGCGACGTGGACCGCCTAGCCGCGCCCAGCCGTCCCGAGGCCATGCGCGCCACCGGTCCGATCAACAACCAGAACCGGCAGGAGCCCCAGAAAGGCGATCCCGCGGCGGCGACCTCCGGGACCACCCGGTGATCCGGACCGTCGCGATCGTCCTGGCGGCCCTGGCGCTTTGCGCCTGCAGCGGCTTCCAGACGATGCTCGATCCGGCCGGGGACCAGGCGCGCGACATCGACGTGGTGTGGAAGACCATGCTCGTGGTCTGCGGCGTCATGTACGTCCTGGTGCTGGGCTTCCTTGCCTGGGCGCTGTGGCGCGCGCGCGGCGCCGGCAGGCTAGCGCCCGATCCGATCACCGGCGAGACGCCCGCAGACCCGCAGCTGCGCCGCAGCCTTACCGGCTGGACCGCCCTGATCGCCGCGGGCCTGGTGGTGCTGACCACCGTCAGCTTCCTGGTCGACCGCAGCCTGGCAGAGGCGGGGCCCGGGCCGCTGAAGATCAAGGTCACCGGGAACCAGTGGTGGTGGCTGATCGAGTACGAGGGCGACCTGCCCAGCGAGAACGTGCTGACCGCCAACGAACTGCATCTGCCGGCCGGCCGGCCCGCGGTAATCGAGCTGCGCGCCAACGACGTCATCCACTCCTTCTGGGTGCCTAACCTGTCGGGCAAGGAGGACCTGATCCCGGGGCGCATCAACTACATCGCGGTCACCCCGCGGCGGATCGGCGACTTCCGGGGCCAGTGCGCCGAGTTCTGCGGCCTGCAGCACGCCAAGATGGCTTTCGACGTCCGGGTGGACACCCAGAAGGACTTCGAGGCCTGGATGCGCCGCCAGACCACGTCGGCCGCCAACCCGACCGACGCCCGGGCGGTCACGGGCAAGCAGGTGTTCAATTCCAAGGCCTGCGTGATGTGCCACCGAATCCAGGGCACCGACGCGGGCGGCACGACCGGCCCCGACCTCACCCACCTGAAGAGCCGCAGGCACATCGCGGCCGGGACGCTGCCCAACGACCGCGGGAGCCTGCAGGCCTGGATCGCCGATCCGCAGGGGATCAAGCCCGGCACCAAGATGCCGCGCGTGCCGCTCAGCGCAGACGAGCTGAACGCGGTGGTCGCCTACCTGGAGACGCTGAAGTGACCCCGGTCGACGGCCACCTGGCGCTCACCGCCCCGCCGCCGGAGGAGCACGTGCGGCTGGAGAAGACCTGGTCCGATCCGAAGGGGGTCTGGGGCTTCCTCACCGCCGTCGACCCGCAGGCGATCGGCAAGCGCTACATCGTCACCGGCCTGGTGTTCCTGGTGCTGGGCGGCCTGCTGGCGGCGGCCATGCGCGCCCAGCTCTCGCGGCCGGAAAGCGGGCTGATCGACCCGGACCGCTACAACCAGATCTTCTCGATGCACGGCACGACGATGATGTTCCTCTTCGCCGTGCCGATCATGGAGGCCATGAGCCTCTACCTGACCCCGCTGATGGTGGGATCCAGGACCATGGCCTTCCCGCGCCTGAACGCGCTGTCCTACTGGGTCTACCTGGCCGGCGGCATCCTGATCTGGGTGGCCTTCGCCATGGACGTGGGGCCGGAGACTGGCTGGTTCTCCTACGTGCCGCTGTCGGGCCCGCAGTTCTCGCCCGGCAAGCGCACCGACATCTGGGCGCAGATGGTGACCTTCACCGAGGTCGCCGCTCTTGCGGCGGCGGTCTCGACCGCGACCACCATCCTGAAGATGCGCGCGCCCGGCATGACGCTCGGGCGCATGCCGCTGTTCAGCTGGTCCACGCTGGTGACCGCCTTCATGGTCATCTTCGCCATGCCGGCGGTGATGCTGTCGACGACCTTCCTGATTTCGGACCGGCTGATCGGCACCCACTTCTACAACTACGCCGAGGGCGGCCAGACCCTGCTGTGGCAGCACCTGTTCTGGTTCTTTGGCCACCCGGAGGTCTACATCATCTTCCTGCCGGCCCTCGGCTTCGTCTCGGAGATCACCTCGACCTTCTGCCGGCGGCCGGTGTTCGGCTACCCGGTCATGGTGCTGGCCCTGGTCGCCACCGGCTTCCTGGCGTTCGGCCTGTGGGTGCACCACATGTTCGCCACGGGCCTGCCGCACCTGGGCAACAGCTTCTACACCGCCGCCAGCATGACCATCGCCATCCCGTCGGGCGTGCAGATCTTCTGCTGGATCGCCACGATGTGGGACGGCAAGCCGCGCTTCCCGACGCCGATGCTGTTCGTCGTCGGCTTCATCGTCACCTTCGTGCTCGGCGGCCTGACGGGGGTGATGCTGGCCTCGGTGCCGCTCGACACCCAGGTGCACGACACCTACTTCGTCGTCGCCCACTTCCACTACGTGCTGATCGGCGGGGCGGTGTTCCCGCTGCTGGGGGCCATCCACTACTGGTACCCCAAGGCGGTCGGACGGATGCTCAACGAGACCGCGGGCAAGGTCAGCTTCTGGCTGATCTTCGCGGGCTTCCACGTGGCCTTCTTTCCCATGCACATCATGGGGCTGTGGGGCATGCCTCGGCGGATCTACACCTATCCGGAGGGCATGGGCTGGGACGGGCTGAACCTGGTCTCCAGCCTCGGCGCCTACGTGCTCGCCGCCGGTTTCGCGGTCTACTTCCTGAACCTGATCGTCTCCGCCCGCCGCGGACAGCCGGCGGGCGCAAACCCCTGGGGCGGCGGCGGCCTGGAGTGGGCCACCACCTCGCCGCCGCCGAGCTACAACTTCGGCTTCACCCCGGTGGTGGAAGGCCGCGAGCCGCTCTGGAAGGTGAAGGACAAGCTGCCCGTGATGACCGGGCTCTCCGCTGACCATCGCGAGGTGCTGCTGACCAGCGTGGTCGACGCGACGCCGGAGGCGCGGGAGGGGTCGCCCGAGCCCAGCATCTGGCCGCTCGTCACCGCGGTGGCGCTCACCTTCGTCTTCCTGGGGTCGATCTTCAACGAGTGGTTCCTGGTCTGGGGGATCCCGCCGCTCGTCCTGGCGATCCTCGGCTGGTTCTGGCCAAGGCCGTCGCATGCGCGGAAGACCGGCGCGAAGCGCGAGCAGGCCCCGCCTGGGGCGCTGGCATGAAGACGCCCAGCAAGACGCCGGCCTCTCGCAAGTCGCCGGCCAGGACCAAGGCGGCGACCGCCCCACGCAAGACCGCAGCCGCCAAGCCGCGCGCGCCGCGCACTCCCTACACCATCGTCGGCGACCTCTCCGACCTGCCGACCGGCGCCTTCCGCCTCTACGGCCTGTGGGGCTGGGCGGGCCTCGGGTTCATGCTGATCGAGGGCACGGGCTTCGCCCTCATGATCGCCACCTACATCTACCTGATGAACGGTGTGGATCAGTGGCCGCTGACCGACTCCGCGCCGAACCTGGTCTGGGGCACGGCGAGCCTTGTCCTGATGCTCGCCAGCCTGATCCCCAACGCCTTCGTCTCCCGTGCCGCCCGCATGCGCGACCTCTCCGCCACGCGCCGCTGGGTCATCGTGATGACCGTGCTCGGCGCCCTCCTGCTCGTGCTCCGCGGCGTGGAGTTCACCTCCCTCAACACCCGCTGGGACCAGGACGCCTACGGCTCCGTCGTCTGGGCTGTGATGCTGATGCACACAGTCCACCTGATCACCGACTTCATCGACACCTTCTTCCTGGCCGTGTTCCTGCACACCCACGAGGTGGATAACGAGCGGTTCGGCGACACCGACGACAACGCCGGCTACTGGCTGTTCATCGTCGCCTGGTGGGTGGTCTGCTACGCCTTCGTCTACTGGGGGCCGAGGTGGGCGCCATGAAGCGCCGCGACCTCCGTTCGGGCTATGCCGCGTGGGCCGGGACCTTCTTGGGCGCCGTCGCCTGGTTCGGCCACAACCAGGTGTCCCACGCGGTCTACTGGAACTGCGACGCGGCCGGGCCGCTGCTCACCGCCGGCACGGCCCTGCTCGCCATCGCCGTGGCGGCGCTTGGCGGCTGGATCTCCTGGAACGCCCGGCCCGCGCCTGCGCCGCCGGAGAGCACGGACCGCCGCGAGGGCCACACCTTCTCGGGCTTGGTCAGCACCGGCGCGGCGGCCCTCTTCATCTTCGCCATCCTGCTGCAGGGCCTGAGCGGCTTCATCGTGCCGGGGTGCTCGCCGTGATCCGGCTCGCGCTCGTGCTGGCGCTCCTCCCCGGCGCCGCCTTCGCCCACACCACCGGCGCCGCCGGCTGGGCGGGACCCGAGCCCTGGATCGCCATCCCGTTCGGGCTCGGCGCCCTGATCTACGCCGCCGGCTTCATCCGCCTGCGCCGGCGCACCGACCACGGCCGCGCCGAGCTCGATCGCCGGGGCCGGATCTTCGCCCTTGGGCTCGCCAGCCTCGCCGTGGCCTCGCTCTCGCCGCTGCACGCGGCCAGCGGGCGGTCCTTCACAGCCCACATGATCGAGCACGAGCTGCTGATGCTGGCCGCCGCCCCGCTGTTCGTGTGGTCCCGCCCGCTCGGCGTGATGCTCTGGGCCTTCGCACCCGCGGCCCGCCATGGCCTGGCCGCCATCCCCCGCAGCCGCGCCGGCGCCGGCCTCTGGAAGCTGTTCACCGACCCGCTGCTCGCCACCGTGCTGCAGGCCGCCGCCATCTGGATCTGGCACCTGCCCTCGCTGTTCGACCGGGCGCTGAAGCACGAGGGCTGGCACGCCGCCCAGCACATCTCGTTCTTCGTCACCGCCCTCTTCTTCTGGTCGGCCATGCTGGGGCCGCGGCGCAGCCCGTGGGTGTCGGCCTTCTGCCTGTTCTTCACCTCCATGGTGACCGGCGCGCTCGGCGCCTTCATGGCTCTGTCGGAGAGCCCCTGGTACGGACCCTACGCCGCGCTTGGCCTTGCGGCCTTCGGCCTTTCGCCGGCCGAGGACCAGCAGCTGGCCGGCCTCCTGATGTGGGTGCCGGGCGGTCTGCTCCACGCCGTCGTGGCCATCGCCATCCTCGCCCCACACCTGCGCGAGAGCTCGGAGGCGCGGCATGGCTAGGCGCTTCCTTCCCGTGCTGGTCGCCATGGCGCTGATCGCGGTCGGCGTCGGCCTGTTGCTTGGTGAGCAGCACGAGCGCCGCTCGCGCCTGGAAGACCGCGTCGTCGCCATGACGGGCGGCGATCCGCAGGCCGGCCGCGCGGCGATCCAGAAGCGCCCGTGCGGCAGCTGCCACACCATCCCGGGCATCTCCGGCGCCAAGGCCTCCGTCGGCCCGCCGCTCACCCAGTTCGGCGGGCGCGGCTACATCGCAGGCCGGCTGGAGAACACACCGGACAACCTGGTCCGCTGGCTGAAGGACCCGCACCAGGTCGACCCGCAGAGCGCCATGCCGCGCATGGGCATCGGCGAGAAGGAGGCGCGTGACATGGCCGCCTATCTCTACACCCTCACATGAGGGAGCACCGGCGGCCCTTGCGCGTTCACGGCCCGCCATGGGTGTGAAGACTTACGATTGCGTCGTCGTCGGCGCAGGTCCGGCGGGCCTGACCGCCGCCATCTACCTCGCGCGCTACCGCCGCGACTTCATCGTGGTGGAATCCGGCGCCAGCCGCGCCGAGTGGATCCCCACCAGCCACAACCACCCCGGCTTCCCGGCCGGCATCCGCGGCAAGACCCTGCTCTCGCGCATGCGCCGCCAGGCCCAGCGCTACGGGGCCACGATCGAGCGCGGGCGGGTCGAGGACGTGGCGCGCACCGACTGCGGCTTCACCCTGGGGACCACCGTCGGCGCCCTGAACGCCCGCGCGGTGATCCTGGCCACCGGCGTGCTCGACAACGAGCTCCCCATATCGGGGCTGGAAGAGGGCGTCGCCAAGGGCCTCATCCGCATCTGCCCGATCTGCGACGGCTACGAGGTGAGCGGCCAGCGGGTGGGGGTGATCAGCCACGACGCCCACGGCGCGGCGGAGGCGCGGTTCCTCACCACCTGGTCGAAAGAGGTGACCCTGGTGCACGTCGGCCAGCCGGACGCCCTCCCGGGCGAAGAGCGCGCAAAGCTGAAGAAGGCCGGGATCAAGGTCGTGGAGGCGCCGATCGACAGCGTCACCGTCGAGAAGCGCCGCATCACCGCGCTGTGCTTCGGCGACCAGGTCCGCCAGTTCGACGTGATCTACTCGGCCCTGGGCGTCAGCCCGCGCGTGCAGCTCGCCATCAAGGCCGGCGCGAAGCGGGACGACGCCACCGGCCGGCTGGTGGTGGGCGACCACCAGGAGACCTCGGTGCCCGGCCTCTACGCCGCCGGTGACGTGGTCCGCGGCCTCAACCAGATCTCGGTGGCCCAGGGCGAGGGGGCCATCGCCGCCACCGACGTGCACAACGGCCTGCGGGAGGGCCGGCTCTAGCGGTCGAACTTGGTCGACAGCACGATCGAGGAGTTGGTGCGCTCCACGCCCTTCACCGCTCCGATGTCGTCGATCAGCGCGTCCATGTCGGAGACGCTGGGCGCCTCGACATTGGCGATCATGTCGAACGGGCCGCTGACGGACTGCAGGCAGCGCACGCCGGCCATCCGCTTCAGGGCTGCGGTCACCGCCGCCGCCTGCTTCGGCTCCACGGTGAGCATGACGTAGGCGTGCACCAGCGCCGCCTCGTGCTTCTCCGAGAGCTTGACGGCGTAGCCGGCGATAATCCCCGACCGCTCCAGCCTGGCCAGCCGGCTCTGCACCGTGGTGCGCGACAGCCCGAGCGCCCGGGCAAGCTCGGCCACCGGGGCGCGGGCGTTCTCCCGGAGCTTCCCTAGGAGATGCTGGTCGAGATCGTCCATCTGCTTACTCTCTACGTCGGAGCGCCCAAGATACCTGCACACATCGCCGAAGCGCCACTTGAAACGCGCAAGGCCACGGCCGAGTCTGTTTCTCAATTGATGGAGGTCCGGATGCAGAAGGTCGCGGTCGTCGGCGCAGGCAAGATCGGCTCCACCGTCGTGGACCTGCTGGAGGGGTCCGGCGACTACGAGGTCGTGGTCATCGACGGCTCGCGCGAGGCGCTGGCTGGCCTCAACTCCCACGCCAAGGCCGATCGCGTGGCGCTCGCCATCGAGACGCCCGGAGCGCTCGCGGACACGCTGCAAGGTTGCTTCGCCGTCGTGAACTGCGCGCCCTACCACCTCACGACCACCGTCGCCGAAGCCGCCAAGGGCGCCGGCGCCCACTACCTCGACCTCACCGAGGACGTCGCCTCCAGCCGAGTGGTGCGCGAGCTCGCCAAGGATGCGACGACCGCGTTCATCCCGCAGTGCGGCCTCGCGCCGGGCTTCATCACCATCGCCGCCTGGGCGCTGGCCAAGCACTTCGACGAGTTGCACGACGTTTGCCTGCGGGTCGGGGCCCTGCCGCGCTATCCGTCGAATGCTCTGAACTACAACCTCACCTGGTCGACCGACGGGGTGATCAACGAGTACTGCGAGCCCTGCGAGGCGATCGTGAACGGCCGGCTGCGCGAGGTCCCGGCATTGGAGGAATGCCAGGAGTTCTCCCTCGACGGGGTGACCTACGAGGCCTTCAACACCTCTGGCGGCCTGGGCACGCTGTGCCAGACGCTGGAAGGGAAGGTCCGCAACCTCAACTACCGGACCATCCGGTATCCGGGCCACGCGGCGATCATGAAGGCGCTGCTCAACGACCTGAACCTCCGGAACCGCCGGCATATCCTGAAGGACATTCTGGAGAACGCGGTCCCGGCCACCCTGCAGGACGTGGTCATCGTGTTCGTCACCGTCTCGGGCATGAAGGACGGGCGGCTGATGCAGGAGACCTACGTCAACAAGGTCTTCGCTCAGAGCGTCGGCGGCCAGATGAAGAGCGCCATCCAGGTCACCACCGCCGGCGCCATCTGCGCGGTCCTCGACCTGCTGGCCGATGGCAAGCTGCCGTCGAAGGGCTTCATCCGACAGGAGGACATCGAGCTCGACGTCTTCCTCGCCAATCGCTTTGGCCGGTTCTATGCCCCCGAAGACGCCACCCTCCGCGCCGCCGCCGAGTAACCCCATGACCGTTCAGACGAAGGTCGGCTCTGCCGCCGCCGAAGCCGCCCAGCTCCTGCAAGCCGTGGGCGTCGACCCAGCCCTCTACACCGGCGGCGAGCGGACAGTGCGCTCGCCCGTGACCGGCGAGGCGATCGGGCAGGTGCATGACACCGCGCCTGCGGCCGTCGACGCCGCCATCGAGGCCGCGCACCAGGCCTACAAAGCGTGGCGCAGCGTGCCCGCCCCCCGCCGTGGCGAGCTGGTGCGCCTGTTCGGCGAGGAGCTGCGGGCGGCCAAGGCCGACCTCGCGGGCCTCGTCACGCTGGAAGCCGGCAAGATCGTCTCCGAGGCGGCCGGCGAAGTGCAGGAGATGATAGACATCTGCGACTACGCCGTCGGCCTGTCGCGCCAGCTGTTCGGCCTGACGCTGGCCACCGAGCGGCCCGAGCACCGGATGATGGAGACCTGGCACCCGCTGGGCGTTGTGGGCGTGATCAGCGCCTTCAACTTCCCCGTGGCGGTCTGGTCCTGGAACGCCTGCCTGGCCCTGGTCTGCGGCGATCCGGTGGTCTGGAAGCCGTCGGAGAAGACGCCGCTCACCGCGCTGGCCGTCCAGGCGCTGTTCGGGCGGGCGGTCGCGAAGTTCGGCGACGCGCCCCACAACCTGTCGGCCGTGATCATCGGCGGACGCGAGGTCGGCGAGCGGCTCGTGGACCATCCGAAGGTCCCGCTGGTCTCCGCCACCGGATCGACCGCCATGGGCCGGGCGGTGGCCCCCCGACTGGCGGCGCGCTTCGCCCGCGCCCTGCTGGAGCTCGGCGGCAACAACGCCGCCATCGTGGCCCCCACCGCCGACCTCGACCTCGCGTTGCGCGGCATCGCCTTCGCCGCCATGGGCACGGCGGGCCAGCGCTGCACGACGCTGCGCCGTCTGTTCCTGCACGAGAGCCTCTACGATGGCTTCCTGCCCCGCCTGCGCGCCGCCTACGGCTCGGTGCCGGTTGGAGATCCCCGCCAGGCCGGCACGCTGATCGGGCCGCTCATCGACGAGGCCAGCTTCGAGGCCATGCAGCGCGCCCTCGCCGACGCGCGAGCCGCCGGAGGCCACGTGACGGGCGGCGAGCGCATACATGTGCCGGGCCAGCCCGACGCCTTCTACGTCCGCCCGGCGCTCGTCGAGATGGACGGCCAGGCCGATGTCGTGAAGCGCGAGACGTTCGCGCCCATCCTCTACGTCATGCGCTACGCCGATCTCTGCGAGGCCATCGAACGGCAGAACGACGTGCCGCAGGGCCTGTCGTCGTCGATCTTCTCCAATGACGTGCGCGAGACCGAACTGTTCATCTCGGCGGCCGGCTCCGACTGCGGCATCGCCAACGTCAACATCGGCCCGTCGGGCGCCGAGATCGGCGGCGCGTTTGGCGGCGAGAAGGAGACCGGCGGCGGCCGCGAGGCCGGCTCCGACAGCTGGAAGGCTTACATGCGCCGGGCCACCAACACCGTGAACTACGGCCGCACCCTGCCGCTGGCGCAAGGCGTGGAGTTCGACGTCTAGAAGCTGAGGCGCAGCGCCGTCTGCAGCACCGTCTGGTCCTGCTTCGGCGCCTCGCCGGCCAGGACGCGCGAGGGGCGCTTGCTCGTGATGTGCAGGGCCTCGACGATCAGGTTGGCGCGATCGGACAGGTGGTGGCGCCAGGCGCCGGTCAGGGCCCAGCCTTCCTCGTCGTTGTTGTCGGCGACGCTGAAGGTGCGGTCCCGGGTGTCGAACCAGTCGATGCGCGCGGACAGCGTGTGCTCGCCCACGTCCCGCTGCGCCATCAGGTAGGCCGAAGCGAACCCCATATCGACCCAGATGCCACCGGGCATGCGGAAGCCCATCAGGGTCTCGCCGTTCAGCGCCTGGGCGAGGATACGCGTGCCCTCCACCGGCTCCCAGCGGGCGCCGACGTTCAGGAACCGCGTCTCCCAGGCCCACTGCTTGGCCTCTACGGCCACGCGATCGCCGACGTTGTCGTAGTAGAGCGCGTCGATCACCACCGGGGCGGGCGGGCGCCACTCCAGTCGGCCGTAATATCCGGCCTTCAAGTCGAGCTCGTAGAAGGGGTCGGTGACCGGCGCCTGCTTGGTCCGCATGAAGGCCGACAGCGGCGGCAGCGGGAACGCCGTGTTGGGGCCCGCCTTCACGCCGTGCAGCGCCCAGCCGCGGAAGCTGAGCAGGGTCCCCGAGGTGTCGTTCCAGCCGAACACCGCCGCGGTGGCGGACAGCTCGTGGCCGGCGAACTCGCGCCGGAAGGTGGCCTCGAGGCCCGCGACCTTCACCTCCTCCCCGACCCAGCTGTTGATGGCCGAGGCGGTGAGCGTGTGCGGCGTGGTCCAGGCGACGCCGTCGTGCTCCAGGGAGATCGGCGGCCAGAACACCCCGGCGCGGGCCGAGACCCGGCCGGCGGCGGTCGGGAGCTGCAGCTTCAGATAGGCCTCGGAGAGGTCGAGGGCCGGGTCGACGTCCGGCTGCAGGTGCGCGGTGACCACGCCGCTGAGCGCGAAGTTGAAGCGCGGCTTCCATTCGACGGCCACCTCGGAGAGCTTCGCCTCGAATTCGTCGCCGGAGGCGGAGGTTTTGCCGAACCCGCGGTCCAGCCAGCTCCGCTCGCCGCTGGCCGCCGTCAGCCGGATGTCCGCCAGCCCCTGGAAGCTGTCGGCGGAGAACGGCCCGTCCTGGGCGCGCGCGGACGCGGCGGCCGCGAGGCCGCCCGCGATCACGAGGCCCGCGAGCCGCTTGCGCACCACGACCTCTCCTTGTGTCAGCCGTAGCTCTTCAGGTGGCCGCGATCGTGGGAGAGAAAGGTCAAGAGTTCCTTGAGCGGCAGGGGCTTGGCGATCAGGTAGCCCTGCGCCCGGTCGCAGCCCATGGCCGACAGGAGGGCGAAGCAGGCCTCCGTCTCCACCCCTTCGGCGGTGACCTTCAGGCCCAGGCTGTGGGCCAGGTCCACCGTGGAGCGGACGATCAGGGCGTCGCGCTGGCTCTCGGTGACGCCGTGGACGATCGACTTGTCGATCTTCAGCTCATGGCCGCGGATCCGCTTCAGGTAGGCCAGCGACGACAGGCCGGTGCCGAAGTCGTCGATGGAGACGGCGATGCCGGCGGCCGCGAAGCGGTCGAGCGCGGCGAGCGCCACGTCCGGGTTCTCGATGACGGCCGTCTCGGTGATCTCGAAGCACAGCCGGCCGTTGGCGGTGCGGGCGAGCTTCAGGGCGACGTCGGCGAAGTCCGGCTCGCCCAGGGTGCGGCCCGAGATGTTGACGGCCACCTCCAGCTCGTGGCCGGCGGCGGCCAGCGCCTTCTGGTCGGCGATGGCCCGGCGCAGCACCCATTCGGTGAGCTCGCGCACGTGCCCGGTCTCCTCCGCCATCGGGACGAAGAGGTCGGGGCCCAGCATGCCGCGCACAGGGTGACGCCAGCGGGCCAGCGCCTCGAGGCCGGTGACCTCCCGGCGGCGCAGGTCGAACTTGGGCTGGTAGTGCAGGTGCATCTGGCCGCCGGCCAGCGCGCCCAGCATGCTCGACATCAGGGAGAGGTTGGCGGCCGGGTCGCCGTAGGCCTCGGCATCGAAGAACGACACCTTGCGCCGTGAAGCGCGGGCCTGGTCCAGGGCGATGTTGGCGAACTCGATGGCCCCGGCCGTGCCGACGGCGCGGTCCAGCGGGGCAAGGCCGAGGTTCAACGAGACGTCGATGGCGTCGCCGCGGCCGACGTTCAGCGGGTGCTCCAGCTCCGCCATCAGCCGCAGCGCGTCGTCCTCGGCCGCCTCCGGCCCCTGGGCGATGATGGTGAAGCCGAGCACGTCCGTGGCGATGCGCGCCACCCCGGACGACGGTGCCAGGCCGGCCAGGCGGTTGCCGATCATCCGCACGGCCTGGGCGGCCAGCGCATAGCCGATGGCGCCGCGCACCTGCTCGAACCTCTGGATGCCGAGCGCGGCCACATAGACCTGGCCCTGCGGCCGGTCGGAGAGGCTCGAGACCACCCGCTCCAGCGTCAGCCGGTTAGGCAGGCCGGTCTCCTCGTCGTGCAGCGCCAGATGGGTGATGCGCCGCTCGCGGTCGCGGATCGCGGTGGCCATGGTGTTGAAGCTCTGCGCCAGGTGGCCGAGCTCGTCGTGGGTGGTGATCGCCACCTGGGCGTCCTCGCCCCGCTGCAGACGGTAGGCGGCCTGGCCGAGGTCGGAGATCGGGCGGGTGACGCCGCGGGCGAGCGCCCAGCTGCCCCACCCCACCACCAGCAGGCTCAGCAGCCCGGCGCCGGCCACGATCAGCAGCAGCGGCCGGAAGGGCGCCATGGCGCGGCCCATCGGATAGCGCAGCACCAGCACCGCGCCGCCGTCCGCGTCCAGCGTCGGCAGCCGCTTCACCAGGGCGAGCGAGCGGCCCTCGCGCAGGTCGAGCGCCTGCGGGGTGGAGCGCCCCTCCGCCAGGATGCGCTCGATGAACCGGCGCACCACGGCCTGGTCGCTGGCGCTCTTCAGGCCGTCGGCCTCCCAGCCGTGGCGGGCTTCGCGGTGCAGCACCACCGCCTGCAGCGGGATCGCCGCCAGCCGCTCCAGCGCCGCCATCTCCGAACTGTCCAGCTCGGTGGCGAACACCACCCAGCCGATCAGGTCGGGTGACAGCACCGGGGCGCTGACCACCTGGTAGGGCCGGTCGTCCAGCATCAGGACGCCCGCCGGGTCCTCGCCGCTGGCGAAGGCTGTCTGCAGCTCGCCGGCCTCCTCCGCGGAGAGCTTGGCGCCGATCACCTTGCCGTCGGCGCCGACGATGAAGGCGCGGTCGATCTCCAGCCGGCGCGACAGGTTCTGCATGGCCGAGACGATGGTCGCCTCGTCATGGGTGGCCACCGCCTCGCGGAACCCGAAGTCGCGCGACAGCAGGACGGCGCCTTCGAGCAGGCGCTCCGTGCGCAGCCGCCAGACCTGGTCGAACACCGCGCCCGTGGCGGCGAGCTCATTGTGGACCTGTTTCTGGGCCGCCTGGCCGACGGCCGTGAACACCGCCACCGAGACCAGCAGCAGCACCGCCCCGAAGAGCGCGCCGTAGAGCACCGTCAGCTTGGTGCTGAGCCGCTGGAACAGCATGGCTAGTAGCCGCCGTGGCGCAGCCGCGGGCTGCGCAGCTCGCCGGCGAAGGCGATGCGGACCGCTCCGGAGGCGGGGATCGTCACGTCGCGGGCGATCTCGCCGCCCGCGGTTTTCAGGAGCGGATGCCAGACCACCACGCGCGCCGGGCCGGGCGGCAGGTCGCGCAGCAGCGCCCCGTCGGCCGTGGTCTTCACCGCGAACGGCGTGTCCACCACGCGCACGAAGGCGCTCATGTTGTCGTGGATGTTGCAGCCGATGCCGACCACGCCGGCCTTGTCGAACCGCACGAAGCGGGTCTGGTCGCGGCCGTACAGCTTCAGCTCGAAGCGCTTGGCCGGCGAGAACGAATAGACGTGGTGGCGCACCGTATCCAGGTTTGGGAAGGCCACCTCGGCCCCGACGGGCACGATCAGCACGTAGGGCTCGAACGCCATGTCCTTCTGCGCCATCCGGTAGGGGCCGGCGACCCGCGCCCGGGCGGCGCCGGAGGCCGGCCGCACCATCACCACCGCATCGGTGATCGGCTGGCCGCGCGGGGTGGCGAAAGACACGGCAAGGTCGCCCGCGCGCGCCGGCGCGGCGAAGCAAAGCACCGCCAGGAGGAGCGCTGTGGTTCGCATGGTGGCGCAAGCTAAACCGTGGGGTGTGAAGCCCCCGTAAACTCTCAGGAATCCTGGAGCTGCCGTTCGGGTTTGCCGCGGGGCCGCCCGCTTGGCACAATCGGGCCTTTCAAATCCCGATATTTCGAAAGCTCGAGACTTTGACGATTTCCACCGTCCGGCCGGCCGCCGCGGCCGATCCGCTGGCCTCCGTCGACGCCCTGGTCGAGGGCCTGGCCTCGGTCGGCTACATCGCCTCGCGGCGCATCGCGACCGCGCTCTACATGGCCGCCAACCTGCAGAAGCCGATCCTGGTGGAGGGCTCGGCCGGGGTCGGCAAGACCGAGCTGGCGCTGTCCACCGCCGCCCTGCTCAAGCACCCGCTGATCCGCATGCAGTGCTACGAGGGCCTCGACGAGTCCAAGGCGCTCTACGAGTGGAAGTACGGCAAGCAGTTGCTCTACACCCAGCTCCTGAAGGACCGCATGGGCGAGGCGCTGTCGGACGCGCCGAGCATGGATGCCGCCATGGGCCGCCTGCACGGCATGGGCGACCTGTTCTTCTCCGAGCCGTTCCTCGAGCCGCGCCCGCTTATGAAGGCGCTGAAGCAGGACGACGGCTGCGTCCTGCTGATCGACGAGGTCGACAAGTCGGACGAGGCCTTCGAGGCCTTCCTGCTGGAAGTGCTTTCCGCCTACCAGGTCTCGATCCCGGAGATCGGGGTGATCAAGGCGAAGACTCCGCCGCTGGTGTTCCTGACCTCCAACAACGTCCGCGACCTGGGCGACGCCCTGAAGCGCCGCTGCCTGCACCTGCACATCCCGCTGCCGGAGCCGGCGCTGGAGGAGCGGATCGTGCTCACCCGCGTGCCCGGTATCGAGGCCGACCTGACCCGCCACCTGGTGGCCTTCGTCCAGACGCTGCGGACGCTGGAACTGCGCAAGCCGCCGTCGATCTCGGAGACGGTGGACTGGGCCCGCGCGCTGATCCTGCTGCACGCCGACAGCCTCGATCCGGCGATCGTGCGCGACACCCTCAACGTCATCCTCAAGTTCGAGCAGGACATCGACCAGGTCGAGCCGCAGATCCTCGAGCTGCTGGCCAAGCGGTAGGGGCCGTGCAGCACACGCTGGAGGATTTCCTGCGCGCGCTGAGGGCCGCCGACGTGCGGGTCTCCCCGGCCGAGGCGATCGATGCGGCCCGCACCGTGGCCGTCGTCGGGTATGCCGACCGCCAGCTGTTCAAGGACGCGCTGTGCGCCAGCCTGGCGAAGACCCGCGAGGAGGTCGACCGCTTCGACCGCACCTTCGAGACCTTCTTCACCCGCAACAGCTTCACCCTGCCCCCGCCGCCGCAGGAACAGCAGGGCGAGGCGGAGGCCTCGGACTCCCCGCTCGCTCAGGCGCTGCTGCGCGGCGACGCCGCCGAGGTGGCCCAGCAGATGGAGGAGGCCGCGCGCCGCGCGGGCGTCTCGGAGATCCGCCTCTCCACCCAGCGCAGCCGCCTGACCCGCCGGCTGCTGGACGAGATGGGCTTGGCCGAGATCGAGAAGATCATCGCGGGCGCCCGCAAGCTGCCGGAGGGCCAGGGCCTCGCCGACCGGCTGGCGGCCGCCCGCCAGGCGCTGATGGCCGAGGCGCAGCGCTACGTGGAGCGCCAGCACGAGCTCTATGCCTCGGGCTCCGGCCGGGCGCTGCGCGAGGAGATGCTGGCCAAGAAGGCGCTCAACGCCGAGGGCGGCATCGACCCCGTGGACCTCGCCATCATGCAGCAGCTGGTGCGGCGGATGGCCAAGCGGCTGGCCGACCGCTACTCGCGGCGGCGGCACAAGGCGCGGCGGGGGCACCTCGACGTGCGCCGGACGCTGCGGAAGTCGATGGGCTACGGCGGGGTGCCGTTCGACATCGTCTGGAAGACCCACAAGGTCGACAAGCCGTCAATCGTGGCGATCTGCGACGTGTCGAAGTCGGTTGCCGCCGCCGCCCAGTTCCTGCTGACCTTCCTCTACAGCCTGAACGAGGTGGTCGACCGGCTGGACGCCTTCGCGTTCTCCGGCCGGCTGATCCCGGTGGGCGACATCCTCGACGAGAACCAGGTCGAGCAGGCGATCCTGAAGGTGCTGCAGACCATCGGCTTCCAGCAGACCGACTACGGCAAGTCGCTGGAGGACTTCTGCGACCAGCACCTGGACCGGCTGGACCGCCACACCACGGTGATCTTCCTGGGCGACGGCCGCTCCAACTTCGCCGATCCGCGGGTCGACCTGATGGACCTGATCCACCAGCGCAGCCGGGCGGTCATCTGGCTCAACCCGGAGCCGGAGAGCTACTGGGGCCAGGGCGACAGCGTCATGTACCGCTACGCCCGCTACTGCCACGTGGCCAAGCAGTGCAACTCGCTGGGCCAACTCGAGCGGATCATCGAGGACGTGCTGCGGACCTACATCCCGCACTAATGTTACACGCCGCGGCAGGCCTATTTGCACGACCCAGCGCCACAACTCTCGAGGAGCGCTAAGTGGCTGACTGACAATGAGGAAGATCCTCTCTCATTGTATAGGGCAGGGGACGGTTCGCCAAAAAATCTGCGATCAGTTTTTGGCGGCGCGCTTGCCGCAGATGGCGGCGGCGACCTGTGTTAGGCGGGCGCGGCTGATCCCGCAGGGGGCTCTTAACCGCGCGCGGCGCTTCCCCAGATCACCACACGTCGACGAAGGGGCGCTTCTTGCCGTTGGGCCTGGCCGGCACGGGGCAGGCCTTCAGGCCTCGGAGGAGCCAGGCGCGGGTCTCGGCTGGGTCGATGACGGCGTCGATCTCCACCACGGAGGCCACGGAGAGGGCCTTGCCGTTCTCGTACATGCGGCCGACCAGCTTCTCGAACAGCGCCTGGCGGGCCGCGGGGTCGCTCTCGGCCTCGAGCTCCTTGCGGTAGCCGAGGCGCACGGCGCCCTCCAGGCCCATGGGTCCGAACTCGGCGGTGGGCCAGGCGATCGTCATGGCGGGCGCGGAGAAGTCGCCGCCCGCCATGGCCTGGGCCCCCAGGCCGTAGCCCTTGCGCAGCACGACGGTGAACAGCGGCACGGTCAGGCTGGTGGCGGTGACGAACAGGCGCGAGCCGCGGCGCACGGCGGCCGTCGTCTCGCTGGCCGGGCCCACCATGAACCCCGGCGTGTCGCACAGCGACAGCACCGGCACGTCGAAGGCGTCGCACAGCTGCAGGAAGCGCCCGCCCTTCTCCGCGCCTTCGGAATCGATGGCGCCGCCCAGGTGGCGCGGGTCGTTGGCCATGACGCCGAGCGGCCGGCCCTCAACGCGCAGGAAGCCGGTGATCATCCCGCGCCCGTAGCCGCCGCGCAGCTCCATCCAGCTCCCGTCGTCCGCCAGGGTGCGGATCACCTCGCGCACGTCGTAGGCCCGCACCCGGTTCTCCGGGATCAGGTGGCGCAGGCGGCGCTGGTCGGCGCAGCTCCAGTCGGGCACGGCGCCCTGGAAGACGCCGAGCAGCTGCTTGGCGGCCGCCGTCGCCGCGGCCTCGTCCTCCACCAGGAGGTCCAAGGCGCCGTTGGCGTACTGCACGTCGGACGGCCCGATCTCGTCCGGCGTGAAGACGCCCAGGCCGCCGCCCTCGATCATCGCCGGGCCGCCCAGGCCGATGTTGGAGTAGCGGGTGGCGATGGTGATGTCGGCGCAGCCGAAGAACACCGCGTTGCCGGCGAAACAGCGGCCGGAGTTGATGGCGATCCTGGGCGCCACGCCCGACAGCCGCGCGAACGTGGTGAAGCTGGTGGTGTCCAGGGCCGAGGCCGAGAGCTGCCCGCCGTCCACGTCGCCTGGCCGTCCGCCGCCGCCCTCGGTGAACCAGACGATCGGCGCCTTCCAGTGCTCGGCGAATTCCAGGATCCGGTCGGTCTTCTTGTGGTTGAAGTGGCCCTGGGTGCCGGCCAGCACGGTGAAGTCGTAGGCCAGGCCCACGCAGCGGGCGCGGTCCTCGTCGAACAGCGAGCCGTTCACGGCCCCGACGCCGACGACGATCCCGTCGGCGGGCGTGTTGACCCGCAGGTCCTCCAGCGAGCGGCGCCGGCGCTGGGCGGCGACGGCCATGGCGCCGAACTCGCTGAAGCTGCCGGGGTCGAAAAGGTCGGCAAGGTTCTCGCGGGCCGTCCGCTGGCCGGTGCGGCGGCGCTTGGCCACGGCCTCGGGGCGGGCTTCGTCCAGGGTGAGCCGGTGACGCTCGATCACGTCGGCGAGGTCGGGGCGGATGGCGTCGAGGTCTATCTGCTGCTCCGCCTCCGCGAGGGCCTCGCCTTCCCCGGCCGCCTCGATGAAGGCCACGGGATCGCCTTCGAACACGGTGTCGCCGGGCTGGACCACGAGCTGGCGCACCACGCCGCCGGCTTCGGCGGCGACTACGTGCTCCATCTTCATGGCTTCGAGGATCATCAGGGCCTGGCCCTTGCGCACCGTGTCGCCGACCTGCGCCTGCAGGCCGATGACGGTGCCCTGCAGCGGCGCCCGCAGCGGGATGGTCCCCTCCGGTCCCTCGGCGTGGGGCGCGCCGGTCCGCGTCACCCGCGAGCCCTGGGCGGCCGCGTCGAAGTAGAGCCTCGGGTGGGCTTCCGGCGGATGGGCGAGCTGGCCCATGTGCTCCTCGATGAAGCGGGTGTGGACGTCGCCGGCCGCCACCGCGGGCAGGGCCAGCAGGTTCTGCAGGAAGGCGATGTTGGTGTCGGAGCCCTCGATGCGGAACTCCGACAGCGCACGGTAGGCCTTGGCCACGGCGCGGGAGAGGCCGCCGGCGCCGGCGTGCACGATCAGCTTGGCGAGCAGGCTGTCGAACCGGGCGGACGTCGTGTAGCCGGCGTAGCCGAACCCATCGACGCGGACGCCCGGGCCCGAGGGCGGCTCGAACACGTCCAGCGTCCCGCCGGCCGGCCGCGCGGACCCGTCGAGCGCCATGGTCTCCAGGTTCACCCGGGCCTGCACCGCGTGGCCGCGGGGCGCCGGGACCTGCCGCTGCCCGAGGCCCAGCTCGCCCAGGCCGCGGCCGGCAGCGACCTGCAGCTGGATGCGGACAAGGTCGAGGCCGGTGACCTCCTCGGTGACGGTGTGCTCCACCTGCAGGCGGGCATTGCCCTCGATGAAGACGAAGCCCCCGTCGGCCGCCTCGGCGTCCACCAGGAACTCCATGGTGCCGAGGCCGCGGTAGCCGGCGGCCTCACCCAGCGCCACGGCGGCGGAGAACAGCTGCTCGCGCAGCCAGCCCGGCAGCATGTCGGCGGGCGCGATCTCCACCACCTTCTGCCGCTGGCGCTGCAGGCTGCACTCGCGGTCCCAGAGGTGCGAGACGCTCGCGCCGTCCCCCACGACCTGGACCTCGATGTGCCGGGCGCGGGGCAGGAACCGCTCGACGTACAGGGCGTCATTGCCGAACGCCGCCTTGGCCTCGGAGGCGCAGCGTTTCCAGGCCGCCTCGAGCTCGTCCGGCGAGGTCACGGGCCGCATGCCGCGTCCTCCGCCCCCCGCCACGGCCTTGACCATCAGCGCGCCGTGCTCGGCGAGGAACGCCCGCGCCGCCTCCAGCGAGATGGTGCCCTCCGTGCCGGGCAGCACCGGCACGCCGTACTGCTGCGCCAGGGACCGTGCGCGGGCCTTGTCGCCGAAGAGCTCCAGGGTCTCGGGCGAAGGCCCGACGAAGGTGAGGCCGGCGTCGGCGCAGGCGCGGGCGAAGCCGGCGTTCTCGGAGAGGAAGCCGTAGCCGGGGTGCACGGCGTCGCAGCCGGTGTCCCTCGCCGCCTGCACGACGCCGGCGATGTCGAGGTAGGCCGCGGGGCCCGCGGCCTTCAGCGCGGCGGCCTCATCCGTCTTCCGGGTGTGCAGGGAGGCCGCGTCGTCTTCGGAGAAGACCGCGACGGTGGCGATCCCCATCTCCGCAGCCGTGCGGGCGATGCGGACGGCGATCTCGCCGCGGTTGGCGATCAGCAGCTTCTTCACCGGCGTCCCTCAAACACTTGTTGGGACGCATCATGCAGGCGCGGGCGGAGGCGCCAAGCCTTTCCCTCCCCTCCTGGGGAGGGGCAGGCCGCGCAGCGGCCAGGGTCAGGAGGTCTGCGGCAAGAACTGCAGAGTCGGCGCCTGATCGCGACTCCCTCACCCGGCTCGCCTTCGGCGAGCTGTCCCTCCCCATGAGGGGAGGGAAAACTGCGCCTGCCTCAGGCCTTCAGCAGGTTGGTATCCACCGGCAGCGAGCGGATCCGCTTGCCGGTCGCGGCGAAGATGGCGTTGGTCAGCGCCGGGATCACCGGCGGGAGGGCGGGTTCGCCCAGGCCCGTGGGCGGGTAGGCGGTCTTCAGGAACTTCACCTCGATCTTCGGCGCATCGTTGATGCGGATGAGCGGGTAGTCGTTGAAGTTGCCCTGCACGGCGGCGCCGTTCTCGATGGTGATCTGCTGGTGCAGAGCCTCCGAGATGCCGTCGATCACCGAGCCCTCGACCTGGTTCATGGCGCCAGACGGGTTGATGATCTGGCCGCCGACGTCGGCCGCCACCCAGACCTTCTCCACCTTGATCGCGCCGTCGTTGGCCACGCGCACCTGCACCACCTCGGAGAAGTAGCCCAGGTGGCTGAAGTGGAAGGCCGTGCCCATGCCGGTGCGCGCGGGCAGCTTGGCCTTGCCCCAGCCGGACATGTCGGCGGCGGCCTGCACCACGCCGCGCATGCGCTCGGCGTTGTAGGCGGCGGCGCCCTCGCCGACCATCTTCTGGTCGCCCAGCAGGGCCAGGCGGAAGGCAACCGGGTCCTTGCCGGCGGCGTGCGCCAGCTCGTCGATGAAGGACTGCATGACGAAGGCCAGCGCATTGGCCCCCGGCGCCCGCAGCGGCCCGGTGGGCACGCCGAGCGGCATGACGGACACGTCGAGCTTGCAGTTCGGCACGAAGCGCGCCGGGAACTCGTTGTTGCTCATCCCCGCCGAGTTGGCGACCTGGGTCCCCTCGCCGAAGGTGACGAAGTGGTCCTGCCAGGCGACCAGCTTGCCCGACTGGTCCACGCCGCCCTTCAGGTAGTGGAAGCCGGCCGGACGATAGAAGTCGTGCTTCATGTCGTCTTCGCGGGTCCACAGGAGCTTCACCGGCGCGCCGGTCTCCCGCGCGATCCAGGCGGCCTCGACCATGTAGTCGTTGGAGAGGCGCCGGCCGAAGCCGCCGCCGCCGCGGATCATGTGGATGGTGATGTCTTCCGGCTTGAGGCCGAGGGTCTGGGCGACCAGCTGGCGGCCCGGCTCGGGGTTCTGGGTCGGAGCCCAGATCTCCATCTTGCCGTCCTTGAACTCGGCCGTGCAGTTCTGCGGCTCGAGCGGGGCGTGGCTGAGGAAGGGGTAGGCGTAGGCCGCCTCCACCGTCTTCGCCGCCCCGGCCAGGGCCTGGTCGACGTTGCCGTCGTTGCGGACGTTGCGCTGCGGGGCGCCCGCGGCCAGCTCGGCGGCGCGCTTGGCAAAGCCGGCGCTGGACTGGCTGGAGGTGGGGTGAGCGGCCCACTTGGTGTTCAGCCGGTCGCGGCCCTTGCGGGCGGCCCACCAGCTGTCGCCCACCACGGCGACGCCGGGCAGCAGGCCGGAAAGGTTGGTCCCGCCCTCGACCACGAAGGCCTTGCGGACGCCCTTGACGCCTTGCGCGGCCGCGAGGTCGGCGCTGGCCACCTTCGCGCCGAACACCGGCGCCTTCTCGTAGGTGGCGTAGAGCATCCCCGGACGGCGGATGTCGATGCCGAACAGCGGCGCGCCGGTGACGATCTTTGGCGTGTCGTACTGGGCCTTGGCCTTGCCGATGATCTTGTAGTCCTTGGGATCCTTCAGCGTGACCGACTTGGGATCCGGCGGCGTGACGCCCGCGCAGGCGCTGGCCAGGGAGCCATAGCTCGCCGTCCGGTTGGACGCCTTGTGCAGCACCGCGCCCTTCGAGTCGGTCGTGCACTCGCCGGTCGGGCAGTTCCACGCCTGGGCCGCGGCCTGGATCAGCATGACCCGGGCGACCGCGCCCACGCGGCGCAGCTCTTCCCAGTGCAGCGGCGTGGCCATGGAGCCGCCGGCGAACTGGCGACCAAAGGCCTTCGGATCGTTGTCGGCCTGTTCGACGCGCACCTTCTCCCAGGGCACGTCCAGCTCCTCGGCGATCATCATGGGCAGCATGGTCTTCACGCCCTGCCCGACCTCCGGGTTCTTGGCGACGATGGTGACGATGCCGTCGGGCGCCACGGTGACGTAGGCGTTCAGCGACTGCGCGCCGCGCGACTGGGCCTCGGCCTTGGCGGCGATGGAGAACGACAGCATCAGGCCGCCGCCGGCGGCGGCCGAGGCGGTGAGGAATTGGCGCCGGTTCGCGCCGGTTTCGATCTGGGTCATGGGCTTATGCCTTCACCGGCTGGCCGGAGGCCTTCTTGATGGCGGCGCGGATGCGCGTGTAGGTCGCGCAGCGGCAGATGTTGCCGCTCATGGCCGCGTCGATGTCGGCGTCCGTAGGCTTCGGGTTCTTCTTGAGGAGCGCGGTGGCGCTCATGATCTGCCCGGGCTGGCAGTAGCCGCACTGGGCCACGTCGAGCTCGGACCAGGCGGCCTGCACCTTCTTGCCCACCGGGTCGGCGCCGACGCCTTCGATGGTGGTGATCTTGGCGGAGCCCACGGCCGACACAGGGGTCACGCAGGAGCGGATCGGCTGGCCGTCCATGTGGACCGTGCAGGCGCCGCACGCGGCGATGCCGCAGCCGTACTTGGGACCCACGATCCCGAGGGTGTCGCGAAGGGTCCAGAGCAGCGGGGTGTCCGGATCGACGTCTGCCGTCTGCACCTTGCCGTTGACGTTGAGCTTGAAGGCCATGGAGCGCTCCTCCCTAAGAGCACCGGCATGGTAGGGCCGCGAGGGCTTTCCCCGCAAGGAAAGCCGTGTTTCAGCTTCGTATTACGGCGTTTCGGGACGGCGCGTGCGGCCCAGCGGGTTGTTGGGGTCGGCGCTGGGGAACTCGACGCGGGCTTCGAAGCCGCGCGGTTCGAAGGCGAAGTCGACCTTTCCGCCCTGGGTGCGCATTGCGCTCTCGAGCACCCGCGTGCCGAAGCCCTTCCGGGGGCCAGGCTTCACCTCCGGTCCCTCGCTCTCGCACCAGTGCATGACGATCATGCCGGGTTGGGTGTCGGCGCGGACGATCTTCACCTTGCCCGTGCGGTTGGAGAGCGCGCCGTACTTCACCGCGTTGGTGGCCATCTCGTGCAGCAAGAGGCCCAGGCCGACGGCGATGTCGCCGATCACGAACACGTCCTCGAACTCGTCGGACATCTCGATGCGGGCCAGGCCGAACGGGCTCAAGGTCTGCTTCACCACCTCGCCCAGCGGCACCGGTCGGCCGCCGGAGCCGGTGACCAGGTCCTGGGCGATGGCCATGGACTGCAGCCGCGCCATCAGCAGGGACTCGAGGTCCTCCACCGTCTGCGACGAGCGCGCGGACTGCTGGACGATGGCCATGATAACAGCGATGCCGTTCTTCGCCCGGTGCGCCAGCTCGCCCATCAGCAGCGCCCGGCGCTCCTCGGCGGCCTTGCGGCCGGTGACGTCGAGCGAGGTGCCGACCACCAGCTTGGCCCCGTCGCCGTCGGTGATCACCCGGCCGTGGGTGAGGATCCAGCGGGTCTCGCCGTCGGGCAGCTCGACGCGGTGCTCCACGGAGAAGTCGCCGCCGCCGTGGGCCACGGCGTTCTCGTAGACCTCCCGTACGTTCGGCAGGTCCTCCGGGTGCAGCAGCTCCATGTAGCGGCTGATGGTCATCTCGGCGTCGGCCGGCAAGCCGAAGAGCGCCTTGTTGCGCTCGGACCAGATCACGAGCTCGCCGTGCGGGTCCCATTCCCAGAAGCCCAGGCCGGTGGCCTCCACGGCCACCTCCAGGCGGCGGCGCTGCTCGGCGAGCTCGCCGGCGATGCGGCGGCGCTCGGTGACGTCGATCTGCAGCCCGTCCCAGGCGGTGGAGCCGTCCGGCAGAGGCCGCGGCATGGAGGCGATGCGGTGCCAGCGGACCTCGCCATCGGCGCGGCGCATGGCGACCTCGATGTCGAAGGGCTTGCCGGCCGCGATGGCCTCGCTCTCGGCGGCGACGAAGGCCTCGCGGTGCTCCGGGAGGATCATCTCGTAGAGCAGCATGGGGTTCTGCATCGCCTCTTCGGCCGAGACGCCGTTCAGGCCCAGGCAGCGCTGGCCCACGAAGGTCCAGCGGCGGGAGCCGTCGGCGCCGATGACCACCTGATAGGCCATGCCGAGCGCGCCGGCGTCCGGCTCGCGCCGCACCGCGGGCCCCAGCTCGTCGATCGTGTCGGCTGCGTCGTCCACTTCGGCTCCGCGGCGGTTGGGCCAGGCTGCCCCTCCCGGGCGCGCCCCACTTAGCTCAACACAACAACGTTTCGAGGCCGTGCCCGCCCCCACGGGCGATTCGCCGCATCGGCACGCTCAAAATCAAGCCTTTCCTGCAACCTCAGGTTCGAGGCAGCACCACAACCGCGTCGGGCAGCTCGTTGGGGTTGTCGCCGGGCCGGGCCGGAAAGTGCTCGGCGAGCACGTCGGCGCACAGCCCGATGGCCGCCGCGAAGCCGGCCGCGGGCTCGTTGCGCTTCAGCCCGGCGACCAGGGCCGCCATGGCCCTTTCCCAGACGCCGGGCTCCACCACCGCGGCGATCCCCTCGTCGGCGATCAGCTCGGCCATGTGCTCGGCCGCGGAGACGTAGATCAGCACCCCGGTCCGCTCCCGCGTGGCGTGCAGGTTCTTGGCCGCGAACAGCTCCTGCGCATGGCGGCGCACCCGCTCGCGTTTCAGGCCGCGCGGGGTGAGCCGCCGCCGCACCGCCGGGATCGAGCCCAGCAGGAAGGTCGCCAGGAACAGCAGGCCCTGCAGCAGCACGGCGTCCACCAGGGCCGCCTGCGCCGCCGCCCGGCCGGCGTCCGCCTGCGCCGCGGTCCAGCCGCCGAACAGGTTCGGCAGCTCGACGGTGACCCCGATCAGCAGCAGGAGGATAGGGCCGAGCAGGGCCACGCCCGCGGCCCAGGCCAGCGGCGTCTCGGCGTAGTCCGAACTCTCCTCGGCGACGACGCAGTAGATCTCGCCCGTGGTGCGGGCCTCGGCCTCGCGCACCGCGGCCTCGATCGCGGCCAGGTCGGAGGGGCTGAAGGATTCGCTCATCTCACCAGCTCCCCGAGGATCCGCCGCCGCCAAACGAGCCGCCGCCGCCGGAGAACCCGCCGCCTCCGAAGCCGCCGCCGCCGCCCCAGCCGCCGCCCCGGCGCCCGCTGCCAGAAGACAGGATCATGGGAAGCAGCCACCACATGCCGCTCCCCCCGCCGCGGCGCCCGCGCCGGCGGCCGCCGCCGAAGCTGCGCAGGACGCCGCTCAGGACCAAGAAGATGACGATCAGGGTGAAGATCGTCCCCAAAGACAGCCCGCCGCCGCCTTGGCGTTGCGGCTGCGCAGCCGCCTGGGCGACGCGCGCCTTGGCCTCCTCGTCGGGCAGGGCCAGTTGCTGGACGATAG
This sequence comes from Phenylobacterium sp., assembly GCF_036563285.1. GTDB lineage: Bacteria > Pseudomonadota > Alphaproteobacteria > Caulobacterales > Caulobacteraceae > Phenylobacterium. The sequence continues at coordinate 117,430 of NZ_DATCMR010000011.1, forward strand.
CGTCCGTTCCCCGGACGATTCCCTGCTCCATCCGGCCCGCCTTGAACTCGGGCAGCACGGCGCGCTGCAGGATCACGCTGGAGAGCGCGTCGGTGAGCACGCCTTCGAGGCCGTAGCCCACCTCGATGCGCACCTTCCGATCGGACGGCGCCACCAGGAAGACCACGCCGTCGTCCTCGCCCTTGCGGCCGATCTGCCAGGCGCGGCCGAGCTGGTAGCCGTATTCCTCGATCTCGTAGCCCTGCAGGTCGCCGATGGTGGCCACCACCACCTGGCGCCCGGTCTGGGCCTCCAGGCCGGCGAGCTGCTCGGTCAGCCGCTGCTCGGCGGCCGGCGACAGGACGTTGGCGTTGTCGACCACCCGCCCGGTGAGCGGCGGGAACTTCGGCGCCGCGTAGGCGAGCGAGGCAGAGACGAGGATCAGGAGCGCGAGGGCGAGCCCGCGCGCTCCCGGGAGGCGGTTCATCACTTCGTGGCCGGAGCCATGGTGGGAGCCGGCGGCGCGGAGCCCGGCGCCGCGGCGCCGGGCTGGACCGGCGCGCCGGGATTGGCCCCGCCGAAGTCTACGGTGGGCGCGCTCTGCGCCGCGGCCGAGGCCTGGAAGAGCTGCATGGGCTTCGAGCCGCCGTGGATGGTCTTGGCCCAGAGCACGGTGGGGAAGGTCCGAAGGCTGGTGTTGTAGTCGCGCACCGCCTCGTTGTAGTCGCGCCGCGCCACCGCGATGCGGTTCTCGGTGCCCTCGAGCTGGCTCTGCAGGGCCAGGAAGTTCTGGTTCGATTTCAGGTCCGGATAGGCTTCCTGGATCATCATCAGCCGGCCGAGAACGCCGGAGAGCCGGTCCTGCGCGGCCTGGAACTGCTGGAAGGCGGCCGGGTCGGTGATCGTCGAGGCGTCCACCTGCACCTGGGTCGCCGAGGCGCGGGCCTCGATCACCTCGCGCAGCACGGTCCGCTCCTGCGCGGCGTAGCCCTTCACCGTCTCGACCAGGTTGGGGATCAGGTCGGCGCGGCGCTGGTACTGGTTCTGCACGTCGCCCCAGGCGGCGCGGGCGCGCTCCTCCTTGGTGGGGATGGTGTTGATCCCGCAGGACGCCAGGATGGGCGCGATCAGCAGGACGGCGGCAAGCGCCAGGCGTTTGCGAAGCGTGTTCACGTCTGTGGGGCTCCCCGATGAGTGCAAGCAAAGCTTGCGCACAACTATTTGGCCCCGGGATTGATCCCGCGCAATGGAGCGGCCATCGAAGCCCCAATGAGCGGGGATCGTGACTATTACGCCGAAGGCTCGCTGAGCGCCGAGTTCTACGACCTGGTCACGGCGGCCGACGGGAGCCTGGCGGGCGATCTGGAACTCTACGCCGGGCTGGCGCCGACGGGCGGCTCAGTGCTTGAGCTCGGCGCGGGATCGGGTCGGCTGACGTTTGCGCTCGCCGCCCTGGGCTTCTGGGTCACCGGCGTCGAGATCTCCGCGACCATGCTCGCGAAAGCGCGGTCCGCGGCGGCCGCCGCACGCGTGGAGCTCCTCCACGCCGACATGACCGCGCTCGACCTGGGGCGGACCTTCGACCTCGTCCTCTGCCCGTTCTTCACCCTGGCCCACGTGGCGCCGGAACCCGGCTGGCGCGACACGTTCCAGGTCGCGGCGCGGCATCTGAGGCCCGGCGGCCGGGCGGCCTTCCACCTGCCGCTGCGCCGGCTGATGGCGCTGCCGCCGCCCGATCCCGGGCGCGTGGTGTTCGACCGGCCGCTGCCGGGCGGAGGACGGCTGCAGCTCCACATCCGGGACCGCGCCTTCGACGACGCCTCGGGCCGACTCGACCAGCGCGTGGACTATGTGGAGCGGGGGCCCGGAGGCGAGGTGCGCCGCCGCTCGACCGAGCGGCTCACCTACCACGTCGCCGATCCGCGGCCGTTCGCCGAGGCCGCGGCGCTGGCGTCGGAGGGTCCGCCGATCCCGCTCGGCGGCGCCGGCCAGGTCTGGGTGTTCCGCCGGCCCTAGGTCTGCGTGGCGACCTGCTGGTCGTCGAAGCTGGCGTGGGCCGAGGTGTAGAGGCGGTGGTAGAGGCCGCCCAGCCGGATCAGCTCTTCGTGGTTCCCCTGCTCCAGGATCCGGCCCTGCTGCAGGACGATGATCCGGTCGGCGTCGCGGATGGTCGCCAGCCGATGGGCGATCACCATGCAGGTGCGGCCGGCGAACAGCACCTTCAGCGCCTTCTGGATGGCCTGCTCGGTGAAGCTGTCGATGTTGGCGGTGGCCTCGTCGAGGATCAGGATCTGCGGGTCGGCCACCAGGGCGCGGGCGAAGCTGATCAGCTGCCGCTGGCCCATGGAGATGTTGCGGCCCCGCTGGCCGAGCTGGGTCTCGTAGCCCTCCGGCAGGCGCATGATGAAATCGTGGGCGCGGACCGCCTTGGCCGCGTCGACGATGTCCTCCCGGCTCGCCGAGAGCGTGTTGTAGCGGATGTTCTCGGCGATCGTGCCGGAGAACAGGAACGGCTCCTGCAGCACCATGCCGATGCTGCGCCCGAGACTGTCGATGGTGACGTCGCGCACGTCGTGGCCGCCCACCAGCACCTGGCCGCGGTCGGCCTCGTAGAAGCGGTGGGTCAGCGAGATGATCGAGGTCTTGCCCGATCCGGTGGGGCCGACCAGCGCCACCACCTCGCGCGGCCGCACCTTGAACGAGACGTCGTGCAGGATCGGCCGCGTCGGATCGTAGCCGAAGGTGACGTTCCTGAACTCGACGGTGGGCTCGAAGTCCTGCAGCACGACGGCGCCGGGCTTCTCGGTGATGGTCACCGGCACGTCGAGCAGCTCGAAGATCCGGTGACCGGCGGCCATCGCCCGCTGCATGATCGTGTACTGCATCGACAGCATGCGCACGGGATCGAAGAACCGCTGCACATAGAGGACGAAGGCGACCATCACGCCCACCTCGAGCCCGCCGCCCAGCACCGCATTGCCGCCCACCACGATCACCACCGCCATGGCCAGGCCGGTGAGCACGTCGACCGTCGGCACCATGATCTGGCTCATCCAGGCCGCGCCGGTCTGGGCCTTGTAGTTGTCCCAGGCCATGCGCTCGTAGAGCTCGAAGTTGAGCGCCTCGCGCCGGGTCTCCTGGACGGTGCGGATGCCGTTGATGTTCTCCGCCAGCGCCGAGTTGGCCGTCGAGGAGGCGTCGCGCGCCCGCCGGAAGCTCACCTTCGAGAACGGCAGCCAGACCGCGCGGATCATGATCAGCGCGGGCAGGAAGGCCAGGGTGAGCAGGCCCAGCTTCAGGTCAAGGGAGACCAGCACCGCGGCGATGCCCACCAGCATCACGAAGTCGCCCACAGCGCCTGTCGTGCTCTCCAGGAACTCCTGCAGCGCGCCCACGTCGCCCTGCAGCCGCGCCATCATCCGGCCGACGTGGGTCTTGTCCATGAAGGACAGGCTGACGTCCTGCAGGTGGGCGAACATGGCCCGGCGGACGTCGAACACCACCCGGTTCGCCAGCCGCTGCGACAGCCACTGCTCGACGAAGAAGAAGGCGGCGAAGGCCGCGGCGGCCAGCGCGAAGAGGCCGACCATCAGCTGGAAGCGTGCGGCGTCGCCCTTGACGACGGAGTCCACCGCCTGGCCGACCAGCAGCGGGATCGCCACGTTGGAGGCCGCCGAGAGCAGCACCGCGGCCTGGGCGATGGCGACGCTCCTCCTGTGTGGCGCGAGGTAGGCCAGGAACCGCCGCGCGACCTTCGGATCGAAGGTCCCGAAGATGTCGTCGCCCTCCGGCGATCCCAGCGAGGCGCGCGGCGCCTTGCGGCGTTCCTCCGTCGGGCCGGCGGCCGCCTCCAGGCTCACGCCACCGCCTCCTCGTCCAGCTTGGCGTCGGTGCGGCTCTGCAGCTCGTAGAGGTCGGCGTAGACGCCCCCCTGTTTCAGCAGCTCCTCATGTCCGCCGCGCTCCACGATACGACCCTCGTCGAGCACGAGGATCTCGTCGGCGTGCATCAGGGACGACAGCCGGTGGGCGATGATCACCGTGGTCTTCGCCTGCGTCGCGCGCGCCAGGCCGTCGCGGACCTTGCGCTCGGTCACGGCGTCGATGGCCGCCGTGCTGTCGTCGAAGATCATGATCCCCGGCCCCGGCACGACGCCGCGGGCGATGCTCATCCGCTGGCGCTGCCCGCCGGACAGCGCCACGCCACGCTCGCCCACCCGCGTGTCGTAGGCCTCTGGCAGGGCGGCGATGTGCTCGTGGATCTGCGCCGTGCGGGCCGCCTGCTCGATGCGCTCATCCTCGGCCCAGGGATCGGCGTAGGCGACGTTGTGGCCCACCGAGGCGTCGAACAGGAACGCCTCCTGCTGCACCAGTCCGACGTATTCACGAAGGCTGGCGAGCGTCACCTCACGCACGTCCTGGCCGTCGATGGTGATCCGCCCGCCGGTCACGTCGTAGAAGCGGGGGATCAGCTGGGCGATGGTCGACTTGCCCGAGCCCGGCGGTCCCACGATGCCGAGCGTTCGGCCGGGCCCGACCTCGAAGCTGATGTCGCTCAGCACCGGCTTGCCGCCGGGCTCGTAGGCGAAGTCCACGTGCTCGAAGCGCAGCACGCCTTCGCGGGCCTGCAACGGCCGGGCGCCCGGCGCGTCGGCGATCTCCGGCTCCAGGTCGAGCACCTCGAACACCCGCTGGCCGGCGGACGTGGCCCGCGCCGCGGTGTTGAAGATCATGGCCACCTGCCGGATCGGCGCCTGCAAGAGTGTCATGTAAGCCACGAACTCGGTGAGCCGGCCCACCGTCATCTCGCCGGCCAGCACCTTGCGGCCGCCGATGTACAGCAGCAGCCCGAGCGCCAGGTGAAAGCTGGTCATCATCGCCGCCACGCCGCGGAAGCGGATGGTGATCCGGCGGTACTGGGTCTCCAGCACCTGGTCGGTGGCGCGGTCGAACTTCCCCAGCTCGAACTCGCGGCCGGCGAAGGCGCGGACCACGCGAATGCCCTGGAGGTTCTCCTCCATCCGCAGCGCGAGGCCGGCCATCAGCTCCTGCACCCGCAGCCAGGTCACCCGCAGGAGGAAGCCCATCCGGGCCAGCGCCCAGCCCGCGACGGGCACGAAGGAGAGCCCGATCACCGCCATCAGCGGGTCGACGGTGAACATCATCCAGGCCGCGAAGCCGATCAGCAGCATCAGCGACAGCGCCTGCAACAGGCCGTTCTGGATGAACACGCGGGCGCCTTCGAGGTCGAGCATGCCGCGGGTGATCAGGTCGCCCGAGTGGATCCTGTCGTGGAAGCCGAAGGACAGCCGCTGCAGCTGTTGGAAGAACGCCAGGCGCAGATCGTAGGCCACACGCTGGGACAGCGCCTCGCCGAGGTAGCCGGCGGTCATGGTGAGCAGTCCCCGCAGCACCGTGGCGACGATCACCAGCGCCGCGCTGACCACCAGCGCCGAGCGCGCCTCGTCGGCGACATCATGCTCCAGGAGGCGGCTCGCCTGATCGACCGCACGGCCGAACAGCTTGGGGAGCGTCAGGCTGGCGATCGCGCCCAGCACGGACGCGCCCACGGCCAGCGCCACCCGGCCGGGGTAGCGCATCGCCAGCCCGGCGATCCGGGCCAGCACCGAAGGCATGGCCGCGACGTCCACCCTCTGGACGTCAGACAGCGCCTCGCCTCGCCGCTCGGGCGGCGAATCACCCATCCAGATTGTCCACTTGCCAGGGGGCGTATTGTGAGGCGCCGGGCGTCGCCGCGCCAGTGCTACGCCGCCAGGCGGCGCTCCTCGGGCTGCGGCTGGACGCCCTCGCAGCACGCCATCACGTCGGCGACCCGGCCACCGAGCCCGCCGAAGCGCGAGGCCGCCGCACGCCACATGCTCCAGCGGCTGACCGGCCGGCGGCGGGCCAGGAAGGTCGCGGCGTAGGCGAACCCGCGCCCGGCTTCCGCCACGTCGATGACCAGCTGCAGCGTCTCCCCCGGCTCGCGGATGTTGAGGGAATGGGTGGTGTCGCACGACCGGCCAGACTGGAGCCGGACCGTCCCGCCCTGGACCGAGGCCGGCGCGAGATGCACCTCGCCGTGACCGTCGACGAAGCGCACCGCCGACAAGGCTCCGTCGGCGGCGTGGCAGAGGTAGAGGCAGAACCCACGGCTCCACAGGGCGACCACCGGGCCGCCGTACGCGAGGCCGGCCCGCGCCAGCTCGCCTTCCACTTCGGACTTCGCCGTGAGGCCAGACCTGCCGCTGTCGTCCAGCTCGACCAGCAGCATGGCCGCCCGCCGGCGGCGCCAGCCGCTGCGCGGCCGCGCCCACGCCTCGGTGATCTCGCCTTCGTAAAGTGACGTGGCCCCGTGCATCCCAAGACCTCCTACAGCCGTGCTCCAGGATCGCGCGGCTGAACCTGAACGGGAGGTGACCGAGGTCACCGTCCTGTATTCCAGCTGTACGAAGGACGATCTGACGCAGACGCAGCCGACATTGCACGTGGGCCGCCGGCCATGATTTGGTGGGCCCGAGGCCGGCGAGCTCAACGCGCGGGATCATGTCCTCCCGCGCCCGCTTGGCCCCCAAGGCGCCGTATTCAAGGCGCCGCGTAAGGGTGTGGAGGACGATTTCGATGCAGGATGTGAAGGAGCGCGTCGACCTGGATGCGCGGCTGGCGGCCGCGCAGACGAGCGGCATGACCATGGCCGTGTGGGCCGAGGTCCAGCCGGACAGGACGGCCGTCGTGGATCCCGACGGGCGCGAGCGCACCTTCGCCGAGGTCAACGCCAACGCCAACCGGATCGCCCGGCTGCTGCGCGGCGCAGGACTGAAGGCCGGCGACGCCGTGGCGCTGGTCTGCTCCAACCGCGCCGAGTTCGTGGAGGTGCTCGCCGCCACCCTGCGGACCGGGCTGCGCATCACGCCCGTCAACTGGCACCTGACCGCCGACGAGATCGGCTACATCATCAATGACTGCGAGGCCAAAGCGCTGTTCGCCGAGGCGCGGGTGGCGACGGCCCCCGCGGCCGCAGCGCTGGCGCCGAACCTGGTCCTGAAGGTCGCCGTCGGCGGCGATATCGACGGGTTCGTGGACTACGACGAGGCGCTGGCCGGCCTCGACGGATCGGACATCGAGGACCCCGTCCTCGGCAACCAGATGATGTACACCTCGGGCACCACGGGCCGGCCGAAGGGCGTGTACCGCGCCCAGCCGGTGCTGGCGCCGCCGGGCGTCTACCAGCAGCGCGGCTACGACGAAAACTCCGTCCAGCTCTGCGCCGGCCCCGCCTACCACGCCGCCCCGCTGGCCTTCGATGTGCGCGCCGCCATGGGCGCCGGCTGCCCGCTGGTGTTCCTCGACAAGTGGGACAGCGAACTGGTGCTGAGGACCATCGCCGAGCGGAAGGTCACCCACCTCCACCTCGTGCCGATCATGTTCCAGCGGCTGCTTGGCCTGCCCGACGAGGTGAAGGCCCGCTACGACCTCTCGAGCGTCAAATACATCGTCCACGGCGCGGCGCCCTGCCCGCCCGAGGTGAAGATCGCGATGATCGAGTGGTTCGGCCCGGTGCTGAACGAGTACTACGCCGGCTCCGAGGGCGGCGCGGGCTTCATGATCAACTCCGAGGAGTGGCTGCGGAAGCCGGGCTCCGTGGGCAAGCGCCCGGAGCTGCTGGGTTCGAAGATCCTGGACGAACAGGGCAACGAGTGCCCGCCCGGGGTGCCCGGGGCCATCTACCACCAGCTGCCGCCCGGCGGCGGCTTCACCTACTTCAAGGACGAGGCGAAGACCCAGGCCAGCCGGGTCGGCGACTACTTCACCATGGGCGACGTCGGCTACTTCGACGAGGACGGCTACCTGTTCCTCACCGGTCGCAACGCGGAGACCATCATCTCCGGCGGGGTGAACATCTACCCGCAGGAGGTCGACAACGAGATGATCAAGCACGAGGCGGTGGCGGACTCGTCCACCGTCGGCGTCCCCGACGACCAGTGGGGCGAGCAGGTGCGCGGCGTGATCATGCTGAAGCCCGGCTACGAGCCCACGCCTGAGCTGGAGCAGGAGATCCTCGCCTTCGCCCGCGCCAACCTGCCGGGCTTCAAGGTCCCGAAGAAGATCGACTTCGTCACCGACCTGCCGCGCTCCGAAGCCGGCAAGATCATGCGCAACAAGGTCCGCGCGCCATACTGGGAAGGCCGCGCGCGGCAGATCTGAAGATCACCTCGCCCGAGAGCGGCAGCGAACGGGAGAGGGTAGGGTGACGGCCGGCTGGGCCTACTCCGGATGTCAGACCCGGAGGCAGCGAGGTGTCCGATCCCGCCAGGGCCCTCGCGCGGACATCCGGCGCGGCTGCTCTGCACGAGCCGGCCCTCACCCTACCCTCTCCCGAGTCTTCGCTCGGGAGAGGCTTCCACCGGCGCCGCTCGCGCTGTTACATCCCCCCACCAGTTCTGCGGGGCCCTCCATGAAACGACTTCTCGCCGGCGCGCTTATGGCCGCCGCCTTTGCGCTGCCGGCGGCGGCGCAGCAGACGCAGACCACCTTCGTGCAGGCAGGCCGGGTGCTGGCCGATCCTGCCACCGGCCGTGTCGAGACGGCCAAGACCCTGGTCGTGCAGAACGGCAAGGTGGCGCGCATCGTCGATGGCTACGTGGCCGAGCCGGGCGGGCGCGTGGTGGACCTCAAGGACAGCTTCGTCCTGCCGGGCTTCATCGACAGCCACGTGCACATCACGTCGGAGCAGAACCCCAACGCCCGGCTGCAGGAGGTCACAGAAACCTCAGCCGACCAGGCGATGATGGGCGTGCGCTTCGCCAGGCGCACCCTGCTCGCCGGCTTCACCACCGTGGCGGACCTCGGTGCGGACAACGAGGCGATCTTCGCGCTGAAGCGCGCCATCGCCGCCGGCGACGTGGCGGGGCCGCGGATCCTGGCGTCGGGATCGGCGATCTCGGTGCACGGCGGGCACGGCGACGTAAACGGCTACCGCGAGGACGTCATGCACGTGCTGCGGCCCGGTTCGGTCTGCTCGGGGGCGGCCGACTGCAGCCGAGCCGTACGCGAGCAGGTCTGGAAGGGCGCCGACCTGATCAAGATCACGGCGACCGGCGGGGTGCTCTCCAATACCGCCGCGGGCCTGGCGCAGCAGTTCAACCAGGCCGAGCTCGACGCGATCGTCGAGAGCGCCCACCGGATGGGCCGCCGCGTCACCGCCCACGCGCACGGCGCCGACGGCATCGTCAGCTTCCTCAAGGCCGGCGGCGACTCCATCGAGCACGGCACCTACCTCGACGCCGAGGGCATCGCGCTCCTGAAGAAGAACAACGGCTACCTGGTGCCCACCCTGATGGCGGGCGACTTCGTGGCCCGGGTCGCCGCGGGTCCGAACAACTTCCTCACCCCGGCGCAGTCGGCCAAGGCGCTGGAGGCCGGCCCGAAGATGCTGGACATGGCCCGGCGCGCCCACCAGGGCGGCGTGAAGATCGCTTTCGGCACCGACAACGGCGTCGCCAAGCACGGCGACAACGCCTACGAGTTCGTGCTGCTGAGCCGCGCGGGCCTGACCCCGCTGCAGGCCATCCAGACGGCGACCGTCAATGCGGCCGACCACCTGCAGCTCAACGGCGTCGCCGGCAAGCTGACCCCCGGCCACTCCGCCGACATCGTGGCCGTGAAGGGCGACCCGCTGCGCGACGTCTCCGTCCTGCAGAGCGTCGGCTTCGTGATGAAGGAAGGCGTGGTCCACAAGGGACCTTAGGCCGGCAGCCCGAACGCCTCCCCGATCCGTGCGCAGGACGGCAGCGGGTCCATGGGGTTCTCGGCGAGGTTGCTCATCAGGGCCACCGCCATGCCCGCGTCCGGATAGACCACCAGCTGCGAGCGGCCGCCGTCGATGGCGCCGGCGTGGTGCCAGCGTCGCCGGCCCTGCTTGTCGCTGTCGATGCGCCAGGCCACGCCCACCGGCACGGGAACTTTGCCGTCGCGGGCCTTCAGCGGGGTCATCAGCTCGCGCAGGGACTCCGCCTTGAGGTAGCCGGGGGCCAGGTGGGTGGCGCCGAACAGGGCGAGGTCGCTGGCGCGACCGATCATGCCCCCGCCCGGCCACTTGTAGGTCGGGTTCACCGGCGGGGCGTTGAGCACCTTCCCCGTCAGCCTGGGCTCCATCGCGGTGTAGCGCGAGCCGGTCGGGACATAGGGGCTGATCCGGCCGGCCTGGAGGTTCATCGGGATCTCGGCCTCGATGCGCAGGGCGAGCGGCCCGCTCACCTCGTCCTGGATCAGTTGCGGGAAGCTCCTGCCCGAGGCGCTCTCCAGCACTGCGCCGATCAGGGTGAAGCCGAAGGTCGAGTAGTTGTAGCTCTCGCCCGGCGCCTTCAGCAGCGGGTCGGCGACGAAGATGGCCAGCATGTCGTCGGTGGTGCGGTAGTTGCGCAGGTCGATGCTGGGCCAGCTCATATCGCGGACGCCGTAGTGCCGGACGCCGCCGAGGTGGGCGGCGAGCTGGCGCAGCGTCGTGGCGCGATGCTGCTCCGGCAGCGTCGGCCGGTAGCGCCCGATCGGCGCGTCCAGCGCGACCGTCCCGCGCTCGACCAGCCGCATCAGGATGGCTGCGGTGACGACCTTCGAGGTGCTGCCCATCCGGTAGCGGTCCTCGGGGCTGGCGGGCCGCGCCTGCTCCAGGTCGGCGAGGCCGGAGGCCTGCGCCCACACCACCCGGCCGCCGCGCACGACGGCGGCGGACACCGCCGGGATGCCGAGCTCCCTGTTGAGGCGGGCGAGTTCCGCCGTGGCCGCCCTGGCGCCTCCGGCCCGGCGCGGCTGGGCGGCGGCGGCGAACGGGGCGGCGAGCGCCAGGCCGCCTCCCGCCAGCATGGCGCGGCGCGTGGTCTCGATCATCTGGGCGTCCCCTCTTTTGGGCAGCCTCGCCGCAGACCGGCGTTCGCTCAAGTGAAGCTTTGGTAAGTCGGCCCTGCGACGCAACAGAGCGTCACCCATCGTGTTTGGCGCGGCCGGACCTCGGGTGGCATATGGCCCCCGCTAGATTCGCGAGGCGCCCGATCCATGCCGATTCCCTTCATCGACCTGCAGGCCCAGCGCCAGCGCCTCGGCCAGCCGCTGGAGGACGCGATCCTGAAGGTGGTCCGCTCCGGCGCCTACATCATGGGCCCGGAGATCGCCGAATTCGAGACGGAGCTCGCCGCCTTCGGCCAGGCGCCGCACGCGCTGTCGTGCGCCTCTGGCACCGACGCCCTGATCCTGCCGCTGATGGCGTTCGGGATTGGTCCCGGCGACGCGGTCTTCTGCCCGTCCTTCACCTTCGCGGCGACCGCGGAGGTGATGCCGCTGGTGGGCGCGACGCCGGTGTTCGTCGACATCCTGCCGGACACCTACAACATGGACGCCGCCAGCCTTGAGGCCGCCATCGAGGCGGTGAAGAAGGACGGCGTCTACAGCCCCAAGGCGGTCATAGCAGTCGACCTCTTCGGCCAGCCCGCCGACTACCCCGCCATCGCCGAGGTCGCCCGCCGGCACGGGCTGAAGCTGATCGCCGACAGCGCCCAGGGCTTCGGCTGCACGCTGGGCGGCCAGCACCCGATCCACTGGGCCGACGTGGCCACCACCTCGTTCTTCCCGGCCAAGCCGCTCGGCTGCTACGGGGACGGCGGGGCGATCCTGTCGAAGGACGACCGCTTCCACGAGCTGCTGGTCAGCCTGCGCGTGCACGGCCAGGCGGTGAAGTCCGACATCGAGGGCCGCACCTTCGAGCACGACCCGAAGTACCTGAACGTCCGCGTCGGCACGAACAGCCGCATGGACACAATCCAGGCCGCGGTCCTGCTGCAGAAGCTGTCCATCTTCGCCGACGAGATCGAGGCGCGGAACCGCGTCGCCGACCGCTACGCCGCCGAGCTCGGCGACGTCGTCACCGTCCCCAAGGTGATCGACGGCGGCGTCAGTGTCTGGGCGCAGTACACCATCGAGACCGAGAACCGCGACGGCCTCGCCGCCCACCTGCGCGAGCAGGGCGTGCCCACCGCCGTCTACTATCCCATCCCGATCCACCGGCAGGCGGTCTATTCGGGCCATCCCACGGCGCCCGGTGGGCTACCCGTCACCGACGCCAAGGCGGGCCGGGTGATCAGCCTGCCGATGCACCCGTACCTGAGCGCCGACGACCAGGACCAGGTGATCGCCGCGGTCCGATCGTTCGTGAAGAAGAACGGCTAGCCCCAGAGCTCCTTCAGCGTCGCCGCCTGCGCCTCGCCCTGCGCCAGGCCGGCGCGCGCCGCGTCCGGGCGGCGGCGGAAGTCCATCAGGTTCGGCCCGAACGCCTCGACGCTCGCGTCGTCGGGCCGCACGACCACGACCGTCGAGCCGCCGTCCTTCAGCGTCTGGATTTCCTCGTCGAGACGCGCGGCGATGCGGTCGCTGACCGGGCCGCCGCCCGCCACCCGCAGCGCCACCACCACGACCACGTCGTAGCCGGTCGCCATGTCTGCGTTGGTCGAGGAGCGCATGCCGCCATCGATGTAGCGGCGCCCGGCGATGGTCACCGGCGGATAGATCCCGGGCACGCTGCAGCTCGAGGCCACCGCCCGGGTGACGCCGACCCCGGCGGCCTTGGTCCAGAGCCGGAACCCGCCGTCCTGCGCGTCGACCGCGGTGCAGGCGAAGTCCTTCTCCGGCCAGGCGTCGGGCGCGAGGCCGGCGAAGGACTTGCCGAAGCTGGCTATGAAATCGTCCTCGCTTATGGTCTGGGCCTGCAGGGCAAAGGCGCCGATCTCCGCCCGGGCCTCGGTGGGATTGCGCACGCCCGCCTGCGCCTCGCCCATCAACTGCATGAGCTTGCCGAGGTCCGGTGGCTGGTCCTTGGGTCCCGGGCCCGGCGCCGGGGGCGGCGGCCGGTTCGCCTCCGCCAGGATCGGCTCCGCCAGCGCGGCGACGTCCGCGCCCAGCGCGATCCGCGCGCCCACGAATGACCCGGCCGAGGTGCCGAGGATGAAGTCCGCGCCGCCCACGTCCACCCCCGCCTTGGCGAAGCCGGCCAGCAGCCCGCACTCCCAGGCGATGCCCACCGGCCCGCCGCCGCCCAACACCAGCGCGCGCGTCGTCATCTCGTCGTCCTCCAGGCCCCCGCACAATGGCGCGAAGCGGCTTGCCCTGTCACCCCGCGCATGAGAAGCGTTGCTTCAAACAAGCGTTTGATCGGAGGGGCGCGGGCGATGAAGGCGGCGGTCTACTACGAGAACGGCGGCCCAGAGGTCTTCCGCTACGAGGACGTCCCCGACCCCGAGTGCCACCGTAAGGGCGTCGTCATCCGCGTGGAGGCCGTCTCGATCGAGGGCGGCGACACCCTCAACCGCTTCCGCGGCGCGCTGGTCACCAGGCCGCACATCGTAGGCTACCAGGCCGCCGGAGAGGTGGTGCAGGTGGGCGAGGAGGTCCAGACCCTCCGCGTGGGCCAGAAGGTGGTCACCACCGGCGGCTTCGGCAGCCACGCCGAGTTGCGCGCCGTCCCCGCCCGCACCGCCTGGGTGATCCCCGACGGCATGGACGTGCGCCAGGCCGCGGTGATCCCGGTGCCGTTCGGCACGGCCGACGACTGCCTGTTCGAGTTCGGCCGCATGAAGAAGGGCGAGATCGTCCTGGTGCAGGCCGGCGCCTCGGGCGTCGGCGTCGCCGCCATCCAGCTCGCAGCGCGGGCCGGCGCCGCCATGGTGCTGGCCACCGCCTCCTCCGACGAGCGGCTGGAGCGGCTGAAGCCGCTCGGGCTCACCCACGGCATCAACTACCGCGAGAAGGACGTCGTGCAGGAGGTCGCCCGCCTCACCGACAAGCACATGGCCGACGTGATCGTCGACAGCGTCGGCGGCCCGACCCTGCAGTCCTCGATCCTCAGCCTCGCCTACCGCGGTCGGGTCTCCATGGTCGGCCAGGCCGGCCGCGAGCCGATGAAGGTGGACGTGGGCACGATGATGGGCGGCAACCGCAGCCTGTCGGGCGTCTTCCTGGGCGCCGAGATCACCACCGACCGCGTCTACAACAACATCGCCAGGCTGATCGGCGACGTGGCCAGGGGCGAGCTGAAGGTGCTCATCGACCGCGAGTACCCGCTTTCCGAAGCCGCCGAGGCCCACCGCTACATCGAAAGCCGCCAGGCCGTCGGCCGCGTGCTGCTGATCCCCTGATAGGAGCTCCCATGGGACGTCTGGAAGGCCGCACGGCCGTGATCACCGGGGCGGCGAGCGGCATCGGCCGCGCCGCCTCGCTGCTCTTCGCGAAAGAAGGCGCCAGCGTGCTGTGCGTCGACCGCGCCGAGGCCGTGGCCGACACGGCCAGCGCCGTACAGGCCGCCGGCGGGCGGGCCGCCGCGCTCACCGGCGACGCCGGCGACGAGGCCTTCGTGCAGGCGTACATCGCCCGCGCCCAGTCCGAGTTCGGCTCGCTGGACGTGGTCTGGGCCAACGCCGGCATCTCCGGCGGCTGGGTCCCCTATCCCGAGCAGGACGCCGCCCACTGGGCCGAGATCCTGCGGGTGAACCTGATCGGCGCGTTCCTGGCCGTGAAGCACGCCTCCGCGGTGATGATCCCCAACGGCCGCGGCTCGATCATCATGACCGCCTCGGTGGCGGGCATCCGCTCCGGGGCCGGCGGCTCGCCCTACTCCGCCTCGAAAGCCGGGGTGATCAGCCTGGCCCAGACCGCCGCCAACGAGTTCTACGGCACCGGCGTGCGGATCAACGCCGTGGCGCCGGGCCTCATCGAGACGGGGATGACCAGGCCGATCTTCGAGGGCGCCCGGGCCCGCGGCAACGAGCACAAGATCGGCCAGCTCAACCCGCTCACCCGCTACGGCGTGCCCGACGAGATCGCCTACGCGGGCCTGTTCCTAGCCTCGGACGAGAGCTCCTACGTCAACGGCCAGGTGATCGCCGTAGACGGCGGCCTCTCCACCTCGCATCCGGTCGTCCGCCGCCGCGCATGATCCTGCTGGTGCGCCACGGCGAGACCGAGTGGAACGTCGTTCGCCGCCTGCAGGGGCGCAGCGACTCCCCTCTGACCGAGCGCGGACGCCGTCAGGTGCGCGCCATGGGCCGCCTGATCCGCGACCTGATAGCCCACGACGGAGGCGAGGGCTGGCGGCTGATCTCCAGCCCGCTCGGCCGCACGGTCGCCACCGCCGAGGCGATCGCCGCCGCCACGGGCCTGGCCGTCGAGTACGACGAGCGCGTCGCCGAGGTGAATTGTGGGGAGTGGGAAGGCGCCCTCTTCACCGACATCCTCACCGGCGCCGGCGGGACGATGTCGCGCGGCCGCATCTTCGAGGCGCCCGGCGGCGAGACCCTGGCCGACGTACAGGCGCGCATCGCGAGCTTCCTCGCCGACCTGCCGCCGGAACCGGATAGGCGCGTGGTGCTGGTCAGCCACGGGGTCACCGGCCGCGTGCTGCGCGGCCAATATGCGGGCGTCCCAGACGAGCAGGCTGTCGAGCTCGACGCGCCCCACGACGCCGTCTGGCGCCTCGCGGACGGCCAGCTGGACCGCTTCGACTGCGAGCCACTCAACGATCTTCCGTGAGCTGAGCTCACGGACCCGCCGCCCATTTGTCGTTTGCTGCAGCGCGGCGCCGCCCCCATCTTGCAAGCGCGCTGACGGAGCCAGACGCCAATGGATGCGCGAACCCCCACCGCCGAGCGTTTTGTGCCGACCAAGCCGCCGGAGCACGGTCCCCTGCCCGTCTGGCGGCTGTTCGTCGGCGAGATGGCCAAGAACCCGATCGCGACCGTCGCCGACGTCTCCTACGACCTGCCCTACGCCAGCCGCCGGATCATGGGGCGGATGTATCATGCGGTGCAGGACCCCGACGGGATCAAGCGGGTCCTGCTCGACAACCAGCCCAACTACGTCCGCCCGAGCTTCCTACCGCGCCTGCTGCCGCTGATCGCCAAGGGCCTGTTCGGCGCCGACGGGGCGGAGTGGAAGAGCCAGCGCCGGCTGATGGCGCCGGTGTTTACCCCGGCCAACGTCGCCGAGTTCATGCCGATCTTCCAGGACGTCGGCCGCGGCGTCGCCGACCGCTGGAGCCGCCAGGTCCCCGGCGTGGTCGACGTGGCGCGCGACGCCACAGGGGCCACCTTCGACGTGATCAGCGCGGCGCTGTTCTCCTCCGAGCATGGGCTGAGCGGCGACGAGGCCGCCCGGCACGTGCACGCCGCGCTGGCCGCCGCCGGCCAGCCGCGCATCAGCGTGCTGCTGGGCCTCGCCGACCTCGATCCCGGCAGCCGCGGCGGCCGCGAGGCCCAAGGCGTGATCCGCGAGCGGATCGCGGCCTTCATCGCCCGGCGACAGGCCAACCCCGACCCGCCGCCGGATTTCATGACCCGGCTGATCGCCGCGTTCTCGGCGGAGCACGAGCCGAAGGAAGCCGCCCAGCTCGCCCTGCACAACGCCGTCACCTTCCTGGTCGCCGGCCACGAGACCACCGCCAATGCGCTGGCCTGGACCTTCTACCTGCTGAGCGAGCAGCCGCAGGCCCAGGCCTGGTGCGCAGAGGAGGCCCGCGCGGCCCTGAGGCCCGGCGCCACGCCGCAGGAGGTGCTGGACGGGCTCGTCTACCTGCGCTGGGTGCTGGAGGAGGCCATGCGGCTCTACCCGCCCGCGCCGCGGATCGAGCGCGAGGCCGCCGAGGACGACGAACTCGGGCCCATTCAGGTGAGGAAGGGCGACCTGCTGGGCATCTGGCCCTGGGTCGTGCACCGCCACCGCCTGCTCTGGGACGACCCCGACGCCTTCAACCCCGAGAACTTCTCACCCGAGGCCAAGGCCAGGCATCACCGCTTCCAGTACATCCCCTTCGGCGCAGGCCCCCGGATCTGCATCGGGGCGCAGTTCGCCACGGCAGAGGCCCTGCTGATCGCCGCCGAGTGGCTGGCTCGCTACGAGTTCGCCCCCGCGCCGGGCCGCCAGGTCGAAGTGGCCTCGGATGTGGCGCTCAGGCCCAAGGGCGGCCTGCCGCTGAGGGTGAAGGTGCGGAAGGGCTAGAACCAGTCCGCGGTCGCCCGGCGGCGGCGGCGGGGAGGCTCGTCCTCGTCCCGCTCCGGCCCCAGCCAGTGCATGTAGGCCAGCACGCCGATGGTGACGACGGCCCCCAGGATCAGGGCGCCCGCCGCCGTCATCGTGATGCCCCCGGGGCCCACGCGCAGCGGCTTAGGCTCCATCCAGTGCACGATCTCGCCGTTCGGCTCGTTCGGCAGGACGTCGTCGTAGTCCGCGTAGGTTTGGTCGCTCATGCGAAACAGCCTCTGCCGCTGGTGGCTCCCTCCCCGGACTAACCCGCCGGATGTGCGGGGGTTCCGCGCAGGCCCCGCCAAGGCTACAAGCCCGCAACCCGCTCGTTTCGACCTCTGCCGACAGGGACCATGGCCGGCCACTCAAAGTTCAAGAACATCATGCACCGCAAGGGGCGCGCCGACGCGGCCCGCTCGCGACTGTTCTCCAAGCTCTCCCGCGAGATCACGGTGGCCGCCAAGCACGGCCTGCCGGACCCGGCCATGAACCCGCGCCTGCGACTGGCTGTCGCCAACGCCAAGGCGGAATCGATGTCCAAGGACGTCATCGAGCGGGCGATCAAGAAGGGGCAGGGCGGCGACGCCGAGAGCTACGAGGAGATCCGCTACGAGGGCTTCGGGCCGGGCGGGGTCGGCGTGATCGTCGAGGTGCTCACCGACAACCGCAACCGCGCAGCCTCCAACGTGCGCTCCATCTTCGGCAAGAACGGCGGCAACCTGGGCGAGACGGGCGCCGTCTCCTTCATGTTCGACCGGGTGGGCCAGATCGTCTATCCGGCCGCCGCCGGTTCGGAGGACGCGATCATGGACGCCGCCATCGAGGCCGGCGCCGAGGACGTGGAGTCTGACGAGGAGACCCACACCGTCTTCACCGCCTTCGAGAGCCTCAACGAGGTGGCGCAGGCGCTGGAGGGCAAGCTCGGCGCGGCCAAGTCCACGGCGATCGCGTGGCGGCCCAAGAGCCTTACACCGGTCGACGGCGACGCCGCGGCCACGCTCATGAAGCTGATCGACGCCCTCGAGGACGATGACGACGTGCAGAACGTCTACTCGAACGAGGACATCTCGGCCGAGGAGCTGGAGAAGCTGGCGAGCTGATGTCGAACGGCCAGGATCCGCGCATCACCGACCTTCGCCGCTACCGCAAGGCGCGCGAGCGGGCCCGCCGCCAGCCGCCGCCCCGGCCCCCCAACCAGTCCCAGTCCCTGCTGGGCGGGCGGAAGAACGCCGGCCCGATCCTGGTCCTGGTGGTCCTGGTGCTGTTCGTCCTGTGGTTGGGCCCGACCGTGGCCGGGCTGATCGGGCAGATCTTCTAGGCCGCCCGCTTCTGCGGCGCGGTCACCGCCTGCAGCTGCCGCTCCAGGTCGGTGCGCTGGACCGGCTTGGCGACGACGCCATCCATGCCGGCCTCGTGGTACTGGGCGATCTGGTGGGGCATGGCGTTGGCGGTCACCGCCAGGATAGGCGTCCGCGGCAGGCCCTTCATCTCCTCCAGCTCCCGGATCGCGCGCGCCGCGGCGACGCCGTCGAGCTTGGGCATCTGGATGTCCATCAGCACCACGTCCCAGCGTCCGGTCAGGTAGGCGTCGAACGCCGCCTCGCCGTCCTCCACCGCGTGCACCTCGGCGCCCATGTCCTCCAGCAGGGCGGCCAGCACCTGCAGGTTGGTGGGATTGTCCTCGGCGGCCAGTATCCGCACGCCCTTAGACGAATCCGCGGCGGGCTTGGGCGCCTTGGCCGGGGCCCTGGGCGTCTTCCGCCGCTCGGGCTTGAGGACCACCTTCACGGTGAAGATGCTGCCCTGCCCCGGCGCGCTGGCGACGGAGATGTCCCCGTCCATCAGCCGCGCCAGCTCGCGGCAGATCGACAGCCCCAGCCCGGAGCCGCCGAACCGGCGGGTCATGGAGGTGTCGGCCTGCACGAAGCGCTCGAACAGGGCCGCCTGGTCCTCGGGCTCGATGCCGATGCCCGTGTCGGAGACCTGGAATACGTGCGCGTCGCCCTCGCGGCCGACGCGGATCGCCACGCGGCCTTGCTCGGTGAACTTCACGGCGTTGGAGATCAGGTTGTGCAGGATCTGGCGCAGCCGCGTGGGGTCCGCGCGCCAGCGGCCACGCGCGGCGGCCTCCACGGTGAGGTCGAGGTCCAGCCCCTTGGCGGCGGCGATCCCGGCGAAGGTGTCCCGGGCCCCTTCTGCGACGTCGTCGATGTCGCAGACGGCCTCCTCCAGCTCCAGGCGGCCGGATTCGATGCGCGAGAGGTCCAGGAGGTCGTTCAGCAGCGCCAGCAGGGTCTCGCCGCTCCGCTGGATGGTGGTCAGCCGCTCGCGCTGCGCCTTGGGCAGGCTGCCGCGCTCCATGATCTGCGCCATGCCGAGCACGCCGTTCAGGGGCGTGCGGATCTCGTGGCTCATGGTGGCCAGGAAGTCGGATTTGGCGACATTGGCCGCCTCCGAAGCCGCCCGCGCCCGCTCCAGCTCCTCGTTGGCGGCGGTGAGTGCGCGTGCGGCTATGGCGTCACGCCAGCCGGAGAGGCCTGCGTAGAGGGTGAAGGCCACCACCCCGAATACCGCCATGACCTGCTGCGGCCCCTCGAACTTGGGGGCCAGCAGCGGCGTGAGGCACATGACGAGGCCGACGGGGACGAAGAAGATCATCATCGCCAGCAGCGAGCGGAAGGCGAAGCTTATGGCGTTGACCAGCAGCACGCCCCACATGGCGAGCGCGATGAACTGTCCGCCGGAGCCGCCGGCGCCGTTCCAGAAGATGAGGCTGAGGCTGAGCAGGGTGAAGACGCTGGCCACCGCAGAGGCCGAATAGGCCAGCCGCCGCGCCTGCGTCGCCGCCAGCCCGCGCGCCAGCGTGTTGCTCGCCCACCACATCCCGACCTCGGTGAGCGCCATGGCGCCCAGCCAGGCGGCGCCCACCTTCCACCCCCAGCCGACGCTGGCCAGCGCCGCAATGAACACGAACACCGCCACCCTCGGCAGGGTGATGCGGCGCGATCCAGCCATGACCGGATCGAGTTCGGAGAGCGGAGGCCATCTTAACATAGGCATACTTCTGCTGTTGTGGCCCGAGACCCGGAACCATCCCGTTAACGGGAACGGCCGGGCCCTGCGGGCGCTATTGGCCGGCGCATGGAGTCCTGGCCCGCCCTCCTCACCGACTACGTCCTGCCGATCGCCGGCGCCGCCCTGGCGGGCGGGCTGATCGGGCTGGAGCGGGAGTACCGCGGCCGCCCGGCCGGGCTGCGCACCCACATCCTGGTCTGCCTGGCCTCCTCCCTGCTGATGCTGTCGGCCGTTCACCAGTTGCACTGGATCAAGGGCGCCACCGACGAGGTGATCCGCATCGACCCGGTCCGGATGGCCCACGGCATCCTGACGGGGATCGGCTTCCTGTGCGGCGGTGTGATCTTCCGGCAGGGCTTCAACGTCCACGGTCTGACGACCGCGGCCTCGCTCTGGATTACGTCCGCGCTGGGCACCCTCTACGGCGTGGGCGCCTATGGCCTGGCCGCCGGCGGGACCCTGGCCACCCTGCTGGTGCTGGCGGGCTTCCGCTGGTTCGACAAGAACGTGCCGCAGATCGCCATCGTCGACGTGAAGGTTCGATACCGGCGCGAGGCGGTCACCTCGGAGGACGAGTTCCGCGCGCTGGTGGATGAACTCGAGCTCAGGCCCTCGGCGATCAGCCACCGGCTGATCGATCGCGGTGAGATGGTGGAGCTCGCCTCGACGTTGCGCGGCCGAGGCGGGCTGACCCGCGCGCTGGCCGAGCGCCTCTGCGCCGACGCCCGCGTGCTGGAGTTCGAGATCCTGCCCCGCAACGACTAGCTGCGACGCATGTTCTTCCGCAGGATCGCCCAGATGATCAGCAGGAAGGCCGCCAGCCGCAGCAGGTAGACGCCGCTCAGGTTCTCGCTGGGGATGTCCGCCAGCGCGGGGATCGCCTGGTTGGTCGCCAGCAGCACGAAGGCGGCCGCGAAGGCGAGGAACAGCCCATCGCGGGTGCGCCGCCAGAACTTCAGGAACAGCAGGCTGACGGCCAGGTAGCCGGCGCTGATCGCGCCGGCGATGAAGCCGACGAGGGCGGGATCCTGGGTCACGACTCCACCTCGTGGATGAACCCGTAGAGCAGCACGGCTACGGCCAGGACTGAGGCGGCCTGGCGCCAGAACCAGAGGTCCACGTCCGGGAACACGACCATGTCGGCGACCAGGAACAGGTTGTTGACCGCCAGGAAGCCGAAACCGCCGGCGGTGTAGAGGAGCAGCTTGCTGCGCCCCGCCCGATATGCCCGCAGCAGGAGCGCCGCGCAGATCGCGCTGGTCAGCAGGCACAGCCCATAGACGGCTATGGGACCCCAGTGGGTCATTTCCCGTCCCCCCTGAACTTGAAGGCGTCCGCCAGCGACTGCACCGCGTCCGCGGGGCGTGAGATGAGGTTGATGATCGCCACGGGCCGCTCGCGGTATGCCTGCTCGAGGGCGGCCACCAGCTCGTCCAGCACCGCGTTGGCCGGCGCATAGCGGAAGCAGCCGCTGTCGTCGCGCACGGCCAGGCCGCTGCGTTCGAAGGCCGGGAGGTTGGTGGTCACCAGCATGGTCGATGCGCGCAGGTCGC
Source organism: Phenylobacterium sp. (assembly GCF_036563285.1). GTDB lineage: Bacteria > Pseudomonadota > Alphaproteobacteria > Caulobacterales > Caulobacteraceae > Phenylobacterium. Next base: position 139,094 of record NZ_DATCMR010000011.1, read on the forward strand.
GGACGAGCTCGTCCACCCGCCAGCACCGGTCCGCCTCGCGCTTCAGCGCCAGCAGCAGCTCGAGCGCCCAGACCGAGCGCACGTGCTCGCGCACGAAGGCTGCAAGATCGAGATCCGAGGCCAAGCCGGCAGCGCCCCCTAAGTCGAGCGCCCGACCCTAATCACCCGGCTCCGGGGATCAAGCCGTGCCATGTCGATTTGTCGCGAGGCTTGGCCGCCGCTACGTCATGTGGCCAAACTCGCAGTCCAAACACCAGTTGGGGGAAACCTGCCTATGTCGCCGATCCTGAAGACCTGCCTCGCCGCCGCCGCGCTCGCGCTCTGCGGCTCCACCGCCCTGGCCCAGCCCGCTGCGGCTCCGGCCGCCCCGCCGGCCGCCAAGCCCACCGAGTATGTGACCGTCCCGCTCGAGGCGACCCTCAACGTCTCGGCCGAGACGGCCTGGAAGAAGATCGGCGGTTACTGCGACATCGGCTCGTGGATGAAGACCACCTGCGTCATCACCTCCGGCAAGGACGGTGAGGTCGGCTCGGTGCGCCGCATCGCCAACCGCGTGGACGAAGTGCTCGTGGCGCGCACGCCCATGTCCTACACCTACGCCCAGCCCAAGAGCCCGATCGACTACCACGGGACGGTCGAGGTCCGGGCCGACGGCAAGAACAAGTCGAAGCTGCTCTACACCCTGGTCTACGACGTCGCGAACATGGCCAGCGCCGAAGCCAAGGCGGCCGACCAGGCGCGGCGGAAGACCCAGTTCACCAATGTGGTGAACACCATGAAGGGCATCGCCGAGGCCAAGTGATCCGGCGGGTTTGGGAGGCTGGAGCCGGTCCTTAGGGGACCGGCTTCTGGTCCTTCGGTCCTTCGGTCACGCTGGCGACGCCCGCGGCCGAGCTGCCGGTGGACTCCGCCGTCTGCGCGGCCTCGGCGCGCTTCTCCTCGTCGACGACCACGGCGGAGACCGCCTTGTGGGTCGCGGTGGGCTGGCCGGTCTTGGCCGAGGTCGTCGAGTTGCAGGCGGCGAGCGGGGCGCCGATCGCCAGTACCAGGCAGAGGGTGCGGATCATGGGTGGCTCCTTCGGCCTTCCAACGCGCCCGCACAGCGCCGGTTCAGGCGGCCATCCGGAAATGCCAGGGTTCGTGGCGGCCCTGGGCGGCTTCCAGCTGGGATTCGGCGAAGGCCCAGTTGGCCACGGTGTCGAACCACCGCTCGAGGAACGTCTTCCGGTCCTGCTTGTAGTCCAGGTAGTAGGCGTGCTCCCACAGGTCGCAGACCAGGAGTGGCGTCTGCGGGCGGTTGGCGAGCGTCCCGCCATCGTGGGTGGACAGCACGCTGAGCCGGCCCTGGTCGCAAGCGAGCCACACCCAGCCCGAGCCGAAGTGGTCGGCGCCCTCCTTCACGAAGGCGTCGCGCAGGCCCTCCAGGGTGCCGAAGGTCTCGCCGATGGCGCTCTCCAGCTCGCCGCCCGGCGCGCCGCGCTCAGGCGTCATGCAGTCCCAGAAGAAGGCGTGGTTCCAGGCCTGGCCGGCGTTGTTGAGCAGCTTCGTGGCCTTGCGGGCCTCCGCCCCGGCGATGATCGCCTCCAGGTCGCGGCCGTCCAGCCCGGCCTCCCCCGCCAGCTTGTTGACCGCCTCGACGTACTTGGCGTGATGCTTGTCGTGGTGGGTCCGCATGGTCTCGGCCGAGATCGCGGGCTCCAAGGCCTCGTAGGCATAGGGCAGCGGCGGCAGCTTGATCATGGCGCGCCTCCAGTTTGCGGTTTGATGGTTTCGGCGCATCAACCGGCGGGCACGCCGGCCCGTTCCGCGGAATTCGGGGGTGCAGGCCCCGGCGCCGAGGGGCTAAACCTCGCCCATGCGTCTCATCCCCGTCCTCGCGGCCCTCGCCCTCGCCGCCCCCGCCGCCGCCCAGACGTCCGGACCGATCTCGCCCGACCGGCTCCTGGAGCACACCCGCGTCCTCGCCTCGGACGACTTCGCCGGCCGCGCGCCCGGCGGCGCCGGGGAGCCGAAGACCATCGAGTACATCGCCGGCGAGTTCAAAAAGCTCGGCCTGAAGCCCGCCGGCGAGAACGGCGGCTGGACCCAGGATGTGGCCCTGGTCCGCACCCAGGTGAAGCCGGGCTCGAAGTACACCCTCACCGCCGCCGGGCAGAGCCGGCCGGTGGAGCAATCGAAGGACGTGATGGTGACCGGCCTGCGCCCCGAGGCGCGGATCCAGGTCGCGCCCGCCCCGCTGGTCTTCGTCGGCTATGGCGTCACCGCCCCGGAGCGCCGCTGGGACGACTTCAAGGGCCATGACCTTAAGGGCAAGGTCGCCGTCTTCCTGATCAACGACCCTGACTTCGAGGCGAAGGCGGGTGAGCCCGTGGCCGGCCGCTTCGGCGGCCCCGCCGCCACCTACTACGCCCGCTGGACCTACAAGTACGAGGAAGCCGTCCGCCGCGGCGCCGTCGGCGCCCTGATCGTCCACGAGACCGCCGGCGCCGCCTACGGCTGGTCGACGGTCATCGCGCCTGCCGGGGAGAGCTACGACGTGGTCCGCCCCGATCCCGCCAAGGAGAAGCTCGCGTTTCAGGGCTGGATGCAGCGCGACGTCGCCGTCGACCTGTTCCGCCGCTCGGGCCTGGACTTCGAGGCCGAGAAGGCCCGGGCCCGCACCGAGGGATTCCGTCCGGTGGAGCTGAAGGGCGCGACCTTCGCCGCCGACTTCCAGCTCGATGTCCAGCGCCTCGTCAGCCGCAACGTGCTGGCCGCCCTGCCCGGCTCGAAGCATCCGAGCGAAAGCATCATGTACGCCGCCCACTGGGACGCCTTCGGGGTGGGCGCGCCAGACGCCTCCGGCGACACCGTCCGACACGGCGCGGCCGACGACGCCATCGGCGTGGCCGGCGTCATCGAGATCGCCCGCGCCTTCGCCAGGGGGCCGCGGCCGGAGCGCACCATCGTCTTCGCCGCCTGGACCGCCGAGGAGCGGGGCCTGCTCGGCAGCGAGTATTACGCCCAGCATCCGAGCTATCCGCTGGCCACCAGCGTCGCCAACTTCACCCTGGACGTGCTGCAGACCCGCGGCCCGTCCCGCGACGTGGTGCTGGTGGGCGCCGGCCAGAACGAGCTGGAGCAGGACCTCGCCCGCGCCGCCCGCGCCCAGGGCCGAACGGTGACGCCGGACCCGAAGCCGGAGCGGGCCCTGTTCTACCGCGCCGACCACTTCAGCGTCGCCCGCCGCGGCGTACCGGTGCTGCTGCTGATGGGATTGGGCGGCGGCCCGGACCTGGTGGAGGGCGGCCGCGCGGCCGGCGACGCCTGGGTCACCGACTACACCGCCCGCTGCTATCACCAGCCCTGCGACAAGGTGACGAGCGACTGGGACCTGCGGGGCGCGGCCCAGGACGTGGCGCTGGTCTACGAGGCTGGCCGCGCACTCGCCAACTCGCGCCGCTGGCCGGACTGGAATGCAGGTTCGGAGTTCAAGGCGCTGCGCGCGGAGACCGCCGCCCAGCGGCGCTGATCGGACGAAGTCCGTGGCCGGGCGCCTCTCCGTTTGCGCCCGGCCACGTCCCCTCGCGCGCCCGTCCCTCAAACGCCCCCGCGTCCTGCCTGCACCGCCTGTTGGGGCTGGTCGGCGCAGGAGGCCGCGAGCGACGCCTGTGACGACATTGGGCCGGGGAGGAGGAGTCGCCGCCGCCACCGGGACAGGCCCAAGGTCAGGTTGCTTATCCGCCCGCCAGGCCGGGGACACTGTGACGGCGGTCACAGCCTGGCCGGGTCCGTGCCGCGGGGTCAGCATTGACCTTGTGCCGGCGGCGGCCCACTTCACCCGTGACAACGATCCTTAGGGGAACCCCCAGATGCTCAAGACCGCCGCCCTGGCGCTCGCCGCCGCAGCCGCCGCCAGCGTGGCGCTCGCCCAGACCCCGCCCACCCCCAGCGTCGTCCGCGGCAAGGTCGCCGCGCTCTCCGGCAACACCCTGACCGTCAAGACCGACCGCGGGCCGACCCAGGCGATCACGCTCACGCCCACCTGGGTGGTCTCCGTCACCAAGCCGGTGCCCATCGACGCCATCCAGCCGGGCAGCTTCATCGGCACCTCCAACATGCCGACCAAGGACGGCGGCGGCCGCAGCCTCGAGGTCCATGTCTTCCCGCCCGGCGTGAAGATGGGCGAGGGCCACTACGGCTGGGACCTGAAGAAGGGCTCGATGATGACCAACGGCACGGTCGGGACGGTGGTGGCCGGCAAGAAGGGCAGCCGCGAGCTCGACGTGAACTACACCTATGGCAAGCGCCACATCACCGTGCCCGCCAACGTGCCGGTGGTGCAGATCACGCCCGGCAAGCGCGAGCAGATCAAGCCGGGCGTTCCGGTGTTCCTGGTGGTCCAGAAGCGCCCCGACGGCCAGGTGATGGCCGGCGGCGTCTCGATCGGGGAGAACGGCAAGAAGCCGCCGATGTGAGTTGAGCGACACCACCGCCCCCTCCGCCGCCGCGCCGCCGAAGACCAAGCCGCCGAACAACCTGATCGGCGTCGCGATCCTGGCCGTCTGCGTCGCCTGCGCGGTGGCCCTTCAGCTGGGCGCGGGGCCGATCGGACCGCTGACCTTCGGATTCGTCCTGGCCGGCTGGATCCTGGCGGTGATGGCCCACGAGTTCGGCCATGCCCTGGTGGGCTACCTGGGCGGCGACTGGACCGTGAAGGCGAAGGGCTATCTGGCCTTCGACCCGCGGCGCTATGGCGACCTGGGGACCAGCCTGGTGATCCCGATCCTCGCCCTGCTGCTGGGCGGCGTCGGCTTCCCCGGCGGGGCGGTCTATCTGCGCACGGACCTGATGCGGAGCGCCGCCTGGCGGTCCGCCGCCTCCCTGGCCGGGCCGTTCGCCACCCTGATCGTGCTGCTGCTGCTGGCGCTCATATTGCGCATCTGGTGGACGCTGGGCGCCTCGGGGCCGCTGTTCCCGGCGCTGAGCGTGCTGGCCTTCCTGCAGGCGATGGCCCTGATCCTCAACCTGCTGCCGATCCCGGGCCTCGACGGCTTCAACGCCATCCGTCCGTTCCTGCCCAGGCGGTGGGGCCGCGTCATCCGCAAGGCGGAGGGCCTGTCGCTGTTGCTGCTGCTGGCTCTGATCTTCCTGATCCCGGGCGCCAGCGCCGAGCTGTTCAGCGTCGCGGCCGAGCTCGGCGTCGCCCTCGGGCTCTCGCCCCAGGCCCTGCAGTACGGCTGGGGCCAGTTCCAGTTCTGGCGCTAGCCGCCTCCCGCCAGCGCGATGAGGGCGGCCAGCAAGGCGCCCAGGGCGCAGAGCCCGATGAAGTCCTGCCACACGAGCCGGGGCCACTCGCCCTCCGGCCGCGCGCGGGTCAGGCGTCTCAGCCACGCCCACGCACGATTGTCCTCCGCACACATCACAGCACGATCTCCCGCTTACGCCCACTTCACCGCCGGAGAGCGATGAGGGCCGCGGTATGCGCCTGCTGCGTCCCGGCGCCTGTGACGGGCGTCACACGCCCGGCTAGGGTGGGCTGATGGCCGCCACCCCGCCCTTCGGTATCGCCGAGCCCGCCTACCAGGACTGGGCCCGCGGCGAGGTCGCCCACTGGCGCGCCGAGATGCTCAGGCCGCCGGGGGTCTTCGACCGCGCCGCCAAGGGCGTGCAGAGCCGGATCAACCGCGTGATCCCGGAGGCGGTGCACGACGCCGTCACGCGGGTGATCGAGCAGATGACCCGCGGAATGCTGGTCGGCGCCGACTGGACGACCGCGGCGCCGATGATGGACGCCCCGCTGAGCGTGCGTGACGCCCGCGCCCGCGAGGTCATCGCCACCTACCGCACCACCGCGGCGGTGGAAGGCGGGGTGGCCGGCGCCGGAGGCTTCTGGCTGGCCGCGGCCGACTTCCCGGCGCTGATCGCCATCAAGATCAAGCTGCTGTTCGACCTGGCCGGCGTCTACGGCCGCTCAGGCCAGGACTTCGCCGAGCGGCTGTTCCTGCTGCACGTCTTCCAGCTGGCGTTCTCCAGCCCCACCCGCCGCGCCGAGGTCTTCCACCTGCTGCAGGACTGGGACGCCCGCGAGCACCCGCACGGCCTCGACGAGTTCGACTGGCGCACCTTCCAGCAGGAGTACCGGGACTACATCGACCTGGCGAAGCTCGCCCAGCTGATCCCGCTGGTCGGCGCGCCCATCGGCGCGATGGTCAACTGGCGGCTCACCGAGCGGGTCGGCGACTACGCGGTGAACGCCTACCGGATGCGCTGGCTGGGCTGATGCGCCCAGGCCTTTCATTGTGCAGTTGCACAATGATCTCTGTTGGATCATTGCGTTCGACGACCCTGGGTCGCATCCTCGGGTCCCCTGCGTCGTGCGTGTAGGGCAGGAGACGGTTCTGGCAGGGCGCATCATCCAGCGACGGCTCTCGGCCATCATGGCCGCCGACGTGGCGGGCTACAGCCGGCTGGTGGCCCGCGACGAGGAGGGCGCGCTGCGCCAGCTCGCCGCCCACTTCCGCGAGGTGATCGAGCCCGCGGTGGACGAATACGGCGGGCGCATCTTCAAGACCATGGGCGACGGCTTCCTGGCCGAGTTCGCCAGCGTCGTGGGCGCCCTGCGCTGCGCGCTGAAGATCCAGGCCGGGGTGAGCGAGCGCAACCGCCCTGTCCTGCCCGACCAGCGGCTGGAGTTCCGGATCGGCCTGCACACGGCAGACGTGGTGGTGGAAAGCGACGACATCCTGGGCGACGGGGTGAACATCGCAGCAAGGCTGGAAGGCCTGGCCCTGCCCGGCGGGGTCTGCGTCTCAGCCCGCGTGCACGAGGACACCGTCGGCCGTATCGAGGCTGCGTTCCACGACCTCGGCGACCAGCCGCTGAAGAACATCCCGCGGCCGATCCGCGTCTTCCGCGTCGTGCCCCCGGGGTCCGAGGACAGCCTCGACGTCCGCACCTCCCTGCCCCTCCCCGCCAAGCCGTCGATCGCGGTAATGCCGTTCCACAACATGAGCGGCGACCCGGAGCAGGAGTACTTCGCCGACGCGCTTTCGGAGGACATCATCACGGCCCTGTCGCGCTGGCGCTGGTTCTTCGTGATCTCCCGCGACACCAGCTTCGCCTACAAGGACAAGACCGTGGAGCCGTCCCGCGTCGCCGAGGAGCTCGGCGTCCGCTACGTGCTGCAGGGCAGCGTGCGCAAGGCCGGGCCCCGGGTGCGGGTGAACGCCCAGCTGGTCGACGCCGCCTCCGGCGCGGCCATCTGGGCCGAGACCTTCGACCGCCAGATGGTCGACATATTCGCCCTGCAGGACGAGCTCACCGAACAGGTGGTCGGCGCCATCGAGCCGGCCATGCTGCAGTCTGAGAACGCCCGCGTCGCGCGCAAGAACCCGGCCGACCTCACCGCCTTCGACTGCTTCCAGCGTGGCATGTGGCGGCTGCACAAGCTGTCCGAGGAGAACTGGCGCGCCGCCTTGCAGCTGTTCCGGCAGGCCATCGATCGGGACCCTGACCTCGCGCTCGGCCACGTGGGCTTGGCGCGTGCGCTGTACGGCGGGGTGGTCTCAGGCTGGTCGGAGCAGCCGCGCCAGGACCTGTTGGAGGGCCACGCCACGGGTCTGACGGCCATCCAGCTCGATCCCCGCGACGCCTACGGCTATTTCGCCGCCTCCGGCTGCTCCCTGTTCCTGGCCCGCCATCGCGAGGCCCTTGAGCAGGCGCGCAAGACCATCGCGCTCAATCCGAACTTCGGCTTCGGCCATTTTCGGCTGGGCCAGGTGCTGGTCTATTCCGGCCGCGCCAGCGAAGGGGTCGCGCCGATTGAGCGGTCGATCCGCTACAGCCCCTACGATCCGCAGCTCGGCGCCATGTACCGCATGCTCGCCTTCACGCTGTTCCATGCGGGCGACTACGAGCGCGCCGTGGCCGAGGCCGAGAACGCATTGCGCCTCAACGACGTGCCCGCCGCCGCAGTGATGGCGGCGTCCCTGGTGAAGCTCGGAAAGGTGGAGGAGGCCCAGCGCCTGTTCAGCCAGGATCTCTATGCCGCCGCACGCCAGCGCACCGGCAGCGCCGCGGCGCCCTACGCCAGCGAGGCCGACCGCCGCAACTTCGTCGACGCCGTGCGCCTCGCGGCGGACGGCGAGACGACGCTAGCGCGCTAGCTGGCCGTCGCGCGGGTGTCGGTCGCGTCCAGTGGGTGCGTGTCACGCGGATAGCGCGACTTCACCAGGATCGTGATCCCGCCCTTGGTGGTCTTGGTGTCCGGCGCCTGCCACACCGTGAACTCGTAGTCGTAGCCGGGCGCCCACGCGAAGGTCACCTGGGTCGGCGGCTCGGTCTTCAGCGCGTGGTGGACGACCGCGTGGATCCCGGCGCGGATTCCCGGCGGCATCTCCTTCAGGTGCGCCATCCAGGCGCCGGCCGCCCGGGTGTTTTCCGGAAACAGGAAGGTGTAGTCCGGGTCCTTGCCGGGCGCGAACATGTCCGCGCGCTTTGCGAGACCCTGGATCTTCTCCTTGCCCATGTGAACGTTCAGTTCGCAGAGCAGTGTCTGGAATATCGGCATGGTCGTCCCCCGTCGTACTGTTGGTCGCAACAGCCCTCGGGCGTCACGATAACCGGTTTCTCAAATGAGTCAGCCTGCGGCGGGTCAGCCGCGGTCCTGCATCACCGCGTTGAGCCGGTCGGTGGCGATCACGCGGACGCCGGCGCGGGTCTTCTCCACCCAGCCCTCGCGCATCCAGTCCGACAGCTTGCGGTTGACCTTCTCGCGGCTCACGCCGACCCGCCGCGCCATCTCGGTCTGGGTGAGCGAGATCACACCGCGGGTGTTCTGCTCCGCCAGCAGCAGGCGCGCGAGTCGTCCGCCGAGGTCCAGGGAACTGCGGGCCTCGAGCGCCGAGTTCACCGAGCGCAGCCGGCGCGACAGCTCGGCCACCAGGGCGATCGCCACCTTGGGCTCAGCCTCCAGCACCTCCAGCAGCGCAGCCCGCGGGATGCGCCATAGCCGGGTGCGCCGCGTGGCCACCATGTCCGCCGACCGCGCGCCGCCGTCGAGCACGGCCATCTCGCCCGCCACCGCCCCCTTGCCCAGAGCCGACAGCCGCAGCTCGCGCCCGGCTACGGAGGTGGCGCGCACCTCCAGCTCACCCTCCAGCACCACGAACACGGCGTCGCCCGGGTCGCCGGCCTGCACCAGCAGCTGGCCCGCCGTCAGGTCCACCGGGCCGCCGCGCTTGGCTAGCGCCTGGCAGGCGCCGGCGGACAGCGAGTGCAGCACCTCGCTGGACGCGAGGGCGGCGATCACCTGGGCGAGGGCGTCGGACACGGGTGGGCTCATGCCAAGGGCTCTGGGGTGGAAGATGAGGAACGGCGCAGGCGTCAGCATGCCCCGATCCGGGCGGCCAGACCATACCGGCCGCCCCGGGGCGCTGTTGGCGTCGTCGTTCGCGTTCGAAGCCACGGCGCGGCCTAGCGCGCGGCGGCCTCGGCCTGAGCCAGTTCAATCCGCTGGCCGGCGGTGTTCAGCGCGCTCACGAGGGGCGCGTCCAGCACCGCGACGGCCTGGTTGGTCATGCGCTTCTCGCAGACCTTGCCTGCGAAGCGGCGGCCGATCTCGCGCGAGGCCGGGCCGCAGAAGCTCCTGGCGGCGTGCTTGATGCGGCGCAGCGCGTGTTCGGCGCCCTGCTGGCTCGAGGTGTTCAGGTCGCCGAGGCGGACCACCATGGTGTCGTCGGCCGCCTGGGCGGCGCCGGCGCAGCCGAGGATCGAGATTGCCGCGAAGGCCGCGGCGACGTGGGTCAGCTTGTTCATTTCTCGCTCTCCAATGGGAAGTCGCTGTGTTGCGACGGCCCCATCAGTAAGGCCGGGCTTGGCGGCTGCCTGTGTCCGCCGTCACACCTTGGGCGCAGGGCGGTTTTGGGCTGTTCGGACGCGGCGCCGACGCTAGTCTGGCGGCCATGAAGATCCTCCGCCGAACCCTGCTCGCCGCCGTCGTCCTGGCGGCTGCGCCGGCCCTCGCCCAGCCCGCCAACCCGCGTGTGGCGCTGACCACGCCGGAGGGCGTGATCGTGCTGGAGCTCTATGCCGACAAGGCGCCGGTCACCGCGGCCAACTACCTGAAGTACGTCGACCGCAAGCTGTACGACGGGGCGACCTTCTACAGGGCCTCACGGCCGCCGGGCGCCAGCGGTCCCGCCGACTACGGCGTCCTGCAGGGCGGGCTTCAGAACGACCCCAAGAAGGTGCTTCCCCCCATTGCGCACGAGAGCACGGCGAAGACCGGGCTGAAGCACGTCGACGGGACCATCTCCATGGGCCGGCACGCGCCGGGCTCGGCCCAGGCCGACTGGTTCATCTGCGTGGGCGACCAGCCCTACCTCGACGCCGAAGGCGCCAAGAACCCCGGCTTCGCCGCCTTCGGCCGAGTGGTGGAGGGCATGGACGTGGTCAAGAAGATCCTCTCCGGCGACCGCGACCCGAAGAAGGGAGAAGGCGCCATGAAAGGCGAGATGCTGGTCAAGCCGGTGCGCATCACCACCGCGCGGCGCCTGGCGGCAACGCCGGCCACAGCCCCTTCCCTCCCTTAATGGGGAGGGACAGCTCGCCGCTAGGCGAGCCGGGTGGGGGAGTATGGATCAAGCGCAGGCGTGGGAGTTTCGTCACCTGACTCCCCCACCCTGGCCGCTGCGCGGCCGTCCCTCCCCATTAAGGGAGGGAAAGAACTACGCCACCGCGGACAGGTCTTCGCTCTCGCGCGATAGCGCGCGCGCCAGGGCGGTGAGCAGGCCCGCCGCCGTGATCGGCATGGGCATGTGCAGGTCGCAGCCGGCCTCGACGGCCTTGGCGGCGGCGGCGCCGTCCTTCGATACCGCCAGGATCGGCGTGCGCTTGCCGCCCGCCTCGCGTTCGGCGCGGCGGATCTCGGTGACGCCGGCGAGGCCGTCGGCCATCTCCGCGTTCATCAGGATCAGGTCGAAGGCCGCGGCGCGCGACATGGCCGCAGCCTCGGCCCCGGTGTGGGCTTCGGAGAGCTCGATCTCCACCTCGGCCTCGGCCAGCACCATGCGGGTGGCTTGGCGGCGCGCGGAGTCGGCGTCGACGGAGAGCACGCGGATGCGGCCGCCGGGCACGGCCTTCAGGACCGGCTTGCGGCCGTCTTCCAGGAGGGCGTCGGCCACCAGGCGGTCGAGCGAGGCCGCGGCCCCTTCGATCACCTGGACCATGCGCTTCAGGTCGGGCGTGTCGCAGACGCGGGTGAGCACCTTGGCGGCGCCCAGCAGGCCGTCGAGCGGCGCGCGGACTTCCGGCTCCAGCTCCGCCAGGACCGCAGACTTGTTCTCGGCGTCGGTGACGGCGCCCTTCAGGCCCTCGAGGGTCTGTTCCAGTTCGCGGTACGCGACCTGCGCCTGATCCTCGGCGCGCTTGCGGCGCAGCTGCATCTCCACGCGGGCGCCGGCGATCTCCATGTCCACCGGCTTGGTGATGTAGTCGTTGGCGCCCATCAGCAGGGCTTCCACGACGTCCTCGGAGGCCGACTTCGCGGTGACCATGATCACCGGCAGCTGGGCCTCGGTGTATTCGGTGCGCACCCGGCGCAGCACCTCAAGGCCGTCGATGCCGGGCATCATCACGTCCAGCAGCACGCAGTCGAAGGATTCGGCCGCGATCTTCGCCAGCGCGCCCTCGCCGTCTTGGGCCTCGGTCACGTGGTAGCCGAGCTTTGAGAACCTGCGCCGCAGGATCTCCCGGTTCTCCTCGACGTCGTCGACGACGAGCAGGCGGGGGTTGTTTTCGTTCGACATCGGATCTGGCCCAGCGGAATTGCGCTGTTTTGCGCGTTACCGCGGAGCATGAGGCGCCACGCTTAAGTAACGGTGTATGCTGAGCAGGCGCCGTCGCGAGGTTGAGTTCGCGCCCGCCTTGAGCAACATGCGCGCCCATGAAGACTGCCGTTCCCTTCGCCGTGCTGGCGATGTCCCTGGGCCTCGCCGCGTGCGCGACGAAGAGGATCGACCCGCCCCCGTCGCCGGCCATCCTCGAAGCGCGCGCCAAGGCCCAGGCGGCCAAGGGCAAGGCCCCGGAGCGCTGCGGCCTCTACACCTTCGTCACCTCGGCCCCCGTGAGGGTCCCCTTCCCGTACAACAGGGCCGAGCTCAGCGAGACGGAACGCGAGCAGCTCACCCGCGCCGCCGTCTGGCTGAACTGCAATCCGGCGGTCTGGGCCACGATCAACGGCCAGGACGACGCCCAGGGGACGCCGGAGGCGCGCAGGGCCTTGGCCAACGCCCGCGTGGCCGCGGTCCGCACGGCCCTGGTCACCGCCGGGGTGCATCCCGACCGCATCCTCGCCTACAAGCCCACCTCCGCGGCCACCCTGGTGCTGGAGGCGCGCGGCCGCGGCTGGTGAACGGCCCTAGCCGAACAGGAAGTCGCCGGCCGAGAGGCTGGAGAGCGCCACGTTCTTCAGCGTGATGGCGTGGGTGGGATCCAGCGTGATCACCACGTCCGCCCCCTGCTGCTTGGCGATGGCCTTCAGCTCGGCCCAGGTGTCGGCGAGCGCGTCGTCGACCTGCACCTTGTCCCAGCCCGGCCGGAAGTCGGACACCGCCGACTTGCCCCAGGCGCCTTCGAAGACGAACAGGTCCTTGCCGTAGCCGCCGGTCAGCGTCGTGTCCGGCGTGGCCACCAGCACGTCGTCCTCGCCCGTGCCCGTCAGCTTGCCGAAATAGGAGCCGAACAGCGTCGCCTCGGAAGTCGCGCTGTTGCCGGCCGCGTCGGTCGCCCGCGCGGTGACGGCGTGCACGCTCTTGGTCCCGAGGTTAGCCGCCAGGCTCCACTTGCCGTCGTCGCCCGCCGTCGTCGTGCCGATCAGGGTCGAGCCGTCATAGACGGCCACCTTCGCCCCGGCCTCCGCTAGGCCGGAGACGCCCTGGGCGCTCACCGCGCCCACGGACGCCGCCGGGGCCTTGCTGTCGACGGTGACCGTCACGGCGTCCGAGGCGCCGGAAATGCCGGCGGCGTCCTTCCCGACCACGGTCAGGCTGTGCGTCCCGTCGGCGAGCGCGGTGGAGGTCAGGGTGAAGGTCCCCGCCCCGTCTGCGCGGCCGGTCGCCACCACCTTGTCGCCGTCCAGCAGGGTGACGGCGGCGTACTTCCCGGCCACGCCGGTGATGGTGACCGTGCGGTCGTTGGTGAGCCCGTCGCCCTTGGCGCCGCTGTCGCTGGACGCCGCCAGCGAGACATTGCCGGGCGTCACGTCCGCCACCGCCAGCGAGGTCTGGATGTAGTCGAGCACGGTCGCGATGCCGGTGTAGGTGGCCAGCAGGGTGGCGGCCTGCGCCCCGGCCTCGGTGGGGTTGGCGCTCATCATGGCCGCCGCCGCTCCGATCGCCTTGATGAGGATCATGTCCATGGGCGAGATGCCCTCGAACGGCTCGTCGCCGCTCAGGAGGAAGCCCAGCGCCAGGGCTCCGGCGTAGACCGACGGCGCCCCCTGCGCCCCGTCGCCGGCGACGACCACGCCTGCGAACATGTCGATCCGGTTGTCGTCGACGATCAGGGCGCCGTTCCCGAGCGCCGTCCCGTCGAGGAAGGTGTAGGCGGAATCCACGTCGACGTTGAAGCCGCTGTAGCCGCCGGTCGTCGCGCTCGAGCCGCCATAGCCATCGCCGCACCAGCTGCGCTGGTCGCCGCAGTAGGTCTTCAGGTCCGCGCAGGAGAACGTGCGCGGATCGAACGTCAGCTCGCCCACCAGGGCGAGCGTGCCCGAGAAGTGGCCCGACCCGCCGGCCTTGGTCGAATAGTCGACGTCCACCACGGTCGACAGCGTGAAGTTCACCGTCACCTGGGTCGGCGTGCGCGTGATGATCAGGCTCACCGCCTGGTCGACCGCGATCGAGAGCTGCGGCGCGCCATAGCAGTCGTAGACCGTGGCGCTGGAGATCTCGGCGACGTTGGTGAAGACCTGCGGGCCTTCCTCGATCAGCGACACGGCGCCGAGGTGTTCGGCGTCCCCGTAGCGGGACTCGACGCTTTCGTCGTAGGTGCGGGTGTAGACGGTGTCCGGCATGGCAGGTTCCATCCAATGGCTACGGCCGCGTCCCTACGGCCAAGCTAAGCCATTGTGTTTGCGCGCTTTTGCGGCGGCCGCCACCGAGTCACCCAAACCCCCGGTTGCGCCACGCGACCTGCAGTCGCAGGCCCGCCCCGGCGCCGCGGCATGACGCCCTAGCCGCCGCGCGCCGCCTGCCAGATGAGCTGCCCGCCCACCAGGATCATCAGCACGTAGATGATCGTGTAGAACCGCTGCGCATCCACCCGCCGCACCAGCCAGACGCCGGCTATGGTCGAGGCGATCGCCACCGGCGCCAGCACCGCCGCCGTGGCCAGGTTCTGGGGCGTGAACTGCCCCAGGGCCAGGTAGGCCGGGACCTTCAGCCAGTTGATCACCGCGAAGAAGATCGCCGTGGTCCCCACCAGCACCCCCGGCGCCAGGCCCTTCGGCAGCACCCACATCTGGAACGGCGGCTGGCCGGCGTGGGCGATCTGGCTGGTGAAGCCCGCCGCCACGCCCAGCGCCGCGCCCACGGCCGGCGGCGCATTGCGCGGCGCCACTACCCGCCCGCCGCGCGACGTCCACAGCCGGTGCGCGGCGAACGCGATCGATATCCCGCCCAGCACCGCCAGCACCACCGTCGACGACACCCGCGCAGCCAGCAGCCAGCCCAGCCCTATGCCCACCGCCGCCGGGGGGATCATCAGCGCCAGCACGCCCTTGTCCCACTCGCGCCGGAACGCCCACACCCCCACCACGTCCTGCAGGATCAGGATCGGCAGCAGGATGGCGGCGGCCTGCACGGGCGACACCCGCAGCGCCAGCAGCGGCATGGCCATGGCGCCGACGCCCGCGAACCCGCCCTTGGCGAGCCCCATCAGCACGACCGCCGGCACGGCCAGCGCGTAGAACAGCGGGTCGCTGATCATCCGGCCCGGCGCTAGCCTACCTCAGCGCCTGCGGGAACTTCGGCATGGCCGCGAAGTCCTCCGGCACGTGCTGGCGCACCACCCGGGCCTTCTCCTTCGCCGCGATCTGCTCGGCCAGCGCGTAGCTCTTCAGCGTCTGCTCGCGGTTGAAGTTGAACCGCGGCACCCGCTTGGCCGCCCGGCTCTCGGCGATGTGCCACAGGTCGCCGGTGAGCAGCACATTGCCGGCCTGCCGCAGCTTCACCAGCAGCAGGGTGTGGCCCGGCGTGTGCCCCGGCGCCGGGATCACCATGACCGAGCCGTCGCCGAACACGTCGTGCGGCGCCTCGCCCTTGATCTCCACCGTCTTGGCCCCCTCCAGCGCCGAATAGGCGCCGAACTGCGAGGCGTTGGCCCGCGCCTGCGGCCGGAAGGCGTATTCCTTCTCCCGCTCGTGCACGATCCAGGTGGAGCCGGCGAACACGCCGGCCTGGCCGATGTGGTCGAAGTGGCTGTGCGAGACCGACAGGTACTCGATGTCCTTCGGGGCCAGGCCGAGCTCCTTAAGGCTGTCCACCAGCGGCTTGGCCGCGCCCGGCGGCGGCGTCGCCGGGACCGGCAGCCCGGTATCCCATACGAGGTCCCCCTTCGGGTGGCGGATCAGGTAGCACGGCACCACCAGCTTCTTCGGCACGCCCTTGTAGGCCCCGTCGTCGGCGAAGGTGTCCGCATCCGGCAGGTCGAACTTCCCGCAGTCGATCGCATAGAGCCGCACGTCCGGCTTCCCCTGCGCCGCCGCGCCGCCCGCCATCGCCAGGGCCGCCGCGGCCCCCAGCGCCAAAGCCCGCAAGATCATCATGGCCCCTCCCCGTTGCTGCGCTTAGCCTGCGCCGGGACACGTGCGCGGAGCAAGCATGATCAAGCTCACCTTCTGCCTGAAGCGCCTGCCGCACCTCAGCCGCGAGCAGTTCCAGGCCTACTGGCGGAACACCCACGGCCCGCTGGTCGCCAGCGTCGCCGACACCCTGAAGATCCGCCGCTACGTCCAGCTCCACAGCGTCCCGGCCGAGCTCAGCGCCCCGCTCGCCGCCTCCCGCGGCGCGCCCGACGACTTCGACGGCGTCGCCGAGCTGTGGTTCGACAGCCTCGAGGTGGTCGCCGCCAACGGCGCCCGCGAGGAGGCCCGCCAGGCCGCGGCCCTGCTGCTGGCCGACGAGCGCAAATTCATCGACCTCGCCCGCTCCCCACTCTGGTGGGGCGAGGAGCACGTCGTCGTCGGCTAGGCCCCGATGGAGTCCGCCTCCGCCGTCAGCCGGTCGCAGGCGGCGAACTCGCGCCGGCGGAACGCCGCCGCCGCCGCCTTGCGCAGCAGCACGTTGGCGGCCTCCGGAAACCGCGCCCGCAGCCGCCCGGCCCAGAGCTCCGCCAGCTCCGCCGCCACGCCGGCCTCGTCGGCGCGCGCCCGGATCATCCGCGCCGCCTCGGGCAGCGCCGGCCAGTCCATCAGCAGCCTCAGCCCCGCCGCGAAGTCCGCATGCCCGGCGGCCAGCGCGAACACCTTCTCCTCCGCCTCAACGTCGTCGAAGCCGGTCAGCCGGCTGACGAACGCCTTGGCCCGCTCCACCGACAGCGTCCGCTCGAACGACGCCCAGCGCGCATCCTGCGCCGGCTGCGCCTGCCCCGAGCCCTCGAGCCAATCGATCCACACGCTCTCCCAGCCGAAGTCGGGCGTCGCCCGGCCCAGCAGCTTGCCTTTCGGGGCCGCGGCCTTCAGCACCTCGCCGGCCTCCTCCACCCGCCCCGCCGTCAGCAGCCTGCGGCCCACCTCCGCCGCCGCCTCCGGGGTCTTCAGCGCCGCAGCCGTCCAGGTCGCCCGGTAGGCGTCCACATTGCCCGCCGCGTCCGCCAGCCGGCGTAGGGGCCCCATCCAGGTCGCCGACGCCCCCGGCCGCGCGCTGAGCCGGGTCAGCACCGCCTCGGCCAGCTCCGCCGGCGCGCCCTCCAGCACCGCCGGCAGCCAGGCCGCCCAGTCCCCCGGCGACGCGGCGATGGCGTCCGCCAGCCGCCCGGCGTCGTCGGCCTGCACCAGCCCCGACAGGTCCCCCGCCGCGCGGGCGAACACCGCCGCGATCCCGCCGTCCTTGTCGCGCACCCGGGTCCGCACCCGTGGCGCCACGCCTAGGAACACGAACAGCCGCTCGCGCGCCGCCTCGCCGTCCAGCCCCGCCAGCCGCCCGGCGATCAGTCCGCGCAGGCCCTCCAGGTCGCGCACGAACGCGCCCCTCTGCCGCCACGACACCCGCCCGCCGCTGCCCTGCAGCGAGCCCAGCCGCTTGTCGATCTCCAGCGTCAGGTGCTCCACGCCCTGCTCGGCCGCCAGCTCCATCCGCAGCCGCCGCTTCAGCTCCGGCCGGTTCTGCGCCGCCGCCGCCAAAAGCTCCGCCAGCCGCTCGGGCCCGAGCCTGGCCAGGTTCTCCGGCGTGACCTTCTTCAGGCTGGCGACGGTGGGCTTCTTGGCCATGGCGTCTAGAGGTCGAGCTCGATCCACGTCGGCGCGTGGTCGCTCGGCTTCTCCTTCGCCCGCGCCTCGCGGTCCACGCCGGCGGCCTTCAGCTTCGGCGCCAGCGATGGGCTCAGCAGCAGGTGGTCGATCCTCAAGCCGGCGTTGCGCGCGAACGCGTTCCGGAAGTAGTCCCAGAAGGTGTAGATCCGCTCGCCCGGATGCAGCGTCCGCAGCGCGTCGGTCCAGCCCTGCGCCAGCAGCTGCGCATAGGCGTCCCTCACCTCCGGCCGGAACAGGGCGTCGTCGCGCCAGCGCTCCGGCGCATAGACGTCGAGGTCGGTGGGCATGACGTTGTAGTCGCCGGCCAGCACCACCGGCGCCCCGCTGGCCAGCAGCCCGGCGGCATGGGCCTGCAGCCGCGCGAACCACGCCAGCTTGTAGTCGAACTTCGGCCCCGGCGCGGGATTGCCGTTCGGCAGGTACAGCGAGGCGACGACCAGCCCGCCCACCTCCGCCTCGATGTAGCGCGAGTGCGCGTCCTCCGCGTCGCCCGGCAGCGCCCGGATCCGCTCTGCCGGCGCGCCGACGCGGCTCAGGATCGCCACCCCGTTCCAGCTCTTCTGCCCGTGCCAGATGGCCTCGTAGCCCAGGGCGTTCAGCTCGGCCTGTGGGAACCGCTCGGTTGGCGCCTTCAGCTCCTGCAGGCAGCAGATGTCCGGCCGCGCCTCGTCCAGCCACTCCAGCAGCCTGGGCAGGCGGGCCCCGATCCCGTTGATGTTGAACGTGGCGATCCTCATGGCGCGGGATCAATGCACGAGTCCGCGCCGAAGGTCCGCACGCCGTCGTAGACCACCTGCCCGCCGACCTCGACGCTGACCCGCTCCGGCCCCGTCGGCGCGGCGTAGCGCAGCGTCGCCAGCCGCGCCGCCCGCCGCCTCGCCGCCCGCTCGGCCCGCCGCAGGTTGCGCTCCGACGCGGCCTCCGTCCCCAGCCACGGCGCCTCCTCGACGGCCACCTCCGCCAGCACCCAGGCCGCCGTCGCCCGCGCGTGAGCATAGGGCGCCCGAAGCTCCGGATACCGCTTCAGCCAGTTGTAGAAGGTGCCCGGGCAAGGCGCCCAGTCCTCGCGGCACACCTGCGCCAGCGTGCGCCCCTCGGCCAGCTGCTCGAGGATCCGCCCCGCCACATGGTGGTCGAGGAAGTAGCCGTCGAGCCCGTCGTTCCAGGCGCTGCGCCGCCGCACCCCCGCGGGCACAACCGGCCGCGCCGCCAGCTTCGCATCCCGCTCCGCCAAAGCCCGGGCCCGCGCCGTCTCCAGCGCATGGCGCTTCATCGCGGCGAACGGCGGATGCGCGCGGGCCCAGTTCCAGATGGTCTTGCCGGTCGGCATCGCCGGGTCGGCGCAGATCGAGGCGATGCTCTCCCCCGCCGCGATCCGCCGGCAGATCGCGGCCCCCAGCTCCGGCCGGTACTTCGAAGCAAAGATCCCCGCCGGCGGCGCCTGCTTGCGCAACGTCCGCCGCGCCTGCGGGCGCATGGATGACCGAGACATCCCGCCAGGGTCTCACGCCACCAGCTGAAACCCGGCAAAAAACCTCACCGAAATCCTTCCCCGCAAGCGGGGGAGGGGGACCGCGAAGCGGTGGAGGGGGTGAGGAGGGACCGATTGCGGCAACGCAATCGGTATCCGATCGCTCCAGTGGAGCGGTCGGCCCGACGAACGCGGCCGCACGGCGCTATGTTACAGGCCAGCATGCACCCGCTCGTTGCCCTAGCCGTTGCAGCCGCGACGCTCGCCACCCCCGCCGCCGCCGCCCCGGCCCTCACGGACGCCCATATCCGCGCCTTCCTCGCCCAGCAGGAGAAGGCCTGGAACACCGCCGCCCTGCCCGCCTACTTCTCAGCCTTCGAGCCCAAGGCGACCTTCACGGACCAGTACCGCACCCCCGCCGGCAAGCTCGTCCCCTACGGCACGAGCACGCTGGCCCAGGCCCGCGCCCAGACCACCAAGTTCCGCGCCAGGTCCAAGGTCGCCGAAACCCACCGCATCGTCCGCATCACGCTTTCCCCCGACGGCCGCAGCGCGCAGGTCCTCGCCTATGTCACCTCGCAGATCACGACCGGCGCAACCCGCCGCACCACCTGCGCCGAGCGGCGGCAGGAGCTGGTGCTGGCCGGCGGGCGCGTGCGGTCGCAGGGGGTGACGGACACGTTTGTGAGGTGTGGGCGGTGAGGCGGGCTAGGTCGCTACCCGCCCGGGTGCAGCCCCGGCGCTTCCTGGCCCGTGCGGGCCACGTATTCCGTGTAGCCGCCGCCGTACTGATGGACGCCCTCCGGCGTCAGCTCCAGCACGCGGTTCGACAGGGCGGCCAGGAAATGCCGGTCGTGTGAGACGAAGAGCATCGTGCCTTCGAAGTCCGCCAGGGCCGCCACCAGCATTTCCTTGGTGGCCATGTCGAGGTAGTTGGTCGGCTCGTCGAGGACCAGCAGGTTCGGCGGATCGAACAACATCTTGGCCATGACCAGCCGCGCCTTCTCGCCGCCCGACAGGACGCGGCAGGGCTTTTCCACGTCGTCGCCTGAGAAGCCGAAGCACCCGGCCAGCGTGCGCAGCGCGCCCTGGCCGGCGTGGGGGAAGGCGCCGTCCAGCGACTCGAAGACCGTGTCTTCGCCGTCGAGCAGGTCCATCGAGTGCTGGGCGAAATAGCCCATCTTCACGCTCGCCCCGAGGCTTACCGCGCCGCGGTCGGGCGTGGTGGCGCCGGCGACCAGCTTCAGGAGCGTCGACTTGCCGGCGCCGTTGGCCCCCAGCACGCACCAGCGTTCCTTGCGGCGCACCAGGAAGTCGAGACCCTCATAAATCGTCTGCGACCCGTAGCCCTTGTGCACCTGGCGCAGGCTGATCACGTCGTCGCCGGAGCGCGGCGGGCTCCTGAACTCGAACTGGACCGACTGGCGGCGGCGCGGCGGCTCTACCCTTTCGATCTTGTCGAGCTTCTTGACCCGGCTCTGCACCTGGGCGGCATGCGAGGCGCGCGCCTTGAACCGCTCGATGAACTTGATCTCCTTGGCCAGCATCGCCTGCTGCCGCTCGTATTGCGCCTGGCGTTGCTGCTCGCTGAGCGCGCGCTGCTGGTCGTAGAAGTCGAGATCGCCGGAATAGGTGATCAGCGAACCGCCGTCGATCTCGACCACCTTGCCGATGATCCGGTTCATGAAGGCGCGGTCGTGCGACGTCATCAGCAGGGCGCCGTCGTAGCTCTTCAGGAAGGCCTCGAGCCAGATGAGGCTCTCCAGGTCGAGGTGGTTGCTGGGCTCGTCGAGCAGCATGCCGTCGGGCCGCATGAGCAGGATGCGGGCCAGCGCCACGCGCATCTTCCAGCCGCCGGACAGCAGACCCACGTCGCCATCCATCCGCTCCTGGCTGAAGCTCAGGCCGGCCAGCACCTCGCGCGCGCGGGCCTCCAGCGCATAGCCGTCCAGCTCCTCGAACTGGTGCTGCACCTCGCCGTAGCGTTCCATGATGGCGTCCAGCGCGTCGGCCTGGGCCGGGTCGACCATGGCCGCCTCGAGGCTCGCCATCTCCGCGGCGAGCGCGCTGACGGGACCGACGCCGTCCATCACCGCCGCCACCGCGCTCTGGCCGGACATCTCGCCGACGTCCTGGCTGAAGTAGCCGATGGTCATCCCCGGATCGATCACCACCAGGCCGTCGTCGGGTTGCTCCTGGCCCGTGATCATCCGGAACAGCGTCGTCTTGCCCGCCCCGTTCGGGCCGACCAGTCCGACCTTCTCCCCCTTCTGCACCCCCATCGAGGCTTCGATGAAGAGGATCTGGTGGCCGTTCTGCTTGGAAATGTTGTCGAGGCGGATCATGCGGCGGTCCGCTAACGCGGCGGCCAGCAGAACGCCAGCCTCGACCGGGCGGCTATTCGTCCCGGCGGCCAGATGACGACGGCCGAACAGTTGACGTTGCGCAGGTCCGCTAAGGGTGGAAAGCGGACGTCGCCTGACGGCGGCGGCGGGCGGGCGGTGGGGGATCCATGGCTGCGCTCCGCGGTCCGCGGCCCGGAAGTCGCGGTGTGTGGCCTTTGGGCGACACCCATTTTCGCCAGGCGAGCGTTTGGAGTGTGGCGCTCCCGCGGGGAGCCGCGGTGAACTTGGGGTTGATATATGATCAGACGAATGCTGCTGGCAGGGACGGCCCTCGTCGCCACCTCGGCCATCACTACCACCGCCAACGCGCAATCCTGGTGGCCCGCCGGCTATATCGCCGGCGACATCGGCTACACCTGGCCGGAAGGCTTCGAGGGGACGTCCGACGTCAACGCATCGAACGGCCAGCCCTACAACTGGACCTTCTCTCCGGAGAACGCGACGGCCGCGTGGCTGCGCCTCGGCACGCGCATTGCGCCCAGCTGGCGCGTCGAGCTGGAAGGCAGCTACCGCAAGAGCGACATCGAGTCGGTCCGCGGCAGCAACACCGTCCAGCCGATCGGCCTCTGCACGGCGGGGATCCGCCGTACGGCGGCGGCCCCGACCTGCGGCGCGCCTGCGGGCGAATTCCGCGTCGGCACCGCGATGCTGAACGTGCTCTACGACTTCATGCCCGAAGCGACGTTCAACCCGTTCCTGGGCGTGGGCGTCGGCTGGGCTGAAGCGCACAACAAGGTCTACGGCCAACTCTCCGGCGTGCCCGCCGGCGCGGCGCCGTTCCAGAACACCAGCTTCGATGACGTCGACGGCGCCTTCGCCGCCCAGGTCATCGCCGGCCTGGCCTGGAACTTCGCTCCGCAATGGAGCCTGGACCTGACCGGCCGCTATCTGATGACCGGCGACCTGGACTTCGGCTCCAACACCCGCAATGCCGGCGTTGGCCCGGGCACGGCTGGGGCGATTACCCACGTCGGCACGTTCGAGGGCGACTACCGCGAGACCTCGCTCTCGCTGGGCGTGCGTTACACCTTCGCGGCTCCCCCGCCGCCGCCGCCGCCGCCGCCTCCGCCGCCTCCGCCTCCGCCTCCGCCGCCGCCGCCGCCGCCTGCCACGCAGACGTGCCCGGATGGGTCGGTGATCCCGGCGACGGACACGTGCCCGGTTGCGCCGCCGCCCGCGCCGCCGCCGGTTGCGCCGGTCCGCGGCTAAGCGAAAGGAGCAGGCTCTCTCGGGAACCTGCCTCCTGCAGCAAGGCAGAACGAGAACGGGGTGGAGCTTCGGCTCCGCCCCGTTTTTTTATGCCTTCAGGAAAGCGCCCGTCGCTTTGTTCGGACAAAGCAAAGGGCGGAGCGCCTGCCCGGCGCCCCGCCCTCGCTGATATCCGGAACTAACGCCCGCAGGGAGGTCAGGGGGCCCCGCGCGTCGGGCTGGTGTAGGTCGCCGCGGCGAGTTGCCGGTCTGGGCGGCCGTCCCACCCATAGGGGTCGCCACGCGACGCCAGCTTGCCGTCGGGGCCGGCCTCCTGGGTCAGGTAGGTCACATAGATCCGCACGCCCTCGGGGAGCTTGACGAGAACGTCGGCTTCCTTGGTGCTCGGCGCCGGGGTGTTGCCGTGGAGCCAGCGGTAGAAGCGCTGGGCATCTTCCAGTCGCACGCAGCCGTTGGAGAGATGCCTGTCGGCGAGGCTGAACTTGGACTTGTCCAGCGTGTCGTGGAGGAAGATGTCCTGCCCGCTCGGAAACGGGATCTTCATGCTTGCAAGGCTGTTCAGCGGGCCCGGGCGCTGCCGGACCCGAACCAGCCCGGGATCCTTGGCCAGCGCCGCCCACTTCACCTCGGACGCGGGAACAACCGTGGCTTCATTGGTCCAGTTGCTCATCACTTCATAGCCGTTGCGCTTCAGATAGGCGTTGCCGCCTTTCAGGACGCCGGGAGCGATGATCTTCTTGGTCAGGCTGGGCGGAACCTCCCAATAAGGATTGAGCACAACATAGTGGATGATGCTCGCGATCATCGGCGTCTGCGTTTCGCGGGTTCCGACGATCACCTTCATCCGGTCCACCGCCTGGCCATCTTCATACATCGTCAGGGTCGCATTGCCCGCGTCCACCACCGCGAACCGGCCCACGGCCGGAAGCACCCGCGCGCGCTCAAGGTTTGAAAGAAGCTCCGGCGTCGCAGTCGTCATTCCCGCGGCCAGCGCGGCGTCACGCAACGACCGGTAAATCGGATTGACGTCTGACATTCGGGTCAACGCCGCGCCGAGGTCCGGAGCCGCAGCTGTGGCGAGCAGGATCTGATCCGGCCGGCGGTGCGGAGCGAGCAACTCGTATCCGTAGACCAGGCCCTTGGGCGGCGTGCGCAGGTGCTGCATGTAGGCGACCCAGGCCTTGCTGATGCGCACTTCGGACGCGCGGGTCGCCTCCGCGTTGCCGGGAGCCGCCGAAGCGAGCGCGGCATCGACATCGGCGGCGAGCGCCGGACCGGCGGCGAAGCCGTCGATGGTCGACCGGCGCAGGAGGCCCGACAGGCGGCTGGCCGCAGCCCGGGTGGCGTCGCTGCGCAGCCAGATCGGAGCATCGCCATACTGGAAATAGTAGAGCTCGACCGGGTCGGTCGGAGCCACCCGCGCTGCCGCGACCGGAACCGACGTGACCGGAACCGGCGCGGCCTTGGGCATCTTGCGGGCGTCAGCCGCGCCAGACACTGCAACAAGCGCCAGACTAGCAGTGCAAAGCAAGAGCTTGTTCACCAAGAATCCCCGTTGATCGACGGTCTCCTCAGCTTTCTACCGGTGCGGGGCTGTCGGGCAAGTGAACCGCGCCCACAGTGCGAAACGGCCGCGGACGCCGTCGTATGAGGCCAAGCAGTTCATCGGTCAGACCGGCGACGGCGTGAAGGAACCGCTGAACCGTCACGCGACCATCGACATCGCGCCGAAAGCGATCGGTTCAGAGTAGTGCGTAAGGGGAGACCGGCGGAGACGGCGGGCTCCTTTCGTTTGGCGGCCCGGGAACGGCGGCGAGCGGCGCGAGTTGGGACAGGGCAGCGCGGGATTGAGCCCTCGGCGCTGCGCTCGATCTCACGCCCCCGGCGCCGCAGGGCCCCGGGGGCGCTTTTGTGCGGGCTCAGGCCGTCGCGGCTAGGGCGCGCGGGCCCGGCCGGCAGCGGGCCTCGCGGCGCCGCTCATACGCGGCCTCCTCCCATCCACCTTTCCGCAAGCTTTCCCGCGTCGGATGGGGCACCTTCGGAACAGACCATGAACCCGATTCGCCCCATCCGCATCCTTGGCCTCGATCCCGGCCTGCGCCGCACCGGCTGGGGCGTGGTGGAGTGCCTGGGCGCGCGCCTGTCCCACGTGGCGCACGGGGTGATCACCCCGCCCACCGAGGCGCCCTTCGCCGAGCGGCTGTGCTTCCTCTACGACGCGATCGCCGCGGTGATCGCGGCCCATGCCCCCGACGAGGCGGCGGTGGAGGAGACCTTCATGAACTCCAACGCCCAGTCGGCCCTGAAGCTCGGCCACGCCCGGGCCTGCGCCATGCTGGCCCCGGCCCGCGCCGGCCTGCCGGTGGGCGAATACGCCGCCACCGTGGTCAAGAAGGCGGTCGTCGGGACGGGGGGAGCCGATAAATCCCAGGTGGGCTTCATGATCGCCCGCCTGCTGCCCACCGCCGGCAAGACCACCGCCGACGCCGCCGACGCGCTCGCCGTCGCCATCGTCCACGCCCACTCGCGCACCCGCGGTCAGCTACGCGGGGCGGCATGATGATCGGCCGGCTGCGCGGCGTCGTCGCCGAGGTGGGCGAGGAGGACGCCCTGATCGACGTGGTCGGCGTGGGCTATGTGGTCCGTTGCGGCTCGCGCACGCTCACCCGCCTGCCGGAGATCGGCTCGGAGGCCCTGCTCCACGTGGAGACCATCTGGGGCGAGCAGACCGGCATGACGCTCTACGGCTTCCTGAGCCGCGACGAGCGCCGCGCCTTCGTGATCCTGAAGACCATCCAGGGGGTGGGCCCCAAGGCCGCCCTGGCCGTCCTCGACGTGCTCTCCCCGCCCGAGCTCGCCGCCGCCTGCGCCCGCGACGACAAGGCCGCCATCGCCCGCGCCCAGGGCGTGGGACCCAAGCTTGCCGCCCGCATCGCCATCGAGCTGAAGGACAAGCCGATCCACGACGGCCCGGTGCAGGCCTTCCACGCGTCCATTCCCGCCGCCGAAGCCGCCAAGCCGAGCCTCGCCGGCGAGGCCGTGGCCGCCCTGATGGGCCTAGGCGTCGCCGAGCCCCACGCCCGCCGCGTGGTCGAAGCCGCCGCCGTCCGGCTCGGCGAAGACGCCGCCCCCGCCGCCCTCATCAAGGCGGCGCTCCAGGAGCTGGGGCGGTGACTTTTAAAACCCGCTCATCCCCGCGGAGCCGGGCACCCAAGCTGACTCCGTGGACGTCCTCAGCGCGGCGTGAAATCCGCCACGCCCCATGGGTCCCCGCCTTCGCCGGGATGAGCGGAGGAATGTCATGACCCGCATCGTCTCCGGCGAGCCCCAGCCCTTCGAGCCGCAGGACCGGGCGCTGCGCCCGCAGACGCTCGCCGAGTTCGTCGGCCAGCAGCAGGCCAAGGCCAACCTCTCGGTGTTCATCGAAGGCGCCAAGCAGCGCGGCGAGGCGCTGGACCACGTGCTGCTGTTCGGCCCCCCGGGCCTGGGCAAGACGACGCTCGCCCAGATCGTCGCCCGCGAGCTCGGCGTCAACTTCCGCGCCACCAGCGGCCCCGTGCTCGCCAAGGCCGGCGACCTGGCGGCCATCCTCACCAATCTCGAGCCGCGCGACGTCCTGTTCATCGACGAGATCCACCGCCTCGCCGCCAACGTGGAGGAGATCCTCTACCCGGCCATGGAGGACCACGTCCTCGACCTGGTGATCGGCGACGGGCCCTCGGCGCGCTCCATCCGCATCGACCTCGCGCCTTTTACGCTCGTAGCGGCGACCACGCGGGCGGGACTGCTGGCGACGCCGCTGCGCGACCGCTTCGGCATCCCGCTGCGCCTGGAGTTCTACACGCCCGAAGAGCTGCAGCTGGTGCTCACCGGCGCCGCCGCCAAGCTGGGCCTCGACCTCACCCCCGACGGCGCCGCCGAGATCGCGCGCCGCGCCCGCGGCACGCCCCGCGTCGCCGGCCGCCTGCTGCGCCGGGTCCGAGACTTCGCCGCCGCGGACGGCGAGGCCCACATCGAGCGCAAGGTGGCGGCCTCGGCCCTCGCCCGGCTGGAGGTGGACGAGCACGGCCTCGACAGCCTCGACCGCCGCTATCTGCGCGCCCTGATCGAGAACTACGCCGGCGGGCCGGCCGGCGTGGAGACGCTCGCCTACGCCATCGCCGAGGCCCGCGACGCGGTCGAGGACGTCATCGAGCCCTTCCTCCTGCAGCAGGGCTTCATCCAGCGCACGCCGCGCGGCCGCATGGCCTGTGCGCGCGCCTACGAGCATCTGGGATTGACCGCACCTCCGCCCACCGGCAAGCCGGCGCGCGGAGACCTGTTCGAGGAATGAAAGAGACCGCACCCTCCGCCGGCTGGCTCGAAGGCCGCGAGCACGTGCTGCCGGTGCGCATCTACTACGAGGACACCGACTTCACCGGCGTCGTCTACCACGCCAACTACCTGCGCTATTTCGAGCGCGGCCGGAGCGACTTCCTGCGGGTCGCCGGCGTCAGCCACGCCGACCTCCTGCAGCGCGAGGATCCCGGCGCCTTCACCGTGGTGCGCATGGGCCTGGAGTTCCGCCGCCCGGCGCGCATCGACGACGCGCTGCTCGTCCGCACCACCTACGACCGGATGAAGGGCCCGCGGCTGTTCATCAGCCAGCGGATCGTCCGCGGCGCCGACCTGATCGCCGAGGCTGCGGTGGAGGCCGCCTGCATCGGCCTCGACGGACGGCCCAGAAAACCGCCGGCGGGACTTGTCGCCGCAGTCGAACCGTTGTTGGCAGGGGCGCCCTAAAGTCGCCACCGGCTCAGGCAACCACAGCCCCACGACTCACCCGGAGCCCGCATGGACCCCACGGCCGTCAGCCCAGAGAGCTTCAACGCCGTCTCGCTGTTCCTGCGGGCGGACTGGGTGGTGAAGCTGGTGATGGTCGGCCTGGCGCTGGCCTCGCTGTGGTCGTGGGCGGTGATCCTCGACAAGACCTTCCGCTTCGCCGCGCTGAACCGCCAGGCCGACAAGTTCGAGGACGCCATCGGCTCGGGCCGCAGCCTGGAGGACATCGCCGCCGACGCCGGCGAGCGCCCCCGCCATGCGCTGCCCCGCATGCTGCAGGGCGCCCTGAAGGAGTGGCGCGACGCCCGCGCCAAGGGCCAGGCCTCCGACAGTCAGGCCGCCTTCCTGATCCAGCGGATCGACCGCGTCCTCGACACCATCATCGCCCGCGAGAGCCAGCGCGTCGAAGACGGCCTGGGCCTGCTCGCCATCGTCGCGACCGCGTCGCCTTTCATCGGCCTGTTCGGCACGGTGTGGGGTATCATGCACGCCTTCCAGTCGATCGCGATCCAGAAGAACACCTCGCTCGCCGTCGTCGCCCCCTCGATCGCCGAGGCCCTGTTCGCCACCGCTATAGGCCTCGTCGCGGCCATCCCGGCGTACATCGCGTTCAACGCCTTCTCCACGAAGGCCGGCAAGTTCGCCGCCAGGCTCGAGGGCTTCGCCGACGACCTCTCCACCGCCATCCAGCGGCGGCTGGCGGACCGGGTGTAGCGGCATGGGCCTGTCCGCCCACGACGCCTTCGCCGCTGGCGGAGGCCGCCGCAGCCGCCGCCGCTACGGCCGTGGCCGGCGCGGGACGCTGAGCGAGATCAACGTCACGCCCCTCGTGGACGTGATGCTGGTGCTGCTGATCATCTTCATGATCTCGGCGCCCCTGCTCACCGTCGGCGTCCCGGTGGAGCTGCCCAAGACCGAGGCCGGCGCCATGCAGGACCAGCCGGAGCCGCTGACCGTCTCGATCCGCGCCGACGGCTCGATCTTCCTCGGCGAGGACCAGGTGGCCTTCAGCCAGCTCACCGGCCGCATGCGCGCCCAGGCTGGCGCCGACGCGAAGAAGCCCGTCTACGTCCGCGCCGACGGCAAGGCCTCCTACGAGATCGTCGCCCAGGTGATGGCGGCGCTCTCCACCTCCGGCTTCACCTCCATCAACCTGATCACCGACACCGGCGGCCCGGTGTCGACGGGCGAGGAGGCGCCGGCGTGATCAAGCGCGAGCTGTCGCCGGCCATGGTGGGATCGGTCGCGCTGCACGGCGCGGTCGCCGCGGCCCTGCTCATCTCCTGGCCCTGGGCGCGCGACCTGCAGGTGGGCAGCGTGGTCCCGGTGACCATCGTCTCCAACGGCCCGCAGGGCGAGCCGCCGCCGGCCGTGCAGGACGAGATCGAGGCGCCCGCCATGACGGAAGCGCCCGTAGCCGACGCGCCGGCCGAAGTCGTCCCGCCGCCGCCCACGCCAACGCCTCCGACTCCCGCGCCGGCGCCGAAGGCGGCCCAGACGCCGGCGCCGAAGACGCCCGCCAAGCCGGAGAAGTCGCTCGATTTCGCCGCGCTGGAAAAGAGCCTGTCGAAGCTCGTGCCGCGCAGTCAGCCGAAGGCCTCCTCCGCGCCCAAGGGCCCCACCCGGCCGTCCACCGCCACCACGGCGCGCGAGACCACCGGCACCGACCCTGCCGCCGCCCAGGCCGCGCTCGCCGGCCTGGTGGACGACCTGCAGCGCCGCTGGAACCCCAACTGCGCCGTCGAGGGCGGCCGCGACATGCAGGTGAAGGTCACCTTCATGCTCAGCGCCGGCGGCCAGGTGGCCGGCGAGCCCGGCTGGCAGATCCTACGCGGCCCGCAGAGCGCCGTCGGCCAGGCGGCCGCCGAGCGCGCCGTGCGCGCCGTCTATGCCGCAGCCCCCTTCCGCAACCTGCCGCGGGAGTTCTATGGCGACCGCATCGCCGTCATCTTCAACGCCCGCGAGGCCTGCTCGACATGACGTTCCTGAGGACCCTGATGGTGGCGCTGGCGTGTGCGGCCGGCCTGCTGGCGGCGCAGCCCGCCCGCGCCGAGATCGTGGTCAATGTGAACCGCGCCGACGTCCAGCCGCTGCCGGTGGCGATCCCCGCGTTCGGCGGCGACGCCTCGGGCGCCGAGATCGCCGGCGTGATCAGCGCCAACCTGGAACGCTCCGGCCTCTTCCGGCCCATCGACCCGGCGAGCTTCGTCGAGCGCAATCTCGACCCGGCCGTGCAGCCGACCTTCGAGAGCTGGAAGCAGATCAACGCGCAGGCCCTGGTGAACGGCAAGGTCACCGTGGTGGACGGTAAGCTCACCGTCGACTTCCGCCTCTGGGACGTCTTCGCCGGCCAGCAGCTGCTCGGCCTGCAGTTCACCTCCTCGCCGGAGAACTGGCGGCGCGTGGCGCACAAGATCTCCGACCAGATCTACGAGCGCCTGACCGGCGAGAAGGGCTACTTCGACACCCGCGTGGTGTTCGTCGCCGAGAGCGGCGCGCGCGGCGCACGCACCAAGCGTCTGGCCATCATGGACCAGGACGGGGCCAACCCCAGCTACCTCACCGACGGCGGCTCCATCGTCATGACGCCCAGGTTCTCCTCCACCAGCCAGGAGATCACCTACATGGCGCTGCGGCCCGAAGGCTCCTCGGTCTACCTGCTGAACCTGGAGACCACGCGCCGCGAGAGCCTCGGCGAGTTCCAGGGCATGGTCTTCGCGCCGCGCTTCTCGCCCGACGGGACCCGGGTGGTGTTCTCCGTCGAGCGCGGCGGCAACAGCGACATCCATGTGATGGACCTGAGGAGCCGCGCCACGCGCCGGCTCACCGCCGACCCGGGCATCGACACCTCGGGCTCGTTCTCGCCGGACGGCAGCCAGATCGTCTTCAACTCCGACCGCTCGGGCCAGCCGCAGCTCTACATCATGGCCGCCGACGGCTCGAACCCGCGCCGGATCAGCTTCGCGGCCGGCCGCTACACGACCCCGGTCTGGAGCCCCACCGGCGAGTTCATCGCCTTCACCAAGGAAGAGGGCGGCCAGTTCCACATCGGCGTCATGCGCCCCGACGGCACGGACGAGCGCATCCTGACCTCCAGCTACCTCGACGAGAGCCCCACCTGGGCGCCGAACGGGCGCGTGCTGATGTTCTCGCGCGAGACCGCCGGCGGCGCGCCGCGGCTTTGGACCGTCGACGTCACCGGCCGGATCCTGCGTCCCGTGCCGTACCCGCAGTCCGGTTCCGACCCCGCTTGGTCGCCGCTGCTCAACTAGGTTGCGTCCAGCTCAAGAGACCCCGACAACAAGACCGAAGGAGACGACCATGAAGGCCATCCACAGCAAGAGCGCCGTCGCCATCGCGCTCCTCGCCGCCGCGGCCGTTTCGATGACGGCCTGCACGCGCCCGAAGCCCAGCTTCGACACCAAGCCGGCGCCCAAGGGCGCGGCGCCGAGCACGCGGCCCGACACCGGCATCGGCCAGAGCACCGTCCCGGGCGGCGCGGCGCAGGTCGCGCCGGGCTCGCTGCAGGATTTCACGGTCAACGTCGGCGACCGCGTCTTCTTCGACTACGACAGCTACGAGATCCGCGCCGACGCCCAGCCCATCCTGGAGGCCCAGTCCCAGTGGCTGCGGCGCTATCCGGCCGTGCGGGTGCGCATCGAGGGCAACGCCGACGAACGCGGCACGCGGGAATACAACCTGGCGCTCGGCGCGCGGCGCGCCAACGCGGTGCGCGACTTCCTGGTCGGCCGCGGCGTCACCTCCGACCGGATCAGCACCATCTCCTACGGCAAGGAGAGGCCGATCGACACGGGCCCGAGCGAAGAGGCGCACGCGAAGAACCGCAACGCCCACACCGACATCGTGAGCGGCGCCCGCTAGGTCGCCATGTCCCGCTTCCCGCTCCTCCGCCGCCTCGCGCTCCCCGCCGCCATTCTCGCGATGGCGGCGGCCCCGGTGCTCGCCCAGACGCCGATGGACGACCCGCTCGACGCCCGCGACGCGCGGCGGGTGGAGCGGATGGAGAAGGTGGTGCGCGAACTGCGCGACATCGTCTTCAAGGCCCAGAAGACCGGCGCTCCGGTGGTCGTCCAGCCGGCCGACACCGACGCCCGGATGCTGGAGCTCTCCAGCCGCATCGCCGACCTGGAGCAGACCCTGCGGCGGATCAACGGCTCGATGGAGACCACCGCCCACGAGCTGGATCTGACCAAGCGCGAGAACGCCAGGCTGAAGGAGCAGCTCGCCGGGCTGACCGAGAAGCTGGCCGCCGCCGAGCAGCGGGTGGCGACGCTCGAGAAGCCGCCGGAGCCTCCGCCCCCACCAATCGAGGACGCCAAGCCAAGGACCGCCTCGGAGGCGTTCACGGAGGCGCGCGGCCTGATGCAGGCCGGCGACAACGCTGGCGCGGGCGCTGCCTTTGAGGCCTACCTCGAGCAGTTCCCCGATGGTCCGCGTCAGGCGGAGGCGCGCTACTGGCTGGGCAAGACCCAGACGGCCCGCCGTCAGCATGCCCAGGCGGCGTCGTCCTACCTCGCGTCGATCCGCAACTGGCCGCAGGCGAGCTGGGCGCCCGACGCCGTCGTCGAGCTGGCCCGCGCCCTGATCGCGCTGAAGAAGCCCGAGGACGCCTGCCAGACCCTGGCCGAGCTGCCGAAGCGCTATCCCAAGGCGCCGGCTGCGGTGAACACCCGCGCCAAGGCGGCCGCCACGCAGGCGAAGTGCGCGGCCTAGATCTCGCGGCCCTGGTCCGGCCGATCCTGGACCGGCGGCTGATCCGCAACGCCGACGAGCCGATCGCGGTCGCCCTGTCGGGCGGCGGCGACAGCCTGGCCCTGGCGCTGCTCGCGGCGGAATGGGCCAAAGACGCAGACCGTCCGCTGCTGATCCTCACTGTGGACCACAGGCTCCGCCGCGAGAGCGCCGCCTGGACCGAGGCCTGCCGCGCCACCGCCCAGCGTCTGGGCGCGGCCTTCCAGGCGCTGTCCTGGGACCAACCCAAGCCGGCGACAGGCCTCGCCGCCGCCGCCCGCGCCGCCCGCCACCGGCTGCTGGCGGACGCCGCGCGCAGGGCCGGCGCCCGGGTGATCCTGATGGGCCACACCGGCAGCGACGTGGCCGAGGCCGCGGCGATGCGCCAGGCCGGCTCCACCACGCCCGATCCGAAGGACTGGGGCCCCTCCCCGGCGTGGCCGCAAGGCCATGGACTGTTCCTGCTGCGGCCGCTCCTGGGCGTGAGCCGCGCCGAGGTCCGGGGCTGGCTGCAGGCGCGCGGCGAGACGTGGATCGACGATCCCGCCAACGCGGATCCGAAGTCGGCGCGGGTGCAGGCCCGCGCGGCGACCGCCGACGGCGACCTGCCGCCGATCCCACGCGCCGGCGCCAACCCGCTCGGCGACGCCTGCCGCTTCGATGCGGCGGGCGGGGTGCGCCTCGCCCGCAGCGCCCTGCGAAAGGCCCCCCCGGACGACGCGGTGGCCTTCATCGGCATGGCGGCCGTCTGCGCGGGCGGCGGCGACAAGCGTTCGGCCGGCGAACGGCTCCAGCGCCTCGCCCACCTGCTTCTCGGGACCGAGACGGTCACCGCCAGCCTGGCCGGCGCCCGCATCGAGGCCGACGACGAGCACATCTACTTCGTTCGCGAAGCTGGCGAGGCGCGCCGCGGCGGGCTGACCTCCCTCTACCTGACGCCGGACCAGGCGGTGGTCTGGGACGGCCGCTTCGAATTCACCGCCACGCGCCCCGGCCTCTACGTCGAGCGCCTCGAAGGCCGCTCGCGGAAGTTGGACGCGGACGTCAAACGCGCGGTCATGGCCCTGCCCGCCAGCGCCCGACCCGGCCTGCCCACCATCGTGGAGGACGGGCGGGTGGCCTGCCCCACCCTCGAGCCCGTGGCGGGGGTGAGCGTGACGGCGCTGGTCCACGGCCGGCTGGTCGCCGCCTGTGGCCTCATCGAGCGCGAGCCTGCCTAGCCCGCGAACCGCAGCACGTGCTCCACGCCGCGCACCACCGGGTCGGCGAACCGGCGGCCCAGCAGGTTGGCGTGCGTCGATCCCGCCACGTGCTCCAGGTAGCCATGATCCGATGCCAGCGCCGGCGCCGACTGCAGGCGCTTCAGCCAAGGCTTGTTCCGCTCGCTCCCGGCGGTGACCACCGCCACCGGCAGCTTGGGTGGGAAGTCGGCCGCGCCGGCCAGTTGCGAGGTGGTCGTCCAGTTGGCCACCTCCTCCGCCGCCCAGCGGGCATGGCTGGACGAGCCATGGATGCCGCGCTTCTCGGCCTTGGCCTCGCCCTCCAGCCCGATCAGGTCATGGGTGATCCAGGCCACCGGCCGCATCAGGCCGAAGCGCGCGCTCACCGCCGCCAGCTTCAGCAGCGCCCCGAACGAGCCGATGGCCTGCGGGCCCGCCGGGAGCCGGATCACCTCCGGCGTCATGGCGTCCACCAGCACCACGCCCAGCACGCGCTCAGGCCGCGTCAGGGCGTAGTGGCGCACGTAGAGCCCGCCCATCGAATGGCCGACCAGCACCATCGGCCGGGTCTCCCCGAGCGCCGCCAGCAAGGCGTCGAGGTCCGCGGCCCCTGCACGGCCGTCACGCGGCCGCGGGCCCGGCTCGGAGAGGCCCATCCCGGCCCGGTCGTACGATAGGCTGCGGAGGCCCTTGGCGGCCAGCCTGCCCTGCACCACCCCCCAGTCCGCGGCGCAGCCGAAAGCGCCGTGCTCCAGCAGGATCAGGGGCGAGGCGTCCTCCGGACCGGCCGGGACGGCGCGAAGCCGCCGGCCGCCGATGTCCACCATCCGCCCGCGAAGGGCGCTTGCGGCCACCGGGCTAGATCGGCGGCTGCTCGGCCGTGGCGACCGGCGCGTCTTCTTCGGTTTCGGCGGCGGGCGGCGGCGTCTTCATCGGAGCGACGTTGAAGCGCGCGTGCGGCCGCCCGTCGCCGTAGAAGACGGTCACACTCCCCTTGCCGCCCTTGGCCACCGCGCCGAACGGCCCATCGCCCTTGGGCGAATTGCGCGCGAGCAGCAGCGCCTCCATCTGCTCGCGCTTGCTTTCGGGGATGCGCGAGACCCAGGCCTTGCGGACGCCGCGTGGAATGCGCCGGGCCTGCTTTAGCGGCAGGTCGTCGGCGGTCGCGAACTGCTCGCCCAGGAACAGCCCGGGGTTCAGCGGCCGGTCCTTGGCGTCGCGCAGTTCGAAGTGCAGGTGCGGCCCCGTCGAGGTCCCGCTGGAGCCGATCTCGCCCACGGGCATCCCCGCCTTCACCGCGCGGCCCGGCGCCATGTCGGGCGCCACCGCGCCCATATGCGCATAGAGGCTGGTCAGGCCCTCTGCGTGCTTCACCCGCACATAGCGTCCGTAGGTGTAGCTGCGGCCCGCATCGACCACGACGCCATCGGCCGCAGCCAGCACCGGCGAGCCGAACGGCGCGGCGATGTCGACGCCCTCGTGCAGCCGCCCGTTCTCTTCCCAGGGAAGCTGGCGCAGGCCGAAGGGCGAGACGATCTCGCGGCCCTGCACGGGATCTGCGAAGGCGATCAGGTGCGCCGGCTCAGGCGCCTGCGCCGACACCGCGCCCATGGCCATGACCTGCGGCGGGGGCCTGTGGCTGGTCAGCTCCACCCGGTCGGGCAAGGCCGCCTGGGCGACCGTGATGGCGGCCAGCGCCGCGGCGGCCCCGAAGGCCGCCTCCAGCACCCAATGTCGCGCGCGCTCGTCGGACGGCAAGCTCGCTTCACTCAAACGCCTGTCTCCCAGCCCGGCCGCGCCATAGAGTGAGGCCCGCCCCGTCCCCAGGGCCCCGGCGTCGGCCACCAGCTTCACCTGCGGTGAACTGTCGCACGTTCTAGGCGAAATCTTGGCCGTGCGGCCATCACAAAAAGTTCGGCCGTGCTCACCCGGGGGGCGGGAGGAGGTCAGAACAGGTAGCGGATCAGGGCCCGGAAGTCGTACTCGCTGTAGCCCTCGTCGAAGCTGCCGCCGGCATCCACCGACCAGAGCACCCGCGGGGCGCCGCCGCGAACCCCGACCCGCGCCACGAGCCCGCCGTCGAAGGGCTCCTCCGGATCGAGGGTGAAGGGATCGCCGGAGCCGAAGCGGGCCGTGGTGCGGCCCGCGTCGCCGGCCAGCTTTGCGCGCCAGCCGACCTTCAGCTCCGGCGCCACCCAGCTCTCCTCGCCGAATCTCGCGCCAATCGCCAGCAGCGCCTGGCCGGTGAGCAGGTCGCTCTCGCGGTCGCCGACCGTCAGGTCGAAGCCCGCCCCGCCGCCGCTCTCGCGGTAGCCTTCCTCGTTGAGCCGCAGGTAGTCGAGGCTGAGCTCCGGCCGCACGACCAGCCAACCCAGCTGCGCCTCGTACCGGACGCCGGCATGGGCCTCCGCCGCCCATCCGGTCCAGTCGGCCTTGGCAGCGAGGTTCGCCTGCGTCGAGCCGAAGCGGCGGTCGCTGTCGAATTTCACATAGGCCACGCCTGCCCGGGCGCCGGCCCGCAGCCCGCCGGCATGGACCCGCCAATAGGCGCCGCCCCCCAGGAAGTTCATCACCACACGCTCGTCGGCCGCGGCGCCCTGGTCCTTGTAGGTGTCGGTGACGAAGCTGAGGTTCACGCCCAGGGCCTGGGCGTCGCCGACCATCTCGGCGCCGGCGGCCAGGCCATACGCCTGCGACTTGAAGCCCTGCGCTTGGTCCCGGTCGCGGTCGATGTGGAAGATGATCTGCTGGGCCCAGATCCCGTTGCCGCCGCCGTCGTCGTGCGAAGGCGCCTCGGCGACGGCCGAGGAGATCGCGCTGGAGATCGCCTGGGCCGACATCAGGGCGCCGCCGGAATGATCGGGCAGCATCTGGTCGAACGCCGCCTGGAAGCCCGTTTGGGTCTTCTGGGCGAGGAAGGTCGCCTCCACGCCGTCGTCCTTGTCGAGCGCGGCGAAGACCGCCGAATAGGCCTGCGCGCCGGAGCGGTTCAGGCCGAGCTCGGCGGCCGTCTTCGGCTTCACGTCCACCACAAGGGCGTTCTGCGCCGCGTCTGCGCGGAGCGTGGCCGTGTAGAGGAACGGCGCGCCCACCAGGTTCGCCGTCGCCGAACCCGCCTGCAGAGAGCCCGCGCGGACGATCTCGTAGGACTTAGCCGTCTTCACCAACGAGGCGAGGGTCAGGTCGAGCTGCGCGCCGCTGGCCACGGTCGTCGCGCCGGAGACGTTCAGCCGGGTGGCCGTCCCGGCCGCGTCGTCGATCGTGACCGCCAGCACGCCCTTCGCGCCCAGTGACAGGCTGGAGAGCTGCACCGCGCCGGTGTTGGAGAGCGCCAGGCGGCCGTCGCGCAGGTCCAGCGCCAGCAGGCCGTCGGCGTCGCTCAGCCGGGTCGTTGCGGTCGCGCCGCCGTCGATCACGAAGGCGTCGGCGCCGGAGCCGAACGAAAGGTCGCCGGCGAGCGTCCCGCCCAGCAGCTCCAGGCGGTCGGCGCCGGAGCCGAAGCGGACCTCGCCCTTGATGGCCGGCGCGCTGGTGGCGGTGAGCTTCGACTGGCGCACCGTGGCGCCCGTCGTGTTGGCCGACAGGTCGATGGCGACGGCCTTGCCGGTGGCGGTCTCGCCGGTCTTCGGCGTCACCACGGCGGCGATGTTCCCCTGGTTCTCGACCAGGGCAAGTGACCCGGAGAGGTCGACCAGGGCGCGCGCGTCGTGCTTTCCGCCCTGCTCGCTGGCCTGGAGGTCGCCGGAGTTGCGGAAGGCCGCGACCGAGGCGCCCGGATTGACCAGCACCGCCGTCGAGGTCGCCCCGTAGGCCAGCGACCGGATCGTGCCGCTGGAGTTCACGCCGCCTTGGACGGTGACCCCGGCGCCGCTGGCCTGCCCGATCCGCAGCGCCGTCGCCGCGATTGCGTCGTTGACTCCGTCGGCCGCGATCGTGCCGCGATTGACCAGGCCAACCGCGAGATCGCCGGTCCCGACTGCGCCGAGCGCGATAGCGCTGGTCCCGCCGATGTCGAGCGCAGGCGCGGCGCCATAGGCGGTGAGCGTCGCCGTCCCCTCTGCGGCGTCGGCCACGCCGTCATCGTCTTCGTCGGTGTCGGTGGTGCTGTTGTCGGCCGGCGGCCGGTCGAGCAGCACGCCCTTGGCGACGTTGCCCGAGATGCGCACCGCCGGGCCGCCCTGCTTCAGGTCGTCGGCGTCCAGCTTCGCGCGGGCCGCGTCGGCGGCGCGCGTCGCCGAACGGTAGCCGGTGGCGGCGATGAGGCTTTGCAGCACGACGGCGCCGTCCACGTCGCCCAGCGTCACGCCCACCGAGCCTTCGCCCTGGGCCGACACGGCGCCGGTGATGCGCACGTCGCCTGAGACGGAAGCCGCCGAGATCGCGGTGGACCGGTCGCCGGTCACGGCCGCCGACCCCGAGCTCAGCAGGCTGCCCTGCAGCCGACCGTCGAGGCGGATGGCGCCGGAGTCGTTGCCCTCGACGTTGATCGTCCCCGAGTTGGTGATGTTCCCGACGAAGGGGCTCGTTCCGGTCAGCCGCAGGCCGAAGCGGTTCGAACCCTGGGCGAAGGGCCCATCCAGGTCGCCGTCGTTGTCGCTGTCCGCGGGGGTGAAGTCCTCCAGCAGGCTGATCGTGCCGCTGTTGGCGACGGAGCCCGTGAACCCGCCCAGGACGAGCACGCCGGTGGCGTCGTTCACGCCCGTGAAGCCGATCTGGCCGGCGTTGGTCACCTTGTTGTTCGAGTTGAGAGTCACCGCCACCCCGGCCGACGTCGGCTTGATGGACCCTTGGGCCTCCACCGTCAGGTCGTCAGGCTGTCCGTTGGCCAGGGTAGCGGTCGCCACCGGGGAGGTGGTGGCCGTGGAGATCTTCGTCTCGGCCTGGGCCGCTGCAGCCGTCAGCAAGGGGATGACGGCAGCCGACAGGAACAGGCGCTTCATGGTCCTCAGATCTCCGATTCCGTCACGTCGCTTGCGGGGTTTGGGGGTATATGCGACAAGCGACTACGCGTGACGTTACTGATTGTTCAGTTATAACTGTACGCAGCTTGTAGCGCCGGTTTCCGGCCGTTGCAAGCGCTCGCTTTCCTGGAGCCCGGATGCCGAGACCCGCCCCCGACGCCGCAAAGGCCGCACATACCAAACGGCTGCGCCAGCAGGCGGGCAGATGGCTGAAGGGCGCCCGCGAGGCCGCCGGCCTGACCCAGGCCGAACTCGCCGAGCGGGTGGGGCTGCGCTACTACACCTTCGTGAGCCAGGTGGAGAGCGGGCTCGGCCGGCTCCCTATCGAGACCCAGGGCGCCTGGGCTGTGGCGCTCGGGCAAGACCCGAAGGAATTCGCGCGCACCCTCTTGCGCTACTACGAACCTGAGCTTTACCGGCTCCTCTTCGACGAGCCGGGACAGGCCGCAGCCCAGCAGGCCTGACGCCCCCTCCCTCCTAAAGGACCTCCCAAGCCTCCATGGGTGACATCCTTCCCTTCGTTCAGCGCGTACGCGCCGCCGGCGACTGGACCGCCGACGAGCGCTCGCGCCTGGAAGAGCTGGCCCAGCGCTTCGCCGCCGCCGGCGTCCACGTGGACATCGTCTACGGCGTGACCGACGACGGCGACCCCTGGTGCGTGGTCAAGGACGAGAACGAGGAGGTGCTGGTCCACGTGGCCCGCATCGGCTCCGCCTTCGTCGTTCACCACGCGGTCGACGACATCCTGTCGAGCGCCCAGGACCTGCCCAGCGCGCTTGGCGAGCGGCTGGCCTGGAGCGCCGAGCGGGAGGCCGCCGTCGTGGTGCCCTTCTCCCGCCAGGCGCAGACCTTCATCGCGCTGGTGGTGGCCACCGCCTTCTTCTACGAGTCCGCCGTCGGCCTGCCGACCGGGCCCGAGCGCCACGAGGACCGCAGCCCGGAACCGGAGACCCCGCCGCCGCCTGCGCTCATCGAGGACGACGCCTCACCGGATCGCCGCGAGGTCGCCGCCCACGCGAT
Organism: Phenylobacterium sp.; assembly: GCF_036563285.1. Classification (GTDB taxonomy): domain Bacteria; phylum Pseudomonadota; class Alphaproteobacteria; order Caulobacterales; family Caulobacteraceae; genus Phenylobacterium. The sequence continues at coordinate 178,465 of NZ_DATCMR010000011.1, forward strand.
GGCCGCAGACGCTGACGAGGCGCAGCCCCTGCCGACGGCGCAGGTCGTGGCGGCCGCCCCGCTCCAACTCGCCGCCGCCGTCACGCCCGAGGCTCCGCTGCCTGCGCCTGAACCGGTCACGGCCAAGACCCGGGCCGCCGATGCAGGCGAGACGCTGGTCGCCTCGGCCTCTACGAACGTCGTGCAGGGCTCGTCGGGCGACGACAGCCTGGTCGGCGGCGCAGGCTCCGACGTCGTGATCGGCGGCGACGGCGACGACACCCTCTCCGGAGGCGGCGGCGGCGCGGACCTTCTGCAGGGCGGCGCAGGTGACGACCGCCTGGAGCTCGGCGAACAGGTCACCGCCGACGGCGGCGAAGGCGCCGACACCTTCGTCGTCGTGTCGCCGCACGTGCTCGGCCACGCCGACACCCTGCTGGGCGTGATCCTCGACTTCCGTGCAGCGGAAGGGGACCGGATCGTCACCCACGAGGGCCGTCCCGTACCGCCGGAAGGCGTCACCCCTTCCGGCGTCGGTCCCGGGACGCTCACCACCCTTGCCCCCACCGCCAGCGGCGGCGACCGCCGCGTCGACGTGGACATCGACGGGGACGGGATGGTCGACGGCTACGTGATCCTGCGCGGGCCGCCGCCGGTGCCGGACGCCGGCGCGCCGCAGCACCTGCCGGGCATGGGGTTCAGCTATCCGGACCCTGTGGGCTAGAGCGACTTCAGGATCCCCTCGACCATCTTCTTGGCGTCGCCGAACAGCATCATGGTGTTGTCGCGGAAGAACAGCTCGTTCTCCACGCCCGCGTAGCCCGCGCTCATGCCGCGCTTCACGAACAGCACGGTGCGGGCCTTCTCCACGTCGAGGATCGGCATGCCGTAGATGGCGGAGGTCTTGTCGGTCTTGGCCGCCGGGTTGGTGACGTCGTTGGCGCCGATCACGAAGGCCACGTCGGCGGTCGGGAACTCGGCGTTGATGTCCTCCAGCTCGAAGACCTCGTCGTAGGGGACGTTCGCTTCCGCCAGCAGCACGTTCATGTGCCCGGGCATCCGGCCGGCCACCGGGTGGATGGCGTACTTCACGTCGACGCCCTCCTCCTTCAGCTTGTCGGCCATCTCGCGCAGGGCGTGCTGCGCCTGGCTGACCGCCATGCCGTAGCCGGGGACGATGATCACCTTGCTGGCGTTCTTCATAATGAAGGCCGCGTCGTCGGCCGAGCCCTGCTTCACCGGCCGCGTCTCGACGCGGCCCGAGGCCGCCGCCGCGTCGTCGCCGCCGAAGCCGCCCAGGATCACCGAGACGAAGCTGCGGTTCATCCCCTTGCACATGATGTAGCTGAGGATGGCGCCCGACGAGCCCACCAGGGCGCCGGTGATGATCAGGGTGATGTTCTCGAGCGTGAAGCCCAGCGCCGCCGCCGCCCAGCCGGAGTAGCTGTTCAGCATGGACACCACGACCGGCATGTCCGCCCCGCCGATCGGGATGATCAGGGTGACGCCGATCAGCAGGCTGAGCGCGAAGATCGCCCAGAAGGCCCAGAGCGCGGAGCCGCCGCTCATCACCAGGATGGCCACCAGCACGACGATCGCCACGGCGATCGCGATGTTCAGCAGGTGGCGCATGGGCAGCAGGATCGGCGCGCCGCTCATGTTGCCGTTCAGCTTGGCGAAGGCGATCACCGAGCCGGTGAAGGTCACCGCCCCGATGGCGAGGCCCAGCGACAGCTCGATCAGCGAATTGAGGTGCACCACGCCGTCCGCCCCGGCGATGCCGTAGGCCTGCGGCGTGTGGATCGCGGCCACCGCCACCAGGCAGGCGGCCATGCCGACCAGGCTGTGGAACGCGGCCACCAGCTGCGGCATGGCGGTCATCGCCACGCGGCGCGCGATCACCGCGCCGATGACGCCGCCGATCGCCACGCCCCCCAGGATCATGCCCACGGTCAGCGGGTCGAGGTTCGGCCCCAGCAGCCACAGCGTCGTGCCCACCGCGATGGCCATGCCGATCATGCCGTAGCGGTTGCCCGCCTGGCTGGTGGTCGGCGACGACAGCCCGCGCAGCGCCAGGATGAAGAGCACGCCCGAGACAAGATAGAGGATGGCGGCGACGTTGGCGTTCATGAGCCTACTTCGCCTTCTTCTTGTACATGGCCAGCATGCGGCGCACGACGAGGAAGCCGCCGAAGATGTTCACCGAGGCGAAGGCCGCGGCCACCGCGCCAGAGCCCTTCGACACCAGGATCGAGCCGGTCAGCTCGCCGCCCGGCGCGCGCGCCGCCACCGCCAGCAGGGCGCCGACGATGATCACCGAGGAGATCGCGTTGGTCACCGCCATCAGCGGCGTGTGCAGCGCCGGCGTCACGCTCCAGACCACGTAATAGCCCACGAAGATCGCCAGCACGAAGATCGCCAGGCGGAAGATGGTGGGATCGACCAGGGCGGCTTCCATGGATCAGGCCTTGAGCTGCGGATGCACGACCGCGCCGCCCTGGCAGACCAGGGCCGCCTTGAGGATCTCGTCCTCGTAGTCGGGCGCGAACTGGCCGTCCTTGTCGAGGAACAGGCCGGCGAAGGCGAACAGGTTGCGGGCGTAGAGCGCGGACGCGTCGGCCGCCACGCGGCCGGGCAGGTTCGGCGTCCCCAGGATCTTCACGCCGTTCTTGGTGGTCACCGTCTCGCCGAGCTTCACGCCCTCGACGTTGCCGCCCTGCTCGACGGCCAGGTCGACGATCACAGAGCCGGGCTTCATCGACGCCACCTGTGCGGCGCTCACCAGCCGCGGCGCGGGCCGGCCCGGGATCAGCGCCGTGGTGATCACGATGTCCTGCTTGGCGATGTGGCTGGAGACCAGCTCGGCCTGCTTGGCCTGGTACTCCTTGCTCATCTCCTTGGCGTAGCCGGCGGCGGTCTCGGCGGCCTTGAACTCCTCGTCCTCCACGGCCACGAACTTGGCGCCCAGGCTCTCCACCTGCTCCTTGGTGGCGGGCCGCACGTCGGTGGCGGTGACCACCGCGCCCAGCCGCCGAGCGGTCGCAATCGCCTGCAGCCCCGCGACCCCCACGCCCATGATGAAGACCTTGGCGGCCGCGACAGTGCCCGCCGCCGTCATCATCATCGGCAGCGCCTTGCCGTAGGCCTCGGCCGCCTCGATCACCGCGCGATAGCCCGCCAGGTTGGCCTGCGAGGACAGCGCGTCCATCGCCTGCGCGCGGGTGATCCGCGGCACGAATTCCATGGCGAAGGCGCTGACGCCCTTCTTGGCCAGGGCTGCGACCGTGGCCTTGTCCTGGTGCGGGTTCAGGAGCGCGACCACCACGGCGCCCGTCTTCAGCGCCGCGATCTCGTCGGCCTCGGGGCCGCGCACCTTGAACAGGATGTCGGCCTTGGCGACGCAGTCCTTCGCAGTCTTGGCGATGGTCGCGCCCGCGGCCTTGTAGTCGGCGTCCGGATAGGAGGCGCCGTCGCCGGCGCCGGCCTCGACGGTGACCGAGAATCCAGCGGTCACGAGCTTTTTGATGGTCTCCGGGACCGCGGCCACGCGGGTCTCGCCTGCGCGACGCTCTTTCGTGACGGCGATCACGGGCATGCGGCGTTCGTCCCCCTACGCTCTCGTCCAGCTATAGGGGCGTCCGTCGGAGTCTGTCCAGCGAGCGGGCTAGTGCCCCGCGGCGCCCTTCTTCTCGCGCAGCAGGATGATGCCCACCACCGTCAGCACCACGGCGGCGACGAACCCGCCCAGGAAGCCCGCGGGCGTGCAGAACCACATGGTCAGCCACAGCACGGACACGGCAACGGCCAGCGAGCCCCACTTCGTGATGCCCATCACCAGGTGGAACGTCGACTGCTGCTCATGGATGTCCATCTCGCCGCGGTGGTAGTCGGAACCGTGCTGGGCCATCGGAAAAGCGCTCGTCCTGTCTCTCGAACCGGTGTGTGGGGCGGGTGCTACACGAGACCGCCGCGCCGCTCAAGCCGCCCGCCTACCGCGGCCAGTGGGCGAGCAGGGTCTTCAGCGCCGCCACCAGCGCCAGCGGCTGGTCGATCATGACGTGGTGGTGGCTGTCGGGGATCTCGATCTCGAGCATGTCCGGCGGGAAGGGCGAGGGGTAGCCCATCTTCCGCATCTGCACGATCCGCGACTTGGCCCCGTAGAAGTGCACCATCGGCGTGTGCACCTCGGGGATCGGCGTGGGGGATTGGCCCATGCCCGTGCGGTCGAGCTTCTCCCACATCTTCGGATCGAACCGCCAGGTCCAGCCCTCGCCGGACCCGTCGGCCATCGGGGCTCTCTTGAGCGAGCGGCGCGCGATGTAGTCGGCGATGTAGACGTTCTCCGCCGGCTGCGGCGGCATCAGCCGGAAGCGCGCCAGCGCGGCCTCCAGGGTGGGATAGACGCGCCCGCCGCGGTCGGGGGTCGGGATGTTGGCGATCTGGCGCTTGCGGAACTCCTCCTCGCGCCGCTTCAGCTCCTCCGGCGGCGGCCCGAAGCCGGTGTCCACCAGCACCGCGGCGTGCATCAGCTCGGGCCGGTTCACGGCGGTGTAGAACACCTGTCCGCCCCCGAACGAGTGCCCGACGTAGACGGGCTTGCGCCCGCCCTCGTACAGCCCCGCGGCGCGGCTCACCGCCTCGGCGTCCTCCGCGAAGTCCGAGAAGGCGTAGCGCTCGCGCCAGTCCGAGGCGCCCATGCCGGCCAGGGACATCGACGCCACCCGGTAATCGTCGGCGAAGAACGGCGCGATGAAGCTCCACCAGTCGGCATGCGCCGAGTTGCCGTGCACGAACAGCAGCCCGGGCTTGCCCACCTCGCCCCAGGTCAGCACCTCGAGCTTCGTGCCCAGGCTGTCGACGAAGCTGCGCTCCGGCTCGACGGCGATGGCGTCCCTGAACCACTGCGGCGCCGGCGGCTCTTCGCCCTTGAACGGCTCCAGCGGCGCGCGGACCTCCGGCGGCATCTCGTTCGGGTCGAAGGAGATCGGCCGGTCGTCGTAGGTCTCGCGGTTCGTCGGCGATGCTTCGTCAGCCATGAGGCTGACTAACAACCGTTTGAAAAATGGCAAGCCGCTTCAGCCGCGCGAGGCCTGGATCAGCGCCTCGCGCTCCTGCGGCGTCAGCACCCGCCAGCGCCCCTGCGGCAGCCCGCCCAGCTTCAGCGGCCCGATGCGCACCCGCTGCAGGTCGACCACGTGCAGCCCCACCAGCTCGCACATCCGCCGGATCTGCCGGTTGCGCCCTTCGGTGAGGGTGAACCGCAGGACCTGCGGCCGCAGCACGTCCACCTTGGCCCGCCGTAGCTGCCGCCCGTCCAGCTTCAGGCCGTAGCGGAGCTGGCCAACCTTCTGATCGGTCACCTGGCCGGTGACGCGCACCAGGTACTCCTTGTCCACCTGCGACTCCGGCCCGATCACCGCCTTGGCCAGCACCCCGTCATCGGAGAGCAGCAGGAGGCCGTGGGAGTCCATGTCGAGGCGCCCCAGCGGCGCCAGGCTGGTCTTGGCGTCCGGGATCATCGGGCTCTCGCCCATCAGGGCGGACCTGGTCAGCAGCCGCACCGCCGGGACCTGCCCCGGCTCCGGCTGCGCGGAGACGATCCCCACCGGCTTGTTGAGCACTACGCTGAAGCCGGTGGGCGCCTGGCCCTCCCCGGGCGTGTCCAGGGTCAGCGTCTGGCCCGGCAGGATCTTGCGCCCCGCGTCGGTCACCCGCTCCCCGTCGATCGACACCCGGCCCTCGACGATCAGCGCCTCGGCCTCGCGCCTGGAGCACACCCCGCTCTGCGCCAGCCAGCGGTTCACCCGCTGCGGCTCGGCCTCGTCGTAGCGGCGGGTCCAGGGCATGGGGGCGTCATATCCGACACCCTCTCCCAAGCGAAGACTTGGGAGAGGGCCGGGGTGAGGGCCGGCTCGTGCAGATGGATCGCGCCGGATGCCGGCCCGAGGGCCCTTGGTCCTGGCATCCGGAGACAGCCCAGCCGGTCCTCACCCAACCCTCTGCCGCCTTTGGCGGGAGAGGGCGCGCTGGCGCCTCCGGTATTGTTCCCGGCGAGCAGGTGCGTCAGGCTGTCGCACCGGGCCGTGGCTCAGGTTGTTCCTCAACACCGCCTCCGCCATCTTCGGCCCGTAGCTTGCAAGTCGGGGAAAGCATGCAGGGTCAAAAGCTTATTGCTCGTCGTGATGCGCTGCGCCTGGGCGGCGGCGCCCTCCTGGCGGGTCTCGTGACCCCGGCCGTGGGCTGGGCCTCGACGCCGGGCCCCCGCCGCGCGGCGCTGCAGAACCTGCACACGGGCGACCGCTTCAACGACGTTTATTTCGAGAACGGCCGCTATCTTCCCGATGCGCTCGCGGACCTGAACAAGGTGATGCGGGACTGGCGCACCGGCGACACCCACTTCATCGACCCCAAGCTCTACGACGCGCTGCACGCAATCCAGACCCGGCTGGAGAGCAACCGCCCGTACGGGATCATCTCCGGCTACCGCTCGCCCGCCACCAACGCCAAGCTGAACTCCAAGAGCAGCGGCGTGGCCAAGAAGAGCCTGCACATGACCGGCCAGGCCATCGACATCCGCGTTGCGGGCGTCGATCTCAAGCACGTGCACAAGGCGGCCCTCGACGTGAGCGCCGGTGGTGTCGGCTACTATCCGAATTCCAACTTCGTGCACGTGGACACCGGCCGCGTGCGCCGCTGGTCGGGCTCCTAGGGGCTCTCCGGGGCCGGCTCGGCCGGCGGCGGCTCGACCGTGGTCATGCCCACGGCGGCTGCATCTTCCTCGACCTGCTGATCCGGCGGCGTAGGCTCGACCTTCGCCGCCGGCGGCGTCTCGGCCTTGGCTTCAGCTACGGTGGCGGCTGCAGGCGTGGCGGCCTGCTCGGCTGCGGGCGCCTGTTGCGGCGGCTCGCCGCGGGTGAGCGCGGGCCGCTCGCCGCCGCGCGTGAGCGCCATCACGACGATCAGCACGACGCAGACCGCCGACAGGATCAGCGCCCAGCGCAGCATCAGTTCCTGGCCACCACCTGCTTGCCCGAGCCGAGCGCGCCGACCTTCTGCAGCAGCAGCTTGTCCCAGCCATAGGGGTCGGTGCGGAAGTTCATCTGTCCGTCGGCGCCTGCGAATGCGGTCCAGTACAGGATGTAGACCGGCACGCCGGAGGGCAAGCGCACCCGCTGGGTCTCGCCGCCGGCCACGGCGTCGGCGATCGCCTCGGGCGTCCACTTCGGGTCGCCCGCCAGCAGCGCCCTGGCGAGCTCCGCCGGCTTCTCGATGCGCACGCAGCCGTGGCTGGCCTGGCGCGCGACCCGCTCGAACCCGGTCTTGGCCGGAGTGTCGTGCAGGTAGACGGCGAACGGGTTCTCGAAGTCGAACTTGTAGAGGCCCAGCGCGCTGTCCGGCCCGGGCCGCTGCTGCAGCCGGCTGCCGCCCTCGGTCGAGATCACCCGGTAGCCGGCGCGCTCCAGGTAGCCGGGGTTCTTCCGCTCCTTGGGCCACAGCTCCTCGCTGGCGATCGAGGTCGGCACGTTCCACGGCGGATTCAGCACCACCGAGTGGATCTCGGAGACCAGCATCGGCGTCTCGTCGCCCGGCTTGCCGGAGACCGCCTTCATCGACAGCACCGGCTTGTCGTCGCGGAACAGGGTGACGATCGCCGCGCCCGAATTCACCTGCACGCGGGTCGCCGGCATCTTCTGCGGCATCCAGCGCCAGCGCTCCATGTTGGCCACGATCTGCTGCACCCGCTGCTCGGCCGGGACGTTCAGCGCCGCCAGGGTGGGCTTCCCGACGATCCCGTCCGGCTTCATGCCGTAGCGCTTCTGGGCGCGGACCACCGCCTGCTGCAGGCTGGTGTCGAAGACCGCAGGGCCATGCGCCGCGGGGTCCTCCGCGACCAGCCGGGCGCGCAGCGCCGCCACGCGCGGGCCGCTGGCGCCCAGCGCCAGGTCCGGGCCTTCGGGAATGGCCGTCCAGCCGCCGTTCGCAGCGATCTGCCGGTACTTCGTCAGGCCCTTCTTGAGCGCCGCATATCCGGAATAACGCGGCGCAAGGCTTTCGAGCCAAGGCTCCAGCCGGCCAGAGGCCAGCGCCCGCGACAGCTCCCCGGTGGGATCATACGGGTCCGGGCGCAGCTGCCAGATCTTCGGGAACTCGGAGGCGTCCATGCGGCCCACGTGGACATCGCGGGCGTAGCGCAGCAGGCCTGCCACCACGGCGGCATGGTCCTCCGGGCCCGGCAGAGCGCCGGGCTCGCGCAGTCGTGCGGGGAGGTAGGCAGCGGGCGACAGCCCGTGCTCGTCGGCGCGGGCCAGCAGGTCCGCCGCCGCGATCAGCTGCTCGGGGCTGAGCTGCACGGCCTGGGGCGCCAGCGCCGGAGCCGCCGGCTGGGCCAGCACCGCCGGCGCGCCCGAGGCCAGGACGGCCGCCAGGGCGAGCACTGCCGAGCGGAACTTCCTCTGTCCTGCCCGCACCTTACTCATCGTCATCCACAAACCTCGGACCAGCGGCGCCCCTCGGCCGCCCAAACGCGCGACGGCCAAGTTGGTCCCTACGGCAGCGCTCCGCCTTGATCTTTGTCACGGGCCCGCGCGATGAGGGCGCATGGCGGCCCGGCAGGTGATCATCAACTGGAGCATCTCCAGCTTCTACGGCTGGGGGGTCTACGGCCAACACCTGGCGCTCGCCTGGGCGAACGATCCCGAGATCGAGGCCGCCTGCGCCTATCCCATCGTCGACAACCACCTGGCCCTGGACCCCTTGCGGAAGCTGGCGTTCGCCCCCTTCGCGCAGCGTTCGGCCGAGCTCGTGGAGCAGTTGAAGGCCCTGAAAGGGGAAGCTCGCGCCCGGGCCGTGGTCCTGCACTGCCTGGAGCACCGCTTCGAGCCCGAGCCCACGATGCATGGCGCGGTGCTCCACGGCTCCCCCACCATCGGTGTCACCTTCTTCAACGACACCCGGTTGGCGCCCGAGGCCGTGCAGCGGGCAGCGGCCTATCCCGTGATGGTGGCGGGCTCCGACTGGCAGCGCCGCCTGCTCGAAGCCTACGGTCTGAGCAACGTCCGGCTGATCATCCAGGGGGTGGACCCCAGCCTGTTCCACCCCGGCGCGCGGCAGGGGATGTTCCCCGGACGCTTCCTGGTGTTCTCCGGCGGCAAGCTCGAGCGGCGCAAGGGACAGGACATCGTGCTCGCCGCCTTCCGCAGGTTCGCCGAGCGCCGCCCCGACGCGCTGCTGGTGACCGCCTGGCACAGCCCATGGCCGGCGGTGGCGAGCACCCTCGATGAGAGCGGCCTCGTGGCGCCGGTGGCCTTCACCGCCCGGGGCCGGCTGGACGTGGCGGCCTGGGGGCAGGCCAGCGGCGTGAAGCCCCAGAACCTGCTCGACCTGGGCGTCATCCCGAACCCCATGCTGCCCGCCGTGCTGCGCGAGATGGACGTGGCGGTCTTCCCCAACCGCTGCGAGGGCGGCACCAACCTGGTGGCCATGGAAGCCATGGCCTGCGGCGTGCCCACCGTCCTGTCGCGCAACACCGGCCACCTGGACCTGATCGAGGACGGCAACAGCTACGTCCTGCAGATACAGCGGCCGCTGTCGGGCGTCGAAGCGCCTGTTGGGGACATCGAAGGCTGGGGCGAAAGCGATCCCGACGAGCTGGTGGACGCGCTGGAACGCGCCTACGCCGACCGCGAGGACGCGCGCCTTCGCGGGGGCCGCGGCGCCCAGACGCTCTCGCGCTTCACCTGGGCGGAGACGGCGCGCCAGATGAAGGACCTGATCGTGGAGGTCGCCGGCTCATGAGCATCCCCGAGCGCTACCGGCGCCTGGACGCCTTCCTGCAGCGGGTGCGCGGCGAGATCTACGCCGAGCCCGCTTTCGACCTGCATGACAAGGTCACCCGCGAGATGGCCGCCTACCTGCTCAAGACCGCAGGCCTCCCGCCGGGCGCCAAGGTGCTCGACGTGGGCTGCGGCCAGGGCCTGGCCCTGGAGCTCTTCCGCGACGCGGGCTTGGCGCCGGTGGGCATCACGCTGGGCGAGGATCTGGAGGTCTGCCGCGGCAAGGGGCTGGATGTGGTGGAGATGGACTTCTCCTTCCTCGATTTCCCCGACGAGAGCTTCCACCTCGTCTGGTGCCGCCACGCCCTGGAGCACTCCATCTTCCCCTACTTCACGCTGGCCGAGATGCACCGGGTGCTGAAGCCCGGCGGCGTGCTCTACGTCGAGGTGCCCGCGCCCGACACCGCCTGCGCCCACCAGGCCAATCCGAACCATTACAGCGTGCTCCCGAAGAGCATGTGGCTGGAGTTGATGCGTCGCACAGGCTTCGTCGAGCCGCGGGCGTCGGACCTGCAGTTCAAGACCGGCGCCGGCCCCGATCTCTACTGGGCCTTCTTCGCGCGCAAGCCGGGCTAGACCAGCGCCTCGAACTCGTCGACCAGCCGCTCCAGCTGCTTCATGCCGGCCGCCCAGAACGCCTTCTCGCGCGGGTTGAGGCCGAAGGGGGCCAGCGCCTCGACGTAGGTCTTCGTGCCGCCGGCGGCCAGGAGCTGCTCGTAGAGCGGCGCGAAGCCTTCCGGGTCCGCCCGCCTGGCCTCCATCAGCCCGCGCACCAAGAGGTCCCCGAAGGCGTAGGCGTAGACGTAGAACGGCGCGTGCACGAAGTGGCTGATGTAGCCCCAGTAGTGCTCGTAGCCCTCGCCCAGCCGGATCGCGGGCCCGAGACTCTCGCCCATCACCTCCAGCCACAGGCCGGACAGCTCCTGCGGCGACAGCTCGCCGGCCAGCCGCGCGGCGTGGAAGCGGCGCTCGAACCGGTGGAAGGCGATCTGGCGCACCACGGTGTTGAGCCCGTCTTCGATGCGGCCGGCGAGCAGTCCGCGGCGCTCAGCCGGCGAGGCGTTGGCCAGCAGGCGTTCGAACACCAGCCCCTCGCCGAAGATCGAGGCGGTCTCGGCCAGCGTCAGCGGGGTGTCCGACAACAAGGTGCCCAGCGGCGCGCAGAGCGTCTGGTGCACCGCGTGGCCCAGCTCGTGGGCCAGGGTGAGCACATCGCGCCGCTCGCCCATGAAGTTCATGAACACATAGGGGTGCCGGTCGGCGGCCACCGGGTGCGAATAGGCGCCCGACTGCTTGCCGGCCCGAGGCCGCGCGTCGATCCAGGGTTGGGCGAAGAAGGTCTGGGCGGTGTCGGCGAACTTCGGGGCCAGGGCGGCGAAGCTCTCCAGCACCAGGTCCTGGGCCTCGCCCCACGCGTAGGCGCGCGGCTGGGTGGTCTCGAGCGGGGCGTTGCGGTCCCAGTGCTCCAGGACCTCCAGCCCCATCGCCTTGGCTTTCAGTCGGTAATAGCGGTGGCTGACCGCCGGATAGGCCTCCACCACCGCGGCCTCCAGCGCCTCGACCGCGTCGGCGTCCACCTCATTGGCCAGGTGCCGGGAGGCGGCCGGGTCCGGGTACTTCCGCCAGCGGTCCTCCACCTGCTTCTCGAAGGCGAGCGTGTTGAGGCACAGCGCCAGGGTGTCGCTCCGCGCTTCCAGCGCCTCGCCGAGCCCCAGCGCCGCCTCTCGCCGTTTCGTGCGCTCGTGGTCGGAGAGCCGGTTTAAGGCCTCCGACAGCGTCAGCGTCTCGCCGCCCACAGTGGCGGTCAGCTTGGCCAGCGTCTCCTCGGAGAGCCGGCTCCAGTTGGCGACCGCCGGCCCCCGGTCCACCAGCAGGCGCTCCAGGTCCGGCGACAGCTCGTGCGGCCGCGAGAGCCGCACCCGCCGGATCCACGGCCGCCAGCGGGCCGCCGGCGTATGCGCGGCCAGCGCGGCCTCCACCTCGGCGTCCTCCAGCTGGTTGATCTCCAGGGTGAAGAACAGGCTCTCGGCCGCGATCTGGGACGAGCGGGCGCGCAGGTCGGCCTCGAACTTGCCCCAGGCGGGATCGTCCCGCGCGGTCGACCCGGCCAGGGCCCCGTAGGCCCCGACGCCATAGAGGGCGTTGGTCGCCTCCTCGTAGAGTGCGATCCCCCGGTCCAGCCGCTCGCCCAGCAGCGCCGGCTGTGCCCGGGCCGCGATCAACTGGTCCTTCAGCTCGCCCAGCGTGCGGGTGATCTCCGCCGCCTTCTGCAGGTCGGCTTCGATCCGCGGGTCGTCACGTCCGGAATAGAGGTCGTCCAGCCGCCACTCGGGCAGGGTCTCGGTCGCGAAGGGAGCGTTCATGGCGGGCGGTTTAACGCTCCGGGCCGCCGCCGTCACATCTTCTGGGTGGCCAGCAGGATCGAGGTCTCGGTCGAGGCTATGCCCTCGATGGTGCGGATGCGGTCCAGGGCGGCGCTGAACTCCGCCAGGCTGCCGGTGTCGAGCTCGGCGACCAGGTCCCAGCGGCCGTTGGTGGTGTGGATCGCCTCCACCTCCGGGAAGCCGGCGAGCGCCCTGGTCACGGCCTGCGACCGCTCGCCGTCGATGGCGATGCACATGATCGCCCGCACCCGCTGGGCCTCCAGTTCCGGCCGGGTCTTGATCGTGAAGCCCTGGATCACGCCGCGCGCCAGCAGCCGGTCCATCCGGTTCTGCACCGTACCCCGCGAGACCTTCAGCTTGGCCGCCAGCCCCGCCGCCGACTGCCGCGAATCAGCCCGGAGCAGCGCCACCAGGCTTCGGTCCAGATCATCCATCAGATTCGCCAATTCATCTGCGCAAACTGCCATCATTTCCCGCAGATAGTAGCAGCTTTACTGCTATTCGCTAGCGGAGCCGCGGGAGAGACTCATCTCCATGAGCGCCCGCCCCTTCTTCCTCATGACCGACCCCGACCACTTCGAGGTCTGCTACCAGATCAACCCGTGGATGCAGCCCCGCGCCTGGAAGCAGGACCCCAAGGCCTGCCTCGCCGAAGCCCGCTCCGCCTCCGCCGATCTAAAGCAAGCCCTCAAGGACTGTGGAGCCCAAGTGGAGACTATAGGCGCGGTCCGCGACCTCCCCGACCTCGTCTTCCCCGCCAACGCCGCCATCGTCCTCGACGGCCGCGTCCTGCTCGCCCGCTTCCGCTGCCCCGAGCGCCAGGGCGAGGAGGCGATCTTCCGCTCCGTCTTCAGCCGCCTGAAGAAGCGCGGCATCGTCCAGGACATCATCGACCTGCCCGAAGGCCTCTTCCAGGAAGGCGCCGGCGACTGCATCTGGGACCTCGGCCGCCAGCTCTTCTGGGCCGGCTACGGCCCCCGCTCCAGCCGCGGCGCGCTGGCCATCATCCAGGGTGTCTTCGGCCAGGAGGTCGTGCCCCTGCAGCTGGCCACCGACCGCTACTACCACCTGGACACCTGCTTCTGCCCGCTGTCAGGCGGCGAGGTGCTCTACTACCCGCCCGCCTTCACCGAAGCGGGCCTGGCCGCAATCCACGCCCGCGTGGCCCCGCACCACCGCGTCGAGGCCACCGACGAGGAGGCCCAGGCCTTCTGCGTCAACGCCGTGAACCTCGGCCACAAGGTCGTCATGGCCCGCGCGCCTGCCAGTTTGAAGGCCAAGCTGCGGGCCCACGGCTACGACCTCGTCGAGATCGACCTCTCCCCCTTCATGCTCTCCGGAGGCGCGGCCTACTGCATGACCCTGCGCCTCGACCGCACCAGCGTCCCTTCCGCCGCAACCCTCGCCGCCGAGTAGCCCCATGAACGACATCGCCCTTCGCCGCAGCCGCACCCAGGAGCTGATCGAGCTCGAGGCGCTCTACGGCGCGAAGAACTACAAGCCCCTCGACGTGGTCCTGACCCGCGGCGAAGGCGTCTACGTCTGGGACGTGGAAGGCCGGCGCTACCTTGACTGCCTGTCCGCCTATTCCGCCGTGAACCAGGGTCACTGCCACCCGAAGATCCTCGAGGCCATGACCGAGCAGGCGAAGCGCCTGACGCTCACGTCGCGGGCGTTCCGCAACGACCAGCTCGGCCACTTCTACGAAGAGCTCTGCGCGCTCACCAACTCCACCAAGGTCCTGCCGATGAACTCGGGCGCGGAGGCGGTGGAGAGCGCCATCAAGGTGGCGCGGAAGTGGGGCTACGAGGTCAAGGGCGTGCCCGAGGATCAGGCGGAGATCATCGTGGCAGCCGACAACTTCCATGGCCGCACCGTCGCCATCGTGGGCTTCTCCACCGACCCGGGTTCGCGCGGCGGCTTCGGCCCCTTCGCGCCGGGCTTCAAGGTGGTCCCCTACGGCGATGCCGACGCCCTCGAGCAGGTGATCGGACCCAACACCGTCGCCTTCCTTGTCGAGCCCATCCAGGGCGAGGCCGGGGTGATCATCCCGCCGGCCGGGTACCTGAAGCGGGCGCGCGAGCTCTGCACGAAGCACAAGGTCATCCTGATCCTCGACGAGATCCAGACCGGCCTCGGCCGCACCGGCAAGCTGCTGGCCGAGGAGCACGAAGGCGTCGAGGCCGACCTGACCCTGATCGGCAAGGCGCTCTCCGGCGGCTTCTATCCAGTCTCAGCGGTCCTCTCGAACTCCGAGGTCATGGGCGTGCTGCATCCCGGCGAGCACGGCTCCACCTTCGGCGGCAATCCGCTGGCCTGCGCCGTGGCCCGCGCCGCCGTGCGGGTCCTGGTCGAGGAAGGCATGATCGACAACGCCGCCCGCATCGGCGACCGCCTCAAGGCCTCGCTCGCCGGCATCAAGGCGCCTTCGGTGAAGGACGTCCGCGGCCGGGGCCTGATGCTGGCCGTCGAGCTGCACCCCGAAGCCGGCGGCGCCCGCCCGGTATGCGAGGCCCTGCAGTCGCGCGGCCTCCTCGCCAAGGAGACCCACGACCACACCATCCGCATCGCCCCGCCCCTGATCCTCACCGAGGCCCAGGCCGACTGGATCGCCGAGCAGTTCGCGGCGGTGCTGCCCTAGCTACTTCGCCGCCGGCGCCGCCCTTGCGCCGGTCGGCGCTTCCGGGGCCGCGGCCGGCGCCTTGGCGACCGAGATCACGAAGGCTCGCACGTCCTCGGCGTCCTGCGGCGTCATGAACCGCGCGAAGCTGGCCATGCCGCGAGGCGCGAGCGCGCCCTCGATCACCACCGAGCGCCAGTCCTCCGGCGTCGTCAGCATCGGCGAGGCCTTCAGGTTGGGCAGCCACGAGCCCTCCGCGTTCGGCCCGTGGCAGACCTGGCAGTTCTGGTGGAAGAGCGCGAAGCCGCGCTGCACGTCCCCCGTGGAATTGACGTTGGTCAGGTCCGCCGCCGGACGCACCGGGACCTTGAACTCCGGCGCGGTCGCCTTGCCGCCCAGCTTGAACACCAGCAGCCGGCCCGGCAGCCTGGGCCGGTTCGGCATGAAGCCTGGCGCCGAGATCTGACCGCCGCCGCCGACACCGACCATCACCGCCACGTACTGCTCGTTGTTCAGCTGGTAGGTCATCGGCGCGGCGATCACCCCGTTGCCGGCCTTGTAGGTCCACAGTTTCGCACCCTTCGCGGCGTCGTAGGCGGCCAGTTCGCCCTGGGCGTTGCCCTGGAACACCAGGCCGCCCGCGGTGGAGAGCACGCCGGCGTTCCAGAAGTAGGGGTGGTCGACCGTCCAGACCGCCTTCTGCTGCACCGGGTCCCAGGCCACCAGCTGGCCCTTGATCATCGAGGCCACAGCCTTCTGCGTCGCCGCGTCCGTCGGGAGCGCGTTGGCCAGGAAGTCGACGCCGACGTTCCACGCGCCGGGCTTGTACGAGAACCCGCGGTCGTCCGTGTAGGCGAAGGGGGTGACGTTGGTCGGGATATAGACCAGGCCCGTCTTGGCGTTGAACGCCATCGGCTGCCAGTTGTGGGCCCCAAGCGGACCCGGAACCGCGAGCGCGGGCCCCGCCCCGTAGCGGGCGTTGGGCGTTTCCACCGGCCGGCCCGTGGCGGGATCGACCGACGTCGCCCAGCTGATGTTGGTGTAGGGCTTGGCGCTGATCAGCTTCCCGGTGGCGCGGTCGAGCACGTAGAAGAAGCCGTTCTTCGGCGCCTGCATCACCACCTTGCGGGTCTGGCCTGCGATGTTCAGGTCGGCCAGCATGATGTGCTGGGTGGCCGTGTAGTCCCAGCTCTCCGCCGGGGTGGTCTGGTAGTGCCAGACGTACTCGCCGGTGTCGGGCTTCACGGCCACGATCGACGAAAGGAACAGGTTGTCGCCCACCCCGCCGGAGCGGCGCTGGTGGTTCCACGGCGTGCCGTTGCCGACCCCGAAGAAAAGCAGGTCGAGGGTGGGATCGTAGGCCATGGAATCCCAGACCGTCCCGCCGCCGCCGGTCTTCTTCCACTCGCCGTCGCCCCAGGTGGACGCGCCGCGCTCGCGCATGACCTTGTCGGAGGCCGCGTTGTCAGCCGCGCCGGTGGGATTGGGCGTGGTGAAGAAGCGCCAGAGCAGCTTGCCGGTCCCGGCGTCGTAGGCCGACAGGTAGCCGCGCACGCCGTATTCGGCGCCGCCGTTGCCGATCAGCACCTTGTCCTTGACGACCCTGGGCGCACCGGTGATCGTGTAGGGGCGCGACTTGTCCGTGGTCTGGGTCTGCCAAAGGACCTTGCCGTCCTTGGCGTCGAGCCCGATCAGCCGCCCGTCGATGGTGCCGACGAAGACGCGGCCCTTCCAGACGGCGACGCCGCGGTTGACCACATCGCAGCAGGCGTCGAACCCCTTCGCGCCGGCGACCTGCGGGTCATAGGACCACTTCAGCTTGCCGGTCGCCGCGTCGAAGGCGAACACCTTGGACCAGGCGGTGGTGGTATAGAGCACGCCGTCGACCATCAGCGGCGTCGCCTCCTGGCCGCGGTCGGTGTCGAACTGGGCGTACCAGGCGAGCCCCAGCTGGCCCACGTTGGCCGTGGTGACCTGCTCCAGCGGCGAGTAGCGCTGCTCGGAGTAGCCCTTGCCATAGGAGAGCCACTCGGCGTTCTGGTCGGCCGCGGCCAGCCGCTCGGCGTCCACCGCGCCGGGCCCGGACGGCTTGCCGCACGAGCCGATCCCCGCCGCCAGCGCGAGCGCCAGCGCAAGCTTCATGACCTTCATCGTCCGCCCTCCCCGGCCGTTCAGCTCGGCCTTGGGCGTCAGTTAGGCGCGGGACGGCGCCCGCCGCAAGCGCCCGGCTATTTCTTGCGCTCGACGTGTAGGACCGAGACGGACTCGGCCGGCTTGGCCTTCTCCTGCTTCGGCTTGCGGGTTTCCTTGTTCGAACGTTTCTGACCCTTGGCCATGGCGGTCTCCCTAGCGGGTGCTGCGGCGGTCGTTCAGCAGGGGCGCGCGGGGCGTCGGCGACGACGGGCGCGAGGACCGCGGATCGGAGAGGTCGCGGCGGTTCGGGGTGATCGTGCCCTTGTGTGTCTTCATGACCGCGTCCCTAGCACGGCCCGGCGGTCACCCCGGCATCAATCTTCCGCGCGATCTGGTCGGCGGCCCGGGCCAAGGCGGCGGGGGCAAGGTCCGGCAGCTGGACACGTTCGAGACGGGGCCGCTCTTCCTTCGTCGCAGCGCGTGCATAGGCGGGGTCGTAGTGCAGCTCGATGAGCGCCTCGGCCAGGGTCTCGTACTCGCCGGCGTCGGCCAGGCGGCGCCAGTTCTCCAGGCGCTTCCGGGCCGGATAGACCGGCAGGCGCCTGAAGGCTTCTTCCAGGGCGGCGCGGTCCTCGACGATCTCGCGGTAGGTCTGCACGAGATAGCGGGCGCGGGCCTCACGGGGGGCGGAGACCTCGATCCGCGGGGCCTGGGCCATGGCTTGCCAGAGCGCCGGCGGCACCATGCGGTCGCCGATCTTGCTGGACTCGGCCTCGACCACCACCGACCGCGTGGGATCGAGTCCATCGAGCGCGGCCAGCAGCCGGCTCTCGAACATCTTCTGGCTGGGCTGGGCGCGGCCGAGGCCGCCGAACAGAGAGCCGCGGTGGCCGGCGAGGCCTTCCAGGTCGAGGGTCTGGACGCCTTTCTGCGAGAGCAGCTCCAGCAGCTCGGTCTTGCCGCAGCCTGTGCCGCCGTCGAGCAGGACCACCTGTCCCGCGAACCCTCCCTCGTACAGCCGGTGCTGCACGTGGCGCCTGTAGGTGCGGTAGCCCCCGGCGAGCACGCCGGTGCGCCAGCCCACCTGGGACAGGATCGTCGCCATGGCGTTGGAGCGCTGTCCGCCGCGCCAGCAGTAGACCAGCGGCCGGAAGGAGCCGGGCTTGTCCGCCAGCGCCGTCTCCAGGTGCCGCGCCACGTTGCGGGCGATCAGCGCCGCCCCGATGCGCCGGGCCCGGAAGCGCGACTCCTGGACGTAGATGGTCCCCACCTGGGCGCGCTCGGCGTCCTCGAGCACCGGCAGGTTCACCGCGCCCGGGACATGGTCCTCGGCAAACTCGGAGGGGCTGCGGACGTCGATGATCATATCGAACGGCGCCAGGCTCGCCGCGTCCGCCCGCTCGATGATCTCGATCCCCATGCCCTATAGTGACCCCATGAGCCTCGCCGACCCAAGCCCCACTCCTGCGCCCGTCCGCCTGACCTCGCTGGCCCACGGCGGCGGCTGCGGCTGCAAGCTGGCGCCTTCGGTCCTGCAGGACATCCTGAAGTCGATGCCGGCCGCGGCGGCCTTCCCGAACCTGCTGGTGGGCACCGAGACCTCGGACGACGCGGCGGTCTGGCGGCTGAATGACCAGCAGGCGCTGGTGGCCACCACCGACTTCTTCATGCCAGTCGTCGACGATCCCTACGACTTCGGCCGGATCGCGGCGACCAACGCCTTGTCGGACGTCTACGCCATGGGCGGCGCGCCCATCCTGGCGCTGGCCATCGTCGGGATGCCAGTGGGGCAGCTATCCACAGAGACCATCGGCAGAATCCTCGAGGGCGGAGCCTCAGTCTGCGCGGCGGCCGGGGTGCCGGTGGCCGGCGGCCATTCCATAGACAGTGTCGAGCCGATCTACGGGCTGGTGGCGCTGGGCCTCGTCCACCCGGACCGGGTGCTGACCAACCGCACGGCGCGCGCCGGCGACGTGCTGATCCTCACCAAGGCGCTGGGCGTGGGCGTGCTCTCCGCGGCGTTCAAGCAGGAGCGGCTGTCGAGCGAGGGCTATGCGGCGCTGATCGCCTCGACGACCCAGCTGAACGCCGTGGGCGCCGAGCTGGCGCAGACGCCGGGCGTGCACGCGGTCACCGACGTGACCGGCTTCGGCCTGCTGGGCCATGCGCTGGAGATGTGCCGCGGCGCGCGGCTGTCGGCGGCGATCACCGAAAAGCCGCCGCTCCTGCCCGGTGTCGAGACGCTGGCGCGCGCGGGGGTGCGGACCGGGGCGTCAGGACGCAACTGGGCCAGCTATGGCGACGCGGTGCGTCTGCGCGAGGGGCTGGAAGACTGGAGGCGCGACCTGCTCACCGACCCTCAGACCAGCGGCGGCCTGCTGATCGCCTGTGCTCCGGAGACGGCCGACTCGGTTCTGGACCTCGTCCGCCGCCGCGGGTTCGACCACGCGGCGGCGGTGGGGCGCCTTCTGGAAGGCGCCCCCGAGGTGCGGGTCACCGCTTAGCGGCGGTAGTTGTTGTAGCCGTAGGTCCGGTCGCGGTCGTTCCGCTCGAAGCGGATCATCTGCGCCAGCGTATCGAAGCGGCGGTCGAGGTCGGCCATCTCCGCGGGCGTGAAGCCGTTGCGGCGATAGCGGGCTTCGACGCGCATCAGGCCGTTGAAGTCGGCCCGCAGGCGGGCGGCCTCCGAGGCCGTGAGCTGGCCGTTGCGCAGGCCCTGGTTGATGCGGCGCTCGAGCTGCGCCCGACGACGGTCGAGCGACACCCATTGGCCACGTTCGTCGCGCCAGTTGGCGCCGCCGTACCAGCGGCCCCAGTCGTCGTTGCGGGCGTAGTCGCGGCGGTCGTCGTCGCGCCGTGACACCCGGATCTGGGCGGAAAGGGCGTCATAGCGCTGGTCGAGGTCTGAGCGCTCCCAGTTGGACAGGCCATTCGCCATGTAGCGGTCTTCCAGTCGCAGCAGCGCATCGAACTCGGTGCGCAGCCGCACGGCTTCGCGGCGCGTCAGCTGCCCGCTCTGCACGCCGGTCTCGATCCGTTGTTCCAGCCGTTGGTGGCGCTGTTCCATCGGCATCCAGCCCTGGGCGGCGGCGGCGCCGGCCGTCAAGGCGAAGGCAGAACCGGCCAGCAGGGCCGTTCGCATGAAGTTACGCATATCAGGGTTTCTCCTCAGTCGGTCACCGGTGTCAGAGCCCCCTTGGCCGCCTCTCCAACTCGGGAAGCGCGGTTTTTGTTCGCTTTTGATAGGCCTTCGCCATGAACCCTTACGGCTTGTGGGGGATTTATCCCTCCGGCTTAGACCGGAGATGACCCTGGATGCGCCGTCCCACCGCCAAGCTCGCCGCGAGCCTCCTCGCCGCAGGCGCGGTGGCCTGCCCGCTGAGCGCCTGGGCCGGACCGGTCCGCGTCGGCGAGCCGTCCGGCCTGGGCCTCTGGGGCCCGGAGGTGCCCGACGTCCTCAAGCAGGCGAAGGCCGATCCCTATGCCGCGCCGGTCGGCGACGTCTGCGCCGCGGCGACGGCCGAGCTCGCGGCGTTGAACGAGACCTTGGGGCCTGACGCCAACGAGCCCCCGCCGAAGACCAACCAGGCCGCTAAGCTGGTCACCCGCGCCATCCGCGGCGCCATCCCGCACAAGGACATCATCCGCTTCGTCACCGGCGCCGGCCGCAAGGAGAGCGCCCTGCAGCAGGCGGTGATGGCCGGCTGGGCCCGCCGGGGCTTCCTGCGCGGCCTGACCCGCAACTGCGTCGATGGCGAGGAGACTGCGCCGGTCACCACGACGGCCGCCGGCCCGGCTGTGGTCGAGGCCGCACCGCTTGCGCAGGCCGCCGAGGCCGCCGCCATCCCGGCGGCCGACACAGCCCCTGCGGCGCCGGAGCCGTCGGTCGAAGCCACGAGCGGGGCCGGCGCCGTCCAGACGGTGGAAACGCCGGAGCCGGCCGCCGTCGCCGTTAACCCCTGACTCAGGTCTCCGAAACCCGGCCTTTACCCCGCCCCTGTACCAATTCGGGCCAATAAGAGCCTCGTCCAACGAGACGAGCGTCCGATGCAGGTGGGTGTTTTCAAATGGCCAAGACGGTCCTTGTCGTCGATGACGATCCTACGCAACGTCGCCTGATCCAGGCTGTCCTGGAGCGTGAAGGCTTCGACGTGGCGCATGCCGAGAGCGGCGACGACGCGATCAAGCGTCTTGGCTCCGGCGCGCCGGCCGACGTGGTGCTCCTCGACCTGGTGATGCCCGGCATCTCCGGCCAGGAGACGCTCGCCGAGATGCGCGCCCGCGGCTTCAACCAGCCCGTCATCGTGGTCACCGCCACCGGCGGCGTCGAGACCATCGTCCAGGCCATGCAGGCCGGCGCCATGGACTTCTTCGTCAAGCCCGCCGCGCCCGAACGGATCATCGTCTCGATCCGCAATGCGCTCTCCATGGGCGCGCTCAAGGGCGAGGTCGACCGACTGAAGAAACACCAGTCGGGTCGGACCACCTTCGACGACCTGATCGGCTCCTCGCCGGCCATGACCATGGTCAAGCGCATGGGCGAGCGGGCGGCCAAGTCCTCGATCCCGATCCTGATCACCGGCGAAAGCGGCGTCGGCAAGGAGGTCATCGCCCGCGCCGTGCACGGCTCCTCGGAGCGCGCCGGCAAGCCGTTCGTGGCCGTGAACTGCGGCGCCATCCCCGAGAACCTCGTGGAGTCGATCCTGTTCGGCCACGAGAAGGGCAGCTTCACCGGCGCCTCCGACAAGCACCTGGGCAAGTTCCAGGAGGCCAACGGCGGCACCCTGTTCCTCGACGAGGTCGGCGAGCTGCCGCTCGACATCCAGGTAAAGCTGCTGCGCGCGCTGCAGGAGAGCGAGATCGACCCCATCGGCTCGAAGCGCTCCATCAAGGTGGACGTGCGCATCGTCTCGGCCACCAACCGCGACCTCAGCCAGGCGGTGGCCGAGGGCCGCTTCCGCGAGGACCTGTTCTACCGCCTGAACGTCTTCCCCGTGGAGGCGCCGGCCCTGCGCGAGCGCAAAGAGGACGTCGCGGCCCTCGTCGACCACTTCATTCGCCGGTTCAACGTGGAGGAAGGCAAGTCCGTGGTGGGCGCGAGCCCGGAGACGATGGCGTTCCTGACCGCCTTCGACTGGCCCGGCAACGTCCGCCAACTGGAGAACGCAGTCTACCGCGCCATCGTGCTCGCCGACGCCCCCTACCTGCAGCCGCACGACTTCCCGGCCATCTCGGGCGTGGCCGCTCCTCCCCCGGAGGCGCAGGCCGCGCCGGCCGCGCCGCTGGCCATGCCTGCGTCCCTGCCGACCGCCGAGCAGCTCATGGCCGAGATGCCGAAGGATGCCCCCGTGCGCATCCTCGACGCGCGCGGCCATCTGCGCACGCTTGAGGAGATCGAACGCGACCTCATCCAACTCGCCATCGGCATCTACGCCGGACACATGAGCGAGGTCGCCCGTAGGCTCGGCATCGGCCGCTCCACGCTCTACAGGAAGGTGAAGGAGCAGGGGCTGGAAGAGGTGGTGAACGCTGCCGGTGCTCAGCCGAACGCTGTCGCATCAAGCCAGTAGGATTGGCAGCGACCTCAACGCGCCGTTACAGCCGCATTGTCGGCCCTGAACAAAATGAGTACGAAGCGCCTGTTACCTTGTAGGTAAACGGCGATGACCCCCAGCGACGATCGGAATGCGGCGCGCGATCCCGGCTTCTTCGATGGAGGCTATCTGATTGAGATCGACACGTGGGACGGCACCCTTCACGTGGGTTTGAGTTCTGACGCGATCCCCCTCGAGTACCGGTTTCAGGGTGGCTTGATGTATGTTCGAAGCCTTAACGTGCAAGGTCGAATAGTTGCTCCGGCGCCCCTTCGAGATCGAGGGATACGCATTCGGCTGCAACCCTTCGCGCCGGACCTGGAGTTCAGCTTGGATGACAATGTCGGCCAGCTCTACCTGCCACGCCCGGACGAACGTGACTTCAGCCTCACTCTTTTGCTGCCTCAATCAGCTCTGGAATTCGGGGACGACGCCACAGGTGCGGACGTAAGAAATTTTTCGTTCTCCCGCGACGTCGGCAAAAACATCATGCCGTGGGTCGCGGGAGAACTCTGATCGCGCGCTGGGTAGGCTGCTGGCCGCAGATCCGGGTGTCTGAAGCCCGTTGCTGTTCGCAGTGAGGCTGTCGTCCCCAGGCTTCGGCGGGGTCTCGGTCGGCCTGCGTCCCCTCGATGGACGCTATTGTCCCGTCGAAAAGGGGAATGTCCTCCGACGGGTGGCAGCGTCTTCGGAGTGTAGCCATGGCAGCTACGGCAGCCGCGGAACGACCAGTAGTCCCAAAAGCCGGGCGAAGGGGAGGCGGCGGCCGGCTGATACATATTTAGCGATGCCGGTGAGGGGCCGTCGACGCGAGCCTGGCTCCTGCCTGTCGGACTCGCCGACCGCTCGTCGGGCTCTTCGTGAGGTAGTTGGTCGAAAAATTTCGCATGTCGCTTCGCAGCGCTCGTTTCGCGCGCCGCTTCCAACTCTGCTGGGCTTCGTTCGTACCAGCGGCGCAAGGCCTCGCCATGCAGGCGTGCGGGATCGATCTGGCCATAGGCCATGCAAGCTCTCCTTCAGGGGCTGACCCGCGCTGCACAGAAGCGGGCTTGCGCAGCGGCGCGGCCGCTGCGGCGGTGGGACTGGGGAGTTGCGTGGCTCTTTGCTGCTGCGGCCTTGTTCGCCTCAGGGCGAGTGGCGGCGCAGGGATCGACGCTCGAACAGCATATAGCCGTCGAGCTTCACTATTAAGAACAAAACATGAACAAAGAAGCTCGTCAGCCCTTCGGCTTCCGCCGCATCGGCTTCCGCTTCAGCTCTCTTTTCTCGCCCTTGGCCTTGGCGGCGATCTCCTTGAGCTTCACCGCCTGCAGGGCCGACAGCGCCTGGCCGGGGGCGCCCTTCTCCGGGTCGCCGAAGGCGCGGCCGTAGGTCTTCACCCGCTCGCTCACGGAGCCGAGGAACTCGCCCTCCCAGTCGGAGAGCTTCACGCCCGCGCGCTCGGCCATGCGGCGGGCGCGCTTCAGCGCGTTCAGCGCGGCCCGCTTGGCCTGCGCCTTAGGGTCGGGTTGGGACCGCTTCAAATCTCTCCGATCGCCGAGAGGTAGAGGTCGAGGATCGCCTCTTCCTCCATGCGCTTGGCGCGGTCCTGCTTGCGGATGCGGATCACCTTGCGCAGCACCTTGACGTCGAAGCCGTTGCCCTTGGCCTCGGCAAAGACCTCCTTGATCTGCTCGGCGATCTCGGACTTCTCCTGCTCGAGGCGCTCGACGCGCTCGATGATGCTCTTGATCTGGCCCTGGGCCGTGGCGTTCAGGACGTCGGGATGGGCGGAGGCGTCGTCGGCCATGGAAAAAGGCTCTCGCAGGTCGTAGGGAACGGGAAGCGGCGGACCCTACTGATCGGGGCCCCACCTGTCATCCAGAGCATGAACCTTGGCTGGATGCCAGCCGTTGAGACGCATCGACGCGGAGGGCCCTTGATGGCGGATTCAGCGAAGACCAGGCCGACCCGGGAGGACGCGGAAGCCGCCGTCCGCACGCTCATCGAGTGGGCCGGCGACGACCCCGACCGCGAGGGCCTGCTCGAGACGCCGAAGCGGGTCGCCAAGGCCTACAAGGAGCTGTTCGGCGGCTACGAGGTGGATCCGCGCGAGTACCTGGAGCGCACCTTCGAGGAGGTGGGCGGCTACGACGAGCTGGTGATCCTGAAGGACATCCGGGTGGTCAGCTTCTGCGAGCACCACATGCTGCCGTTCCTGGGCAAGGCGCACGTGGGCTACCTGCCGCGCAACCGGGTGGTCGGCATCTCCAAGCTGGCGCGGGTGGTGAACGGCTTCGCACGCCGGCTGCAGATCCAGGAGAAGCTCACCGCCGAGATCGCCGGCGCCATCCAGGACATCCTCGACCCCAAGGGGGTCGGCGTGGTGCTGGTCTCCGAGCACAGCTGCATGACCATGCGCGGCGTCAACACCCCCGGCTCGCGCCTGACCACCAGCCACCTGCTGGGCGAAGTCCGCGACGACCCGCGGACGCGCCAGGAGTTCTTCGAGCTGGTCCGCGGCGGCCCCTACTGAAGAACGGCGTAACTGAGGATTTGGTAACCTTAAATCTTCAGCCGCCCTACACGCGCCCCTGCGATCCTTTGGGCTGCGGGCTGTGGGCCCGGAGACGTAGGGCGGCGGATGAACGGGGCCGAGGGGGTTCTTGCGATCAACGTGGCTGTCGCGGGCATGTTCGCGGCCGGCTACGCCTTGCTCGCGATCACCAACCCGGGTCAGCGCCGCGCGCTGGGCTTCAGCCTCTGCTACGTGCTGGGCATGTTGTCGCCGGCGGCCGAGTTCCTGGTCGCCACCTCCGGCCAGCCGGCGGTGTTCGAATGGGTCAGTTACGGCGCCTTCCTTGCCGCAACCCTCTCCATCTCCTTCGCCTTCGGCGCCTACCATGGCGAGAAGGCCCGCTTCGACGTGCTGTTGACCCTGATCTGGATGGGCCTGTCGCTGCGGGCCTTCACCTGGACCCTGCCGCGAGACAGCCTAGCCTATGGCTTTTCCTACCAGATCCCGTTCTGCGTGGCAGCGCTGCTGGCCGTGGCCGCGGTCTATCGGGCGGGGCCCCGGCGGCCCCTGAACCTGGCGCTCATGGCTGTCTTCGCGACGCTGGCGCTGAACTTCCTGACCAAGCCCTTCCTGCTGGTGGCGCTGGGCTCGGGCGCGAGCCTGGGCGCCTACATCACCACTCGCTACGCCCTGGTCTCCCAGGCGAGCACCGGCATCCTGATGCTGGCGGCGGGCCTGATCCTGCTGCTGATCGTGGCGCAGAAGACGATCGGCGACCTTCGCCAGAGTGCGGAGACCGATCCCCTGTCGCAGCTCCTCAATCGCCGGGGTTTCGACCGGCTTGCCCACCTGGCGCTTCGTCGCGCCGAGAGCTCGCGCCTCCCGCTGGCTGCCGTCGTCTTCGACCTCGACCATTTCAAGCGGGTCAACGACACCCTCGGCCACTCAGTCGGTGACGCGGTGATCGAACGTTTCGCGCAGCGCCTGCGCCAGGTTGCGCCGCCGGACGCCGTGATCGGCCGGGCCGGCGGCGAGGAATTCGTGGTCCTGCTGCCCGCCACCGATCTGGCCGGCGCGCGCCTGCTGGCAGAGGGCGTGCGCAGCGCCTGCGCCCAGCCCGGCGAGAACGGGCTGCCGCGGGTCACCGTCAGCGGCGGGATCGCGGAACTGAGCGCCGGAGAGCCGCTGCAGAGCCTCATGCGACGCGCCGACGAAGCCGCCTATGACGCCAAGCGCGCCGGCCGCAACCTCATCGGGCCGCTGCCGCCCCCCGAGCAGGCCCTCGCTGCCGGCTAGAGCAGCCCCCGGGCCTCGAGCGCCGGTCGGATCGTCGCCGGATCAGTGACGTGGTGGACGTCCCAACCCTCGGCGCGGGCGGCCTCGATGTTCTTCAGGCCGTCGTCGAAGAAGAGCAGGTCGGCGGGCGCATAGCCGAACCGCTCGCAGGCGAGGCGGAAGATCGCCGGATCCGGCTTCATCAGCTTCACCTCGCCCGACGCCACCACGTCCCGCAGGTGCGCGAAGGCCGGGCTGATCGCCTTTGTCGAGGCCAGCGTCTCGTGGGAGATGTTGGAAAGGCCGAACTGCGGCACGCCGCGCACAGCCAGCTCGTGCATGGCCGCCTCGGTCTCGGCGATCGCCCCGGTGAACATCTCGCCCCAGCGCTGCTCCCAGGCCAGGATCTGGGCCTCGTACTGTGGGAATGCCTTCAGGAGCGGGGCGCGGTTCTCGGCGAAAGGCACGCCGGCGTCATGCGCGGCATGCCATTCCAGCGTGCAGACGTCCGACAGGAAGCGGTCGCGCTCGGCCGGGTCGGAGAAGATCTTCGAATAGAGCGTGCGCGGGTCCCAGCGCACGATGACGTTGCCGAAATCCCAAACGACCGCCTTCGGGCCAACCGCCTTCGGCATGGCCGAAGCGGCGCTTAGCCCTGCTTGGCTTTGAAGCGCGGGTCGGTCTTGTTGATGATGTAGACCCGGCCCTTGCGGCGCACGAGCTTGCAGTCGCGGTGACGCGTCTTGAGCGACTTGAGCGAGCTTCTGACCTTCATGACCTAATCTCTGGGCGCATGGACGCGCCCCGCGTCCTTGGGTTCAACAAGAGAGCGGCGGCATATACGGGCGGGCCTGCCTTGAGTCAACGGTTTCGCCTGCGACCGCGTTGTCATGTTCCGGCCCCAGCCGTCGGATACTAGACTCTGCCCATGCGCCGCCGATACGCCCTGATTCTCCTCTACGTCCTGGCCGGTTGCGCCACGCCCGCCGGCAAGACGCCCGTGCCGCCTGCGCCGGAGTCCACGCCGCCGCACGTCGCCGAGGTCCCGAAGGCGCCGGCCGGGCCGATCACGCCGCCCACCGCCTCCGGCGACATGGTGTTCGACGTCTGGGCGCAGCAGTTCTACGCCCGCGCGCTCGCCGCGGGCGTCACCCGCGAGACCCTGGACCGCGAACTCGCCGGCCTGACGCCCGATCCGCGGGCCACCAGCCTCGACAGCCGCCAGCCGGAGTTTTCCAAGCCGGTCAGCGACTACCTCAAGGGCGTGGTCAGCGGCGACCGGGCGGCGATCGGGGCCCGCCGCCGCGCCGACCTGACGTTCCTGGCCGCCGTCGAGGAGAAGTACGGCGTCCCACGCGACATCCTGCTGGCCATCTGGGCCCTGGAGAGCGGCTTCGGGGCGATCCAGGGCGACATGGACGTGGTCCGCTCCCTGGCCAGCCTGGCCGCGCAGGGCCGCCGGCGCGACTGGGCCGAGGGCGAGCTGATCGCAGTCCTGAAGGTGATCCAGGCCGGCGAGCACCCGCGGAGCCGGCTGAAGGGCTCCTGGGCCGGCGCCATGGGCCAGACCCAGTTCATCCCCACGACCTTCGCCTCCACGGCAGTCGACTTCGACGGCGACGGCAAGCGCGACATCTGGGGCTCGCAGGCCGACGCCCTGGCCTCGGCCGCCAACCTGCTGAAGAAGGCCGGCTGGGTGGCCGGCCAGAGCTGGGCGCGCGAGGTCTCTGTCCCTGACGGCTTCGACTGGAGCGTCACCGAGGGCCCGCGGCTCACGCCCTCGGAGTGGGAGGCCAAGGGGGTCAAGCGCGCCGACGGCCTGCCCTGGAGCCCGGGGGACGCCACCGCCCAGGCCCAGCTGGTGGCCCCCGCCGGCGCCGGCGGGCCCGCCTTCCTGCTGTTCCCGAACCACTTCGCGATCCGCAAGTACAACAACAGCCTGGCCTATGCGCTGGGCGTCGGCATGCTCGCCGACAGTTTCACCGGCCAGGGGAAGCTCGCCAGGGCTTGGCCCGACGAGACCCCGCTCGCCCTCGTCGACCGCATGACCGCGCAGCGGGCGCTGGCGGCCCTGGGCTTCGATCCCGGCCAGCCGGACGGCGTCGTGGGCGCCGGCACCCGCAAGGCGCTGCGCGACTGGCAGAAGGCCCGCGGCCTCGTCGCCGACGGCTACCTCTCGCCGGCCATGGTCCAGAAGCTTAAGACCGAAGCCGGCGCGAGCTAGGGCGAACCCCCCTCGTCGCTCTTCTCCAGGGTGGCCATCGTCGCCGCCTCGCGGCTGGCGGGCTGCGGGTCGGCGTTCTTTAACTGGCGGTTGGTGAAGGCGAATACGCCCATGCCGATCAGCAGGGCCAGGTTCAGCAGGAAAGGCGCGGACTGCATGTGCCGGTAGAGGCTCATGAACAGCGGCGCGAGCACCACATTGATCCCGTTCACCGCCGCGATGGCCCCGGCCGCGCGGGCCTGCTCGCCCATGCCGACGGCCAGCGAGGCGCCGGCCGTGAACCCGGGCCGCGCCAGGCCAAAGCCGAGGGACGAGACCGCGTAGCCCGCCACCACGGTCCAGTAATCGGGCGACAGGGCGACCATCAGGTTGCCCAGCGCCGCCACGCCCACGCCCCAGCGCAGCAGCTGGCGCGGCGTCATCTCGAACATGCGGATCACACCCCACTGCGCAAGCAGCCCGGCGACCGCCCCGAACATCATGGCAATGGCGATGAACCCCTGGGCCTGGGCCGGGGAGAACCCGAGCTTGTCGATGATCAGGAAGCCCAGCGTCTGGGCCTGAGCGGTCTGACACGAGGCGACGACGAAGCCGTAGATCAGGAAGGGCGTCACGCGGGGGTCGCGCCACATGGGGGTGTCGCGTTTCGCACCGGTCACGGGCCGGCGCGGCCGCTTGGCCTCCTGCGGCACCGGCGCGTCCTGCAGATAGCGCCAGACGACGAGCAGCATGGCGCCGGCGATGAGCGCGAAGGTGAACAGCGGCCCGGCGAGTCCCACGACGGGGAAGATGAAGAGCGGCGCGAGGAACGGGCCGATCACGGTCCCGAGCCCAAACGCGCCCGCCAGGTTGGCCATGGCCTGGGTCCGCTTCTCCGGCGGGGTGCGCTCCGCGACATAGGCCTGGGTAGCGGGGTTCGAGGCCGCCCCGAACAGGCCGAACAGCGCCCGGGCCAGCAGGAACAGCACGAAGATTACCAGGGGAGCCGCCAGGTGCCGCAGGCCCGCGCTGACCACCACGCCGCACAGCGCCATGGAGACCATGAAGCCGGCCAGGCCCACCAGCATCAGCGGCTTGCGCCCGTAGCGGTCCGACGCCCTCGCCCACCAGGGCGATGAGAAGGCCCACAGCAGGGCCGACAGCGAGAAGATCGCCACCACCAGCTCGTCCGGGATGCCGATGGACCGCCCGATCGCCGGCAGCACCGAGATCAGGCCGGTGTTGCCCATGGCCGTCGCCAGCGAGACGCCGAAGATGATGGCGAACGCCTTGCGCGGGAGCGCGCTCTCGGGGGCGGCGGGGGCGGGCATGGTCCGGGCTTAAGGGCGGCCGGCGCCGGGCGCCACCCCGAATGCGTGCTCACCGGCCATTAAGCATTAACCCCGATGCTCCGCGGGACTACCGGGAGCCCCTACGTCCATGTTCCAGATCATCGGCCTGGTGCTGCTGTTCGCGCTGGTCTTCGGCAGCTACATCATTTCCGGCGGCAACATGGGCGTGATCACCCACGCCCTGCCTCACGAGATGATGGCCATCGGCGGCGCGGGCGTGGCGAGCTTCCTGATCGCTAACTCGCTGCCGGTCATCAAGGGCACCGGCGCCGGCGTGGGCAAGGCGTTCGCCGGCCCGAAGTGGAAGCCTGCCGACTACCGCGACCTGCTCTCCCTGCTCTTCCTGCTCACCAAGACCATGAAGACGAAGGGTGTCATCGCGCTCGAGAGCCACATCGAGAACCCGAAGGAATCCACGATCTTCACCCGCTTCCCGAAGATCATGAAGGACCACTTCGCCATCGACTTCATCTGCGACACCCTGCGGATGATGACCATGAACCTGGAGGATCCGCACCAGGTCGAGGACGCGATGGAGAAGCAACTCGAGAAGCACCACCACGAGGCGCTGCAGCCGCCGCACGCTATGCAGAGCCTGGCCGACGCGCTCCCGGCGCTGGGCATCGTGGCCGCCGTGCTGGGGGTCATCAAAACCATGGGCGCCATCACCGAGCCGCCGGAGATCCTCGGCGAAATGATCGGCTCGGCGCTCGTCGGCACCTTCCTCGGCGTGTTCCTGGCCTACGGCATGGTCGGACCGATCGCGACCCGGATGAAGGAGATCGTCGAGGAGGAGAGCTCCTTCTACAAGATCATCCAATCCGTCCTGGTCGCTCACCTGCACGGCAACGCCGCCCAGATTTCGGTGGAGATCGGCCGCGGCAGCGTGCCATCCGGCGCCCAACCCAGCTTCCTGGAGCTGGAAGAGGCGCTGTCGAACATGCCGAACGAATAGAGGCGCGCCGCTCGCGGCCGCGGCCTGCCTGCGACACAAAGCCTAAAAAAGTGATCACGAAACCGTGATTAAAGGGCTTGCCCCCACGTCAAACGAGCGCAATATCCCACTCGCGTCTGAGGGGACTCCGCAAAGCCCGGCGGGCGCAGTTGACACTCCTAGATGAGGATCAGGGATATGACCGAAGTGCTCCGCAAGCTGGCCATCGCCGGCGCCGTCGTCGCCGCTCTGGGCGTCGCCGCCTGCACCCCGAAGGCCGAGGAAAAGGCTGACGCCGCCGCCGAAGCGACCACCGAGGCGAACACCGCCGCGGCCGCCGCCGACACGGCTCAGAACGCCGCCGCCACCGCCGCTGACGCGGCTGCCAACGCTGCCCAGGCCGCCGGCGACACCGCCGCGACCCCGGCCGCGCCGGCCGGCGACGCCGCTGCGTCGACCACCACCACGACCACGACCGCTCCGGCCGAGAAGCACTAAGCTTCCGGCAGCGATCGCTGCTAACGAGGGGGCCGCCCGAAAGGGCGGCCCTCTTTGCGTTTGGGACATGGACGAGCCGCAGACCCCGCTCACCTGGACCGAGGACGGCCACCCGCGCTCGCGGATCTTCGGCGACGTCTACTTCTCGGCGCAGGACGGCCTGGCCGAGACCCGCACCGTCTTCCTGGCCGGCTGCGGACTGCCCGAGGCCTGGAGCGGACGCCGGCGCTTCACGGTGGCCGAACTGGGCTTCGGGACCGGCCTCAACATCGCAGCCCTGCTCGACCTCTGGGGCCGCACCCGAGAGCCTGGCGCGCGACTGCACGTCTTCAGCGTCGAGGCGCACCCGATCGCCGCCGAGGAGTCCGTCCGCGCCCTGGCGCGCTGGCCCGAGCTCTCCGCGGTCGTCGAGCTGCTGACCAGGCGCTGGCCCGGCCGCGCCCGCGGCGTCCACCGGGTCGACCTACCTGAGCTCGGCGCGATCCTCGACGTGGCGGTGATGGACGTGGCCGAGGCGCTGGCGGGCTGGTCAGGCGCGGCCGACGCCTGGTTCCTCGACGGCTTCTCCCCGGCGCTTAATCCCGGCATGTGGCGCGACGATGTCCTGGCCCTGGTCGCGGCCCGCTCGGCGCCCGGCGCGCGGGCCGCCACCTTCACCGTGGCCGGCCAGGTTCGCCGCGGCCTCGTGGCGGCGGGGTTCGAGGTGGAGAAGCGGCCGGGCTACGGCCGCAAGCGTGAGCGACTGGAGGCCCGGCTGCCGGGGCGCGCGCCGCCGGATCCCGCCGTGCGCCGCGTCGCCGTCATCGGCGGCGGGATCGCCGGCGCCTCGGCCGCCCGGGCCGTGCGCGCTCTGGGCGCGGAGCCGGTCGTCATCGAGAAGGACCATCCCGGCGCCGGGGGCTCCGGCAATCCCGCGGCCTTGGTCACGCCGCGCCTGGACGCCGGCCTGGGCGCGCCGGCGCGCCTGTTCGCCCAGGCCTTCGGACGCGCCGTGCGCCTCTACGAACAGGACGGCCCCGAGGCGATCC
The DNA here is from genome assembly GCF_036563285.1 of Phenylobacterium sp. Lineage (GTDB taxonomy): Bacteria > Pseudomonadota > Alphaproteobacteria > Caulobacterales > Caulobacteraceae > Phenylobacterium. Next base: position 210,795 of record NZ_DATCMR010000011.1, read on the forward strand.
TCAGGCGCGGCGTTCGGCAACTCGCCGCCGGCCCACGCGACGCCGAGCGGTTCGCCAAGATCGCCGCCTCGGGGCTCTTCGAGCCCGAGGCCCTGGAAGCCTCCGACGCGGGCCTGGACCAACGCACCGCGCTCGTCCTGGAGCCCGCCCCGGTGCTGGACGCCTGGATCGGGGCCGTGGTGCACGCGACGGTGGGCGGGGTTCGCCGCGACGGCGACGCCTGGCTGGTCGAGACCCCCCAAGGCGGCGAGATCCTGTGGGCCGACGCCGTTATCGTGGCCGCAGCCATGGACTCCGCGACCCTGGCGCCCGACCTGCCGCTGACGGCGGTGCGCGGGCAGGCGAGCTGGACCGACACCCGCCTGGCCCCCATCCCGGCGACCGCGTGGGGCGGCTACGTCCTGCCCATCCGCCACGGCCTGCTGTTCGGCGCCACCCACGACCGCGGCGATGGAGCCATCGACGTCCGCGCCGAGGACCACCGCCGCAACCTGGAGACCCTGGCCGCCGCCTTTCCCGACCTCGCCGCGCGGCTGGAAGGCGCCGAGCTCGCCGGCCGCGCCTCGATCCGCGCTATGACGCCCGACCGCCTGCCCCTGGCCGGAGCGGGGGCGGACGGCGTCCTGCTGCTCACCGGCTTCGGCTCGCGCGGCTTTGCCCACGCGCCCCTGCTGGCGGAGCACGTGGCCGCCCTGGCGCTCGGCGCGCCCTCGCCCCTGCCGCGCGACCTCGCCGAGTTGGTCGATCCCGGCCGCTTCGCCCGCCGCGCCGCCCGGCGCAGCAATTCCTAAAGCCGGAACCGCGCCCTATATTCCAAGGTCTTCGGGGGACACCCAGCCAGGGACCGAAGGAATGCTGAAGAAATTGATCTGGGCGGCGCCCGTGGCGGCCGTCCTGGCGCTCGCCGCCGCCCCGCAGTTCGCCGGCGCCACCTCGCCGGTGGAGCCGCCCGCCAAGGCCAAGCCCGCGAAGCAGTGCTTCTGGGCGCGCAACGCCAACGGCTTCGCTGCGCCGGACGACCGCACCCTCAACGTGCGCGTGGGCGTTCGCGAGGTCTTCCAGTTCGAGATGTTCGGGCCGTGCCACGAGATCGACTGGGCCCACCAGATCGCGCTCAGGAGCCGCGGCGGCTCGACGATCTGCACGGGCATGGACGCCGAGGTGATCTCGCCCTCGGTGCTCGGCCCGCAACGCTGCATGGTGCGCAGCGTGCGCAAGCTGACGCCCGCCGAGATCGCCGCCCTGCCCAAGGGCGCGCGGCCGTAAGCGAGAACCCCTCCCCGCGAGCGGGGAGGGGCAGACGCGCAGGTGGTCAGAAGCGCTTCTTGACGCCAGCCACGAAGACGCGGCCCAGCGGGTTACCGCTGCCGGGATCGTAGTTGTACTGGGTGCCGATCGCGAAGGGCGGCTCCGCGTCGAAGATGTTCTGCACGCCCAGGGTCAGGGTGACGTCCCAGGGGAGCTGACCCGTGTAGGTCAGGTCGTGCTGCCAGTACTCGTCGATCTTCGACGTGCTACGCACGTTCAGCGCCAGCGACAGGGCCGTGGCCTCACTCTGACGGGTCGAGGAGATGTGCCGCACCTGCCACCTCAGGTTATGCACGTCCCGCGACCAGTTCACGTAGGCGTTGGCCCGGAGCTGGTGGTAGCCGGTGAAGATCGAGGCGCGGAAGGTGCCCACCCGGTCGATCACGCCGGCGGCGTTCGAGGGCACGCCCTCGATCGTGTACGGCGCTTCCTTGTACTCCAGAAGCCAGGTGCCGTCGAAGCCGGCCTGCAGGTTGCCCCACAGCGCCTCGCCGATGTCCAGGTTGGCCTGGAAGTCCAGACCGGAGGTCTTGATGCCGCCGCCGTTGATGTACTGCGTGCGGTACGAGAGGATCCGCGCCCGGTTCACCGCCGCCGTCGCCGCAGGATCGCACGGCGAGGTCAGGGTGAGCCTCGCCAGCAGGGCCGCTGGGCCGCAGCCGCCGGTGGTGGGCATCGCCAGCGCCAGGAGGTCGGCGGTGGCCTCGCTGGTCAGCTGGTCCTTGAAGTCGAACTGCCAGTAGTCGAGGGTCGCGTTGAAGCGGCCGATCGTCAGGATGACGCCCGCGTCGAGGGTGTCGGCCGTCTCGGGCTTCAGGTTCGGGTTGCCGTAGAGATCGTTGGCCCGATAGGTGCCGCTGGCGTTGGTCAGGCCCCGGTCGAAGGTCGCTTGGGTGATGGTCGCCAGAGGGGCGCGGTAGGTCGAGCCCACCGAGCCGCGCAGGGCGAGCCACTCGTTGACCTGCCAGCGCGCGGAGAGCTTGGGGTTCGAGGTGCTGCCCAGGCCCTGGTAGTCCTCGTAGCGGCCCGCCAGCGTCACCTCCAGGTCGTCCGTCACCGGCACGCGCACTTCGGCGAACAGCGAGGTGATCTGGCGTGAGACGTCGGACGGGCTGTTGTTGGCGTTGAACAGGAAGGGGCCGGTTCCCGTGGTCGGGCAGGGCGGCACGCCGTCGCCGAACGGCGGGCTGTCCACGCAGGGCGTCGCCTCGGTGTCGTACAGCGGGTCGGGGTTCTCGATGTAACGGTCCCACCGGTACTGGGCGCCGGCGGCCCAGGCGATGGAGTCCTCGCCCCAGAGTCGCCACCCGGTATCGCCGTTGAAGATCAGGTCGGCGACGAAGAGCTTGGTCGTATTGGTCTGGTACTGCTTCTCGACCATCCAATCGAGCAGCGCCGCCCGGTTGGCCTGGGCCTCGTTGAAACCGGGGACCGCGCTCGACCCGATGTAGAACGGGTTGGCAGGCACGGCCGAGAGGCTCTGCTCCATCGCGTTGGCGAAGGGGTTGAAATAGAAGCAGCCCAGCGAGGCGTTGCCGGCGTTGGTCGTGAAGTTGTTCGTCTCGGCGGCGGTGCACTGGTCCGCGTGCCCATCCCGGCTGCCGTAGCCCCGCAGGCCCAGCTGCAGGCGGTTCACCGAGGTGTCCTCGAGGTTATAGCGGTAGTCGATCTCCTGGTACGCCAGCGAGGCGTCGAAGCCGATGTCGCGCCAGATCTTGCCGCGGAAGCCGCCCACTGCACGCCAGGTGTCGGTGTTGTAGGTGTAGTGCGAGTGCCGGTCGTCCTCGTGGGCGGCCCCGGCGAAGCCCACCGGCCGCCAGGCCGTCTGGCTGGCGGTCACGCCATGGAGCGCCGCGTTGGCGACCTGGGCGCGCGCGGCGGCCAGGCCCGTGGCGCAACTGGCGGCGTCGACCCCGTACGGCAGGGGTCCCGACGTGCAGCTGGCGGCGTTGATCTGCTGGACGAGCGCGACCAGGCCCGGGTTGGTGTTCGGGATGTAGAAGCGCGACTGCTCCGAGGTGCCCGTCGCCGGATAGGGCGACACGCCGCCGCCGGGCGAGGCGCCGGACGCAAGGATCGGCGCCGGATACTGGTTGGGGCCGGTCAGGGCCCAGTGCTGCAGCGGCGTCTGGTTGCGGTTCCAGAGCGCTTCGGCGTGGAACTCGATGTCGTCGGTGAACTCGTAATTCACCTCGCCGTAGAGCGTGTAGTGGTTCTCGTTCTCCACCAGGTTGTCGAACACCGTGTACTGGAAATTGCACGCGGTGGGACTGACGGTGGCCGTGGTGAGGGCGTAGGGCGCGCCGCCGTTCACGGCGCAGCCGATATCCATCAGGTTGCCGGTGAAGCTCGCGCTGGAGAAGCCGGTGTTGGGCGAGCCCACGGGCGCCGTGGGCGAGGTGTTGTAGAGGCCCGGGTTGCCGGTGCCCGCCCAGCCGCCGAGCGGGTTCTGCAGGTACCCCTCAGGTCCGGTCCGGATCGCCCAGTCGCGTTCGAACACGGAAAGCTGGGATCGCGCCCTGTGTCCCGCCATGAGCAGCACGCTGCCGCGGTCGTTGGCGTGACCCCATACTGCGCTGAGGTCATAGTCGCCGTCGGAGCCCCGGATGAACTGATAATTGGCGTTGAGCTCCAGGCCGTCGAAGTTCTTCCGCGTGATGAAGTTCACCACACCGCCGATCGCGTCGGAGCCGTAGGTGGCGGCCGCGCCGCTCTTCAGCACCTCGACCCGCGCGATGGCGGCCGTGGGAAAGCTGTTCACGTCGACCGAGCCGAGCGAGCGGGTGGTAAAAGCCACACGCCGGCCGTTGAACAACACCAGCGTGCGCGCGCCGGTGGCGGCGGAGTTCAGGTTGCGCAGGTTGATGGTGGCGGTGCCGTTGCCGGCGCCGAAGCGGTTGTTCTCGCCGATCACCGCGCCTGACGAGGGGATCGTCTTGATGAGCTGCACCATGCTGGGCGAGCCGCGACGTTCGATCTCCTGGGCGTTGACGACATCGACGGGCAGGGCCGCGTCCTCGGGCGTCCCGGCGATGAACGAGCCGGTGACGATGACCTCCTCCACTTCGGAGGGGGCCTGGGCGGCGGCGGTCGTGGAAATGCCGAGGCCCAGAACGACGGCCAGAATGGAGCCGCCACAGAAGTATGTGCTCTTCAACATGATGATGTTCCTCCCCTCAAGAGGCCCTTCGCCCCGTCTGACGCGGGGGTTTTCAGACCCTGAGCACGCCGATCATCCGACGGCTTAACCAATGCCGCCAGAGTTTTTCGGCGGCGACACATGCGGAGGACCAGGCGCGGCGGGCCCGAACGAGGTTTTGCGCTACGTGTTTGATTCCGCAGCGTCAGACTACTCACTCAAAACAACGTTCTCATACCGCAGTTTCGAAATATTCCGTTCGGAGCCAGGGCCGCGAAACTTGTGAGGTTCACGGGCGCATTCCGAGCCTCCAGCCGTTCCGGCCGCCACGTTCCAGCGACTCAAACGAGCAGCCGATCGGGGCTGTGGCATAAAAGCCGCGCACCAAAGAAGACGCCGCCGGTGCACCGGCGGCGTCGCAGAAGGGGGTATCGGCCGCGCCTAGAACCGCTTCGTCGCGCTCAGCTTGATGGTCCGGCCGAGCGGGTTGGCAGTGAACGGGTCGTAGCCCAGGTCCAGCCGCGCGAACGGCGGGTCGGTGTCGAACAGGTTGTCGATGTCGAGGATGATGGTCGTGTCCCACGGCGCCTGGAAGCGGTAGGTGGCGTCCAGCGTCGTGAAGGCGTCGATCTTCTGGCCCTTGTTGGACTTGGGCACCGGGGCGCCCGTCGCGTCCTGCAGCACGTTGGGCAGGTAGGGCGAGGTCCGCTGGTCCACGTAGCTGTCGATGTGGTTCAGCGTCAGGCGGATGTTGTGCGGCCCGGTCGAGTATTCCGCGAAGGCCTGGGCCTTCCAGTTCGGCACCGGCACGATCTGGGTTTGGTAGTTGAGCTTGTTCACGCCTTCGAAGGCGGGGGACACAACGACGCCCTCCACCGTGGTCGCGGCCACCGAGTACTTGTTCGTATAGGTGACCGTCGCGCCCACCGCGGCGCGGCCGCCCCAGATATCGTCGACGTCGTAATTCACCAGTATGTCGACGCCGTTGGTCTGCACCGCCGGCCCGTTGACCACGAAGGTGCGGATCCGCGACAGGTTGGCCACGTTGCACGCTAGTCCCGTGCCGAACACGAACCGCGACTGCAGGCCCGCGAAGGCGGCGTTGCCGCAGTTGCCGGTGCCTGCGCCGGTCGGGAAGAGGGTCGCGAACATGCCGCCCACGGGCTCGGTCACCAGCGGGTTGGCGAAGTCGAAGTTCCAGAAGTCGATGGCCGCCTGGAAGCCGCCGGTCTTCGCCAGGAAGCCGATCGAATAGGTGTCGGCCGTCTCCGGCTCGAGGTCCGGATTGCCGCTGATGTCCACGGCCCGGAAGGCGCCGCCCAGGAATTGCAGGCTGGTCACCTGGCCGGGATCGAGGCTGGTCAACGGCGGCGCCCGGAAGGTGGTGCTCACCGTGCCGCGCAGGGCGAACATGTCGGTGAGCTGCCAGCGGACCGAGAGCTTCGGGTTGAAGGTCGAGCCGACCGCCCCGCCATAGTCCTCGTAGCGGGCCGCCAGCTGGGCCTGGATCGCGTCGGAGAACGGCAGGCTGACTTCGCCGAAGGCCGCCCACACGTCGCCCGACAGGTCCGCAGGCGTGCCGCCGCCCAGGAACATGAAGGGTCCGTTGCGGACGGTGCAGGTGGTGCTGCCGTTCACCGGCGTGTCGATGCAGGGGGTGCGGTTGAGGTCGGTCAGCAGGTCGTACTCGGCCTCATACCACTCCTTCCGGTACTGCATGCCCGCGGCCCAGCCGATCGCGCCGCCTCCGAGCTCGAAGCCGAGCTCCCCATTCAGCACGGCGTCGGCCACGAAGATGGTGCTCGTCAGGTCCGTGCCCGTCGGCTGGAAGAACCAGCGGATCAGCTCCGGGCTGTTCGCGACGGAGGCGTTGAAGTTCGGGTTGGTCTGGCCGGTGATGTAGTTGGTCTGAATGGCGTTCGAGAACGGGTTGAACCACATGCAGCCGTTGGCGCCCGGCGTGGTCCCGGTGCAGTTCGGGCCGCCAAGGCCGCGCAGCGCGAGCTGGAACCGGCTGACCACGGTGTCGTAGCCCACCCGGACCAGGTTGTCGGTCATGTAGGTCGCGGCCACGTCGTAGCCGATGCCGTTGTCGAACTCGCCGTTGAAGCCTCCCGACAGGCGCCAGGCCTTGAATTTACGCGTGCCCCGCGACGAGCCGTCTCCGAACAGCGGGTTGCCGCTGAAGCTGAGCGGCCGGTAGAGCACGCCCGGGAAATATGCGCCGGTGGCGAAGGCCGGGAGCTGCGTCGGGTTCTGCTGCCGGTAGAGCACGAACCCCGGATTGGTCGCCGGCACGAAGTAGCCGGCGGCGAGCCCGGAAGCGACGGCGGGGCTGGTGGTCGCGGTGGGCGCCTGCAGCGCCAGGTACGAGGGCGAGGTGGCCCACTCCGGCGTGTCGGTCTCCGAGTAGAGACCCTCCAGGTGGAAGCGGTGGTTGTCGGCGATGTCCCAGTTCAGCTCGCCGTAGAGCTGGAACCGGTCTTCGCGCTCCACGAGATTGTCGTAGGGCGTGTAGTTCCAGGCGCAGGCCGGGGTCGTGCCGCTGAAGGTGGGCACCCCGCCCAGCGGCGCACAGCCCACGTCCCGCTGCAGCCCCGCCGCGGGCGTGAAGCCGCCGGTCGCTGTCGGGGCCAGCGGCAGGAAGGTCGAGACGGCGTTCCCGGTCGACCAGCCGCTCTCGGGGCTGGTGAAGTAGGGCACCTGGGTGAAGTCGCGCTCCAGGATCGAGAGCTCGGAGCGGTGCTGGTAGCCGGCCGAGAGCAGGATGTTGAAGCTGCCGAAGTCCTTGCCCCACAGCGCCTGGGCGTTCCAGTCGCCGTCGGAGCCGTCGATGAAGCGGTAGGAGCCGCCGACCTCCAGCCCGTCGAAGTTCTTGCGCGTGATGAAGTTCACCACCCCGCCGATGGCATCGGAGCCGTAGGTCGCCGCAGCGCCTTCCTTCAGCACCTCGATCCGGCCGATAGCGGCCGACGGCAGCAGGTTGATGTCCGGCGCGCCCTGGCCGATCGGCGCGGTCACCATGCGCCGGCCGTTGAACAGCACCAGCGTGCGCGCGGCGCCCAGGCCGCGCAGGTTGACGGTGGCGGCGCCTTCCGCGCCCTGCGCGCGGGCGTCGAACTGGTTCGTGTCGCCGATCACGCCGTTGGAGGCGGGCAGCGCCTTCATCAGCTCGACCGTCGACGGCGAGCCCTGCTTCTCCAGTTCTTCGGCGCCCAGCACGTCCACCGGCAGAGCCGCGTCTTCCGGCGTGCCGCGGATGAAGGAGCCGGTGACCACCACTTCGGTCACCTCGTTCGTGGGCGCGGCCGAGGCCTGCTGCGCAGCCGCCTCGGCCGCCCAGCCCAAAGCCAGCGTCGCCGCAACGGCGGACGCGCTGCAGAAGAACCTGCTCTTGGTCATCGCTTTCCTCCCGTCGCCCCCCTCTCCGGCCAGGGGCCGCGGGGTGGCTGAGCGTCACGAATGAGGGGGGAAAGCCAGGACTTGCGCCAGTGGAATGTCAGCGTTCGCCTAACGATGGACGGCGAACGCGGCGCCTGCGCAACACCCGTGTCGCCCTACATTTTACAGCCGCAGGTCGCATGCGGCGCAGCTGGGACGGATGTTACAGCGGCTGATACGAAGAAGGGCCGGGACGTCGCCGTCCCGGCCCCTCCCCTGCTCTCCTGGAACGCGCTTACTGGATGCCGTCGCGCCGCAGCGCCTCGGCGTCCGAGATCCGGCCGCTGGTCGCCGGCACGCCGACGACGGCGGCGACCGGGGTGCCGAACGCGCCGGCGGCGACCGCTCCGCTGGCGGACGCGAAGGTCGTGCGGCCTTCGATCAGCGCCAGGCGGCGGGCCGACTCGTCGGCGATGTTGAAGCGCCGCGGCGGCAGCTGGTTGCGGACGTCGCGCCGGGTGGTGGCCCAGACGAATTGGCCGTCGTTGGTGAGCCCGCGGTACAGGTTGGCGGCTTCGGCGTAGCGGCCGGTCTGCATGTAGGCGGTGGCGAGGTTGAAGCGCGAGCTGATATCGCCGTAGCCGTCGACGGCCTTCTCCAGCATGTTCGCGCCGGTCCAGCGATCGCCGGAGGTGATCAGCGCCAGGCCGGTGGTCTCATGGGCCCGCGAAGCGGCGACGCTCGGCGCGCTGTTGGCGAGGCTGATGGCCTCGGACCGCGCCATCTCGCGCGGACCAGAGGCGCAGGCGGTGGCGGCGAGGCCGGCCAGGGCGATCGTCGCGATCTTCAGGTAGTGGGCCATAGTGTGTAGCTCTCCAAGCGTGACCATCTGGGGCGCACTCGGAAGGGTGATCCGTCCTCAGCTGCGCCATTTGTTTTGCCGGCGCCCAACTGTGGAGGTCTGGCCATTGTTCCGCTTTGGCCGAGCGCCGTTCGATTATTTTTCGCGCGACAGGTGAAGCCGGCCGAGAAGGCCGATCTCGGCGAGGTTCTTCATCAGCTCGGAATTGACCCAGGCGACCGTGGTCGCGAACGGCTGCGGCTCAGTCCACGGGAACGTCGAGGGCCGCGCCAGCGCCTCGGCGTCGAGGCTGGCCAGCACGGTGCGCCAGCGGACCGCCAGCCCGCCCAGCTGCGCGCGCACGCCCTCGGCCGTGCCCGGGTAGCGCACGCCCTCGCGGCGGGGCGGCGGGGCGCCCTCGGCGCGGGCGAGCGCCTCCGACCACCACCAGGCGGCCTGCCAGGCGATCCAGGCGATGGAGGTTGCCGGCGGCGGATCCGGCTCCGCGTCAGCCCAGTCGGCGACCCATTCGGCGCCCACCCGCCGCACCGTCCACGCCCGGGGCGCCGGCGCCCACAGGCACATTTCGTCGGTCAGCGGCGGCAGCACGTGCTGCTCGGCCAGCCGCCACGTCATCTCGAACTGCCAGCGCAGCGCCTCCAGCGCACGGTCGTCCATGCGCCGGTTGTAGATCATTTGGAGGCAGGCAGGAGGATGGTGGACGCGGCTGGGATCGAACCAGCGACCCCCTCGATGTCAACGAGGTGCTCTCCCGCTGAGCTACGCGTCCTTATCCGGTCGTCTCGGGAAGGCGGGGATATAACGGGGCGCCCCGTGGGGCGCAAGCAGACGCGTGGCTAGGCCGCGATCATCCGCTCCACCTCGGAGACGATCTCGCGCAGGTGGATGGGTTTGGACAGCACCTTGGCGCCGGCCGGGGCGGTTTCCTCGGCGGCGAGGGCCACCGCGGCGAAGCCGGTGATGAACATGATCCGCAGGCCGGGGTGACGGGCGGCGGCGAGCCTGGCCACCTCGATCCCGTCCATGCCGGGCATGACGATGTCGGTCAGCAGCAGGTCCCAGTCCTGGTCCAGGATGGAGGCCGCCTCGTCGCCGTCGGCGCAGGCGGTGACCTCGTACCCCGCACGCTCGAGCGCACGCGCGAGGAAGCCGCGCAGGGAATCGTCGTCTTCGGCGAGGAGGATCCTGGGCATGTCTCGAGCGGTTCGGCTGGCGGATGAAGCCTCCACCCTAAGGCTTCAGGAGTAAAGGCGCGATGAACCCTTTGACCCATGCGGGCGCTGAGCGTTCTATGCACGGCATGAACGCTTGGGAGCCGATCGTCGCCGGGGATGCGGCCGCGTGCGCGGATCCCTTTGACCTGCGCCGCGCCCAGGCCGACGGCGAGCCGCCGCCCACGCCGCTGGTTTTCGCCTCGCCGCACTCCGGCCGGCTCTACCCCGACGACATGATGGCCGCCGCCGCGCTGGACGCGGTCTCCATCCGCCGATCGGAGGACGCCTTCGTCGACGACCTGATCGCCGGCTCGGCCGGGCTCGGCGCCTCGGTGATCGCCGCCCGCTTCGCCCGCGCCTACATTGACCTGAACCGCGAGGCCTTCGAGCTCGACCCGGCGATGTTCGCCGACGAGCTGCCGGAGTTCGCCCGCGCTCGCACCGCCCGCGTCGCCGCCGGCCTGGGCGCCATCGCCCGGGTGGTGTCGGAGGGCCAGGAGATCTACGCCCGCAAGCTCACCTTCGCCGAGGCCCGGGCCCGGATCGAGGGCGCCCACCGGCCCTACCACTCGGCCCTGACCAGGCTGATCGCCGAGGCGCACGCCGCCCACGGCTTCGCGATCCTGATCGACTGGCACTCCATGCCGGCCGCGGCGGCTAAGGCCGGGGGGCGCGAACGGCCCTGCGACATCGTCCTGGGCGACCGCTTCGGGGCGGCCTGCGCGGGTCTGCTGACCGCCCGGGTGGAGCGCGAGCTGGAGGCGCTGGGCTACCGGGTGGCGCGCAACACCCCATACGCCGGCGGATACACCACCGAGCATTACGGCCGTCCGGCCCGGCGCACCCACGCCCTGCAGATCGAGATCAACCGCGCCCTCTACCTGGACGAGGCCAAGCTCGTCCCCACCGGCGGCTTCGACAAGCTGAAGGGCGACATCGAGGCGCTCACCCGCACCCTCGCCCAGGCGGACTGGAGCGCGCTGAAGAGCGCCTAAAAAAGAAGGCCGCGCTTGCGGGCGCGGCCAGTTCATAGGGAGGAAACGCCCAACAAGGGCAGGAGACGTCAGCGACGCCTCACATATCCTATTACGCTGCACTGCACCCAAGCGCAACCATGGGCGTCAAAAAACTTCACCATTTGACGGAGATCCGGCAAAAACGTGCGTCATTCCCGCACGTTGCTGCAAGCGGCCATCGCGCCCACTTAGGTGCAGCGCACAAGTCGTCGCGCCCGCCCCGAACAACTTCGGCTGGCGGCGCGGCCTCGCCTCGCTTACAAGCGCGCCTTTCCTGAAAAGTCCCGAAGTCCTCATGTCGCTCCGCAACATCGCCATCATCGCCCACGTCGACCACGGCAAGACCACGCTCGTGGACCAGCTGCTCGCCCAGTCCGGCGTGTTCCGCGCCAACGAGGCGCATGCCGAACGCGCGATGGATTCCAACGACCAGGAGCGCGAGCGCGGGATCACCATCCTGGCCAAGTGCACCAGCGTGCTGTGGCACGGGAAGGCTGGCGACACGCGGATCAACATCATCGACACGCCCGGCCACGCCGACTTCGGCGGCGAGGTGGAGCGGATCCTCGGCATGGTGGACGGCTGCGTGCTGCTGGTGGACGCCGAGGAAGGCGTCATGCCGCAGACCAAGTTCGTGCTGGGCAAGGCGCTGAAGATGGGCCTGCGCCCGATCCTGTGCCTCAACAAGGTCGACCGGCCGCACGCCGATCCCGACCGGGTGCTGAACGAGGCCTTCGACCTCTTCGCCGCCATGGGCGCCACCGACGAGCAGCTGGATTTCCCGCACCTCTACGCCTCGGGCAAGAACGGCTGGGCGACGCTGGACATGGCCAAGCCGAACGACAACCTGGCGCCGCTGTTCGACCTCATCGTCGACCATGTGCCGGAGCCCAGGTCGGCGATGCGCAAGGACGAGCCCTTCCAGATGCTCTCCGTGCTGATCGAGAACGATCCCTTCCTGGGGCGCCTGCTCACCGGCCGCATCGAGTCCGGCAAGGCGGTCCCCGGGCTGCCGATCCATGCGCTGGGCATCGACGGCAAGGAGATCGAGCGCGGCCGGATCACCAAGGTGCTGGCCTTCCGCGGCCTGAAGCGCCAGCCGGTGGACGAGGGCGCCGAGGCCGGCGACATCGTGGCCATCGCGGGCCTGTCGAAGGCCACGGTCGCCGACACCCTGGCGGCCATGGAGGTCACCGAGGCCCTGCCGGCCCAGCCCATCGACCCGCCGACCATCTCCATGACCGTTTCGGTCAACGACAGCCCGCTCGCCGGCCGCGAAGGCGACAAGGTGCAGAGCCGGGTGATCGCCGCCCGGCTCCTGAAGGAGGCCGAGTCCAACGTCGCCATCCGGGTCAGCGAGACCGCCGAGAAGGACGCCTACGAGGTCGCCGGCCGCGGCGAACTGCAGCTGGGCGTGCTCATCGAGAGCATGCGCCGCGAGGGCTTCGAGCTCTCCATCAGCCGCCCGCGGGTGGTGTTCCAGACCGACCCGGAGACCGGCGAGCGGCTGGAGCCGATCGAGGAGGTGATGATCGACGTGGACGACGAGTTCACCGGCATCGTCATCGAGAAACTGTCGGCCCGGAAGGCCGAGCTGAAGGACATGGGCCCGTCCGGCGCCGGCAAGACCCGCCTGCTGCTGATGAGTCCGTCCCGCTCGCTGATCGGCTACCAGGGCGAGTTCCTCACCGACACCCGCGGCTCCGGCGTCCTGAACCGCGTCTTCAGCCACTACGAGCCGTACAAGGGCCCCATCGACGCCGGCCGCAAGGGCGTGCTGGTCTCCAACTCCGACGGCGAGACCGCGGCCTACGCCCTGTGGAACCTCGAGGAGCGCGGGACCATGTTCGTCGGCGCCGGCGAGAAGACCTACCAGGGCATGATCATCGGCGAGAACTCCCGGTCCGACGACCTGGACGTCAACCCGATGAAAGCCAAGCAGCTCACCAACGTGCGCGCCTCCGGCAAGGACGAGGCCGTCCGCCTGACCCCGCCGCGCCGCCCGACCCTCGAGCAGGCGATCGCTTACATCGAGGAGGACGAGCTGGTGGAGGTGACGCCCAAGTCCATCCGCCTGCGCAAGAAGGTGCTCAACCCCAGCTTCCGCAAGAAGCGCGTGCGCGAGGACTAGACGGCCGCCGCCATACGCGTGACATCTGGGGCCTCTATGGAGGCTCCATGGACGCTCCCCTCGTAAAGCCGCCGCGCCATTACCCCACCCCGGCCGCCAAGTGCGCCGACCTGGTGGTGCATGTGGTCGGCCTGACGCTGGCCCTGGTCGGCGGCATCGTGCTGCTGATCCTGGCGGTGGCGGCCGGGCGCATCAGCCTGGTGGTGGGCAGCGCCATCTATGCCGCTGGCCTGCTGGCCATGCTGGCGTTCTCCACCGCCTACAACTTCGGCCACCACAAGTACCGGCCGGTCCTGCGCCGGCTCGACCACGCCGGCATCTTCCTGATGATCGCCGGCTCCTACACCCCCTTCACCCTGCACCTGCCGGGCGCCTGGGCGTGGGGCATGACCGGCGCGGTCTGGTCGATCGCGGCCTTCGGCGCGCTTGGCAAGCTGTTCCTCAAAGGGGTCGACCGGAAGGTCTGGGTGGGCGTCTACCTGGCGCTGGGCTGGATGGTGGTCGTGGCGCTCGGGCCGATGATCGACAACCTCGCCTGGTATGCGCTGGCCCTGCTGCTGACCGGCGGCGTGCTCTACTCCACCGGCGTGGTCTTCTACGTGAACAAGCGCCTGAAGTTCGCCCGCGCCATCTGGCACGGCCACGTGGTCGCCGCCGCCGGCGCGCACTGGGCCGCGGTGCTGCTGGGCGTGGTGCTGGCCGCGCGGAGCTAGTACGGCCGCTCCATGAAGACGTCGGCGCGGGCGTATTCCGTCTCCGCCGGCGCCAGGTCCTTGAACCCCATCGACCGATAGAGCGCCAGGGCCGGCGCCAGGCCCGAGTTGGTCTCCAGGTAGAGTCGCCGAGCGCCCAGCCTTTCCCCCTCTTCGATGCACCGCTGCATCAAACCCTTGCCCAGGCCGGAGCCGCGCAGGTCTTCGGACACCGTCATCTTGGCCACCTCGTAGCCGCCGTCCCCCATCTTCAGCATGGCTACGCAGCCGACCGCGCGCCCGTCCCGCACCGCCATGAAGATCCTGCCGCCTTTCGCGAGGATCTTGCCTTGCGGGTCCTCCAGCACCTCACGGTCCTTCGGCTCGATGACGAAGTGCTTGGCGATCCACGCCTCGTTGAGCATCCGGAACGCCTCGGCGTGCTCGGGGCGATACTCGACGATCTCCATGCGCGCCTCCGTCGGGCTGGTCTTCGCCGACAAGTGAAGCGAAAACCGGCCGCGATGACCAATGCGATTTTCTCAACCATCCCGACGACCATCTTCGAGGAGATGTCGGGACTGGCGCGCACCCTGGGCGCGGTGAACCTCGGCCAGGGCTTCCCCGACGCGCCGGGGCCGGAGGCGATCCGCGCCAAGGCCGCCGAGGCGGTGCTCACCGGCTACAACCAGTATCCGCCCATGGCCGGCATCCCGGAGCTGCGCCGAGCGGTGGCCGGGCACTACCGCCGCCACCAGGGTCTCGACCTCGACTGGCAGGCGGAGGTCACCGTCACCTCCGGCGCCACCGAGGCCTTGGCCGCGGCCTTCTTCGGCCTGGTCGAGCCCGGCGACGAGGTGGTGGTCTTCCAGCCCTTCTACGACGCCTACCTGCCGCTGATCCGCCGCGCGGGCGGAGTCCCGCGCCTGGTCAGCCTGCAGCCGCCGTCATGGCGCTTCGACCGCGCCATGCTGGAGGAGGCCTTCTCCGGCGGGGCGAAGTTCGTGGTGCTCAACAACCCAATCAATCCGGCCGGCGTCGTGCTGCCGGACCAGGACCTGGCCCTCCTGGCCGAATTCTGCGTCGCCCACGACGCCGTCGCCATCTGCGACGAGGTCTGGGAGCAGGTGGTGTTCGGCAATGCGGTCCACCGTCCGCTGATCGCCTTTCCTGGCATGCGCGAGCGGACCGTGAAGATCGGCTCGGCCGGCAAGATGTTCGGCCTCACCGGCTGGAAGGTGGGCTTCCTGTGCGCGGCGCCGCAGCTCACCCACACGCTCGCCCGCGCCCACCAGTTCCTGACCTTCACCACCCCGCCGAACCTGCAGGCCGCCGTCGCCTGGGGCCTGGAGAATTCCGAGGCCTGGTTCCGCGACATGCCGCGCGACCTCGAGCGCTCCCGCGACCGCCTGGTCGACGGCCTCAGCCGCGAGGGTTTCGCCGTCCTCCCCTGCCAGGGCACCTACTTCGTCAACGTCGACCTGCCCGCCTCCGGCGTCACCGAAGCCGACCGCGACTTCGCCCTGCGCGCCGTGAAGCACGCCGGCGTCGCCGCGATCCCCGTCTCCGCCTTCTACGAAGAGCAGCCGGTGACCACGATCCTGCGCCTGTGCTTCCCCAAGCACGACGCCACCCTCGACGCCGGCGTCGAGCGCCTCGCCAAGGCCCGCGACCTCAGCCGCGCCCGCTAGCTCAGCAGGTCGTGCCGCCGTCGACGACGATGGTCTGGCCGGTCGTCCAGGCCCCGGCCCGCGAGGCCAGGTAGATGGCCGCGCCCGCGAGGTCGTCCGGCTCGCCGAGGCGGCGCAGCGGGGTGCCCGAGCTGGCGCGCTTCTCGCCTTCCGGCGTGTCCCAGAGCGCGCGGGCGAAGTCGGTCTTCACCAGGCCCGGCGCGATGCAGTTCACCCGGATGTTGTCCGGCCCCAGCTCCTGGGCGAGGTTGCGGGCCAGCTGCATGTCGGCCGCCTTGGAGATGCAGTAGGCGCCGATCACCGTCGAGCCGCGCAGGCCGCCGATCGACGAGACGATGATGATCGAGCCGTCCTTCCGCTCGCGCATCTCCGGCGTGACCATCGAGATCAGCCAGTTGTTCGCCACGATGTTGTTCTGGAGGATCTTGCCGAAGGCGTCGTCCGTGATGTCGAGCTGGCTGCCGTAGTAGGGGTTCGAGGCCGCGTTGCAGACCAGGATGTCGATCTTGCCGAACGCCCGGCGGGTCTCGTCCACCAGGCGCTGCAGGTCGTCCTTCGAGGAGATGTTGGCGGGCACGGCGATGGCGTGGCCCGGGCTCTTCTCGTTGATAAGGTTGGCCACCTCCTCGCAGGGCCCGGCCTTGCGCGAGGAGATCACCACCTTGGCGCCCTGCTCGGCCATCCGCTCGGCGATGGCGCGTCCGATGCCGCGGGAGGAGCCGGTGATCACCGCCACCTTGCCGGTCAGGTCGAAGAGGCCGCCCTGCAGCACCGTCGGCTTGTCCATCACCTCGCTCATGGCGCTCATCCCTTGAAACAGTTGTTTGACTCCCGGCCATTTGCGACGCCGTGACGCGCCCGGTCAAGCGCCCGACGCGGCGGGTCGACTTCCTGACCGCCGATCACCTATCGTGGCGGGGAAGCCCCGGTCAGAGGGCCCATCAAGTTGGGGGAAGCGTCGATGCTTTCGTTGAAGCACATGGCGGCGGCTGCCGCCCTAACCGTTGCCGCGGCCGGTCTGGCCTGGGCCGGCTCCGCGATTTCGCAGACGCCCCTGCCGCATCCGGGCCAGGCCCTCTACCGGACCAACTGCGCCGGCTGCCACGACAACCCTGAGCAGACCCGCTCGCCTTCGAAGGACACCCTTTCGAAGATGAGCTTCCAGTCGATCAACTACGCCCTGACGCTGGGCAAGATGAAGATGCAGGGCTCCGCGCTGAACGACGAGCAGCGGGGCCAGCTGATCAACTTCCTCACCGGCCGCTCGACGGACACGGTCGACACCTGGTCGGGCGCCCTGATGTGCCAGGGCCCCCGCAAGGCCGTCGACCTGAAGGCGCCCCCCGCCGTCGCCACCTACGGCTTCGACGCCCGCAACACCCGTGTGCTGACCCCCAAGCAGACCGGCATCACCAAGGCCGGGCTGAAGAACCTGGAACTCGCCTGGGCCGTGGGTTTCCCGGACGTGACCATGATGCGCTCGCAAGCGGTCGTGGTGGGCCACAACCTGTTCCTGCCGGTTGCGGAGGCGGCGGCGATGTACGCCTTCGACGTCAGCGATCCCGCCCGGCCGTGCGTCCAGTGGATCTACAAGACCCCCGGCGGCGCCCCGCTGCGCACCAGCGCGTCCTACGGCGTGATCGCTGACGGCCGCCCCGTGCTGGCCTTCTCCGGCCTGGACTCGACGGTGCACGTGGTCGACGCCCGCACCGGCAAGGCGCTGTGGACCAAGGGGGTGGGCGCCTACTCCTACACGCTCACCACCGGCACGCCGCGGGTGCTGAAGGACCGGATCATCGTGCCGGTCAGCCAGTACGAGATCATGGAGGCGGCCAACAACGCGGTCACCTGCTGCACCAACCACGGCTTCGTCCTGTCGCTGGACCCGAAGACCGGCGCCCAGCAGTGGCGCTACGACACCATGGAGGACGCCAAGCCGATCCGCGACCGCGGCGACGGCAAGCCCCTGATGGGGCCCTCCGGCGCGCCGATCTGGAACTCGCCGGTGGTGGATGAGAAGCGCGGCCTGATCTACTTCGGCACCGGCGAAGCCAACTCGCCCCCGGCGCACCGCAACACCAATGCGCTGATCGCCATCCGACTGAGGGACGGCAAGGAGGTCTGGAGCCACCAGGCCACGCCGAACGACATCTTCAACGCCGGCTGCGGGCCGAACCCCAGGCCCAACCAGTACAACTGCGTCGGCCCCAAGGAGACCGTCTACCGCGACGTCGATTTCGGGGCGTCCCTGATCCTGGCCAGGCTCTCCAACGGCCGCGAGCTGGTGCTGGCCGGACAGAAGTCGGGGACCGTCTGGGCCCTGGAGCCGGAGACCGGCAAGGTGGTCTGGCGCCGCGACATCGGCACCGGCGCGCCCAACGGCGGCATCCACTGGGGCATCGCCTTCGACAAGGACACCGTCTATGTCCCCGTCGCCCAGATCGGCCGCCCCCTGCCCGGCGGCGAGCCCATCGATCCCAAGCTGCAGCCCGGCATGTACGCCGTCGATGCAAAGACCGGTGAGATCAAGTGGCACTACTCGGCCAAACCCGAGTGCGCCAACGGCCGCGACAAGAAGGCGCCGCGTTGCGAACGGCTCTACGGCTTCTCCGGCGCGCCCACGGTGATCGACGGCGCGGTGATCCAGGGCAGCCTGGACGGGCGGCTGTTCGTCATCGACGCGGCGACGGGCGACGAGCTCTGGCGCTACGACACCCTGCGCGACTTCCAGACCGTGAACGGCGTGAAGGGCAAGGGCGGGTCGATCGACTCGGCCTCCATCGTCGCGGCCAATGGCCTGGTCTTCGTCAACTCCGGCTACGGCATGTTCGGCCAGGCGCCCGGCAACGTGATGCTGGCCTTCAGGCCCAAGCGCTGAGGTGTCATCCCGGTTTCGGCGCAGCCGAAGACCGGGACGACACCCTGGGGATCGGCGGAGCCCGCGCTCGTCACCGGCACGCCCAGAACCCGCCGTGGTCCAGGTGGAAGTGGTCGCGGTGGGCGGCGTTGTATTCGGGGCTGAGCACCGCCCGGAACCAGGGGCAGGCGCCGTCACGCACCTCCCGCAGGAACCGGCCGCGCCCGTCCTCGCGCCGGAAGTCGCGCAGCACGCTGACCTGCTGGCCCGAGGCGGTGCGGAAGGCCGCCACGTCGACGGCGTTGGCGAAGGCGTGCTGGCTGCGGCGCCCTTCCTTGCGGCCATAGACGTTGCGGCACGAGTAGGTGCCGTAGTGCTCGATCCGGCTGATCCGCTGCCCCAGGTGCTGGCTGGCCGCCGGCTGCACCACGTGCCGAGTCCAGAAGGCGTAGCCCAGCGCCACCGGGCAGGTCATCACGGGTGCGGCCGGCGCCAGCGGGACGGCGGCCCCGTCCCGCACCCGGACAGTGTTCTCGGTTGCGCACTCGCCGTAGTCGCGCTCCGGGACCTCGACGAAGCTCACCCGCCCCTCCGCCAGCACCTTCCGGCACAGTTCCGGGTCGCGGGCGGCGCGGGCGAACTTCACCCGGGTGGCCATGCCGACGGGCTGGTCGAGGCGCAGCGGCTTCCAGGGCAGGTCCTGCGGCGGCGCCCAGGCGTCCACCGCCACCACCAGGAAGGCGGCGGCAAACGCGAGGTCGAGCAGGGTCGCCCAGAGGCCCGCCAGGTGAAGCGCCTCGGGCGAGACGGGCTTGAGCTTCGGCAGGGTCAGGCGCACGCCCCAGTAAGTGGCGTCCCGCCCAATGGTTCAGCAAGCCCCTTGCCCTGGGGCCCGCGGGCCAATAACTCCGTCTCTCCACCCCGAGAGGTTTTTATGGTCGACCAAGTGACGGGCCGCCGGCTCGACGACGACGACGATGACGGCGAAGAGGACAAGGGCCGCCTGCCCGACATGCCCCTGACCGCCGGGCCGGTCCAGAACGCGCTCTACAAGTCCCGCACCGTGCTGGTGTTCGGCGAGATCGACATGCGCCTGGCCGAGCGGGTGACCGCCCAGCTCACCGCCATGGCGGCCGAGAGCGACAAGCCGATCCGGATGATCATCAACTCGCCGGGCGGCCACGTGGAGAGCGGCGACACCATCCACGACATGATCCGCTTCTGCGGCGCGCCCGTGAAGGTGGTCGGCACCGGCTGGGTGGCCAGCGCCGGCGTCTCGATCTTCCTGGGCGCGGCCAAGGAGAACCGGCTGTGCCTGCCCAACACCCGCTTCATGCTGCACCAGCCGGCCGGCGGCATGCGCGGCCAGGCCTCCGACATCCAGATCGAGGCCGAGCAGATCATCAAGATGCGCGACCGGGTGAACGCCATGATCGCCCGCGAGACCGGCCAGTCGCCCGAGCGGATCGCCAAGGACACCCAGCGCAACTACTGGCTGAACGCCGAGGAGGCCGTCGAGTACGGCCTGGTCGGCAGGATCATCCGCGACGCGGCGGAGGTCTGAGGCGGTGACGCAGCCGTGGTGGAAGGGCGCCGTCCTCTACCACGTCTACGTCCGCTCCTTCTTCGACTCGGACGGCGACGGGCACGGCGACCTGCCGGGCGTGCTGGCCAAGCTGGACTATATCCAGAGTCTCGGTGTCGACGGCATCTGGCTGTCGCCGATCCACCCTTCGCCGAACCGCGACTGGGGCTACGACATCGCCGACTTCGAGGGCGTGCAGCACGACTACGGCACGCTCGAGGACTTCCAGCGGCTGCTGGACGCCGCCCACGCCAAGGGCCTGAAGGTCGTGCTGGACGAGGTCCTCTCGCATACCTCCGACGAGCATCCCTGGTTCGTGGAGAGCCTGACCGGCGGCCGCGACGGGCCCAAGGCCGACTGGTATGTCTGGGCCGACCCGGCGCAGGACGGAACGGC
The DNA here is from genome assembly GCF_036563285.1 of Phenylobacterium sp. Classification (GTDB taxonomy): domain Bacteria; phylum Pseudomonadota; class Alphaproteobacteria; order Caulobacterales; family Caulobacteraceae; genus Phenylobacterium. The sequence continues at coordinate 231,067 of NZ_DATCMR010000011.1, forward strand.
CCCGAACAACTGGCTGTCGGTGTTCGGCGGTCCGGCCTGGGCCTACGAGCCGAAGCGGCGCCAGCACTACCACCACAAGTTCCTGCGGCAGCAGCCAAAGCTGAACTGGCGCACGCCTGCGGCTAGGGAAGCGGCCCTGTCGGTGCTCGACTACTGGCTGCAGAAGGGCGTCGACGGCTTCCGGCTCGACGTCGCCGGCACCTACCTCCACGATGAGGCGCTGACCGACAACCCGGCGGTGCCGATGGCCGAACGCGGGCCGCTGGAGTGGGGCCACGCCGGCAACCTGCAGCGCCACCTGCACGACTCCAATCTCCCGGAAAACGTCGAGATGCTGGAGATCATCCGCCGGCGGGTGGAGGCGCACGGGGATCGGTTCGTATTCGGGGAGTTTTCCGAGGAGGAGGCCCGCTGCGGCGCCTACTGCACGCCGGAGGAAGGCCTGCACTCCGGCTACACCTTCGTCATGCTGCTGGCGAAGAAGCTGACGCCGGCCTTCGTGAAGGAGCACTACCGCACGCTGAAGGACTACCCGTTCCACTGGCCGACGATCAGCTTCTCGAACCACGACGTCCCGCGCACCGTCAGCAGGTTCGGCGGGGACGACGCCTCGCCCGAGCTGGCGCGGATGCTGTTCGCCCTGCTGGTCAGTCTCAAGGGTACGACCCTGATCTACCAGGGCGAGGAGCTGGGCCTGCCGCAGGCGCACCTGACGCGGGACCAGCTGCGCGATCCGGTGGGCGACCTCTACTGGCCCTATACCCACGGCCGCGACGGCTGCCGCACCCCGATGCCCTGGGCGCCGGGCGAGAACCTCGGCTTCACCACGGGCGCGCCGTGGCTGCCGGCGGCGAAGGAGCACGAAGGCCTGACGGTCGCGGCTCAGGACGCCGACGCAGGTTCCACCCTCGCCTACGCCCGGGCGCTGATCGCCTTCCGCAAGGGCTCGCGGGCGCTGACCGCCGGCGACCTGAGCTTCCTGGATGCCGCCGACCCGGTGCTGGCCTTCGAGCGGCGCGAGGACGATGACGCGATCGCCTGCGTGTTCAACTTCGGACCCGAGGCGCAGTCGCTGGCCCTCGAAGGCGAGCTGCTGCCCGTGAGCCGCGGGGCGGCGCTGGCGGGCGGGACGCTGAGCCTGGGCCCCTACGCCGCGGCGTTCGTCCGGCTGGCGAGCTAGGGCCGACGCGCGCTAGAAGGCCCTCATGGCCGAGGGCGACACCAGGGCAGGCAAGGCGGAGTCGAAGTTCGGCCAGGGGTTCCTGACTGACATCTGGTACTTCGCGGCCCTCGCCACCGACCTCAAGCCCGGCAAGCTCGCCCGCTACGAGATCCTTGGCGAGCCGGTGCTGCTGGGCCGCTCGAAGGGCGGCGCGCTGTTCGGGCTTCGGGACATCTGCCCGCACCGCGCCGCGCCGTTGTCGGCGGGCCGCTTCCACGAGGAGGCCGGCGGCGCCGAGACGGTGGAGTGCCCCTACCACGGCTGGCGGTTCCGGGCCGACGGCGCCTGCGCGGCCATCCCGAGCCTGGTGGCCGACCAGCAGTTCGACGTCGAGCGCATCCGGGTGCGGCGCTATCCGGTGGCGGAAAGCCAGGGGCTGGTCTTCGTCTGGATGGGCTCGGACCCACGTGGGCAGGCGGACCCGACCGAGCCGCCGCCGGTGTTCCCGGGGGTGGTGGGCGGCGGGCCCAAGCTCGTGGACCACATGGACTTCGACAGCCACATCGACCACGCCGTCGTGGGGCTGATGGACCCGGCGCACGGCCCCTACGTGCACCAGCAGTGGTGGTGGCGCTCCAAGCACTCCCAGCACGAGAAGGCCAAGAAGTTCGAGCCCCGCCAGGCCGGCTTCGCCATGGTCCGCCACGAGCCGTCGAAGAACTCCCGCGCCTACGCGATCCTGGGCGGCGAGCCGCTGACCGAGATCACCTTCCGGCTGCCGGGCCTGCGTTGGGAGCACGTGACGGTGGGCAAGCGCCAGGTGCTGTCGCTGACCTGCCTGACCCCGGTCAGCGAGAAGAAGACCCGGATCACCCAGATCGTCTGGTCGGACCACCCCGCCTTCCTGGTCCTGAAGCCGTTCATCGCCGCCGGCGCGCGGGCCTTCCTGCGCCAGGACGGAGACATGGTGAACCTGCAGAACCAGGGGCTGAAGTACGACCCCGCCCTGCTCTGGGTCGACGACGCCGACCGCCAGGCCAAGTGGTACCAGCAGCTGAAGCGCGAGTGGGCCGCCAGCCGCCGCGAGGGCCGCGCCTTCGCTAACCCCGTCGAGCCGGCGGTGCTGCGCTGGCGCAGCTGAACCGACATCAGCAAAGCGAATCTTTGCCGAAAAGAGCGCCTCCGTGTACTGTCTGAGACGATCTTTCCCATGGTATATCAGGCGCTTAGGCGACTTCGAGAGTTGTCGCGCTGACTCGTGCAACTAGGCCTGACGGCGCATGGGACATGCGCCGCTAGACCTTCGCCTGCGCCGCCTTCCCGCCCCCCACGAACACCACCTTCGTGCCCTTGGAGACCGCGCTGGCGAGTTGGCGGGCGTCCCAGTTGGTGAGGCGCACGCAGCCGTGGCTGGCGACCTTGCCGACCGTGCGCGGCTCGGGCGCGCCGTGGATGCCGTAGGTGTCCTTGGACAGGTCGATCCAGACGGCGCCGACGGGGTTGTTGGGCCCGGGCTTGATGGTCAGCTTGCCGGCCTTCTTGTCCCCGAAGTTCAGCTTCTTGGGGTCGTAATTCCAGACCGGGTCGAAGGTCACGGCGGTGACGTCCCAGGAGCCTGAGGGCGTCGGCATGTCGGACGAGCCGATGGTCGCCGGATAGGTGGCCACCAGCTTGCCGTCGGCGGCGAAGGCGCGGACCTGGCGCTTGGACTTGTCCACCTCGACCAGGGTGACGGGGGTGGTCAGCCGGTCGAGCGGCGGCCAGACGACGAGAAGCTTCGTCCCGGCGGCGGCGAAATCGACCCCCGGGTTCAGCGCCTTGAGCAGCGCCTCGTCCATGTGGAACTTCTCGGCCAGCGCCTCCGACGGCGTGGTGAAGCTGAGCTTCTCCAGTTTCGCCATGTCCTCGTACTTGGTCGGGATCTTCTCGGCGAATGGGCCGGCGACGTCCTCCTGGGTGACGGTGTAGTCCGAGGTGACGGGCCCCGCGCCCTGGGAGAGCCGGGCCCAGGCCTCGGCGTCCATCACGCCGTCCGCCGGCAGGCCCTGCGCGGTCTCGAAGGCGGTGAGCGCGTCCTTCAGGTTGTCGCCGTCCTGGCCGTCGACGACGCCGGGCGAGAAGCCGGCGCGGGCCAGCAGCACCTGGGCGCGGATCAGCAGGTTGCGCTTCTGGTCCGGGGTCATGGCCTGGGCGCTCCAGGCCGCCTGGTCGATGGCCTGTCCCGCGGGCGTGCTCGAGCCGGTGACCGGCCCGGCGGCCGCGGTCGTCGCTGCGGGCGCGGCTGCGACGGGCGGCGGGGCCGGCGCGTCGGCCGCACCGCCGGGCGCAGGCTCGGAGCAGGCGCTCAGGAGGAGCAGAGGCCCGCCCAGGAGGACGGCGGCCAGGTTTGGCTTCATGGTGGACCTTCGGACATCATTTGTGGGTTGCTAGGCGTCGTGAGGAGGAAGCCTTCACTCGTCCTGCGGTTCCTGATCGCCTTCGCCGCGGCGATGGTGCTGATCGCCTTCGTCTTCTTCCGCGTGACCCAGACCCCGCTGAAGGAGGTGGTGAAACCGCCGCAGGAGGTGGCCGTCGCCCCCACGCCCGCCGCGCCGAGGCCGAAGCCGGTCGAAGAATGCAGCGCCCGCGGCTGGGGCCGCGCCGCGGAGATCAACCGGGCGAGCCTGAAGACGCTCAGGTGGGCGCCGTTCGGCCGGCCGGAGACCGGCTGGGAGGTCTACGTCCCGCTGATCCAGCGCGAGATCGGCACGGGCTGCGCGCCGGACACCGCGGGGTTCGCGGCCGCCTTCGCCGCCTGGCAGGGCGACCAGCGGCTGCTGCCCGACGGGGTGGTGAGCGAGCCGGACTTCGTGCGCATGAAGGGGATCATGCAGACGCGACGGGCGTTCGTGCGCATGTCGGCGCGCGGCATCTGCCCGCGCCCGGCCAACGAGATCCACCTGGCGGCGGGCTCGCCGCTCGAGGGCTACGCCGGCAAGAAGGTGCAGCTGCGGCCCGGCGCCTTCGCGGCCTACCGCCGGATGGTCGCCGCGGCCAAGGCCGAGAACCCGGAGATCGCGCGCGACCCGCGCAACCTGACCATCTTCTCGGCCTTCCGCAGCCCGTCCTACGACGCGGCGCGCTGCGCCACCCAGAAGAACTGCAACGGCATCGTCCGCGCCAAATGCTCGCCGCACCGGACAGGACTAGCGATGGACATCTATGTAGGCCAGGCGCCGGGCTACGGGCCGGATTCCAGCGCTGACCCCAACCGGCGGTATATGACCCAGACGCCGACCTACCGTTGGCTGCTGGCCAATGCGCACCGCTTCGGGTTTGTGAACTATCCGTTCGAGCCGTGGCACTGGGAATGGACTGGGGAAAACCCCTGAGTTGTCCTTGCACGCGCGGCGGTAGCAATTAGGGTCGCGCCGCATGGGCAGCTTCACCACGGCCGACGGCGTCACCCTGGCGTTCGACGACATCCAGCCCCCGGGCGGGGCCGAGCGCACGATCCTCCTGCTGCACGGCTACGCCTCCAACCGCAACGAGGGCTGGCGCAGGACCGGCTGGTACACGGCTTTCGAGCGGCGGCGGATGCGGGTGATCGGGCTCGACCAGCGCGGCCACGGCGAGAGCCAGAAGTTCCATGAGCCGGAAGCCTACACCCGGGCGAACCTGGCGAAGGACGCCCTCGCCTTGCTCGACCACCTCGGCGTTCACCGGGCAGACGTGTTCGGCTACTCCATGGGCACGCGCACGGCGCTGCAGGTGGCGCTGGATGCGCCGGACCGCGTCTCGAACCTGATCCTCGGCGGTGTCGGCGGGAAGATGCTGGAGCCCGCGCCGCCCGGCCGCGGAGCGAGCATCGTCGAGGCCATGCTGGCCGACGATCCGGAGACGATCGAAAACCCGATGCAGCGGAGCTTCCGCTACTTTGCCGACGAGCAGGGGGAGGATCGCAAGGCGCTGGCGGCCTTCGCCCAGACGCAGAACCCGCCGCTGGACGTGGGCGCCATGGGCGCGCTGCCGATGCCGGTGCTGATCGTGGCCGGCCAGCGGGACGACAGCGCCGGAGACCCGGAGGACCTCGCCCGGGCGTTCCCGCACGGCAAGGGCGTGTCGGTGGTCGGCTGCGACCACTTCTCGGCCATCCCGCACGCGCTCACCAAGGCGACGGTGTTCGACTTCCTCGACGGACTGCTCGATGACCCGTTCGAGGGGCGGTTTTAGGCGTCCTGCCTCACGAACGAGTAGGCGCCGCCTTTTTCGAGGGCGGCCTTGTAGGCGGGTCTGGTCTGGAAGCGGGCGACCCAGGCCTTGATGTTCGGGTACCTGTCGAGCTGGCCAAAGGCGCCGGTGACCTCGCCCACGAAGCTCATCTGGATATCGGCGGCGGAGAGTTCGTCGCCCAGCAGCCAGTCGCGGCCCTGCAGCGCGCCGTCGACGTAGCCCAGGTGGTTCGCCATCTCACTCTGGATACGCGGGTGCAGCGGCGCCCCGGCGTCGCCGAGCCGGGCCACGTACATGTTGAGCATCAGCGGCAGCATGGCCGAGCCCTCGGCGTAATGCAGCCACTGCAGGTACGTCTCGTAGGCGTCGGAGCCGAGCGCCGGCGCGAGCCGGCCGCCGCCATGCCGGCGCACGAGGTAGTCGATGATGGCGCCGGACTCGTGGACGGTGCGATCCCCGTCGGCGATCACCGGCGACTTGCCCAGCGGGTGGACTGCCTTCAGCTCGGGCGGCGCTAACCGGCTCGCCGCGTCGCGGTCGTAGCGCTTGATCTCGTAGGGGGCGCCGAGCTCTTCCAGCAGCCAAAGGATGCGCTGCGAGCGCGAGTCGTTGAGGTGGTGGACGACGATCATGGCGGCTCCCTGCAGGTGTCGGCTATGCAAAGACCCCTGACGCCACGCAAGGCAAGCTTCCCCTATAGTCGCCGCCGATGAGCCTCGCCCTCCCCGCCCTTACGGACCTGCTGGACCTCGCTGCGCGCGAGGCCTCGGCATTGGTCGCCGAGCTGCAGGCGGCGGTGAACGCGCGCGTCCGCCGCGAGGGCCGCGTGGACCGCGCCACGCTGGACGCCGAGCAGCACGCCGCGCACGGGCTCGCTTGGGCCGCAGCCTACGCCGAGACCCTGCGCCAGACGGCGGGCTGGGCGCGCGGGCTGGAGCGGCTGGGCGAGGCCGAGGCCCTCCCCGCCCAGTTGCTGGCGCACGAGTACCTGAGCCAGCTCGCCGGCGGCCTGCCGATGAACCAGGGGGAGATGTTCCGGCCGGCGGACGTGGGCGTCTCCGCGGAGCGGCTGGGGCCGGTCATCGCGCGGCTGGCGCCGGGCGCTTCGCAGGCGGTGAAAACGCGCATCGTCGAGCTGCTGGAGGACGCCCGCGGTCGCCCCTCGCTGGAGGCCAGCGGCCTCGACGAGACGCTGGAGGCGGTGCGCGAGCAGTTCACGGCCTTCGCGGCGGAGAAGATCGCCCCCTACGCCCACGGCTGGCACCTTCGCGACGAGCTGATCCCGCTGGAGCTCTACGAGGAGCTGGGGGCGCTGGGCGTGTTCGGGCTGACGGCGCCAGAGGCCTGGGGCGGCTCGGGGCTGGGCAAGGTGGCCATGTGCGTGGTCTCAGAGGCGCTCTCCCGCGGCTGGATCGGGACGGGCTCGCTGGGCACCCGCTCGGAGATCGCCGCGGAGCTGATCCTGGCGCATGGGACGGAGGACCAGAAGCAGCGGTTCCTGCCTGGAATCACCAGCGGCGCCATCATCCCGACCGCGGTGTTCACCGAGCCGGAGGCGGGGTCAGACCTGGCCTCCCTGCGCACCCGGGCAGTGCGCGACGGAGACGTCTGGCGGGTGACCGGCGCCAAGACCTGGATCACCCACGCGGCGCGGGCCGACGTGATGACGCTTCTGGTGCGCACCGATCCGTCGTCGAAGGACCATCGCGGGCTGTCGATGTTCCTGGCGGAGAAGCCGCGCGGGACGCCGGCCGACCCCTTCCCCGCGGCGGGCATGAGCGGCGGCGAGATCGGGGTCATCGGCTACCGCGGGATGAAGGAATACGAGATCGGCTTCGACGGCTTCGAGGTCGCCAACGCCAACCTGCTGGGCGGCCAGGAGGGCCAGGGCTTCGCGCAGCTGATGGCGACCTTCGAGAGCGCGCGCATCCAGACGGCGGCCCGGGCCATCGGGGTGGCGCAGAACGCGCTCGACCTGGCGGTGGACTATGCCGCCCAGCGCCGCCAGTTCGGCCAGCCGATCGCCGGCTTCCCGCGGGTGGCCAACAAGCTGGCGATGATGGCGGCGGAGATCCTCGGCGCCCGGCGGCTGGCGTGGTTCGCCGCGCGCGCGAAGGACGAGGGCCGCCGCTGCGACCTCGAGGCCGGGATGGCGAAGCTGGTGGCGGCGCGGATCGCCTGGGGGGCGGCGGACAACGCCGTGCAGATCCACGGCGGGACGGGTTTCGCGGTCGAGCAGCCGGTGAGCCGCGTGCTCGCCGACGCGCGGATCCTGAACATCTTCGAAGGCGCCGGCGAGATCCAGGCGCAGGTCATCGCGCGCAGGCTACTGGAAGGCGCGAATTAGCGGGGCTGAAAGCCCTCCGCGATGAGGCCGATCTGGCGGTCCATGACGGCGGTCATGGCCTCGGCGTCGGCGTTCTGGGTGATGGCAAGGCGATAAGTCCAGGCATAGGCCGCCATCAGGAGGTCGACGATCTCCTGGAAGTCCTGGACCGGGTCGACGTCGCCCTCCACGACCCCCTTCTGCAGGCATTCGCGGATGATCTCCTGGAGGCGCGGGGTCTTGCCGTAGGGCTTGGCCTCGGGCGGCAGGGTCCAGTCGTACGCGGCGGCGATGTGCGTCAGGAACAGGCGCGTGCGCGGGGTCTCGAAGGCGAAGTGGATCCCGAACATGGTCCGCAGCCGGTCGGCCGTGGAGCCGCGCAGGTGCGGCATGACGCGGTCGAGCTCGGCATAGAGCGGAGCGAGCCGCTCCTGCATGACCTGGCTGAGGATCTCGCCCTTGGAGGCGAAGGTGGTGAAGACGCTGCCGACCGAGACTCCGGCCTGACGGGCGATCTCGCGGATCGTGGCGCCCTGGTAGCCGACGGTGTCGAAGAGCTCGCGCGCCGCCTCGAGCACGCGGCGGCGGGTGGCTTCCTTCTGGGTGCGGCGGACGCCCGCCTCGCCGCCGTCGGCCGCAGGCGGCGCGTCCACACGCGGCCGTGCGGCCTGGCCACGACGGGGGGCCGGCCCGGATAAAGGACGCCCCCCCGCCAAGCCTTAGCCCCGCCGCGCGCCGGCGAGCAGGATGCGGATCTGGTCGCGAGCGCGGGCCTGCAGGGCCTCCAGGCTCCAGCCCTGGAAGATCGCCTGCGGGAAGTTCGACAGGTAGGCGTCGAACAGCATGGCCGCCCGCAGCTTCACTTCCGATTCCTGGCGCAGCTCGCCACGGTCGACGGCGGCGTTGAGCTGGTCGACGATCAGCTCCTGCAGCTCGAGGACGGCGGCGTGGTTGCGCAGCATCGGGCCTTCTTCCGGCGACCAGGAGACGGTGAACGCCGCCCGGGCCAGCGGGAGCTGGTTCTTGTAGAAGGCGTAGCCGGCCTGGAACATCCGCAGCAGGCTGTCCTCGACGGTGCGGCCGCGCTGGGCGGCGTCGCGCATCGCCTCGGTGAGGGCGATGACGTCGCTGACGAAGATCTCGCGGAACAGGTCGGACTTGTCGGTGAAGTTGGCGAACACCGCGCCCGTGGACATGCCCGCGGCCGCGGCGATGTCGCGGATCGTGGCGCCTTCATAGCCCTGCTCGCTGAACAGGCGGCGGGCGGCGGCAATCACCTTGCCGCGGGTCTGTTGCTTGGCGAGCGCGCGGCGGGTCGGGACCTTCACCTTGGCCTCGGCGGCGGCTTCAAGCGGAGAGACGTGCTTCATTTCTGTCCTTCGATGGGGCGTCCCATGCGCCCCGGCAGCTGGCAATTTGAGGATGGCCGGTCAGCTGTAGAAGCCGGCCGGTCGAGCGATGTCAGCCTTTGGGCGTTTCGCACGCCACGTTAGCTGAACGTGTTCAGATTTCCCCGTTAGCGCCATATGGGTAGGCTTCCCCCAAACTTCCAGGGAGCCGGTCCGCGGGGCGACGCACCACCGGCGGACTGCTACCTTGGGTTCTGCCTTCCGAGTATGGCTGTTTTGCGACGCGACCCACCAATCCGGGGTCGTTGAACATGATCGACGGCCTTCCCGTCAAGCTTGGAATTGCGCGCCGTTCTTTGAGCGGTGTTCGGCGTGGCCGAAAAGCCCCTTGGGGCCTAGATTGGGTCTATGGACGTGTTCGATTTCCTCGTGCCGGCGGCGCTGGCGGCCGTGGCCCTGGTGCTCGCCTTCGGCATCTATGCGCTCTACCGCGGCGGCGACTTCGGCCGCTCGTACTCCAACAAGTTGATGCGGCTGCGGGTGCTCGTGCAGGCGATCGCGGTGGCCATTCTCGTGGGCGCCATCCTGTGGCGGGCCAACCACTGAGGCGGCCGTGGTCACCCTGAACCGCATCTACACCCGCACGGGCGACAAGGGCTCGACGCGGCTGTCCACCGGCGAGCCGGTGAGCAAGGCCTCGCTGCGGGTGGAGGCCTACGGCGCGGTGGACGAGACCAATGCCTGCGTGGGTTTGGCGCGGCTCCACACCGCGTCCGACGCGGTGCTCGACCCAATGCTCGCGCGGATCCAGAACGAGCTGTTCGACCTGGGCGCCGACCTCTCGACTCCCGCGAAGACCGACGAGGCCCAAGGGACGGTGCTGCGGATCGTCGAGAGCCAGGTGGGGCGGCTGGAGGCGGAGATCGACGAGCTGAACGGGGCCCTCCCGGAACTGCAGTCCTTCGTGCTTCCGGGCGGCACGGCGGCGGCGGCGGCCCTGCACCTGGCGCGCACGGTATGCCGCCGCGCGGAGCGGGAGGCCGTGCGCCTAGCGGAAGCCGGCGAGGCGGTGAGCGGGCCGGCGATGCGCTACCTCAACCGGCTCTCCGACTTCCTGTTCGTGGCGGCGCGCTTCGCCAATGACCGCGGCGCGGCCGAGGTGTTCTGGAGATCCGGAGCGACCCGCTAGGGCTGCTTGGAGACCGGCCGGCCCACGGCGGCTCGGGCGGCGGCCTCGGCCTGCTTGTCCTGGATGGTGCGGCCGGTGATGTCGCTGATCAGCACCGGCGTGGCGCAGACCCGCTGGGCGTGGTCCCACCACTTGTGGTTTGACTCGCAGCGCTTGGCGGGGATGGCCCAGCCGACCGTCCAGACGCCGACGCCGATCACGGCCACGACGAAGACGCCGAGGAAGACCAGGGTCATGCGGTTGATGGTCGGGTTCATCGGTCCTCTATTAAGCCGGCCCTAGCGCCTGCAAAAGACGGAAATGCGGCGCCTGCGAAGACGCCCGGCTTGCAATGCGCGCCGGAACCTTTATTCCCGCCTCCGACCCATTTTTCACCCATTCATTTGAGGCGCTAGCAACCCATGAAGGTGTTGGTCACGGTCAAGCGTGTGATCGACTACAACGTCAAGGCGCGGGTTAAGCCCGACCAGACGGGTGTCGACCTCGCCAATGTGAAGATGTCCATGAACCCCTTCGACGAGATCGCCGTCGAGGAAGCCGTGCGCCTGAAGGAGAAGGGCGTGGCCACCGAGGTGGTCGCCGTCTCCATCGGCCCAACGCAGGCGCAGGAGACGCTGCGCACGGCGCTGGCCATGGGCGCGGACCGCGCGGTGCTGATCGACGCCGGGACCCAGGACATCGAGCCGCTGGCCGTGGCCAAGGTGCTGCAGAAGGTCATCGCCGACGAGAGCCCGGACCTGGTGATCATGGGCAAGCAGGCCATCGACGGCGACAACGCCGCGACGGGCCAGATGCTGGCCGCACTGCTGGGCTGGCCGCAGGCGACGTTCGCCAGCGCGATCGAGGCCTCCGGCGGCAAGGCCAAGGTGACCCGCGAGGTGGACGGCGGCCTGCAGACCCTCGAGGTGGACCTGCCGGCGATCGTCACCGCCGACCTGCGCCTCAACGAGCCCCGCTACGCGAGCCTGCCCAACATCATGAAGGCCAAGAAGAAGCCGCTGGACGTGAAGCCGCTGGCGGACGTGGGCGTCGACGTGGCCCCGCGGCTGAAGGTGGTTAAGGTCACCGAGCCGCCGAAGCGCGCCGGCGGCATCAAGGTGGAAACCGCCGCCGACCTGGTCATGAAGCTGAAGAACGAAGCGGGGGTCCTCTAAATGGCCGTTCTCGTCATCGCCGATCACGACAACGCGTCGCTGAAGGACAACACCCACAAGACGGTCACGGCGGCGCTGAAGCTGTCGGGCGAAGTGGACCTGCTGGTGGCCGGCCAGGGCTCCAAGGCCGTTGCCGAGGCCGCCGCCAAGATCCAGGGCGTGCGCAAGGTGCTGCATGCGGAAAGCGCCGAGCTGGGCCAGGGCCTGGCCGAGGCCTTCGAGGCCCTCGTGGTGCCGCTGGCCGCGGGCTACGACGCCATCCTGGTCCCCTCAACGTCGCAGGGCCGCAACGTGTCGCCCCGGATCGCCGCCAAGCTCGACGTGGCGCAGATTTCCGACATCGTCGACGTGGTGGACGCCAACACCTTCGTGCGGCCGATCTACGCCGGCAACGCGCTGGAGACCGTGCAGTCCTCCGACGCCAAGAAGGTGATCACCGTGCGACCAACCGTCTTCAAGGCGGCGGCGGAAGGCGGCTCGGCCAGCGTCGAGACGGTCCAGGCCCCGGCCGCGCCGGCGAAGTCCCATTTCGTCGACCAGCAGCTGGTGAAGTCGGCCCGGCCCGAGCTCTCGGGCGCCAAGATCGTGGTCTCAGGCGGCCGCGCTATGGGATCGGCCGAGGAGTTCCAGAAGGTCATCGAGCCGCTGGCGGACAAGCTGGGCGCGGCGGTGGGCGCCTCGCGCGCCGCGGTGGACGCGGGCTATGCGCCCAACGACTACCAGGTCGGCCAGACCGGAAAGGTTGTGGCGCCCGAGCTCTATGTGGCGATCGGCATCTCCGGCGCCATCCAGCACCTGGCCGGCATGAAGGACTCCAAGGTGATCGTGGCGATCAACAAGGACGCGGACGCGCCGATCTTCCAGGTGGCGGACTACGGCCTGGTGGCCGACTACAAGGCCGCCGTCCCGGAGCTGATGGCCGAGCTCACCAAGGTCGGGAAGTGACCGCGTGAGCTAAGTCATCCCGACGGCCGCAGGCCGGGCCGGGATCCAGGCGACAGAGGGGCGGCTCCGCGAGGGGCCGCCCTTTCGCTTTGTGGGCTACGAGGGCTCGCCCCGGATCGGCGAGGAGCTCACCATGCTCGGCAGGTAGGCCGCGTCGGGGCGCAGGATCAGCGGCGGGCCGCCCCGCGGCTTCGGCGGACCGATGCGGGTGCCCGTCGGCGGGCCGTTCTGCGGCGGCGGATCGAGCTGGGCGAGGCTGCCGTTGCCGAGCGTGAGCGTGACACTGCGGCCGGTGAGGCCGGCCGGGGCATAGACCGGCATCCAGCGCAGCGCGGATTCCACCGCGGTGTCAGTGGAGCGAGAGCCGGAGCTGCGCACCACGTAGGGGTTGCCCAGCCGGCCGTCGACGCCCACCTGGGCGCGGACCTTGAGCGAACCACCCGCCAGCCGCACGCCAGCGGCGGCGACCCGGGCCTCGGCGCGGGCAGCGGTCTTGCGCAGGAACTCCGTGACCTCTGGACTGGGCGCCGCATGGGCGGCCGGAGCCATCAGCATGACAGCCGCCGCCATGGCCCAGAGATAGTTCCTCACTGCCGTGCCTCCCTCTCGTCGACGCTAGGGTGCGGCCAAGTCGGGGTTCCGACAAGTCCCGTTCGGCGGTTCGCAGTCATCACATGCGTCGCCGGACGGTCAAAATGCGCCCACCGCAGGTCACGTAGCCGTCGGAGCGACGTACTGGAGGCCTAGGCGTCTGGGCGCGAAGCACCGGCCGGGGGCGCCAATGAAAAAGGGGCGGCCCGCGAGGGGCCGCCCCAGACGCTGGAGAGAGGTTCGGCGCCTGTGGGGTCGCGCCGGACCCCTCTCAGCGCGCCTTGGCCTGGACGATCGGCGCCTGGCCGAGGGTCAGCATCACCTTGCGCCCGGCGACCTGGGCCGGCACGGGGCCGACTGCCAGACGCTTCAGGGCGGCTTCGACGGCCGCGTCGGTGTCGCGCGAGCCGGTGGATTCGGCGATGGAAAGCCCGCTGAGGCGCCCATCCGAGCCGACCGTGGCGCGGACCTTCACCGGCTGGCCGGCAAGGTTCACCCCGGCCGCAGCGAGCTTTGCGTCGGCCGAGGCCGCGGCGTGGCCGAGGAAGTCCTGCACCTCCGCCGGCGGTGCGGCATGGGCAGTGGCGAAGGGCGCGACGGCGAGAACGGCGGCCGCGACCAGGGAGATGAGATGGCTCTTCATGGGTCACTTGTCCTTGTTTTTGCTGGTCATTCGAGCGGCGCGCCGTGACACTGATGTAGGTGCGGGCAGGGCCGTGAGCGAACGATAGATTTTGCCTTGGGCCGTTAGGTGAGCTAACAACCTTGGCCATGGTCACCCGCCTGCCGCCCTTCTTCGGACTACGCGCCCTGGAGGCCGCCGCCCGCCACCGCAGCTACAGCCGCGCGGCCGAGGAGCTGGCGGTCACCCACGGGGCGGTGAGCCAGCAGATCCGCAAGCTGGAGGAGGAGCTGGGCGCCCGGCTGTTCGAGCGCCGCGGCAACGAGATGATCCCCACCGCCGAGGCCGCGCGGCTCGCGGCCGAGGTTACCCGGGCGGTCGGCGTGCTGCAGAACGCAGTCGCCGAGTTCGCCAAGGCGGCCGAGCGCGACCCCCTGGTGGTCAGCATGGACCCGCAGTTCGCCAGCCGCTGGTTCCCCAGCCGCCTGCCGCGGCTGCTGTCCCACCCGGCCGGCCGGCACCTGGAGCTGCAGGTGGAGGAGCGCCGCGCCGACTTCGTCACCGACGGGATCGACGTGGGCATCCGCTACGGTGCGGGCCGGTGGGACGGCGTGGAGGCGGTCCGGCTATTCGCCGAGACGCTGATCCCGGTGTGCAGTCCGGAGCTGGCCGGCAAGCTCGGCTGCCTCTCGCCCGCGGACCTGGCCAAGGCGCCGCTGCTGCACCACCGGCACCGGCCGTGGACCCTGTGGTTCGCGCCGTTCCAGGTCACCGCGCCGCAGCCGGAGGGTCTGGTGTTCACCGATTCCCTCATGCTGGTGGAGGCCGCGGGGCAGGGCCTGGGCGTGGCGCTGGCGCGCTCGACGCTGGTGGAGGGCGACCTGCGCAGCGGCCGGCTGGTCCGCGCCGTGGAGGCCGAGGCGCCCTCGGAGCTGGGCATGTATGTCGTCTGGCGCGCCGACAGCCGCAAGGTTGCGCGCATCCAGGCCCTGCGCGACTGGCTGCTGGCCGAGGCGTCCGCATCCGACCCCGCCGCCGAGCCCGAGCCTGCCGGGGCATAGGCGCCACACTCAAGCTGTCTTACGCTGCGGCGCAGCAAAGCCCTTGTCGCGAGGGGCGTAGCCATTGTTAAGTGCGCGCCCCATACCGCGAGTGCGAAGAGCACCGCCCAAGAGGCTCTAGGCTAGATGGTTCAAATCAGGTCGGTCGGCGTCATCGGCGCCGGTCAGATGGGATCGGGCATCGCCCATGTCGTGGCGCTCGGCGGCTACGACGTCATGTTGCACGACGTGAGCCGCGACCGCATCCGGCAGGGGATCTCGGTCATTGAGCGCAACATGAGCCGGCAGGTGGTGCGCGGCATCATCGACCAGGCGGCCATGGACGAGGCGCTGAAGCGCATCAAGCCGGCAGACGAGCTGCAGACCATCGGCCAGACCGACCTGGCCATCGAGGCGGCCACCGAGGACGAGGAGGTCAAGAAGACCATCTTCAAGGCGCTCTCGCCGCACCTGGGGGACAAGACGCTGCTCGCCTCGAACACCTCGTCGATCTCCATCACCCGCCTGGCCTCGGCCACCGACCGGCCGGACAAGTTCATCGGCCTGCACTTCATGAACCCGGTGCCGGTGATGAAGCTGGTGGAGATCATCCGGGGCATCGCCACGGGTCCGGAGACCTACGAGACCGCCGTCAACTTCGCCAAGTCGCTGGGTAAGACCACCTCCAACGCCGAGGACTTCCCGGCCTTCATCGTCAACCGGATCCTGGTGCCGATGATCAACGAGGCGATCTACACCCTCTACGAGGGCGTCGGCACGGTGGACGCCATCGACACGGCCATGAAGCTGGGCGCCAACCATCCGATGGGCCCGCTGGAGCTCGGCGACTTCATCGGCCTCGACACGGTGCTGTCGATCATGAACGTGCTCTACGAGGGGCTGTCGGACAGCAAGTACCGGCCCTGCCCGCTGCTGGTGAAGTACGTCGAGGCCGGCTGGCTCGGCCGCAAGGCGGGCCGCGGCTTCTACGACTATCGCGGCGAGACCCCGATCCCGACCCGCTAGGCGGCTTCCTTCAACCGGACCTTCGCGCCCTTCGGCGCAGGGTTGGAGAACTGCATGACGCCGTCTTCAAGCTTGGCGTAGCGCAGGGTCATCAGGTCGAGGGCGTAGTTCTGGTGCAGCTTCCAGGGAGCCTTGCTCCCCTGCTTGGGGAAGCTGGCCATGGCGCGAGTGACGTAGCCGGACGTGAAGTCGAGCCAGGGCTGGGTCTCGATGCCGGGATCGGTGTTCACCGGGGTCGCCTGGCGCAGGCCGGTCTTTTTCATGTGGTTGAGCAGGCGCGTGACGTACTCGCACGTCAGGTCGCACTTCAGGGTCCACGAGGCGTTGGTGTAGCCGAAGGCCGAGGCGAGGTTCGGCACGCCCTCGTACATCATGCCCTTGTAGGAGAGCGTCCGGCCGGGCTCGATGTGCTGGCCGTCGACGACGAGTTCCAGGCCGTTCATCACCTGCAGGTTCAGGCCCGTCGCCGTGACGATGATGTCGGCGTCCAGGGTCTTGCCGGACTTCAGCTTCAGGCCCGTCTCGGTGAAGGTCTCGATGTGGTCGGTGACCACCGAGGCGGCGCCAGACCTGATCGCCTTGAACATGTCGCTGTCGGGCACCAGGCAGAGCCGCTGGTCCCAGGGATTGTAGCGGGGTGTGAAGTGGGTCTCGACATCGTAGTCGGGGCCGAGCTCGGCGCGCACCATCTCGATGATCCGCTTCTTCACCGCCTCCGGTTTGCGGCGCGCCAGGCGGAAGAACCACATGCCGAACAGCACATTGCGCCAGCGGATGACGTCGTAGGCGAGCTTGGCGGGCAGCTTCTCGCGCAGGGTGTTGGCGAGCTTGTCCTCGGCCGGCCGCGAGACGACGTACGTCGGCGAGCGCTGCAGCATGGTCACGTGGGCGGCGGCCTTGGCCATCTCCGGCACGATGGTCACGGCAGTGGCGCCGGAGCCGATCACCACCACGCGCTTGTCCGAGTAGTCTAGGTCCTGCGGCCACTGCTGCGGATGGACGAGGGCGCCCTTGTAGCGGTCCATGCCGGGCCACTGCGGGAGGTATCCGCCCTCGTAGGAATAGTAGCCGCCGCAGAGGAACAGGAAGCTGCAGGTGAAGCGGACCGGCTTGCCGTCGGCCTCGGCTTCGACCGTCCAGAGCGCGTCCTCGGTCGACCAGGACGCCTGCTTCACCAGGTGGCGGAAGCGGATGCGCCGGTCGATCCCGTACTCCCGCGCCGTCTCGCGCACATAGTTGAGGATGGACCGTCCGTCGGCGATCGCCTTGGCCTCGCGCCAGGGCCGGAACGAATAGCCCAGGGTGTACATGTCGCTGTCCGAGCGGATGCCGGGATACCGGAACAGGTCCCAGGTGCCGCCAATGGCGTCGCGTCCTTCCAGGATGACGTAGCTGCGGTCCGGCGCCTCGGCCTGCAGGTGGTAGCCGGCGCCGACGCCGGACAGGCCCGCGCCCACCACGACCACGTCGAAGTGCTCAACCGCCATGGAGTCCCCCACGCCTTCTCGTTGCCGCATCCATACCTGAACGTTGATAAGTTGTCGCCCGCCCCCCGATGCAAGCGCGGCCGCTGCGGCGTTAATCCATTCGACACCCGAAGATTCGCCGTCGGATACTCCTGGGTGATTCGAATGGCGGGACCATGCGCAGGCTCACCCTCGGCCTCTTAGTCGCGACCTACCTCTGCGTGTCGCTGACCGTGGCGCTGACGCTGTGGCGCAATGGCGGCGGCTGGGGCGCGGGCGTCGCAGCGCTGGTGGGCGCCTTCGGCCTCTGCTTCGCCTTCCACGGCCTGATCGCACGTGCGCTCGAGAACGCCGGCATCCGCAGCGAGATCGACGCGGTGCGCGAGGCCCAGAAGATCCTCATCGATCAGGTCGAGCGCCTGGACGCGAAGGTCAGCGAGGTGATCGAGGCCGTCGAGCTCGACCACCACCGCGGCGAGGAGCTGGAGACCGAGGTCCACCTGCTGGAGACGCTGGTCGGGCGCATGCAGGACCGGTTGGATGAGCGCGGCTCGGAGATCCCCGCCTACAACGGCCGGATGGGCCACAACTCGGTCCACCAATCGAGCCAGGCCTCGGCTCTGATGGACACGGTGCGCGAGGCCCTGACCGAGAACCGCGTCGACCTTTACCTGCAGCCGGTCGTGGCGCTGCCGCAGCGCAAGACCGTCTTCTACGAGAGCTTCTCGCGGCTTCGCGACGATACCGGCCGGGTCATGATGCCTGCCGAGTACCTGATGGTCGCCGAACCGGGTGGCCTGGTGACGGCCATCGACAACCTGCTGCTGTTCCGCTGCGTGCAGATCGTCCGGCGCCTGGCGACCAAGGACCGCAAGGTCGGGATCTTCTGCAACGTCTCGATGGCCAGTCTCGCCGACGAGAGCTTCTTCCCGCAGTTCCTCGAGCTCCTGGCCACCAACCGCGATCTCGCCGGCGCGCTGATCTTCGAGGTCGGCCAGGCAGCGTTCGACAGCCGCGGCTCCGTCGAAGCGCGCAACATGTCGAAGCTGGCCGAGCTCGGTTTCCGCTTCAGCCTCGACAAGGTGGTGGACCTGGACCTCGACCTGCAGGACCTGGCCCGCTCGGACGTGAAGTTCGTCAAGATCGGCGCCCAGGCGCTGCTCGACCAGCTCACCGAGGTGGACGACCGCCTGGTGCTGCGGGCCATGCCGGACCTGGCGGCGGAGGACTACGCCGCCCTCCTGCGCCGCTACGGCGTCGAGCTGATCGCCGAGAAGGTGGAGGCCGAGCGCCAGGTGGTGGACGTCCTCGAGCTCGACGTCCGCTTCGGCCAGGGTCACCTGTTCGGCGAGCCGCGGGCGATCAAGGAAGCTGTCCTCGCGGAGACCGACCCGCCGCCCGCCTTCCTGCGCCAGCCGGCGCTGCGCCGGGCCATCGGCGGTCGTGGCTGACCTAAAGCCGAACTCCGCGCGTTGAGCCGGAGCTATGAAGAAGTGGCTCGCGCTCCTTGTCGTCCTGCTGGTCGTGGGCCTCCTGGCCACGCGCGACCTGTGGCGTCGGCCGGCGGACTCGCCGCGGGAGCGCGCGTCGGCCGCGGCGCCGGCCGCGGCGCCCGCCGTTCCCTGCCCCCAGCCCGCCCGCCTCGCTGAGGCCGCGCGGGCAAACGGCGCGGCGCTGAAGGACCTCGACTGGGCGCCGTTCGGCCCGCCGGAGCAGGGCTGGGACGTCTACGAGCCGGTGATCGCCGCGGACATCGGCACGACCTGCGGCGGCGGCACGCCCGGTTTCGCCGCGGCGCTGGAGGCCTGGCAGGCAAAGAACGGCCTGCCGGCCACAGGGCGGATCGAGCCGGCAACCTTCGAGAAGATGCGGGTCATCTGGATGCTGCGCCGCCCCTTCGTGCGCCAGACCCGCGACGGGAGCTGCCCGCCGGGAGCAAGCGAGGCGGCGTTGCAACCGGCCGAGCGCGACGAGGGCTACTGGCGCAAGCAGGTGCACCTGGCCCCGCAGGCGCTCGCCGCCTACCGCCGTATGCGCGAGGCGGCCCGGCGCGAGGTTCCGGGCGCCGGGTCGGACCGGAACTTCCTGGTGCTGGTGTCCGGCTTCCGCGCGCCGGATGCGGTCTACGTGCGCGGCGGGGCGGCCCGGGCCGGCTGCTCGGCGCACCGCACCGGCACCGCGCTGGACCTCTACGTCGGCGCCTTGCCTGGATCGGATCCCACCAGCACGGCGGACGCCAACCGCTCATGGCAGGCGCAGACGCCGATCTACCGATGGCTTACGGCCAACGCCGGCCGCTACGGCTTCGTGGGCTATCCGTACGAGCCCTGGCATTGGGAGTACGCGGGCGATTGACCCGGCGCTCCGCCGCGGGCTAGGCCCGGCGGCCATGACCGCGCCCGCCCTCGTCTCCGGACTTTCCGAGATCGCCGACCAGTACGACGTCCTGCTCTGCGACATCTGGGGGGTGATCCACAACGGCCGCGAAAGCTTCCCCGAAGCCCGCGAGGCGCTCGCCCGGTTCAAGGCCGAGCACGGGCCCGTGATCCTGATCTCCAACGCGCCGCGCCCAAACGCGCCGGTGGTCGCCCAGCTGGCCGGCTTCGAGGTCACCTGGCACTCCTTCACCGAGGTGGTGACCTCAGGCGACGCCACGCGGACCCTGCTCGCCGAGCGGGCCCCGGGACCGGCTTGGTGGCTGGGGCCGGAGCGGGACGCGCCGCTCTACGAGGGACTCGACTTGGAGTTTGCCGATCTGGAGGACGCTCGCTTTATCTCCTGCACCGGGCCGTTCGACGACGAGGCGGAGACGCCGGAGGACTATAGGGAGCGGTTTGCTTACGCTGTAAGCAAGGGACTGGAGATGATCTGCGCCAACCCCGACATCGTGGTGCAGCGGGGCGACAAGCTGATCTACTGCGGCGGGGCCCTGGCGCAGCTCTACGAGGCGCTGGACGGCCGGGTGCTGATGGCCGGCAAGCCGCACAGGATGATCTACGAGCTGGCCTGCGCCCGGGCGTGCGAGCTGCTCGGCGGGCCGGTCGACAAGCGCCGCATCCTCTGCATCGGGGACGGCCTGGGGACCGACATCCGCGGCGCCAACGCCCAGGGCCTCGACGCCCTGTTCATCGCCAGCGGCATCCATGGCGAGGAGACCATCCGCGATGGCCGCCTCGATCCAGCCATCGTCCAGCATCTCCTCAGCATCGAGGGGCTCGCCGCCCGCTGGGCGATGGCCGACCTCGTCTGGTAAGGGTTGGCGGACAGGGGAGCAGCGACGCCGTGCAGGGGCTTTATTTCGACGACCTGAGCGAGGGTCAGAGCGCCGAGATCACACGGGTGGTCGGCGTGGGCGACATCGAGGCCTTCGCAGAGGTCTCCGGCGACACCAACCCGGTGCACCTGGACGACGCCTACGCGCGGACCACCACCTTCGGCGGCCGCATCGCCCATGGCATGCTGAGCGCGGCCTACATCTCGGCCGTGCTGGGCACCAAGCTGCCGGGCCCGGGCGCGATCTACCTGTCGCAGACCATGCGCTTCCGCCGGCCGGTGAAGATCGGCGACCCCGTCACGGCGCGGGCCACGGTGAAGGCGCTCGACGACAAGCGCGGGCACGTGACGCTGGAGACCGTCTGCCAGGTGAACGGCAAGACGGTGGTGGACGGCGAGGCGGTCGTCATGGTCCCCCGACGAGGCGCATGAGCCGGGTCCGCGTGATCCGAGGCTGGCAGGACCTGCCCGCGGGCGACCGCGGCGCGGCCGTGGCCATGGGCAGCTTCGACGGGGTGCACCGGGGCCACCAGAAGGTCATCGCGCTCGCCGCCGAGGCGGCGAAGGGACTGGGGGCTCCCGTGGGCGTGATCACCTTCGACCCGCACCCGCGCGCCTATTTCCGCCCCGAGGAGCCGGCCTTCCGGCTGATGAAGTTCGACCAGCAGGCGCGCGCGCTCGAGGCGCTGGGCGTCGACACGCTCTACGTCCTGCCGTGGAACGCCGAGCTCGCGAACATGAGCGACCAGGAGTTCGCCACGCGCGTGCTGCACGAGGGGCTGGGCGCGCGGCACGTGGCGGTGGGCTTCGACAACTCGTTCGGCAAGGACCGCACCGGCAGCCCGGACACCATGCGGGCCTATGGCGAGGATCTGGGCTTTGGCGTCTCGGTGGCCGAGCCGGTGGAAGACCGCGACGGGGAGAAGTTCTCTTCCACGGCCATCCGGGAGGCGCTGCGCGACGGCCGGCCGGAAGAGGCCGCGCGTATCCTGGGGCGGCCCTTCGCCATCGAGGGCGTGGTGCAGCGGGGCCGGCAGCTCGGCCGGAAGCTCGGCTTCCCGACCGCCAACGTGGACCTGGCGGACTACGTCGTGCCGCGGTTTGGTGTCTACGCCACTCGCACCCGGCTGCAGGACGGCCGCAAGCTGCCGGGCGTGGCCAACATCGGCGTGAATCCGACCGTCGAGGGCATCACCAAGCCGCTGCTGGAGGTTTGGCTGTTCGACTTCGACGAGGACCTCTACGACCAGGTCATCGAGACCGACCTCGTCCACTTCCTGCGGCCCGAGGAGAAGTTCGCCGGCCTCGAGGCGATGACCGAGCAGGTCATGAAGGACGCCGCGCAGGCGCGCGAGGCGCTGGGCGCCTTAACCGGCCGCGGCCGCACGCCCGAGGCTGCTCCAGGCCTGCCAGGTTCCGACCGCGTAGGCGACGCCGTAGACCAGCACGATCAACGAACTCCAGACGGCGAAGGCGTCGACGAGCTGTGGCCGGAACAGCAGGCCCGGCACGAGCACGAGACCTCGAACCAAGTAGACGGCCGTGATCGCCACCAGCCCCGTCCTCAGAAGCGGCAGGCGCGGGATCAGCCCCGCGCCTGAGAAGGCGTAGGCCGCCCATACGCCCAGAATCGTGGCGATCGCGACGGTGGTCAGCGCCGGGATGGGGGAGCCCCGCTCGGCCGCCCGCGCCATCCGCTCGCCCGCGCCGAAGAAGCGGTACCAATCGGGCCCGCCGACGATCACCGCCAGGTGCAGCACCGCCGCGGCGAGGCTCAACACGCCTGCCGCCACCAGCCACCGGTTGTTCATGGACCCGAGCCCCCTCGTCCGGAAAAGGGTGCGCGCATCCTGCGGCAAGGTCGAGTCGAACAGCGTGGGGCGGTCCCCGGGTCAGGGAACCGCCCCTGCCTCCACGCGGCCGCAAGGAGCATGGAGACAGTCGCCCGTCGGGCGCGACCAGCGCAGACGGAACGACCAGGTTGCCCTCTCCAGTGGGCTTGGGCCGCCAGATGCCCGACTCTTCCTGACTGGCGGATGAACTAGGGTAACGCTGTTATGCGGCTCCGCTTGCCGACGCTGGCGCTTGGGTTCGCTGACGCTCTCTGTTAGAGCCACGCCCGATGACCTCGGTTCGGAAAGCTCTGCGAATTAACCGCCCGGCGTGACGCCGCCGGACGACCTCCAGCGCGCGCCGGGTTTCCCGCATCCCCTGAAGTCCGAACCAGCTGGATAGAGTTATGGCCGACGACGCCGAGCAGCAGCCTTCGCGCGATTACCGCGAGACCGTCTTCCTTCCCGACACCCCGTTCCCGATGCGCGCAGGCCTGCCGCAGAAGGAACCCCAGATCCTCGAGCAGTGGGCGAAGGCCGACCTCTACCATTCGATCCGCAAGGCCCGGCAGGCGGCCGGCGCGCCGCTGTTCGTGCTGCACGACGGCCCGCCCTACGCCAACGGCGCGATCCATATCGGGCACAGCTTGCAGAAGACGCTGAAGGACTTCGTGGTCCGCTCGCGCTTCGCGCTCGGCTACGACGTCGACTACCTGCCCGGCTGGGACTGCCACGGCCTGCCCATCGAGTGGAAGGTCGAGGAGGAGCTGCGCGCCAAGGGCCGGCGCAAGGACGAGGTCTCCAAGGCCGAGTTCCGCGCCCGCTGCCGCGAGTACGCCGAGCACTGGATCGGCGTGCAGATGGCCGGCTTCAAGCGCCTGGGCGTGATCGGCGACTGGGAGAACCGCTACTCGACCATGGACTACGGGAGCGAGGCGGCGATCGTCGCGGAGTTCCACAAGTTCGTGGCCACCGGCCAGCTCTACCGCGGCTCGAAGCCGGTGATGTGGAGCCCGGTGGAGCGCACGGCGCTCGCTGACGCGGAGGTCGAGTACCACGACCACACCAGCCCGACGATCTGGGTGAAGTTCCCAGTAACCCAGGGCTCCGACGCCGCAGCGAACGCCCACGTGGTGATCTGGACGACCACGCCCTGGACGATCCCGGCGAATCGGGCGGTCAGCTACAACCCCGACATCGCCTATGCGGTGTTCGAGGTGGACGCCATGGAGACCGAGCTCGCCTTCGAGCCGTGGGCGAAGCCGGGCGACCGGCTGATCCTGGCCGAGAAGCTGGCCGGCGAGGTCATGAAGGCCGCCAAGGTCGCGAGCTTCCACCGCGTCGAGCGGGTCGACTGCCAGGGCATGTCGCTGGCCCATCCGCTGGCCGGCCTCGACCGCCACTACGGCTTCGGCGTGCCGATGCTGGCCGGCGACCACGTGACCGAGGACGCGGGCACCGGCTTCGTCCACACGGCCCCCGGCCACGGCGCCGACGACTACCTGGTCTGGATCGCCCACGGCCACCGCGAGATCCCCGACACCGTCGATCCGGACGGCGCCTATTACGAGCATGTGCCGCTGTTCGGCGGGCTGAAGGTGCTGGAGACCGAGGGCAGGAAGGCCGGGAAGTTCGGGCCGGCCAACGACGCGGTCATCGGCAAGCTCATCGAGGCCGGCAAGCTGCTGGCTCGCGGTCGGCTGGAGCACAGCTATCCGCACTCCTGGCGGTCGAAAGCGCCGGTCATCTTCCGCAACACGCCGCAGTGGTTCATCCGCATCGACGAGCCGATCGACACGCCGCAGCACAAGGGCCGCACCCTGCGCGAGGCGGCGCTGGAGTCCATCGAGGCCACCGCCTTTTTCCCCGACGCCGGGCGCAACCGCATCCGGTCCATGGTGGAGAGCCGGCCGGACTGGCTGATCAGCCGCCAGCGCGCCTGGGGCTCGCCGCTGGCCATGTTCGTCGACAAGGAGACAGGCCAGCCGCTGCACGACGACGAGGTCAACCGCCGCATCGTCGAGGCCATCGCCAAGGAGGGCGCCGACGCCTGGTTCACGCGGCCGGACAGCGACTTCCTGGGCGATCACGACGTCAGCCGCTACGAGAAGGTGGAGGACATCCTCGACGTCTGGTTCGATTCCGGCTCGACGCACGCCTTCGTGCTGAACCGCCCCAACACGCGCTGGCCCGCCGACCTCTACCTGGAAGGCTCCGACCAGCACCGCGGCTGGTTCCAGTCGTCGTTGCTGGAGAGCGCCGGCACCCGCGGCCGAGCGCCCTACGACGCCATCCTCACCCACGGCTTCACCATGGATGAGAACGGCGAGAAGATGTCGAAGTCGCGGGGCAACACGGTCGACCCAGAGGTCGTCATCCGCGAAAGCGGCGCCGAGATCATCCGCCTGTGGGCCGCGATGATCGACTACGCCGACGACAGCCGGATCGGGAAGACCATCCTGCAGACCACGTCGGACGCCTACCGGAAGCTCCGCAACACGGTACGCTACATGCTGGGCGCGCTGGCCGGCTTCACCGACGAGGAGGAGGTGGCGGTCGAGGAGATGCCGCCGCTGGAGCGGTTCATCCTGCACCGGCTGTGGGAGCTCGACCGCGAGGTGCGGCAGGCCTACGAGCGCTACGTCTTCCAGGACGTCTCGCGCGCCCTGCTGGAGTTCTGCCAGAACGAGCTGTCGCAGCTGTTCTTCGACATCCGCCGCGACGCCCTCTACTGCGACCCGCCGCACAGCCTGCGCCGGCGCGCCGCGCGCACAGTGATGGACGCGGTGTTCGACCGCCTGACGATCTGGCTGTCGCCGCTGATCCCCTTCACCATGGAGGAGGCCTGGACGACGCGGTTCCCGGAGGGCGGCTCGAACTCGCTGCGCGTGTTCCCGGCCACGCCCGACGCCTGGCGCAACGACGGCGAGGCGGCGCGGTGGCGCAAGGTGCAGCAGGTGACCTCGGTCGTCACCGGCGCGCTGGAGGTGGAGCGCCGTGAGAAGCGGATGGGCGCCGCGCTGGAGGCCGCGCCGCGGGTGTACGTGGCCGACGCGGACCTGGCGTCTGCGTTCGGCGGCCTCGACCCCGCCGAGGTCTTCCGCACCAGCCAGGCGGAACTGGGGTCGGGCGAAGGCCCGGCCGCCGCCTTCCGTCTCGCCGAGGTGAAGGCGGTGGCGGTAGAGCCCGCGAAGGCGGACGGCTGCAAGTGCGCCCGCTGCTGGCGTTACCTGCCGGAGGTGACGCCGCCGAAGATGCTCTGCCTGCGCTGCGACGGGGCGGTGGCCGAGTGGGACGCTGAACGGGAAAAGGTCGAGGCATGAAGGGCATAAGCCGGCTGGGGTGGACGGCCTATGTCGTGGCGCTCCTGGTGATCCTGGCCGACCAGGGATCCAAGTACTGGGTCCTGGAGGTCTTCCAGCTGCCGCTCAGACCTTCCACCCAGGTGGCCGGGCCCCTGAGCCTCACCATGGTGTGGAATCAGGGGGTGAGCTTCGGACTGTTGTGGGCAAACCACGACATCGTGCGCTGGGCGCTGGCGGCGTTCTCGATCGCCGTCTCGGTGATGCTGGCGGTGTGGGTGCGCCGCGCCGAGCGGCCGCTGATGGCCTGGGCGCTGGCCTTCATCATGGGCGGAGCGTTGGGCAACGTCATCGACCGCATCCGCTTCGGCGCGGTGGCCGACTTCATCGACGTCTCCGCCCTGGGGTTCTTCCCGTGGGTGTTCAACGTCGCCGACGCGGCCATCAACATCGGCATCGGCCTGCTGCTGATCGACATGCTGACCACCGAGCGCCGCCAGAAGCGGGCGAAGCAGGCTGCGTCCTAAAGGGTTCTTGGCCTCGATGCCGCCTTTGAGGTATGGCAAACGTCCTCTTCGGCCGGGGGCGGCCATTCGGAGCGTCTGATTCTGATGAGCTTCAATCGAGCAGTCGTGATCGCGGCCTTGACCGCGGGCGTCGGCCTCGCCGGCTGCCAGTCCACGCAGGCGGCGCTCGGCATGAGCAAGGTGACCCCCGACGAGTTCCGCGTGGTGACCAAGGCGCCGCTAGTGGTGCCGCCGGACTACGCTCTGCGCCCGCCGGCGCCCGGCGAGCCCCGTCCGCAGGAGCTGCAGCCGGAAAGCGCCGCGCGCACCGCCCTGCTCGGCGTCCGCGAGGCCCAGATCCGTTCGGACGGCGAGAAGCTGCTGGTCTCCAAGGCCGGCGCCGACAAGGCCGACCCGCTGATCCGCTACGTGGTCGACGACGAGTTCGGAGACGTGGCCCACAAGGACAAGAGCTTCGCCGACCGCGTCATGTTCTGGAAGAAGGACGAGGCGCCCGCGAAGGCCCCGGCCACGGCGGCCGTCGACAACACGCCTGCGCCGGTCGACGCGGCGACGGAAGCGGAGCGCATCGCCACGCTCACCGGGAACAAGCCGATCGTCATCAAGCGCGAACGCGCCGGCCGCATCAAGCTGCCGGGGCTGTAGCGCCGTCCTCAGCAGGCCATGAAGCTGTCCCGCCCGAGCGGCTCGTGGATTCGAGCAGCTCGGCTGTGAGGGGCATCGCTGAACGTCCGCTCGCAAATCCAGGCCAACGTCCGCTCCCGACCCATTGCGGAAATTCACGCCCGCGCCTTAACCTCGGCTCATGGCGAGGGCGGAGCGTCTGGGCAGGCAGATCCATGCTTTGGAGGCTGAGTACGTCGCCCTCCTCAGGAAAGCGCTGACAGATTGCGCGGCTGGTCGGTGGGGATTGTTCGGGCAGAATGAGCACCTTCGGTCGGCCAGCAACCCACCGGAACTGGACGATCTGCGGCATCTGGCCGGAACGATCGATCAGTTGAGGGCCCGCGCCGGGGAGGGCCAATTCCCGCTCCATCGGGACTTTGAGGCAGCGCGAGGCCGGGGCGACGCTAATGCTCTTGGGGAGCCCAAGCAGGCGGAAGCTTGGCTGCGTCGCTTGGCAGAAATTTAGGTCGGCTTTCCACCCGTTGCGGACCTTCAGTCGTGCCGGCCCTCGGAAGGTAGCTCCTCCTTCTCAATCCAAGGTAACCGCACCCCAAACACGGCTGCGACGCGGTAGCTCAGCAAGAAGGAAAAGCAGGCCACCACAAGGCCAATGATCGCTTGCCGAAGCTCGCCCAGGACAACGAATACAAGCGAGCCGACAAGCCATGTCCAAGGTATCCATTTCGGCATCCCGAGAAGCAGGTTCATGGTGGGCTCCCGGTAGTCCGGCGAAGGGTACTTGCGGTATCCAATTGTGCAACATCCGCTTTCCACCCTTAGGTGACCTTCGGAGTGTCCGCTGTTCGTGCCGCGGGTATGAGTATCCGCTTGCCGGCTTCAGGCGGCGGTCCGCTTTCGACCCATGGCGGACCTTGGACCACATGCATGTGGCTTCTTTTGATCCACGGCGGTAGGAGCCGTCATGCGCGTTCGCTTCACGAGCATTGTATGGGAGGACGTCGCTGAGGAGGCGAGGAATGCTCTCAGATCCCTAAAAGATCGCGCGGCTTCGATGAGGAGCAGGAACTACGGGAGCGGCGTCGATGCGTTTCTGGCCGTCATCGTCGCCGTAGACGAAGAAGATAACGCGCGATTGGCGAAGCCTTACAATCGGCTGGGGATGGACAGAGACGCGGACGGAAAGGAGTTCAAGCAGCTTTGCGTCGCGGTCCAGCTGCCGCCGAGCTGCCTGACGGGACGTACGCTCGCCGAGTTGACCAGCCTCTTCGCAGCGAAGATTGCGCAACGGCTAGCGGGTGCTCCGCCGAGGGTGCCGAAGGGCTTTGACTGGATTTCCTTCAGCGCTGATCTTCGGGCCACTCTCGGCGCGGGGAGTGCCGACCGACCGTAACGTCCGCGTTCCACCCATTGCTGACGTCCGCAGTGTCCGCTCCTCGGCGGCTAGCGCCTAAACTGCGGCTCTTCCGGACGGGGACTTTATCCCAACAGCGGCGGCGTGAAGAACAATAGTCGTCTAGCCGGACCTACAGCTCGCCGGGCGTCTTCACGTCGTAGCCTTTGGCCTGCAGCCGGTCGAGGACCCCGCCTTGCGCCAGCAGGGGACGCAGCGGCACGAGCGCGATGGCGTGTCCGGGCCGCTGCAGGGCCTGCTCGATGGCGGCGGCCTGGTCGGCCTTCATGCGTTCATCGTAGCTGCGGCCGCCAGAGATGGTGGCGAGGCAGCGTTCGTAGGTACGCTCGTTGTCCAGGGCGCCGATGACGTCGCCCTGCGCCCAGGCCTTGGCGGCCTGCAGGGTGACGCCCGGGCCGGCCTCCGCCTGGGCCAGGACCTCGTCGAAGCAGATCCGGCCGACGGCCGGCGGGGTGCGCAGGATGCCCCCCAACTGCGGAGCCAGATCGTAGCTCTTCTCCACCACCGGCACGCCGGCGCGGCCGGCCAGCAGCTTCACGAGCTTGGCGGGGTCCATGTTGGTGAGCTGCGAGCGGTCCCGATAGTCGATGGCGAGTTGCACGCCCGCGGCCAAGGGATTGCCGGTGGCGTAGCGCCGGGCCGGCTGGCCTAGCCTGGTGCGCACGGCCGCGAAGCGGGCCCGGGTGGCGGGGTCCAGCTTCTCCTCGTACGGGCCGCCGGAGCGCAGGCGCATGAGGTTGAAGGCCGAGCCGACGGTTCCCAGCCCCTTTGCGCGGACGTTGACGAACGGCAGGATCACCGCATTCGCGCCGGCCAGGCGGCGCTCGAAGACCATGCGGTCCCACTCCATGCGCTTGGGCGCGAGCGAGGGCACCCCCATCACGTAGACGGTGGTGTCGGCGTCCACCACGCGCCACCAGGCGGGCCCGGGTTCGCGGCCCACCACCACCAGCTCCTCGACCAGCACGGCGTCGGGATCGACCGGCGGCGCCGGGGCCTGCGCTGCGGCGGGGCCTACGAGGAACAGCGCCAGGACGAGGGCGCCGAGACGATTTCGCACGCTCATCGGCCTTTCCGGAATCGTCCTATACTGGCGGGTCTCACCGGTCCTTTCCAATGCCCATCCGCCGCCTCCCGCCCGAGCTCATCAACCGCATCGCCGCCGGCGAGGTGGTGGAACGGCCTGCCAGCGCCCTGAAGGAGCTGGTGGAGAACGCGCTGGACGCCGGCGCGACGAACATCGAGGTGCAGGCCGACGGCGGCGGGCTGTCGCGGATCCTGGTGGCCGACGATGGCCAGGGTTTGGCGGCCGACGAGCTGCCGCTGGCGGTGGAGCGCCACGCCACCTCGAAGCTCGCGCCCGGGGAGGACGGCGACTACGACCTGCTCCGCATCCTGACGCTCGGCTTCCGCGGCGAGGCTCTGCCGTCGATTGGGTCGGTGGCCAGGCTTTCGATCACCAGCCGCGCGAAGGGGCAGGCGGATGCCCATGCCATATTCGTGGAGGGCGGCGCAGTGGGCGCGGTGGCCCCGGCCGGCTTCCCCGGTCCCCACGGGGCGAGGGTGGAGGTGCGCGACCTCTTCTACGCCACGCCGGCGCGGCTGAAGTTCATGAAGTCGGGACGCGCCGAGGCGCTGGCGATCACCGAGGAGCTGAAGCGCCAGGCCATGGCGCACGAGGCGGTGAGCTTCGCCCTCGACATCGACGGCCGCCGCACCCTGCGCCTGCCGGCGGAGGCCTCCGGGCCCGAAGGACGGCTGGCGCGGCTGTCGGCGATCATGGGCCGGGAGTTCTCCGACAATGCGCTGGCGCTGGAGCATGAGCGCGAGGGCGTGCGGCTTTCCGGCTTCGCCGGCCTGCCCACCTACAACCGCGGCAACGCCGCCCACCAGTACCTTTTCGTCAACGGCCGGCCGGTGCGCGACCGGCTGCTGCAGGGCGCGCTGCGCGCCGCCTACGCCGACTTCCTGGCCCGCGACCGCCACCCGCTGGCGGCGCTGTACGTCGAGCTCGAACCGAGCCTCGTGGACGTCAACGTCCACCCGGCCAAGGCCGAGGTGCGCTTCCGCGATCCGGGACTGGTGCGCGGGCTGATCATCGGCGGGCTGCGGCACGCTCTGGCCGGCGCGGGGCATCGCGCCTCTACCACCGTGGCGACCGCGGCGCTCGGCGGCTTCCGCCCACAGAGCTACACGCCCGGGCCCTCCCCGGCCGGGTTCTCGGCCTGGCGCCAGGGCGGCTGGAGCCCCGGCGCGGTCGCGGCCGTCGCCCAGGCGATCCCGGGGCTGTCGGAAGTCTCCGCCCGCGCCGAGCTGGAGCAGGTCCCGGGTTTCGCGGACGCGCCCGCGCCGGTGTTCGATCCGGTGGACTATCCGCTGGGCGCCGCCCGCGCCCAGGTCCACGAGACCTACATCGTCGCCCAGACCCGGGACGGCGTGGTGATCGTCGACCAGCACGCCGCCCACGAGCGGCTGGTCTATGAGCGCATGAAGGCGGAGATGGCGGAGGGCGGCGTGTCCCGCCAGGCCCTGCTGCTGCCGGAGGTGGTCGAGCTCGACCCGGCCGAGGCCGAGCGGGTCACCGCGCGCGCCGATGAGCTGGCGGCGCTGGGCCTGGTGCTGGAGGCCTTCGGGCCCGGCGCGGTGCTGGTGCGCGAGACCCCGGCCCTGCTCGGCGAGACCGACGTCTGCGGCCTGGTGCGCGACATCGCCGACGACCTCGCCGAGAACGGCCAGGCCCTGGCGCTGAAGGAGCGGCTGGAGGAGGTCTGCGGGACCATGGCCTGTCACGGCTCGGTGCGCGCCGGGCGGCGCTTGACCGCGCCGGAGATGAACGCCCTTCTGCGCCAGATGGAAGCCACCCCCCACTCCGGCCAGTGCAACCACGGCCGACCCACCTACGTGGAGCTGAAGCTCGCCGACATCGAGCGGCTGTTCGGACGCCGCTGAGCCTTGGCCGACCTCCCCCCGCTCCAGCGCCTGCGCCGGTTCACGGCCGACGACCTGCCCTGCAAGATCTGCGGCGGGGCGGCCCGCGTCCTGGGCGGGCATGACTTCAACCGCAGCTGCGAGGAGGTGCGCGGCAAGTTCCTGCCGAGCGCCGGGCTGCTGGTCGTCTACCGGCGCTGCGGCGACTGCGGGTTCCTCTTCACCGACGCCTTCGACGACTGGTCGCCGGAGGATTTCGCGCAGGCGATCTACAACGACGGCTATTCGGCCGTGGACCCGGACTACGACACCGTCCGCCCGCAGGCGAACGCGCAGATGATCCTGAAGACCTTCGCTAACCTCGCTGGGCGGCTGGCGGCGCTGGATTACGGCGGGGGCAACGGCGTCCTGGCCGGCGAGCTCCGCAAGGCGGGCTTCACCGTGGCCGAGACCTACGATCCGTTCACGCCCGCGCACAGTGTCCGACCTGAACGTCGCTACAACCTGGTCACCTGCTTCGAGGCGATGGAGCACATGCCCGATCCCGTGACTGGCGCGGCCGACATCGCCTCGTTCCTGGACGATGACGGGGTGATCGTCTTCTCCACGGTGACCCAGCCCGACGTGTTCGACGTCGTCGGCATGCGCTGGTGGTACATCGGCCCGCGCAACGGCCACATCAGCCTTCATACGCGCGAGTCCCTGCGCCGGATGTGGGCGAAGATCGGGTTGACGGCCTTCTCCCTGAGCGCGTCGCTGCACGTCGCCTACCGCAAGCCGCCGAGCTTCGTGCAGTTCGCGGGCGGGACCTAGGCGCCGTACCGCAGGAAGCTCACGCGGGCCGCGCCGTAGTCCCGGGCGTCGAGGAGCTCGTAGCCCGCGACGTCGAAGGCCGGCTCCGACGCGCCGCGCTCGAACACCGCGACCGCGCCAGGGGCGAGCCAGCCGCCCTCCCCCAGCTTGGCGAGCGCCGTCTCCCCCAGGCCCTTGGCGTAGGGCGGATCGAGGAAGGCGAGGTCGAAGGCCGGGCCGTCGGCGCCGGGGCGGACACCGAGCTGGGTGGCGTCGCGGCGGTGCACGCGGGTGCGGCCGAACAGGCCCATGGCGTCGACGTTCTCGCGGATGGCGCCGCGGGCCGCCTCGTCGGTCTCCACGAACAGGCAGAAGGCGGCGCCTCGGGAGAGCGCCTCGAAGCCCAGCGCCCCGGAGCCGGCGAAGAGGTCGATCACGCGCGCGTCGCGAACGCCCTTGGACCAGGGGGCGTGCTCGAGGATGTTGAAGATCGCCTGCCGCGCGCGGTCGGAGGTCGGGCGCGTGTTCGCCCCCGCCGGCGCGGCCAGGGTCTTGCCGCGGAACTCGCCGGAGACGATGCGCATCTAGCCCCGCCGCTTCGGCCCGCCCGGCTTCTTCGGCGGATGCTTCGGCTTGGGCTTCGGCTTGGCCCAGCCCGCCTTGAAGGTCTTCTTCGCGGGCGCCTCGCCCTTGGCGGCGGGACGGCCCTCCAGAATGCCGGGGCCGCGCTTGCCGGCGGCGTTGCGGGGCGGGGCTGCGCCCCGCGGCGGCCTGGAGCCCGGCGGCGTCGCGGCCTCGACGCGCTGGCGGCGGCCGGGCGTTGCAGTGGCCGCCTTGCGGAACAGCGGGCGGTCGCCCTTGGGCAGGTTCTCGGGCGCGATGTAGCCCTCGAGCTGCTCGCGGATCACCCGGGGGCCCACCTCCTCGATCTCGCCGGGCAGGAGGGTCCCCAGCGCGAAGGGGCCGTAGGCCAGCCGGATCAGCCGGTTCACCTTCAGGCCCAGCGCCTCCAGCACCCGGCGGACCTCGCGGTTCTTGCCCTCCGACAGGGTGACGGTGATCCACAGGTTGGCGCCCTGCGGCCCCTCCTTGGCCTTGTCCAGGCGGGCGTCGATGGAGCCGTAATGGACGCCCTCGACGGTGATGCCGTCCTTCAGCTTGTCGAGCCGCTCCTGGGTGGTGCGGCCGTGGGCGCGGGCGCGGTAGCGGCGCACCACGCCGGTCTGCGGCTTCTCCAGGGCGCGGGCGAGCTCGCCGTCGTTGGTGAGCAGCAGCAGGCCCTCGGAGTTGAGGTCGAGGCGGCCAACCGAGATCAGCCGCGGCAGGCCCGCCGGGAGGGCCTCGAACACCGTCGGGCGGCCCTTGGGGTCCTTGTGGCTGGTCAGCAGGCCTGCGGGCTTGTGGTAGCGGAACAGGCGGGTGGGCTCGGCCTCGTTCACCACCTGGCCGTCGACGGTGAGGATGTCGCCGGGCTCCACCTTCACGGCCGGCGTGGTCAGCACCTTGCCGTTCAGCGCCACCCGGCCTTCGGCGATGTAGCGCTCCACGTCGCGGCGCGAGGCGACGCCGGCCCGCGCCAGCATCTTGGCGACGCGTTCTCCTGCGCGGGCTTGACCGGAGGCGCCCCCGTCGGTTCGGTGCGGATCATGGACCATGACGCGCGCACCATGCGCATCGCACTGGAAGCCGCGCAAGCCGCCGCCGAGGCCGGCGAGACGCCGGTGGGCGCCGTGGTCGTGGACCCCGCCTCCGGCGAGGTGATCGCGGTGGGCGCGAACCAGCCGATCGGGGCCCACGATCCGACCGCGCACGCCGAGATCGTGGCGATGCGAGCCGCCGCCCGGAAGCTCGGCAACTACCGGCTGACGGGGCTGACCTTGGTGGTCACCCTCGAGCCCTGCGCGATGTGCGCCGGGGCGATCAGCCACGCGCGGATCGGTCGGGTGGTGTTCGGGGCCGAGGACCCGAAGGGCGGGGCGGTGGTCCACGGGCCGCAGTTCTTCGAGCAGGCCACCTGCCACTGGCGGCCGAAGGTGGAGGGCGGCGTGCTGGCGGACGAGAGCTCGGCTATGCTCAAGTCGTTCTTCAAGGCCAGGCGCAAGGGAGCGGCGGGATGATCGCAGCATTGATCGCGGCCCTGGCCCTGGATGGGGCCGCGGAGGTGGCCAAGCTGGAGTGGATGGCGGGCTCCTGGGTCAGCGAGCGGGATGGCGTCGTGGTGCGGGAAACCTGGCTGGCGCCGCGGGACGGCGCGATGGCAGGCGCCGCCCAGACCAACCAGCCGGGCCGCAAGCCCTCCATCGAGTTCACCCGGATCACTGCGGAGCCGGCCGGCGTGACCTTCACCGCCATCGTCGGCAGCCAGCCGCCGACGCCGTTCGTGCTCAAGCCGGGCGCCGACGGCGAGGCGGTGTTCGAGAACCTGGCGCACGACTTCCCGCAGCGGGTGATCTACCGGCGCTGCGGGGCGGACCTCTGCGCCCGGGTCGAGGGGCAGGTGAAGGGCAAGCTGCAGGGCGATGAGTGGCGCTACACCCGGATCAAGCCCTGAGCCCTTGCCTTCCCGCGGAAGCTGGCGGGAAGATGCCGCCCAACGAGATCAAGGGAGGATGGTGATGGGTCTGCTGGACGGGAAGGTTGCGATCATCACGGGGGCCGGCAACGGCCTGGGCGCGGCCTACGCCAGGCTGTTCGCCAAGGAAGGCGCCTCGGTCGTGGTCAACGACCTGGGCGGTGCGCGCGACGGCACGGGGGCGGACCGCTCCGCGGCGCAGAAGGTGGTCGACGAGATCGTTGCGGCGGGCGGCCGCGCCGTGGCCAACGGCGACGACGTCTCGACGCTCCAGGGCGGCGAGAACATCTGCAACGCCGCGCTGGAGAACTTCGGCAAGGTGGACATCCTGGTCTGCAACGCCGGCATCCTGCGCGACAAGACCTTCGCCAACACGTCCGAGGAGGACTGGGACGCAGTGATCAAGGTCCACCTGAAGGGGACCTACTGCTGCGCGATGCCGGTGTGGAAGTACATGAAGGAGCACGGCGGCGGGTCGATGGTGCTGACCAGCTCGACGTCGGGCCTCTACGGCAACTTCGGCCAGACCAACTACGGGGCCGCGAAGGCCGGCATCTACGGGATGGTCCGGGTCATGTCGATCGAGGGGCGGAAGTACAACATCCGGGTCATGGGCCTCGCGCCCGGGGCCTACACGCGGATGACGTCGGACCTGCCCGGCCGCAAGGACAAGGAGCCCGATCCGCTGTCCCTGCCGGAGAACGTGGCGCCGGGCGTGCTGTACATGGTCTCGGACCTGGCGGCGGAGCATTCAGGCAAGATTCTCGGCGTCTCGTCGCGCGGCGTGCGCGAGATCAAGATGGTCGAGACCGAGGGCTTCGCACCGGGGCGGCCCTACACGGCCGAGGAGGTCGCGGCGGCCGCCGACAAGGTGTTCTTCGACGTGCCGGAGAACGTGCACCGGCTGAAGGCGGCGGCGGTCGCCTAGCTGAATGCAGTCAGGCGCGCGTCGAGGCGGTCGCGCACGGCGGGCCACTCGTCCCTGAGCACGGAGAAGTGGACGGTGTCGCGCCAGCGGCCGGTCCAGGTGATGCGATCGCGGCGCAGGATGCCTTCCTGCACTGCGCCGAGCTTCAGCACCGCGGCGCGGGAGCGGGCGTTGAGGGCGTCGACGCGGAACTGCACCCGCTCAGCGCCGGCCTCGAAGGCATGGGCCAGGAGGAGGCGCTTGGCCGCCGGGTTCACCGCGCCGCCGCGGGCGGAGGGCTCGTAGTAGGTGGAGCCGATCTCCAGGTTGCGGTGGGTGCGGTCGATGCCGAGGTAGGTGGTCATGCCGCGCACGGCTCCGTCGACCACGACCGCGAACGGAAGCGTCACGCCCTTCTCCCGCTCCTTGAGGAGGCGCGCCCAATGGCGGTCGAAATCCTCGCCGAGCATGGAGATGATGTAGAGGTCGCGCCACAGGTCGGGGTCCGCGGCGCAGGCGGCGCGAAGGCCTTCCTTGTGGCGCTCCTCGAACGGCTCCAGCCGCACGAAGCGGTTCTCCAGCACCTGCGCGTTCAGCTCCATCGGGCCTCCTCGAAAAAAAATTCAAGCGGAGCCATTGCGCCGCCCCATTCCGTACATATCTGGAGGTTCGCCCATCCTGGGCGTTTCCTCCCTAATGACTTCACCCGGGACCCCCAAGGTCCCGGGTGTTTTTTTTGCCCTCAGCGGCCGGCGAAGAGCTGAGCCGCCTGCACGAGGTACATCACCCCCACTGCGGTCACGATCCAGCGCGTCCAGCGCTTGAAGTTCACGTCGCTCATGCGGTCGAGGATGAGGCCGCCGGTGTAGGTGCCCAGCATCGACAGCGGCACGGCCATGGCGAAAACCCACCAGGGCGGCAGGCCGACCGCGCCGCCGACCAGCAGGGGTGAGCCGTAGACCACGACCTTGGCCAGGTGGGCGAAGACCTGGGTGGCCGCCTTGGTGGCGACGATGGCGTGGCGGGTGAGCTCGGTGCGCACGAAGAAGATGTCGAGCAGCGGCCCGGCGACGCCGGCGGTTAGGTTCAGGCCCGTGACCGACAGGCCCGAGAGGAAGGCCTGCGGCGGCCGGGCGGCGTCGAGATTGATCCAGCGCTGCGGCAGCCAGGTGAGGAACGGCACGAGCCCCAGCAGCAGGAACAGCAGCGGCTTCGACGGCACGAAGCTCAGCAGGGACACGACGAGTGCGGCGACCGCCGACGCCAGCGCGTACCAGCCGACGATGGCCCAGCGGACATGCTTCCTGTGCAGGATCGCCCGCCAGCCGTTGGCGACCAGCTGCAGCAGGCCGTGGGTGACGAAGGCCGCCGAGACGGGGAGGACAAGCGCGAGCGCCCCCATCAGCACCAGGCCGCCGGCCATGCCGAAGACGCCGGACAGGGTTGCGGTGAGGAAGGCCGCGGCGACGATGAAGGCCGCGGCGAGACCGCTCACGCACCCACCGCCTTGTAGAAGACCGTCGTTGGGCAGGGCCGGCCGTCCGGGAACAGCGCGAAGTCCGGGATGACTCCCAGGCGTGTCCAGCCGAGCCGCGCATAGAGCCGCTCACCGGCCTCCCCGGTGACGGTGTCGAGCACCAGCAGGGTGCGCCCCATCGCGCGGGCCTGGTCCTCCAGCGCCCGCATCAGCGCCTCGCCGACTCCGCGGCCCCGGGCGCGGCGGTGGACCAGCAGCTTGGAGACGTCGGCGCGGTGCGGCTGGTTGGGCGGCCAGGCGGGGATCAGCTGCACGACGCCAACCAGCCCGCTGTCGTCCTCGGCGACCAGGATGGCGCGTCCGTCGCCAGCGGCGGCTTCCTTTCGCCAGAAGGCTTTCGCCTCACCGTGACCCAGGCCGGCCATGAAGCTGACCGAGGCTCCGCCCTCCACGCAATCCACCAGCACGTCTGCGAGCGCGGACGCGGCGGCCTGCGCCTCGGCGGGGTCGAGGCGCCGTATGGTCAAGGGCGCAGCCATCAGTGAACGCGGTTCGCTTACACCCGGTCGGGCGGTACAGCCAAGCTCAGACGGTCGCCGCGGCGCTGCGCCGCCCGATCACCACGGCCAGGACCGCCGCCAGGGCCAGCGAGCCGGCCAGCACCAGCAGGCCGCCGCCGTAGAAGCCTGTGGCCTCCTTGGCGAAGCCCATGGCGGAGGGGCCGACGTAGCCGGCCAGGTTGCCGATGGAGTTGATGAAAGCGATCCCGCCCGCGGCCGCGGCCGCGCGCAGGAACTGGGTCGGGAAGCTCCAGAACATCGGCAGTGCGCAGTTGATGCAGATGGTCGCCAAGGCCAGGGCCGAGAACTGCGCCACGGGGTCGGTGGTCTGGGCCGCCACCACGAACGCCGCTGCCCCCAAGACGGCGGGCCCGGCGAAGTGCCAGAGACGCTCGCCGGTGCGGTCCGAGTGCCGGCTCCACAGGAACATGGCCACGGCAGAGATCAGGTAGGGCAGCGCGCTGAGCAGGCCGGTCTGGACGTTGGTGAGGCCACCGAACCCCTTGACGATCTGCGGCAGCCAGAAGCCGAGCCCGTAGTTGCCCATGATGGCCCCGAAATAGACGATCGCCAGGCCCCACACCTTGGGCTGGGCGAGCGCCGCGCCGAGCCCGCTGAGGTGATGCGGCGCGGCCTGCTGGTCGCGGTCGACGGCAGTCTGCAGGACCTGCTTCTCGGCCGGCGTCAGCCACTTCGCCGCCGCCGGCCGGTCGGCCAGGACGAAGAACACCACCACGCCGAGGACGGCGGCGGGGACGCCCTCGAGGATGAACATGGTCTGCCAGCCCTTCAGGCCGAACAGCGAAGTGTCCAGCAACGCCGTCGAGAGCGGCGCGCCAATCACGCTGGAGATCGGGATGGCCATCATGAAGGCGGCCACGATCTTCGCCCGCTGC
This sequence comes from Phenylobacterium sp., assembly GCF_036563285.1. Lineage (GTDB taxonomy): Bacteria > Pseudomonadota > Alphaproteobacteria > Caulobacterales > Caulobacteraceae > Phenylobacterium. The sequence continues at coordinate 269,253 of NZ_DATCMR010000011.1, forward strand.
GCCCAGGGGAACCAGTAGGTCAGGTAGAGGATCATGCCGGGGAAGAAGCCGGCCTCGGCGACGCCCAGCAGGAAGCGCAGGACGTAGAAGGCCGTGGGGCCGTCCACGAAGGCCATGCCCGCCGACAGCAGTCCCCAGGTGACCATGATCCGCGCGATCCAGACCCGCGCGCCGACCTTCTCCAGGATCAGGTTCGAGGGCACCTCGAACAGGAAGTAGCCGATGAAGAAGATCCCGGCTCCCAGCCCGTAGGCCGCCGCCGAGAGGCCGATGTCGGCATTCATGGTGAGCGCGGCGTAGCCGACGTTCACCCGGTCCAGGTAGGCCGTGAAGTAGAGCAGGCCCAGGAACGGCACGAGCCGGAGCGCCGCCTTGCGCAGGACGGCAGCTTCGGTGGGCGCAGCGGCCTCGCTCATCGGCGACGCGTCGGGCTGGCGCAGCGATAGCCGTCCGCCTGATTGCCCTGGCCGCGGGCGACGCCCGGGTAGGGGCAGAGCAGCTGGGACGAGCCGTTCTCGTGGCTGGCCTTCAGCGTCGTCGGCGCCTCGGCGCGGGTGACCCAGCGGTCGATGACGTCCAGCCAGTCCACGTCGCCGGGGCCGTGGCCGCCGCGGCAGTGGAGCAGGCCGGGGATCATGTAGAGCCGGTAGAAGTCCGAGACCTCGCCCATCCGGCCGCGCACCTCGTCGTGGTAGCGGATCGAGCCGAGCGGCGGGATCGCCGGGTCGTTCCAGCCATGCCACTGGATGAGCTTGCCGCCGTGGCGGCGGAAGGCCGAAAGGTCCGGGTTCACCGCGTCGAGCTCACGGGCGACCTTCAGCCGGTCACGGTCGTACTTCGCCCCCAGGTCCGCCTTCAGGAAGTCGAACGCCGGGTCGTTGTAGACGAAGTACTTCATGAACTGCGACGAAATCGCGTGGCCCGAGGCCTCGAAGTTGCGGTCCTTGGACGGGCCCGTGTTCCAGGCCTGGAAGCCGCCCTGCAGGGCCTCGCCGCCGGGCGTGTAGCCGGGGAACATGGACCGGCCGCGGCTGTCCAGCCGACCGAAGTAGAGGGCGCGGGCCGCCGCCACCTGGGCGGCGTTCAGGCAGCCGTCCGACTGGCCGACCTTGCACTGGAGCACGGCGGGATCGAAGCGGCAGGCCAGCTGGTCGCGGATGAACGGCTCGCCGTTGGCGCATTGCTTCAGGGCCGCGTTCTGCAGGAGCTGCAGGTCCTTCAGCGCCAGGTAGGCGCCGGGCCTGGCCAGCATCTGCTGCATGTAGGCGCGGCCGCCGGTGGATAGGGTGTTGTAGTTGGCCGGCGCGCCGGCCACGACGCCGTCGAAGTCGCCGGGATAGCGCTGGGTCACCATCAAGGCCTCGCGGCCGCCGGCCGAGCAGCCCACGAAATAGGAGAACTTCGGCGGCGCCTCCTTCTGCGCGCGGACCAGCAGCTTGGCGACGTCGTTGGTCTCCTTCAGGGAGCGCCAGGCGAAGTCCTTGATCTTCTCCGGATGGCCGAGCGCCCAGGCCGCCGAGCGGGAATTGGCCTGGTGCCCGTCGTCGGTGCCGGCAGACGCATAGCCGGAGGCCGCGCGCTGGCGGATCTGGGCCGACGGGATCGCGCCCGCCAGGCCGCCGTTGCCCACCTGCACGTACTTGCCGTTCCACGCCTGCCCCCGCGGGATCCAGACCTCGATGCGGATGTCGGAGTCGGAGGTCGGCCGGCTGGTGACGAGGACGCGGCAGGCGTCCACGTTCCCGGCCTTCATCTCCGTGGCGGAGGTGACCTCCGCGTGCGGCAGGCGCGTGGCTGCGAGGTCTGCGCAGGCGGCTTCCGCGTGGGCGGCCGCGGGCGCGGCGAACAGCGCCGCGGCGGCGAGGACGAGCAGTTTCATGCGCCTCAGCTCCGACGCCGCGGCGCCGCGCAGGCCCAGGCCTCGCCGGACTTCCGCGCCACGCCCGGATAGGGGCAGAGCAGCTGGCTGGCGTTGTTGGCGCCGGCCGCCGTCAGGTCCGCCGGGGCCTGGTTCTGGGTCACCCAACGGTCGAGCACGGAGAGCCAGTCCACGTTGGATGGCCCCGGCCCGCCGCCGCAGTGGAGCATGCCCGGGATCATGTAGAGCCGGTAGAAGTCGTCCGTCCGGCCCATGGTCCGCGAGACGTCCTCGTAGTAGCGGATCGAGGACCTGGCCGGGATGCCCTGGTCGTTCCAGCCGTGGTACTGGATCAGCTTGCCGCCGCGCGCCTTGAAGGCCCGCAGGTTGGGGCTCTCCGCGTCGATGATCGGGCTCATCTTCGCCTTCGCCCGCTGGAAGCCGCGGCCGAGGTCGAGCTTCAGGAAGTCGTAGGTCGGGTCCTCGAAGACGAAATATTTGAAGGCGTTCGAGGAGAACTGGTAGCCGGTGGCGCCGCTGTGCGCGCCTTGGTTGGGCCCGGTGATCCAGCCGTTCCAGGCGCCAGGCGCGGCCTCGGCGCCGGGGGTGAAGCCCGGGAACACGATGCGCCGCGTGCGCGGGTCAGTCCGGCCGCCGTAGAGCACCGTGGCGCTGCGCACCTGGGCCGGCGTAAGGCACTGGCTCTCGTCCTGGCCGGGCCGGCACTGCAGCGCACGTGGATCGAAGCGGCACGACGCCGGATCGCGGACGAAGGGGCCGCCGTCGGCGCACTGCGCCAGCACCGACTTCTGCAGCAGCTGCAGCTTGGGCGCGTCGAGGTAGCCGCCTGGCGCGGAGAGCGCCTGGTGGTGCGCAGCGCCGAAGCCGAACAGCTCGCTCATGTAGTTCGCAGGCGCGCCGGCGACGATGCCGTCGAAGGCGTTGGGGAAGCGCTGGGCGTTCAGCAGCGCCTCGCGCCCGCCGTCCGAGCAGCCCATGAAGTAGGCCTTCTGGTGCGGCTGGCCCTTCTGTGCGGCCAGCACGGCCTTGCCGAGCACCGTGGTCTCGCGGATCGAGCGCCAGCCGAAGTCGACGAACTTCTCCGGATGACCCAGGGCCCAGGCGGCGGAGGTCACCACATTGCTCTGGTGGCCGTTGTCGGTGCCGGCGGCGGCGTAGCCCTGGCCCGCCAGGGCGCGGAGCTGGCCGGAGGGGACGCGGCCGGCGAACCCGCCGTTGCCCACCTGCACGAACTTGCCATTCCAGGCCTGGCCGAGCGGGATCCAGACCTCGATCCGGATGTCGGAGTCGGAAGTGGGCCGGCTGGTGACCGAGACCTTGCAGACCTGCTTGCCGCCCGCGGTCTCGACGCTGGCGGCGGTGACCTCGGCCCGGTCGAGCCGCGTCTGCTTCAGGGAGGCGCAGTCGGTCTCTGCGTGGGCCAGGCCCGGCGCGGCGAGCGCGACGACGGCGCCCGCGGCGAACAGCAGCCGCTTCATGGTGATCCCTCCCCTGTCTTTCGTTGGGGAGAGTTCAGCACAGCTTGTGAGGTCGGCCTAGGGCGGAAGCGATCCGCCTCCCTCTCCCGCGCCGCGGGAGAGGGAGCCAGGGTCCTAGTTGCGGAAGACCGCCGACATCGAGCTGTCGTGCGGGCCTTCGCGGAACTGCTGCAGCTCGTTGCGGCCGACCACCATGTGGTGGACCTCGTCGGGGCCGTCAGCGATGCGCAGGGTGCGGGTGTTGGCGTACATGCGGGCCAGCGGGGTGTGCTGGGACACGCCGAGCGCGCCGTGCATCTGGATCGCCTGGTCGATGATCTGGCAGACCCGCTCGGGCACCATGGCCTTGACCATGTGGATCCACACGCGGGCCTCCCGGTTGCCCAGCACGTCCATGGCCTTGGCGGCCTTCAGCACCATCAGGCGCATGGCCTCGATCTCGATGCGCGCGCGGCTGACCTTCTCGATGTTGCCGCCGAGCTGGATGATCGGCTTGCCGAACGCCACCCGGCTCATGCCGCGGGTCACCATCAGGTCGAGCGCCTTCTCGGCCGAGCCGATGGCGCGCATGCAGTGGTGGATGCGGCCCGGGCCCAGGCGAAGCTGGCTGATCTCGAAGCCGCGGCCCTCGCCCAGAAGGATGTTGGAGGCCGGCACGCGGGCGTTGTTGAAGCGGATGTGCATGTGGCCGTGCGGGGCGTCGGGGTCGCCGAACACCTGCTGGCCCTGGATGATCTCCACGCCCTCGGTGGGGAGGGGCACCAGGATCTGCGACTGCTGCAGGTGGGGCGGCGCGTTCTCCTCGCCTGTCTTGACCATGCAGATCATGATCTTGCAGCGCGGGTCGCCGGCGCCCGAGATGTAGTGCTTTTCGCCGTTGATGATGTACTCGTCGCCGACGCGGACCGCGCGGGTGTCGATGTTCTTGGCGTCGGAGCTGGCGGTGTTCAGCTCGGTCATGCAGTAGGCCGAGCGGATCTTCCCCTCCAGCAGCGGCTCCAGCCACTGCTTCTTCTGCTCCGGCGTGCCGACGCGCTCCAGCACCTCCATGTTGCCGGTGTCGGGCGCCGCGCAGTTCATCATCTCCGAGGCCAGGCGCACCTTGCCCAGCTCCACGGCGATGTAGGCGTAGTCGAGGTTGGAGAGGCCCTCGCCGGTCTCGGCGTTGGGCAGGAAGAAGTTCCAGAGGCCGGCCGCCCGCGCCTTGTCCTTGGCCGCCTCGAGCACCTCCAGCTGGCCCGGCGCGTACTGCCACACGTCGGGGCGGCCCTCGCCCAGCCGGTGGAACTCCTCGGACGCCGGCTCGGCGACCTCGCGGATGAACTGCTTCACCTTGTTGTAGAGCGGCAGCGCCTTGTCGCTCATGCGCAGGTCGTTGAGGTCGTCCTGCGGGTTCAGCTTGAAGCCGCCCTCTTGCGGCGGCCGTTCGGCGGTCATGGTCATCCGGGGGTCTCCCAAAGCGCTCTTGGCGGGCTTGCGTGACGTAACCTTTGGCGCCCTTTTCCAAGAGAATCAAACAAGCGTTTGAGGCCGCGCCGCGAAAATGCCGCCGGCCGCGAAGCGCTCACGACTCTCTCAGGTGAAGAACAGCGCGGCGGGGTCGGTCCCGAACAGGATCAGGGCCGCCACCAGGGCGAGGATCGCCAGGACCGGAATGAGCTTCAGCCACCGCCCCATGCCTTTGGATAGGGCATGGGTCGGCAGGGCTTCCAGTTAAGCTTTCGAAAGGTGGGGCGCAGCCCTACCTCACGGGCCCTTACTTCACCGGCACGTGGTCGATGTGCGGGCAGACCGCGGCCAGCAGGGCCTCGTTCTCGGCGCCCTGGGCCTTCTTCGGCGAGCTCGAGCGCCAGTTGGCCGGGATCGCGAACTCGGCCGACGGACGGTAGGCCGCAACCGTGATCAGGTTCTTGGCCTTGCAGTCGATGGCCACCACGCTGCCCACGCCGTCCGGCTTGCCGGGGCCGCTCGGGCCCAGCTTGGCGTCGGGCTTGGAGATCGCCTGCATCACCACCAGGCGGCCGGAGGCCTTGTCCTTGTAGGTGTAGTCGCTGTCGTAGGACCAGGCGGTGCCGTTGGCGGCCACGTCGGCGAACTTCGACCACTTCTCGGCGGAGGCGGCGCCGGCGAAGGCGACCGCGGCGGTCAGGGTGGCAAGCGCAAGGGCGCGGCGCATGGACGTTTCTCTCCAGGAACAGTGTCGCGTCTGTTGAACCTGACGGGAACGGCAGGATCAAGGCGCCTGAGGCGATTTACGGCAGGCGGCGGCGGGCTTGCGCCTCTGCGGGCGGCCTCCCACCTGACCGATCTCGGCGCCGCAGTCTTGACTCCGGAGCGCCGTTTTCTTACCTCCACAGCGTCGTTAGCACTCAAGGGCCGGGACTGCTAACAGCCTCCCCCGCAAGTGCGCGCGAGCTCATTCCAACCGTCTCGAACGGAGAACTACACATGGCGTTTCGTCCTCTTGGTGACCGGGTCCTCGTCCGGCGTGTCGAGGAAGAAGAGAAGACCCGGGGCGGGATCATCATCCCCGACACCGCGAAGGAGAAGCCGCAGGAAGGCGAAGTGATCGCTACCGGCCCCGGCGCCCGCGACGAAAGCGGCAAGATCCAGCCGCTCGACGTGAAGGCCGGCGACCGCATCCTGTTCGGCAAGTGGTCCGGCACCGAGGTCCGCCTCGAAGGCCAGGACCTGCTGATCATGAAGGAAAGCGACATCCTCGGCGTGGTCGAGCCCGAGAAGGCCGCCAAGGCCGCCTAAGCACCGACCGCCCTAGCGACTGCATTCAGAAAAGGGACAGCAACCATGGCTGCCAAAGACGTCTATTTCGCCTCCGACGCGCGCGACCGCATGCTGCGCGGCGTCAACACCCTCGCCAACGCGGTGAAGGTCACCCTCGGCCCCAAGGGCCGCAACGTGGTCATCGAGAAGTCCTTCGGCGCCCCGCGCTCCACCAAGGACGGCGTGTCGGTGGCCAAGGAAATCGAGCTGGCCGACAAGTTCGAGAACCTGGGCGCCCAGCTCATCCGTGAAGTCGCCTCGAAGACCAACGACAAGGCCGGCGACGGCACCACGACCGCCACGGTCCTGGCCCAGGCCATCGTCACCGAGGGCCTGAAGTCGGTCGCGGCCGGCATGAACCCGATGGACCTGAAGCGCGGCGTCGACAAGGCGGTCGCGAAGGTCGTCGAGGAGATCCGCTCCTCGGCCAAGAAGGTCACCACCAACGCCGAGATCTCGCAGGTCGGCACCATCTCCGCCAACGGCGACCTGGAAGTGGGCGAGATGATCGCCCGCGCCATGGAGAAGGTCGGCAATGAGGGCGTCATCACCGTCGAGGAAGCCAAGACCGCCGAGACCGAGCTCGACGTGGTCGAGGGCATGCAGTTCGACCGCGGCTACCTCTCCCCGTACTTCATCACCAATGCGGAGAAGATGGAGGCCGACCTCGAAGAGCCGCTGATCCTGCTGTTCGAGAAGAAGCTCTCCTCGCTGCAGCCGCTGCTGCCGGTCCTCGAGGCCGTCGTGCAGTCCGGCCGTCCGCTGCTGATCATCGCCGAGGACGTGGAAGGCGAAGCCCTGGCCACCCTGGTGGTCAACAAGCTGCGCGGCGGCCTGCGCGTCGCGGCCGTGAAGGCTCCGGGCTTCGGCGACCGCCGCAAGGCCATGCTGGAAGACATCGCCATCCTGACCGGCGGCCAGCTGATCAGCGAAGACCTCGGCATCAAGCTCGAGAACGTCACCCTCGACATGCTCGGCAAGGCCAAGAAGGTCACCATCACCAAGGACGACACCACGATCGTCGACGGCGCTGGCGACAAGTCGGGCATCGAAGGCCGCGTGGCCCAGATCAAGAAGCAGATCGAGGACACCACCTCCGACTACGACAAGGAAAAGCTGCAAGAGCGTCTCGCCAAGCTGGCGGGCGGCGTTGCGGTGGTCCGCGTCGGCGGCTCGACCGAAGTCGAGGTGAAGGAGAAGAAGGACCGCGTCGACGACGCCCTGAACGCGACCCGCGCGGCCGTGGAAGAAGGCATCGTCCCCGGCGGCGGCGTCGCCCTGCTGAAGGCCTCGAAGGTTCTCGACGGCTTCAAGGGTGACAACGACGACCAGGAAGCCGGCGTCGCCATCGTGCGCCGCGCCCTGCAGGCCCCGATCCGCCAGATCGCCGAGAACGCCGGCGTGGAAGGCTCCATCGTGGTCGGCAAGGTCCTCGAGAACGCCTCGGCGACCTTCGGCTTCAACGCCCAGACGGAAGAGTACGTCGACCTCGTGCAGGCCGGCGTGATCGACCCGGCGAAGGTGGTCCGCACCGCTCTGCAGGACGCCGCTTCAGTGGCTGGCCTGCTGATCACCACGGAAGCCGCCATCGTCGAAGCCCCGAAGAAGAACTCGGGCGGCGGCGGCATGCCGGGCGGCGGCATGGGCGGCATGGGCGACATGGACTTCTAAGTCCAGTCGACCAACGTCTCTGAAGATTAGGGCGGGGCCTAAGGGTCCCGCCCTTTTTCTTTGCCGGCGGCTCGGCCACTGTGCGGCCGGGAGGACGCCGATGCTCTTGTCAGGCTTGAAGGTGGTGGAGTGGGCGACGTGGGTCGCCGGGCCGGGTTGCGCCGGGCTGATGGCCGACTGGGGCGCTGAGGTGATCAAGGTCGAGAGCCCGATCGGCGACGCCACGCGGGCCTTCTATCCGGACACCGCCGAGAGCCCGGGCAATCCGGTGTTCACCCTGGAGAACCGCGGCAAGCGCGGCATCGTGCTGGACACCACCCGCCCCGAGGGCCGCGCGGCGCTGGTGAGGCTGCTGGAGGACGCCGACGTCCTGGTCACCAACGTCCGGCCGGGCTCGCTGAAGAAGCTGGGGCTGGACTACGACAGCCTGAAGGACCGCTTCCCGCGGCTGATCTACGCCAACGTCACCGGCTATGGGCTGACCGGGGAGATGGCCGACACCGCGGCGTTCGACATCACCGCCTTCTGGGCCCGCTCCGGCGTGGCGCACTCCACCATCCCGCCGGACCAGGAGCCGTTCCCCAGCCGCCCCGGATTCGGCGACCACTTCACGGCGCTGGCGACGCTGTCCGGAATCCTGGCGGCGGTGCACGAGCGAAGCCAGACGGGCCGCGGTCGGCAGGTGGAGACGGCGCTGCTGCGGGTGGGGGCCTACGCCATCGGCTGGGACCTGTCGCTGCAGCTGCGCTACGGCGACGTGCTCACCGCCCAGCCGAAGAAGGACCGCATGGTGGCGCTGTCCGGCTTCTTCCACACGGCCGACGACCGCTGGTTCGTGGTGGTGGTGAAGAGCGCGGACGACTATCCGAACGTGCTCAAGGCCATCGACCGGGCCGACATCCTGGACGATCCCGAGTGCCTGCCGCCGATGACCGACGTGCACAAGGTCCGCTACGTCCGCGCGGCGCTGGAGACCGCCTTCGACGCCCTGACGCTGGAGGAGGCCGGCGCGATGCTGAACAGCCTCGACGTCGCCTGGGCGCCGATGGATTCCCTGCTCGACCTGGAGATGAACCCGCAGGCGCACGAGGCCGGCTGTTTCGTGGAGGTGGGCGATGGCGCGGGCGGGACGTTCTGGAGCCCGGCCTCGCCGGTGCGCTTCCCGGGCCTGGACACCAGCCCCCGCCGCCCGGCGCCCAAGCTCGGCCAGCACACCCGCGAGGTGCTGCGCGAGAAGGGGCTGACGGACGCGGAGATCGACGCCGCGGTGGGGGCGCAGCCGGCCTAGCTGCGGCGCTCGCGCTTCTCGCCGCCGGTGACGATGTCGCCGATCCAGCTGGTGACGCCGGTGACGATGGCGGCCAGCACGCCGGCGATCAGGCCGTTCACCTCGAAGCCGCTCAGCAGCACGGCGACCAGGCCGATCATCGCCGCGTTCAGCACCAGCAGGAACAGGCCCAGCGTCACGATCGTCAGCGGCAGGGTGAGCACGAACACCACCGGCCGGACGAAGGCGTTGACCACCCCCAGCAGGATGGCGGCCAGGATCAGGGTGACGGTGTCGTCCACCCTCACCCCTGGCACCAGGACCGAGGCGAGCCACAGGCCGAACGCCGCGAAGATGGCGCGCACAATGAACCGGGCGAGCATGGCCCCTCCCCTCAGAAGCTTGGCTGTAGGTGGCCCCTCGCCGCGCGATTGCAAGCCTACTCGGCCGCGACGGTCTCCAGCGAGGGGATGGTCTGCGACAGCCGCCCGCCGATGCGGATGGGCTCGATGCGCCGCGCCAGGCCGGTGGAGTCGTGGGTCTCCACATAGACGCCGCAAACCGTGGCCGGGCCTTCGGCGGGCTTGTAGCGGCCGCCGGAGATGCGGGTGGTGAAGCGCCGCAGCGGCTCTTCCTTCTGGTTGCCAATGACGCTGTCGTAGTCGGCGCAGGCCCCCGCGTCGGTCTGGTAGGCGGTCCCGCCGGGCAGGATCTGCGCGTCGGCCGTAGGGACGTGGCTGTGGGTGCCGACCACCAGGCTGGCCCGGCCGTCGCAGAAGTGGCCCATGGCCATCTTCTCGGAGGTGGCCTCGGCGTGGATGTCGACCACCACGACGTCGGCGACCGCGCCCAGCGGACAGGCCTCCAGCTCCTTGTCCACGGCGGCGAAGGGGTCGTCGAGGGCGTCCATGAACACCCGGCCCAGCAGGTTCACCACCAGGATCCGCTTGCCGCTCTCCGTATCGAAGAGCTGGGCGCCGCGCCCCGGCGCGGCCGAGAAGGCGGAGTAGTTGAGGGGCCGGATCAGCCGCGGCTCGCGGACGATGTAGGTCAGCGCCTCCTTCTGGTCCCACGAGTGGTTGCCCAGCGTGAGGCAGTCGGCGCCGGCGTCGAACAGCTCGCGCGCCGTCGCCTCGGTGATGCCGAAGCCGGCGGCGGCGTTCTCGGCGTTGATGATCACGAACTCGAGGCCCAGGCGGCGACGCAGGGCGGGGAGATGCTCGCCGAGGGCTTCGCGCCCTGCGCGGCCGACCACATCTCCGAAGAAGGCGAATTTCATAAGCGGTCCTTACCTGACCTCCATGTACTCCGTCTCGGTCAGGATGGCGTCCAGCGGCTGGTCGTGCGGCTCGGCCGGCACCGCGTCCACCTCCTGGCCCGCGTAGGCGAGGCCCAAGAGGAAAACCGGCTGCCGCTCGCGAAGTTGCTCCACCGTGCGGTCGTAGTGGCCCTTGCCCTGCCCCAGCCGGTGGCCGCGGCGATCGAAGGCCAGGAGCGGGCAGATCACCAGGTCGGGGTAGACGACGTCCTCGTGCGGCGGCGGCGCGGGGATGCCGAACTCGTCGGGCTCCATGGGGGAGCGTGGGTCCCAGAGGCGAAAGGTCATGGGCTCGGTGCGGCTCGCGACCGGTAGGGAGGCGGCGAGGCCCGCGTCCGCCAGCCGCCGCATGAGCGGGTAGGCGTCCATCTCGTCGCCCAGGGCATGGTAGCCGCTGAACACGCGGTGCGCCTGTAGCCGCTCGACCGGCAGCCGCGCTGCGGCCAACGCGCCCGCGTCGGGGGCAGCGGCGGCGAGCTGGGCGCGCAGCGCGCGCATGTGCTTGCGCAGGGTAGACTTGGCGGGGTTCGAGGCCACGGGTCCCCTAACGTGGGAGGACGGGTGGCGGCGCCGCGAGAACCGTGAAGGGCGTTCTAATCCCCTCGGACCTGGTAGACCAGGTGGGCGCCGTATGCCCGGAGCCACGGCTCCGGACAGGGACAGCTCCCGTAGAGTGAATTAAGGTCTCTGGGATATGTTGCCTTCGACGAGGGCCGCAGCAGACCCGCCGTCCCCAAGGTAGTGCGCCGGGGGCGCAGTCTCAAGGTTTCCCTCCCCTCCTGGGGAGGGACAGCTCGCCGGAGGCGAGCCGGGTGAGGCAGTCGCGATCAGGCGCTGACTCCCAGATCCTGCCCCACACTTCCTCGCCCTGGCCGCTGCGCGGCTGTCCGTCCCAGGAGGGGAGGGAAATCAGGCGGCGAGCCCCTCGATCTTCTTGGCCGCGCTCTCCAGGGCCGAGACCGCGCGGGTCTCCAGCTTGGAGCGGTCGGCCTGCATGCGGCTGACCTCGGCCTGCAGCGCGGCCAGGCGGCCCTTGGCGTCGGCGAGCTCGTCGGCCAGCAGCAGGGCGCCCATCAGGAACAGCCGGGTGTCGCCCAGCTGGCCCATGTCCTGGCTGACCATCCGCACCTGCTGGTCGAACATCTTCGCCAACTCGATCAGGTGCTGCTCCTGGCCGTCCTCGCAGCCCACCGCATAGGGCCGGCCGTTCACCTCGACGTTGATCTGCGCCATGTCAGTGCTCCTGCCCCGCGTGGCCGTTCAGGGCCGCCCGGATCTCGGTGATCGCCCGTCCCAGAGCGGCGGAGGCCTCGGCGCCCGCCTCCTCCAGCTCCCGCTCGCGGGCGCGGGCCTGGTCCAGCTCGGCGGCCAGCCGGGCGCGGTCCTGGTCGAACAGGTCGCCGTCCGCCGCGTGCTTCAGCCTTTCGGAAAGCCGCTGCTCCAGGAGGGCGATCGCGCGCTCCAGCCGCTTGGCCGCAAGATCGAGCGCGCTGTCTCCGCCGTTCATCCGCCGTCCTTCCGGTGCAGGTCCTGGCTGTCCTGATATAGCGCTGCGTCGCGGCCTTTGTGAATCCTGGGGTTTTTCCGCCCCAGTTGACCCCTGCGCCTGTGCGTGCGAGGCCGCGCCATTCCTTAACGCCGCCGCCGACTCGGGACCTCGATGCCAGCGCCCCTGAAACTGATGGCCGACGCCATCCGCGTGCTCTCCATGGACGCCGTCGAGCAGGCCAACTCGGGCCACCCGGGGATGCCCATGGGCATGGCCGACGTGGCCACGGTGCTCTGGACGAAGTTCCTCAAGTACGACGCCGCCCGCCCCGACTGGCCGGACCGCGACCGCTTTGTGCTGTCCGCCGGCCACGGCTCGATGCTGCTCTACAGCCTGCTGCACCTCACCGGCGTGAAGGCGGTCACCCTCGACCAGATCAGGAACTTCCGCCAGGTCGGTTCCAACACGCCCGGACACCCGGAGTACGGCCACACCCCCGGCGTCGAGACAACCACCGGCCCGCTGGGCCAGGGCCTGGCGACCGCCGTCGGCATGGCCATCGCCGAGCGGCACATGGCGGCGCGCTTCGGCGACGAGCTGGTGGACCACCGCACCTGGGTGGTGGCCGGCGACGGCTGCCTGATGGAGGGCGTCAGCCACGAGGCGATCAGCCTGGCCGGGCGGCTGAAGCTCGCCAAGCTCACGATCCTGTGGGACGACAACGACATCACCATCGACGGCCACGTGGGCCTCTCCGACGCCACCGACCAGCTCGCCCGCTTCAAGGCCGCCGGCTGGGCGGTGAAGCGGATTGATGGCCATGACGTGGGCCAGGTGCGCCGGGCGCTGGCCTGGGCGACGCGCCAGGACCGGCCGACGCTGATCGCCTGCAAGACGGTCATCGGCAAGGGCTCGCCCACCTTCGAAGGCACCCACGACGTGCACGGCAAGGCGCTGGGCAAGGACGAGGTGGTCAAGACCCGCGACAACCTCGGCTGGCCGCACGAGCCCTTCGTGCTGCCCGACGAGGCCGTACGCCCCTGGCGCGCCGCCGGCCGCCGTGGCCGCAAGGACCTGAAGGCCTGGGAAGCCCGCCTCGCCGCCTCGCCGATGAAGGCCGAGTTCGAGCGCGCGGTGTCCGGCGAGCTGCCGAAGCGCGCCTTCGAGGCGGTGGACGCCTTCATCGCGGACGCCGAGAAGACCGCGCCGGCCGCGGCGACGCGCCAGCACTCCGGCAATGTGCTCAGCGTCCTCTTCCCAGCCGTGCCGGAGATGGTCGGCGGCTCGGCGGACCTGACCGGCTCCAACAACACCTACGTGAAGAACACCAAGATCCTTGACACGCCGGACTACTCCGGCCGCTACGTGAACTACGGCGTGCGCGAGTTCGGCATGGCCACGGCCATGAACGGCATGGCCCTGCACGGCGGGGTGATCCCCTACGGCGGGACCTTCCTGGTGTTCACCGATTACAACCGCCCGGCCATCCGGCTGGCGGCGCTGATGGGCATCCGGGTGATCCACGTCGGCACCCACGATTCCATCGGCCTGGGCGAAGACGGCCCGACCCACCAGCCGGTGGAGCACCTGGCGGCGTTGCGGGCCATGCCGAACGTCAACGTGTTCCGTCCGGCGGACGCGGTCGAGGTGGCGGAGTGCTGGAAGCTGGCCCTGTCGGCGACGTCCACGCCCTCGATCCTGGCGCTCTCCCGCCAGAAGACCGCCGCAGTCCGCACCACGCCCTTCGCCGAGAACATGAGCGCCCGCGGCGCCTACCAGCTCGCCGGCGCTGGCTCCCCCGCCCAGGTGACGCTCTTCGCCACCGGCACGGAAGTGGCCGTCGCCATGGCGGCGCGCGACCTGCTGGAGGCGGGGGGCATCGGCACGCGGGTGGTCTCCGTCCCCTGCTTCGAACTCTTCGAGGCCCAGCCGACCGACTACCAGGAAGCGCTGATAGGGGAGACACCCGTCCGCGTCGCCGTGGAAGCCGGCGTCCGCATGGGCTGGGACCGCTTCATCGGCGTGGACGGCGCGTTCGTGGGCATGAGCGGCTTCGGCGCGTCCGGCACCGACAAGGCGCTCTACAAGCATTTCGGCATCACCCCCGAAGGCGTCGCCGCCGCCGCGAAGGCCAAGCTTTAAGCCGCGCGCAGCCCTATTCGACACGAAGACCGCGAAGGGCACGAAGACCACCAAGGGTCCTCAGCTTCTTCGTGGTCTTTGAGCCCTTCCTGATCTTCGTGTTTCAAAGCGGCTTCGCCGCCTCTGAGTGGGATCCGCTCGATGAACTCACCTCGCCTCGGAACTCCGCTTAGCCCCACCGCCGTGCGCGTCATGCTGCTGGGCTCGGGCGAGCTCGGCAAGGAGGTGGCCATCGAGTTGCAGCGGCTCGGCTGCGAGGTGATCGCGGTCGACCGCTACGCCAATGCGCCGGCCCAGCAGGTGGCGCACCGCAGCCATGTGATCGCGATGACCGACGGGATGGCCCTGCGCGCACTCGTGGAGGCCGAGCGGCCGCACCTGATCGTGCCGGAGATCGAGGCCATCGCCACCGACGAGCTGGTCAGGATCGAGGCGGAGGGGCTGGCGACCGTCATCCCCACCGCCCGCGCCGCCCAGCTCACCATGAACCGCGAGGGCATCCGCCGGCTGGCGGCCGAAGAGCTGAAGCTGCCGACCTCGTCCTACGCCTTCGCCTCGTCCGAGGAAGAACTGGCGACCGCGGCCCAGGAGGTCACCGGCTTCCCCTGCTTCGTGAAGCCGGTGATGAGCTCGTCCGGCAAGGGCCAGTCGTTCATCGAGCGGCCCGACCAGATCGCCGAGGCCTGGCGCTACGCGCTCGAAGGCGGCCGGGTCGAGCAGCCGCGGGTGATCGTCGAGGGGCTGGTGGACTTCGACTTCGAGATCACCCAGCTCACCGTGCGCAGCGTCATCAAGGGCGAGATCGTCACCAGCTTCTGCGACCCGATCGGCCATCGGCAGGTGAAGGGCGACTACGTGGAGAGCTGGCAGCCGCAGGGCATGAGCCCCGCCGCGCTGAAGAAGGCGCGCGACATCTCTCGCGCGGTCACCGGCGAGCTGGGCGGCCTCGGCGTGTTCGGGGTCGAGCTGTTCGTGAAGGGCAACGAGGTCTGGTTCTCGGAGGTCTCGCCCCGGCCGCACGACACCGGCCTGGTCACCCTCGCCACCCAGCACATGAGCGAGTTCTGCCTGCACGCCCGCGCCATCCTCGGCCTGCCGGTGGACACAAGCCTGCGCGAGCCGGGCGCCAGCGCCGTCATCTATGGCGGCCTGGACGCCAAGGGCATTGCCTTCGAAGGCGTCGCCGAGGCCCTCTTGGTTCCCAATGTGGACCTGCGCCTGTTCGGCAAGCCGGAGAGCTACGAGCGCCGCCGCATGGGCGTGGCGCTGGCCCGCGGCGGCGAGATAGACGACGCCCGCCGCCGGGCCCGGGAGGCGGCGGCCAAGGTGAAGCCGGTCAAGTCATAAACCTTTGAAATAGCCCCGCTTGCCGCTGTGGCGGCTTCCCGACAATAGCGGACGGCGTTTGCCGAGGGGCGGCGGTCGCCATCGCGGCCCGAGGGACCAACGAGTTGGCTTTTGTCGTTTTCGCTGGCCAGTCCAATACTGGCGGCCATGCCATGAACGCGTCCACGCTCCAGCAGGCGTGGACCTATGACCCCAACATCCTGATCTGGAACCCGTCCACGGGCGCCTGGGAGCCGATGCAGCCCGGCGTCAACACCGGCTTCGGCGCCCAGGCCCAGGCCTGGGGCCCCGAGGTCCAGTTCGCCCTGGAGTTCCGCGCCCGCCATCCCGGGGAGGAGCTGCGCATCGTCAAGGTCGCCCACGGCGGCACGGGCCTCGACAGGGACGACGGCCAGTGGGTCAGCGACTGGTCCCCGGAAAGCCGCGGCGAGATCTTCGACGAGGTCACCCGCGTCCTCTCCCAGGCGCGCGCGACGATCGGCGGTGCGCGGCCTGACGCGGTCTTCTTCGGCCAGGGCGAGGAGGACGCCACCCGCTACGACAAGGCCGCCGACTACGGCGCCAACCTGCAGGCCCTGTTCTCCGCCATCCGGGGCCAGTGGCTCGAGGACCCCAACGGAAAGATCGGCTTCTTCCAGATCAACACCACCGCGCCGTTCGCCGGCCAGGTCCGCGGGGCCCAGACGGCGGTGGACGCTCGCGACCCAAATGCGGCGAGCTTCGACACCGAGGCGTTCGGCCGCCAGGAAGACGCCCTGCACTTCTCGGCCCAGGGCCTGCGCGACATCGGCCGCGGCTTCGCCGACCTCTTCGAAGGCTTCCGCGGCGCGGGCCCCGGCGGGCCACCCGGGCCGCCGCCCTGGGCGGGCGGGCCCGGCCAGGAGCTGAACGGCACGCCCTGGGCGGACACCCTGCTGGGCGGCGCCGGCGACGACCGCATCGCCGGCGGCGGCGGCCGCAACTTCATGCGCGGCGGCGACGGCCGCGACCGCATGGCCGGCGGCGACGACTTCGACGACATGCACGGCAACCAGGGCGAGGACACCCTCGCGGGCGGGGCCGGCGGCGACTGGGTCGTGGGCGGCAAGGACGACGACCAGCTGTTCGGCGAGGACGGCGGCGACGTGGTCCTGGGCAACATCGGCGACGACCTGGTCGACGGCGGTGGCGGCGACGACGTGGTCCGCGGCGGCCAGGGCGACGACCTGGTGTTCGGCTGGAGCGGAGACGACTGGATCTCCGGCGACCGCGGCGTCGACACCCTGTCGGGGGGCTCCGGCGCGGACGTCTTCCACACCTTCGGCGAGGCCGGCCGCGACCTGGTCACCGACTTCAGCTTCGCCGAGGGCGACCGGGTGCAGCTGCTGTCCGGCGCGCAGTACAGCGTGGCTCAGGTTGGCGCCGACGTGGTGGTCTCCACGGCCGGCGGCGGCGAGCTGGTCCTGCAGAACGTCCAGCTCTCCTCGCTGGGCGCAGGCTGGCTGTTCGGCGCCTGAGGGCAGGCGGGGCACCATCGCCCGGCTCGTGGATTGTACAGGCTGAGCCACGCGGGGCGGCCGGGGGTCGGCCCGTCACAATCCATTGCCAGACTTGACCTTTGCAGGGGTTGACTTGGGGGCCCCCGCCCTCAAGAACGCCCGCCAACTGCGCCAAGTCGTCACCTGAGGAGCCCTTCGCATGCCCGTTCGCGTCGCCATCAACGGTTTCGGTCGCATCGGCCGTCTGGTCCTGCGCTCGATCGTCGAGCACGCGCGCCGCGACATCGAGGTGGTGGCGATCAACGACCTGGGCTCGGTGGAGACCAACGCCCACCTGCTGCGGTACGACAGCGTGCACGGCCGCTTCCCCGGCCAGGTGACCACCACCGCCGACACCATCGACGTGGGCCTGGGGCCCATCAAGGTGACGGCGATCCGCAACCCCGCCGAGCTGCCGCACAAGGACCTCGGCGTCGACATCGCGCTGGAGTGCACCGGCCTCTTCACCACCAAGGAGAAGGCCGCCGCCCACCTTGAAGCCGGCGCCAAGCGGGTGATCGTCTCCGCCCCGGCCGACGGCGTCGACAAGACCATCGTCTATGGCGTCAACCACGAGAGCCTGACTGCCGACGACCTGATCATCTCCAACGCCTCGTGCACCACGAACTGCCTGGCGCCGGTCGCCCGCGTGCTCGTCGACCTCTGCGGGATCGAGCGCGGCTACATGACGACCATCCACTCCTACACGGGCGACCAGCCGACCCTAGACACCCTGCACAAGGACCTCTACCGCGCCCGCGCCGCGGCCATGTCGATGATCCCGACCTCCACCGGCGCGGCCAAGGCGCTGGGCCTGGTCATCCCCGAGCTGACCGGCAAGCTCGACGGCTCGTCGATCCGCGTGCCGACGCCGAACGTCTCGGTCGTGGACCTGAAGTTCGTGCCGGGCCGCAGCGTCACCAAGGACGAGATCAACGAGGCCTTGAAGGCCGCCGCCTCGACCAAGCCGCTGCAGGGCATCCTGGGCGTCACGGAAGAGCCGTTGGTCTCCGCCGACTTCAACCACATCGCCTTCTCGTCCTGCGCGGCCCTGCCCCAGACCCAGGTCATCGAAGGCCAGCTCGCTCGCGTGCTCTCCTGGTACGACAACGAATGGGGCTTCTCGACCCGGATGAGCGACACCGCTGTCCATATGGCGAAGCTGATCGCCTAGCATCGCCATGGCTTTCCGCACCCTCGACGACGCTGACCTGAACGGTAAGCGGGCGCTGGTCCGCGTCGACTTCAACGTCCCCATGGATGCCGGCCGGGTCACCGACGACACCCGCCTGCGGGCCGCCCTGCCGACCATCGAGAAGCTGCGCGCCGGCGGGGCCAAGGTGGTCCTGCTCGCCCACTTCGACCGCCCCAAGGGCAAGCGCGTCCCGGAGATGAGCCTGCGCCCGGTCGTTGAGCCGCTGGCCAAGCTGGTGGGCGGCCCGGTGGCCTTCGCCGACGACTGCGTGGGCGAGGAGGCCAAGGCCGCAATCCAGGCCCTGCCGGGCGGCGGCGTCCTTCTGCTGGAGAACGTCCGCTACCATGCGGGCGAGGAGAAGAACGACCCCGAGTTCGCCCAGGCGCTGGCGGCCAACGGCGACCTCTACGTGAACGACGCCTTCTCCGCCGCCCACCGGGCGCACGCGTCCACGGAAGGCATCGCCCGCCTGCTGCCCGCCTACGCCGGCGAGCAGATGCGCCGCGAGCTGGAGGCGCTGGACGCGGCGCTCGGCAAGCCGCAGCGGCCGGTGATGGGGATCGTCGGCGGGGCGAAGGTCTCCACCAAGCTCGACCTGCTGAACAACCTGGTGGGCAAGCTGGACTACCTCGCCATCGGCGGCGGGATGGCCAACACCTTCCAGTTCGCCCAGGGCTACGACATCGGCGGCTCGCTCTGCGAGAAGGATATGGCCGATACCGCCCGCGAGATCCTCGCCAAGGCGGAGACCTCGGGCTGCAGGATCATCCTGCCCCGCGACGTGGTGGTGGCCGAGGCGCTGGAGCCCGGCGCAGCCTCCGAAGTGGTGGCGCTCTCGAAGGAGACGCCGCTCGGCGAGAGCCGCAAGGTGTTCGACGCCGGCCCGCAGACGCTCTCCGACATCGTCGAGGCGATGCGTCAGAGCCATACCCTGATCTGGAACGGCCCGCTTGGCGTGTTCGAGGTGCAACCCTTTGACAAGTCGACCGTTCAAGCTGCGCAGGAAGCTGCCCGGCTTGCGACTTCTGGCAAGCTGGTGGCGGTGGCCGGCGGGGGTGATACGGTAGCAGCCCTCAACGCAGCCGGGGTCGTGGACGAATTCACCTTCGTCTCCACGGCCGGCGGCGCGTTCTTGGAATGGATGGAAGGCAAGGAGCTGCCTGGGGTGGCGGCCCTGGCCCGATAGAAAAGCAAGGCTAGGAAATGGCTCGCATTACCCTTCGACAGCTCCTCGATCACGCCGCCGAAAACGGCTACGGCGTGCCCGCCTTCAACATCAACAACATGGAGCAGGCGCTGGCGATCATGGAGGCCGCTGAGGCCACCGACTCGCCGGTGATCATGCAGGCCTCCCGAGGCGCTCGGTCCTACGCCAACGACATCGTCCTGAAGCACCTGATCGACGCGATGGCGGAGATGTATCCGGACATCCCGCTCTGCATGCACCAGGACCACGGCAACAACGAAGCCACCTGCGCCACCGCGCTCCAGTACGGCTTCACCAGTGTCATGATGGACGGCTCGCTGATGGCCGACGCCAAGACGCCGGCCGACTACGAGTACAACGTGCGGGTCACCCGCAACGTGGTGGACATGGCCCACTGGGTGGGCGCATCCGTCGAGGGCGAGATCGGCGTACTGGGCTCGCTGGAGACCGGCATGGGCGAGAAGGAGGACGGCCACGGCTTCGAGGGCAAACTGGGTCACGACCAGCTGCTCACCGATCCGGACCAGGCCGTCGAGTTCGTGAAGGCCACCGAGGTCGACGCGCTGGCCATCGCCATGGGCACCAGCCACGGCGCGTACAAGTTCACCCGCAAGCCCGACGGCGACGTGCTGGCCATGCACGTCATCGAGGAAGTCCACCGCCGCCTGCCCAACACCCACCTGGTGATGCACGGCTCTTCGTCGGTGCCGCAGGAACTGCAGGACATCATCAACGAGCACGGCGGCAAGATTCCCCAGACCTGGGGCGTGCCGGTGGAAGAGATCCAGCGCGGCATCAAGAACGGCGTGCGCAAGATCAACGTCGACACCGACAACCGCCTGGCCATCACCGGCGCCATCCGCAAGGTGTTCGCCGAGAAGCCGGGCGAGTTCGACCCGCGCAGCTATCTGAAGCCCGCCAAGGAAGCCATGCGCAAGGTCTGCATCCAGCGCTTCGAGGAGTTCGGCACTGCGGGCTGGGCCGGCAAGATCAAGCCGCTGCCGATGTCGGCGATGGCCAAACGCTACGCCGCCGGCGAGCTCGCGCCGAAGATCGGCATCACCCGCGTCGCGGCCGAGTAGGCCGCCCGGAACAAGCGCCTGCCCGCCGCGGTTGCCTGCGCGATGGGCAGGCACATCCTCGTCCTCGGGATCGCGTTTGCGGCGCTGGCCGCCTTCGCCGTCGCCGCGGGCTGGTTCTTCTTCTCCGCGTCAGAACCGACCCCGAACGGCTGGAGCCTCGGGCCGCTGTGGCCGTACCTGGTTGGCGCGGCCGTCCTGGCGCTGGCGCTCGGCGGCTTCCTGACCTGGCTGGCCTTCTACTCCGCGCGGCACGACCTGGACGAACGCGACTAGGCCTCGATCGGATTGCCGCGCATCTCGCGCACGAACAGCAGCCCCACAACGAAGGTCACCGCCGCCACCACGATCGGGTACCAGAGGCCGTAGTAGATGTTGCCGGTGGCGGCCACCATGGCGAAGGCCGTAGTCGGCAGGAAGCCGCCGAACCAGCCGTTGCCGATGTGGTAGGGCAGGCTCATGGAGGTGTAGCGGATGCGGGCCGGGAACATCTCCACCAGCGCCGCGGCGACCGGGCCGTAGACCATGGTCACGTAGAGCACCAGGAGCCAGAGCAGTGCCACCACCAGCGGCTTGTTCACCTGCGCCGCCTCGGCCTTCGCGGGGTAGCCTGCCGCCTTCAGCTCAGCGGCGAGGCCCTTGGTCCAGGCGTCCTTGGCCGCCTTGAACTGCGCCGGCGCCATGCCGCGCCCTTCGAGGCTGGGGACGGTCTTCTGCCCGATCGTGATCGACGCCGGCTGGCCCGCGGGTGCGGCCGCGTTGGCGTAGGAGACGCCGGCGTTGGCCAGCGTCGACTTCGCGACGTCGCAGCCGCTGGTGAAGGCAGCCTTGCCGATCGGATCGAACTGGAAGCTGCAGTCGTCCGGGTTGGCGACCACGGTGACCGGGGCGCTGGCGGTCGCTGCCGCCAGCTGCGGGTTCGCCGCGCCGGTGATCGCCTTGAACACCGGGAAGTAGGTCAGCACCGCCAGCAGGCAGCCGGCCAGGATGATCGGCTTGCGTCCGATCTTGTCCGACAGCCAGCCGAACACCACGAAGAAAGGCGTGCCAAGCAGGAGCGCGATGGCCACCAGGCTGTTGGCCGTGGGCCCGTCCACCTTCAGCATCCGCTCGAGGAAGAACAGGGCGTAGAACTGGCCCGTGTACCAGACCACCGCCTGGCCGGCGGTCAGCCCCACGAGAGCCAGGATCACCAGCTTCAGGTTCGGCCAGCGAAGGAAGCTCTCGGCCAACGGCTTCGTCGTGCCTTTCCCCTCGTCGACCATCTGCTGGAACACCGGGCTCTCGTTGAGCTTCAGCCGGATCCAGAGGGAGACCGCCAGCAGGACGGCGGAGACCAGGAACGGGATGCGCCAGCCCCAGGCTTTGAACACCTCCTCGCCCTGCCAGTGGCGG
Organism: Phenylobacterium sp.; assembly: GCF_036563285.1. Classification (GTDB taxonomy): domain Bacteria; phylum Pseudomonadota; class Alphaproteobacteria; order Caulobacterales; family Caulobacteraceae; genus Phenylobacterium. The sequence continues at coordinate 291,018 of NZ_DATCMR010000011.1, forward strand.
ACCAGCAGGATCACCACGAGACTGAGGAACAGGCCGAGCGTCGCGGTCGTCTGGATCCAGCTGGTGTAGAAGCCCCGCCGGCCCGGCGGCGCGTGCTCGGCCACATAGGTGGCCGCCCCGCCGTACTCCCCGCCCAGCGCCAGGCCCTGGATCAGCCGCATCACCACGAGCAGCACGGGCGCGGCGACCCCGATCTGCCCGTAGCTGGGCAGCAGGCCTACCGTGAAGGTGGAGAGCCCCATCAGCACCATGGTGACGAGGAAGGTGTTCTTCCGGCCCCAGCGGTCGCCGAGTCGGCCGAAGATCACGGCCCCCAGCGGCCGCACCGCGAACCCCGCCGCGAACGCCATCAGGGCCAGGATGAAGCCGGTGGTCTCGTTGACGCCCGAGAAGAAGTGCTGGGTGATGAAGGCCGCGAGCGAGCCGTAGAGGTAGAAGTCGTACCACTCGAAGACCGTGCCGGCCGACGCCCCGGCGATCACCCTCAGGTGGCTTCCACCCACGCGCGTTTGCGCTTGTTCAGCCGCAGCCGCCATGCCCGCCCCTCTCCCAAAGGCTTGTCTTTCTTGGGGGGAGCCTAGAAGCGGCCGCTCGCCTTGCCTAGTGGACGGTGACCTTGGCCGGCTTGGCTTCCGTGCTCGGTAACCAGGCGAGGTAGGGCGCGGCCATGCGCGCCGCGCTGAGGTCGACCCGGTGCGCGCGCCAGGCGTAGGCGCCGGCGGCGCCCAGCGAGGCCACCGCGGTGGCGAGCCGGCCCCCGAGCCGGGCTGGGCCAAGCGCCATCCAGACCGCGTTGATCGCCTGGGTCAGGCCCCAGAGCGTCAGCGCCTCGGTGCGCTGACGGCTGCGCGGCGCGAACCAGAGGCGCAGGCCCGACAGCGTCAGCACCAGGAAGGCCGGCGCCCACACCAGGCCGAACAGCTTCCGCTGCGGCTTCTCGAGCTTCGCCGCTGGCGCGTCGTAGTCGGAGTAGACCTCATAGCTGTCCTCGGGCGGCGCCAGGCTGCGGGCCAGCAGCGCCGAGACGGCCACTGCGCCCGCGGCGATGGCGACGCCGGTCAGCACCGGGCGCACCGAAAATCCAGGCGCAGGCGGATAGGTCTCGGCGGGCATCGCGGCCTCCCTGACATCCCTCGTTTTCGAAAGTCGGGAACCGGACCCTTGGTTCCGGCTCAGCTTTCGTCGCCGAGCTCGCCCATGGCGCTCTGCAGGTAATTGGGCTCGCCCAAGCTCTTGAGGAGGCTGAGCTGAGTCTCCAGGAAGTCGATATGCTCCTCGGTGTCGCGGAGGATCTCCGCCAGGAGGTCGCGGGAGACGTAGTCCTGGGCGAGCTCGCACTGCTTCACCCCGTCCACCAGCAGCTGCCGTCCGCCAGCCTCCACTTCGAGGTCCGCCGCCAGGCCCTCTCCAACGCTCTCGCCGATGCGCAGCTTGTGCAGGTCCTGCAGGTTGGGCAGGCCTTCCAGGAAGAGGATGCGCTTGATGAGCTTGTCGGCGTGCTTCATCTCCCCGATCGACTCTTCGTAGGTGATCTTCCCGAGCTTGGCGAAGCCCCAGTTCTCGTACATCCGGGCGTGCAGATAGTACTGGTTGACCGCCGTCAGCTCGTTGGTGAGCACCTGGTTCAGGAGCCGGACGATCGCCTTGTCGCCTTGCACGATATGCCTCCGCTGGATGGACAGGCGCGGAAACTCGGCCCGCCCGCGGAGGCTGTCAAAGCCTATGTTTGCAAGTGATTTGCGCTCGCTGAAACGGGCGCGGCAGAGGCCCTATTCGGCCGCGTAGCGCAGCATCTCGCGCTCTTCCTGCAGCATCTCGCGCATGTCGCAGACGCAGCGGGCGCACTGGGGCTTGGAATCGCAGGCCTTGAAGATCTCCGCCGGACGGCTGGCGCCCGCCGCGATCGCCGCGCGGACCTCACGCTCCCGGATGCCGTTGCAGTTGCAGACGTACATGGGCCTTGTTGGCTCCTGACCTTCGCAGACACATCTACTCAGTTGCGAACGCGGATGCAAGTCATTCGCAACTGAATGGTTCCGCTCTGGGGCGCGGAGTTCGTGAGAAACCGTCGCTTTAGCAATTGAGCTGGCTATGCACTGAAGGGCGCGCCCGGACGTTTGGAAGCCGGGAGCGGCGCTGCGGCGCCCGCGAGGCCACGGGTCATGGATTTCGACGCGCTACTGCTGTCGCGGCTGCAGTTCGCCTTCACCATCGCGTTCCACATCATCTTCCCGAGCTTCACCATCGGCTTGGCGAGCTACCTGGCCGTGCTCGAGGGGCTGTGGCTGTTCACGAAGAAGGACGCGTTCAAGACGCTCTACCTCTTCTGGGTGAAGATCTTCGCGATCTCCTTCGGCATGGGCGTGGTGACGGGGGTGGTGATGAGCTACCAGCTCGGCACCAACTGGAGCGAGTTCTCGGCGGTGGCGTCGCCGGTGATCGGACCGCTGCTGGCCTTCGAGGTGCTGACCGCCTTCTTCCTGGAGGCGAGCTTCCTGGGCGTCATGCTGTTCGGCTGGCGCAAGGTGGGACCCCGCCTGCACTTCGCCGCCACCTCGCTGGTGGCCATCGGCACCATCATCTCCGCGTTCTGGATCATCGCGGCCAACAGTTGGATGCAGTACCCGCAGGGCTTCGAGCGGCTGGCGGACGGCACGCTCAGGGCCACCGACTTCTGGCAGGTGGTTTTCACCGACACCTTTCCGGAGCGGCTCGCCCACATGCTGCTGGCCGCCTTCCTGACCACCGCCCTGGTGGTCGGGGGAGCCTCGGCCTGGCGACTGCTGAAGGAGCGGGAGGACGCGGAGTCGCGCATCGCGTTGCGCATGGCGATCGGCATGTTCGCCGTAGTCGCCCCGCTGCAGCTCGTGGTCGGCGACCTCTCCGGCAAGGAGGTGCTGGAGGTGCAGCCCGCGAAGCTCGCCGCCATCGAAGCCTTCTGGGAGACCCGCACCGAACAGGCCTTCCACATCGCCGCCTGGCCGGACCGCGGGGCCGAGAGGAACCGCTGGGAGATCTCCATCCCGAAGATCGGCAGCTGGATCGTGGCGGGCCGGTCGGACGCCGAGATCAAGGGCCTGAAGTCGTTCGCGCCGCAGGACCGGCCGCCGGTGTTCATCGTCTTCTGGGCGTTCCGGGTGATGGTGGGCCTGGGGCTGGCGATGATCGGCCTCGGCCTCTGGGGCGCATGGCTGATCTGGCGCGGCGGGCCGGAGAACCGGCCGCTGTTCCTGCGCGCCGCCATCCTGATGTCGCCGATGGGCTTCGTGGCGGTGATCGCCGGATGGATCGTGGCGGAGGTCGGCCGGCAGCCCTGGGTGATCACCGGCGTGCTGCGCACCCGCGACGCGGTCTCGCCGATCACCGGTGGCGAGGTCTCGGGATCGCTGCTGGCCTTCCTGATCGTCTACGCGGTGATCTTCTCGGCCGGCGTGCTCTACATCCTGCGGCTGATCGCCGAGGGCCCGCAGCCGGTCCCGGCGCAGGACACCGAGCCGCCGCTGAAGCCGCGCCCACCCGGGTACGCCCTGGGCGCCGCGCCGGGCGATCCGGAGGACCGGCCCAAGGAGCGTACATGAGCCTCGACCTGCCGCTGATCTGGGCCGGGATCATCGCCGTCGCGGTCCTGATGTACGTGCTGCTGGATGGCTTCGACCTCGGCGTCGGCATCCTCTTCCCCTTCGCCGGCTCGCCGCAGGAGCGCGACGTGATGATGGACAGCGTCGCGCCGGTCTGGGACGGCAACGAGACCTGGCTGGTGCTGGGCGGCGGCGGCCTGCTGGCGGCCTTCCCCTACGCGTACGCGGCCCTGATGCCGGCGCTCTACATCCCGATCCTGATCATGCTGCTGGCGCTGATCCTGCGCGGCGTGGCGTTCGAGTTCCGGCTGAGGGGCCGCCGGCGCGGCAAGCGGTTCTGGACCGCCGCCTTCGCGGCGGGCTCCATCCTGGCAACCCTCGCCCAGGGGCTGGTGCTGGGCGGCTTCATCCAGGGGGTGACGCTGGAGAACGGCCGGTTCGCCGGGGGCCGCTTCGACTGGCTGACGCCCTACACCCTGCTGGTGGCGGCAGGACTCCTGGCCGGATACGCCCTGCTCGGCGCCTGCTGGCTGATCTGGAAGACGCAGGACGAGCTCCACGGCCGCGCGCGGCGCTGGGCCTGGATCGCGGCGGCGGCGACGGCGATCCTGCTGGCGGCGGTAAGCCTGGCGACGCTCGTGGTGCATCCGCGGATCGCCGCGCGCTGGGGCTTCGAGGACGGCGTCTTCGACCTCGGCAGGCTGGCCATGCTGTCCCCCATCCCGCTCGTTGGCGTGCTCGGGTTGGCGGTGCTGGCGATCGGCTTGAGGCGCCGCTCGCACGGCTGGCCGTTCGTGGGCGCCTTCACGGTGTTCTTCTCCGGCTACCTGGGGCTCGCCGCCGGGTTCTTCCCGAACATCGTCCCGTACGACATGGATTTCCGGGAGGCGGCCTCGGCCGACAATGCGCTCGCGTTCATGCTGGTCGGCGTGGCGATCCTGCTCCCGGCCATCCTCGGCTACACCGTCTGGGTCTACTGGATCTTCCGCGGCAAGGTGAGCGCCGATGCGGGCTATCATTGAGCCGCCGCCGGAGCCCGGCGCCCCCCTGCCCCCGCTCTGGAAGCGGCTCGCCTGGTTCGTGGGACTGGCCATCGCCGGGTCCGCGGCCACCGCGGCCGTGGCCTATGGGTTGAGAGCGCTCATCATCTAGGCATAAGGGAGCATGGCTCCGCCGCTCTGCCGCCTCTACCTGATCACCCCGCCCCGGCTCGAAGACCTGGCCGGCTTCGGCCACCTGCTGGCCCAGGCGCTCGACGCCGGCGACGTGGCGGCCCTGCAGATCCGGCTGAAGGACACGCCCGACGAGGTGATCGCCGCAGCCGTCGACGCGCTCGCGCCCATCGCGCAGGCCCGCGGGGTGGCGGTGATCCTCAACGACCGGCCCGACCTCGCCGCCCGCCTCGGCTGCGACGGCGTGCACGTGGGCCAGGAGGACGCGCCGCTCGCCGAGGCGCGCCGGATCATGGGCAAGGACGCCATGGTCGGGGTCACCTGCCACGACAGCCTGCACCTGGCGATGGAGGCCGCCGAGGGTGGCGCGGACTACGTGGCTTTCGGGGCCTTCTTCCCGACGAGGACCAAGGACGCGCCGACCCGCGCCGAGCCCGAGCTGCTCACCGGCTGGCAGGCCGACATGCTGGTCCCCTGCGTCGCGATCGGCGGGATCACGGTGGACACCGCCCGTGGGCTCGCCGCCGCCGGCGCGGACTTCCTGGCGGTTTCGGCAGGGATCTGGAGCCACGCCGAGGGGCCCGCCGCCGCGGTGAAGCGCTTCAACGAGGAGATCGCCCTGGGCCTCGCCGACCGCGGCTAGGAGGGCGCCCGCTCGAACGTCGGCAGGTCGTCCGCCACGCAGATCGAGGGGTGGCGCTCCTCGGTCCAGATCAGCCGCTGCGGCGAGGGGAAGCTCTTGTCGGCGAAGCAGCCGCCGGCCACCGCAATGCGGTCCGGCCGCGCGCCGGGCTCCCACCACACCGTCGACCCGCAGCTCGGGCAGAAGTGGAAGTCCAGTGGCTTCCCGCTGTCGCCGATCCGACGGAACACGGTGTTTGGGCCCCGCTGCTCCAGCACCTGGTCGTGCGCGAAGAAGGCGGTGACCGCATAGAAGCTGCCGCTCCGTCGCTGGCAGGCCTGGCAGCAGCAGCTCGATACGTATTGCGGATCGCCCGCCAGCCGGATCGACAGCTCTCCGCAGGCGCAGCGCGCCTCCCACATCTTGCCTTCGTTCATCCCCATTGCGCCGATCCCGCCCCGCCACTAGGTTCCGCGCCCTCTAAAGCGCGACGAGATCTTTTACACCGTGAGCACCCAGTCGGCCCTCCTGAAGGTGATGAGCGACGCCGCGCGCAAGGCGGCGCGCGGGCTCAACCGCGACTTCGGGGAGATCGGCGAGCTGCAGGTGGCCAAGAAGGCGCCGGCCGATTTCGTCTCCGCCGCCGACCTGCGCGCCGAACAGGTGATCTTCGAGGCGCTCACCAAGGCGCGGCCCGGCTACGGCTTCCTGGGCGAAGAGCGCGGGATGATCGAGGGCACCGACAAGACCCACACCTGGATCGTCGACCCGCTGGACGGCACCACCAACTTCCTGCACGCCATCCCGCACTTCGCCATCAACATCGCCCTGCAGCGCGAGGGCGCCGTGGTGGCCGCGGTGACCTACAACCCGGTCACCAACGAGCTGTTCTGGGCCGAGAAGGGCAAGGGCGCCTTCGTCAACGACAAGCGCCTGCGCGTGGCCGGCCGTTCGCGGCTGGATGAGGCGCTGCTGGCGACCGGCATCCCCTACCTCGGCCACGGCAGCCACGCCCGGTTCCTCAAGGAGCTGCACCAGCTCAGCCAGCGGGTGGCGGGCGTCCGCCGCTTCGGCTCAGCAGCGCTCGACCTCGCCTGGGTCGCGGCCGGCCGCTACGACGGCTACTGGGAGCGCGACCTGCAGGCCTGGGACATCGCGGCGGGCTCGCTGCTGGTCTCGGAGGCCGGGGGCAAGGTCACCGACGCCGAGGGCGGGACGGACGTGGTGGCGGCCGGCTCGGTCTGCGCGGGCAACCTGGAGATCCACCCCCTGCTGCTGGACCGTCTGCGCGCCGCCAAATAATCGGGCTAAGGTCCGCCCATGGACCTGACTCGCCGCACTGCGCTCGCCGGAGCCGCCGCCCTGGCCGCCACTCCGGTTCTCGCCCAGCCGAAGCCGAAGCCTCTCGTCATCGCGCACCGCGGCGCGAGTGGGCTGCGGCCTGAGCACACGCTGATGGCCTACAAACTGGCCATCGAGCAGGGCGCCGACTTCATCGAGCCCGACCTGGTGCTGACCCGCGACGGCCAGTTCGTGGCCCGCCACGAGAACGAGATCTCCGGCACCACGGACGTGGCGAAGCGGCCTGAGTTCGCCGCCCGCAAAACGACCAAGGACATCGACGGCCAGAAGGTCGAGGGCTGGTTCACCGAGGACTTCACCCTGGCGGAACTCAAGACCCTGCGCGCCCGCGAGCGGCTGCCGGCGCTGCGGCCGGGGAGCGCGACGTTCGACGGCCAGGAGGCGATCCCGACCTTCCAGGAGGTGATCGACCTCGCCAGGGCCGAGACCCGCCGGACCGGGCGCACCATCGGCCTCTATCCGGAGATGAAGCACCCGACCTACTTCAGCCGCATCGGCCTGAACATGGAGGTGCGGCTCACGACCCTGCTCGCGCGCAACGACCTGAACAGCCCCACCGCCCCGGTCTTCGTGCAGTGCTTTGAGCCGGGGCCGCTGCGCACGCTGCTGAGCATCTGCCGCGCGCGGCGGGTGATGCTGGTGGGCCAGGGCCCCGCGCCCGTGGACGTGAAGTCGCCCGAGGGCCTGAAGGCCATCGCCGCCTTCGCCGATGGGGTTGGCCCCGAGTGGCCGCTGGTGGTGCCGATCGTCGACGGCGGCCTCGGCCCGCCCACCCAGCTGGTCGCCTGGGCGCACGCCGCAAAGCTTCAGGTGCATCCCTGGACCGTGCGCGCCGAAAACGCCTTCCTGCCCCCGAAGCTTAAGCGCGGGACCGCCGCGGCGGAGCACGGCGACACCGAAGCCCTCTTGCGTGCGATCTACGCGGCCGGCGTGGACGGGGTGTTCAGCGACTTCCCCGCACTCGCCGTCCAGGCCCGCGGCTAGGCGGCCTCGCCGAACTGCAAGGCGGCCAGGCGGGCGTAGAGGCCGGCCTTCGCCACCAGCTCCTGGTGGGTGCCCTCCTCCACCACGCGGCCCTCGTCCATGACCACGATGCGGTCGGCTTTGAGCACCGTCGCCAGGCGGTGGGCGATGACCAGGGTCGTGCGGCCCTGCATCGCCTGATCCAGCGCCCGCTGCACCAGGCGCTCGTTCTCGGCGTCGAGCGCGCTGGTCGCCTCGTCGAGCAGCAGGATCGGAGCCTCGCGGATCAGGGCGCGGGCGATCGCCAGCCGCTGGCGCTGGCCGCCGGAGAGGCCCCGCGCGCGCTCGCCGACCGGCGTGTCCAGGCCCTGCGGCAGGGCCGCCAGGAAGGCTTCGGCCTGGGCGGCCTGCAGGGCGGCGCGGATCTCCTCGTCGGAGGCCGCCTCGCGGCCGAAGCGGATGTTCTCCGCCGCGGAGCCCGAGAACAGTGGGGAGTCCTGGGCCACCAGGGCCATGCGCGCCCGCACGTGCGACGGGTCGGCCTCGCGCAGGTCGACGCCGTCCACCCGGATCACGCCCGCCTGGGGATCGTAGAACCTCAGCAGCAGGCGGAAGACCGTGCTCTTCCCGGCGCCGGAGGGGCCCACCAGGGCCACCCGCTCGCCGGCCTTCACCGATAGCGAGAAGCCCTTGAGCGCCGGCAGGTCCGGACGCCCGGGATAGGCGAAGGTCACATCCTCGAACGCCACCTCCCCCCGCGCGGGGACCGGCAGCGGCGTGGGCTTCGGCGGCGCGGCCACCCCGGGTCGGGCGTCCAGCAGCTCGCCGATGCGCTCCATGGCGCCGGCCGCCTTCTGCACGTCGCCCCAGGTCTCGCCAAGCGCCCCCACCGCGCCCGCGGCCAGGAAGGCCAGGAATGCGAACTGGAACAGCGCCCCCCAGCTCATCTCGCCCCTGAGGCCCGCGTGCACGCCCAGCCAGAAGACGCCGACGATGCCGCCGAACACCAGCACGATGACCATCGCCGTCATCACCGCCCTGGCCGTGATCCGCTGCAGCGCCTTGCCGAACGCCGCCTCCACGGCGCGGCCGAACCGGGCGGCAGCGAAGCCTTCGCGCCCGAAGGCCTGCACGGTCTCCAGCGCATCCAGGCTCTCGCCGGCGAAGCCGATCGCCTCGGCGAAGCGGTCCTGGGTGGTGGCGGTGAGCTTGCGCACCCGCCGGCCGAACAGGAACATCGGGGCGATGATCACCGGGAAGGTCAGCAGGACGATTCCGGTCAGCTTCGGGCTGACGATCACCAGCAGGATCAACGCGCCGATCAGGGTCAGCAGGTTGCGCAGCGCCATCGAGATCGAGGTGCCCACCAGGCTCTCGACGATCTGGATGTCGGTCGTCAGCCGCGACAGCACCTCCCCCGTCCGCGTGGAGAGGAAGAAGGCCGGATCGAGCGTGAGGATGTGCCGGTAGACCGCGATCCGCAGGTCGGCGACCACGCGCTCCCCGAACTTGGTCACGAAGAAGAACCGCAGCGCCGTGGCCAGGGCCAGCCCGACCGCCACGGCGGCCATCAGCAGGAACCAACGGTCCATGCCGGCCGCCGCCGCGCCCTCCATGGCGCCGGGCCTGGTCAGGTTGTCCACCAGCAGCCGCACGGCCCCGGTGATCCCCAAGGTGGCGCTGGACGACAGGATCAGGAAGACGCCGGCGAGGCTCGCATCCCCCCAATGCATGCGGGCGTAGGGCGCCAGCCGGCGCAGCGCACCGACATTGCGGCTGCGGGCCCGGCGCTCGGCGGCTTCCGAGACCGTCTGGGCGAGGGTCTGCCCCGCGCTCGGCCGTCCACGGGCCGCGACATCCGTCCCCGGCTCGCTCATACGCTCACATCTTGCATGCGGGGGCGGGTTTCGGCTATACGCGCGCTTCCTTCAAGGCCGCCCTCGCAGGCGGCCGCATCAGTTTGGCCGCTCCGATGAAACAAGACACCCATCCCGACTACCACTTCATCACCGTGGTGATGACGGACGGCACCACCTATCAGACGCGCTCCACCTACGGGAAGGAAGGCGCGACGCTGAACCTGGACATCGACCCGAAGACCCACCCGGCGTGGACCGGCGGCGGTCACCAGCTGATGGACCGCGGCGGGCGCGTATCGCGCTTCAACGCCAAGTTCGGCGCGTTCACGCGGAAATAGGCGGCAGCCAGATCCGGAAAACGAAAACGCCGCGGAGCGATCCGCGGCGTTTTTCTTTGTCCTGAGATCGGCGCTCAGAACCCGCCGAGCGCCGTCTTCAGCCGGTCGAGCTGCGAGAGCACCGGGCTGGCGATCGCCGGGGTGTCGACGCCCTCGACATACATCCGCCGGTCCAGGTGGCGGACCCGCTCGTAGAGCTTCTCCGAGCGCGCCAGCAGCGCCAGCAGCCCGGGCGGGAGCTCCTCTTCCGGCGCCTCCGCCGGCGCCCCGCGGCACACCTCCTCGGCAGCCAGGCGGTAGCGGTCCTCGCAGGCGGCTTCCGGGTCCATGTCGCCTTCGCGCACCGCCCGTTGCACCAGCATCCACGAGGCCACCTGCATCAGCCGGGTCGTAAGCCGCATGCTTTCCGAGGCGTAGGCGAGCGCTGCGTTGCGGGACAGCAGCTTGGATTCCTGGCGCCCCGCGCCATCGAGGTAGGCGGCGGTCTCCTCGACCAGGGCCATGCCTTCCTCGAAGGTCCGCTCGAACAGCTCCGAGCGGGCGAAGTCCTGGATCACGTGGGCGCGCCAGGGGGCCGCGACGACATCGTTCATCTTGTTACCTTAGCCCCGGCTTTCCTGCAGTTGAACGCGCGCATCATGTCCTGCGCGGCCGTGCAACCGTTGTGCCAAGGGTCATAGCGCAAGTCCGCCTCAAGCGGGACGCGACGAAAAGAGCGCGTCCGCCGCCGCCCGTCCGGCCCGCTTGCGCTCGATCTGGGCGCGCACCCGGGCGATCTCGGACTGCAGCACCTCGATGCGCTCCTCCAGCTCGGCGACGCCGAACAGGTCCAGGTCCTCACGGACGGCCTCGAGCAGCCGCTGGCCGCGGCCGAGACGAATTTCCGCCGGTTCTTCCATGTCTTTCGCGAGCCTCCTTGGCCGGCCCCCGCTTATGTGGCTATCCAACCGCGCTAGGCGCGCGGACGCAAGATCACGAGGGACACACCCATGGCCGAAACGATGACCGCCATCGCGGTGGAGGGCGGCAAGGGCCCCGCCGAGGCCCTGAAGCCCGTGCAGATCGACCGCCCGCAGCCCTCCGCCGGGCAGATCCTGATCAAGGTGGCTGCGGCCGGCATCAATCGCCCGGACATCCTGCAGCGCATGGGGGGCTATCCGCCGCCGCCGGGCGCGCCCGAGACCATGGGCCTGGAGGTCGCCGGCGAGGTGGTCGAGGCGGCGGGCCGCTGGAGGGCGGGCGACCGCGTCTGCGCCCTGCTGGGCGGCGGGGGTTATGCGGAATATGCGGTCGTGGACGCCCGGCACGCCTTGCCGATCCCGGACGGACTTGACCTGGTTCAGGCCGCCAGCCTCCCGGAGACCGTCTTCACCGTCTACGCCAACGTCTTCGAGCACGGCGCGCTGAAGGCCGGCGAGACCCTGATGGTGCACGGCGCCACCTCGGGCATCGGCGTCACCGCCATCCAGATGGCCAAGGCGGCCGGCGCCCGGGTGATCGCCACGGCGCGGGGCGCCGACAAGGCCCAGGCGGCCCGGGGGCTGGGGGCCGACGTGGCCGTGGACGTGACGGCGGAGGACTTCGCCGAGGTCGCCAAGCGCGAGGGCGGCGTCGACGTCGTCCTCGACATGGTCGGCGGCGACTACTTCGCCAAGGAGCTGGACGCCCTCAAGACCGGCGGCCGCATCGTCTTCATCGCCAGCCTGGGGGGCGGCGAGGTCGCCCTGCAGATCTGGCGGCTGATGCAGAAGCGCGCCGTGGTCACCGGCTCCACCCTGCGGCCGCGCCCGGCGGACGAGAAGGCCCGGCTGGCGGCCGAAGTCGAGCGGGTCGTGTGGCCCTGGATCGCGGCCGGCAAGGTGAAGCCGCAGGTCGACCGCACCTTCCCCCTGACGCAGGCGGCGCAGGCCCACGCGCACCTGGAGAGCGGATCGCACCTGGGCAAAATCGTGCTGACGGTCGGCTGACCCCGCCGTTTTTGACGTAACCGCGAACACTGAACCTCGTTCAGTTGGGTCAAAAAGTGCGTCTTTGCGGCAACTGTCAGAGCCGCCAATACCGTTTTTATGAATTTACCACGTCCACTGCAGAGGCGGCCGTTGACCGCCCGAAGCGCTCCTTATCAGCGTCCGGCGCCCGCGCTCTCGTTTCGAGCCGGCCAAGATTTTTTTGGGAGTGATTCATGAATTTCCGCCGCCGCCTTCTGGCGATGACCGCGCTCGTGAGCGCGTCGCTGACGGCCACTGCCGCCCTGGCTCAGGACGAGTCGAGCAACACCATCGAGGAACTGGTCGTCACGGCCGAAAAGCGCGAGCAGTCGCTGCAGGACGTGCCGGTCGCCATCACCGCGTTCACCGACGAACGCCGTGAAGTTCTGGGCATCACCAATGCCCAGGAGCTGACCAACTTCACGCCGGGCCTGAGCTACAACACCGGCAACGACCGCCTGACCATGCGCGGCATCGGCCGCCTGACCAACAACCGCGCCTCCGAAGGCGGCGTGGCCATGTACGTCGACAACTTCTACACCTCGTCGGTCTACTCGGCGTCGCGCTCCTCGCTGTTCATCGACCGGACGGAAGTGCTGCGGGGTCCGCAGGGCACCCTCTACGGCCGCAACGCCATCGGCGGCGCGATGAACTTCATCGCCAAGCGCCCGACCGACGAGTTCTACGCCGAGGTCCGGGGCCAGATCGCCAACTACGACACCCGGCAGTTCGAGTTCGCCATGTCCGGCCCGATCCTCGGCGAAGCGCTGCGCGGCCGCATCGGCGGCTCCTGGTTCGAGCAGGGCGAAGGCTTCTACAAGAACGTCGCCGGCGGCCCGTCGGAAGGCGGCCGCGGCACGGTCTACGACATCGACGCCCAACTCGACGGCGAGCTGTTCGAAGGCAAGTTCGATTGGTGGGCGCGCTACCAGAAGTTCAATACCGACGCGCTCGGCCGCGGGGCCGGCGGACGCCAGGGGGTCACCGTCGGCGTCACGCCGACCGCCCAGCAGCTGTTCCTGGCGAGCGCGAGCACGCCGACGGCGGCGTACGCGAACTTCAACAACACCAGCCCGCTCGCGAGCTCGCTCTGCGACCGCTGCTTCGAAGCCGACACGCCCAACCAGATCGACATCGACTCCGAGACGTTCATCCTGCACGCAAACCTGCACCTGGACGGCTTCGACGTGCGCTACGTCGGCGGCCGCACCTGGTACGACTACCGCCTGCAGACCGACGTGGATGGCACGGCGCGATCTGCGCCGATCAACATCACCCGCGCCACGCCCAACGTGATCACCCCGTCGGCCTGTAACCCGACCGGCTTGCCCTATCTGTCCACGCCGAACGCGGCGGGCGTCTGCAGTGCGCCGTCGTTCTTCGTGCCGGCGGCCGGGACCACCCTCTATCCGCGCCTGGTCAACCTCTACAACGAAGAGCCGACCTGGTTCTCCAACGAGCTGAACTTCGCCTCGACTGGCGACGGTCCGGCCCAGTGGCTGCTCGGCCTCTACCAATTCCGCGAAGAGTCCAACTACACCCCGATCGACGCCCGTGCGCCGGACGACCCCTTCTTCGGCGCGCCTCGCGTCGCCACGACGGGTCTCCCGGCTGCGCCCAACGCCGATCGCGCCTATGCGGTCGCCACCTCGAAGACGCGCAGCAACAGCTACGCCATCTTCGGCCAGACCGACTGGGAGCTGGGCGAGCAGTTCGTCCTGCACGCCGGCCTGCGCTACACCTGGGACAGCAAGACGGTGGTTGAAGGCGCTCGCCTGATCTGCCGCACGGCCCCCAGCCCGGCGTGCCCGGCGGCGGTGACCAACCTCACCGGCGGCGCGGCCCTGGACTTCACCCGCCTGGCGGTGGGCACCAGCACCCTGCAGCCGGCGACCCTGCCGAACGGCCAGCCCAACCCGAACGCGGGCAAGCCGGTCGACCCCTCGCAGATCGTCAACCCCACGTTCGACCCCACCACAGGCTTCGTCTACCGGGTCCTCCAGTCCGACTGGTCGGGCTGGGGCGGGACCCTGGGCCTGGACTGGAAGCCCGACACGGACACCTTGGTCTACGCCAAGTACAGCCGTGGCTATAAGGCCGGCGGCTTCAACTCGGCGACGACCACCCTGTCGCCGAGCGTGACGACGGACTCCGAAAAGATCGACGCCTTCGAAGTCGGCGCCAAGAAGACCTTCATGGGCAACCTGCAGGCCAACGCTTCGGCCTTCTACTACGCCTACAAGGACATTCAGGCGGTCATGTCGACCCCGGACCCGATCCTCGGCACCAACCAGGCGCTGTACGTCAACTTCCCCGAAGCCACGATCTGGGGCTTCGAGCTGGAGACGATCTGGCAGCCGATCGACAACCTGCAGCTGAACGTCACCTATGCCTACCTCGACGCGACGGTGGACGACGCCGGCTGCAACAAGGCGACCGGCCTTGGCTGCTACCAGGATCCGGATCGTCCGACGCTCGGCCTGCAGGACCTGTCGGGCGCGACGCTGGGCGCTTCCACGCCCCACCGCGTGGCTTTCAACGCCAACTACACGATCCAGGACCTGGTGGGCGGCGACCTGACCCTGTCGGGCAGCTACGTGTGGCGCTCGGAGACCTACTACTCGGTCTTCAACACCAAAGAGAACCGCGCGAAGGCCTGGGATCAGGTCGACCTGCGGGCGCTCTGGAACCAGCAGGACGGCAACGTCACCGTCATCGGTTACGTGAAGAACGTCTTCGACGAGAACGGCCAGGTGGGCGCAGGCGCATCGCGGATCACCTCGCCGGGACCGCTGAACGGCTTCGTCAACCAGTCGCTCTCCTACATCCCCCCGCGCCAGTTCGGCGTGGAGGTCCAGTACCGCTTCTAGTCCGTCGCAGGACTGCAGCTTTGGGGGGCGCGCCGTTCGCGGCGCGCCCCTTTTCTATGGGCGCCGGCAACGGCAGGAGCCCCAATGTCGGCGCCGCGACTTTGAATATGTGGTTTGGCGGCCACTGCCGGCTTTTGACACGCCTGCGAAATGTGATCGCGGTTATGCGACGGTTGACGCCCGCGCCGCAGCGCAGCAGGGTTCCTCCAAGCGCGAACAACAAGCGTCATTTCAGTCCTTTGGGGAGGAACCATGCTCTTTAAACGCCGCCTTCTGGCGATGACCGCGCTTGTGAGCGCTTCCATGGCGGCGACCGCCGCCTTCGCCCAGGCCCAGTCGGGCACCACGATTGAAGAGCTGGTGGTGACCGCGGAAAAGCGCGAGCAGTCGCTGCAGGACGTGCCGGTCGCCATCACCGCCTTTACCGACGAGCGGCGCGAAGTGCTGGGGATCACCTCGGCGCAGGACCTGACCAACTTCACGCCGGGCCTGGCCTACAACACCGGCAACGACCGCCTCACCATGCGGGGCATCGGCCGCCTGACCAACAACCGCGCCTCCGAAGGCGGCGTGGCGATGTACAACGACAACTTCTACACCTCGTCCGTGTACAACGCGAACAAGTCGACGATCTTCGTCGAGCGGACGGAAGTGCTCCGCGGCCCGCAGGGCACCCTCTACGGCCGCAACGCCATCGGCGGCGCCATCAACTTCATCTCCAAGCGTCCGACGGACGAGTTCGAGGCCGAAGTCAGGGCCGGCTGGCAAAACTATGACTACCAGCAATACGAGGCCACCGTTGGCGGGCCGCTCTTCTGGGGCATGCGCGGCCGCTTCGCCGGGGCCTGGCTTGATCAGGCCGAGGGGTATTACACCAACGTTGGGGGCGGGCCCTCCGAGGGCGGCCGCGGCACCGTCTGGAACTACGAGTTCAGCCTCGAGGGTGAGATCACCGACAAGTTCGACTGGTATTTCAAGCGCGAGCAGACGAAGTGGGACGCGCTCGGCCGCGGGGCCGGCGGCCGCCAGGGTGTGACCTGGGGCGCCCGTAACACCGCGATGGTCACGAACATCAACGCGCCCACCAGCGTGTTCCCGAGCACCACGCCGGGGTCGTCATGGGCTCAGTTCAACAACACCTCGCCGGTGGCGAGCAGCATTTGCGATCGATGCTTCGAGAGCGATACGCCGAACCAGATCAACATCGACTCAGAGACCTACATCCTCCACGCGAACCTGCACCTCGAAGGCTGGGACGTTCGCTACGTGACCGGCCGGACGTGGTACAACTATCGCCTGCAGACGGACGTTGACGGCACCGCGAGGTCGACGCCGTACACCCTGCGGCCGCCCTGCCCGCCTGGCACGCCTCTGCCCGGCACCGCCACCTGCACGGTTGGCGCTCCAGGCGGACTTGCGGGCACCTCGACCCAGATCGTGCCGACTGCCGGCACCACCATCTTCCCGGCGCTCTACAACATCTACAATGAAGAACCGGTGTGGTTCTCGAACGAAATCAACCTGGCCTCGACCGGCGACAGCCCGCGTCATTGGCTGTTGGGCCTGTTCCAGTTCCGCGAAGAGTCCAACTACACGCCCACGGACGCCCGGGTGCGTGATGACGCCCGCTTCGAGACCCCGCTGCTGGCCTCGACTGGCGGACCCACGCCGGCCAACCCGAACCGCACGTACGCGATCGCCGACTCCGACACCCGCAGCGAATCTTATGCGGTATTCGGCCAGCTCGACTGGGACTTCGGCGAAACCTTCGTCCTGCACGCCGGCCTGCGCTACACCTGGGACGAGAAGACGGTTGTCGAAGGCGCACGCCTGATCTGTTTCCTGGGCACCAGCGCCGCCTGCCCCGCCGTCTTCTCACGCACCACCGGCCGTCCGTTGGACTTCACCAGCCTGGCGGTCGGCACCGGCACTCTGCGCCCCAACGGCACGCCGTTCGATCCGTCGCAGATCGTCAACCCGTTCGTGGATCCCGGCACTGGCCTGCGGACACGGGTGCTGAAGAACAGCTGGGAAGGCTGGGGCGGCACCCTGGGCCTCGACTGGAAACCCGATCCCGACACCCTCGTCTACGGCAAGTACAGCCGCGGCTATAAGGCGGGTGGCTTCAACTCGGCGACCACGACACTGAGCCCGCTGGTCACCACCACCGAGGAGAAAGTCGACGCGTTCGAAGTCGGCGCCAAGAAGACTTTCTTCGGCAACTTCCAGACAAACGTCTCCGCATTCTGGTATGGCTACACGGACATCCAGGCCGTGATGAGCGCGTTCAACGAGTTCACCCAAAACAACCAGAGCTTCTATACCAACTTGCCGAAGGCTACGATTAAAGGCTTCGAGCTGGAGACGATCTGGCAGCCGATTGACAACCTGCAGGTCAACTTCACCTACGCCTACCTAGACGCCAAGGTGGACGAGGGCTGCTGCTTCCTCGATCCGGAAGATCCCCTGGCCATTCAGCCCGGCGCCCAGCCCGTCCCGACCGATCCGGGTTTCACCCCGACCAACAAGGTGCAGGACCTGGCTGGCCAGACCCTCGGCGCCTCGACGCCGCACCGCGTTGCCTTGAACGTCAACTATACGATCGAGAACCTGTTCGGGGGCGGCTTGACGACCTCCGCCAGCTACGTCTGGCGTTCCGAGACGTACTATTCGGTCTTCAATCGCTACTACAACAAGGCCAAGGCGTGGGAGCAGATCGACCTGCGGGCGATCTGGAACAATGCGGACGGCGACATCACAGTGATCGGGTTCGTGAAGAACCTCACCGACAACCTCGGCCAAGTCGGTATGGGGGGCGGCACCCTGAGCAACGTAGGCCCGAACCGTGGCCTGATCACGCAGGGCGTTTCGTTCATCCCGCCTCGGACCTTCGGGATCGAGCTACAGAAGCGTTTCTAGACGGTTCAGACACGAACACTGAGGGCGCGCCGGCGACGGCGCGCCCTTTTTGTATCTGCGGTACGCGGCAGCGGCCGGGGCAACCCAGGGCGACGGAGCTGTCAGGGCGCCGCTCAGAATGGACGGTCGGACACGCTGGTTGACGGAAGCGTCAGCTTAGGCGCAGGCTCCCCCCCGAGGCGCAGACATAAGCGTCAAAAACCAGGGTTTCGGGGGAGGAACCAATGCAATTCAAACACCGCCTAATGGCGATGAGCGCGCTTGCGAGCGCCTGTCTGGCGGCCACGACCGTCCAGGCGCAGGAGCGCACCAACACCATCGAGGAGCTGGTGGTGACCGCCGAAAAGCGGGAGCAGTCCCTGCAGGACGTGCCCGTGGCGGTGTCCGCCTTCACCTCCGAGCGGCGTGACCTGGTGGGCATCAACACCGTCCAGGACCTGACCAACTTCACGCCCGGCCTGAACTACTCCACTGCCACGGACCGCATCAGCCTGCGCGGCGTCGGCCGCCTGACCAACGCCCACCCGATCGACACCGCCGTCGCCACCTATTCCGACGGCATCTACACCACCTCCACCGTCGAGGCGGGCAAGACGCCGATCTTCGTGGACCGGGTGGAGATCCTCCGCGGCCCGCAAGGCACCCTCTACGGCCGCAACTCGATCGGCGGCGCGATCAACGTGATCTCCAAGCGCCCGACGGAGGACTTCTACGGTGAAGTCCGCGCGACGATTGCGAACTACGAGCGCACCCTCTTCGAAGCCGCCTTCTCGGGCTCTCTCGCGCCCGACCTGCAGGCGCGTTTCGGCATCAACTGGGAGAAGCAGCGCGAGGGCTACTACGAGAACATCGTCCCGGGCATGCCCTCGGAAGGCAACGTGGTCGACCAGTGGTACGCCGAGGGCCAGCTGCAGGCCCAGATGTTCGACGGCAAGCTGGACGCCTGGGCGAAGCTCGCCCTGTCCGGCTGGAACAATGGCGGCGGCGGACCAGGCGCCCGCGCCGGGTTCTCGCCCAGCCCTACGGCCTTCGGCGAGTTCGGCGCCCAGAACGTCAGCGCCGGGTTCGCCTGCGCGCCGGCGACGGCAGCCGGACCGACGGTGATCAACGTCGTGAACGCCTCACCCGCCGGCTGCGTCAACCCCGCGAGCTCCGACCCGCGTAAGTTCGCCAACCGGATCGCCCAGTCCGTCTCGCTCGACGAGACCTGGGTGGTCGCCTCCGAGTGGACCTGGCACTTCGACACCATGGACCTGAGGTACGTGGTGGGCGGCAACCACTACGAATACACCCTGTTCCAGGACAACGGGACGGGCGCCATCGTCTCGTTCCAGATCCCGCTGCGGACGGGCGCCACCTGCTCGCCCGCACTGGTGGCCGCGGGCATTTGCGGTCCCCTGACGATCTTCCCGCGGCAGACGTCGACCTACCAGGAGAAGTATTACAACTACAGCCACGAGCTGAACCTCAGCTCCTCGAGCGACGGCGACTTCCAGTGGCTGGGCGGCCTCTACTACTACAAGGAAGGCTACGACCAGCCGGTCTTCACGACCCTGCACGAGCAGCCGCAGATCCTGAACGTGCCGACCCCGGCGGTCCCTGCCCTCACCGGCCCGGTGCCGCGTTCCTTCGAGCGGCGGCTCTACGACGACCGACCCACCTTCGAGATGGTCTCCTACGCCGCCTATGGCCAGATCGACTGGCAGTTCACCGAGACGCTCAAGACCACGCTTGGCCTGCGCTACAGCCACGACGAGAAGACCGGCGTCGAATCCGTGCGGGTGATCTGCTTCGCCACCACCGCCTGCGGCACCACCCCGGAGACGCTCGGCACGCTCGCGCCTCCGGTCGATGTGACGGCGGCGGTCGTCTACACCGGCGGGGCCACGAACATCACGCCGCAGGGCGTGGTGGCGCGGCCCGGCAGCCGCGGCGGCGTGACCTTCGACAGCTTCGGCTTCGCCACCCGCTACTATGCGGCGGAATGGGAGGCGGTGACCGGCACCGCCGGCCTGCAGTGGGATCCGGATCCCGACACCATGGCCTATGCCCGCTACAGCCGCGGCTACAAGGCCGGCGGCTTCAACTCCGGCATCACCACCACGCTCGGCGAGTTCCCGTTCACGGATTCGGAGTTCATCGACTCCTTCGAAGTCGGCCTGAAGAAGACCTTCGGGCGCACCCTCCAGGCCAACCTCGCCGTCTTCTACTACAACTACGAGAACCTGCAGGCGCCGCTGACGGTGGCCAACAACACGGGCACCCTGGCGGTCAGCCAGAGCCGCTTCCTCAACGTGCCGAAGTCGATCAGCCAGGGCGTCGAGCTGGAGACCACCTGGGCGCCGATCGACAACCTCACGATCCTGTTCAACTACTCGTACAACGACGCCCACGTCGAAGAACTCACCGGCGTGTTCGATCCGGACGACCCCCTGGCGCAGGCGCCCGGCGCCACGCCGTACACCCCGCTGGTGGCCTGCGGCACGGTCCCGGCGCCGACCGTCGGCTCATGTGACGTGAACACCGGCTTCTTCTCCCGGCCGCAGAACCTTTCGGGCAACAGCCTGCCGCAGGCGGCGAAGAACAAGGTGGCGATCAACGCCACCTACACCTTCGACTTCGACGCGGGCACGCTGACGCCTTCGGTCAGCTACATCTGGCGCGACAAGGAGTATTCCAGCCTGTTCGAGCGGGACACCAACGCCTCGAAGGCCTGGGACCAGGTCGACCTGCGCGCCACCTGGCGGGACCGGGACAACCGGTACTCGATCATCGGCTATGTGAAGAACGTCTTCGACGAGCTGGGCTACGCGGGCGGGGCCGGCGGCTCGCGCCGCACGGGCACCTACGCCACCGGCACGCCGGGTGTTACGCCGGGCCTGCCGGCGCCGACGCCCAACCGCACCTTCGGCTTCCAGGGCCTGGGCTTCACCTACGCCCTGACCCCGCCGCGCACCTACGGCGTGGAGCTGCAATACCGCTTCTAGGCAGCCTCCCCAGGGCTGACAGCACTGGGCGCGCCGTTCGCGGCGCGCCCTTTCCTTTTAGGCCGTACCGGGCGGTCGGAATTGCGTTGACGCTCCTGCGCGTGTGGCCGACCGTCGCCTCAGACGGCCGCGAGAGCCGGACGGAGGACGCCCTTGAACGACGCCGTCATCGGCCGGCACGCCAGGCGCCTGAGCCTGCCCACTCGGTTCTTCTACGGCTTCGGCTCGGTGGCCTTCGGGGTGAAGGACAACGGCTTCTCCTACTTCCTGGCGTTCTTCTACGCCCAGGTGATGGGCCTGCCGGCCCAGGCGGTGGGGCTGGCGATCATGTTGGCGCTGATCCTCGACGCCTTCATCGACCCGATCATCGGCCAGCTCTCGGACAACACCCGCTCGCGCTGGGGCCGGCGCCATCCGTGGATGTACGGGGCCGCCATACCGGTGGCGATCTCCTACCTGCTGCTGTGGAACCCGCCGGCCGGGTGGAGCGACGGGGCCCTGCTCGCCTACCTGGTGGGGGTGGCGGTGCTCATCCGGACCTTCATCAGCTGCTACGAGATCCCGTCGGCGGCGCTGGCCGCGGAGCTGACCACCGAATACGACGAGCGCACGCGGCTCCTGAGCTGGCGGTACCTGTTCGGCTGGGCCGGCGGCCTCGCCATGTACGGCCTGGCGCTGGCGGTCTTCCTGAAGCCCACGGCGCAGTTCCCGGTCGGCCAGCTGAACTCCGCCGGCTACGCCAGCTACGGCCTGTTCGCCGCCGGCCTGATGCTGTTCGCGATCCTGGTCACCTCGGTGGGCACGCACCGCCAGATCCCCAACCTGCGCGCCCCGCCCGCCGAGCGGGTCACCCTGGCCCGGCTCTCCCGCGAACTCTTCGGCACGCTCAAGAACCGCAACTTCCTGGCCATCCTGGGCTCGGCCTTCTTCCTCTACGCCGGCATCGGGCTCGGGTTCGCCATCAACCTCTACTTTGCGACCTACTACTGGGAGTTCACCTCGGCCGAGATCGCGCTGTTCAGCTTCTCCAGCCTGACGGCGGCCGTGCTGGCCTTCATCCTCGCGCCGCGGATCGCCGCCCGCTTCGACAAGAAGCCCGCCGCCATGCTGCTGCTGCCGCTGGGCCTGGCCTTCTCCATCGGCCCGATCGGGCTTCGCCTGCTGGGCGCCTTCCCGTCCAACGAGTCCGACCTGATCTTCCCGACCATCTTCGTCACCAACATGCTGTCGGTGGGCCTGGGCATCGTCGCCAACATCCTGTTCTCCTCCATGATCGCCGACGTTGTGGAGGACGAGGAGCTGAAGACCGGGCGCCGGCAGGAAGGCTTGTTCTTCGCCGCCATCGCCTTCGCCAACAAGGCCACCACGGGCCTGGGCATCTTCGCCGCCGGCCTGATCGTGGGCGCGGTGCAGTTCCCGAAGGGCGTGGCGCCCGGCGCGGTGCCGGAGGCGGTCATCCGCAGCCTCGGCCTGGTCTACATCCCGGTGCAGACGGTGCTCTACGGCACCGCCGTCCTGCTGCTCGTCGGCTACAGGATCAGCCGCACGAGCCACGGCGAGACCCTGCGCAAGCTCGCCGCCTCCGCCACGTCGAAGCTGCGCTGAGCCGGAACGGCCCACACCGCCCCGCGTTGGCGCGGCATGGCTGACAAGTCCCCCTGGCATCACCTCACCCGCCTCGGCGCGATGACCGGCCATCCGGCCGCCTTCCTGGTGCTGGGCCTCTACACCGTCGCCTGGGTGGTCTTCGACCGCGAGAGCATGGACATGCACGGGATCGCCACCCTGGTGACCTGGCTCATGACGCTGTTCATCCAGCGCGCCGAGACCCGCGACACCCAGGCGCTGCAGGCCAAGATCGACGAGCTGCTGCGGGCCTTCCCGGAAGCGCGCACGGAGATGGCCAGGCTCGACGAGCTGGAGCCGAACGAGATCATGGCGCGCCGCGACCGCGACCGCGACGGCATGCCCGACCCGGCCTAGCGCTCGAAGACGCCCATCAGCAGCGGTCGGACGAACACCGCCGGCGCCGCCTTCTGCTTGATCCCCGGCACCCAGTAGCCGAGCTCGGAGCCGGCGTTCAGGGTGGCGTTGATCATCTGGGCGGCGATGAAGCTGTCCACCGGCCGGATCGATCCGTCGGCGATGCCGTCCGACACCGTGGAGGCGAACCGGTCGGACACCCGGTTGGCGTGGGTCACCATGCGCTTGCGGATCGGCTCGGGAAGCGCCGTCAACGCGGTGGTGCGCAGGAGCGGCCCGTGGTCGGAGAGCTGGAACTCCGCCAGCGTCGCCGCGGCGCTGGAGAGCCGCGTCCAGTTGTCGGCCGGCAGGGCGAAGGCCAGCCGCTGCACGCGCCGCATGATTTCGAAGCTGCGCTCAAAGCAGGCGACCACCAGGTCGTCCTTCGCCTCGTTGTGGTGGTAGAAGCTGCCCTTCGTCACGTTCAGCTCGGCGGAGATCTTGTCCACCGACGCGCCCTTGTAGCCCCGGGCGTTGATCAGCCGCGTCGCCGCCAGCAGGAAGGTCTCGCGGTTGGCCTCGTGGCGGTCGCGCGGCGCGAGCTCGGCCATCGCGATGGTCTGCGGCGCCCAGTCCGAGCGCTCGGCCGCCAGCCCGCCCACCAGGATGTCGAACATCCGCTCGGTCAGCCGCGGATAGTCCTCCGGGTCGAACTTCGACAGCCAGGCCGACGACCAGAACAGCTGCTCGAGCAGCATGTGCGTCCGCGCCGTCTTCCGCCCCCGGGTGAGGAACGACAGCTCCGGCGCGTCGAACACCTGGCGCACCTTGCGGAACATGCGGCCGAAGGCCTGGCCCACCTCGCCCCGCTGCGGCTGGGCCAGCGCGCGCAGGTCGTTGAGCAGCGGCAGCGGCGGCGCCTCGCGGATCGCCGTCGCCCTCATCCGCTCCAGGTAGAGCGCCAGCAGCCGGTGCAGCCGCGCCTGCGGCGTCTGCTCCGCCAGCGCCGTCTCCACCATCTGCTGCATGGCCTCGACGCCGCGCAGCATGCAGGCCGCCGCCAGGTCGTCCTTGCGGCGGAAATAGTAGGTGACGCTGGTGGTCGAGAGGTCCACGGCCGCAGCCGCCACGCCGAGCGTCAGCCCCTTCACGCCGAGCCGGTTCAGGATCGGCGTCGCCGCGTCCAGGATCGCCTCGCGTTTGCGCTCGAACCTGTCGGTCGCCTTGACCGCATTCTTGGCCGCCATGCCGCCCTCCCTCGACGGTCATTTGCGCACGCGAAACCGTGCTGCGCCAGTAGGTTACGCCACGTCAGGCCGAGGCGAACGGATAGGGCGAGATGGATTTCGTGAAGTCGTCGACCGTCAGCGTGCGGCTGATCGGCTCGGCCGCCCGCTGCGGGCACGCCGGACGCTCGCAGATGCGGCACGCCGGCCCAATCGCGGTGGCCATGGGCTCGCGCAGGTCCAGGCCGCGCGAGTACACCAGCCGCTCGGCGTACTTCAGCTCGCAGCCCATCCCGATGGCCAGCTCGTTCTCGTCGCCGGCGTAGGGCGTCGCCACCCGCGCCACCGTGCGGGCGATGGTGAAGTAGCGCTGGTTGTCCGGGGTCTCGATGATCTGGGTGACGATCCGCCCGGGCGTGCGGAAGCTGGAGTGGATGTTCCACCGCGGGCAGGCCCCGCCGAACCGCGAGAACGGGAAGGTCGCGCCGGCGAACCGCTTGGAGATGTTGCCCGCCGAATCCACGCGGACCATGAAGAACGGCACGCCGCGGGCGCCTGGCCGCGCCAGCGTCGTCAGCCGGTGGCAGGCCTGCTCGAAGGAGACCCCGAAGCGGGCGCGGATCAGCTCGATGTCGTAGCCGGTCTTCTCCGCCGCCTCCTGGAAGGCCGCGTAGGGCATCAGCACCGCGGCGGCGAGGTAGTTGGCCAGGCTCACCTTCAGCAGGTTGCGGGTCGGCCGGTCGGGCGGCGCCGCGCGGTCGGCCATGGCGTTCAGCCGCTCGCCGTGCTCGAGCACGCTGAGCTGATACGCCAGCGAAAACGCGCGCCCGGCGCCGGTCAGCACCTCCGACAGGAACAGCCGCCGGCGATGGTGGTCGAACCGGCGCACGCTCTCCGGCAGCACGTCCACCGGCACCACCCGCACCCCTATGCCGTGGCGCTTCAACAGCCGCTCGCGCGCGGCTCCGGGGAAGTCCTGCGGCTCCGGCTTCAGCTCGGCCGCGAGCTCGGCGGCGGCGTCCTCCAGCTCGCCGAAGTAGTTGCGCTGCGCCTGGATGTAGTCGCGCACCCAGTCCGACGGCGTCACCACCGGGCTGTCCAGCGTCCCGTCCTCCGGCCGCCCCACGCTCCCCAGCTGGCCCATCCGGCGCTGGTCGAGGTAGGCGCGGTAGAGGCGCACGATGGCCTCCGACACGCCCGGCGCGCTGTCGGCCACCTCGGCGATCTCGTGGCGGGCGACCCCTAAGTCCCGGAACATCTGGTCGGAGAACACCTCCGAAAGCCCCGTGGCGTTGGCCGACTCCGGGTCCGACGACAGGCTCTTCAGGTCGAGGTCGTAGGCCTCCGCCAGCCGCAGCAACACCTGGGCCGTCACCGGCCGCTGGTTGCGCTCCAGCAGGTTCAGGTAGCTGGGCGAGACGCCCAGGTCCTCGGCCATCCGCGTCTGGGTGAGCCCCAGCTCGCGGCGCAGGCGTTTCATCCTCGCGCCGAGGAACAGCTTTCGGTCGGTGCTCGCCAGGGCCATGTCTGTCTGATTGTCACAGATTTACAACTATGACAACGATGTACTGTGACAAACAATCCTTTTGGCGCCACGGCTCTGCTTCGCCCCAAGGATTTCAAGCGTTAAGCCCACGTGACGCCTGTCAACGACGGGCATTTCTCTTGTGCGTGAGGATTCGGGGCGATGGCCTATCAAGACCACATCATCGAGATGAGCCAGCTCATCAAGAGCAAGGGCGGAACCTGGGACGGCATCGACGCCGAGGCCGTGGCCCGCATGCGGCTGCAGAACCGGTTCAAGACCGGCCTCGAGATCGCCAAGTACACCGCCGACATCATGCGCAAGGACATGGCGGAGTACGACGCCGACCCGGCCAACTACACCCAGTCCCTGGGCTGCTGGCACGGCTTCGTGGCGCAGCAGAAGATGATCGCCATCAAGCGCCACTTCGGCTCCACCAAGCGCCGCTACATCTACCTCTCCGGCTGGATGGTCGCGGCCCTGCGCTCCGACTTCGGCCCGCTGCCGGACCAGTCCATGCACGAGAAGACCTCGGTGCCCGCGCTGATCGAGGAGATCTACACCTTCCTGAAGCAGGCCGACGCTCGTGAGCTGGGCGGCCTGTTCCGCGACCTCGACGCCGCCCGCAAGGCCGGCGACGCGGCCAAGGAGCAGCAGGTCCAGGACAAGATCGACAACTTCGAGACCCACGTGGTCCCGATCATCGCCGACATCGACGCGGGCTTCGGCAACGCCGAGGCCACCTACCTGCTGGCCAAGAAGATGATCGAGGCCGGCGCCTGCGCCATCCAGATCGAGAACCAGGTCTCCGACGAGAAGCAGTGCGGCCACCAGGACGGCAAGGTCACCGTCCCGCACGAGGACTTCATCCAGAAGCTGCGCGCCGTGCGCTACGCCTTCCTGGAGCTCGGCGTCGACAACGGCATCATCGTGGCCCGCACCGACTCGCTCGGCGCCGGCCTCACCAAGCAGATCGCCGTCTCCAACGCGCCGGGCGACCTTGGCGACCAGTACAACAGCTTCCTCGACTGCGAAGAGATTTCGCCCGCCGACATGAAGAACGGCGACGTGGTCCTCAACCGCAACGGCCAGTTGCTGCGTCCCAAGCGCCTGCCGTCCAACCTCTTCCAGTTCCGCCCCGGCACGGGCGAGGACCGCTGCGTCCTCGACTGCATCACCTCGCTGCAAAATGGCGCCGACCTGCTGTGGATCGAGACCGAGAAGCCCCACGTCGAGCAGATCGCCGGCATGGTCGACCGCATCCGTGAGGTCGTTCCGAACGCCAAGCTCGCCTACAACAACAGCCCGTCCTTCAACTGGACGCTGAAGTTCCGCGAGCAGGTCTTCGAAGCCTGGGAGAAGGAAGGCAAGGACGTCTCGGCCTACGACAAGGCCAAGCTGATGAGCGCCGACTACGACGCCACCCCGCTCGGTATCGAGGCCGACCAGAAGATCCGCAGCTTCCAGGCGGACGGCGCCAAGCGGGCGGGCATCTTCCACCACCTCATCACCCTGCCGACCTACCACACGGCTGCTCTGTCTACGGACAACCTCGCGAAGGAATACTTCGGTGAGCAGGGCATGCTCGGCTACGTGCTTGGCGTCCAGCGCGAGGAGATCCGCAAGGGTGTGCCCTGCGTGAAGCACCAGAACATGTCCGGGTCCGACATCGGCGACGACCACAAGGAGTACTTCGCGGGCGAAGCCGCCCTGAAGGCCGGCGGCGTCCACAACACGATGAACCAGTTCGCCAACGTCTAAGCGCTCTAACGGAGGCCCTGCCGATCTCGGCGGGGC
The DNA here is from genome assembly GCF_036563285.1 of Phenylobacterium sp. Lineage (GTDB taxonomy): Bacteria > Pseudomonadota > Alphaproteobacteria > Caulobacterales > Caulobacteraceae > Phenylobacterium. The sequence goes on from NZ_DATCMR010000011.1 coordinate 318,186, forward strand.
CTCCACCTTTTCGCCTCTCCCAGAGTTTCCCGCCCGAGTCCGGAGCGCGCCCATGTCCGTCGACCTCGCCACCCGTCCCGCGGTCCAGATCACCCAGGAGCTCGGCGGCCGCGCCGCGGAGATCCTGACGCCCGAAGCCCTGGAATTCCTGGCCGAGCTGCACCGCCGCTTCAACGACCGCCGCCTCGAGCTCCTGGCGCTGCGAGAAGAGCGCCAGACCCGCTTCGACGCCGGCTCCGCCCCCGACTTCCTGGCCGAGACCGCCAAGGTCCGCGCCGGCGACTGGACGGTCGCCCCGATCCCCGCGGACCTGCAGGACCGCCGCGTGGAGATCACCGGGCCGGTGGACCGCAAGATGATCATCAACGCCCTGAACTCCGGCGCGAAGGTGTTCATGGCCGACTTCGAGGACGCCTCCTCGCCGGTCTGGGCCAACATGATCGAGGGCCAGCTCAACCTGAAGGACCGCTGGGCCGGCAAGCTCGGCTTCACGGACGCGACCACCGGCAAGAGCTATGCGCTCAAGGACCAGGTCGCGACCCTGATCGTCCGCCCGCGCGGCTGGCACCTGCCGGAGGCCCACGCCCTCGTCGACGGCGAGGAGATGAGCGGCTCGCTCTTCGACTTCGGCCTGTACTTCTTCCACAACGCCAAGGCGACGCTGGCCGCCGGCACGGGCCCCTACTTCTACCTGCCGAAGATGGAGAGCCACCTGGAGGCGCGCCTCTGGAACGAGGTCTTCGTCTACGCCCAGCAAGCGCTCGGCGTGCCCAACGGGACCATCAAGGCCACCGTCCTCATCGAGACCCTGCCGGCCGCCTTCGAGATGGACGAGATCCTCTACGAGCTGCGCGACCACATGGCGGGCCTCAACTGCGGCCGCTGGGACTACATCTTCTCCTTCATCAAGCGCCTGAAGACCCACCCCGAGGCGTTGACGCCCGACCGCGGCGTCATGGGCATGGGCTCGGCCTTCCTATCCGCCTACTCCTTGAAGCTGATCCAGACCTGCCACCGCCGCGGGGCCTTCGCCATGGGCGGCATGGCGGCCCAGATCCCGGTCAAGGGCGACCCGGCCGCCAACGAGGCCGCCTTCGCCAAGGTCCGCGCCGACAAGGAGCGCGAGGCCGGCAACGGCCACGACGGCACCTGGGTCGCCCACCCGGACCTCGTCCCCGTGGCCATGGAGGTGTTCGACCGCCTGATGCCGGCGCCCAACCAGCTCGGCAAGCTGCGCGAGGACGTCACCGTCACCCGCGAGGACCTGCTGCGCGTCCACGAGGGCGAGCGCACCGAGCACGGCCTGCGCGAGAACATCCGCGTCGGCGTCCAGTACATCGAGGCCTGGCTCAGGGGTAAGGGCGCCGTGCCGCTCTACAACCTCATGGAGGACGCCGCGACCGCCGAGATCAGCCGCGCCCAGATCTGGCAGTGGATCCGCCACAAGGCGACCCTGTCCGACGGCCGCGAGGTCACGCCCGAGCTGTTCCGCCAGCTGCTGGACGAGGAGATGCAGGCCCTGAAGGCCACCCTGCCCGCCGAAGCCTTCGAGCGCGGCCGGTTTGCCGAAGCGGTGAAGATCTTCACCGACATGAGCCTCTCCGAGACCTTCGAGGAGTTCCTGACGCTGCCGGCCTACCGCGCGCTCGACTAGGCTTCGCTAGAACCATCGGTCTCACCTGCGGGTTGGCGCGCCGACCCCGGACAAGAGGTGAGATCATGGGACTTCTCGACAGCATCATCGGCGGCGCCATGCGAGGCGGCATGGGCGGCATGGGAGGCGGCGGCTTCGGCGGCGGCCTGGGCGGCGGCATGTTCGGGGGCGGCATGCGCCACGGGCGCGGCGGCGGCATGGGCCAGACGCTCGCGGCGGGCGTACTGCTGGCCCTCCTCGTGAAGGCGGCCCGCAGCCATACCCGGCCGCAGGAGGACCGCAGCTTCGACACCGGCGGTCAGGGCCGCGCCGCCTCCACGCAAGCGGGCGGCATGGGCGGCGGCCTCGGGAGCATCCTCGGCGGCGGTGGCGGCCTGGGGTCGATCCTCGGCGGCCTGGGCGGCGCCGGCGCGCTCGGTGGCCTGATCGGCCAGATGCAGCGCAAGGGCTATGGCCAGCAGGTGAATTCCTGGGTGTCCACGGAGCCAAACCAGACGCTCGCGCCCGCGGAGCTGGAAGACGCGCTCGGCGAAGACACCATCCACGAGCTCGAGCAGCAGACCGGCCTGCCCCGCCAGCAGTTGCTCGCCGACCTCTCGCGCGAACTGCCGGAGGCGGTGAACGAAATCACCCCGTCCGGACAGCTGCCGGACGACGACGAACTCGAGCGCATGGCCGCCCAGCCGCCGCGCTGATCCCACCCGGCGTCATCCGGTTACGCCGCGAGGCGACGACCGGGGATGACACAAGCTAGGCGCTGCCGTCTACTTCCGCTGCCAGCCGCCGCCGGCGGGCTTGTAGAACTCGCCGGGCCTCAGCTTGGTCTGCACGACCTGGACATAGGCCGCCGCGCCCGCGGCTTCGGGGCTGACGCCCGTGCGCGCCGCGGCCTCGCGGTAGACCTGCGCCCGGCCGGCGTTGATCTCGGCCACGGCGGAGCGGATCGCCGGATCGGCGGCGTCGGTGACGAAGCCCAGGAAGCCGTCGGCCTGCTCGCCGACGACGCCGGCCGCCTTGGCGCGGTCGACGGTGGCCTTGGCGGCTGCGGACTGGGCGATCGCCGCGGAGGGGAGAACAAGCGCTGCCATAACGGCCGCGCCGATCCCGATGAAATCACGTCCCTGCATTTTTCTGACCCCTCCTTAGAAGAGGTTCGGGTTCTTCTGGATCAAGGCCTTGACCTCCTCGTCCAGACGCAAGCGGACGTCGGCGTCCAGCTTGGCGTAGATGGTGATCGGCTTCACGTCGACCGTGACGGTCGGCGAACAGGCGGCGAGCCCGGCCGTGGTGAGTGCTAGGGCCCCCAAGGCCGCCAGCGATCGGCGTCGCGCGATCATGCGGTCGTCTCCATCTTCCCGGGACCCTTTTTGGCGACTCATGGCTGAACGGCGCCTGAACTGCGCAGCCGTTGGTACTCCGCGTAATCGCGCAGCAGCTCGTCGAGATTCAAGCTCGTATCGAGCGTCAGGTCCACCCCCACCCCGGACGGCAGGGGCAGCTTGCGGTTCATGAAGTCGCGCCGGATCAGCTCCATGATCGACAGCTTGATCTCCTGGTGCTGCGGCGGATCGTGGCGGCCGACGATGTGGAACAGCACGCCCAGGCGGTCGTTGTCGCGGCTCTCGATGGTCGCGTCGAGCTTGTCGAAGGCCAGGTTCTCCATGGCCTGGTAGGCGAAGTCGGTGAAGGTGTCCGTGGTGGCCTCCGGCGTCGGCGCGCCGGCCGGCGTCTCCACGGCGCCCTCGGCGGCCACCGACGTCAGCGCCGCGCGATGGATGGAGATCCGGCCGGGCTGGATGGCCCGCAGGCTGCCGCCGCGCACCCGGACCTGCTGGCCGGTCACCTCGAACGGCACCCGGCCGGAGACCTTGGCGTCCAGCTCCATGCGGTCGCCGAACGGCGATGCCTCGACGATGTCGTGCAGCTGCACGCCCTCGAACACCGCCACCCCCTTGGTGGGCTGCTTCGGGTCCAGCGGCACTTCCAGGCTCTCCACCAGGACCCGGCCGCCGCCGACCGCCGCCTCGCCGCCGGAGATGCGTAGCACCTCGTCCTGCAGGGCGAAGGTGGCGGTGACGTTGGTGAGCGGCAGGGCGGCGTCGACCGCCTCGGCGCGCAGCTGCTGGCCGGGCGCGGCGATCAGCGGGGCGAGGCTGGTGAAGGCGACCTGGCCGGACAGGCCCGTCACTCGGCCGGCGGGGCTCGCGAAATCCAGCCGCGGGATGTCGACCACGCCCGAGCTCGTCACCTCGCCGACGATCCAGCGGAAGCCGCCGCGGAAGCGGGCGGAGCCGGTCACCGGCGGCCCCAGCGCCTCGGCCAGCGGGGAGAGCTGCCGCGGCTGCAGACCGCCGTCGGCGAACGTCAGGGCCCCGGTGTCGATGTCCACCCCGCCGGAGCCCACCAGGCCCAGGTGCTCCAGCCGCGCGGTGGCCACCGGCGCGCCGGCCGGCGTACGGAACGCCAGGTCCGCTGTCCAGCGCTCGCGCGCCAGCAGGGCGCGGCCGGCCATCCGCACGGGATAGAACCGGGTCTTCGGGGCGGCGTCCGCCACCAGGGCGTCCGAGACGGCCGCGGTCAGGTGCAGGCGGCCGGAGGCCTGGCCGAGCACGATCCGGCCGCTGCCCTCGGTGACCCTGGCCTGCAGGAACGGGACCGCGCCCGCCGCGCCCTGGGCGCGCCCGGCCAGGGTCCAGCGGCCCTTGCCCAGCTCCAGCATCGGGCGGCCGTCGGGGCACAGCCGGCCGGACGGGCCCTCGACGTCATTCTCGCCGAGCTCCAGCTTCGCGGCGCTGAACACCGTGCAGCGGTCGGCAGTGAACTTCACCCCGTCGCCGATCCGCACCGTGCCGGCCACGTCGAAGACGCCGCGCTCCACCGGCCCGATCGACAACCCCGCCTTCGCTCGCCCGCCCACCGTCGCGCCGCCGGACTGCAGGGCGAACCGGGTGACGTAGGCGTCGACCTGCGGCAGGCCGCCGCCGGCCATGGTCAGCCGATAGTCGTCGTCGCGCGGCGCGAGCCGGACCAGGCCGCCGGCGTCCGGCCGCAGAGAGATCGGCTGCAGGATGGCCAGCCGCATTGGCCCGCGGTCGTAGCTCAGCGCCACCCCGGGCGCCTGGAAGGCGAAGCTGCGCACGCCGCGCTTCACGGCGACGATCTCGCGGGAGTCGCCGGCGACGGGGGCGCCCAGGCCGCTCCATCCGCCGTGGCCGTTGGCGCCCCCGGAGAGAGAGACGGACGCGCCGTCGCCGTCCACCGTCAGCGGGCCCGAGAAGGCGGCGCGCACCCGCTGCAGCCTCAGGTCCTGCGCCGCCACCGCATCGGCCGTTCCGTTGAACTTGAGCCGGGCGGAGACGGCGTCGCCGCCGCGCCGCGTCCAGCTCACCTCGGTGGCGCTCGCCGCCACGCGGAGGCCCTCTGCGCTCGCGGGGCCGAAGTCGCCGGACGAGGCGCGCAGGTCGGCGCTCGCCCGGCCCTTGACGGCCAGGGTGTCGATCCAGCCCGTGGTGCGCCCGTCGAAAGCCGCCGAGATCTGCGCCGAGCCGAGCCGCTGGCCCCCGACCGAGACCTGCTCCCCGGTGAGGTTGGCCCGCAGCACGACGGGACCTTCGCCCCGCTTCTTCTCCAGGTCGGGATAGGGACCGGTGAACGCCACGCGCAGCCGCCCGTTGCGCACTGCGGCGGCCGGCGTGGTGGCGGCGCGGATCGGCGCGTCAAGGGTGGCGTCCAGCCGGTTCGAGCGGCTGACCACGCGCAGTCGCGCCGCCCCCACGCCCGCATCGATCCCCGCGTCCTGGACCTGGATGCGCGTGGGCGCCGAGGCCGCGGACAGCGTCACGAGCCGCCCGTCCTCCAACACCGCGTCCGCCGAGACCCGCAAGGCCCCGTAGTCCGTCGCCAGCAGCAGCAGCCCGTCCTCGATCTCGATCCGCGGCTTCCTCGCGTCCGGCTGCGGCGGCCGGCGCCGGAACTCATCGATCAGCGGATCGAGGACGCCGGCGCTGAGCTTGCCGCCCCGGAAGCTCGCCTTCAGGACCGGCTTGACCAGCTTGACCGAGCGGACCTCCACACGCAGGCCGCGCAGGGCGTAGGTCACCTCCGCGCGCTCGGCCGTAAGGTCCGGGTTGTTCGGGTCGCCGACCCGCAGCCGGCCGGTGAAGCCCGTCAGCCCGAAGGCCTGCACCTCCGCCTCCGAAGCGATGCCGCGGCTCTCCAGCCAGCCGGTCAGCGCCTCGCGGGCGATGATCTTGCGCGAGGCGTAGAGCGCCACCGCGATCACCAGCAGGACCACGCCCACGATCGCCAGCACCAGGCCGGCTCTTCGGGCGGTCGTCTTGGGAGGCGCGTCGGGCAAGGGGCGGTCAGGTTCGCGTCAGGTCACCACGCTCATAGCGCAGTCAGCCGCAATCCGTGCCCCCCAACCGCGTGGCGCGCGAGCTGACACAAATCGTGAACAGCCGCCCTGGGGCGTCCGGCACACCATGCGATACACTCAAGAGACGATCTTTGACAAAGCGAATCAAAGACTTAGATGGCCTCGATAGATGTCGCGCTGAGTCGTGCAAATAGGCCTGACACGGGATGTGACATCAGCCGCTGATCGCCTCCCGCGGGAGCGTGGCCAGCGCCACGCCGCCGTCCACCGGGATCGTCGCGCCGACCACATAGTCCCCGGCCCGGCTGGCCAGGTAGATGGCGGCGGCCGCCATGTCCTCGTCGTGGCCGATGCGGCCCAGCGGCACGCGCTTGGCGACCTCGTCCCCGTGGTCGCGGGCCGCGCGGTTCATCTGGCTGGCGAATGGCCCCGGCGCGATGGCGGTGACCACGATGCGGTCCTTCACCAGCTGCGCCGCGAGCCGCCGCGTCAGGTAGATCAGGGCCGACTTGGAGGCATGGTACGAATAGGTCTCCAGCGGGTTCAGCGCGATCCCGTCGATCGAGGCGATGTTGATCACCTTCGACGGCTTGTCGTCGCTGGCTGCGGCCTTGAGCGCCCCGTGCAGCGCCTGGGTCAGGAAGAAGGGCGACTTCAGGTTCAGGTCCATGACCTTGTCCCAGCCGCTCTCCGGGAACTCGTCGAAGTCCGCCCCCCAGGCGGCGCCGGCGTTGTTCACTAAGATGTCCAGCTTCGGCTCGACGGCGGTGATCCGCGCCGCCAGCGACTTCACCCCCTCTACCGTTGAGATGTCCTGGGGCATGGAGATGCAGTTGGGGCCGAGCTCCTCGGCGGTGGCGTCGCAGTCGGCGCCCTTGCGCGAGGAGATGTAGACCTTCGCGCCCACGTCGACGAAGCCCCTGGCGATCATCTTGCCGATGCCGCGCGAGCCGCCGGTGACCAGCGCCACGCGCCCCTCCAGCGAAAACAGATTAAGCGCCATCCCCGTCCTCCTCCTCGTGGTGAAGCGGCTTCATAGCAGGCGCGACAGGCCGTCGCACATTTGACTCGCGCGCCTGCGGCCGGCTCGCTAACAAGCGTTTGAATTCTTCACTCGAGGGGACGCTTCGATGCCCGAGATCAATCCGGTGACCACGCTGACGCAAGATGGCGACGTGGCGGTGATCACGCTCAACTCGCCTCCGGTGAACGCGCTGTCGGCCAAGGTCCGCGAGGGGCTGGCGGAAGGCTTCAAGCAGGCGATCGCTTCGCCGGCCAAGGCCATTGTCCTGATCTGCGACGGCCGCACCTTCATCGCCGGCGCGGACATCACCGAGTTCGGCGGCCAGATGTCGGGCCCGTCCCTGCAGGAGGTGCAGGACATCATCGAGGGCGCGCCCAAGCCCGTCGTCGCCGCGATCCACGGCACGGCGCTGGGCGGCGGCCTGGAAGTCGCGCTCTGCGCCCACTACCGCGTCGCCGTGCCCTCGGCGAAGGTCGGCCTGCCGGAGGTCAACATCGGCCTGCTGCCGGGCGCCGGCGGCACCCAGCGCCTGCCCCGCATCGTCGGCGTCGAGAAGGCCCTGGAGATGGTCACCTCCGGCCAGCACGTGCCCGCCAAAGCCGCGGCCGAGATGGGCCTCGTCGACGAGATCGTCCCCGAAGGCCAGCTGCGCCAGGGCGCCCTCGACTTCGCCAATCGTGCGGTCGCCGAAGGCAAGCCGCTGGTGAAGGTGCGCGACAACAACGCCAAGCTCGAAGAGGCGAAGGGCAAGCCCGAGATCTTCGCCAACTTCCGCAAGGCCAATGCGCGCAAGATGCGCGGCTTCAACGCCCCGGAGAACAACATCAAGGCCGTCGAGGCCGCGGTGAACGCCAGCTCGTTCGACGAGGGCCTGAAGGAAGAGCGCCGGCTGTTCGGCGAGCTCATGATGGGCCCGCAGTCGGCCGCCCAGCGCTACTACTTCTTCGCCGAGCGCCAGGCCCAGAAGATCCCCGACGTGCCCGACGACACCCCCAGCCGCGCCATCAACAAGGTGGGCATCCTGGGCGCCGGCACCATGGGCGGCGGCATCGCCATGAACTTCGCCAACGTCGGCATCCCGGTGACGATCGTCGAGCTGAAGCAGGACGCGCTCGACCGCGGCTTGGCCACCATCCGCAAGAACTACGAGCGCTCCCGCGGCGCCGACCCCGCCGTGACCGAGAAGCGCATGGGCCTGCTCACCGGCGCGCTGGAGCAGGAGGCGCTGGCCGACTGCGACCTCGTCATCGAGGCGGTCTTCGAGCGGATGGACATCAAGAAGGACGTCTTCACCAACCTCGACCGCATCTGCAAGCCGGGCGCGATCCTGGCCACCAACACCAGCTACCTGAACGTCGACGAGATCGCCTCGGTCACCAGCCGGCCGCAGGACGTCATCGGCCTGCACTTCTTCTCGCCCGCCAACGTCATGAAGCTCCTGGAAGTAATCCGCGGCGAGAAGACCGCCAAGGACGTCATCTCCACCTCGATGAAGCTCGCCAAGCAGATCGGCAAGGTGGCCGTCCTGGCCGGCGTCTGCCCCGGCTTCATCGGCAACCGCATGCTCAGCCAGCGCCAGCGCGAGGCCCAGAAGCTGGTCATGGAAGGCGCCATGCCCTGGGACATCGACCGCGTGCTCTACGACTTCGGCTTCCCGATGGGTCCCTTCGCCATGAGCGACCTGGCTGGCCTCGACATCGGCTGGGTGAAGGAGAACTCCAAGGGCGAGACCATCCGCGACGTGCTCTGCGAGATGGACCGCCGCGGCCAGAAGACCGGCGCGGGCTACTACGACTACGACGAGAACCGCACCGCCAAGCCGAGCCCCGTCACCGAGCAGATCATCAACGACTTCATCACTAAGTCGGGCCGTAACCCGCGCAAGATCGACGACCAGGAGATCCTGGAGCGCTGCATCTATCCGATGATCAACGAGGGCGCGAAGATCCTCGAGGAAGGCAAGGCCATCCGCTCCAGCGACATCGACGTGGTCTGGGTCAACGGCTACGGCTGGCCCGTCTACCGCGGCGGCCCGATGTACTACGGCGACCAGGTCGGCGTGCAGAACGTGCTGGCCAAGATGCAGGAGTTCCAGGGCCAGCACGGCGACGACTTCAAGCCGCCGGCCCTCCTCGAGAAGCTGGCCGCCGACGGCCAGAAGTTCTCCGATTTCAAGCAAGCCTGAGTTTCAAGGAATCCACCCTCATGCGTGAAGCCGTCATCGTCGCCGCCAAGCGGACCCCCATCGGCAAGGCCTACCGCGGCGCGTTCAACAACACCTATGGCGCGACCCTCGGCGCCCAGGCCATCAAGGCCGTCGTCGACCAGGCCGGCGTCGATCCCGGCGAGATCGACGACGTGGCCATGGGCTCGGCCCTGCAGCAGGGCACCACGGGCAACAACATCGCCCGCCAGGCCGCCCTGCGCGCCGGCCTGCCCAACACCGTCTCGGGCATGACCATCGACCGCCAATGCTCCTCGGGCCTGATGGGCGTGGCCACCGCCGCCAAGTACATCATCAACGACGGAGCCCCGATCGCCATCGGCGCCGGCATCGAGTCCATCAGCCTCGTGCAGAACGACAAGATGAACCGCTTCATGGCCGGCGACCCGTGGCTGCGCGACCACGTGCCCGAGCTCGCCACCTCGATGATCGAGACCGCCGAGATCGTCGCCGAGCGCTACGGCGTCTCCCGCGAGGCGCAGGACGAGTACGCCCTGCAGTCCCAGCAGCGCACCGCCCAGGCGCAGTCGGAAGGCCGGTTCAACAACGAGATCGTCTCCGTCACCACGGTCATGAAGGTTCTGGTCAACAAGGAGACGGGCGAGACGGCCGACAAGGAGATCACCATCTCCGCCGACGAGGGCAACCGGCCGCAGACCACCCTGGAAGACCTCAAGAAGCTGAACCCGGTCTTCAAGGGCGGCCGCTACGTCCCCGAGGGCAAGTTCATCACCGCCGGCAACGCCAGCCAGCTCTCCGACGGCGCCGCCGCGGTCCTGCTCATGGAGCGCAAGGAAGCCGAGAAGCGCGGCCTCGAAGCGCTCGGCGCCTACCGCGGCATGGCGGTCGCCGGCTGCGGGCCGGAGGAGATGGGCATCGGCCCGGTCTTCGCGATCCCGAAGCTGCTCGAGCGCAACGGCCTGACCATCGACGACATCGACATCTGGGAGCTCAACGAGGCCTTCGCGAGCCAGGTGCTCTACTGCCGCGACAAGCTCGGCATCCCCAACGAGAAGCTGAACGTCTCCGGCGGCTCGATCTCCATCGGCCACCCCTACGGGATGACCGGCGCCCGCTGCACCGCCCACCTGCTCTACGAGGGCAAGCGCCGCGGCGCGAAGTACGGCGTCGTCACCATGTGCGTCGGCGGCGGCATGGGCGCCGCAGGACTTTTCGAAATCTTCTGATTTCAAAACGGTCCGGCCGCGAAGCCCATCACCAACAGTCAGCCGAAATCGCTCATCGCGATTTCGGCGCGCGCGGTCAGTGCGCCGCGGCGAAGTGGCGGGTCAGGCGGTCGACGTCGTAGCCGTGCTCGTGCATGGCCGCGCACAGGTCCTCGTGGGTAAGGCAGAACTCCTCCACGATGGCCTGGGCCTGCCGGAAGGCGCGGTTCTTCTTGGCGTCGTGGCCCATGCTGTCGCGGTAGTCGTTGATGTCGATCTGCTCGACGAGGTTGCGCAGGGCGGCGGCGAGCTTCTGCTCGTGCTCCCGGTGGATGTCCAAGACGGCCTCCTTTTGAGCGGTCGGATTGGTGAGTCCAGGCCGCGGCGGCCGGTTCCGGACGGGGCCGAAATGATGCCTTCCGCGTGTAGCGGACCCGGGTTTTCTACCTGGAGACGCGGACTTGCGGCCGTTCCGGAACCGCCGGCCCGCCAGCCGACTCCAGGGCTCGATGCCCGCCCCTCGCCTGCCGCCTTCGAAGCGCCAGTATGTGGCCCAGCCCGTGCCCGGCTTCGTGGAGTTCCAGCACCCGAAGCTGGTCGCCGAGCCGCCGGCCGGCGCGGCCTGGCTGCACGAGCTGAAGCTCGACGGCTACCGCATCCAGGTGCGGGTGGCGCGCGGGCGGGCCACGGTGTTCACCCGCCGCGGCCACGACTGGACGACGAAGCTGCCCGAGCTCGCCGAGGACGCCGCGGAGCTGCCGGACTGCATCCTCGACGGCGAGCTGTGCTTCCTGGACGCCAATGGCAAGCCCACCTTCTCCGGCCTGCGCGCCGCCATCGGCCGCGGCCAGACCGCGGGGCTGGTCTACTTCGCCTTCGACCTTCTGTGGCGCGGCCAGGACGACCTGCGCACCTTCGCGCTCAAGGACCGCAAGGCGGCCCTGGCCCGCCTGCTGGAGGCCGCGCCGGGGCCCAGGATCCGGCTGGTCGAGGCCCTGCCGCAGAACGGGCCCGCGCTGCTGGCCGCCGCCTGCCGGCTCGGGCTGGAGGGCATCGTCTCGAAACGCCGCGACGCCCGCTACCAGCCCGGCCGCACCGACGCCTGGGTGAAGGCCAAGTGCCGCCCAGGCCAGGAGGTGGTGATCGGCGGCTGGCGGCAGGAGAAGGGCCGCGCCTTCAAGGCCCTGATGGTCGGCGTCTACGACGGCGACGACTTCCGCTACGTCGGCACGGTGAAGGCGGGCTTCGCCGGCCACCCGGGCCTGGTGCAGCGGCTGGAGGCCGTGGAGGCCGACCGCTCCCCCTTCACCGCCGGCGACAAGCCCGCCCGCACCGCCGAGACCCGCTGGGCCCGGCCCGAGCTGGTGGCGAACGTCGAGTTCGCCGAGTGGACGGGCTCGGGCAAGCTGCGGCAGGCGACGTTCCTGGGCCTGCGCGACGACAAGGACCCGCGGGAGGTTCGGCGCGAAGAGGCGGGGGACGTCCTGTAGGCCGGCGCCCCAGCCTATCCGGCGCCCTTGGGCTCCGAGCCGGGCAAACGATTGGCGGTGAACCATTCCCGCCAGTTCCACGAGGTGCTCACGCCGCCGAGCCCGTCCCACGCAAAGTCCGCGTCGTCGGTGTGGATGAGGGTGATCAGCCGTTGCCCCTGGATCGCCTGGGACCACGAGCCGCGGGCGAGCGCGCCCACGAAGCCACGCGACCAATCCGGCTCCAGTTCGACGATCGTGTGGAAGGCCGAGAGGCAGATCGCCCGGTCCCCGGGCCAGTCGTCGGGCCAGCTGTAGAGCAGGTCGTCGAGCTGATTGAGATTGCCCTCCCATGAGGCCCAGGCGCCGAAGACGTCCCGCCAGCCGACCCCGGCGCTGAAGTCCTCGCACAGCTTAGACATCGAGCGGCAGGAGACCTCCACCAGCTTGTAGCCCAGGGCCGCGAGCTCGGCCTTGGCGGCGTCGAAGATCGCCGGCCGCCAGTAGAGCGCCACGCCGCCGTCGCGCATTAGCGGCCAGTCGGCGCGGGCGCGATCCTCCTCCGTGACGAACACGGCCCCTCCCGCCAAGCGCCCTTCAGGGCGCATTCCGGCATTCATCTCACGGTGGATGCGAGCCTGCCGGCCCGAGCAAGTCAAGGACGGGCCGCAGGCCCGCCGCGGCGCGGTCGCGCATGCGCGCGATCCTTGAGTTGCTCAGGCCGGCAGGCAGACTGGCTGCCATGAGATCAATGGCTGAACAGGTTCGGGAGCGAACCTGGGCCGAACGGCAGGCGGCGGGCGCGAAGAGACCTCCCGCCCGCCGTCGCTGCCGCTAGCGCGGCTGCTGGCCGCCGACGATCCCGAACAGCAGGTCGAACAGGTTGGGCGTCGGCGCGGTCGTGGCCCGCAGGTTCGCCTCCATCCGGTCGAGGCGGCGGTTGAGCTCAGCACGCTCGGCCGGCGTGATCCCGTTGGCGCGGTACTGCCGCTCCAGCCGGGCCGTGGCGCGGAACTCGGCGCGCAGGTTGGCCGCTGCGCTCGGGCTCAGCCGGCGGTCGCGGACCGCCTGGTCCAGCTGCTGGTCGAAGGCCGCTTGGCGGGCGTCGAGCCGGCTCCAGCGGCGGTCGTCGTCCTGCCGCTCCACCCGCAGTCGGCGCTCGAGCAGGTCGAGCCGCCGGTCCAGGTACTCGCGCTCGACGGGGCTCAGGCCCCGGCCGCTGGCGCGGTAGTCGGCCTCGATGCGCTCCAGGGCGTCCAACTCGTTCCGCAGCTCGGCGGCCTCGTACCGGGTCAGGGTGCGATTGCGGACACCGGCCTCGATGCGGGCTTCGATGTCGCGTTCCCGCTGGTTGATGTTGCCGCCCACGCGCTCGCCGTCGCCGCGGTCGCGGTCGTAGCGGTCGCCGCGATCCTGGCCGTCGCGGCGCTCCACCCGGATGCGCTGGGACAGCATGTCGAAGCGGCGGTCGAGGTCGTCCCGCTCGGCGGCGGAGAGGCCGTCACGGCGGTAGCGCGACTCCAGGCGGAGGAGGTCGTTGAACTCGGCGCGCAGTTGCGCCGCCTCGGTGGACGTCAGCTGGCCGGAGCGGATGCCGGCGTCGATGCGCTGGTCGAGGCTGACCTGGCGCTCGCCGATGGACTGGGCAGAGGCGACCGCAGGCGCGGCCAGGGTAAGGGCGGTGGCGGCCAGCAGCGCCAGCATGGGATGTCTCATGGCCATTTTCCTTCTTCGTTCAGCGGGACAGGGGCCGCATCGGAAGCATCACGGCGCAGCTTCAACGCGCCGCGGACGGAAAAGGTTGTGTCAAAAGAGGGGAGCGGGCGGGGGCGCGGCCGTCGCGCCCAATTCGACCCACCTTTTCTTCGTCGGTTCTTCGGCCTGCGTGAGACGCTGGTCCCATGCCCCGCGCCCGACCGCCCCGCCCCTTCGACCCGAAGCTCGCCGCCCACATCGTCTTCCGCATCTACGGCGGCGAGCTCCTGCGCGACCTCTGGCGCGACCCTGCCCTGCCGGGCCGCTTCACGCTGAAGCGCTGGCGCCGCGAAGTCCCGGAGTTCAGCCGCGCGGTCCGCGCCGCCGTCAACGCCGCGCGCAGCGGGCGCTATTTCGAGAAAAGCCCCTACGACCACGAAGCCCTGAAGGCCGAGGTCTGCGCCCGGCTTAGCGCCGGCGAGCCGCTGCGCCGGATCATGCAGGAAGACCACATGCCCGCCATGTGGACCCTGCGGCGCCTGCTCGAATTGGACGAGGACTTCCAGTGGGACCTCGCCGTCGCCCGCGAGCGCGCGCTGGACAGCCGCGGCGAGGTCCTGCTGCCCGACCTCTTCGACTGGTCCGTCCCGCCGACCCGCTTCCGGATCGACGGCAAGCTCGACTTCCGCCTCATGCCGAAACGCTACGGCGTCGACCTCCTGCTGGCGGAGCGGAAGAGACGGCGGCTGCTTGAAGGGGCGCGGGGGAGGGCGGGCCGGTAAAGCCTCTCCTTGGGACGCATTCGGCGATTCATCTCACGGTGATGCGCGCCTGCCGTGAGATCAATGCTTGGGTGGGTTCGGAGCCGAACTTCATAATTGGCTTGGCAGACCTCAGGCACATCTCCTGACCGCCACGTCGAGCAGCTATCCATTGCGGGGAACGACCGAAGCGTTAGAGTATTCAAAAGTCGTTTTACCTGTTTTAGCGTCATGAAAACCTGTGGTGAAGGCCGCAGTACCTGACGGAAATTTTACCAGCACACGGGGTGCTGCAACGGTACGTGTGATCATGTGATAGCGGTATTGCGGACCAGCGATTTCCAAGTCAGGAGCGCGAAAGGCTGAGTCCAGCACCGCTCGAATCGGCAATTCCGCCCCACCGCCTCCATCACCTGCAACCTCAGTCGTGGCCAACCTCGTCTCGACGCCGCCAGCCAAGCATTCGAATCTTGCCCGAGGAGAAGCAATATTTCGCGCAATCGTTGATCTAGTCCCGCCTGTATCGCGGTAACGGCGGCCTTGATGTGGGCGAGCAGGCGCGAAACGTAGCTTTGGTCCTCGACACCATCCCAACCAAACGCACACGCCATCACCCCCACCACTGCGGTAGCTCTCTCGTCAGTTTCGGTTTCGAATGCCGCCGACTGGATTCCGAATTGCGGCTGATAAGCTTCGCGATCTGAATGCGCAAAGAACCGATGTCGAAGCGCCAGCAGGTGATCATGAAGCTGCAGGTCGAACCCCGGCGACCGTCTAAGCTCCCTCGTAGGATAAGTTGGCTGGGAAGCGGCACGGGAATGTACGAACGGCCTAGCGTAAGACACAACCGCGGACTGGTAGAGACTGGTCACCACGGTGGGCGGAAGATCGTCGCTCCAGAGCTCGACCGCACTTTTTGGCAAACGCCTCGGCCATGCCTAGGTCTGATAGCGCGCGAGCGTCGAGGAGCGCACGGCTGCGTAACCGGCGCGCGCGCTGATGGATTGCCACCGGGCTCTTGGTAGCCATTTCAGGATTGCCTCAGCAGCAGCCCGAAAGCGTACACTTCTGAGACTTCCTCATCCGGCGGGCGTCTAGAAGTGAGCTAGCGGCCCTTAATTTGCGTGAGAAGAGCGCCAGCAATTTTTTCGACCTCTTCTATGTCAGCGGGGGTCGGATGAACCGAAAGATCACCGTGGATTAGCTTATTTCGGACGTCGGCGGCAGCGCGCAATAAATGAGCTTCTGACGGGGCAATATAGCCCGCGCCTGCCAGCAACTCGACCACTCGTCCGGGTGTTTGGGGGCGAACCGCGCGCTGCGGCTCAAGGCGGCGGGCGAGAGCTTCTAACCCGGCCCAGGCCATTAAGAGAGCCGCCCGCGGCTCGTTGACTGCCAAGTGCCGCACGGTAACGAGCAAACGGCTGATGTCGTCAGCGTCGGCGGGCGCAACACCGCGCTCTTCCTCTCCAGAATACAATACCTCTAGTTGCCAATCCGTTCGATCGCCAATCAGCGCCTTAAGCCGGCGGACCTTCTCTTCGGCGTGTGGCGCTCCCTTCCGGATCACCTCGATGAGAAGTTTTGGCTCTCGTCCCACAGCTATCGCGTCAGGTTGAAACCGACCTAGGAACTCGGGAATCACATCCGCACCTGGGTGGCGAATTACGCGGTAGCCCTCCGCTTCCCAGCGCGGCTCATATTGATCAAGCGCGGCCCTTTCAGATTCTTCAGCGCTGATCATTGAACTAGATCCTCGAGCGGCGCTTCGTAGATGCGAACATGAAGCACCGGTGCATCGGTGGCCATGGCTTCAACGAGCTTCCGGCTTGGGTCTCTGAAACTGAAAGGCGATGCAGGGTCGAAGCGTTGCACTAGGACTCTGTCAATCAAGCAGTCATCAGTGTAAACGTTTGGAATCAAAGCATCGACGGTGAGCTTCACGATGTTATCGACGTCGCCCGGCATAGCGTCCTGGGGGAAATAGTAGAGCGTCACCGCTAAACGTTCTTCCATAAAGCACCAGCTACCTGGCTGAATTGCCGCCAATGCAGCCTCGAGGACTTTCGCCTTCCACTCCGCTTTGGATTTAGGGTTATCGCTTTGGAAGCTTACAGGCGTCCCTAGCACGTTGAATTCGATAGGGAGATCTGGCCACAAGCGTCACCCGTTCCGCGAAATCTTTGCGCAACCGCGAGTCCCCCGCGGCACCACAGTCCATCGAGCTTGGCTCGATGACGGTGTAAGCTTGGAAACGTCTGACGCAAGCATGCTGACTCGCCTATTTGTAGGGCAGTTGGTTCGCCCCCCCTCGGCGTTGACTCTCCGCCTCTCGGCTGTATAACGCCAGCCCTCTCGCCCGCGGGCCTCTCGCGGGCGCATTCCGTTTTGCACACACTCTAGTTTTCGAAGGCGCGCGAAGATGTACGCGGTGATCAAGACCGGCGGCAAGCAGTACCGGGTCCAGGCCGGCGACCTGCTGGTGGTCGAGAAGCTCGACGGCCAGCCGGGCGACAAGGTGGCCTTCGGCGAGGTCCTGATGCTGGGCGACGGCGACGCCGTGACCCTGGGCGGCCCGACCGTGGCCGGCGCCAGCGTGTCGGCCACCCTGATCGAGACCCGCAAGGGCGAGAAGGTGAAGATCTTCAAGAAGATCCGCCGCCAGGGCTATCGCCGCACCCGCGGCCACCGCCAGTTCGAAAGCGTCCTGCGCGTCACCGCCATCGCCGGCGAGGGCGGCAAGGAAGCCGCCAAGTGGGACGGCGAAGTCAGCCTGACCACCAAGGCCGAGCTGAAC
The DNA here is from genome assembly GCF_036563285.1 of Phenylobacterium sp. GTDB lineage: Bacteria > Pseudomonadota > Alphaproteobacteria > Caulobacterales > Caulobacteraceae > Phenylobacterium. The sequence goes on from NZ_DATCMR010000011.1 coordinate 335,354, forward strand.
GCCCGCTCGCGTGGCCTGACCTACACGGCCCCGGCCGCGGCGGAAGCCGCCGCCGCGGCGCCGGCTCCGGCCGCCAAGGCCGCCGCGCCGAAGAAGGCCGCGGCTCCGAAGGCCGCGAAGGCTGAAGAAGTGCTCGCCGATCCGGCCGTGGTGGAAGCCATGGCGTCGGCCGAGGTGAACGCTCCGGTGGAGACCGAAGCCAAGGCGAAGCCGGCCAAGAAGGCCGCCGCTGCGCCGGCCGCCGAGGCCGACGCGGGCGAAGCTGCTCCGGCGAAGAAGGCCAAGGCCCCCAAGGCCGAAGCCGCCGGCGACGAGGCCGCTCCGGCCAAGAAGCCTGCCGCCAAGAAGACCAAGAAGGACGAGGGCGCGGGCGAGTAAGCCCTGCAGCCCCTTTAGAGAGTAGGAGAGCAGTATGGCTCACAAGAAATCAGGCGGCTCCTCGCGCAACGGTCGCGACTCCGCCGGTCAGCGTCTCGGCGTGAAGAAGTTCGGCGGTGAGCAGGTGCTCGCCGGCAACATCCTCGTGCGTCAGCGCGGCACCAAGTTCTGGCCGGGCGCCAACGTAGGCATTGGCAAGGACCACACCCTTTTCGCCAAGGCCACCGGCGCGGTGAAATTCATCACCAAGCGCGACGACCGAACCTACGTGACGGTGGTCCCGGCCGAGGTGATGGCAGCCGAGTAAGGCGCACCCTCCAGTTTCGGGTCCGCCAGTTCCTTCAACAGGCGGACCGGAAGACGAACCTAAGCGGGGAGTCCGGTCAGCCGGGCTCCCCGCTTTCGTTTTGGGCCCCACGGCAAAGAGGGCCCGGGAGGGTGAAGAGATGTGCGCAATCGAAGTGACCCCCGTCATCAGTACGGAGCGGCTGGTGCTGCGCGGGCCGGTGCGGACCGACGCGGAGGCGATCTACCGGCTGGCCGGCGACTTCAACGTGGCCGGCATGCTCGGCCGGATGCCCCACCCGTACCGGATGGAGCACGCCGAGGCCTTCCTCGAGAGCGTGCACGCCCGCGACTGGGACCGGGAGCCGGAGTTCGCGATCGAGCACCGCAACTTCGGGCTCGTCGGGATGATCGGCTTCAAGGCCGGGACCGATGCGGCGCGGCCCGAGCTCGGGTTCTGGATCGGGCGGCCGTACTGGAACCGCGGCTACATGACCGAGGCGGTGCGCGGGGTCCTGAAGTGGACCAGGCGCGACTGGCGCAAGAACGTGGTCGAGGCCGCCCACTTCACCGACAACGCTGCGTCCGGCCAGGTGCTGTGCAAGGCGGGCTTCCTCTACACGGGCGACGTGGAGCTCAGGCCCTGCCTCGCCCGCGGCATGGACGTGCCGGCGCGCCGGATGGTGTGGCTGGCTTGAGGCCCCTGCCTCCCCCTTCGCTTCCGCGATGGGGGAGGTAAGTGCTATCGCCCCTGCTGACATGACCGACGTGCTCCCCATCGCCCGCGCTCCCATCCCGCGCCTGCTGGCCGGCCGGCCCCTGGTGCTGCGCGCGCTCGCCGTCCTGGCGTTGAGCTGGGTCATGGCGGCGGGGTCCTGGGCCGAGGTCCCGATGTTCCCGGTGCCGATGACGCTGCAGACGCTGGCGCTGTTCGCCATCGCCGGGCTGGCCGGGATGCGGATGACCTTCGAGGTGGTGCTGGTGTGGCTGGCGCAGGCGGCGCTGGGCTTGCCGGTGCTGGCGGGCGGCGCCTCCGGCCTGGAGGCGTTCGCCGGGCCGACCGGCGGCTACCTGATCGGCATGCTTGTGGCCGGGCCGCTGGCCGGCGGGCTGGCCGAGCGGCTGCCGGCGGTGCGGCTCACGGCGGTGTTCCTGGTCTGCCACCTGATCGTGCTGGCGTTCGGCTGGGCCTGGCTGGCCGGACAGGTCGGCGCTGCGGCCGCGTGGAAGGACGGGGTGTCGCCGTTCCTGATGGGGGCGCTGGTGAAGTCGGTGCTGGCGGCGGGCGTGGTGCTGCTGGCGGAAGTCGCCCTGGCGCGTAAGAGAGCGGCATGAAGTTCCTCGACCAGGTGAAGATCTACTGCCGCTCCGGCAACGGCGGGGGCGGGGCCGTGTCGTTCCGGCGCGAGAAGTACATCGAGTACGGCGGCCCGGACGGCGGCGACGGCGGCAAGGGCGGCGACGTCTGGATCGAGGCGGTCGAGGGCCTGAACACCCTGATCGACTACCGCTATTCCCAGCACTTCAAGGCCGAGACCGGCGGCCACGGCATGGGCCGCAACCGGCATGGCGCGAACGGCGCCGACGCGGTGCTGCGGGTGCCGGTGGGCACGCAGGTGCTGGACGAGGACAAGGAGACCCTGCTCCACGACCTCGACAAGGCCGGCATGCGGGTGCGGCTCCTGAAGGGCGGCAACGGCGGGTTCGGCAACGCCTACTTCAAGGGCCCGGTGAACCAGGCGCCGATGCACGCCAACCCCGGCCAGGAGGGCGAGGAGCGCTGGATCTGGCTGCGCCTGAAACTCATTGCGGATGTGGGCCTGGTGGGGCTGCCCAACGCCGGCAAGTCGACCTTCCTGGCGGCGTCGAGCGCGGCCAAGCCGAAGATCGCCGACTATCCCTTCACGACGCTGACGCCCAACCTGGGCGTGGTGGACCTGTCGGAGGGCGAGCGGTTCGTGCTGGCCGACATCCCCGGCCTGATCGAGGGCGCCAGCGAGGGCGCGGGGATTGGCACGCGGTTCCTGGGCCACGTGGAGCGCACCGCGGTGCTGGTGCACCTGGTGGACGGGACCCAGGAGGACGTGGCGGGCGCCTGGCGGACGGTCCGGACGGAGCTGGAGGCCTATGGCGAGGAGCTGGCCGACAAGCCGGAGCTGCTGGCGCTGAACAAGGTCGACGCGCTCGACGAGGAGACCCGGGAGGCCAAGCGGGCCGAGCTGGCGGAGGCCTCCGGCGAAGAGGTGCGGATCTGCTCCGGCGTCTCCGGCGAAGGCGTGACCGAGCTGCTGCGCCAGGCCTGGCGGCTGGTGCGCGTGCGCCGGGGCGAGGCGGCCGAGGAAGAGGCCGAGCCTCGGACCGACGAGGGCTGGAGCCCCTGATGGACCTGGCGGGGGCGAAGCGGATCGTGGTGAAGGTGGGGTCGGCCCTGGTGGCCGGCCAGGACGGCGCCGACCGCCACTGGCTGGCGGCCTTCGCCGGCGACCTGAAGCGGCTGGTGGCGCGCGGGCAGCAGGTGGTGATCGTCTCGTCCGGCGCGGTGGCCCTGGGGCGCCGGCGCCTCGCCCTGCCCAAGCGCCCCCTGACCCTGCCGGAGAAGCAGGCGGCCGCGGCGGCCGGGCAGTCGGCCCTGATGCGGGCCTGGGAGGAGGCGCTGGAGCCGCACGCCATGACGTGCGCCCAGATCCTGCTGACCCGCGACGACACCGAGGTCCGCCGCCGCTGGCTGAACGCGCGCGCGACCATGGAGACCCTGCTCGCGCTGGGCGTGATCCCGGTGGTCAACGAGAACGACACCGTCGTCACCGAGGAGATCCGCGTCGGCGACAACGACCGGCTGTCGGCGCGCGTCGCGCAGATGGTCGGCGCCGACGTGCTGGTGCTGCTGTCCGACGTGGACGGGCTCTACACTGCCGACCCCCGGCGCGACCCGAACGCCGAGCACGTGGGGCGCATCGCGCGCCTGACGCCGGAGATCGAGGCCATGGCGGGGGGAGCGAACGCCCAGGCCGGCGTGGGCACCGGCGGCATGGCGACCAAGCTGCAGGCGGCGCGGATCGCGTCTGCCGCCGGCTGCGTGACGGTGATCACCATGGGACATCGGCCCTCGCCCCTGTGGGCGGTGGAGCACGGCGAGAAGGCGACCGTGGTCGAGGCCTCGACCACGCCCAAGGCCGCCTACAAGGCCTGGATCGGCGGCTCGCTGTCGCCGGCCGGCGTGCTGGTGGTGGACGAGGGCGCGGCGGCGGCGGTACTGCGCGGCAAGAGCCTGCTGGCGGCCGGCGTGCGCCGGGTCGAGGGGCGCTTCGACAAGGGCGACGCGGTGGTGATCCGCGACGAGGCCGGCGCCGAGATCGCGCGCGGACTGTCGCGCTACGAGGCGGCGGACGCGGTGCGCATCTGCGGCCTGAAGAGCGAGGCCATCGAAGGGGTTCTGGGCTACACCTCGGGCCCCGTGGTGCACGCCGACGACCTCGCCGTTGCCGCCTTGGGCTCAAGCTGAGCATATGGGGTCATGGACGACGCGGGCGTGACACTGCAGGCGGAGATGGCCGCCATGGGCCGTGCGGCCCGCGAGGGCGCGGCGGCGCTGCGCCTGGCGTCGCCGGAGCAGCGGACAGCAGCGATCGCGGCGATGGCGGCGGCGGTGCGCGAGGAGGCGGCGGCGATCCTGGCGGCTAACGCCAAGGACATTGCGGCGGCCTCGGGCTTGGCGAGCCACATGGTCGACCGGCTGCTGCTGGACGAGGGCAGGCTGGAGGGGGTGGCCCAGGCGCTGGAGACGGTGGCGGCCATTCCCGATCCGGTGGGGGCGGAGACCGAGCGCTGGACGCGGCCGAACGGGCTGGACATCGCCCGCGTGCGCACCCCGATCGGGGTGATCGGCATCATCTACGAGAGCCGGCCGAACGTGACCGCCGACGCCGCGGCGCTGTGCGTGCGGGCGGGCAATGCGGCGATCCTGCGCGGCGGCTCGGAGTGCCTGGCGACCAACCTGGCGATCCACGCGGCAGTGGCGAAGGGGTTGAAGGCCGCGGGCCTTCCCGAGGCGTGCGTGCAGGTTGTGCGCACGTCGGACCGGGCTGCCGTGGGCATGATGCTCGGCGGCCTCGACGGCGCCATCGACCTGATCATCCCGCGCGGCGGCAAGAGCCTGGTGGCGCGCGTGCAGCAGGAGGCGCGCGTCGCCGTCCTCGGCCACCTGGAGGGGATCAACCACGTCTTCCTGCACGAGAGCGCCGACGTCGCGAAGGCCGTGGCGGTGGCGGTCAACGCAAAGATGCGCCGGGTGTCGGTCTGCGGGGCGGCGGAGACGCTGCTGGTGGACCGCGCGGCAGCCGAGGCGCTGCTGCCGCCGGTGGCGAAGGCGCTCGCAGTCGCCGGCTGCGAGCTGCGCGGCGACGGCGCGGCCCGAGCGATCTTCCCGATGGCTGAAGCCACCGAAGCCGACTGGTCGACCGAGTACCTGGCGCCGATCATGAGCGTGGCGGTGGTCGACGGCGTCGACGGCGCCGCCGAGCATATCGCCCGCTACGGCTCGGCGCACACCGACGCCATCGTCGCCGAGGACGCCCAGGCGGCCGAGCGGTTCGCCGTCCTCGTGGACTCGGCGATCGTGCTGATCAACGCCTCGACCCAGTACGCCGACGGCGGCGAGTTCGGCTTCGGCGCGGAGATCGGCATCGCCACGGACCGGCTGCACGCCCGCGGCCCCGTCGGCGCGGAGCAGCTCACGACCTTCAAGTATGTGGTTCGCGGGACCGGCCAGACGCGGCCCTGAGGGGGGCCGCCCCGGCGCCCTGAGGCTCGGATTCCATCTGGAGCCCGGCATGCGGGTCGGGCTGTTCGGCGGCTCGTTCAACCCCGCGCACGAGGGTCACGCCCACGTGGCCGAAACCGCCCGGCGGCGGCTGAAGCTGGACAAGGTGATCTGGCTGGTCTCGCCGCAGAACCCGCTCAAGCCGGCGAGCGAGACGGCCGACCTCGCCGAGCGGATGGAAGGCGCGCGCCGCTTTGCGCGCGGGCCGGGCATGATTGTCTCCGATGCGGAGACCCGGCTGGGAGCGCAGTACACGATCGACACCGTGCGGGCGCTGAAGGCGCGGTTTCCGAAGGTGCGGTTCGTCTGGATCATGGGCGCCGACAGCCTGGCGACCTTCCACCGCTGGCGCGGCTGGACCCAGATCATGCGGGAGATCCCGGTGGCGGTGGTGTCGCGCCCGTGGATCTCGCTGAAGAGCCGGTTCTCGCCGGCCGCCCTGCGCTTCCGCCGCTTCCGCAAGAGCGCCATCGAGGCCACCGGCCTGCCCAAGGCCAGGCCGCCCGCCTGGGCCTACCTGCGCGGGCGGTTCAACTTCCAGTCCTCCACCGCGCTGAGGGCGCGGCGCAAGCGCGCCCGAACACGTTGAAAATATTTCCTCTCCTCTCGTCCCTGAGGGGTGGCGGGAACGCAGACGGCGCTCCAAGTCTTGATATTCGGGCGCTGACCGGACCCAAATCTCGTGTTAGCGTCCAAAAGGCGAGGAAACCGAAGGAGCTATCCCGCTGAACCGTGAGACCGCGCCACGTGCGCAGAAGGCCGCCAAGGGCGCGCCTTCCCAAGATGCCCAGGGCCGTATCGCCGCTCTGGAAGATCTGATCCTGGCCCGCCTGGATGACGACAAGGCGCAGGACGTCGTTTTCATCGACCTCAAGGGCAAGAGCGCCGTGGCCGACGGACTCGTGATCGCCTCCGGTCGCTCGCACCGGCACGTGGGCGCCATGGCCGACCACCTGCTGCGCGCCCTGAAGGAGGAAGGCTACGGCAAGGCCCGCATCGAGGGCCTGCCCAGTTGCGACTGGGTGCTGATCGACACCGGGGACGTCATCGTCCACCTGTTCCGTCCCGAGGTCCGCGCGTTCTACAACATCGAGAAGATCTGGTCGGTCGAGCCCCCGGCGAACCGCGCCGCCGTCTAAGCCTGACGTTTACAGCGAAGGTCGGAGCCGCTAGACGCGGACCGATGCCGTTCGCGCGCACCATGACCATTACCCGCAAAACGACCCGCCACGTGCGGGGCGTCGCGGGGGCGTGCGCGGTCTAGAGCCGCACAAACCCGAAGAAGCCCCGCCTGATGCGCGGGGCTCTTTGATATCCGGACACCTCCACGCATCGGGCCTCACCCAGAGAGGTCTTGAAGATGCCTGTTCTCGAAGCCCCCAACCGCGCGGCCCGACCCGGCCAGCGAAGCCTGTCCGTGGCCATCGTCGGCGCCACCGGCGCGGTCGGCGGCGAGCTGATCCGCGTCCTGCAGACACGCGACCTGCCGGTCTCGAAGCTGCGGCTGCTAGCTTCCGAACGATCGGCCGGCAGGACACTCGCCTTTCGCGGCGAAGCGGTGACGGTGGAAGCCTTGGGCGAGGACAGCTTCGCCGGCGTGGAGCTGGCGCTGTTCGCGGCGGACGCGGAGACGTCGCGTCGGTATGCTCCGCTCGCCCGGGCCGCCGGCGCCCTGGTGGTGGACAACTCGTCGGCCTTCCGGATGGACCTCGACTGTCCGCTGGTGGTGCCGGAGGTGAACGCCGAGACGCTCTCGCATCACCGCGGGATCATCGCCAACCCGAACTGCACCGCCATCATCCTCTGCGTGGCAGCCGCGCCGCTGCAGCGGAAGTTCGGGCTGCGGCGGCTGCAGGTGGCGACCTACCAGGCGGCCTCCGGGGCCGGACAGCCGGCGATGGACGAGCTGGTGGCCTCCACCGAGGCCTACCTGGCCGGCAAGCCGTTCACGCCCAAGGTCCTGCCGCATCCCTACGCCTTCAACGTCTTCAGCCACAACGACGCGGTGGACCTCGCCTCCGGCTACAACGGCGAGGAGCAGAAGGTGATGGCCGAGACCCGGCGGATCCTGGGCTCGGGCCTGCTGCCCATCGGCATCACCTGCGTGCGGGTGCCGGTGCTGCGCGCCCACACCCTGGCGGTGAGCGCCGAGCTGGACGCGCCCGTGCCGCCCGCCGCCGTGCGCGAGGCGCTGGCGGAGGCGGCCGGCGTGCGCCTCGTCGATGACCGGGCGGCGAACCACTTCCCGATGCCCGTGGAGGCGCAGCACCAGGGCGACGTCCTGGTCGGCCGCATCCGGCGCGACCTGGGCGACCCGTCCTGCCGCTCGGTCGCGATGCTGCTGGCGGGCGACCAGCTCCTGAAGGGCGCCGCGCTCAACGCGGTGCAGATCGCTGAGCGCGTGCTGCTTTAGTAGGCCGGTTCAGTAGATCGGGCGCAGCGAGGAGATCCCCTCCAGCCCAAGGCGGCGGGTGTCGGAGATGCTCGCCGTCACGGTCCGGCAGGGGCCGCGGAAGTTGGCGTGCTCGCAGATTTCCCACGGGCCCGAGCGACGGCCGAGGCGGATGGAGCGCACCCGGTCATTTAGGCCGAGCTGGTCGAGGTTCGGGACCTCGCCCTCGACCTGCAGGGATGGCCCCCGCGAGTTGCGGCCGGAGAAGATCGTCACCGCGTCGCGGCCGTAGCCTCCGCGCTGGCCGTAGCGCTGGCCGTCGCGATAGCGCGGGTCCTGCCCGTAGGCCGGGGCGCGGCCGTACTCGGGCGCGGGACTGTAGGCCGGCCCGCGTGGGGCAGCCGCCGAGCCCGGCCCGCCGCAGACGAGGCCGCCGTCCGGCCCGATACCGATGTCGGTGGAGCAGCTCAGCACATTGATTGAGGACACTGCGCCGCGACAGCGGGCGTGGAGGAACTGCCCCTCCATGCGGATGTCCGTGCACTGGCGCTGGTAGCTGCCCGGCGGGGGCGCGTTGTAGGGCTGAGCGACGGCCGCGCCGGCGAGGGTCAGGGTGGCGGCAGCGGCGAGAAGGGTCTTCATCTGAGCAGCTCCAAGAGTCGTCCCGCCGACTAAACGCGGCCGAGCTTGGAAGGTGGCGGCGCGCGCCCTATCCGTAGGGCGTGAGGATCGTCATCGTCGCCATCGGCCGGCTGGCCAAGTCTCCGGAGACGGATCTGGTGAAGACCTATGTGGAGCGCGCCACCAACGCGGGCCGGGGGCTCAGCCTCGGTCCCGTCGACCTCGTCGAGGTGGAGAGCCGCAAGCCCGGCAAGGCCGCGGAGGCCGAAGCCTTGAAGCCTCACCTTGAGGGCGCTCACGTGATCGCGTGCGACGAACATGGGACCGCCCGCGCCTCCCGCGCGTTTGCCGCAGAGCTGGAGCGCCTGAGGGACCAAGGGGTGCGCAAACTCGCCTTCGTGATCGGCGGGGCCGACGGGCTCGATCCGGGCCTGCTGGCGGCCGCCCAGGGCAAGCTCGCGTTCGGGCCGCAGACCTGGCCGCACGCCCTGGCGCGGGTCTTGCTGGCGGAGCAGGTGTATCGGGCCGTGTCGATCCTCGGCGGCTCGCCCTATCATCGGGACTGATGCGCCACGCACTCGCCCTCCCCGCGGCCTTGCTCGCCCCCCTCCTGCTCCTGGGGAGCATGGGCGTGGTGGCTCTGGCCCAGACGGGGGACAAGCTGGCGCGGCTGAACCTGCAGGAGACCGAGCTCTCCGCCGAGCAGGCCCAGAACATGAGCGAGCTGGCCCGTCTCCTTTCGGTGCTGCAGCAGATCCGCCGCGACCCGCCGCCCGCCCTGCTTGTGTCACCTCAGGACGCCAAGGAGGCGGTGCGCGCCGCGATCCTCGTCAAGGCGATGACTCCGGAACTGCAGCGCCGCGCCCAGGGCTACGCCTCGGCAGCGGGCGAAATGGCGCGCCAGCGCCGGCTGGCGGCGATTCAGAGCGAGGCCCTGTTCTCCCGCGAGAGCCTGGCCGCCGACGCCGCCCCGGAGCCATCGGGGCCGGACCTGGGGCTGCGCGGGCCCACCGCGCCGCAACACCTGTCCGATGCGGCCATCATCCCGCCATCGCAGCTCTCTATGCCGGTCTCCGGACCGGTGATCCGCAGGTTCGGCGACCCGCTCGCCGGGGGCGGGCGGTCCAACGGACTGACGCTGGCTGCGCCGAAGGGGGCGCGGGTGGCGAGCCCCGGAACCGGCCTCGTCCAGTACGTGGGCCCGGTGAAGGGCTGGGGCGTGATTGTGATTTTAAGACTGGCGGGCGGCTACCATCTTGTGCTTGCTGGTCTTGATCGAACGTCGGTCAACGTCGGACAATCCGTCGCGCCGGGGCAGCCTGTCGGATGGATGGCCGATGGTCGACAGTCGACCTCGGAGCTCTATCTGGAGGTCCGGGAACAAGGCTCGCCGGTGGACCCGGCGCGCTGGCTGGGCAGATCTACAGGGTGAGCGTCCGCGTGGAGGCGCCCCTAAGGCCAGTTTTGAAAGCGGCCCGAAAAGCCGCAAAGGGAGCGTGTAGCGCGCGATGAAGAAGTATCTCCTGATCGGCGTCTCGGCCTTCGTGCTCGGCGCAGGCTCCATGGCCTACCTCAGCCAGCAGGCCATCGCAGGCGCACAGCCGCGCGCGGCCACCTATCGCATGCTGGGCCTGTTCGGCGACGTGCTCGACACCGTCGAGCGCCAGTACGTCACCGAAGTGGACGACAAGAAGCTGATCCAGGCCGCCATCGACGGGATGCTCACCTCGCTGGACCCGCACTCCGGCTACCTCGACCCCGAGAGCTTCGACGACATGCGTGACCAGACGCGCGGCGAGTACGGCGGGCTCGGCATCGAGGTCACCAACGAGGACGGCGTGGTGAAGGTGATCACGCCGATGGACGACACCCCTGCCGCCAAGGCCGGGCTGAAGGCCGGCGACTACATCACCGCGGTGAACGGCGAGAGCGTGCTCGGCCTGTCCGTCAACGAGGCCGTCAAGCAGATGCGCGGCCGGCCCGGCGAGGCCGTGACGCTGACCATCGCCCGCGAAAAAAGCGATCCCTTCGACGTGAAGCTGCTGCGCGAGGTGATCAAGCCGCGCTCGGCCAAGGCGTCGATGGAAGGCGAGTACGGCGTGCTGCGCGTCTCCGCCTTCAACGAGAAGACCACCGACGAGGCCCAGGAAGCCTTCGCAAAGCTGAAGGCGGCCAACCCCAAGATGAAGGGGCTGATCCTCGACCTGCGCAACAACCCGGGCGGCCTGCTCGACCAGGCGGTCGGGATCTCCGACCTGTTCCTGGAAGGCGGCGAGATCGTGTCCCAGCGCGGCCGCGATCCGCGCGACGTGGAGCGCTACAACGCCCGGCCGGGCGACATCACCGGCGGCCTGCCAATGGTGGTGCTGATCAACTCAGGTTCCGCGTCAGCGGCTGAAATCGTTGCCGGCGCCCTGCAGGACAGGAAGCGCGCCGAGCTGGTGGGCCTCACCTCCTTCGGCAAGGGCTCGGTGCAGACCGTGATCCCGCTGCGCGGCGGCATGGACGGGGCGCTGAAGCTGACGACGGCGCGCTACTTCACACCGTCGGGCCGCTCGATCCAGAAGACCGGCATCGAGCCGGACCTCGAGGTCGCCTCCAGCCGCGAGGAGGCCCAGAACATCGCCAACCGCGCCTTCCTGTTCTCGGAAGCGACGTTCCGCAACGCCCTGAACGCCGACGAGGGCAAGGTGCGCCGCGGCGCCCACGAGCCGGCAGAGGCGCCGCCGGAAAGCTTCGACGAGAAGAAGGACTTCCAGCTCGCCCGCGCCGCCGAGGTGCTGAAGTACGGCTCGGTCGCGGCCGTGCCGAAGCTGCCGAAGCCCACGCCCAAGATGGCCGGCATCGTCGCGCCCAAGGCCCGCGTGGCCGAGGCCAAGCCGGTCCAGAAGTAGGGCTGAGGCTCAAGAACGCAGAAGGGGCGGCCGGCAACGGCCGCCTTTTTTGTTTGGCCACGAACAATGCGGCTTCGCCGCGGTCCGGCGCGCGCGTCTCAGCGCTTCATTAACCATATCGCCGGAGGCTGGGACGAGGAGTTTCCCTACCTTGGCGATGATTGCGATCCCCCGTCTGCAGGCGCCGGCGTTCAGCGGCGCGAAGCTGCGCGAGGCGCTGTCTGCCCCTTGGGTCGGGCCGACAGCGGCGGCGGGGCTGCTGGCCGGCGCGATGGCGACCATGCTGGCGATGATCGGACCCGTGGGCGGGGCCGGCGCGCCCGTCGTGAAGACCTCGCTGTCGTCGGTGTTCAGGAAGGCGCCGCAGGGGTGGCGCCAGGCGCTGACCGCCCCGCACGGCCTGACCATCACCGAGGACGTGGTGCGGCTCTCCGAGCGCCCGCTGGCGCCGATGGCTAGCCAGGGCTGGAACGCCGCGGTCCGGCGGGTGCCCGTCATGGCCGGTGGGCCGCTGCCGCCGGCGCCGATCGCCGGCTTCTTCGCACCGGGGCCCGGGGGGCCGCTGCCGATCATCGCCCAGGACGGACGCACCCCGTTCGAGGCCTATGCGAGGCCTTTCGCATCGAACGGCCGACCGAAGGTGGCGCTGGTGATCGGCGGGCTGGGACTCAACGCCCGGGCCACCCAGCAGGCGATCCAGACGCTGCGGCCCGAGATCACCCTGTCCTTCGTCCCCTATGCCGAGGGGCTGCAGGGCTGGATCGACATGGCGCGCGCGCACGGCCACGAGGTGCTGCTCGAGACGCCGATGGAGCCGATCGACTATCCGGACAACGACCCGGGGCCCTACACCCTGATGGCGGAGGCCGAGGCGCCGGAGACCTCGAAGAAGCTGGAGTGGATTCTGTCGCGGGCCACCGGCTACTTCGGCCTGACCAACTACCTGGGCTCGCGCTTCCTGGCCGACGAGAAGGCCTACGGCGCCTTCGCGGCGGCGGCGCGGGGCCGGGGGCTCGGCTTCATTGACGACGGCTCGGCGGCGCGCCGCGGCGGGGAGATCCCCCGCGCAACGGCCGAGCGGGTGATCGACGACCAGCTATCGCAGGCCGCCATCGACCAGCAGCTGCTGGCCTTGGAGGCGAGCGCCTTGCAACGCGGCCAGGCGCTGGGCTCCGGCTTCGCCTATCCGGTCACCCTGGAGAAGGTGGCCCGCTGGGCCGCGGCGGTCGAGGAGCGGGGCTACCAGCTCGCACCCGCCTCGGCGCTGGCCGCCAAGCGGTGACCCCGGACGACGACCTCCCCCATCACCGGCCGAACGTGGGGGTGGTGCTCTTTCATCGCGACGGGCGGGTCTGGTTCGGCCGGCGCGCCGGCACGCCGGGTCCCCACAACTGGCAGTTCCCGCAGGGCGGCGTGGACGAAGGGGAGGACCTGGAGGCGGCGGCCCGCCGCGAGCTTCAGGAAGAGACCGGCGCCCGCACTGCGACGCTGCTGGGCCGCACCGACGGCTGGATCGTCTACGACTTCCCGCCGGGCATGCCGCCTCACCAAAGCCGCAACTGGAAGGGCCAGAAGCAGGTGTGGTTCGCCTTCCGCTTCGAAGGCGACGACGCCGAGTTCGACCTGGCTGCCCACCACGAGCCGGAGTTCGACGCTTGGCGATGGGGCTACCTCGACGAGGCGCCTGCCCTGATCGTGCCGTTCAAGCGCGGAGCCTACCAAGAGGTCGCGCGCGCGTTTGCGCACCTCGCCGCCAAGCGGGCATAAAGGCCCGCATGACCCACATCGTGATGGTGCACGGCGCCTTCTGCGGCGGCTGGGCCTTCGAGCGCTTCCGCGAGCCATTCGAGGCGCGCGGTTACTCCGTGGCCGCCCCGGACCTGCGCGGCCACGCGCTTGGCGAGCCATCGTCTGCGGTGAGCGGCTGCTCGATGAGCGAATATGCCCGCGACATCGCCGACCTCTGCGCGGGCTTCGGCGAGCCGCCGGTGCTAGTCGGCCACTCCCTGGGCGGACTGGTGGGCCAGCTGGCGGCGCGGCGTACGAAGCTCAAGGCGCTCGTGCTGCTCGCCCCCTCGCCGCCGTGGGGCGTGGCGGGCTCAAGCCTGGAGGAGGCGGTCACCGCGTTCGGCGTGCAGATGCTGAGTTCGCTCAGCGGCGCGGTCGAGCCGGACCGGGACGTGATGCGCCGCTACAGCCTCGACCGCATGCCGCCGGCCGAGCGGGAGGCGATCGTCGCGCGCCTGCGCGCTGAGAGCGCGTTGGCGCTGCGCCAGACGCTGAACTGGTGGCTGGACCCGTTCATGACCACCAGCGTGGGGCCTGGGCCGCTGCCGGGGCCCGTGCTGGCGCTGGGTGGCGAGACCGACACCGTGCACCCGTCGCAGACCGTGGCCGCCACGGCGGAGCGGGTCGGCGCGACCTGCGAGGTGCTGCCCGGCATGAGCCACTGGCTGATCGGCGAGCCCGGCTGGGACGTGGTCGCCGAGCGCGTGATCCGCTGGCTGGCGGACGAGGCTCGCGCCGCCGCCTAGGCGCCTTCGCGGGTGACCAGCTTCAGGCCGACGATGCCGGCCAGGATCAGGCCGACGCAGAACAGGCGCGCGACCGTCGCCGGCTCCTTGAAGAGCACGATGCCGAGGATGACCGTGCCGGCCGCGCCGATGCCCGTCCACACCGCGTAGGCGGTGCCGATCGGAAGCGTGCGCACCGCTACGCCGAGCAGGCCCATGCTCGCGACCAGGCTGACGCCCGTGAGCGCTGTCGGCACGAGGCGCGTGAAGCCCTCGGTGTACTTCAGGCCGATGGCCCAGCCGATCTCGAACAGGCCGGCCACGAAGAGGATGATCCACGCCATCTGGGGCCCCCGCATACGAAGAGCGCGCCGGGGGCTGCCCGGCGCGCTGGAAACGATCCGCCGATCCGCGTCGGCTTAGAACTTGCGCTCCTGGTAGTACAGGATGCCGCGGTCGTAGGCCTTGTGCACCGGGGTGTCGTCGGCCTTGCGCTCGACGGTGAAGTTCACCGCGGTCGAGGCGTTCGCCTCCAGATGCTCCCACGACTTGCGGACGCGCTTTAGGCCGTCCGGGTCGGTGTTGACGTAGTTGGCCTGCAGGATCAGCTCGGGCTGGTGCAGGAAGGACCAGACGTTAAGCGCGCTGACGATCGGCGCATCCTGGCCGATCGGGTAGCGGACCTCGGCGCGGCAGACGTCCTTCTGGGAGTACTGCGGCAGCACGATGATCACGTGGTTCTTGTCCCCGGTGCCCAAGGAGGTGGTCCAGGTGCCGTCGCGCTTGTTCTGCTTGAAGCCCATGCCCTTCGCGGTCTGGTCGGGGCTCTGGCCGCGCACCGCCGGAACGCAGATGCGCTCCAGGATCTGCAGGACGGCGGCTCCCGTGCCGGTCGTCGGCAGGGTCGGAGCCGGCGGGGCGGCCTCGGCGGCGGGCGGCGTAGCCGTCGCGGCGGGCGGGGCCGGGGTGGTCGCCGCAGGCGGAGCCTGGGTGGCGGGCGTGGCGGGCTGGGCCGCCTGATCCTGGGCCTGGGCGGCGGTAGCGAGGCCGGCCGCGAGGACCAGGCTGGCGAGAGCGGTACGCATTGAAGGTTTCCCCTGACTTTTCGGCTGCATGAAACGTGAGCCAGGCGTCATGCGCAAGGCCTGACGGCGCCGAAAATTAGGCCTGTACTATGCAGCTTCCTGGGCGTGCTCGGCCAGCACGGTCAGGCCTTCGGGGGTCACATCTGCGAAACCGCCGCGGACGTCGAACACCCGCACCTGGCCGTCGTTGTGCACCCGCACCTGGCCTTCCTTCAGCGCCGTCATGAATGGCGCGTGGCCGGCCAGGACCCCGAAGTCGCCTTCGGAGCCCGGCGCGTCGACCTGGTCCACGAGCCCGGAGAAGAGCTCGCGTTCCGGGGAGACCAGCGAGAAGTGGAGCTTGTCGGCCATCGGTCCCTAGGCTTCCGACGCCAGCTGCTCGGCCTTGGCCACGGCTTCTTCGATGGCGCCGACCATGTAGAAGGCCGGCTCCGGCAGGTGGTCATACTCGCCGTCGACGATCGCCTTGAACGAGCGGATCGTGTCGGCCAGGTCGACGAACTTGCCCGGCTGGTTGGTGAAGGCTTCGGCCACGTGGAAGGGCTGCGACAGGAAGCGGCTGATCTTCCGGGCGCGGGCGACGATCATCTTGTCGTCTTCGGACAGCTCGTCCATGCCGAGGATGGCGATGATGTCCTTCAGCGCCTTGTACTGCTGCAGCACTTCCTGCACGCGGCGGGCGACGGTGTAGTGCTCCTCGCCGATCACCAGCGGGTCCATGATCCGCGAGGTGGAGTCGAGCGGGTCCACGGCCGGGAAGATGCCCTGGGCGGCGATGTCGCGGCTCAGCACCGTGGTGGCGTCCAGGTGGGCGAAGGAGGTGGCCGGCGCCGGGTCGGTCAGGTCGTCGGCGGGCACGTAGATGGCCTGCACCGAGGTGATCGAGCCCTTGGCCGTGGAGGTGATGCGCTCCTGCAGGTTGCCCATCTCGGTGGCGAGCGTCGGCTGATAGCCCACCGCCGAGGGGATGCGGCCCAGCAGCGCCGACACTTCCGAGCCGGCCTGGGTGAAGCGGAAGATGTTGTCGATGAACAGCAGGACGTCCTTGCCCTCCTGGTCGCGGAAGTACTCGGCCTGGGCGAGGCCGGTCAGGGCGACGCGGGCGCGGGCGCCCGGGGGCTCGTTCATCTGGCCGTAGACCAGGGCGCACTTGGAGCCCTCGGTGGAGCCGGACTTGCGAGGGTCCACGTTCACGTTGGACTCGATCATCTCGTGGTAGAGGTCGTTCCCTTCACGGGTCCGCTCGCCCACGCCCGCCAGCACGGAGTAGCCCCCGTAGGCCTTGGCGATGTTGTTGATCAGCTCCTGCATGGTCACGGTCTTGCCGACGCCGGCGCCGCCGAACAGACCGATCTTGCCGCCCTTCGTGTAGGGGCAGAGCAGGTCGATGACCTTGATGCCCGTGACCAGCACTTCGGCCGAGGTGGACTGCTCGGCGAAGGACGGGGCCTCGCGGTGGATCGGCGAGGTGAACTCGGTGGAAATCGGGCCGGCCTCGTCGATCGGGTCGCCGATGACGTTCATAATCCGGCCGAGCGTGGCCGGGCCGACAGGCACCGTGATCGGGCGGCCAGTGTCGACCACCGGCTGGCCGCGGGTCAGGCCCTCGGTGGTGTCCATGGCGATGGTGCGCACGGTGTTCTCGCCCAGGTGCTGGGCCACCTCGAGCACCAGGCGGAACGGCTCGCCGGTACGCTGGTCGGTGTTGGTGGTCTCCAGCGCGTTCATGATCGCCGGCAGGTGGCCTTCGAACTCGACGTCGCACACGGCGCCGATGATCTGGACGATGCGGCCGGTGGCGACGCCCTGCGCGGCGACCGGCGCGGCGGTGGCGCCGGCGGCCTTGGCGGGGGTCTTGCGGGTGCGCTTGGCGGGAGCTTCAGACATGGCGGTTTCTTTCGGTAGCTAGAGCGCTTCGGCGCCGGAGATGATCTCGATCAGCTCCTTGGTGATCTGCGCCTGGCGTGAGCGGTTGTACTGCAGGGTGAGGCTGGCGATCATGTCGCCGGCGTTGCGGGTGGCGTTGTCCATCGCCGTCATCTGGGCGGCGAAGAAGCCGGCCTGGTTCTCCAGCATGGCGGAGAACAGCTGGGTGGTGATGTTGCGCGGCAGCAGCGCCTCGAGGATCGCGCCTTCTTCCGGCTCGTACTCGTAGGCCGCGCCCTTCAGGTCGATGGCGGGGCCGCCGCCTTCCACCTCGGCGGGGATCAACTGCTTGGCGGTCGGGGTCTGGGTGACCACCGACTTGAAGCGGCTGTAGAACAGGGTGACGACGTCCACGTCGCCGGCCTCGAACAACTCCTGGATGCGCTGCGAGACCTCCTCGGCCACCGCCAGAGAGGGGCTGCCGCCCACTTCGAACGTGCCCACCGCGCGGTCCCCGTACAGACGGCGCAACTGGTCGCGGGCCTTGCGGCCGACCGTCAGGATACGGACGTCCTTGCCTTCGCTGAGGAGGCTCGAGATACGCTCGCGCGCAGCGCGCACGATGGAGGAGTTGAAGCCGCCGGCGAGGCCGCGGTCGGAAGTCGCCACTACGACGAGGTGGCGCCGGTCCTGTCCCGTGCCGACCAGCAGGCGCGGCGCGCCGTCGCCGGTCACGCCCGCCGCCAGGTTGGCGATCACGGCCGCCATGCGCGTGGCATAGGGGCGCGCGTTCTGGGCGGCGTCCTGCGCTTTGCGCAGCTTCGCCGCCGCCACCATCTGCATCGCCTTCGTGATCTTCTGCGTGGCTTTCACGCTTCCGATCCGATTGCGCATCTCCTTGAGGCTGGCCATCGCCGGCTACTTTCTCCGTCGGCCAGGTCTTAGGCGAAGTTGTCGGCGAAGGCGGAGAGCACCTGCTTCAGGCGATCTTCGACGGGGCCGAGGTCCTTCTTGGTGCGGATCTCGTCGAGGATGTCCTGGTGCTTGCCGTGCATGTGGCTGAGCAGCTCGGACTCGAAGCGGCCGACCTGGTTGGTCGGGACCTTGTCGAGGTAGCCGCGGGTGCCGGCGTAGACGCTGACGACCTGCTCTTCCACGGCCAGCGGGGAGTACTGCGGCTGCTTCAGGAGCTCGGTCAGGCGCTCGCCGCGCGCCAGCATGCGCTGGGTAGCGACGTCGAGGTCGGAGCCGAACTTCGCGAAGGCTGCCATCTCGCGGTACTGGGCGAGCTCGCCCTTGATGGGCCCGGCCGCGGTCTTCATCGCCTTGATCTGGGCCGAGGAGCCCACGCGCGACACCGAGATGCCGACGTTCACGGCCGGGCGGATGCCCTGGAAGAACAGGTCGGTCTCGAGGAAGATCTGGCCGTCGGTGATCGAGATCACGTTGGTCGGGATGTAGGCCGACACGTCGTTGGCCTGGGTCTCGATGAGCGGCAGGGCCGTCAGCGAACCGGAGCCGTTCTCCTCGTTCAGCTTCGCCGCGCGCTCCAGCAGGCGGCTATGCAGGTAGAACACGTCGCCCGGATAGGCTTCGCGGCCCGGCGGGCGGCGCAGCAGCAGCGACATCTGCCGGTAGGCGACGGCCTGCTTGGAAAGGTCGTCGTAGATGATCACGGCATGCATGCCGTTGTCGCGGAACCACTCGCCCATGGCGCAGCCGGCGAAGGGCGCCAGGAACTGCAGCGGGGCCGGCTCCGAGGCGGTGGCCGAGACCACGATCGTGTAGTCCAGCGCGCCGCGCTCCTCGAGCGTCTTGACAATCTGGGCGACCGTCGAGCGCTTCTGGCCGATGGCGACGTAGATGCAATAGAGCTTGGCGCTCTCGTCGCCCGAGGCGTTGACCTGCTTCTGGTTCAGGATGGCGTCGATGGCCACCGCCGTCTTGCCGGTCTGGCGGTCGCCGATGATCAGCTCGCGCTGGCCGCGGCCGATCGGGATCAGGGTGTCGATCGCCTTCAGGCCGGTCTGCACCGGCTCGTGCACGCTCTTGCGCGGGATGATGCCCGGAGCCTTCACGTCCACGCGGCGGCGCTCGGCCACGCCGGTCAGCGGGCCCTTGCCGTCGATCGGCTCGCCCAGGGGATTGACGACGCGGCCCAGCAGCGCCTTGCCCACCGGCACGTCCACAATCTCGCCGAGGCGGCGGACTTCGTCGCCTTCCTTGATCTGCTGGTCCTGGCCGAAGATCACGACGCCGACGTTGTCGCGCTCCAGGTTCAGCGCCATGCCCTTCACGCCGGCGGAGGGGAACTCCACCATTTCGCCGGCCTGGACGTTGTCGAGGCCGAACACGCGGGCGATGCCGTCACCGACGGAGAGGACGGAGCCGACGTCGGAGACGTCAGCTTCCTCGCCGAAGTTGGCGATCTGCGACTTCAGGATGGCCGAAATTTCGGCGGCGCGGATATCCATGGATCTTACGCTCTCTTGAGGGCGAACTTGAGGGAATCGAGCTTCGACTTCAGCGAAGCGTCGAACAGACGGGATCCGACCCGCACCTTGATGCCGCCGAGGATGGCGGGATCGACGCGGGTCTCGATTTCAGGGTCCTTGCCGAGCGCCTGGCGGAGCGCGGCCGCCACGCCCTTGGACTGGGCGGGCGTCAGGGGGACGGCGGTGGTCACCTGGGCGGAGACCACGCCGCGGGCGTTTGCAGATAGGCGCTCGAAGGCCGAAATGACAGAGGGCAGCGCCGCGACGCGCCCGTTGGCCGACAGAAGACCCAGGAACTTCTTGGTCGTCGGGTGGAACTGCGCCTTGTCGGCGATGGCCGCCAGCCCCTTTCCCTTCGCCTCGGCGTCGAAGGACGGCGAGTTAAGCAGGATCTGCAGGTCGCGGCTGTCGGCGAGCGCCGCCTTCAGTGACTTGAGGTCGGCCTCGACGGCCGGAATCTGGTTCTGCTCATTCGCGAGATCGAACAGGGCCTGGGCATATCTGCCACCCACGTTCGAAGCCTGTGAATCGTCCGCCACTTAAATGTCCGCCCGGTGCGTGTCATGTGGGCCGCCGCGGGTTCTTCCGCTGCAACCTAAAGGCTTGAAAGCGCTCAGGAAAAGCACTTCGGAAACAAGGGCCTGAAAGACCCCCGGCCCAAAGCCGCGCGCCTGATAGCACGCGACCTCCCGCACCGCAACCAAGGGGGATGACCCAGCCGTCGAGGATTTGTCACGAGGCCTGTGAGAGCCCGGATCTAATCCCGGGCTGGGGGAACACAGTCCGCCTACCGGTGGGCGGTTCAAGCGTGGCCAGACGAAGAACGGCGACCTGATGCTGATCGACGACGCACCCATGCGCTGGGCGACCGCGCTGCCGCGCCGTGGCGCTTGTTACAGTGACGCCATACCTCACATTCGATTGACCTCCTCCACCCAGGGAACATTCCGGACGCGGCCCATGTTGGCGGGGCAAAACGGGCGCGCCGTCCCCTCGGGCGACCCGTCGTGCTGGCTGGGAGAATTCCGATGGCGGTGGAGACGATCGCGACGACTGATGGCGGGCGCGTGGACTACTGGGTCGAACAGGACCCGAACTCGACGTTCCGGGGGGTGATCCACGCCCAGAAGTACGGCAGCGCCGGCCAAAAGCTCGGAGCGGAGTTCACCACCCAGGTGAACACCACCGAAAAGTACCAGGTCTACGCGCTCAGCAACGGCGGCTACGTCGTAGGCGCCACCAACAACACCATGGACGGCCTCACCCTGGTGGGCGGCGTCTTCGGCGCCGACGGGACCCAGCTAAGGTCGCTGTTCGGCGGGTCGCAGTGGGACCTGGAGGTCTCCCCCGACGGCGGCTTCCTGGTGGGCTCGATCACCACGGTTCACCATGGCATGACGGTTCCGGACGCGCGGCTGCAGCTCTACGACAACACGGGCCAGGTGGTGCGCACGGCCACCATTTCGGCCAAGGCCGGTCCCGAGATCACGGTCGACGCGGAAGGCGACTTCCATGCCACCTGGACGGACCGGGGCGGCAATTCCCACACACTTGAGATCGACCCGCAGAATCCTCCGGCGTTCACGCCCCCGCCGCCGCCGCCGTCGGTGGCGTGGGTGGACAACGTGGGCGCCACCCAAGGCGTCTATAGCGGGGGCGGAGGCACGGACGACGCGACCCCCACCGTTCGCATCGGCGTCTCCCAGGTCGGCTGGGTGGCGTACGAGATCGCCTATTCCAGCGGGTTCGGCACAAATGCGCCGACCAATCCCAGCAACTTCGTCCAGGTCACGCCGGAAGACGTTGCGAGGGGATACGTCGAGATCGCCGTCACCTCGCCGCTGTCGGACAACAATTATGAGCTGGCCGCGCGCTTCGAGAACGCCGACGGCCTGGTGAGCGCCGAGCGGTCGATTCCCATGCGGGTCGACACCCAGGCGCCGGGCGCGCCTGTCCTGGCGAAGGCGGCCGACAACGTCGGGGCGCAACAGGGTGACATCTCCAACGGCGCCACCACGGACGACACCACCCCTGCAGTCCATATTCCGCTCACGGGCATCGGCGTGCAGTGGCTCGACAAGGTGCTGGTCTTCGACAACGGCCAGCAGGTGAACATCTTCCACATCGGCCAGGAGGACGTGCAGCGCGGCTACATCACCTGGACGCCGACGCTCAGCAACGGCCAGCACGCGCTGACCGCGCAGGTGGCCGACTTCGCCGGCAACATCGGGCCAGCCTCGCAGGCTTTCAACCTGACCATAGCCGCCGACGCGCCGCGGGTGACCGGATCGGACTTCGCCGTGGACGAAGGCGATCTGCCGAAGGGGACCCATCCCAACGCCGCCGCGCTGACCAAGAGCGGCGCCGTCACGATCACCGCCTCGGCCGCCATCGACGACGTGGTCTTCGACGGCGTGACCGTCGTGCGCGATGGGGTGTTCACGGCGGCCGACATTCAGACACTGGGCGGGGTCCTGAAGATCACCGGCTGGGACGCCGCGGCCGGCAAGCTGAGCTGGTCGTACACCCTCCAGAGCCCGGTCTTCCACGACCGTGTTGCTGACAATGGCGCGAACGACTTCACCGTGCGGGACTTCTTCACGGTCACCGCCACGGACGTGAACGGCGCGACCGGCGGGACGCACATGGTCCTCAGCGTCACCGACGACAATCCTAACGGCGGCGGCGAGGGCGCGACCGCCACGGCGGGCGGCCCGGCGGTGACCGGCAACATTCTGGCCAACGACAGGTTCGGGGGAGACGGCGGCAGCATCACCACCGTGTCCGGCCAGGGCGGCAACACCTTCGACAACACCTACGACGGCAACGGCAATCTCGTGGTCGAGGGCCGCTTCGGCACGCTGACGCTCCACCAGTCGGGCAACTATAGCTATGCGGCCAGGGCAGGGGTCGCGGACGGCTCGCGCGACACCTTCCAGTATGTGCTGCGCGACGCCGACGGCGACGGCGTGCCCGGCAAGTTCCCCCTGGAGCTCAGCATCACCGTTCAGGGCGGCAGCGGCTCGTCGGGGCAGGTGATCAACTCGCCCGGGCCGGGCTCGACGCTTACCGGCGGAGCCGGCGCCGACACCCTGAACGCCAGCCGGGGTCCGGATGTGCTCACCGGTGGCGGATCCGGCGACGTCTTCGCGTGGGCGGATGTCCCCTGGAGCGCTGCGCGCGTCACCGACTTCGTGGTCGGGACGGACCGGCTCAACCTCACCGGCGCCCTGTCCGACGTGGGCTATACCGGCTCGGACCCCGTGGCCGACGGATACATCCGCATCATCAACTCCAACTCCGGCACGGCGATCTATCTCGACAGCGACGGCCGCGGGACCGCCGACCAGTGGGGCAGCCACATCATCACCCTCGACGGCGTCTACGGCGGCGGCGAGCGCTTCGGAACCAGCTATCTCACCTGGTCCCAGCTTAGCGGCGGCTCCAGTCCGCCGCCTCCCCCGCCACAGCCCTCGGTCGGCTTCTACTCAAGCAACTACCTCGGCCAGAACGAGGGCTCGAGCGGCGTCACGACGATGCGCTTCACGGTGAACCGGCAGGGCGACACGAGTGGCCAGACGACCGTTCAGTACTCGGTGGTCGGCGCCGGCAGCACGCCGGCCGACGCCGCGGACTTTTCGGGCGGCGCGATGCCCTCAGGGACGCTCACCTTCGCGGCGGGCGAGACCACGAAGTTCATCGACATCGCCGTGGCCGGCGACAGCTCGGTGGAGCCCAACGAGGGCTTCGCGATCAACCTCCAGAACGTCACCGGCGGGACGCTCGGCCCATCCGCCGCGCGGGGCGACATCCTCAACGACGACAGCACCCAGCCGCCGCCTCAGGGCGAAGGCCGGGTGATCATCTCGCAACGCTATGGCGACACCCTGGTGGGCGGCTCCGGCGCCGACACCCTGCTGGCCGGCCGCGGTCCCGACCAGATGACCGGCGGCGGCGCGGGCGACGTCTTCATCATCCGCGAGACGCCCTGGAACGCTGGGGTGATCACGGACTTCGCGGTGGGGACCGACAAGCTCGACCTCTCGGAGCTGCTCGCCGACAACGGCTACACCGGCTCCGATCCGGTGGCCGACGGCTGGGTGCGCTTCGAGCAGACCTCCGGCGGCGCCCGCGTGCTGGTGGACACCGATGGTAGGGCCAGCGGCAACACCATCTGGTTCAACATCACCACCCTTCAGGGGGTCTCGGCCTCGGGCCTCACCTGGGCGGGTCTCGGCAGCGGAACGGGCCAGCCGCCGCCGCCGAGCGCGACCCAGATCGGCTTCACAGGCCAGGGTCAGGTGCAGCCGGAAGGCGGCGCGACCACGACCACCATCTACCAGTACACGGTCACCCGCACCGGCGACACGTCGGGGACCTCCAGCGCTCAGTGGAGTGTGATGGGCACAGGCGCCAACAAGGCCGACGCCGCCGATTTTGTGGGCGGGGTGCTGCCCGCCGGCACGGTGACCTTCGCGCCCGGCGAAACGAGCAAGGTCGTCGAGGTGCGGGTCGCGGGCGACACGGCGCTGGAGCCGGACGAGGACTTCTCCGTCTCGCTCTCCAACGCCTCAGGCGCGAGCTTCGGGATCGCGGCGATCGGCGGGCGCATCGTCAATGACGACAACCCGACCGGCCAGGTGCTGGTCTCCGACCAATACGGCGACACCCTGCAGGGCGGCGACGGGCACGACACCCTGATCGCCGGCCGCGGCCCCGACCAACTGACCGGCGGCGCCGGACGCGACCACTTCGTGTTCAATGACACGCCGTGGAACGCCGGCCGGATCACCGACTTCACGGCGGGTGTGGACAAGCTGGACCTCTCCGGCCTGTTCGACGCCTCGCCCGGCGGCTCGGTGGAGTTCCGCTCGGACAGCCAGGGCAATACACAGGCCTATTTCGACCGAGACGCGCCCAACGCCGGCGACTGGCCGTTCCTGATCACGACCCTCACCGGCGTTTCGCCGGGGCAGATCGGGGCGGGAGACTGGATCGCCTAAAGAAAAGGGCGCCGGATCGCTCCGGCGCCCTTAGTGACAGAGCTCTAGAGAGAGCTGCTGGGAGAGCGGCTTACTGCTTGGCGAGCTGCGGGCCGGCGCCGGCCTTGGCGATCGCGGTCGCGTTGCAGTCGGCGAGGCGGTCGGCCTCGAAGCTTTTGCGGGCGCCGAAGCTGACCACCGGACCGACCTTGGACGCGATCGCCTTGCAGGCGCCGGTGCTGAAGGTCTGGGACATCGGCGCGCTGGCCACGCAGGTGTCGGCTTCGCAGACGAACATGGCGCCGCCCGCGATGAACTTGGTCTTCTCGGCCACAGGGGCCTGCAGCTTGGCGGTGACAGGTTCGGCCGCGAGCGCGGCGCCGGCGGCGAGGGTGGAGGCGGCCACGCAGGCCGCGAGGAGTTGGAGCTTCATTGAGCCCTCCAGGCGTTTCGGGGAGTGTGCGGCGTCCCTGCTCAAGACGCCGGCCTCGTCCGCACCGTGGCTCGACGCCGGTATCCCCACCGAACGTCGCGACGCGAACTAAGCATCGCTAAGATAACAGTGTTAAGATCGGGCGCAACCGCAAATTTCGCAGCGCCGCTATGCGCCAATGCACAGCGGTGGCGCGGGTGGCGCGTTCATGCCTCGTCAACCTTGTTGGCTGTTCGGTGCCAGTGATAAGGAACGCCCCGGCCGGGGGCGGCTACCAGGCAGGACGACGACATGGCCAATGCGCAGTCGCCGGGACCAGGGGGTCGCGGTCCGAGCGAGCCCCGCCCGAAGCGATCGCCCCTCCAGGCGCTGCTCTACTGGACCATGGTCCTGGGGGTCTGGGGCCTGATCTTCATCGTCGCCTTCTTCGCGGTTTTCGCCGTCGACCTGCCTGACACCTCGAAGCTCTACGACGTCAAGCGCCAGCCCTCGATCTCCTACCTGGACCGCTCAGGCGCCCTGGTCGCGGTGCGCGGCAGCCAGTACGCGCCCCCGGTCGACCTGGATCGCCTGCCGGACCATGTGCCCAAGGCGTTCATCGCCATCGAGGACCGCTGGTACTACTACCACTTCGGCTTCAACCCCTGGGGCATCGCCCGCTCGCAGATCTACAACCTGACCCACCGCGGCAAGGGCGGGCCCCTGCGCGGCGGCTCGACGATCAGCCAGCAGCTGGCGCGCAACCTCTTCCTGACGCCGAACCAGACCTACCGCCGCAAGGCCCAGGAGCTGATCCTGGCGATCTGGCTGGAGGCCCGGTTCTCCAAGAAACAGATCCTCGAGCTCTATCTGAACCGCGTCTATTTCGGCGCGGGGGCCTACGGCATCGAGGCCGCCTCCCAGCGCTACTTCGGCAAGCCCGCCTCGAGGCTGACCCTCGGCGAGAGCGCGCTGCTGGCCGGCATGATGAAGGGGCCATCGCGCTATTCGCCGGTGGCCGCCACCGACCGGGCCGCGCGGCGCGCGACGATCGTGCTCGACGAGATGGTCCGCAACAAGTTCATCACCCCGGCCGAGCGCGAACAGGCCTTCCAGACCAAGGTACGCGTCAACCCGGTGCTCGCCAATCAGCGCGCGCAGTACTTCACCGACTGGGTGGACGACCAGGTCCGCAGCCTGGTGGGGGAGCCCACCGAGGACCTGGTGGTGGAGACCACCCTCGACCTGCCGCTGCAGGCCGCCGCCGAGCTCTCCGTCCAGAAGGGCGTCGCCGCGGCCGAGAGCCAGGGGGTGCAACAGGCAGCGCTGATCGCCATCGACGGCGAGGGCCGCATCCGCGCCTACGTCGGCGGGGTGAACTACCTGCAGAGCCAGTTCGACCGGGCGACCCAGGCGCGGCGCCAGGCGGGCTCGGCCTTCAAGCCGTTCGTCTACCTGACGGCGATGGAGGCCGGCCGCACCCCGGAGACGCCGGTCGTCGACGAGCCGGTGAAGATCGGCAACTGGACGCCGCGCAACTACACCGGCCAGTACCTGGGGCCGATCACCCTGGAAAAGGCGCTGGAGCAGTCCATCAACACGGTGGCCGCGCGGCTGGCCAACGAGGTGGGCACCTCCAACGTGGCGGCCACGGCGAGGCGGCTGGGCATTTCCTCGCCGATCCAGCTCGACCCGTCCATGGCCCTCGGCGCGGTCGAGGTGAGCCCGCTGGAGATGGCCCAGGCCTACGCCCCGTTCGCGAACGGCGGCTTCATGGCCAGGGGGTACGGGGTGGAGCGGATCCGCACGGCCAGCGGCCGCGTGCTCTACGACCACGGCGTCGACAAGCCGCCGCGGACCCCCGTCATCGGCCAGCCGGCGCTCGCCTACATGGGCCAGATGATGCGCCGGGTGATCGACGCCGGCACCGGCACGCGGGCCAATGTCCCCAACTACGACCTGGCTGGGAAGACCGGCACGACGAGCGACTACAAGGATGCGTGGTTCGTTGGCTACACAGGCGGCTTCGTCACCGCCGTGTGGGTCGGCAAGGACGACAACAAGCCGATGAAGCGCGTGACCGGCGGCGGCGCCCCCGCAGGCATCTGGCACGACTTCATGGCTGCCGCCCTGCCCCGGCTACGCGTGCAGCCGATCCCGGGATCGGTGGTGCAGCCGCCGCCGCAGCCGCTGGAGGACCCTGAAACGTTCGTCGAAGGCGAGCCGCCGTTGCAGGATCCCGAGGCGCCGCCGCCCTCGGCCTTCGACGAGACGCCGCGCGTCCGGCGCGAAGATCCGCCTTTCTAGTCCCCAATCTGAGTACCAAATCCCGTCGTGCGGCCTCTGGGCGCCTTGTGGATAAGCCCCGCTTGCGGTGATCCGGTCCCATGAGCCCGATCCCGCCCCCGGCGAGCCAGGTGACCCTGCGCGACATGATGATCGCCAAGCCGTCGCTGGCGTTCGCGCTGGACGTGGCGGCGGGCGGGGTCGGCGATCTGAAGCCGCTGGATGGGCTGATCGTGCTGGCCGTCAACCAGGCCAACATCGCCCCGCTGCGGCGGGATCCAGAGGCCCGCGAGCGCTACGGCTCGCTGGACGCGCCGGCCAGGGACGACGAGCGACGTCGCGTGAGCGTCAGCGCCATCGCCACCTCGCTGAGCCTGCCGTTCGAGACGGTGCGCCAGCGCATCAGGCGGCTGACGGAGCATGGGGCCTGCGCCGTCGGACCGGACGGCGTCTATGTGCCCGCGAGCTTCCTGTCGTCCGCACGCTACCTCGCCAGCGTGCTCTTCGCCTACGGCCGGCTCAAGATGATGTACGAGGAGCTGGCCCGGCAGGACCTGATCGGCCGGATGCCCAAGCCCAACTACGACACCTCCGAGGCCGAGCCGATCCGCGGCGCCGCCGGCCTGGTGGCCGACTACGTCCTGCGGGTGACCGAGCCGTTCCGCGCCGAAGCCGGCGACGTGGTCTCGACCCTCATGCTGATGGCGCTGGTGGTCGAGACCCTGGCCAGGGAAGAGGACGAGACGCCGCCGCTCTCCACCCGCGCCCTGGCCGAGCGGCTGAAGCTGCCGGCCGAGACGGCGCGCCGCCACGTCAACGGCCTGGTCGAGGCCGGCCTCGCCGTCCGCCGCGGTCGCGGCCTGGTGCTCAGCCGAGCCGCCCTGCACAGTCCGCGGATGACGCTCCTGCTGATGCAGAACCCTGTGCACGTGAAGCGCCTGCTCGACGGCCTTGCCGAGCGGGGCATAGTCGCCTCCTGGGTGGGCCCAGCCTCGAAGGCCGAGGTCGCCTAGACCCGTCCGAAGGCGTGCAGCCGGGCTCCGTGCTCGCGCAGCCAGGCGCGGTGGCGCCGCTCGTCGCCAATCAGGGTCTTCACGTGGGCCCAGAACTTCGGGCCGTGGTTCATTTCCAGCAGGTGGGCGCACTCGTGGGCGGCGACATAGTCGGCCACCGCGAAGGGCGCGAGCGCAAGACGCCAGGAATAGCGGATCGACGCCGGCATCCCGCGCGTCGTGGGCCTGCAGGAGCCCCACCGGGCCTTGGCGTCCGTGAGCGTGACCTTCGGCATCGGCGCGCCCAGCCGCGCCGCATGGACGGCCGTGCGTTCGCTCAGCACCGCCAGCGCGCGTTTGCGGATCATCAGGATCACGGCGCGGGCGTAGCCTTCGCCCTCTCCCATGGCGGCGATGCGATGCGGCTCGGTCTCCGTAGCCTCGATCCACTTCGCCCGGCCCTCCCCTGCTTCGAGGCGTACCGGCTCGCCCAAGACCTCGATGGTCATGCCGGGATGGACGGGTGAGGCGTCGGGCAGCTCGGCCATGCGGTCGGCGATCCAGCCCGCGCGCTCGCGGGCGAAGGCGGCGGCTTCCGAGAGCCGGCGGGCTGAGGGCGCGGTGGCCACGATCATGCGCTTCGTGCGGTCGAGCCGCAGCGACACGCGGCGCGCACGCCGGTGCACTTTCAGGGTCACGACGGCGCCGGCCACCTCAAGCCGGTCGCCATCGGCGAACGCGCGGCCGAAGGGACTCATGGTCCCTAGTTAGGCGGCGACTCGGGCTTTGTCGAAGCGACGATCCGCCGTGCGCACGAAGGCGCGGACGCGCGGGTAGATCTCCTCGCGGAACCGGCGGCCGTTGAAGACGCCGTAGTGGCCGACGTGCGGCTGGACGTAGTCTTCCTTCAGCTCGTCCGGCAGGCCCGAACAGAGGGTGTGGGCCGCCTGGGTCTGGCCGATGCCGGAGATATCGTCCATCTCGCCCTCGACGGTGAGCAGGCCGATGTCGGTGATCAGCTCCGGGCGAACCGGGCGGCCGCGGTGCACGAGCTCGCCCTTCGGCAGCAGGTAGCGCTGGAACACCACGTCGACGGTCTGGAGGTAGAACTCCTCCGTAAGGTCGAGGACGGAGAGGTACTCGTCATAGAACTTCAGGTGCTGGTCGGCGCTGTCGCCGTCGCCCGCCATCAGCTGCTGCAGGTAGCGCAGGTGCGCCTCCTGGTGCTTCTCGAGGTTCATGGACATGAAACTGGCGAGCTGCACGAAGCCCGGATAGACGCGCCGGCCCAGGCCCGCGTACGGCGCGGGCACGGTGTAGATCATGTTCGACTCGAACCAGGCGAACGGCCTCTCCTCGGCCAGCTTGTTGGTCACCGTGGGCGACAGGCGCGCATCGATCGGCGAGCCCATGAAGGTCATGGTGGCGGGCCGGCTCTCGTCGCCGTCCTCCGCCATCAGGGCCGCGGCGGCCAGCACGGGCGGGCCGGGCTGGCAGACGGCCACCACGTGCGGGCGCGGACCGAGCAGCTGCAGCATCTTGCGGACGTGGTCGATGTAGTCGTGGAAGTCGAACCGGCCCTCGGAGATCGGCACCTCGCGCGCGTTGGTCCATTCGGTGATGAACACCTCATGGTCCTGCAGGAAGGCCTCGACCGTGCCGCGCAGCAGGGTGGCGTAGTGGCCGGAGAGCGGCGCCACGATCAGCACCGCCGGCTCCAGCTCGCGCCGGCCAGCCTTTCGCATGTCGGCCATGTCGCGGCTGAAGTGGGTGAGCTTCACCCACGGGCTCGACCACACCTCGGTGGGCCGCACCCGCACGGGCTGGCCATCGATCTTCACGCTGTCGACGCCCCACGCCGGCTTGCCGTAGCGGCGGGTCAGGTTCGCGAACAGGTCGGCGCCCGCATAGAGGCTGCGGCCGAACTCGGTGTCGGCCGCCGGATTGAGCGGCGAGCTCCAGAAGTCGCGCGTCATCCGCGCCGCCATCCGGAGCGGAGTCGAGCCGTAATAGCCGGCCTCGTAGAGGGTGTAGAGCAAGTCGCCGCTCCTTTGTGCGCCGCAGCATTAACATGCGAACGGTTAAACGGATGCACAAGGTAAAGCTTGATTCTGCGCCGCAGCGACTTGCCGAGTTCCTGACCAGCGTTGGATGAACCGTGGGCGCTGTGCGCCGCCGGTCAGCAGGAGCGGGCGCGGGGTCCTTGCTGCATCGCGGCCCGGACCTTCTTGGCGATCACGTCCGGTGGCGTGTTGTAGGGGATGGCGCAGGTGAACTCGCCTCGCGGGTTCATCAGGTAGGTCACGGTGGAGTGGTTGACCGTGTAGTCCGCACCCTCGCCGGCCTTCTGGTGGAACACGCGGTAGACGCCGGCCGCGGCGTCCACCTGCTGCGGCGAGCCGGTCAGCCCCCAGGCCTTCTGCGGGAACGACCCGTTGGAGAGGTAGGTGGCCATCTGCTGCGGCGTGTCGCGCCCGGGATCCACGGAGATCAGCACCGTCTGGAAGTCCTTCGCCTCCGCGCCCAGGGCTTTTTCCGCCTGTCCCAGGGCGAACATGGTCGTCGGGCAGACGTCCGGGCAGTAGGTGAAGCCGAAAAAGACCGCGCTCCACTTGCCCTTCAGCAGCCGTTCGTCGACGGTGCGCCCCGTCTGGTCCACCAGCTGGAACGGTCCGCCCACGGCGGCGGTTTGCGGCTTGGTGGCGAGGATGCCCGAGCGGACGGCGAGGCCGGTCAGAATGGCGAAGGCGAGCGCCAGGACAGCGAGGATGGCGAGTGTTCGACGGCTCATGCCTGGGTCCTTAGCGCGTCTTACTCGCGATAGGCAGGCCCCTGCGCATGGCTAACCCGGCCAAGGCGCCCACCGCCGCCATCGTCGACGCCGCCGGCCTGCACGGCGAGGTGGAGGCCGACAGCGTCGGCGTCCGCCGCAGCCAGCTACGGGTCCGCACCCTCGTCACCCTGCGCTGGATGATCATCGCCGGCGAAGTGCTGCTGCTGCTCGTGGTGGGCCTGGGCCTGAACTACCATGCCCCCTATCCCCTTTGCTTCGCCGTGGTCGGCGCCGCGGCCTGGATCAACCTGCTCACCGGCGTGGCCTCGCCGGGCCAGCGGATCTTCGCGGACGGCGAGGCAACGGCCCAGCTCGCCGTGGACGTGGTGCAGATCTCCGCCCTGGTGTTCCTCACTGGCGGCACGGCCAACCCCTTCGTCCTGCTGCTGATCGCGCCGGTGACGCTGGCGGCGGCCACCCTGCCGGCCTGGCCGGTGGCCACGCTGGGGGCGCTGGCGGCGGCGGCCTCGGTGCTGCTCGCCTTCTTCGCCATGCCGCTGCCCGAGGCGCCAGGCGCGGACAGCCTCATCCCGCAGAGCTACCGGATCGGCGCGGCCATCGCCAACATGGCCGGCATCGCCCTGATCGCCGGCTACGTACGCCAGGCGGCCGAGGAGTCGGCCCGCATGGCGCTGGCGCTGGACGTGACCCAGGCGGTGCTCGCCCGCGAACAGCGGCTCTCGGCCCTGGGCGCCCTGGCCGCCGCCGCCGCGCACGAGCTCGGCACGCCGCTCGCCACCATCTCCATCGTCTCCAAGGAGATGATGCGCGAGGCGCCGACGCCGCAGGTGAAGGAGGACGCCGAACTGCTCATGGCCCAGGCCGAGCGCTGCCGCGAGATCCTCAAGCGCCTCTCCGAGACACCGGAAAAGGCCTCCGACGAGGTGCACGAGCGCATGAGCCTGCGGCAGCTTGTGCACGAGGTGATCGAGCCCCACGCATCGGTGAAGGACGTCCGCGTCGAGGCCATCGTCACCGGCGCGTCCGGGGTGAAGGCGCCGGACATCTGGCGCTTCCCGGAGATCACCCACGCCATGACCTCCTTCGTCGAGAACGCCGTCGACTTCGCCAATTCCGAGGTGCTGGTCTCGGCCCGCTTCGACGCCGAGACGGTCTCCATCGAGGTCCGCGACGACGGCCCCGGCTTCGCGCCCGAGATCCTGGCCAAGCTGGGCGAGCCCTATGTGACCTCCCGGCCGGGAGTCGAGGGCGGGCGCACCGGCCACATCGGCATGGGCCTGGGCTTCTTCATCTCGAAGACCCTGTTGGAACGGACAGGGGCTGTTGTGACGTTTCAGAACGGACGGCCGAGAGGGGCGGTTGTATCCGCACGCTGGCCTCGATCTAGGATTGAGGTGGGAGCCGGTTGACGGCGCAGTTTCAATTGCCGAAAGGTAAGAACCTGCGACAGGATGCCGCGCCAAGTAGAGGGACCCCGCAAACGGGGTGACTGCATGACCGATCTTTCCTCCGACGTCGCCGCCCTGCCGGACAAGTCGCTGCTGGTGCTCGACGACGACGCCCCCCTGCGGACCCGCCTGGGCCGGGCGCTCGAGCAGCGCGGCTTCGAGCCTACGCTGGTCGGCAGCGTCCAGGAGGCGCTGACAGCGGTGAAGTCGCGGCCGCCCGCCTTTGCGGTGCTGGACATGCGGCTGGAGGACGGCTCGGGGCTGAAGGTGGTGGAGGCGGTGCGCGACGCCCGGCCCGACGCCCGCATCATCATGCTCACCGGCTACGGCAACATCGCCACCGCCGTGCAGGCGGTGAAGGCCGGCGCGGTGGACTACCTCTCGAAACCCGCCGACGCCGACGACGTGGCCCGCGCCCTGCTGGCCAAGGGCGACTCCTCGCCGGCCCCGCCCGAGAACCCGATGAGCGCCGACCGGGTTCGCTGGGAGCACATCCAGCGCGTCTACGAGCTCTGCAACCACAACGTCTCGGAGACCGCGCGCCGCCTCAACATGCACCGCCGCACGTTGCAGCGGATCCTCGCCAAGCGCGCGCCGCGCTAACCGCTATTCGAGCAGGTTGGTCTGCACGCCGGCGGCGCGCATCGCCGCGAGCCGCCCGAACGCCAAGGTGAGCGCCTTGCGCCGCGCCCCGGCCAGCGCAACGGCCGGCGCCTCGCGCAGCACGGCGCCGCCGAACCCGTCGGCCACGATCAGACCCGGCTCCTGCGGCAGGATCTCGCGCGGGAACTCCGGGGGCACGGCGAAGGCGAAGGCGTCGCAGTAGGGCTCGTACTCCTGCCATTTCTGGTCGACCCGGAAGTCGTCGACGCAGGACTTCACCTCGACGATGAAGATCTGCCCCTTGGGCCCGAGCGCCATAAGGTCGGCGCGCCGGCCGTTCGGCAGGGTGACCTCGGCCAGCGGGGCATAGCCCAGCGCCGTCAGGAGCCGCGCCGCCCCGCGGGTGACGGACGCGGTGGTCTCGGGACGCGAGACGGAAACGACGGTGACGGCGACGTCCATGCCGGCACCTTGTTCCGCCTTCGTTCGCCGATCAAGTGCGACATCAACTCCGCGGCGGCAGCGGGAACTCGAGCCGGCCCGGATCGAACCCGAGCTGCCGGATCCGGGTGATCGCCTCGGTCCGCACCGGGGCGGGTAGGACGGGCTTCTGGCTCATCAGCCACAGGTACTTGCCGTCCTTGGTGGCGAGGATCAGCCAGCCCTGCTCCGCCTTGTGCTCGAGGACGCGGTACTCCTGGGAGATCATGCCGCCGAAGAACGTCATCTTGAAGCGGGTGTTCGCGCCCGGATCGAGGACGCGGGCCTTCGCCTTCCATTGCGCCAGCGGCCCGTCAGCTGAGCCCTTGCGGCAGGACTGCACCACCGAGAAGCCGTCGGAGACCCGCACCCAGTCCGAGGCCCCGGCGAGGCATCCCTTCTGGAGGCTGTTGGGCGCCCGGGCGACCTCGTACCAGCGGCCCATCATGGACGTGAGCTCGACCTTCTCCTGCGCGGCGACCGGGGCCGCGGCCAGGCAGACGACGGCCGTCAGAGGGGCAAGCTTCACCATGAGGCTGAGCGCTTAGCCTACTCGGCCGCGATCGTCACGGGCCGCGCTTGGTCCTTGAAGTTGATCTCCTGCAGGTAGCGGATGCCGTCCTCGGCAATGTCGTCGCCGATCATCCGCTCGCCCTCCGCCGCCAGTTCTTCAAGGTCGACGTACATGGCGTAGAAGCTGCGCGTCCGCTCAGTGATCAGTCCGCCCTTGAGCAGGGTCTTGATCAGGACGCGGAAGACGTTGGTCTCGCCCTTGAACTTGCGGTTCGGGTCGCGCTCCTTCCGGCGCTGGACGATATCGGCGACCACCCGCTCCGGATCGAGGCCGAACTCGCCGAAGATCTCCGCCATCTGCCGCGGGTCGCCGCGGTCGAACAGCAGCTTCTGGGCGCAGTGGGCGGTCCAGTCCTCGACCTGGTTGCGTTCGGCCTCGGTGAGGTGCGGCACGGTCCGGTCGGCCCAGATCTTCCCGAACTTGTGGTGGAAGGCCTCGTCCGTCATCACCAGCTGGAACAGCTTCCGCGCCAGCGGATCGCGGTTGTACCTGTACCCGTTGGCGAAGGCGCCCATCGCCAGGCCCTCGACCAGCATCTGCATGCCGACGATCTTCTTGTAGACCTCCGGCGCCTCGATGATCTCCACGAGCAGGCTCTTCAACGCCGCGCCGCATTCCACCGGCCGGCCCCAGCGGGCCTTGATGTACTTGGCGAAGGCGGTGACGTGGCGCGCCTCCTCCCGCGTCTGGTTGGCCGCGTACTCCTGGGCCCCCTGGTCGTAGAGCACGTGGCAGAGGCTGGCGGAGAGGTTCAGCGCGCCCTGCTCGCCGTGCAGGATCGAGGAGAAGCTGCGCAGCTGCATGTAGTTGATGAAGCGGACCTTCTCCTTCGGGTCGGTCAGCGTCTCGGCGATGTAAGGCAGCCGCAGCAGCGGCTGCGTCTCCTCCGGCATCATGGCCTCGTTCTCGAGGTCGAACGGCTCGGAGAAGTCGATGTACTTGGGATCCAGCGGGTCCCAGAAGTGGTCGTGGGTGGCGCTGATGATCTTGTCGAAGGCGGTCGTGCGCTCGCCGTAGCGGTCCAGCGTCAGCATGGACTCGAAGTCGTCGGGCGCCACGGCGCCGTACATGACGTCCTTGGTGATGTTGCCGTCGGCCATCACGGCTCCTCCCAGAGCGCTTTTGCCGGGAGGATACCCCAATTCCCTTGCGGCAAGAAAACGCCCGCCGGCGGGAGCCGGCGGGCGAGGTACGCTCGACTAGGAGAGAGAGCCTATTCGGCCGCGATCAGCACCTGCCGCGCACGGTCCTTGAAGTTGATTTCCTGGAGGTACTTGATGCCCTCTTCGGCGATGTCGTCGCCGACCATCTTGTCGCCCTCGCCCTTCAGCTCGTCCATGTCGACATAGACGCCGTAGAAGGCCTTGGTGCGCTCGGTGATGATGCCGGCGTTCAGGAGGGTCTTCACCAGCACCCGGAAGATGTTGGTGGCCTCCTTCATGTCCTCGCGGCGGCGCTCGTCGTTGATGAGCTCACCCATCTCGGCGATCACCCGGTTCGGGTCGAGGCCGAACTCCTCGTACAGGCCGACGTTCTGGGTGGGCGCCACGAGGTTGAAGAGCAGCGTCTGGAAGCAGTGCGCCGCCCACATCTCGATGATCTCGTGCTCGGCTTCCGTCAGGTGCGGGATGGTCCGGTCGGCCCAGATCTTCCCGAACTTGTGGTGGAAGGCCTCATCGGTCATCACCAGCTGCGTCAGCTTGCGCGCCAGCGGGTCGTTGGTTTCCTTGAAGATCGTCGCGAAGGCGCCCATCGCCAGGCCCTCCACCAGCATCTGCATGCCGATGATCTTCTTGTAGACCTCCGGCGCGTGGATGATCTCCACGAGCAGGTCCTTCAGCACCGGCCCGCATTCCACCGGGCGGCCCCAGCGGGCCTTGATGTACTTGGCGAAGGCCGTGACGTGGCGGGCTTCTTCGCGGGTCTGGTTCGCGGCGTACTCCTGCGCGCCCTGGTCCTTCAGCACGTGGCAGAGGCTGGCCGACAGGTTAAGCGCGCCCTGCTCGCCATGCAGGATCGAGGAGAAGGTCCGCAGCGTCTGGGCGTTCGCGAACGCGATGCGGCGCTTCTCGGAGCCGAGCGTCTCGTTGACGTAGTCCAGCTGCAGCGCGCCGATCATCTTCTCCGGCAGGATCATGGTGTTTTCCATGTCGAACGGCTCGGAGAAGTCGATGTACTTGGCGTCCAGCGGATCCCAGAAGTGGTCGTGGGTCGCGCTGATGATCTTGTCGAAGGCGGTCGAGCGGGCGTTGTAGCGGTCGAGCTCGAGCATCGACTCGAAGTCGTCGGGCGCGACGGCGTCGTAGATTACGTCCTTGGTGATGTTGCCGTCGGCCATCGTCTCGCTCCTGGTCCGCCGGGCGCAGTTTCGGCCCAGTCTCGCTTGGGTCCGACCGTGCCATCTGAACGCCGTTCAGTCAACAAAGATGACGGACGCGTCAACTTCTCGTTAGGTAACCCTCACGCGCTCTCGGCGGCCGCCTCGATCGTGTCGATGTCCGCGTCCGATAGCCCGAAATGGTGGCCGATCTCGTGCACCAGCACGTGGGCGACGAGCTCCTCCAGGGTGACCTCGCCGTTCTCCGCCCACTCGTCCAGGATCGGCCTTCGGTAGAGAAAGATCATCGACGGCTGCGGGCTCGGGTCGAACACGCTGCGGCGGGACAGGTCGACGCCCTGGTAGAGGCCGGTCAGGCCGAAGCTGTCCTCGATGCCCAGCTCGTCCAGCACCTCGTCAGGCGGAAAGTCGTCGACGCGGAAGATCACGTCGCCGACCATCTTGCGGAAGCCCTCGGGCAGGCCAGCGTAGGCGGCCTCTGCGAGCGCCGCGAGATCGTCCAGCGAGGGCGCCTTGCCGAAGCGGGGCTCACTCATCCGGGACCACGATGTTCGGGTTCTCTGGCAGGCGGGTCTCGAAGAGGCCGATGTCCAGCGGCTGCTGCGGCTCGACAGGCCTCAGAGGCTGGCGGGCGATGGCGCGCAGGGTCTCGGGCGCGAGGTTCTGCTTGGCGCGCCGGGCCTGGCGGGCCTGCGGCGCCTCGATCGGCCGCTCGGCCGACGCAAGCCGCCAGTAGGACACCATCAGCCGCCAGGCGGTGCGCGGCGCCGGGGCGGGCTTCGGCCAGCGCCGGCCGTCCTCGTAGGTGGGCTGCACCGGCGCGAAGCTGCGCCCCGGCTCCGGCAGTATCTGCTCGGTCAGCCGGCAATAGCGGTCGGCGGCGTCAGGCGCCTCGACCCGCTCGCCGTAGGCCTGCAGCGCCGCCGCCTCGGTCGCGAAGGCCGGCCCCACGGCGTCCGTGGTGAACACCACCGCCTCGCCCGCCACCTTCGCGGCGTCCTTCTCGCGCGCCGCCCGGCCGCGCGGCTGGCTGAGCGCCAGCTCGGCGTTCGTGGCAATGGGATAGAGGATCGCGGTCATGTCCCTGATCATGCGCACAAAAGACTGTGCAGGATACTTGGGCGCACGTGCGGCGGATGGCTAGCCGCCGTAAGCTCCGAAGGAGTGATTCGCCGGAGCGGGCCAGGTTTGGGATGAGCGCGGACCAACTGATCCTGGCGGCGGCGGCGGGCGCGGTCTCGCTCGCTATCTGCGCCGTGCTCTGGGCGCTCGCCCAGCGCCGCCAGGCCCAGGCCCGGGTCGAGGCCCTGGCGGCCGATCTCCAGGCGCTGGAAGCCCGCGCGGAAGCCGCCCAGGCGTCCGCCGAAGCCTTCGATTCCGCCCTGCTCGCCGTCGAGGACGGCCAGGCCATGCTGGCGTCGGGTGAGGAGAGCCTCGCCAACTGCGCCCAGGCCCTGGGCTTGGCCGAAGCCGACCCGCAGGCCTTGGTCAACGCCCTGATGCGGGCGGACCCCGACCACACGCGCCGCCTGCGCGCCCTCTTCGAGCGCGGCGAGACCTGCGCCTTCGAGGTCCAGGGGCCCTCCGGCGTCGTGACGGTCGAAGGCCGCGCCGCCGGCGCGCTCGCCTGGCTCAGGCTCTCCGCGGCGATGGGCCAGGACGCCGCCCTGCCCACCGCCCCGCGGTTCGCCGCCTTCCTGAACGCCCGGGCCTGCCCAGCCTGGATCGCGGCGGCCGACGGCTCGCCGGTGTGGGTCAATGCAGCGTGGCTGAAGGCGGTCGACGCGGCCTCCCTCGACGAGGCGGCCAGCCGCGGCGTCTCGTTCGACCGCACCGTCGATGCCCTGGCCAGCGAAGCGGCCAACCTCGGCCAGATGCGCGACATGGTGCGCTGGGCCACCGTCGGCGGGCGCCGGCGCGCCTTCCGCATCTGGGCCCAGCCCTTAGAAGGCGGCGGGGTGGGGGTCTGGACCGACGACGTCACCGAGGTCGAGGAGATGCGCGAGGTCCTCAAGCGCAACATCGAGGCCCACGACAAGACGCTGAACCACATCGCCGAGGCCGTCGCCATATTCGGCGAGGGCAAACGGCTGATCTTCCACAATGCGGCCTTCGCTGAGCTGTGGGGGCTGGAGCCCGCCTGGCTCGCCGAGCGGCCCACCCATGGCGAGGTGCTGGACCGCCTGCGCCAGCGCCGCCGCCTGCCGGAGACGGCGGACTACGGCAAGTGGAAGGCAAACGAGCTCGACCACTACGAACAGCTCAGCGTCGGCCCAGACGACCTCTGGAGCGTGCCGGACGGGCGCACCCTGAAGGTGGTGCGCCAGCCGCACCCGATGGGCGGCCTGCTGCTGCTGTTCAGCGACATCACCGGCGAGCTGAAGCTGAAGGCCCAGTACAACGCGCTCATCCAGGTCCAGCAGGCCACGCTCGACAAGCTCAACGACGCGGTCGCGGTGTTCGGCTCCGACGGGCGGCTTCGCCTCCACAACGAGGCCTTCGAGCGGTTCTGGAACATCGGGCCCCAGCAGCTGGAGGCCGCCGGCGACTTCGAGGGCGTCGTCGACCTCTGCGTGCCCAAGCTGCACGACATGAACTTCTGGCGCGAGCTGAAGGGCCGCGTGGCCGACCCCGACCCGTCGGCCCGCTCGCCCATGTCCGGCGAGGTGAAGACCTCCGACAGCCGCATCGTCGCCTACCAGTCGCGCCCGCTGCCGGACGGGGCGACGCTGATCGCCTTCGCCGACGTCACCGATACGCGCAAGCTGGAGAGTGCGCTGGCCGCGCGCGAGGCGGCGCTGTCCGAAGCCGAGCGGCTGAAGCGGGACTTCGTCGGCAACGTCTCCTACGAGCTGCGCACCCCGCTGACCACGATCATCGGCTACTCCGAGCTGCTGGAGAGCTCGGGCGAAAACCTGTCCGAGCGCGGGCGCGCCCATGCCGGCGCGGTCAAGGCCGCCGCCACCCAGCTCGCGCGCTCCATCGACGACGTGCTCGACATGGCTCAGATCGACGCCGAGGAGATGGCCCTCGACATGGAGGACGTGCGCGTCTCCGACCTGCTGATCAGCGTCGCCAGCCGGTGGCTGAAGCAGGCCGAGGCGCAGAAAGTCTCTTTGATCGTGGAGCGGCCGGACGACATCGGCGTGATCCGCGGCGACACCAAGCGGCTCGCCCAGATCCTCGACCATCTGGTGGAGAACGCGCTGTCGCAGACCCCGCCGGACGGGACGGTCACGGTGGCGGCCCGCCGCGCGCTGGGCGAGGTGCAGTTGCAGGTCTCCGACAGCGGGCGCGGTATCCCCTTCCACGTCCAGGCGCACATCTTCGACCGCTTCATCGGCCGCGAGCGCGGCGGCCCGGGCCTGGGCCTGGCGCTGGTCAAGGCGCTCACCGAGCTGCACGGCGGCTGGGTCGCC
This sequence comes from Phenylobacterium sp., assembly GCF_036563285.1. Classification (GTDB taxonomy): domain Bacteria; phylum Pseudomonadota; class Alphaproteobacteria; order Caulobacterales; family Caulobacteraceae; genus Phenylobacterium. The sequence goes on from NZ_DATCMR010000011.1 coordinate 375,030, forward strand.
CTGGAAAGCGAACCCGGCGCCGGCGCCACCTTCACCTGCCACCTTCCCGAAGAGGCGCAGGCCGCGGCCGCCCAGCCCGAACTGCAGATGTAGGCTAGGGCTTCAGCACCGGCCCGATCAGCTCCACGCGGTCGGTGGACACCCCGCCCTTCCAGCCCCTGGGGATCTTCTTAGCCCGCTCGGGATCGTCGAGGCCGTGCAGGCTCTGGCGGCCGGTGAGCTGGGCGTCGCCGGCGATGTAGACCTCCGCGCCCGCCTTCTGCATGCGCACAAGGAACCGGTTCGGCCAGCCCCACAGCAGCCACCCCTGCTTCTGCGGCACGAACACCATGGTCCCGCGGCACTCGTCCGGCACGCGGCCGAACCAGCCCGTCGCGAGATAGCCAACCATGCAGTCCTTGAACTGGCCTTTGTGGAAGGCGCGCAGCTGCGGGTTCACGGCGCGCACGCGTTCGACAGGCTTCCAACCGCCGAACACCACCAGCCTGGGCTCCGTCCCGGGCGCCGTCCGAGCAACGTAGCGCGCCAGCGCCTCGCCCTCGGCTGGGTCATTGCTCTTCACGTTGATCATGAACCGGCCCGCCGGGAACGCCGCGAGCACCTCGGCCAGCGTCGGCATCGGGCCATGGCCCTTACCGCGGAACGGATAGGTCTTCCCGCCGTCGGCCGTGTAGCCGTAGCCGATGTCCAGGGCCCGCAACTCCGCCAGCGTCTTCTTCCGAGTCGGCCCCTTGCCGTCCGTGCGGCAGTCCACCGTCCAGTCGTGGAAGACCACGAACTCGCCGTCCGTCGTGGGGTGGACGTCGATCTCCACCACGTCGGCGCCCAGCTCGAAGGCGCGGCGCATGGACGGCAGGGTGTTCTCCAGGAACCCGTGGGTGGGGGTGCGGATGCGCGTCGCGGTGCAGGTGGCGTCGTCGACGCCGTCGTGCGGAAAGGTCTGCGACACGCCCCGATGGGCCAGGATCGTGAGCCGCCCCTGCGGCCGCGCCATCCATGAGGCGTTGGCGAGGTAGAGCGCGAGCAGCGCCAGGGCCAGGCCGCTCAGCACAAGACGTAGCTTCATGGGTCCCCCGACCGTTCAGGGGACCCACTCTAGCGGCTCAGGCGTGGCGGTCATCCATCAGTGGACGCCAGGCTTCGCGGCGGAGGGCGGAGCTTTGGCAGCTTCCTTCTCCTGCACCCGAGCGCCGGCGAGGATGTTGGTCAGGGAGTAGTTCCCCTCGTGGCAGGCGTATTCGTAGATCGGCCCCGTCGCCGGCCGGAAGGACATCTCCGCCTTCCACGGCTTGGCGTAGAGCGTGGGGTCGTCGACTGTGAACTCGTAGAGCAGCTCGTCCTTGCCGATCCGCGTGAACCGCTCGCGTACGACCGAAGTGGCCTTGAAGGCGTAGTTCCCCATCATCGACCCGAAGCTCGCGCCGTTCGGATGCACCTGGGTGGTCTCCACCACCAGGGTGTCCCCTTCCCACCAGCCGATGGAGTCGCCCATCCAGGGCGTGATGGTCTTGTGCGGCCGCTTGTGATCCTTCAGCCGGACGATGCGGACGTCATGGTTCATCTCGACCAGGATGGCCACGTGGTCCTCGGTCTGAACGAACTGGTAGTGGCCGTTGAAGCCGGTGTTCATCATCGGCGGCCCCTCCGGCCGGCCGATGGCGGTGAGGCATCGCTCGTCTACCGGGCGGTTCTCCGGATTGTCGAACGTCTTGCCGTTGAACTTGGCGCGGCCGAGCGCGCGGCCTTCGTCGGTCAGGGCGATCTTCCCGTCGCTGGGCTCGATGATCCACGAGCTGCGCACCTGGCCGCGGACCTTGCCGAAGTTCATGTCCATCTCGAGGAAGTCGGCGTTGGCGACCTCCTTCACTTCCGGCGGCGCGGGCTTGTTCGGGTCGATCGGCGCATCGCTGGCGATCTCGCCCGCCATGCTCAGGAACATCTTCTTGAAGTTCGCCTGCTCCTCCGGCGTGGGCACCAGGCCCTTGATGATCGGCGGCCGCGTCAGGAAGGTCAGCGCGGTGTTGGTCCAGATGCCCTGGAAGTCCGGCTGGCCCGCCTTGTTGCGCGGGGCCTTGTACGGGCCCGCCTCGGCGGCGCCCGCCGCAAGGGCGGCGATGACGATCAGGCTCGAAATCAGACGCATGATCCCCTCGGATTCATTGGAGTTTACTGAGGGGAGCTTCGCGCCATGGGCGTCCAGGCGCCATGACGCGCCGCGCCAATCGCATGACCTTGGGTAACATGGTGCGGCGGCCAGGCCGCCTAGCGCGACATCCAGGGCTTGGACTTGCCCATCAGCTTGGCCTGGGCCTGCTCGCGCTGGAACTTGCCGCCGCGGGGCGGCTTGGGGCGGGACTCCTCGGCGGCCTTCTTCAGCCGCAGGGCGCGCTGCATGGGCGTCTCGTCGGCGGGCGGGTCCTTCGGCTCGGCCATCTTCAGGACCTCCGTCTCGAGGCCAGCTAGTGCTGGCTCTCCGGCATGCGGACGACGAGGCCGTCCAGGTCGTCCGACACCTTGATCTGGCAGGACAGGCGGCTGTTGTCCTCGACGTTCTCGGCGAAGTCGAGCATCGACTCCTCCATCGCCGACTTGGTCCCGGTCTTCGCCTGCCAGGCTGCGTCCACATAGACGTGGCAGGTGGCGCAGGCGCACGCGCCGCCGCAGTCGGCGTCGATGCCCGGGATGTTGTTCTTCACGGCGCCTTCCATGACCGACAGGCCGGGCTTCACCTCGACCTGGTGCTCCGTGCCGTCAAACTCGATGTAGGTGATCTTGGCCATCGTCTTCCGCAGCCCGCTCAGGCCGCGACCTCTTTCATGGAAACCGCCGGGTCCGCAAGCTTATCGACGTTCACCGGCTGGCGACGCCCGATCAGCTGCTTGCCCATCATGAATTCCGGCGGGGCGTTGACCGCCTCCACCGCCTGCACCTGGTCACCCTTCAGATGGAAGACGGCGAACTTCGCGCTGGCGGGATCGCCACGCAGCAGGATGCGGTCGGCGTCGAAGGGGAGGCCCGCGATCTGGAGCTTCAGGTCGTACTGGTCGGACCAGAACCAGGGCACCTCGCCGGCCGGCGCGGGACGTCCGGCGATGGCAGAGGCCGCCTGTTTGGCCTGCTCCAGCGCGTTGGGCACGCTCTCCAGCCGGAACATGCGGTCGTAGAGAGGCAGCGGCCGGTGCGCCACGTCGCCAATGGCGAAGACCGCCGGGTCCGAGGTGCGGCCCTCGAGGTCCACGACGACGCCCCGGGCGCATTCGAGCCCGGCGTCGCGGGCGATCTCGTCGTTGGGCTGGGCGCCCACGCCTACGACGACCGCGTCGCAGGGGATCACCCGCCCGTCGGCCAGGCGCACGCCGGCGATCTTCCCGCCCTCGCCCTCGAACGCGGTGACGCTGCAGCCCAGCTCGAAGGCGACACCCTTGACCTCGTGGTAGCCCTTGAAGAAGTCGGAAAGCGCCTCGCAGGCCACCCGCGCCAACAGGCGGGGCTCGCGCTCCAGCACGACCACCTCGGCGCCCAGGGCCCGGCCCGAGGCGGCGACCTCCAGGCCGATGTAGCCGCCGCCGACCACCGCCAGCCGCTTGCCCGGCCCGACGCGCGCCTTGAGGGTCTCGGCGTCCGCGGCGGTGCGCAGGAAGAGCACGCCGTCCAGGTCCGCGCCGGCGATCGGCAGGGCGATGGCCCGCGCGCCCGTCGCCAGGATCAGGCTGTCGTAGGTGAGTTCCGAGCCGTCGGAGAGCACCACCTTCTTCGCCGCCCGCTCGAGCCGTTCCGCCGTGGTGTTCGCCCGGAAGTCGATGTCGTGGTCGGCGTAGAACTCCAGCGGCTTCAGGGCCAGGTCCTCGGCGTTGGCTTCGCCCTTCAACCAGGCCTTCGACAGTGGCGGCCGCTGGTACGGCGGGATCGGCTCCTCGCCGAGCAGGGTGATCGGACCCGGGTAGCCGTACTGGCGCAGCAGCGCCGCGGCGGTCCCGCCGGCGTGGCCGGCGCCCACGATCACCACATGCCCTACGGCTTCGCTCATCGGCCCCGGATGCCCAAAAGTGACGGCAGCGTCAACTTGGATGCCGCCGGCTGAGGAAGGTTCCCGGCCCCTCTTAGCGCTCCTGCCGCGCCACGGGAAACGCCGCCTCCGCGGGAGCGTCGCCATTTCACCTTCGAGTTATCGGTATGTCGTGCGGTCCGCCTGCGGAACATCGCGCCTGGGTTCCAGGTTGACCGCCCAGACGAGGGCGACACGGCCCGTGCGCCCGCTCCCGCATGCCTTCCATGCGGGGAGCGGTGGCGTGCCCGTGGGTTCGTTCAGGAGCTATCAGACCATGGCTGTCATCTCGATCACTGCCCCCGAACCGGCCACCGAAGGCGATTCCGGGTTCAAGACCTTCACCTTCACCGTGACGCGCTCGGGGGACGCCAGCGCGGCCGCCGCGGTGGACTACTACAAGGCGTGGGATAACGGCGGACCGGGCTTCACCAACACCACCGACTTCGGCACGCCGAACCGGATGCCGGGCGGGACCGTCTACTTCGCCGCTGGCGAGACCACCAAGACGATCACTATCCAGGTGGCTGGCGACACCACGGTGGAGCCGGACGAGAGCTTCACCATCGCACTCTCCAATCCGCGCGGCGGGGACACCATCTCCGGGACCGCGGGACGCGCCACCACCACCATCCTCAACGACGACGGGGCGGAGACGCCGCCGGTCAGCAACATCACCTGGGGCACCAGCTCCGCCGGGGTGACCCGCCAGGAAGGCGACGCGGGCGTCACCACCTTCAGCTACGTGGTGAACCGCGCCGGCGATACGAGCGGCACGACGACTGTCGACTGGCTCGTCCGCCCGAGCTCGGCCAACGCCGACGACTTCGCCGGCCCGCTGTCGGGGACGATCACCTTCGGCCCCGGCGAAAATTCCAAGACTATCGACGTCCAGGTCCGCGGGGACACCACGCCTGAAAACGACGAGGCTTTCCAGGTCGAGCTCCGCAACGCGCCCGGCGCCACCCTGCCCTTCGACAGCCGCCCCGGCCGCATCAACAACGACGACGGCATCGCCACCACGCCCACCTTCGCCATCTCGGGCCCCGCGCCCGCCGCCGAAGGCACGGGTGGGACGACGCCCTTCCAGTTCACCGTGACGCGCAGCGGCGACGCTTCGCAGCTCGGCATGGTCGACTGGTACACCGTGGGCCAGACCGACTCCGCCGAATTCTCCGGCCCAACGGGCGGCACGGTCTATTTCGCCGCCGGCGAGACCTCCAAGACCATCACGCTGAACGTGGTCGGCGACTCCGCCCGCGAGGGGGACGAAAGCTTCTTCGTCGGCATCTCCAACCCTCGGGGCGGCACGATCACCACCCAGCAGGCCACCACCGCCATCCTCAACGATGATTCCGACACCCCGCCGATGGCCACCCTCACCTGGGGCACGCCGCCCGGCGGCATCACGCAGAACGAGGGCGACAGCGGGACCACGGCCTACACCTACACGGTCAACCGCTCCGGCGAGACGAGCGGCACGACCACCGTGGAGTGGCGCGTCCTGCCCACCGCGACCCAGCCGGGCGGCGCCGCCTCCAGCGCCGACGACTTCACAGGCGCCATGACCGGCTCCCTCAGCTTCGCGCCCGGCGAGACCTCAAAGCAGTTCACGGTCAACGTCGCCGGCGACACCGCGCCGGAGGGCGACGAGGGCTTCTACGTCGAGCTGTTCAACTCGCCCGGCGCCACGATCCAGAACCCCCGCAACCCGGGCAAGATCGTCAACGACGACACCGGCGCCACCCCGCCGGCCAGCGTGTCGATCAGCGGCCCCGGCGCCCTGGCGGAAGGCGATGGCTCGAACACCTTCTTTGACTTCACCGTCACGCGCTCGGGCGACGCCAGCAACTTCGTGATGGTCGACTACTGGCTAGTGGGCGAGACCAACGCCGCCGACTTCACCGGCCGCACCACGGGCACCGTCTACTTCGCGGCAGGCGAGACCTCGAAGGTGGTCCGCATCGAGGTGGTGGGCGATTCCATCGCCGAGCCCGACGAGGACTTCATGGTCGGCCTCTCCAACGCCCGCGGCGCCACGATCGGCGTGGGCTCGGCGCCGGCGACCATCCTCGACGACGACGGCTGGGTGGTGGCCTAGGCCGCCGCCTTCCGCCGCGCGATCCACTCGTCCACCGCCCGGTCGAGCACGGTCAGCGGCACAGAGCCGCCGCCCACTACTAGGTCGTGGAAACCCTTGATGTCGAAGCGCGGGCCTAGCTCGCGCTGCGCCTTGGCGCGGAGCTGCTGGATGCGGATCATGCCGATCTTGTAGCCCGTCGCCTGGCCGGGCCAGGTGATGTAGCGCCGGACCTCGGCCCGCGAGCCGTCGGGCGTCTGCCGGCCGATCCTGATCATGTAGTCGACGGCCTGGTCCTCGGTCCAACCCTTGGCGTGGATGCCGGTGTCGACCACCAGCCGCGCGGCCCGGAACAGCTCGGCGTCCAGGCGCATGAAGTCGGCCGCGACGTCTGGAAAGGCGCCCATCTCGCTGCAGAGCTGCTCGGCGTACAGCGCCCAGCCTTCGCCGTACGACACGTAACGGTAGCCGCGGCGGAACCTCGGCCCGCCCTGCTTGCGCACCTGGATGTCGCCCTGCAGCACATGCCCCGGGATCGCCTCGTGGCACATCAGGGTGTAGAGCGCTGCCGGGTCCTCGGTGACGCCCAGCAGGTGCACATAGGCCCGTCCGGGCCGTGAGCCGTCCGGCGTCGGCGGCGCGGCGTGCGCGGCCCCGCCTGCAACCTCGCTGAAGGAAGGCTCGCGCACGACCTCCACACGGTGCACGGGGAGCTCGCCGAACCAGGCCGGCAGCTTCGCCCGGACGGCCCCGACGAACCGGTTGGACTCGGCCAGGTACTCGGCGCGCAGCGCGTCAGTCCATGGCGCCGGCGGGTGGCGCCGGGCGCGCTCGGCGTAGTAGGCGGCCGCGTCGGCGACGCCGGCCTTGCGGGCCAGCGCGTCCTGCTCGCGGGTGATCCTGGCGACTTCCGAGAGGCCGAGCTGGTGCACCTGCTCCGGCGTCATGTCCGTGGTGGTGTGGAGCTTCAGGGCCGCCGCGTACCACGGCCCGCCGCCCGGCAGGGTCACCGCGCCCCTGGCGCCGGACTTCGCGTGGACCTTGTCGACCTCGGCCCAGGCGATCACCCGCTGGTAGGCGGGCTTCAGCGCCAGCACCGCCGCGCGGGCGTCCGCCAGCAGCGCCTGCGCCTCAGCGGGTGTGACCTTCCCGGCCGACTGCAGCTTGGCGACCTTCTCCTTCGCGTCCGCCCACAGCGGGGAGTCCTTGCCCGAGGCGTCGAATGGCGCGCCGGCGATCAGCTGGCGGCTGCCGGAGACGATGGACTCGTACTGGAAGCGCGGCGCCCGGATGCCCTGGGCCGCGGACTTGCGGGTCTCCGCGATTGCGGTGTCCAGCGCCGCCGGCACGGCGCGCAGGCGGGCGACGTAGCCGCGCATGTCGGACGCCTCGGCCACGGGGTGGGTGTTCACCAGGAAGCTCGGCAGGTCGGTGTGGACGGAGTCCAGGAACGAGTAGAGCGGCGGCGCATACGCGCGGAAGCGGTGGGCGAGTTCGGCCCGCTCCAGCTCGCCCACCCACATGTCGTAGCTGGCCTGCAGCTCGGGCGAGAGCTTCGACCGGTCGAACTGGGCCTTCAGGCGCGCGACGCTGCCGCGCCGCCACTGCAGCAGCGTCAGCTGGCCGGCCTCGCTGAAGTCGTCCAGCCGGTCCATGCCGGTCCTCAAGCCCAGGCGCGTGGCGAGCTGCGGGCGAAGCTCCAGCTCCTGCTCGAACTCGCGGTCGAAGAAGGCAGTGATCCGCGCATCTTCCGCGCTGGCCGCCGTCTGCGCCTGGGCCGGCGCGGGGACGGCGCACATCGCGCAGGTGGCGAGGAGGAGGCTCAGCGCGCCGAGCGCCGGCGAGAGGATACGCGTCTGCATGGTCACCCCGGGCTGTCGTGGCCCGAAGCTAGCGTCCGTCCACTGAGAACGCCATCAGCACCGCGCCGGGAACGCCCGACCGCGCCTGGTAGCCGGAGAGCACATAGACGTGGCCGCCCGCGATCGTCGGTCCCGCCGCGTCGATCACCCCGCCCTGCGCCTCGCGGCCGGAGACCGTCATGACCGGCTTGGCCGCCGTGTCGATCTCCCAGACCACGCGCCCGGTCTTGGCGTCGAAGGCCCGGAAGCGGCCGTCCATCGAGCCGCCGAAGACTGCGCCAGGGATGGCGCTGACGGCCTGCGACATGGCCGGCGAGCAGTAATTGCCCTTCCAGGCGCACGGCAGCTTGGGCGTGGGGGTCGTCCACAGCAACGCGCCGTCCGCCACCCGAATGGCGGAGAGGCCCGGCTTCGGCGGACCCGGCGGGGTCGGATAGACGTCGGCAACCGGCACGTAGAGGACCTCGCCATCGTCGGCCATGCCAAACTCGATGCCGCCCAGCGCGCCGCCGCTGCTCAACCGCCGCTCCCAGATCAGGCGGCCGTTGGCGTCCGGATCCAGCGCATAGACCTGGCTCGACTTCTGGCCCGCCAGCAGGACCTGCTTGCCGGACGCCAGCGTGTGCAGGATCGGGGAGGCGCCGAAGTCGTGGTCCGGCCCCACCTCTTCCGGGCAGTTCGCCGCCCGCTGCTCCCGTCCACAGCCGATGATGTAGTTGTCGTTGGCGGTGAGCTGGTTCTTCCAGCGGATCGCGCCGGTGCGGGCGTCCAGCGCGACGATCGCGTCGGACGTGTCCAGCGGAGCCTCGGTGTAGGAGTCGCCGGTCGCCACATAGATGAGCCTGCGCTTCGAGTCATAGGTGGGCGCGGACCAGATGGCGGAGCCCGCGGGACCGTACATCTGGACGCCCTTGGCGTTCTTGCGGAATGGCTTGGCCGGCGGGGCCATGTAGGTCTTCCAGAGGACCCGCCCGGTGGCGGCGTCCAGCGCCACCAGCGCGCCGCGGAACTTGCAGCATTCATAGGCGTCGTCCGTCGCGATCGCCTCCTCGGCCGAGGAAACCGGCACGAAGAGCTTGCCCTCCGCGACGATTGGCGAGCCGGTCATCTGGACCTCCCGCTGCTCGTCCACCTGCCGCTGCCAGATCAGCTTCCCGGTCTCGGCGTCGATGGCGTAGGTTATGCGGGCGAAGTCGGTGACGAAGGCCGCGTAGCGCGGCTTGGCGCCGGCCAGCCGGGCCACCGCCACGGTGCTGCGGGCGCCGGCCTTGGTGTCGAAGCGCCAGTAGGCGCAGCCGGTCTTGGCGTCGAGCGCATAGACGGCGCCGGAGAACGAGCTCACGAAGATCCGTCCTCCCGCCAGCGTTGGCTGTCCGTTCCGGCCGCCGGAGAGCGCGAAGGCCCACTTCAGCTTCAGCCGCGGGACGTCCGCGGCGGCGAAGCCCGGGTTCGGCTGGTAGCGCCCGTGGGTGACGCCGTTCCCCCAGTCCGCCCAGCTCGGGCCATCCAGGTGCATGGGCGGGCGGGCGCGGCAGAGCGGGGCTTCCTCGGCGAGCGGACGGCCGCCGGTGCGGTTGGAAAGGTGCGCGGCGATCGCGCTGATCTCCTGCGGCTTCAGGCCCTGCGCCATCGGCCGCATCACGCCCTGAAACATCGTCTGGGCGATGAAGGCGCGCGTGTGCCCCGAGAGCTGCGCCTTCGAGGGCGTCCGCTCGACGGGGTTGTCATGACAGGAGGCGCAGCGAGCGGCGTAGAGCACCGCGCCCAGCTTCGGATCGCCCGCCTCTCCGGTGAGGTGGCCCATGACGCCGTTGCTGTCCGGCTCCGGCGCGCTCGCCCCGAGCGCGACCAGGGCCACCACCGCCAGAGCGGCGGCCCACAGCTTGGATCCCATGACGGCGTCCTCCTGGGTCCAGGTTGGAGGTGCACGTGGGCGCAGGTCAAGGTCTCGCCGCGACCGATCGCATACCGGATACTCAACGGCGGCGGCCCCGTCTTTGCTGTACACCCATACCAGATACTCAGGGCTCGGCTTGACGCCCTCGCCCGCCTGCCGCACCGTTCGCACGGGAGGCAATCAACCATGATGCTCGCTCGTCGACTGGCGGTTCTTGCTCTCGGTATCGCCGCGCTGGCGCCACAGGCCGCCTCCGCGGCGCTGAAGGGCCAGTGCCCCGACGGCTACCAAGTGAAGGAAGGCCTGAACCGCGACTTCCCGCACAAGGGCGAGATGCGCGCTTTCGTGGTCGTGCCGCCGAAGGGCGCCAAGGGCCCCGCGCCGCTCTGGATCCCGCTCACCGGCACCGTCGAGTCCACCGAGCAGAACCTGCGCACCCCGCGCAGCGGCGCCAACGCCCTCATGGCCGACCACGGCTTCATGGTCATCGGGCCGGTGCGCCACTGCTCCAACCAGGACCCCAACGACCGCAGCCAGGCCTGCAACGGCCCTGGCAAGGACGGCTGGAACTGGATGCCCTGGCGCGAGGGCCGCGCCGCATCGGCCGCGGGAGACAAGTGGAAGCAGGACGCGGGCCCCGACGTGTCGTTCCTGGAGGCGGCGGCGCGCTGCGTCGCCACCAAGTGGACGCTTGACGAACGGCGTCTGTACCTCGGCGGCATCTCCTCCGGCGGGACCTTCACCAACCGCGCGCTGACCTTCGACACCGGCTTCTGGGCCGGCGGCCTGCCGATCTCCGGCGAATGGTACGTCAGCAAGGACGACGGGAGCCCGCTCTCCTTCGACGCCGCCCGCCAGGCGGTGATCGCCGCGCCGAAGAAGATCCACCAGGGCCGCGTGGGTCCCTACCCGCTGAAGACCAGGCTCTCTCCGATGATCGTGATCACCGTCTGGGGCGGCGAGAAGGACCTGTGGAACTGCAACGGCGTGCTCTGCGCCGACTACCGTCCCAGCACCCAGGCCGGCGCCAACTACTTCTCGAGCTTCCGGAACGTGGTCCACGTCGCCTGCACCGCCGACCACGGCCACATGTGGCCGCAGAAGAACACCCAGGCGTTCAACAGCTGGGCGCTCAAGACCCTCGCCTCACACCCGAAGGGATCGAACCCCCGTCGCTTCAAGCTCACCCCGCCGCCCGAGGGCTACAGCTGCAAGCTGGGGACCTACGAGGATCATTACCCTCGCCCGTGAGCGGCAGCGAACGGGAGAGGGCAGGGTGAGGGTCCGGCTGGGCTGACACCGGAAGACAGAGCGAGGGCCCGCGCACCGGCATCCGGTGCAATCCCGCGGTACGAGCCGGGCCTCACCCCGGCCCTCTCCCGCGCTGCGGGAGAGGGAGGCTTCTTAGACCACCCGCTCCACCAGCATCTTCTTTACCTCGGCGATGGCCTTGGCGGGGTTCAGGCCCTTTGGGCAGACCTGGGCGCAGTTCATGATGGTGTGGCAGCGATAGAGCTTGAACGGATCCTCCAGCGCATCCAGCCGATCCCCCGTCGCCTCGTCGCGGCTGTCGATCAGCCAGCGGTAGGCGTGCAGCAGGGCCGCCGGGCCCAGGTACTTGTCGCCGTTCCACCAGTAGCTCGGGCAGCTCGTCGTGCAGCAGGCGCACAGGATGCATTCGTAGAGGCCGTCCAGCTTTTCGCGGTCCTCAGGCGACTGCTTCCACTCCCGCTGCGGCTCCGGCGTGGTGGTGTGCAGCCACGGCTCCACCGAGGCGTACTGGGCGTAGAACATGGTCAGGTCGGGGACCAGGTCCTTGACCACCGGCATGTGCGGCAGCGGGCTGATCGACACGTCCTTGCCCGGCGCCTCTTCCCAGCCATGGGTGCAGGCCAGGGTGTTGCGCCCGGCGATGTTCATGGCGCACGACCCGCACACCCCCTCGCGGCACGAGCGCCGGAACGCCAGGCTTGGGTCCATGGTGTTCTTGATGTGGATCAGCACGTCCAGGACCATCGGCCCGCAGGCGTCCACGTCCACGTCGTAGGTGTCCCAGCGGGGGTTCTCGGTCCCCTCCGGATCGTAGCGGTAGACCTTGAAGGTCTTCACCCGCTTGGCGCCCTCAGGCGCAGGCCAGTGCCGGCCCTTGGTGACGCGGGAATTCTTGGGAAGCGCGAGCTCGACCATGGGCTGTCCTCAGTACACCCGCGCCTTGGGCGGGATGTAGGCGATGTCGTTGGTCATGGTGAAGTTGTGCACCGGCCGGTAGTCGATCTTCACCTTGCCGGAGGCGTCATCGAACCAGGCGAGCGTGTGCTTCATCCAGGTCTTGTCGTCGCGATCGGGGAAGTTCTCGTGGGCATGCGCGCCGCGGCTCTCGGTGCGGTTGGCGGCGCCGGCGACGGTGACGGTGGCCTGGCCGACAAGGTTGTCGAACTCCAGGGTCTCCATCAGGTCGGTGTTCCAGATCAGGCCGCGGTCCGAGACGCGGATCTCCTTGCGCTTGGCCTGCACGGCGGCGAGCCGCTTCACGCCGGACTTGAGCGCCTCCGTGGTGCGGAAGACGGCGGCGTCCTCCTGCATGGCGCGTTGCATCTCGAGACGCAGCGCCGCGGTCGGGATCGCCCCGTTGGCGTGGCGCAGCCGGTCGAAGCGGGCCAGGTGGGACTGGGTCATGGCGTCGGAGAGCTCGGGCTGCTTGTCGCCCGGCTTCACCGTCTCGGCGGCGCGCAGGGCGGCGGAGCGGCCGAACACCACCAAGTCGATCAGGCTGTTGGAGCCCAGCCGGTTCGCGCCGTGCACGCTCACGCACGCCGCCTCGCCAACCGCCATCAGGCCCGGCACCACCTGGTCCGGGTTCTTGCCGGCCTTGGTCACCACCTCCGAGTAGAAGTTCGTCGGGATGCCGCCCATGTTGTAGTGCACGGTCGGCAGCACCGGGATCGGCTCCTTGGTGACGTCCACCCCGGCGAAGATCTTGGCGCTCTCCGAGATGCCCGGCAGCCGTTCGGCGAGGATCGCCGGGTCGAGGTGATCGAGGTGCAGGAAGATGTGGTCCTTGTTCGGGCCGACGCCGCGCCCTTCACGGATTTCGATGGTCATGGCGCGGCTGACCATGTCGCGCGGCGCGAGGTCCTTCACGGTCGGCGCATAGCGCTCCATGAACCGCTCGCCCTCGGAATTCGTCAGGTACCCGCCCTCGCCGCGCGCGCCTTCCGTGATCAGGCAGCCCGCGCCATAGATCCCCGTGGGGTGGAACTGCACGAACTCCATGTCCTGCAGCGGCAGCCCGGCGCGCAGCACCATGGCGTTGCCGTCGCCGGTGCAGGTGTGCGCGGACGTGCATGAGAAGTAGGCCCGGCCGTAGCCGCCGGTGGCCAGGATCACCAGCTGCGCCTGGAAGCGGTGCAGGGTGCCGTCGTCCAGCTTCCACGCCGTGACGCCGCGGCAGACGCCCTCGTCCATGATCAGGTCCAGGGCGAAGTACTCGATGAAGAACTCGGTGTCGTGCGCCAGGGACTGGCCATACATCGTATGGAGCATGGCGTGGCCGGTGCGGTCGGCTGCGGCGCAGGTGCGCTGGATCGGCGCCTCGCCGAAGTTGCGCGTCATGCCGCCGAAGGCGCGCTGGTAGATCTTGCCGTCCGGCGTGCGCGAGAACGGCACGCCCCAGTGCTCGAGCTCGTAGACCGCCGCCGGCGCGTTGCGGCACAGGTATTCGATGGCGTCCTGGTCGCCCAGCCAGTCGGACCCCTTGACGGTGTCGTACATGTGCCAGCGCCAGTCGTCCTCGCTCATGTTGCCGAGGCTCGCGGAGATGCCGCCCTGCGCCGCCACGGTGTGCGAGCGCGTCGGGAAGACCTTGGTCACGCAGGCCGTCTTCAGCCCAGCCTGGGCGCAGCCCAGTGCGGCGCGCAGGCCGGAGCCGCCGGCCCCCACCACGACGACGTCGAACTTGTGGTCGATGAATTCGTAGGCCGCCATGGGATCAGTAGGCTCCGCCGCTGAACGCGACTTTCAGGATCGAGAACACCGCCAGCGCGCCCGCCAGGCCGCAGACGAGGAAGTTGAGCAGCAGCAGGCCGAGCTTGCTCATGTTCTTGTGGATGTAGTCCTCCACCACCACCCGCATGCCGCGGTGCATGTGCCAGAAGCTCACCGCCACGGTGAGCACCAGCAGCGTCGCGTTCAGCGGATGCGCCACCCACTGCACCGCCCCCAGGTAGTCGAGCGTGGCGAGCCGCAGCACGCCGAACACCGCCCACAGGGTGAGCGGCACGAGCGCCAGCGCGGCGAAGCGTTCGGACAGCCAGTCGACGGCGCCGTGCTTGGCGCTGCCCAGGCCGCGGGCGCGGCCCAGCGGAGTGCGGTAGCTGGCCATCAAAGCGCTCCCGTCGTGAAGGCGATGAACCAGACCGCCACGGTCGCGGCGATCGCGAAGGCGAAGCTCGCCACCGCCAGCGCATTGGCGCTCTTGATGGTCAGCCCGTGGCCGAGGTCCCACACCGAGTGCCGGATGCCCGAGGCCAGGTGGTAGAAGAACGATACGGTCATGCCGAACAGCACGAACTTGCCGAGTGGCGAGCCGATCAGCCCGCGGAACTGGTCGTAGGCCTCGGGACCGGCCGCCAGCGAGACCGCCCACCAGGCCACGATCAGGGCGCCCAGATACAGGCCCACACCGGTCACCCGGTGCAGGATCGAGGCGGCCATGGTGATGTGCCAGCGCCAGACCGTGAGGTGGGGCGAGAGCGGCCTCTCCCGCGGGACTCTTGCGTCGCTCATGCTCGCTCCCTCAACCCCTCGACGCGACCGCTTTTAAGCCGGTGCGGGAGGGTGTCAAACGCCCGCGCCGGCCAAGGCCCGGCCTTCGCGGGAGCTTAAGTCGCGCACTTCGGCTCTCCCGCGCAATCCGTCTTTGCTGTAGCGTTCCTTCGCGAAAGGCGAAGGATGCGCTTCGATCTGACCGACCTGCGGCTGTTCTGCGAAGTGGTGGACGCCGGCTCCATAACAAAAGGCGCCGAACGCAGCGCGCTCGCCCTGGCCGCCGCCTCGACCCGCATCCGCGGCATGGAGGAGACCCTGGGCTCGGCCCTGCTCACCCGCTCGCGCCAGGGCGTCGCGCCGACGCCGGCCGGCCGCATGCTGCTCAAGCACGCCCGCGCCATCCTCGCCCAGAGCGCCCGGCTGCGGGAGGACCTCGGCGCCTACGCAGGCGGCCTCTCCGGCGAGGTGAAGGTGCTGGCCAACACCAACGCGGTGACCGAGTTCCTGCCCGAGGCGCTGTCGTCCTTCCTGGCCAGCCATCCGCACGTCAGCGTCGACCTGGAAGAGCGGCTCTCCGACGAGATCGTTGGCCTGGTCGCCGAAGGGGTGGCCGACATCGGCATCGTCGCCGGCCCGGTCGAGGTCGGGGCGCTGGCCACCTACCCGTTCCGCGAGGACCGCTTCGTGGTGGTGACCGCTGCAGGCCACCCGCTGGCCCGGCGCAAGAAGGTCCCGTTCGCCGAGGTGCTGGACCAGGACTTCGTCGGCCTCGACCGGTCGAGCTCCCTGCAGCGGTTCCTGGCCTCCAAGGCCGCGCGCGAAGGCCGGCCGCTGCGCCTGCGCGTCCAGCTCCGCAGCTTCGACGCCGTCTGCCGGCTCGTGGAGTGCGGCGTGGGCATCGGCGTCGTGCCCGCCACCACCGCCGCCCGGGCGTCGAGGACGATGGCGCTCGCCGTGGTCCAGCTCGCGGACGACTGGGCGCTCCGCGAGCTCAAGATCGTCGTCCGCACCGAAGACGAGCTGCGCCCTTACGCCCGCGAGCTGGTGGAGAGCCTCAGGGCCTAGGCGAACACCGCGGCGACGTCGTCCCCATCCATCAGCCGCCACCGGCCGGGCGCCAGGTCGGCCGGAAGCTCGAGGCCGCCGATGCGGTCGCGGTGCAGGGCGACCACGTGGTTGCCCACCGCGGCGAACATCCGCCGCACCTGGTGGTAGCGGCCCTCGGTGATGGTCAGGCGGGCGCTGGTGGGCGTGAGCGGCTCCAGCACCGCCGGCAGCAGCGGCTTGTCCTCGCCCTCCAGCATCATCTCGCCCGACGCGAAGAGCTCGCCCTCGTCGCCCTTCAGCGGCCGGTCCAGCGTCGCCACGTACCGCTTCGCCACGTGCCGCTTCGGCGAGATGATCTTGTGCAGCAGCGCCCCGTCGTCGGTCATCAGCAGCAGGCCCGAGGTCTCCTTGTCCAACCGGCCCACCGTCGAGATCGCCGGCTCCCGCTGCCGCCACCGGGACGGCAGCAGCTCGTAGACCAGCGCGCCCGTCTCCTTGTGCGAGCAGGTGACGCCCAGCGGCTTGTGCAGCATCAGCACCAGCCCCGGCGGTGGGTCGAGCGGCTCGCCGTCCACCACCATGCGCGCCGGCAGGTCGGGCGTCGCCGGGATGCGCATGTCCGCGGTCCGCACCGGCGCGCCGTCGAGCACCACCGCCCCTAGGCGCACCAGCTCCTGCACCTCGCGGCGCGAGCCGTAGCCCATGTTGGCGAGGAGCTTGTCAAGCCTCAGGGTGGCGCTCACTTGCGGGCCTCGTAGACCTTGAAGCCGCCGCTGTCGGCCTTCAGGACAGGCTTGCCGAACAGCTCGGCCAGCAGCGCCTCGTACGGCAGGTGCCGGTTGGCCACCACCCACAGAACGCCGCCCTTCCGCAGCGCCCGGTGCGCGCGCCGCAGGAACGCCAGCCCCAGCGCCCGATCCTCATTGCCCCCCTCGTGGAACGGCGGGTTGGTGACCACGAAGTCGAGCCCGTCCAGCTCCGGCGCCGTCCGGGCGTCCGCCCAGTGGAACTGCGCCCGCTCGTCCATCACGTTGCGGCGCGCGGCCTCCAGCGCGCGGCGGTCGATCTCCACCAGGTCCAGCCGCGTCACCGCCGGCGAGGCCAGCACCGCGCGGCTCAGCACGCCGATCCCGCAGCCGAGGTCGACGCCGCGCCCCTTCAGCGGCGGGAGCGCCGAGAGCAGCAGCCGGCTGCCGGGGTCCAGGCGGTCCCAGCTGAACACGCCGGGCTGGGTCCACAGCTCGCCGTCCCGCCGTGGCTCGCCTTCGGCGATCGCAGCCTCCACGCCGACCGGCTCCGGCGGCCGCACCGTCCGGCAGATCCGCTGGTGGCGCCGGCCCTCTTCCTCGACCTTGCAGCCGAAGGCCGCCAGCTCGCGGCCGATGCGCGACCCGCCCTTGTCCTTGGGCGCGAGCGCGGTGAGCGGCGCGCCCGGCTTCAGGGCCCGCAGCGCCAGCGCCAGCGCGTAGCGGCGCTCCAGCGTCCCCGGCGGCGCGGCCATCGCCACCGCGTCCAGACTCGCCGCCGCCCTGTCCTCCAGCGACGCGGCGCCGGGGACCAGCGGCGACACCTGAACCGCTCCGGCCGGGCGCTCCACCAGGTCCGCCGGCGGGTCGCCATAGACGACGCTGGCCATCAGTCGCGGTCCTTCAGCCAGTCGGCCGAGCGCATCTCCTGCAGGCGCGAGGCCGTGCGCTCGAACTCGAAGGCCCCGTCGCCCTGCGGGTAGAGCTTCGCGGGCTCGGCCTCGGCCAGCACGATCAGCCGGGCCTTCGCCTCGTAGAGCGCATCGATGAGGATCACGAACCGCCGCGCCTCCTCGCGCCGGTTGGGCGTCAGCTTCGGCACGTCCTCCAGGAAGACGGTGTGGAAGCGCTCGGCCAGCGCCACGTAGTCGTTGGGCCCGAGCGCCACCGAGCAGAGGCTGGAGAAGGTGGCCCGCACCAGCCCGCCGGAGGCATGCGGCAGGGTGATCTTGCGGCCCAGCACCTCGAGCGTCGCCCCGCTCTCATCCTCGCCCGCCAGCATCTCCTTCCAGAGCCGCTCGTAGCTGCGCCGGTTGTCCGGATCGTTCGGCGAGAACCAGGTGCCGGCCGCCCGCAGCCGGTCCAGCCGGTAGTCGTGCGCGCCTGCGACCTCCACCACGTCGACGTTGGCCTTCAGCAGGTCGATGAACGGCAGGAAGAGCTGTCGGTTGATGCCGTCCTTGTAGAGCGCGTCGGGGTGGCGGTTCGACGTCGCCACTAACGTCACGCCGCGGGCGAACAGCGCCTCGAACAGCCGCCCCAGGATCATGGCGTCTGCGATGTCGGTGACCTGGAACTCGTCAAAGCAGAGCAGGCGCGCGCCGTCGGCCACCACGTCCGCCACCGGCGGGATCGGATCGTCGCCTTTGGCCTGCCCGAACCTGGCGCGGCGCGCGGCGGCATCGCCCTTGCGCCAGGCATCGATCAGCCGGTGGACCTCGCCCATGAAGACGTGGAAGTGGGTCCGCCGCTTCCGCTCCACCGGGACCGTCTCGAAGAACAGGTCCATCAGCATGGACTTGCCGCGGCCGACCGGTCCGAAGAGGTACACGCCCCGCTGGCTCTCCGGCTTCTTGAACAGCCGCCGGCGCCCCCCGTTCGCCAGGTCGGCCTCCAGCCGCACCAGCGCCTGCAGCCCCGCGTCCTGCGCCGGGTCCTGGCGGATCTCGCCGGCGGCCAGGCGGGCGGCGAAGGCGTCGGCGAGGGTCTCAGGCATCTTTGGATGGCGTACTCAGCGTTCCACCCGAGCGCAAGGAACGGCCCGCCGCGCGAGGGGGTTGTCCCCTACGAAGAGAAGGAGAGCCCCTATGGCCGAAGACCCCCGGACCTATCAGCCGAGCACCGTCAACTCCAACCGCTCCGCCATGCAGGGCAACGGCTTCGGCCAGAGCGACATGGACAAGCAGCAGCAGCCGACCCGGGACGAGCACGCCACCTCGCCACAGCGCACCGACAGCTTCGACAACGACCCCGCCGGGACCGGCGACGACCGTGGTCAGGGCTCCAGCGACATGGGCGCCGGCGCGGTGAGCCAGGGCGGCGCCAACGCCTCCGGCGCGGCCATGGAGGACCGCAGCTTCGGCGGCTCGGAGGAAGGCTCCGAAAGCCAAGGCACGGATGGCGAGCCCCAGGGCGGGCTGCAGGGCAGCGACGACCGCAACGCGGCTGGGATCGGCGAGGTCGGCGACCTCGGCGAAGGCACGCCGGCCAACGTCGACATCCACAACCTGGGCCAGGGGGACAAGCCCGAGCAGGATTGGGGCGAGCCGGCTGCTCCCGACGCGGTCTATTCCTCGACCAACTCCAACCGCGGCGGCCGCACCGAGCTGGAACGTGGCCAGGGCGCCAAGACCCGCGCCTTCAACAAGGACCAGTTCAGCCGAAGGACGTAGGGCTTAGGTTTCCCTCCCTTCGGGGAGGGACAGACCGCGAAGCGGTCCGGGTGAGGAAGCGTGGACCAGGCGCCGTCGTCGGAGCTTGATCCCGACTTCCTCACCCGACCTCGCTCCGCTCGGCCACCCTCCCCATCAAGGGAGGGAAACTAGACCCCCAGCTCCTTGCGAACGAACCGGTACGTCTCACGCTTCTCGCAGGCGCAGCTCTTCATCTCGCCCTTGTCGTTCCACCACACCAGCAGCGGGTAGGCGAAGTTGACGCCGTTGTCCTTCAGCAGCGGCTTCAGCCTGTCGACCGTGGATCGTCCGGCCTCGACGACCGCCGTGCGAGCCATGTCGCCGTCGGCCGGCGGGATGCCCGTCGCCTTCCACGCGGCGGGGGGGACGGCGTGCCACGCGTTCAGCAGCTTCCAGTCGCGGGTGATCCACAGCTGGGCGACGGTGGCGCGTTCCGCAGGCGTCGACTTGGCGACGCCATTCACGTCGCGCCGGGCGATCTCGATCACCCGGGTATCGACGTTGGCCTTGTGCAGGTCGGGGAACTGCTCGTCCTTGAAGCGGATGCAGTCGGGGCAGGTCCGGAACGAGACCATGTAGAGTTTCTTGCCAGGCAGGTTGGGCGACACCCAGCCCGAAGCCTGCAGGATCGCGGCGATCTCCGCCTGGTGCTTGGTGATCGTCTTGGGCCGCCAGCGCAGCTCGAAGTTCCAGTAGGCCCAGACGCCCCCGACCAGGACGCCGAGGACGAGGGCCAGGCCGGCCCAGAGCTTCAGGCGGTTCATGACGGTCCTAACGCATGGTCGGGATGACGAAGGCCGAGTCCTCGACCGCGCCCTCCGGCCATCGGGCGGTGATGGTCTTCACCTTGGTGTAGAAGCGCACCCCCTCCATCCCGTGCTGGTTCACGTCCCCGAACGCCGAGCGCTTCCAGCCGCCGAAGGTATGGTAGGCCACCGGCACCGGGATCGGCACGTTGATGCCGACCATCCCGACGTTGACGCGCGATGCGAACTCGCGGGCCGCGCGGCCGTTGCGGGTGAAGATGGCGACGCCGTTGCCGTACTGGTGCTCGGACGGAAGCCGCAGGGCCTCCTCGAAGGTCTCGGCCCGCACGATCTGCAGCACCGGCCCGAAGATCTCCTCCTGGTAGGTGCGCATCGAGGGCTTCACGTTGTCGAACAGCGTGGGGCCGATGAAGAAGCCCTTCTCGTAGCCCTGCAGGGCGAAGCCCCGGCCGTCGACCACCAGCTCGGCGCCTTCCTCGACGCCCATCTGGATGTAGTCGGAGACCCGCTGCTTGTGCGCCCCGCTGACCACCGGCCCGTACTGGGCGGCCGCGTCGGTGGAGACGCCGACCTTCAGCGTCTCCAGCTCCGACAGCACCCGCTCGCGCACCTCGTCGGCGGTCGTCTTGCCCACCGGCACCACCACCGGCAGCGCCATGCACCGCTCGCCTGCCGAGCCGTAGGCCGCGCCGATGATGTCCTTGGTCGCCTGCTCCAGGTCGGCGTCCGGCAGGATGATGCCGTGGTTCTTGGCGCCGCCCATGGCCTGGACGCGCTTCGCATTGGCCGTGCCGCGGGAATAGACGTAGTGGGCGATGTCGGAGGAGCCCACGAAGCTCACCGCCTTGATGTCGGGGTGATCCAGGATGGCGTCGACCGCCACCTTGTCGCCGTGCACCACGTTCAGCACGCCCTTGGGCGCCCCGGCTTCCATCATCAGCTCGGCCAGGCGGACCGGCACGGACGGATCCTTCTCCGACGGCTTCAGGATGAAGGTGTTGCCCACCGCGATGGCGATCCCGAACATCCACATCGGGATCATCGCCGGGAAGTTGAACGGGGTGATGCCCGCGGCCACGCCCAGCGGCTGGCGCATGGAATAGACGTCGATCCCGGGACCCGCGCCCTCGGTGTACTCGCCCTTCAGCGCATGCGGGATGCCGCAGGCGAACTCGATCACCTCCAGGCCGCGCTGGATGTCGCCCTTGGAGTCGGCGATGACCTTGCCGTGCTCGGACGAGAGCAGCTCGGCCAGCTCGTCCATGCGGGCTTCCACCAGCCGCTTGAACTCGAACATCACCCGGGCCCGCCGCTGCGGGTTCACCAGCGCCCAGGTCTGCTGCGCCCGGACCGCGGAGCCGACCGCGGCGTCCAGCTCGGCCGCCGTGGCCAGGGTCACGCGGGCCTGCACCTCGCCGGTGTTGGGATTGAAGACGTCGCCGTAGCGGCCGGAGGTTCCTGCGACGGACACGCCGTCGATGAAGTGGGTGATCTCACGCATGGCCGCGTTCTAGTGCCTCCCAATAGCCGCCGCCAGCGTTTGAGCCGCCGTGACCGTCTTCTTCACCAGCGACACCCATTTCGGCGACCATCGGGTGCTCAACCTCTACCCGCGCCCCTTCGCCACGGTGGCCGAGATGGACGCCGAGCTGGTCCGGCGCTGGAACGCCGCCGTCGGTCCCGACGACGAGGTCTGGCACCTCGGCGACTTCGCCCGCACGTCCAGGCGGGCCGGCGAGGTGCTAGGCGAGCTCAACGGGACGAAGCACCTCGTGGTCGGCAACAACGACCCTGGTCCGGAGGCGGCCCACGGCTGGGCGAGCGTCCAGCCCTATGCCGAGCTGGAGCTTTCCGGCCGGAGGCTGGTGCTGTGCCACTACCCCTTCCGCAGCTGGAACGGCCAGCACAAGGGCGCCCTCAACCTGCACGGCCACAGCCACGGCCGCCTGAAGGAAATGCCCCGCCAGTTCGACGTCGGCGTCGACGTCTGGGACTACCGCCCGGTGACGCTGGAGCGCCTGCTTTCCCGATGAACCGAAGCTGACCGGCCCCCTCGGACTCGGTTCAGGGACGATGCGCCATTGTGCGTCCTCAAGTGGTCGGGAGTCCCTGGCCGCAGCACGCGAATGAGGAGCCAGATCATGAAGAAGATCGCCCTGACCGCGGCCGCCGTCGCCACCGTTGCGGCCGGCGCGGTCGCCGCCCCGGCCTCGGCCCAGCCGTACCGCAGCTATTCCTACGACGAGTGCCGCTCGGGCAGCGCCAACACCGCCACCGGCGCCATCGTCGGCGGCGTGGCCGGCGCGGTGATCGGCCGGAGCCTCTCCGGCGACCGCCACAACCGGACGGAAGGCGCCGCGCTTGGCGCCGTCGCCGGCGCCCTGCTCGGCAGCGCCATCGCCAAGGGCAAGGACAACTGCCGCGATTACAACTCGAGCTACTACAACAACGGCTACTACAACGGCCGCTACGCTCAGCCGTACTCGCAGCCCTACGCCCGCGGCTACTACGCTGCCCCGAGCTACAGCCGCTACGGCTACAGCGCTCCGCGTTACAGCACGCCGCGCTACGACCGCTACGGCCGGCCCTACTACGGCTACTAGGTCATAGAGCCCCGCCTCCCCGCTTGGGGAGGTCTGGGCGGGCGCGGCCGCGAGGCCCCAACGTCGCGCTCGCCTCGAAGCCCCCTTCCGGAAACGGGAGGGGGTTTTTCGCGCCTTGCCCCGGACTCCGGCCCAAGGGCATCTTCGCGCCATGTCCGTCGCCTCGCCGGCCCAGGCTGTCACACCCGCACGCGCCCGCGACCACATCGTCGACGTGCTGATCGCCGAGCGCGCGCCCAAGCTGTCGAAGAGCCTTGCCTGGCCGGTGGCGCGGCCGCTGCTCTACGCCCTCCTCGACTATGCCAAGGCCCGCCGGATGGCCGACGCCATCGCCCCGCTGTCCGGCCGCGCGGCGCTGGAGCACGTCTCCAAGCTGCTCTCCGTGCAGGTCACCGCCCGCGGCCTCGAGCGCATCCCGCGCCAGGGCCGGCTGGTGGTGGTCTGCAACCATCCCACCGGCATCGCCGACGGCGTCGCGGTCTACGACGCCCTGAAGGCCCTCCGCCCCGACATCTGCTTCTACGCCAACTCCGACGCCCACCGCGTCTCGCCGCGCCTCGACGAGGTGCTGATCCCCGTGGAGTGGGTGGAGGCCAAGCGCACCCGCGAGCGCACCCGCCTGACCCTGCAGCTCACCCGCGAAGCGCTGGAGGCCGAGCGCTGCCTGGTGATCTTCCCGTCCGGCCGGCTGGCGCGCCGCTCGCCGGAGGGGTTGCTCACCGATCCGCCGTGGGCGCCCAGCGCGATCTCCATCGCCCGCAAGCACGAGGCTGCCGTGGTCCCGATCCACGTCACCGGCCCCTGGTCGACCCTCTTTCACTTCTTCAACCGCTTCTCCGGCGAGCTGCGCGACATCACCCTCTTCCACGAGCTCCTCAACAAGCAGGGCCAGCAGTTCGGCCTCATCGTCGGCCAGCCGATCCCGCCGTCCGCCCTGGAGGGCGAGGCCGGCGAGGTGACCCTGAAGGTGAAGCACTACGTGGAGCGGGTGCTGCCCGCCGATCCCGACCGGCCATTCGCATGACGCTTCCCGCCGCACGCGGCGTCCGCCTGGCCGGCGAGGCCGCCACCGCGCGGCTCGGCGCGGCGATCGCGGGGAAGCTCGCCGCCGGCGAGGCCGTGTGCCTCTCGGGGCCGCTGGGCGCGGGGAAATCCACACTGGCGCGGGCCCTGGTCCGGGCGCTCACCACGCCCGACGAGGACGTGCCCAGCCCCACCTTCACCCTGGTCCAGTTCTACGAAGGCCCGCGACTGAAGGTCGCCCACTTCGACCTCTATCGGCTCTCGGACCCCGACGAGGCCTATGAGATCGGTCTGGACGAGGCGCTGGAGGACGGCGCCGCCGTCATCGAGTGGCCTGAGCGCCTGGAGGGCCGCCTGCCCCCCGACCGACTCGATGTAGAGATCGCGCTCGGCGAGACGGGCGACGACGAGGCGCGGTATGTGCGGCTGATTCCCCACGGCGCCTGGGAAGGACGAGGGCTTGAGTTCGGATCGTGAGGCCGAGAAGGCCGAATTCATGCAGATCCACGGCTTCGGCGCCGCCCGGCGCGAGGCGCTGAGCGGCGACGCCTCCACGCGCGCCTACGAGCGTCTTCACCTCGACGGCGGGACCACGCTCATCTTCATGGATCAGCCGCCGGCCTTGGAGAGCGCGCCCTGCCTGCCCGGCTGGACGGCGGAGGAACGCCGCGCGTCGGGCTACAATGCGCTGGCCAGGCTTGCGGCCGGCCGCGTCGACGCCTTCGTCTGCACCGCCGCCTGGCTGCGCGAGCAGGGGCTGTCGGCGCCCGCCATCCTGGCTTCCGACCCGCCGCGCGGGCTGGCGGTGCTGGAAGACCTGGGCGACGACCTCTTCGCGCGGCTCATCGAGGCCGGCGCGGACGAGGCGCCCCTCTACGACGCCGCCATCGAGGCCCTGGTGCGCCTGCACGAGGTGGAGCCGCCGGACGTGCTGCAGCACGCCGGCTCCAGCTGGCCGCTGCTGGCCTACGACGAGGTCGCCCTGCAGACCGCCGACAACCTGTTCGTCGAGTGGCTGCCCAGGCTGAAGACCGGCCTGGCCTTCGACGCCGGCGCCCTGGCCGACTGGGACGCGCTCTGGGCGCCGGTGCGCGCGCATGGCGCTCAGGGCGCGCACGTCTTCTGCCACCGCGACTACCACGCCGAGAACCTGATCTGGCTGCCGGACCGCCAGGGCGCGCAGCGAGTCGGCCTGCTGGACTTCCAGGACGCCGTGAAGGCCCACCCGGCCTGGGACATGTCCATGCTGCTGCACGACGCCCGGCGCGACGTCTCCGCCCAGCGCGAGCAGGCCTGCCTCGACCTCTACTTCCGCCTGCGCCCCGACATCGACGGGGGCCAGTTCCTCGCGGACTTCCACACCCTGGGCGCGCTCAACATCGTGCGCATCCTGGGCATCTTCGCCCGGCTGGTGACCCGCGACGGCAAGCCCCGCTACGCCGCCATGATGCCCAGGCTTTGGGGCTACCTTGACCGCTGCCTCGCCGACCCCGCCAACGCTCCGCTCAAGGCCTGGCTCGACGCGCACGTCCCGGCCGAGGCTCGCGCTTGACCGGCCCCACCACCGCCATGGTGCTGGCCGCAGGGCTCGGCACCCGCATGCGGCCGCTGACCGACCACATGCCCAAGGCCCTCGTGCCCGTTGGCGGCCGCGCGCTGATCGACCACGTGCTCGACAGGCTGGCGGCGGCCGGGATCCGCCGCGCCGTCGTCAACGTGCACCACTACGCCGAGCAGATCACCGCCCACCTGGAGTGGCGGCGCGACATCGAGGTGCTGATCTCCGACGAGCGCGACCAGCTGCTGGATTCCGGCGGCGGCATCCAGCACGCCCGGCCCCTGCTGGGCGAGGCGCCCATCATGCTCGCCAACATCGACAGCCTCTGGATCGAGCAGGGCAAGCCGGCGCTCGAGGCTCTCAAGGCCGCCTGGGACCCGGCGCGCATGGACCTGCTGCTGATGCTCGTGAAGCGCGGCAACGGCATCGGCTTCGAAGGCCCGCAGGGGTTCTTCATGGACGCCGAGGGCCGCCTCACCCACTCGGTGGCCCAGGACGTGGTCACCCCCTTCGCCAACGTCGGCTTCGGGATCATGAAGCCGCAGGTCCTCGACGGCGAGCCCAGCACCGGCCCGTTCAAGATCCAGCCCGTCTGGCGCCGGCTGCAGGCGGAAGGCCGGCTGCACGGGGCGGTGATGGACGCCTTCTGGATGCACGTCGGCGACCCCGCCGCCCGCGACGCCGCGGAAGCGAGGCTGAAGTGACCGCCTTCCTGGACCGGCCGGGCCCGCGCTGGTTCACGATCCCCGCGCACCGCCCGTTCGCCCAGGACCTCGCCGCCGGCCTCGTGGAGACCCTCGGGCCCGACCCCGAGGCCCTGTCCCAGGCCATCGTGCTCACCCCCACCCGCCGCGGCGCCCGCGCGCTCGCCGACGCCTTCGTCCAGGCCGGCGGCGGCCGCGCCATCCTGCCGCCGCAGATGCGCCCGCTTGGCGACCTCGAAGAAGGCGAGCCGCCCTTCGAGCCCGGCGACCTCTCCCTCGACCTGCCCGCGGCCATCGAGCCGCTCCGCCGGCGCTTCGAGCTCACCCGCCTGATCGCCGAGAACCACCACCTGCTGCCCGGGCGCGAGATCACCGCCTCGGCCGCGCTCGAGCTGGCCGACGCCCTGGGCGGCTTCCTCGACAGCCTGCAGATCGAGGAGATCGAGGCCGGCGACCGCCTCGCCAACCTGGTGGAGGCCGACCTCGCCGAGCACTGGCGGGTCAGCCGCGAGTTCCTGGAGACCGCCCTGCGCCTGTGGCCCCAGCGCCTCGACGAGCTCGGCGTGGTCGACGTCAGCCAGCGCCGCGTCATCCTGCTGCGCCGCCTGGCCGAGGCCTGGCACGCGAAGCCGCCGCAGGGCGTGCTGGTCGCGGCCGGCTCCACCGGCACAGCCCCCGCCACGGCCAACCTCCTGGCCGTCATCGCCCGCGCCCCCCAGGGCTGCGTGGTGCTGCCGGGCCTCGACGAGAGCCTCTCCGAGGAGGCCTGGGCGGACGTCGGCGAACAGCATCCACAGGGCGCCATGAAGCGCCTGCTGGAGCGCTCCGGCGTCGCCCGCGCCGCGGTGCAGCCCTGGCCCGCCTCCTTCAGCTTCGACGCCCAGGGCCGCTGGCGCCAGCGGGTGATCAACGAGGCGCTGCGCCCCGCCGAGCGCACCGCCGACTGGCTGGAGGTGATCACCGACCTCACCGCCCGCGGCGCCGACGAGAAGCTCGACGGCATCGCCCTGGGCCTCGCCGGCCTCTCCCTGGTGAGCGCCCGCTCTGAGGAGGAGGCGGCCACCGTCGCGGCCCTGCTGCTGCGCGAGGCATTGGAGGACCCGACCAAGACTGCAGCCCTCGTCGCCCCGGACCAGGCGCTGGCTTGCCGCGTCGCCGCGAAGCTCGCCCGCTGGGGCATCGTCCCCGACAACTCCGCCGGCGAGCCGCTGGCGGGCCATCCGTGCGGCGTGCTGGCGGGGCTCGTGGCCCAGGCTGCGGCCGAGCCGCTCAACCCCGTCAACCTGCTGGCCATCCTCAAGCACCCCTACGTCCGCGCGCCCGGCGACAGCGCCGGCCTGGAGCGCCGAGGCCTGCGGGGCCCGAGGGCGCGCGACTGGGACGAGCTCACCCGCCGGCTGGCCGGGCACGACGCCGCCGCCGCCCTCGCCGACGACCTGAAGGCGCGCCTCGCCCCCCTCGCCGTCGAGACCGTGGCGGTCAGCGACATGGCGGCCTCCGTCGCCGAGACCATGGAGGCGCTTGCCCGCGACGCCGACGGCCAGCTCGGCGAGCTGTGGACCGGCCACGGCGGCGAGGCCATGAGCCGGCTGCTGTCCGGCCTGATCCACGACACCGACGGCCTGCCCCCCACCACGCGGCGCGGCTTCGCGGACCTGCTGTCGCGGCTGATGGAAGGCGAGACCGTCCGCACCGGCGGCGCCACCCATCCGCGCCTGCGCATCCTGGGCGCCATCGAGGCCCGCCTGGTCCGCGCCGACCGCCTCGTCGTGGCCGGCCTGGAGGAAGGCGTCTGGCCGCGCGGCGCCCCGCTCGACCCGTTCCTCTCGCGCCCCATGCGCGCGAAGCTCGGCCTGCCGCCGCCGGAGCGCCGCGTCGGCCTCTCCGCCCATGACTTCGCCCAGGCCGCCTGCGCGCCCGAGGTCGTCCTGCTGCACACCGAGCGCCGCGAGGGCGGGCCCTCGGTGAAGTCCCGCTGGCTGTGGCGGCTGGAGACGCTGGCGCGCGGCGCCGGCGTCGAGATCCCTATGCGCCCCGACGTGCTCGCCTGGGCCCGCCAGCTCGACGCGCCCGGCAAATACGCCCCGGAGAAGCGGCCCTCGCCGAAGCCCCCCATCGAGCACCGTCCGGCGAGCCTCTTCGTCACCCGCGTGGAGGCCCTCACCCGCGATCCCTATTCGGTCTGGGCGCGCGACATTCTGAACCTGCGCGAGCTGTCGCCGCCGGACGAGACCGTCGACGTCCGCATCCGCGGCACCGCCATCCACGCCGCCTTCGAGCGCTTCGCCACCGACTTCCCCGACCGCCTTCCCGAGGACGCCGCCGACCGCTTCCGGGCCTATTACCTCGAGGCCTTGCACGAGGGCGGCATGGCCGACGACGCCCTGGTGCGCGAGCAGGCGCTCGCTGCCGAGGCGGCCGCCTGGGTCGTGGAGCTGGAGGCGCGCCGCCGAGCCGACGGCCGCGCCGTCCACGTCGAGAAGACCGGCCGCCTCACCCTGCCCATCGACGGCGAGCCGTTCACGCTCTCGGCCAAGGCCGACCGCATCGAGATCGGCCCGGACGGCCTCGGCCACGTGCTGGACTACAAGACCGGCGCCGCCCCGACCGCCAAGATGGTGCGCACCGGCTTCTCGCCGCAGCTCACCCTGACGGCGGCCATCCTGGCCCAGGGCGGGTTCGAGGACATCGCGGCGGCCGAGCCCGGCGAGCTGGTCTATGTCCGCGTCACCGGCCGCAAGCCGGCGGGTGAGGAGGTGGTCCGGGCCGCTCCCGGCGCCGACGGCGACAAGGTGCTGGAGAGCCGCCAGGCCACCGACGCTGCGCTGGAGGGCCTGGTCAACCTGGTCCGCCAGTACCGCGACCCCGAGCGCGGCTACACCTCGCGTCTGGCCCCGCAGTTCGTGAAGCTCTACGCGTCGGACTACGACCACCTGGCCCGCGTGTTCGAGTGGTCCACCTCCGGCGAGGAGGGCGACGAATGACCGTCGTCCAGTTTCCCCGCCAGCCTGACCCGCGGCCCGCCGCCGGCGAGGCTCAGCGCACCGCCGCCGACCCGCAGCTCTCCGCCTTCGTCACCGCCAACGCCGGGTCCGGCAAGACCAAGACCCTGATCGACCGGGTGGCGCGGCTGCTGCTCGCCGGCGCGACGCCCGAGACCGTGCTCTGCGTGACCTACACCAAGGCCGCGGCGGCCGAGATGCAGCGGCGGCTCTTCGACCTGCTGGGCGGCTGGTCCGTCGCGCCCGACGAGAGTCTGCGCCAGGCGCTGGCGAAGCTCGAAGGCCGCAGCGAGGACGCCTACGACCACCTCGCGCTGTCCAAGGCCCGCGCCCTCTTCGCCCGCGCCCTGGAGACCCCCGGCGGCCTGAAGATCCAGACCATCCACGCCTTCTGCGAGAAGCTGCTGCGGCGCTTCCCGCTGGAGGCCGGCGTCTCGCCCGGCTTCCGGGTCATGGACGACGCCGCGTCCGCCGCCGTGGCGGCCGCCGCGCGCAAGGCCGTGGCCCGGGAGGCCATGGGCGGGGACGGCCCGGTGGCCGAGGCCTACGCCCGCTTCTCGGTGGCCCTCGACTTCGAGAGCTTCAACCAGATGTTCGTGGCCTTCGAGACGAAGCGCGCCGCGATCGACGCGTACGTCCGGCGTTGCGGCGGCCGGGGGGGCGTGCCTTCTGCCGTGGCGCGGGTTTGCCTCGGCGGACCCGAACTCCTGGACCCCGCCGCCATCGAAGCCGAGGCGCTGTTACCCCCCGCGCTCGACGCGGAGGCCTGGCGCTGGGCCGCCGAGGCCTTGGCGCAAGGCAGCGAGAAGACCGACGTCCCCAACAGCCTGAAGGCCGCCCAGGTCGCCGAGGCCGCCGCCCGCGGCGAGAGCCGGCCCGACATTGTGCGCGCCATCCTGTTCACCGCCGCCGGCGAGCCCAGGAAGACCTGCGCCACCAAGCAGGTTGACCCCGACGCCTGCGAGTGGCTCACCGCCGAGCAGGCGCGGATCGCCGACGCATTCCGCCTGGCCAAGGCCGCGACGGTCGCCTGGGACACCGTCTATGCGCTGACGCTGGCCGCCACCTACGTCGAGCAGTACGCCGCCGAGAAGCGCCACGCCGGCGCCCTCGACTTCGCGGACCTGATCGAGAAGACCTGCGCCCTGCTGGCCAGCCGCCCGGCGGCGGCCTGGGTGCTCTACAAGCTGGACGGCGGCATCGACCACATCCTGGTCGACGAGGCCCAGGACACCGCCCAGGACCAGTGGACCATCGTCGATGCCCTGACCGAGGAGTTCTTCTCCGGGGCCGGCCGCCCCTCGGGGCGCGCGCTCGAGCGCAACATGTTCGTGGTCGGCGACGAGAAGCAGTCGATCTACTCCTTCCAGGGCGCCCGGCCCGAGCTGCTGCTGAAGAAGTTCGAGTTCCACCGCGACCGGGCGACCGGCGCCGGCTTCCGGTTCGAGCGGGTCGACCTGCTGACCTCCTGGCGCTCTGCCCCGCAGGTGCTGTCGTTCGTCGATGCGACCTTCTCGCCGCCTGAGCTGTCGCAGGCGGTGATGCCGCGCCTGGAGCCGGAGCCGATCGTCCACCGGGCGACCCGCACCGATTCCGGCTGCGTCGACCTCTGGCCGCTGGAGCAGGAGGAGAAAGGCGCCGAACGCGACGCCTGGGACGCCCCCCTCGACGCCGAGCCGGAGCAGAGCGCCAACCGCCGGCTGGCCGAGAAGATCGCCTGCGAGATCGACGCCCTGATCGCCCGCGGCGATGCGGTGTTCGACAAGGAGACCCGCCAGCCCCGCCCCGCCACCGCCGGCGACGTCCTGATCCTGGTGCGCCGCCGCAAGGCGCTGTTCGAGGAGATCCTGCGGGCGCTGAAGCGGCGCAACATCCCGGTGGCCGGCGCTGACCGGCTGGCGCTCTCGGAGCATATCGTCTTCGACGACCTCGTGGCCCTGGCCCGCTTCTGCCTCTACCCCGAGGACGACCTGACGCTCGCGGCCCTGCTGCGCAGCCCGTTCTGCGACGTCTCCGACGACAGCCTCTACGCGCTCGCCCACGGACGGCGCGCCCGGCTTTGGCCGGAGCTGCAGCGGCGCGCGGGAGAGCGGACGGACTGGGGCTCGGCGCTCGCCTTCCTCGACGCGGCGCGCGCGATCGCCGCCAGGGCGCGGCCCTTCGAGCTCTACAGCCGCGTCCTCGGGCTGAACGACACGCTCGGCCAGTCCATGCGCCGGCGCCTGCTCACGCGCCTGGGCGGGGAGGCGCAGGACGCGCTGGACGAGTTCCTGGCCCAGGTGCTGGCGGCCGAGGCCCGCGGCGTGCACGACCTGCAGAGCCTGGCCCACGCCTTCGCCAGCCTGGACATCACCGTGAAGCGGGAGATGGAGGCCGGCCGCGACGAGGTGCGCGTGATGACCGCCCACGGCGCCAAGGGCCTGGAGGCGCCCATCGTCATCCTGCCGGAGACCACCCTGTCGCGCACCGCCCGCGGCTCGCCGCTGCTGGAGACGGCCGACGGCGGCTTCCTGTGGTGCGCCTCGAAGGACAGCGACTGCGAAGCCTCGACCGCGGCCCGCGAGCGCCGCGCACGTGCGGAGGAGGACGAGGCCTACCGCCTGCTCTACGTGGCGCTCACCCGCGCCCGTGACCGGCTTGTGCTCTGCGGCCGCATCGGCTCGACGACGAAGCCGGAGAACCTGAAGGGCTGGTGGGGCGCGCTCGCCGCCGCCTTCGCCCACGCCGACGTCGAGCCGCACGTGCGCGAGACCGCCTGCGGCGACCTCCAGATCCGCCGCTACGGGCCGGACCCGCAGCCGATGGGCCGCGCCGCCGCCGCGGCGGAAACGGCCGGCGTCCTGCCCGCCTGGACGGCCGAGGCGCCTGCCGTGGAAGCCTTCGCTCGCTACGCTTCTCCGTCCGATCTGGGCGACGGCGCGAGGTCGCCGGCGCCCTCGCCGCTGCGCGACGCGGGCGGCCTCGGGCGCTTCCGGCGTGGCGACCTGATCCACCGGCTGCTGCAGATCCTGCCGGACCTGGACCCCGCCGCGCGTTCGGACGGCGCGCGCCGCATCCTCGCCCGTGAGCCGGACCTCACCGACGTCCAGCGCGCGGAGATGACCGCCGCGGCGCTGTCGGTGCTGGAGGACCCGCGCTTCGCCGAGGTGTTCGGCCCCGGCTCCCGCGCGGAGGTCGCCATAGCCGGCACGGCCGCCGCCCTGCCGCAGGGGCTGGCCATCTCCGGCCGCATCGACCGGCTGGTGGTGCTGCCCGACCGGGTGCTGGTCGCCGATTTCAAGACCAACCGGCCCTCGCCGGCGCGCATCGAGGACGCCGACCCGGCCTACCTGCGCCAGATGGCGGTCTATGCGGCCGTGCTGGGCGAGGTGTTCCCCGGCCGCCGCATCGAGGCGGCGCTGATCTGGACCGACGGCCCGAAGCTGATGCCGGTGCCAGAATTACTCATGGGCCAAAGCCTTGCCGAGCTTGGCCGCAGCGGTTGATACCAGGTCAGGGGCCGCCTACATCGCGGATCGAACGAGCGTGAGGTCGCGTTTGGAAATGGCCCACGCATAAGGAGCTATCCATGGCCACTGTGAAGGTCACCGACGAGTCCTTCGAGAAGGACGTCCTGCAGGCCGACGGGCCGGTGCTGGTGGATTTCTGGGCGGAGTGGTGCGGCCCCTGCAAGCAGATCGCGCCGGCCCTGGAGCAGATCTCCGAAGAGCTGGGCCAGCAGGTCGTCGTGGCCAAGCTGAACATCGAGGAGAGCCCCACCACGCCCTCCCGCTACGGCGTCCGCGGCATCCCCACCATGATGCTCTTCAAGGGCGGCCAGATGGCCTCCATGAAGGTCGGCGCCATGCCCAAGCAGAAGATCCTCGAGTGGCTCAACGAGGTCGGGGTCTCGGCCGCAGCTTAAGCCGCTCATCCCCGCGAAGGCGGGGACCCAAGCTGAATTGATCTAGCGGAGAGCCCGCTTGGATTCCCGCCTTCGCGGGAACGAGCGGGCTTTCTTGTGCGCGCTAGGTCGGCCAGGTCTCGCGGCTCATCGCCAGCACCTCGCCGGCGAAGTGCAGCCCCCCGCAGACCAGCACGTGCGGCGCCGGGCCCTCACCGGAGAGCGCCCGGCGGACGCCCGCCTCCACATCACACACGGTCTCGACGCTCAGCCCCGCCGACCGCGCCGCCTCGGCGATGTCGTCGGCCGGCGCCGCCTGCGGCGAGTCGAACGTCGTCGCGAGCACCTTGGGATGCATCTCCGCGAACGGCTGGAAGAAGCCCTTGGCGTCCTTGCGCGCGAACATGCCGGCCACCAGCACCAGCGGCCGTCCGTCCCGGTCCACCAGCCGCGACGCGGCCTCCGCCAGGGCCCTGCCGGCATGCGGGTTATGTCCGCCGTCGAGCCACAGGTCCGAGCCCCGCGCCCGGGCGAGCTCGGCCAGCGGGCCCTTGGTCAGGCGCTGGAACCGGGCCGGCCACACGGCCGCGGCCACCCCCTGCCCGATCGCCTCTTCCGAGAGCGCGTGGTCGAGCGTGAGCGCCGCCGCCACGGCGAGCCCTGCGTTGGCGAACTGGTAGCCGCCGAACAGGCTGGGCGGCGGCAGGTCGAGCAGTCGCTCCGGCATCTGCACGAGCAGCCGCCCGCGCTCCTCCCAGGCGTCGAAGTCGCGGCCCATGAGCAGCATGGGGGCCATCTTGGCGTCGGCCTCGCGCTCGATGATGTCGAGCGCCTCGTCCATCTGGCGGGCGACCACCACCGGCCGGCCGGTCTTGATGACCCCGGCCTTCTCCCAGGCGATCTTGGCCAGGCCCGGGCCCAGCATCTCCAGGTGGTCGTAGTCCACCGGGGTGATCACGCTCACCGCCGGAGCGTCGAAGACGTTGGTGGCGTCGAAGCGGCCGCCCAGGCCCACCTCCACCACGCACAGGTCCGCCGGCGTCTCGGCGAAGGCCTGGAACGCCAGCACCGTGGTGATCTCGAAGAAGCTGATCGGCTGGCCGTCGTTGGCGGCCTCCAGCTGGTCGGTGAGCTCTTCCAGCCGGGCGTCGGAGATCAGCTCGCCGGCCACCCGGATGCGCTCGGCGAAGCGCACCAGGTGCGGGGAGGTGATCGCGTGGACCTTCAGGCCCGCGGCCTCGGCGATGGCGCGCAGGTAGGCGACCGTCGAGCCCTTGCCGTTGGTGCCCGCCACGTGGATCACCGGCGGCAGGCGCTTCTCCGGGTGCCCCAGCGCGGCCAGCAGCCGCTCCACGCGCCCGGTGGTCAGGTCGATCAGGCTCGGGTGGTTGGCGCGCAGCCGCTGGATCACCGCGTCGGAGGCGCGGATCGGGTCGTGGTCCAGGGCTGTCGTCGCGTCAGGCGGCGGAGGGAAGTCGCTCACGCCCCATCATCAGGGTTTTCAGGATCGACGCCAGCACCGCCGGCATCTCTGCGCGCGTGGCGACCTTGTCGACCATGCCGCGCTCTACCAGGAATTCCGACTTCTGGAAGGCGGCGGGCAGGGTCTCCCGGATGGTCTGCTCGATCACCCGGCGCCCCGAGAAGCCGATGGTGGCGTTGGGCTCGGCCAGGTGCACGTCGCCCAGCATGGCGTAGGAGGCGAGCACGCCGCCGGTGGTGGGATCGGTGAGCACCACCACATAGGGCAGGCCCGCGGCCTTCACCTCGTTCACCGCCAGCGTCGTGCGCGCCATCTGCATCAGGGAGAGCGTGCCCTCCTGCATGCGCGCGCCGCCCGAGGCGGTGAAGATCACGAACGGGACCTGGCGCTTCACGGCCTCCTGCGCGGCCTTGATGAAGGCCTCGCCGGCGCCGACGCCCAGCGACCCGCCGAGGAACAGGAAGTTCTGGACGACGACCACCGCCGGCTGGCCCTGGATGTGGCCGTAGCCGATGGCCATGGCGTCCTGCTGGTTGTGCGCCTTGCGGGCGGCCTTCAGCTGGTCGGCGTAGGGCTTGTCACCGGTGAACTTCAGGGGATCGTCCGGGGCGACGGGGGCCACGATGGGCTCGTACTTGCCGTCGTCGAAGGTGATGGAGAGCCGCTGCGCCGCGCCGATGCGCATGTGGTGGCCGGACGGGGTGACCCACAGGGCCGCCTCCAGGTCGGGCCGGTAGATCATCTCCCCGGTCTCGGGGCACTTCACCCACAGGTTCTCAGGCGTCTCGCGCTTGGCGAAGGCGCCGCGCACCCCGGGCGCGATCTTCGAGAGCCACCCGCCGCGCTGGCGCGGAGCCGGGGTGGGACGTTGGGGCTTGTCGTTCTTCTGCTCAGCCATCGCCATGGTTCTAGACCGTCGTCGTTTGGCCGGTTCGCGCGAGGCGCACAGACTTAGCCAAGGATTCAACTTTGGAAAGAACTCGAACGGTCACGTCTTCGTTTCTCTCCAGGGCGTGGGCGACCTCGTCGACCAGCGCAGAACCAACCACTGCTGCGTCCGCGACGCGTGCTATCGCAGCGGCCCTTTCCGGAGTCTTGATGCCGAAGCCCACAGCCACCGGCAGGCCGGAGGCGCGGCGCACCCGCTCGACGTGCGGCGCCACCGCCTCGGCGTCGGCTTCCTTCACCCCGGTGACCCCGGCGACCGACACGTAATAGACGAAGCCGGAGGTGCGTTTCACGATGGTTTTCAAGCGGTTGTCGTCGCTGGTCGGCGTCGCCAGGCGGATCAGGGATACGCCCGCGGCGTCCAGGGCGTCGGCCAGCGGCCCGGCCTCCTCTGGCGGGCAGTCCACCACGATCAGGCCGTCGATCCCGGCTTCCGCGGCGTCGTGGGCGAAGGCCTCGATCCCCCAGGTGAGCAGGGGGTTCATGTAGCCCATCAGGATCAGCGGGGTGTCTTGGTTTCCCTTGCGGAAGGCCGCCGCCAACTCGAGCGTGCCCCGCAGCGTCATCCCCTTCATCAGCGCCCGCTGCGCCGCCCGCTGGATCGGCGGGCCCTCGGCCATGGGGTCGGAGAACGGAAAGCCGATCTCGATCAGGTCGGCGCCGGCGCCCGGCAGGCCCTGGAGGATCTTCAGCGACGTTTCGGCGTCGGGGTCCCCGGCCATGACATAGGCCACGAAGGCCGCACGGCCTTCCGCCTTCAGCGCCGCGAACCGGGCGTCGATGCGCGCCTTGGTCAAACGGTGCGTCCCAGGTGCGCCGCGACGGTCGCCACGTCCTTGTCGCCGCGGCCGGAGAGGTTGAGCACCACGATCCCGTCCCTGCCCACGTCGCGGGCGATCTCGCCCACCCGCGCCAGGGCGTGGCTGGACTCGATGGCCGGGAGGATCCCCTCCAGCTTGGAGAGCAGCATGAAGGCCTCCAGCGACTCCGCGTCGGTGGCGGTGAGGTAGGTCGCCCGGCCCACGTCGTGCAGCCAGGAATGCTCGGGCCCGATGCCGGGGTAGTCCAGGCCGGCCGAGATGGAGTGCGCCTCCTCGATCTGGCCTTCGCGGTCCTGCAGCAGGTAGGTCATGTTGCCGTGCAGGACGCCGGGGCGCCCGCCGTTGATGGCCGCGGCGTGCCGGCCGCTCTCCATCCCTTCGCCCGCCGCTTCGACGCCGAAGATCTTCACCTCCGGATCGTTCAGGAACGGGTGGAACAGGCCGATCGCATTGGAGCCGCCGCCGACGCAGGCCACGATCGCGTCCGGCAGCCGGCCCTCAATCTGAAGGACCTGCTCGCGCACCTCCTGGCCGATCACCGCCTGGAAGTCGCGCACCATGGCCGGATAGGGGTGCATCCCGGCCGCCGTGCCGATCAGGTAGTAGGTGTCGTGGACGTTGGTCACCCAGTCCCGCAACGCCTCGTTCATGGCGTCCTTCAGGGTGGCCGACCCCGAGGTCACCGGCCGGACCTCCGCGCCCAGCAGGTTCATCCGGAAGACGTTGGGCTTCTGCCGCTCCACGTCGACCGCGCCCATGTAGACCACGCACGGCAGGCCATACCGCGCGCACACCGTGGCCGTCGCCACTCCGTGCTGCCCGGCCCCGGTCTCGGCGATGATCCGGGTCTTGCCCATCCGCATGGCCAGCAGGATCTGGCCCATGCAGTTGTTGATCTTGTGCGACCCGGTGTGGTTCAGCTCCTCGCGCTTTAGATATATCTTTGCGCCGCCGTAGTGGGCCGTCAGCCGCTCGGCGAAGTAGAGCGGACTAGGCCGCCCCACATAGTGCTTCAGGAGACTCTTGAGCTCCCCCTGGAACCCCTCGTCCGCCTTCGCCGCCGCATAGGCCGCGTCCAGCTCGTGGACCAGCGGCATCAGCGTCTCGGGCACGTAGCGCCCGCCGAACTGCCCGAACCGGCCGTCGGCGTCGGGATAGGCGGTGTAGTCGTTGGGGCGGGCCGGCGCGTTCACGGGTCGGTCTCTTGCGGCTCGTCAGGCTCGGCGGACGGCGTCGAGGAACGCCGTGATCAAGGCCGGGTCCTTTAGGCCGGGACCGCGCTCCACGCCAGAGGAAACGTCGACGATCGGCGCGCCGGACTGCTGCACCGCCTCGGCCACGTTCCAGGGGTCCAGCCCGCCCGCCAGGAACCACGGCCGGCGGAAGCGGCGGCCCTTCAGCAGGGCCCAGTCGATCGAACGGCCGGTGCCGCCCGGCGTCGGCGAGTCCTTCGGCGCCCGTGCGTCGAACATCAGGTGGTCGGCCACGGTGTCGTAGTCGCCGGCCGCGTCCACGTCCGAGGCGTCGGACACCGGCAGCGCCTTGATCACGCCCACCCCACTGCGGGCGGCGATCTCCCGCACCCGGCTCGGGCTCTCCTTGCCGTGCAGCTGGATGAAGTCGGGCGCAAGCTCGCGGGAGATGGCGTCCACCACCGCGTCGGACGGATCGACGGCCAAGGCCACCACCTTGGCCCGGTTGCGCACCGGCTCGGCCAACCGCCGTGCGGCCTCCAGCGCCAGGTGCCGTGAGCTCTTTTCGAAGTAGACGAAGCCCAGGTAGCCCGCGCCGCCGTCGAGGGCGGCGCGCACGGCTTCCGGGGTCGAGACCCCGCAGATCTTCGCCTGCACGCTCATGGGAGGGGATTAGGGGATCAGCCGGAACATGGGCAAGACCCGGCCGGTTCTTCCGCCGACGCCAGGAGAGCCTTTCCATGACCCATTCCAACGGACACCTCGGCCGCATCGCGACCGCCGCCGGCCTCGGCCTGATGGCCGGCCTCGCCATTCCGCACGCCAAGAAGGCGGTGATGCAGGGGCCCTCGCTTGCCGCCGGGGACTGGGTCGCGGCCCTGACCGCCGAGCACCGCCTGGTGGAGAAGATGTTCGACCAGCTGCTCGCCACCGGCGACGACGAGAAGATGAAGCGCGACATGCTGCTGGCGAAGATCGCCTACGCCATCACCAAGCACGGCATCGAGGAGGAGAACGTCATCTACCCGGCGCTGGCCGAGAACGCCCGCACCGACCAGGCGCACCACCTCACCCATGACCACGCCGAGATCAAGACCTTCATCTACGATCTGCGCCGCACCGGCTCCACCGACCCGCGCTGGCTGATCAAGGCCCGCGCGTTCTGGGGCCAGCTGCAGGAGCACATGCGCGAGGAGGAAGAGGACATCTTCCCGGCCTTCCGCGACGCCCTGCCGCCGGAGGAGAACGCCCGCCTCACGCGGATGATGAACTGGGAAGGCTTCAAGGTGGCCTAGACGGCTCCCTGCGCCGCCGCCAATCTGCGCCTCACGAGGGGCGCGATGGCGGACGACATCTGGCAGGCATGGCGGGAGCTCGTGCGGACCATGTCCGTGCGCAGCCTGCTGCTGGAGTTCTTCTTCTCCCGCAGCGTCTGGTCGCAGTGGGGCGTGGACTACGTCAGCGGGCTTCGGCTCAACCGCTCCAGCCGCCGGGTCTTCGGCCTCGTCGGCCGCCTCGCCCCCGTCGACGCCCGGCGCCTGCACGCCATCGCGCTTATCAATCACCGACGCCTGGAGGCGATCTCCCGCTGGACGGCGGTGGCGGCGGTGACCGCCCCGGCCTCGGCGATCCTGATGATCGCCCAGGTCTCTCCGGCGCTGCTGAAGCGGGTCCACATGGATGCGAAGGACTGGGTGCTCCTCGCCATCAGCGGCTTCGGCCTGCTGTGGGTGCTAATGGCGGCCTGGCGCGCGCGGCAGATGGTGACCGTGGTCGAGCTGGCTTTCGTAGAGCATGGGCTGTCGCTGCAGGGCGGCGAAGCCGCCGAGGAGGAGGCGCCGATCAGCGCGCCGATGGGCGCCTAGGGGACCTTCGAGGCGTCCCCTTGCGCCTTCAGCAGGTCGCGGATCTCGGCGAGCAGCACCTCCTGCGGCGGCGCTGCGGGCTTGGTGGGTGCGCCCTTCTCCGCCTCACGCCGGCGGATGACGTTGATCATCTTCACCAGCATGAACACCGCCCAGGCGACGATGACGAACTTGATCAGGGTGTTGAGGAAGGCGCCGTACTGGACGGCCACCAGCTCGTTGACCTTGGTGGCGGGGTTGTCGGGCTTCAGCACCCACTGCAGGCGTGAGAAGTCGAGGCCCGACAGCAGCAGCCCGATGGGCGGCATCAGCACCAGGTCGACCAGCGCCTTGACGATGTCGTTGAACGCCGCGCCGATGATCACGCCCACCGCGAGATCGATCACGTTGCCGCGCGCGATGAACTCGCGGAATTCCTGGATCCAGCTGACCGGACGCTTCAGGACCTCGGCAGGCTCGGGCAGCTCGATGCCCACGGGCATCCCTCAGGCCTATTCGTCGCCGCTGATGTTGAGCCGCTCGCGCAGCTCCTTGCCGCTCTTGAAGAACGGCACGTGCTTGGCGCGCACGTCCACCGGCTCGCCGGTGCGCGGGTTGCGCCCGGCGCGGGCCTCGCGCGAGCGCACGGACAGCGCGCCGAAGCCGCGCAACTCGACGCGGCCGCCCTCTTCGAGCGCCTGGATCATGCGCTCCAGGATCACGCCCACCACGCGCTCGATGTCGCGCTGGGTGAGATGCGGATTCTCTTCCGCGAGTTTCGCGATCAGTTCCGACTTGATCATGCGCGCCCCTTAAGACGCGCGGACCATGGGCGAGTTAGTCTTTCGATTCAAGGGATCAATAGGGTTTACGCTGCGGGAATGGCGCAGCTTTCGCCGCTCCGTGGCCGCAACCTCACAGCCAACAAATGAAAACGGCGGACCGGTTTCCCGATCCGCCGTTCACAAGCTCAGCCTTCAAGCTGAACCTTAGTCCTTCTTGGCCTTCTCGCGCAGGGCGGCGCCCAGGATGTCGCCCAGCGAGGCGCCGGCGTCCGAGGAGCCGAACTTCTCGATGGCTTCCTTTTCCTCGACCATCTCCAGCGCCTTGATCGACAGCGACACGCGGCGGGCCGCCTTGTCGATGTTGGTGATCTGGGCGTCGACGCGGTCACCCACGGCGAAGCGCTCGGGGCGCTGGTCGGCGCGGTCTCGGGAGAGGTCCGACTTGCGGATGAAGGCCGTCATCGGGGCCGCGTCTTCGCCGAACTTCACCTCGATGCCGCCCGAGGTGACCTCGGTGACGGTCGCCGTCACGGTCTGGCCCTTGCGGAACGTGTCGCCCTGCATCGGGTCGCCCGAGAGCTGCTTGATGCCCAGCGAAATGCGTTCCTTCTCGACGTCGACGTCGAGCACGCGCGCCTTCACCACGTCGCCCTTGTTGTACTTGGCGATCGCTTCCTCGCCCGGGGTCGCCCAGTCGAGGTCGGACAGGTGCACCATCCCGTCGATGTCGTTCTCCAGGCCGATGAAGAGGCCGAACTCGGTGGCGTTCTTGACCTCGCCTTCCACCGTCGAGCCAACCGGGTGGGCGGCCAGGAAGGCGTCCCACGGGTTGGCCATGGCCTGCTTGAGGCCGAGCGACACGCGGCGCTTGGACGGATCGACGTCCAGGACGACCACTTCCACCTCTTGGCTGGTGGAGACGATCTTGCCCGGGTGGACGTTCTTCTTGGTCCAGGACATTTCAGAAACGTGCACCAGGCCCTCGACGCCGGCTTCCAGCTCCACGAAGGCGCCGTAGTCGGTGATGTTGGTGATGCGGCCGGTGAACTTCGCGCCCACCGGGTACTTGGCTTCCACGCCGTCCCAGGGGTCGGACTGCAGCTGCTTCATGCCGAGCGAGATGCGCTGGGTCTCGGGGTTGATCTTGACGATCTGCACCTTGACCGTGTCGCCCACCGCCAGCACCTGGCTCGGGTGGTTGACGCGCTTCCAGCTCATGTCGGTGACGTGCAGCAGGCCGTCGATACCGCCGAGGTCCACGAACGCACCGTAGTCGGTGATGTTCTTGACCACGCCTTCGCGGACTTCACCCTCTTGCAGCTGGCTCACCAGCTCGGTGCGCTGCTCGGCGCGGGCTTCCTCGAGGATCGCGCGACGCGAAACCACGATGTTCCCACGGGGACGATCCATCTTGAGGATGGCGAACGGCTGCTCGCGGCCCATCAGCGGGCCGACGTCGCGCACCGGACGGATGTCGACCTGCGAGCCCGGCAGGAACGCCGAGGCGCCGCCGAGGTCGACGGTGAAGCCGCCCTTCACGCGGCCGACGATGGAGCCCATCACCGGCTCGTTGCGCTCGTAGACGGCCTCGAGGCGCGTCCAGGCTTCTTCGCGGCGGGCCTTGTCGCGGCTGATCACCGCTTCGCCCATGGCGTTCTCGACGCGCTCGAGGAAGACCTCGACCGTGTCGCCGGCCTTGAGGGCGGGCTTGCCTTCCTCACCGGGGCCGGCGAGGAACTCCTTCAGCGACACGCGGCCTTCGGTCTTCAGGCCGACGTCGATGATGGCGAAGTCCTTCTCGATGGCCACGACCTTGCCGTGGACCACTTGGCCTTCCATGAAGTCGCGTCCGCCGAGGGACTCGTCGAGAAGCGCGGCGAAGTCGTCGCGCGAGGGGTTGAGGCTCAAATCGTCAGCCATGTGCTCTTTCGTCTAGCAATGACGGTAAGGCCCCGCTGCAGCCGCAGTCGGAGTCGTCGCGTCGGTTCAAGTGAATTCGATCTGCCCGCAGCCGTCGTTTTCTGAACGGAAGCCTGCGCGGTTGGATTTGCTCAGCTGGCTTCCCAGCGGGCTCGCGCGGCCTCGACGATGCGGCGGGCCGCATCGGCGGCCTGCTCTATAGTCATTTGGGACGTGTCCAGCAAGACCGCGTCCGCCGCCGGGCGCATCGGCGAGTCGGCGCGGCTGCCGTCGCGCTCGTCGCGTTTGACGATGTCGGCGAGGATCTCGTCGTAGCCCACGGCCTCGCCTTGGGCCTGCAGCTGCTTCCAGCGGCGCTCGGCGCGGACCCCGGGGGCGGCGGTGACATAGAGCTTGGCCGGCGCCTCTGGGCAGATCACCGTCCCCTGGTCGCGGCCGTCGAGCACGGCGCCTTCGGGCCGCCGCGCAAAGGCCAGCTGAAGGTCGCGCAAGGCCAGCCGAACCGCGGGATGCACCGCCACCCGGCTCGCCGCCTCGCCGGCGCCACGGGTGCGGAAGGCGGGGTCGCCCAGGTCCTCGGCGCGCAGCCGGCGGGCGATCCCCGCGGCCGCCTCGGCGTTGTCGAGATCAAGCCCCGCGCGCTCCGCCAGCACGCCCACCGCCCGGTAGAGCAGGCCCGAGTCCAGCATCGCCAGCCCGTAGACCGCCGCCAGCCCAGCCGCGACGGTCCCCTTCCCAGACGCCGCGGGCCCGTCCACCGTGATCACGAACGGCGGCCTCACGCTGCTTGCGACGCCTCTTCCGCGATCTCGCCGCCCAGGCCGCGCATGAGGTCCACGAAGCCCGGGAAACTCGTGGCGATCATGCCGGGCTCGTCCACTGCCACAGGCTGGTCCGACGCCAGGCCCAGCACCAGGTGGCTCATGGCGATGCGGTGGTCCCCGGCGGTCGTCACCCGCGCGCCGCCGCCGACGCGGCCAGCGCCGGTCACCGTCATGAAGTCCGGCCCCTCCTCCACCGCCACGCCGCAGGCCGATAGCCCGGCCGCCATGAGGGCGATGCGGTCACTTTCCTTCACGCGCATCTCTGCGATGCCGCGCATGACTGTGCGGCCTTGCGCGAAGGCCGCGGCTACGGCCAGGATCGGGTACTCGTCGATCATCGAGGGCGCCCTTTCCGGGGGGACCTCGACGCCCTCCAGCTGCGAGTGCCGCGCGGTGACGTCGGCGATCGTCTCGCCGCCATCGTCGCGGACGTTGGTGACGCTGAGGTCGGCGCCCATGTCGCCCAGGGTCTCCAGCAGGCCGATCCGCAGCGGGTTGAGCAGCATGCCCTCCACCGTCACCGCGGAGCCGGGGGTGATCAGCGCCGCCACCAGCGGGAAGGCCGCCGATGAGGGGTCGCCCGGCACCCGTAGCGTCGCGCCGCGCAGCTTCTGGCCGGCCGCCAGCACGACGCGGCGACCGTGGGCGGTGTCGGTCACATCCACCTCGACGCCGAACGCCCGCAGCATCCGCTCGGTGTGGTCCCGCGTCGGCTCGGGCTCGATGACCTCGCAGCCAGCGCCGTTGAGGCCGGCCAGCAGCACCGCCGACTTCACCTGCGCCGAGGGCTCGGGCAGGCGGTAGGCCAGAGGGCGCAGCCCGCCGCCCTTCAGCGTCAGCGGCAGGCGCCCACCCGCCCGGCAGATCCAGGTCGCGCCCATCTCCCCCAGCGGCTTGAGCACCCGCATCATCGGCCGCGACCGCAACGAGGCGTCGCCGGTGAAGGTGGCCGACAGCT
The DNA here is from genome assembly GCF_036563285.1 of Phenylobacterium sp. Taxonomy (GTDB): domain Bacteria; phylum Pseudomonadota; class Alphaproteobacteria; order Caulobacterales; family Caulobacteraceae; genus Phenylobacterium. The sequence continues at coordinate 418,483 of NZ_DATCMR010000011.1, forward strand.
CGAACCCGGCCGCGGCCCCCATGATCAGGCGCACCCCGGTGCCGGCGTTGCCGCAGTCGATCACGTCCACCGGCTCGACGAAGCCCCCCTGGCCTTCGACGCGCCACCGTCCCTCGCCCAGCCGTTCCACCTTCGCCCCGAAGGCCGCCATGGCGGCGGCGGAGCGCTTGACGTCCTCGCCCTCCAGCAGCCCTTCGACTTCGGTGACGCCGCTGGCGAGCGCGCCCAGGATCAGAGCGCGGTGGGAGATCGACTTGTCGCCCGGGGCGCGCACGACCCCCTTCAGCGGGCCGCCGCGCCGGGCGCTCAGACCAGCTGCGGACATGGAATGATCGAGGCTCCCGAAGAGGTCGGATTCGTGGGCAGGCGATTGCTTTGACAGCCACGTTCGCGCGTGGCAAGGGAGCCCGCTTCCCGCGGGGAGCCCCCTTCCCGCACCGCCTGATCAAAGAGGATCGCCGCCTTTGGCCAATCCCGAGCTGGGCACCAAACAGATTTGCCCCACCTGCCAAGCCAAGTTCTACGACCTCAACAAGCGCCCGGCGCACTGCCCGAAGTGCCAGTCCGACTTCGATCCTGACGAGGCCGTCCGGAACCGGCGCGTGCGCGCCCGCGCGGTGACGCCCGAACCCGAGGCCGAGGAAGAGCGCGAGGACCAGGTCCTGGGCGATGAGGCCGAGGCCGAGGAGGAAGAGGAAGAGGACGTTGTCACCCCCGAACTCGACGAAGTGGCCGACGAGCCGCCGCTGGTCGCCGACGACGACGAGGAAGACACCGCCGAGCCTGGCGTGAGCCCGGTCGCCGACGACCTCGGTGAGTTCGCCGACGAGGACGAGGTGGAGGACGACGCCGACGTGCCCTTCCTGGAAGAGGAAGAGGACGACTTCGACGATTCCGAGATCGAGGGCCTGCCCGACGAGGGCGACGACGAGCGGTAACACCCGCGACAAAAATGCCAAGGCGCGGGCTTGATCGGAACAAGGCTTCTGACTAGGTTCCGCGCCTTCCGGGCGACCGGGAAGACGACCTCGGGGCTATAGCTCAGTTGGTAGAGCGCTTGAATGGCATTCAAGAGGTCAGCGGTTCGACTCCGCTTAGCTCCACCATGAAAGCCCGCCGGTGACCCCGGCGGGCTTTCGCCTTTCCGGGGCTACTCCAGCAGCCTGACCATGCCGCCGCCGCGGGCGCAGTTGGCGAGCTGCAGATGGGCGTTGCCGATCCACTCGACCGTGTCGGCGTAGAGCGTGGTGCAACCGCCGCCGACCCGCGTATTGCCGTTGAACCGCACCGCCTGCTTCGGGAAATAAAGCGCGCCGTCCAGATCCTGGTCGGCGCCGCCGTTGAAGATGTTGGTCGCGCCGGTCGCCACGCGTTCCTGGAAGAACAGGATCCCCGCAGTGGCGCCGCCTCGCGGCGCCGACAGCTTCACGTCGGCCCCGCCGTTGATCTGCACCGTCGCGCCGTCGGCGAGCAGGAAGGTGACGCCCTGGCCCCGGATGTTGGTGTTGCCGTTGAAGATCAGCGGCCCGCCCCGCACCACATAGATGCCCGGTCCGAAATTCACCGTCCCGCCACTGACCTGCAGGCCGCCGCAGAACACCATCGGCGTCGGGCCGGCGGCGAAGCGCTGGCTGTTGGTGACCTCCAGGGCGTTGTGCTCGCAGCCGCCGTAGGCGGGGACGGGCACATTGCCGAACGGGTCGATCGCCGGGCGCGCGCCGGTGTTCAGCTTGGCGTCGAGCCGGCCGCCGAGGGAACCTGCGCCGCCCACCACCTCCACCGAGGTCGCCTGCAGGTAGGACGAGCCGCTCATCTCGAACGCCCCGTTGCTGACCGAGTTGGCGTACGCCGAGCAGGACTCCAGCGTCACGGAGAAGGAGCCGCTGACCCACAGGCTGCGGGCGGCGGTGGGGTTGAAGGCAATCACGCAGGCCGAGGGTCCGGTGGTCAGCGCCCGGGTCTTGGCGCGGGCGATCATCGGCTGGCCGGTGAACCTCTCGAACACGATGCTCTCGACCTTATGCGACGCCTGGGCTTCGACGATCCGGCCGTTGTCCGTCAGGCGGAAACTCATCGACAGGTCGTCGAGCTTGGCCAGCGGGCCCACGCCTTGGGTGAGCATCTTGGAGCCGACCTCCATCGCGGTCGCGTCGCTGATCGCGCCATCCTTCGCCGCCGCCAGCGCCGCCGCGTCGAGGGAATCCTGCAGCTCGGCTCGCGCCGTATAGAGGGAGGCGACATCTACCGCGCCGAGCGAGGCGAGGGTCAGCGGCACGAGCGCCAGTCCCAGCATGACGGCCACGCCGCCACGCCTGTCTGTCCGGAACTTTGTCAGCACCCCGGCCATCCCGCCGACTCAAAAAAGCTGCACCTTGCGGTAATGGCAGAGCTTGAGCTGGGTTCCGTCGGCGGAGCACTTTCACCCAGGCCGTGTGCTGGGTAGGTTCCGCGCGCCATGAGCGCGTCCGATTCAGCAGCCCGACGCCTGAACCGCATCACCCTCGCCGTGGGCTTGGCGCTGGCGGGCCTGTCGCTGCTGCTCAGCTTCTACGACCCGGCGATGCCGGCTGGCGACCTGGACTCCTCCTGGGCCATGGCCAGCGAGTACGCCCTCAAGCACGGGCTCGTCTTCGGACGGGACTTCATCTTCACCTTCGGGCCGTACAATCCACTCGCGACGCGCTTCTACGACCCGGCCTGGTTTCGGCTGGTCCTCGCCTACGACGTGTTCTGCATCGTGGCGCTGTTCTGGACGCCGCTGGGGCGCCGCTCGCTGGCCGCGCTCGTAGGGCTCACCCTGGTGGTTCTGGTGCTCCGGCTGCCCAGCGACGCCCTCTTCCCCGTCACCCTGTTCGCCATCTTCCTGATCGCCCTGCAGCGGCAGCGGGCCTGGCCGCTGGTCTTCGTGGCGCTCACCGGGCCCATCGTGCTCGCCAAGCTCTCCTTCATCGTGGTGCTGGCGCCGCTGATGGTGCTGGCCGACCTGGAGCGGGCCACCGCGCGGCGCGTCCCCTACCTCACCGTCGCCATGGCCGCCTCGATCGTCGCCGCCTATGTCGCCGCGGGACAGCCGCTCGGCGCCTTCCCGACCTTTGCGGTCAACGCCCTGGAGATCATCCTGGGCTACGGCCCGGCCCAGCAGATCCCCGGGGACCGCGCCGAACTCGCCGCCACCCTGACGACCTGGAGCCTGGGCATCGCCTTCGTCGGCGTTGTGGCGGCGCGGCGCTGGGCCGAAGACCGCCGCGACCTGCGTCCGGTCGCTGCCTGGCTGGGCTTCGTCTGGCTGCTGTTCGGCCTCTTCAAGATGGGGTTCCTGCGCCAGGACGTGCACACCATGGTCTTCCACATGGCCGCGCCCGCGGGTCTGGCGCTCGCCGTCGGCTATTTCGACCGGCCGGAGTACCGCAGCGCGCCCCGGACGGCGCTCTTCCTCCTGGGGCTGGTTGGGGCCCTGTTCTTCTCCTTCTACTGGCGCAGCGTGCTGCTCTCCCGGTTTTCGCTCGACCGCGCCGTGCGGCCGGCCAAGGTCGAGGGCCCGGCGCTTGCTCACGATGCGGGACGCGTGGTCACGCGTCTCGCGCCGCGCATGCAGACCGGCCTGAAATGGGCCACGGGCCAAGGCTTCGGCCAGGCCGCGGATAAGCGCCGCAAGGCCGAAGCCGCGCTTGCCCGGGACTTCCCGCGCTCGGTGACCGGCACGGTAGACGCCGTGCCTTGGGACCTCGCCCCGCTGATTGCCTCGGGCCTGGAGTATCGGCCGCGCCCCGTGCCGCAGAACTACCAGTCCAACACCCCCAAGCTGCAGGCCCTGGACGCCGCCCACTTCGCAGGCCGCACGGCGCCGGACACCCTGATCCTGCGCATAGAGGACGTAGACGGCCGGCTGCCGTCGCTAGCGTTGGGGCCCTCGCTGCCGGTGATCGGCCAGAGGTACGACGCGCTCGACCGTGACCCGCTGGGCCTCGTGCTGCGCCGGCGGGCCACGCCGCGGCCGATGCAGGTGGAGCGCACGCGGGCGCAGTCCTTGACGCTCGGCGCCTGGCACCGCATCCCGGCCGCGCCGGGGCGCCTGATCATGGCGCGGGTCTCCGTCGAGCGGACGCTTGCCGGCCGGGCCGTGGGCTTCCTGTTCCGCGAGCCGGTGATGCGGATCAGCCTGCGCACGGCCGCCGGACGGGAGGTCACCTACCGCTTCGTGCCGGCCATGGCGGAGCTCGGGACGGCCGTTTCCCCGCTGCCGGCAGCGTGGCCGTTGTCCGCGCCGGTGCTGCTGGATCCGGCCGCAGGCGGCGGCGAGCCGGTCACCGCCATGCGCCTCACCTCCGCCGGCGGCGACGGGGCCTTCGGCCGCGCCAGCGTCGCCTACGACCTGGTCAGCTTCGCGCCCGGGTTCGCGGGCGCCCTGCCGCCCTGAGCCGGGGCCGCATTGAACCGGCCAAGCCCGGTTCCCATATGGAACCTGTCCGGCCGAGCCGCGCCGCTCCAGGGCGGTCCGGCCGGAGAGTCGCTTCGCAAGAGGGCTCTGAAGGATGAACCGGACGCTACTTTTCGACAGCCCGTTCCTGTTGGGCTTCGAGCACACCCGCAGCCTCATAGAGCGCGCCGCCAAGGCGGCCGCGGAGAGCTATCCCCCCTACAATGTGGAGGATCACGGCGGCGGGCGACTTCGCATCAGCCTGGCGGTGGCCGGGTTCTCGCCGGATCAGCTTTCCGTGACCGTCGAGGACCGCCAGCTCACCGTGACCGGCAAGCGGGACGGCGCGGGCAAGTCCGAGGAGGCCTACCTCCACCGTGGCATCGCCGCCCGGGGCTTCGTTCGCAGCTTCGTGCTCGCCGACGGCATGGTGGTGGACGGCGCGACCCTGGAGCACGGCCTGCTCCACATCGACCTGGCCCGGCCCGAGCCGGAGAAGCGGATCACTACGATCCCGATCCGGAAGGGCGGTTGAGCTGGTCACATTAGTTAACCCCGGGGGCGTGCGGATGTCCGGCGGCCTGAGGGGCGGACAGAAAGGGCTGAACCCCCCGCTGTCCGACGCGTTGAGGTTTTGGAGGTGGTCATGATGACACCGGTCTTGACAACAGAAGCATTCGCTGCTCTCGGCGCGCCGCACCTGGTTTACGTGCGGCCCGTGAAGGCGGCGGAGATCCTGGCCAGCGTGCCTTCGGCCGCCGTCCAGGGCTTCGAGCTCGATCCCGAGCAGACCCTGTACGCGGTGCACCGCGCCGACGGCGAACGCCTCGCCGTCCTCACCGACAAGGAATCCGCGGTCGCCGCGGCCCTGGCCCACGAACTGGCCCCGGTGTCGGTGCACTAGTCAGATGCGACGAACGTCCCCTCCCCTGCCGGGGAGGGTGGAGAGCCGGCGCGAGCCGGCTTTTTTATTGCCTCGAGGGTTAGGCCGCGCTCGATCGGGCCGGCGAGCCGCCTTCCTGCACCAGCAGGGCGTGGATCGCGTCGGCGGTGCGCGCCTGGCGCAGTTGTTCGCGCAGCTCCGCCTGGCGCAGCAGGCGCGAGACGCGGGCCAGAGCCCGCAGGTGCTCGGCGCCGGCGCCCTTGGGCGCGAAGAGGGCGAAGATCAGGTCCACCGGCTGGTCGTCGACTGCGTCGAATTCCACCGGCTGCTCGAGGCGCACGAAGACGCCGCGCATGCGCTCGAGGCCTTCCAGCCGGGCGTGCGGGGCGGCCACGCCGTGGCCGACGCCGGTCGAGCCGGCCTGCTCGCGCTCGGTCAGCGCGTCCAGGATCTGTCCGGCGTCCAGCTTCAGGTTCCGCGCGGCGATCTCCGCGACCACCGCCAGCGCCTGGCGCTTGTTGGCCGCGCTCACGCGCAGGGCGATCGCGTTGCGATCGAGGAGTTCGCCGATGTGCATCTGTCTCTACGAAACCTGTTACTGGCGGCCCGCCTCCCGCGGCGGTCCGTACGCGACGGGAGGCGAAGCGCAGTCAGGCTTCGCTGGTTCCGTCGGCGCCGTCCCCGCCGCTGGTCCTCTCGGGGTCGATCCAGCCGATGTTCCCGTCGGGGCGGCGATATACCACCGACAATCCGCCGTGCGCAGCGTTCCTGAACACGATTGTTTGAGATTCGGTCAGGTCCAGCTCCATCACCGCCATGGAAACGGTCATGGTGCGCACCGGCCGTTCGGTCTCGGCGATCACCATCGGCTCGGGGAAGCTCTCGGCCGATTCAGTGTCGTCGCCCTCGTCCTCGATGTCCTCGGTGGCGCGGATCACGAAGTAGGAGGCGGTCTCGGCCTGCTTGGCGAGCGCCTGGGTGTGATGGTCCTTCAGCCGGTTCTTGTAGCGCCGCATGCGCTTGGCCATCTTCTGCATGGCCGCGTCGAAGGCCACGTGGGCGTCGCCGCCGACCCCGTGCGTGGTCAGCTGCTGGCCTGACGCCAGGGTGACGGCGCAGTCGACCTTGAAGGACTGGCCCTCGCGGCTGACCACCACGTCGGCGCCGCCGCCGCGGTCGAAATACTTCTCGATGCTGTTGGAAAGTTCGTCGGAGACTCGCGATCGCAAAGCCTCGCCGACGTCGACGTGTTTGCCGGTAACTTGGACTTGCATGAGACGATCAACGCGCCCGACGCCAGAAGGTGTCAAGCGCCGGCGAGGAGTCTGAAAACATGCTGGGCGACGCTGCTGATGGCGCCTGCGGCGAGCACCAGGACGCCCACGCTGGCCGCCGACAGCGCGTAGCCCAGGAGCGCCAGCACGCCGTCCCTCTGCACCAGCGACAGCGCCAGCACCGTCACCGCCGTGGCCGGCAGGATGTTGCCCAGCGGGATCGGCAGGATCAGCACTAGGGCGAGCAGGGTGCACACCAGCCCGATCATCCGCTGGCCCATGCCGCCGAACAGGAAGTCGAGCCTGGGGCGCGAGACCGCCTCCATCCGACGGATCCAGGGCAGCACCTTCGGCAGCCCCTTCTTCAGGTCGGCGGTGGCGATCGAGCCTTGGCGCACCCGCAGCGGCAGCCACGGCGCCCGCGCGCCGATCAGCAGCTGCGGCGCGAGCAGGCAGAGCGGCAGGCCGAAGATGGTCGTCCCGCCCGGCGGCAGGGGCAGGGTGCAGGCCAGGCCGAACAGCAGCAGCAGGCCGCCCATCGCCCGGCCGCCGAACCGCTCCATCATCTGGCCGATGCTGATCTGCGACTCATGATGCTCCCCGAGCTCCAGGAGGACCTCTGAAAGGGGCAGGTGATCGTGGCCGGATCTGTCGGGCATCGGACAGCCGAACATCTGGTGGGCGCCGGCGTTCCCGCCTAGGGATTCCGCGCCACACCCGCCGGGAAAGTGACGCTTAGACCGCTTCTTTCAGGATGCGGCGCCGCTCCACCGAGGAGGGGATGCGCATCGCCTCGCGGTACTTGGCGACCGTGCGCCGGGCGATGTCGACGCCCATCTCCTTGAGGATCTCGACGATTCGGTCGTCGGAATGGACGTCGTCCTCCCGCCGCTCGGCTTCGATCAGCTGCTTGATCTTGTGCCGCACGCTCTCGGCCGAGTGCGCCTCGCCGCCTTCGGAGGAGGCGATGGCCGAGGTGAAGAAGAACTTCATCTCGAACATCCCGCGCGGCGTGGCGATGTACTTGTTCGAGGTCACCCGGCTGACCGTCGACTCGTGCATGCCGATCGCGTCGGCGACGGTCTTCAGGTTCAGCGGCCGCAGGTGCTCCACCCCGAACGCCAGGAAGGCGTCCTGCTGGCGGACGATCTCGGAGGACACCTTCAGGATGGTCTTGGCCCGCTGGTCGAGGCTCTTCACCAGCCAGTTCGCCTGCGCCATGCAGTCGGCGACGAAGGTCTTCTCCTGGTCCGAGCGGGCCTTGGAGCTGACGCGGGCGTGGTAGCGCTGGTCGACCAGCAGCCGCGGCAGGGTCTCGGAGTTCAGCTCCACGTGCCACAGGCCGCCGGGGCCTTCGCGCACGAATACGTCCGGCGCCACCGGCTGGGCGGGCTCGCCGCCGAAGGCCGAGCCGGGCCTGGGCGTCAGCGCCCGCAGCTCGGCGACCATCTCGCGCAGGTCCTCCTCGTCCACCCCGCAGGCCTTGCGAAGCGCGACCATGTCGCGGCGGGCCAGCAGGTGGAGGTTCTCCAGAAGGGCGTCCATGGCCGGATCGAACCGGTTGCGGTCCTTCAGCTGCAGCATCAGGCATTCGCGCACGTCGCGGGCGGCCACCCCCGTCGGCTCGAAGCCCTGGATCACGCCCAGCACCTTCTCCACCAGCTCCAGGCTACAGCCCAGGCGGTCAGCGATCTCCGCCAGCTCGGCGCGCAGGTAGCCGCCCTCGTCGACGGCGTCGATCAGCACGCTGGCCACCGCCGCTTCCACGCCGGTGAGGCCGGCCACCGCCAGCTGGTCGTGCAGGTGCTCGGGCAGGTTCTTCTCGCGGGTGAGCACGCCTTCGAGGCCTTCGCCATCGTTGTCGAACCCGCCGCCGCCCTTGCCCACGCGCGACCAGTCGATGGCCCCGCCGGCGTCACCCGCCGCCTCGTCGGCCGCGTCGCCTGTGGCGCGCTCGCCGGGAGAGGCTTCGTCGTGGCTGGTGTCGAGATCTGCGCGGGCCGAAGAATCGTCGATCCGGTCCGTGGAGAGGTCGGCCGGCGCCTCGACCGGCGCTTCCGGCTCGGGATCGGCGTCGCGCTCGTCGCGCTGCAGGAGCGGATTGCGCTCCAGCTCCTGCTCGACGAAGGCCTCCAGCTCCATGTTGGAGAGCTGCAGCAGCTTGATCGCCTGCTGCAGCTGGGGCGTGATCACCAGCCCCTGGCCTTGCCGCATCTCCAGTCGAGCGCCGAGCGCCAAGTTACGTCCCCTCTGGCCTGTTTCTTGCTGAGGAGCGTATCGGTGCGTTCGCAACCGATTGGTTAACTGCACAGGCTTCTTTCGCCGATCGCCGGTCTTCGGCTTGCGCCTCCCGATCGCTGGCAGCACTCTGTCAGCAGATGCGCCGCGCCGACCGCCTGTTCCAGATCATCCAGATCCTGCGCCGCCACCGCGGCCCGGTGACCGCCGACGCGATCGCCGAGGAGCTGGAGACCTCCAAGCGCACCGTCTATCGCGACATTGCCGACCTGGTCGGCCAGCGGGTGCCGATCCGCGGCGAGGCGGGCGTCGGCTATGTGCTGGAAGGCGGCTTCGACCTGCCGCCCCTGATGCTCACGGCCGAAGAGGTGGAGGCCGCCGTGCTCGGCGCCCAGTGGGTCATGGCACGCGGCGACCCGGAGCTCTCCCGCGCCGCCCAGGACCTGATCGCCAAGATCGCCGTCGCCATCCCCGAGCACCTGCGCCCGCTGGTCATGGAGCCGGCGAGCCGCGCCATCCCCAAGTGGAACGGGCCCAAGGACGCCCTCGATATGGCCGCGGTGCGCCGCGCCATTCACGGGGGCCGCAAGATCGCGCTCGCCTACGCCGACGAGCAGGAGCGGGTGACGCGGCGGGTCATCTGGCCGGTGGGCGTGGGCTACTACGAGGCGGTGCGCCTGCTGGTCGGCTGGTGCGAGCTGCGCGGCGACTTCCGCAGCTTCCGGACCGACCGCGTCACCGAGGCGACCTTCCTCGAGGAACGCTTCCCCGAACGTCCCGCCGCGCTGCGCGCCCGCTGGCGCAAGGCCGCCTACGAGCAGTGGAAGCGTCACAAGTCTGCCCGCGAAGCCGCCGAACGGCCGGACGCGGCTTAGATCCTGAACATCCTGTAATTTGTCGCCCGGCCCCGGCGGCGCTTAGCGTGCGCGGCAGTTTCTTGGGGGCTCTTCTTATGACCGAACTTTCCCGCCGCCAGGCGCTGCTGCTGGCGGCCGCGGCCGCCGCCGCGCCGTCGCTCAGCCTCGCCCAGACCGCCGGCGCGCAGCTGCCCACCGTCTGGGACCTGACGCATCTCTATCCGAACGACGCGGCCTGGGACGCCGAGGCCAAGGCGGTGGAAGCCGCCCTGCCCGGCCTCTCCGCCTACAAGGGCAGGCTCGGCGAGAGCGCCGCGACGCTGAAGGCGGCGATGGAGGCCATCTCCGCGGTCAACAAGCGGCTCCTGCGCCTGATCGTCTACGCGACGCTCAAGGCCGACGAGGACCTGCAGGTCGCGGCCAACCAGGAGCGCCGCGACCGGGCCCAGGCGCTGGGCTCCAAGGCCGGCGAGGCTACCGCCTGGGTGAACCCAGAGGTGCTGCGCATCGGCCGCGCCCGCATCGAGACGCTGGTGAGCTCGGACCCCGGCTTGGCCAAGTTCCGGTTCGGTCTGCTCGATACCGTGCGCCAGGCGCCTCACACCCTGGACGACAAGGGCGAGCAGCTCCTGGCCGCCGCCGCCAATCCGCTGAACGGGCCGCAGTCGATCCGCAACCAGCTGGTGCTCTCCGACATCCCCTGGCCCCAGGTCGAGGTGGGCGGCAAGAGCGAGCGGCTCGACCTGCAGGGCTACACCCGCCTGCGCGCCGTCGCGGACCGCGCCGAGCGGAAGAAGGTGTTCGACACCTTCTTCGGCGCCTTCAAGGGCTTCGAATCCAGCCTGGGCGCGGCGCTGTCGGCCAAGGTCAACGGCGACGTCTTCAACGCCAAGGCGCGCAACTATCCCACGGCGCTGGCCGCGGCGGTGGACGGTCCCAACATCCCGGAGAGCGTCTACCGGACCCTGGTGGCCGAGGCGAACCGCGGCCTGCCGATCCTGCACCGCTATTTCGACATCCGCCGCCGGCTGCTGGGCCTGCCGGACATGGCCTACTACGACCTCTATCCGCCGGTCACCAAGCTCGAGGCGAAGTTCGACCTCGCCAGCACCCGGCGGCTCTCGATCGAGGCGCTGAAGCCGCTCGGGCCGGAGTATTCCGCTGCGTTCGCGCAGGCCACCGCCCAGCCGTGGGTCCACGTCTATCCGCAGAAGGGGAAGGCGAACGGCGCCTACGTCTTCGGCGCGGCCTACGACGTGCACCCCTACATGCTGCTGAACCACACCGAGAACTACGAGGGGCTGTCGACCTACGCCCACGAATGGGGCCACGCCATGCACACCCTGCTGGCGCAGAAGGCCCAGCCGTTCGAGCTGGCCGGCTATCCCACCTTCACCGCGGAAGTGGCCTCGACGGTCAACGAGCAGCTGCTGGTCGCCCACATGCTGAAGGGCGCCAAGGGCCGCGACGAGCGGCTGTTCTACCTCGACCGGGTCTGCGAGATGATGCGGGCCACCTTCTACCGCCAGACCATGTTCGCCGAGTTCGAACTGGCGGCACACGAGGCGGCCGAGAAGGGCGAGGCGCTGTCGGGCAAGCGGCTCAGCGCCATCTACCTCGACCTGCTGCGCCGCTACCATGGGCCGAAGGTGCAGGTCCCCGACGCCTACGGCATCGAATGGGCCATGCCGCAGCACTTCTTCAACTACACCTACTACGTCTACCAGTACGCCACCTCGGTGACCGCGGCCTCGGCCTTCGCCGAGCGGATCCTGGGCGGCGGCGCCCGCGAGCGCGACCTCTACCTGGGCGCCCTGAAGGCCGGCGGCTCGGACTATCCGGTGGAGGTGCTGAAGCGCGCCGGCGTCGACATGACCACGGCCGATCCCTACCGCGCCATGCTGACCAAGTTCTCGCGCACGCTGGACGAGATGGAAAAGCTGATGGCCTGACCTCCTCTCCACACGAAGACGGAGAGGGAGAGGTTAGCTGCCCAGCACGATCAGGTAGGGCGCGCTCGGGAAGCGTAGGGTCTTGGCGCCGGGGTGCTTGGCCGGTTCGAACACCGGCCGGCCGTTCGGCATGGGAAGGGCCGCGCGCCGGCCGTCGCCATAGATCACCTCGCCCGAGGCCACGCCGCGGAAGCTCGCCTGGTCGAACTTGGGGATCGCCATCCGCAGCACCAGGGGCGCGGCCTTCTTCACGCTGACCGCCGCCTGCGAGATCGCCGCCGAGATCGCCGCCGCATCGATCTCGGACGCGGGCGTCACGGCCGGCTCCACGAACATGCTGACCTTGGTCTTGCCGGCCGCCGCCGCAGCCGAGGTCTCGATCTGCCCTGTCGCGAGCTCCTGGGCGGTCGGCAACCGCATCGCCTTGCCGTCGCGGCCCAGCGGGATCGGCGTGCGGCGGCCCTCATGGACGAGGACCATGTCCGGTGCGGCCTTGTCGTTGGAGATCAGGTAGCCCACCCGGAAGCGTGACCGCTCGGCCGGCGCGATGCGATAGTAGGCGTCCAGGAACGGAAACGCCTTCTTGGCTTCGACCGTGCGGTCGTCGGCGGCAGACGCCGGCGAGGCCAGGGCCGCGGCCAGCGCGCCGGCGAGCATCGTCCGGCGCAGGATCTTGTGTGTCATCAGCTGAATCGATCGCCCAGGTAGACCCGGCGGACTTCCGGGTCGTCCACGATCTCCTCCGGCCGGCCTTCGAACAAGACCTCGCCGGCGTGGATGATTGACGCACGGTCGATGATGTCGAGCGTCTCGCGAACGTTGTGGTCGGTGATCAGGATGCCGATGCCGCGCTTCTTCAGATAGGCGATCACCTCGCGGATGTCGGCGATGGCCAGCGGGTCGATGCCGGCGAACGGCTCGTCCAGCAGCATGAACGAGGGCTCGGACGCCAGCGCGCGGGCAATCTCGACGCGGCGGCGCTCGCCGCCCGACAGCGACACCGCCGGAGCGTTGCGCAGGTGCTCGATGTGCAGCTCCTCGAGCAGCTCGGTGACCATCTCGCGCGCCTTGCGCCTGTCGCGCTCGCGAAGCTCCACGACCGACATGACGTTCTCGCCCACGGTCATGCCGCGGAAGATCGAGGTCTCCTGCGGCAGGTAGCCCACGCCCATGCGGGCGCGCTGGTACATCGGCTGGGCGGTGATGTTCTCGCCGTCCAGGTAGATGGCCCCGTAGTCGGCCGGGATCAGGCCTGTGATCATGTAGAAGCAGGTGGTCTTGCCGGCGCCGTTGGGACCCAGCAGGCCCGCCACCTCGCCGCGGGCTAGGCGCAGGGACACGCCCTTCACCACCGGCCGGCCGCGGAACGACTTTCCGATGTTGTCGACGACGAGGCCTTCCCCGGCCAGGCCGGGCAGCGTCGCGAAGCGCTCCTGCTTCAAGGCGTTCACCAGCCTAGCGTTTGGCGGACCGGGCGTTGTCCTGGTCCGGATAGAAGACGCCGCGCACGCGGCCGGACTTGTTGCGGCCGGTCGCCTGGCCCTGCATCCGACCTTCGCCGGTCTTGGTGTTCCAGACCATCCTGGAGCCGCGCAGGACATTCTTGCCCTGAACGGCGACCACGTCGCCGGTCATGGTCACGGTGTTGTTGGCCGCGTCGTAGAAGGCGGTGTCGCCGCGCGCCCGGTCGCCCTGGGCCGAGACGTAGTAGACCGTGCCCTTGGCCTCGACCGTTTGGACGTTGCCGCAGTTGCCGCCCTCGCCGGCGCCGCCGCCGCTCTTCTTCTCGAGATGGGCGGTCATGACGTCGGCGCGCAGCCGGGCGCCGGCCTGCAGGGCCTCGGCGCGGCCGCGCCAGATCAGGACGCACTGGCTCTGGAGCGTCTCCAGCTCGTCGGCCTCGATATCCATCGGCTCGGACCCGGTGGGTCCACCCGGCGCCTGCGCGGCTGCCGGCCAGGCGGCTGCGAGGGCCGCAACCGCGGCGATCGTCGTCAGGAGTTTGATGCGCATCGTGCTGACTGCCCGCTAATTCGTATTCAGGCGGGTCTTGACCCCGCCCTTGAAGATCATCCGCTCGCCTTTGCCTTGCACGGCATAGGACTTCGCGGTGATTTCTCCAACACTCCCCGACCCGTGAATAGGGCCTGAACCGACGATCTCGCCGCTCTTGGTGTCGAACAGGGACGCCGCGGTTTCGAAGATCCCCTGGGCGCCGGCGAGCTTGACCCCGCCCTGCAGGTCCAGCTTGCGGGTGCCCTCGTGATAGACGCCCTGCCTGGCCTCGATCCGCAGCGGATCGGGCCCCTCCTCGTCGAGCACGAGGGCCGGGCGGTCGAGCATCACCCGCTGATAGTCGCTGGCGTCGCGCACGGCGCTTGCGGCGGTGATCACATAGGCGCGGCCCTTGTCGTCGCGGCCGACGAAGCGGGGGTTCACCAGCCGGATGGGCGCGTCGTCCTCCGCCTGCTGCTGCGGCGCGGCGGTGACCGAATTGTAGACCACCACGCCGGCCAGGCCTCCCAGGATCAGGACGATCAGCGCCGGCAGGACCAGCCGCAGGGTCCGCACCAGCCGCGAGCGCCGCCGCCACCGTTCGACGCCCCGCTGGCGGAGCGGCGCTGCAACGACGGTGAACTCGGCCGCGGACACAGGCAGGGCCCTCTCTACGCGTGCGCGAAGATGTCGACGTCTTCCCAGCCGGCGACGTCCAGCACCGAGCGGTGCGGCAGGAAGTCGAAGCAGGCCCTCGCCAGCCGGTCGCGGCCTTCGCGGGCCAGCATCTCGTCCAGACGGACGCGGAGCGCGTGCAGATGCAGGACGTCGGAGGCGGCGTAGTTCAGCTGCTCTTCCGTCAGCTCCGCCGCGCCCCAGTCGGAGCTCTGTTGCGCCTTCGACAGGTCGACGCCCAGGACCTCCTTCACCAGGTCCTTGAGCCCGTGGCGGTCGGTGTAGGTGCGCGCGAGCTTCGAGGCGATCTTGGTGCAGTACACAGGGGCGGTCACCACCCCAAGGTGCAGCCAGAACATGGCGATATCGAAGCGGCCGAAATGGAAGAGCTTGGTGACCGCCGGATCGGTGAGCAGCCGCTTCAGGTTCGGGCAGTCGTAGCTGGAGCGGTCGAGCTGGACCAGGTGGGCGTCGCCCTGGCCGTCGGACAGCTGCACGACGCAGAGCGGGTCGCGGCCGAGCCGCAGGCCCATGGTCTCCGAATCTATGGCGACGCTGGCGGCGTTCGCCAGCCCGTCGTCCGGCAGGTCGCCTTTGTGAAGGAAGATGGCCACGTCGCTCTAAACTCGTTCGCCCCGGCGAATCCCGGCTCTCCAATATAGAGAGCGGGGCGGCGTCCGGGAAAGGACCGCCGAGCGAACCTCCGACCAACCGATGGTGCCCAGGAAAGGACTCGAACCTTCACGGCCGTTAAGCCACTGGCACCTGAAGCCAGCGCGTCTACCAATTCCGCCACCTGGGCCCGACCCGTCGGATCGCGCGAGGCGGCTTCCTTAGAGCCCCGGCCCCGTCTGGTCAACGCCGTCGCCGCATTGCGGCGCGGGGCGGCATCGTCTATCGGCAGGCCATGCAAAATCTCGTCACGGTCTTCGGCGGATCCGGCTTCATCGGGACCCATGCGGTGCGGCAGCTCGCCAAGGCCGGCTGGCGGATCCGGGTCGCCGTGCGCAATCCCAACCTCGGCTATCGCATGCGCCTCCTGGGCGACGTGGGCCAGATCGACGTCGTGCAGGCCAACGTCCGCAACGAGGCGTCCATCCGCCGCGCCCTGGAAGGCGCCACGGCCTCGGTGAACCTGGTGGGCGTGCTCTACGAAGGCGGCCGCCAGCGCTTCCAGTCGGTGCACGTCGAGGGCGCCCGCGCGGTCGCCGAAGCCGCCCGCGACCTCGGCGTCACCCGCGTCGTCCAGATGTCGGCCTTGGGCGCCGACGCCGCGTCGGCGTCGAAGTACGCACGGAGCAAGGCCGAGGGCGAGCAGACCGTACAGGCTGTCTATCCGGACGCAGTGATCGTGCGGCCGTCGTTCGTGTTCGGTCCCGAGGACCAGTTCTTCAACAAGTTCGCCTTCATGGCGGCCTTCAGCCCGGTCCTGCCGCTGATGGGCGGGGGCAGGACCCGAATGCAGCCGGTGTTCGTGGGCGACGTCGGCAAGGCGCTGGCCCGGCTGGTGACCCTGCCGGACGCGGCCGGGACCTACGAGCTCGGCGGGCCCGCGACGATCACCTTCCGCGAGATGCTGGAGATGACCCTGGCCGAGACCGGCCGGCGGCGCCTGCTCCTGCCGCTTCCGTGGCCCGCGGCGGAAATGCTCGGAACGCTGGGCGACCTCGCCGCCATGGTCCTGCCGCCGCCGATCACCACCGACCAGGTCCGGATGCTGCGCGCCGACAATGTGGTGAGCGGCGCCTACCCCGGCCTCGAGGACCTGGGGATCACGCCGACCAGCCTGGAGTCGGTGCTGCCGAGCTACCTCTACCGCTACCGCCGCGGGGGCCAGTACGCCGACCAGGAAGCGCGCGCCCTCGCCGGCGGCGTCCGCTAGGCGAAGTTCAGCAGCGCCAGGCCGACCACCCCGATCGCGATCCGCAGCCAGCCGAACGGGGCGAAGCCGCGGCGGGTGACGATGGCCAGCATGGCCTTGATCACCACGATGGCCACCACGAAGGCGGTCACGAAGCCGATGGCCAGCAACTCCAGCCGGCCGCTGGCCATGAGCTGGTCCTTGCTCTCGAGGGCGTCGAGCACGAAGGCCCCCATCATGGTCGGGATCGCCAGGAAGAAGGTGAACTCCGCCGCCGCCCGCTTCTCCACCCGCATCAGCATGGCGCCCACGATGGTCGATCCCGACCGCGAGGTCCCGGGGATCATCGACAGCACCTGGAAGAGGCCGATGGCCAGCGCCGTCCGGTAGGTGAGCTTCGTCGGGTCGTCCTGGGTGGGCGCCGGGGCCATGCGGTCGATCAGCAGCAGCACCACGCCGCCGATGATCAGCGAGATGCACTGCACCGTCGGATTGTCGAACAGCACGCCCTTGATGAAGTCGTGCAGCAGGAGCCCGAGCACCACCGAAGGGATGAAGGCGATCAGCACCGTCAGCGCGAAGTGCCGGCTCTCCGGCCGCGTGGGCAAGGTGATCAGGGCGCCCCAGAGCTTCTGGAAGTAGAGCACCACCACCGCCAGGATCGCGCCCAGCTGGATCATCACCGCGAAGGTGTTCCAGAAGGGGTCCGTCAGCCCCATGCCATGCTTCGCCAGCAGCATCATCCCCGTGGACGAGACCGGGATGAACTCCGTCAGCCCCTCGATGACCCCAAGGATGACGGCATAGGCCCAGTCCGGCAGCACGGCGCACTCCAAGCAAATCGGCAGGGGGGAAGAGGGGCGGCACTATGGTGAACATGGGGTTCATCTCAAAATTGGACTATCTTCTGAGACATTGATGCGGCACAGCCGCCAAACCGCCGTCCGGCTGAGCTTTGTAGTCCAGTTTGTGGATGATCGGCTTTCCTGAGGCGCGAACGGGCCCTACATGGGCCGCTCCTGTCGGGGAGCCGCCTCATGGCCGAGCGCATGCTGAAGTTCGTCACCACGCCTAGGGCGACCCCGCCCAAGCGGGATGCCGGCGCGCGCACCGGCGACTTCCACGAAATCTACGCCGAGTTCATCGACCAGAAGGCCGCCGAGCAGGCCTCCCGCTGCTCCCAGTGCGGCGTGCCGTTCTGTCAGACCCACTGTCCGCTGCACAACAACATCCCCGACTGGCTGCGGATGACCGCCGCCGGCCGGCTGGAGGAGGCCTACCGGCTCAGCCAGGCCACCAATTCGATGCCCGAGATCTGCGGCCGCATCTGCCCGCAGGACCGGCTGTGCGAAGGCAACTGCGTCATCGAGCAGTCCGGCCACGGCACGGTGACGATCGGCGCGGTGGAGAAGTACCTCACGGACAAGGCCTGGGAAGAAGGCTGGGTCCAGCCGCTCGTGGCCGGTCCCGACCGCGGCCGCAGCGTCGGCGTCGTCGGCGCGGGCCCTGCCGGCCTCGCCGCGGCCGAGCGCCTGCGTGAGCTGGGCTACGCCGTCACCGTCTACGACCGCCACGACCGCCCCGGCGGCTTGCTGATCTACGGCATCCCGGGCTTCAAGCTGGAGAAGGACGTCGTCGAGCGCCGCACCACGCGCTTGGCCGACGGCGGCATCGCCTTCCGCCTGAACTTCGAGGTCGGCCGCGACGCCACCCTCGCCGAGCTGCGGCAGAAGCACGACGCCGTCCTCGTCGCCACCGGCGTCTACAAAGCCCGCGAACTGGAGGCGCCGGGCGCCGGCTCCCAAGGCGTGGTCCCCGCCCTCGACTACCTGGTCGCGTCGAACCGCACCGCCTTCGGCGAGCCCCTGCCCGCCGGCCTCGACGCCGCCGGCAAGCACGTCGTGGTGGTGGGCGGCGGCGACACCGCCATGGACTGCGTCCGCACCGCCGTCCGCCAGGGCGCCGCCAGCGTCACCTGCCTCTATCGCCGCGACCGCGCCAACATGCCGGGCTCGGTGCGCGAGGTGGCGCATGCCGAGGAAGAGGGCGTGATCTTCGAATGGCTGGCCGCGCCGCGCGCCGTCACGGGCGATGCGCTCGCCGCCGCCGGCGTCGTGGCCGCCCGCATGCGGCTCGGCCCGCCCGACGCCACCGGCCGCCAGGCGCCGGAGGAGGTGGAAGGCGCCGACTTCGAGCTGAAGGCCGACCTGGTCATCAAGGCGCTCGGCTTCGATCCGGAGTTCTCCGCCCCCGGCCTCGACACCACGCGCTGGGGCACGGTGAAGGCCGACTTCCGCAACATGCAGACCTCGATCCCGGGCGTCTTCGCCGCCGGCGACATCGTGCGCGGCGCCAGCCTCGTCGTCTGGGCCATCCGCGACGGCCGCGACGCGGCTGAAGCCATCCACCGCTACTGCCAGGCCCACGCCAGCGCCGACGCGCTCATGGCCGCGGAGTGAGAGCCATGAACGACGTCTCCCTCTACCGGAAGAACCGCCAGGCGCTGATCGCGGGCCACGCCTACGATCCAGACAGCGAGCGCGACGCATGCGGCGTGGGCCTCGTCTGCGCCATCGACGGCAAGCCGCGCCGCGAAGTCGTCGAGCTCGCCATCCGCGCGCTGAAGGCCGTCTGGCACCGCGGCGCCGTCGACGCCGACGGCAAGACCGGCGACGGCGCGGGCGTGCTGGTCTCGGTGCCCCGCGACTTCTTCGCCGCCCACGTGGAGCGGATCGGGCACCAGGTGCGCCCCGGCCCGATCGCCGTGGGCCAGGTCTTCCTGCCGCGCACCGATCTCGCCGCCCAGGAGGCGTGCCGCACCATCGTCGAGGCCGAGGCCCTGCGCTTCGGCTTCTACATCTACGGCTGGCGCCAGGTGCCCACCGACACCTCGGTGATCGGCGAGAAGGCCAACGCCACCCGCCCCGAGATCGAGCAGATCATGCTCTCCCCGCCGAAGGGCCTGGAGGGCGAGGCGCTGGAGCGCGCGCTGTTCCTGTGCCGCAAGCGGATCGAGCGCCAGGTCGCCGCCGCCAACATCCAGCATTTCTACATCTGCAGCCTCTCGGCCCGCTCCCTGATCTACAAGGGCATGTTCCTGGCCGAGCACATCGACGCCTTCTACCCCGACCTGCAGGACCCCCGGTTCACGGCCGCGGTGGCGGTGTTCCACCAGCGCTACTCCACCAACACCTTCCCCGAATGGCGCCTCGCGCAGCCCTTCCGGATGCTGGCCCACAACGGCGAGATCAACACGCTCAAGGGCAACCGCAACTGGATGAAGAGCCATGAGATCCGCATGGCCGCGGGCGCCTTCGGCGACTACCAGGAGGACGTGAAGCCGGTGATCCAGCCGGGCGGCTCGGACAGCGCCGCCCTGGACAACACCTTCGAGGTGCTGGTGCGCGCCGGCCGCGACGCCCCCATGGCCAAGACCCTGCTGATGCCCGAGGCGTGGAACGCGCGCACCCAGGAGCAGATCAAGCCCGCGCACCGCGCCCTCTACGCCTACTGCAACGCGGTGATGGAGCCCTGGGACGGCCCGGCCGCCGTCTGCGGCACCGACGGCCGTTGGGTCGTCGCCGGCAAGGACCGCAACGGCCTGCGCCCCATGCGCGTGGCCTACACCGACGACGGCCTGCTGATCGTGGGCTCCGAGGCCGGCATGTGCCGGATCGAGGAGAGCCGCATCGTCCGCAAGGCGCACGTCTCGCCCGGCCGCATGCTCGCCGTCGACCTGGCCGAGGGCTGCCTCTACGGCGAGGACCAGATCATCGACCGGCTCGCCGCCCAGCACCCCTACGACCGCTGGCTCGGCAACATGGTCGAGCTGGAGGAGCGCATCGGCCCAGGCTCGGAAGACCGCCTGTTTGGCCGCGAGGAGCTGGTCCGCCGCCAGGTCGCCGCCGGCATGAGCCTGGAGGACCTCGAGCTGATCCTCGCCCCCATGGTGGAGGACGGCAAGGAAGCGGTCGGCTCCATGGGCGACGACACCCCGCTGGCGGTGCTGTCCGCCGAGTACCGTCCGCTGAGCCACTTCTTCCGGCAGAACTTCAGCCAGGTGACCAACCCGCCGATCGACTCCCTGCGCGAGACGGCGGTGATGAGCCTGAAGACCCGCTTCAAGAACCTCGGCAACATCCTCGCCGAGGACGAGACCCAGACCGACGTCTTCGTCCTCGACAGCCCCGTCCTCACCACCGGCATGTACGCGCGGCTGGTCGAGGCGATCGGCGAGAAGAACGTCGCCGTCGTCGACTGCACCATGCCGCTCCCGGCCGCCGAGGCCCGGGCCGGCGATGCGCTGCGCGCCAACCTCGACCGCATCCGCATGGAGGCCGAGGACGCGGCGCTGCGCGGCTGCTCAACCATCGTGCTGTCGGACGTGAACACCGCCCAGGACCGCGTCGCCCTGCCGATGATCCTGGCCACGGGCGGCGTGCACGCCTGGCTCGTGGCCAAGGGCCTGCGGTCCTACGTCTCGCTCGTCGTCCGCTCGGCCGAGTGCCTGGACACCCACTACTTCGCCGTCCTGGTGGGCGTCGGCGCCACCGCCGTGAACGCTTACCTGGCCCAGGAGAGCTTCCTCGACCGCCAGGACCGCGGCCTGACCGGCGAGCTCAGCCTTCGCGACCTCTGCCTGAACTACAAGACCGCGATCGAGGCGGGGCTGCTGAAGATCATCGCCAAGATGGGCATCTCGGTCATCGCATCCTACCGCGGCGGCCTGAACTTCGAGGCCGTCGGCCTGTCCCGCAGTCTCGTCGCCGAGTTCTTCCCGGGCATGCCTTCGCGCATCTCCGGAATCGGCCTGGCCGGCCTGGAAGCCAAGGCCGTCGAACTGCACCGCCGCGCCTGGAATCCGGCCGCCCTCTCCATCCCCGTCGGCGGCTTCTACAAGGCCCGCCGCGCGGGCGAGGCGCACGCCTTCGAGGCGCGCATGATCCACACGCTGCAGACCGCCTGCGACCGCGGCGACTACCAGGTCTACAAACGCTTCTCCGAGGGCATGCGGAAGCTGCCCGCCATCCAGCTGCGCGACCTCCTCGACATCCGTGCGGACGGCAAGCCCGTCGCCATCGACGAGGTCGAGAGCGTCAACGAGATCCGCAAGCGCTTCGTCACCCCCGGCATGAGCCTGGGCGCGCTGTCCCCCGAAGCGCACGGCGTGCTCAACATCGCCATGAACCGGATCGGCGCGAAGAGCGTCTCCGGCGAGGGCGGCGAGGACCGCGCCCGCTACAAGCCGCTGCCCAACGGCGACAACCCCAACTCGGCGGTGAAGCAGATCGCGTCCGGCCGGTTCGGCGTCACCGCCGAATACCTGAACCAGTGCCGCGAGATCGAGATCAAGGTCAGCCAGGGCGCCAAGCCCGGCGAAGGCGGCCAGCTGCCCGGCTTCAAGGTCACCGAGCTGATCGCGAAGCTGCGCCACGCCACCCCCGGCGTGACCCTGATCTCACCCCCGCCGCACCACGACATCTATTCCATCGAGGACCTGGCCCAGCTCATCTACGACCTGAAGCAGATCAATCCCGACGCGCGGGTGACCGTGAAGCTGGTGGCCATGACCGGCATCGGCGCGATCGCGGCGGGCGTCGCCAAAGCAAAAGCAGACGTCATCCTGATCTCCGGCAACGTCGGCGGGACCGGCGCCTCGCCCCAGACCTCGATCAAGTACGCCGGCGGACCGTGGGAGATGGGCCTCTCGGAAGCCAACCAGGTCCTGACGCTCAACAACCTGCGCCACTCCGTGCGCCTGCGCACCGACGGCGGCATCCGCACCGGCCGCGACGTGGTGATCGCCGCCATGCTGGGCGCCGAGGAGTTCGGCATCGGCACCGCCAGCCTGATCGCCATGGGCTGCATCATGGTGCGCCAATGCCACTCCAACACCTGCCCGGTGGGGGTCTGCACCCAGGACGATGCGCTGCGCGCCAAGTTCTCCGGCAGCCCGGAGAAGGTGATCAACCTCTTCACCTTCATCGCCGAGGAAGTCCGCGAGATCCTGAGCCAGCTAGGCCTGCGCTCGCTCGAGGAGGCGGTCGGCCGCACCGACCTGCTCATGCAGGTCTCCCGCGGCGGCGAGCACCTCGACGACCTCGACCTCAACCCGCTGCTGGTGAAGGCGGACCCGGGCCTCAACAAGCCCTACTGCACCGTCGTGGGCCGCAACGAGGTGCCCGACACCCTCGACGCCCAGATCGTGCGCGACGCGGCGCCCGTCTTCGAACGCGGCGAGAAGATGCAGCTCACCTACACGGTGGCCTCCACCCAGCGTTCGATCGGGACCCGGACCAGCTCGCACATCGTGCGCAAGTTCGGCATGGACGGGCTCGCGGCCGGCCACCTGACCGTCCAGCTCAAGGGCTCGGCCGGCCAGAGCCTCGGCGCCTTCGCCGTCCAGGGCCTGCGCATCGAGCTCACCGGCGAGGCCAACGACTATGTCGGCAAGGGCCTCTCCGGCGCCACCATCGCCATCCGCCCCTCGCCGCACCTGGCCCGGCCGCAGGCCAACGCCCTGATCGGTAACACCGTCCTCTACGGCGCTACCTCGGGCCGCCTGTTCGCCGCCGGCCTGGCCGGTGAACGCTTCGCCGTGCGCAACTCCGGCGCGGTGACGGTGGTCGAAGGCTGCGGCGCCAACGGCCTGGAGTACATGACCGGCGGGACGGCCGTGATCCTCGGCCCCGTCGGCTTCAACTTCGCCGCCGGCATGACCGGCGGCATGGCCTTCGTCCACGACCCGACCGACGGCCTGCACCGCGCGCTGAACAAGGACAGCGTGGTCACCTGCCGGGTCTCGTCCGCCCACTGGCAGGCGGTCCTGCGCGACCTCGTCGAGGAACACGCCCGCGAGACCGGCTCGGCCCTGGCCGACGACCTCCTCCGCGACTGGGACCGCGCCCTCGGCCAGTTCTGGCAGGTCTGCCCCAAGGAAATGGTCGGCCGCCTCGACCATGCCCTTGAAGCCGAAGAAGCCGTGCACCTGCGGGCCTGACACCCCCGCTCTCCCCCTCCCGCCTGCGGCGGGCTCTCCCTCTCCCGGCGCTGCCGCGCCGAGAGAGGGACTCCGGTCAGGCGAACTCCGGCTCCGGCCCCACGTACCGCGCCCGCGGGCGGATCAGCGTATCCGCCTGCCCCTGCTCGATTGCATGGGCGATCCATCCGGCGCACCGGGCCACCCCAAACAGCGCGAACGGCGCGTCTGGCGGGAGCTTCAACGCCTCGCACGCCGACATCAACGCGAAGTCCACGTTCGGCGTCAGCCCCGCGACCTCGTGCGCCGCCTTGCGCAGCGCGGCGAGTTCCTTCGGCGGCCGGAAGCGGCCGAGCAGCGCGTCCGCCCGCGGGTCCCCGTCCGGGTAGAGCGGGTGCCCGAACCCCGGCAGCGCGCGGTCGTCGGCCAGCCGCCGCGCCACCGCCTCGTGCGCCCCGGCCTGCCCCGCCTCGGCCGCGAACGCCCGGACCGCCGCCGTCGCCCCGCCGTGCCTCGGCCCCGACAGCGTGGCGATCCCCGCCAGGCAAGCCGCCGACAGCGAAGCCCCCGTCGACGCCGCCACCCGCGCCGCGAAAGCCGAGGCGTTCAGCTCGTGGTCGGCCACCAGCACCAGGATCCGCCGGATCAGGTCGGCGCCCGGACCGCCCGGCCCCTGTCCCCAGGCCAGCGCCAGCCGGTTGTGGATCGCGCCCCCGCCCACCTCGCCGGCCACCGCGTCCGTCAGCACGTCCAGCAGGGTCGCGGCCTCCACCGCCAGCGCCAGCGGATTGCGCCCGCGCGCCGGCGCATCCACCGCCGCCCGCGCCGCCAGCGCCACGAACGCCCGCTCGCGCATGTCACGCGCCTCCGGCGGCTTCGGCCGGTCGGTGCGCTTCAGCGCCGCCCCATGGCCGCCGCGCAGCAGCCGCGCCACGGACTCCAGCGTCTCGGTCTCGGCAAGCTTGATGGCGTCCCGGCCGCGGTAGAACAGCCGCCCGCCCGCCACCGTGGTGATCTGGCTTTCCAGCACCGGCTCGCCCCAGGCGATGGCGCCCGCGGCCACCTCGGCGAGCTTGCGGCTGCGCGACTTGCGCTGCCGCAGGGCCGCGATGTCCTCGGCGCGATAAAGGCTGCGCCGCGGGTCGCCGGGGTCCGGCCGCACCCGCACCCGCCCGCGGCTCACATAGGCGTAGAGCGTCTGCGGCCGCACGCCGAGCCGTTCACGGGCCTCTTCGGCCGCAATCCATTCCGCAGCAGGCATTTACATTGATCATGTTGATCAAGATTGACGACACGAGCTTGGCGGCAAATCTCTCACTGCGCAAGTTCGATGGAGGTTCGAAATGTCCGATGGCCTTGAAGGCGTCGTCGCCGCCGATACCGTGCTCTCCGAAGTGGACGGCCAGGCCGGCCGCCTGATCATCCGCGGCCACGACCTCGACGAGCTCGCCGGCCGCGCCCGCTACGAGGACGTCCTGCGCCTGCTCTGGGACGGCTTCTTCGACGACCTCCCGACGGACCTGACGCCGGCGCTCGCCGCCGCCCGCGCCGAGGTGTTCGCCGAGGTGGCGGCCCTCGACACCGGCCTCCTCGACCGCACACCTATCGAGGCCATGCGGGCGCTCACCGCCCGCCTCGCGGACGGGGACGAGCTGGAGGTGGCGCTCCGCCTCACCGCCGCCCCGGCCGTCTTCACCGCCGCCGTCGTACGCGCTCAGTCCGGCGAGGCGCCCATCCGCCCGGATCCCGGGCTTTCCCACGCCGCCGACATCCTGCGCATGGTCCGCGGCGCCCCGGCCGGCCGCGCCGAGGTCACCGGCCTCGACACCTACCTGGTCACCGTCAGCGACCACGGCCTCAACGCCTCGACCTTCGCCGCCCGCGTGATCGCCTCCACCCGCGCCGGCCTGGCGTCGGCGGTGCTGGGCGGGATCAGCGCGCTGAAGGGCCCGCTGCACGGCGGCGCGCCCGGCCCGGTGATCGACATGCTCGACGAGATTGGCCGCCCCGAGAACGCGCGCGCCTGGATCGAGGAGGCCATGGACCGCGGCGACCGGCTGATGGGCTTCGGCCATCGCGTCTACAAGGTCCGCGACCCCCGCGCCGACGCGCTCAAGGCCGCCGTGCGCCGCCTGCTCGACGCCTCCAACCTTCCCCCTGGCCGGCTGGAGTTCGCCGAGGCGGTCGAGGCCTCGGTCCTGGCGATCCTCAAGGAGCGCAAGCCCAACCGCTCCCTCGACACCAACGTCGAGTTCTACACGGCCCTGCTGCTGGAAGCCCTCGGCCTGCCGCCGTCCGCCTTCACCTGCGTCTTCGCCATGGGCCGGGTCGGCGGCTGGATCGCGCATGCCCGCGAGCAGCTCGTCGGCGGCCGCCTCATCCGCCCGGCGTCGCGCTACATCGGCCCGATGCCGCTGCAGGCGGCCTAAGCGCCACCCTCAAACTACGTACTTTCCCCGAATACCGCAGACCGCCCCGCGGGCCCAAGAATCGAGGTCCGAAAGGGGGCCGCGTATGCGTCTGATCAAGTTCCTCTACTTCTTCCCCGGAGACCGGCTCGCCGACGTGCTCGGCGCGACCGACGAGCACGAGCGTGGGCTGCTGCGGCAGCTGGCCAACTCGATCATTTGGATCACGCTCGCCGCCGTCGTCTTCATGGCCGCCGTCGCGGCGCAGTAGCTTTCCCTCCCGTGATGGGGAGGGACAGCGCGCCCACGGCGCGCAGGGTGAGGAAGTGTGGGCCGGAGTGAGGCGTGGGGGCTTGATCCCAACTCCCTCACCCGGGCCGCTGCGCGGCCTATCCCTCCCCATCAAGGGAGGGAAACGCTACCCTCCGCCCCAATGACTGCCCTCCCCGGCAAATCCCCCGCCGAGACCGCCGCGCTGACCCGCCGCGTCACCCTGCTCTCCGTCGCCGTCGCGACCATCCTCGTCGCTATCAAGGCGGCCGCCTGGCTGGCCTCCGGCTCCACGGCCCTGCTGGCCTCGCTCGCCGACTCCGGTCTGGACCTCATCGCCTCGCTCGCCACCTTCTGGGCCGTCCGCTACGCCGCCGCCCCGCCCGACGCCGAGCACCGCTTCGGCCACGGCAAGGCCGAGGCGTTCGCAAGCCTCGTCCAGGCCGGCCTGGTCTTCGCGTCGGCCGCCCTCATCGCCCGCGAAGCCGTGGGCGACCTTCTCTCGCCCCACCCGCTGCGCGAGGGTGGCTGGGCCATCGCGGTGATGCTGGTCTCCACCGCCCTGACCATGCTGCTGATCACCGCCCAGACCCGCGTCCTGCGCCAGACCGCCTCCGTCGCGGTCTCCGGCGATCGCGCCCACTACGCTTCGGACCTGGCCTCCAACATCGTGGCTCTGATCGGCATCGCCGCGTCAGCCTGGCTGGGGGTCAACGGCCTCGACGCCGCCGCCGCGGTCGTGATCGCCGCCCTGCTGCTCTGGGGCGCCGTGGGCGTGTTCCGCGAGGCCTCGAACCAGCTCATGGACCACGAGCTTCCCGACGAGGACCGCGCCCGCATCGTCCAGCTGACGACCGCCGACCGGCGCCTCACCGACGTCCACCAGCTGCGCACCCGCGCGTCCGGCCCCTACGTCCACATCCAGATGCACGTCGACCTCGATCCCGACCTCACCCTGGAGGCTGCCCATGAGGTGATCGTCGCCGCCGAGAAGCGCCTGCTCGGGGCCTTCCCGCAGGCCGACATCCTGATCCACGCCGACCCCCGCGGCCGGGCCGAGCCGCACGGCGGCGCGTTCGCCGAAAGCCCGGCAGAGTAAACGCACCCTTAAAGGTCTCAGGCGCTTGGTGGCCGCAATCGATTCCCCTAGCCTGCAAGGTCCGCGGCAGCCGACATGAGCCTCGAGCGCACCCTGCACCACTTCCCCCTCGACCCGGCCTCGCGCCAGGTGCGCCTCGCCATGGGCGAGAAGCGGCTGGCCTTCACCGAGGTGGCGGTGAAGTACTGGGAGCGGCCGAAGGACTTCATCCGGCTAAACCCGTCCGGCATGACCCCGGTGCTGGTGGAGAGCGAGGGCGACGCCCGCCTGGTGCTCTGCGAGAGCCGCGCGATCCTCGACCATCTGGAGGAGGTCAACCCCGAGCCGCCGCTGCTAGGCCGCGGCCCCGCTGAGCGCGCCGAGGCCCGCCGGCTGATGCAGTGGTTCGACCGCAAGTTCGACTTCGAGGTCGGCGGCTTCCTGCTGCACGAGAAGATGGAGAAGCGGCTGCTGGGCCTGGGCGCGCCGGAGTTCGCCAACCTGCGCCAGGGCCGCGAAGCGCTGAAGAACCACCTGTTCTACGTCGAGGCCCTGCTTGCCGACCGCGACTGGCTGGCCGGCAAGCGCCTGTCGCTGGCCGATTTCGCCGCCGCCGCCCACCTCAGTGTGATCGACTATTTCGGCGACGTGCCCTGGGCGGACTTCCCGCAGGCCAAGACCTGGTACATGAAGCTGAAATCCCGGCCGTGTTTCCGGCCGCTGCTGACGGATCGCTGGCCGGGCCTGACGCCTGCGCCGCATTATGACGACCTCGACTTCTGACACGCCAAGAGAGACTTGGGCCGACCTGATCCGCGCTGAGGCCCATGCCCTCGGCTTCGACCTCTGCCGCTTCACCGACATCGACGAGGCCTGGCCCGCGGCCGCCCGCCTGGCCGAGTTCCTCGACGCCGGTCGCCACGGCGAGATGGGCTGGATGGCGGAGACCCGCGAGCGCCGCGCCCACGCGCGGGCCATGTGGACGGAGGCGAAGAGCGCCGTGGTCCTGGGCGTGAACTACGGCCCCGCGCACGACCCGCTGGCGGTGCTGAAGCAGCCCGACCGCGGCGCCATCAGCGTCTACGCCCAGGGCGACGACTACCACGAGCTGATCAAGAAGAAGCTCAAGGCGCTGGCCCGCTGGATCCAGGCGAGGTTCGGCGGCGAGGTGAAGGTGTTCGTCGACACCGCGCCCCTGCTGGAGAAGCCGCTGGCCGAGCGCGCCGGCCTGGGCTGGCAGGGCCGCCACACCAACCTGGTCAGCCGGGAGTTCGGCTCCTGGCTCTTCCTGGGCTCGGTCCTGACCACGCTGGAGATCGCCCCCGACGCCCCGGAGCCGGTCCACTGCGGCTCCTGCACCGCCTGCCTGGACGTCTGCCCGACGAACGCCTTTCCGGCGCCCTTCCAGCTCGATGCGCGCCGGTGCATCTCCTACCTGACCATCGAGCTGAAAGGGGCGATCCCGGCCGAGTTCCGGCCGATGCTCGGCAACCGCATCTACGGCTGCGACGACTGCCTGGCGGTCTGCCCCTGGAACAAGTTCGCCGCGGCGGCCCGGGAACAGAAGCTGGCCGCCCGCGAGGCCCTGAAGGCGCCCGCGCTGGCCGAACTGTCCCGCCTGGACGACACCGCTTTCCGCGCCCTGTTCGCCAAGAGCCCGGTGAAGCGCATCGGCCGCGACCGCTTCGTCCGCAACGTGCTCTACGCCATCGGCAATTCCGGCGACCCGGCCCTCGCCCCCCAAGCCGAGCGCCTCCTCGGGGATCCTTCGCCCCTGGTCCGCGGCGCCGCCGTCTGGGCGCTGTCGCGCCTTCTGCAACCCGAAGCCTTCGCAGCGCTGCGCGCGGCCCAGCCGGAGACCGACCCGGACGTCCTCGCCGAATGGAACTCAGGCTTGCTTTCTTTTGGGGCGTTTGAGGCTGTCTGATACACTCACGAGAGGTTCTTCTCATTGTGTATCATGGACTTAGTCCACTCCGAGAGTTGTCGCGCTCGGTGCTTCAAATAGCCCTGCCACGTAATGTGACATGCCTAGAACTCGACCGGTCCCAGGTCCTTCAGCCGCGGCAGCACCCGGTCCTTGTCCGACAGCACCGGCTCGCCCTCCAGCGGCCAGGGCAGCGCCAGATCGGGGTCGTTCCAGAGCACCCCGCCCTCGCGGTCCGGCGCATAGAGGCCGTCGACCTTGTAGGCCAGCATGGTGTCGTCCTCGAGCGTGACGTAGCCGTGGGCGAAGCCGCGGGGGATGAAGATCTGCTCGCCGCCGTCGGCGGTCAGCGTCGCCGCCGCCCACTGGCCATAGGTCGGCGACCCTGGCCGGACGTCGACGCCCACATCCCAGATCGCGCCCTTCAGCACCCGTACCAGCTTCGCCTGCGGATGGGGGGCCTTCTGGAAGTGCAGGCCGCGCAGCGTACCCTTCCTGGCGTTGAAGGCCTGGTTGTCCTGCACGAAGTCGGCCGCGACGCCGGCCTCGTCGAAGACGCGCTTGCTCCAGGTCTCCGTGAACCAGCCGCGCGCATCGCCATGGCGCTTGGGCGTGATAAGCAGGACCTCGGCGAGGGCGAGCGGCGTGATCGTGGTCATGTCGACTCGAAGGTTCGGAGTTGAGCCGTCGGATGGCCCGCGCGGGCGCAAAAGACAAGACCGTGAGCGTCGTCGTGGTGGCCTACGAGAGCGGGCCGCTGCTGCGCGACTGCCTGGCCAGCCTGAAGGCCCAGACAGTCGCCGCCGAGGTGATCCTCGTCGACAACGCCTCCACAGACGGCGCCGCCGAGGCCGCCGCCAAGGCGGACCCTTCGGTCGTCTTCATCCGCAACGCGGAGAACCTCGGCTTCGCCGCCGCCGTGAACCAGGGCGCCCGCGCGGCCGAGGGCCGTTGGCTCGCCCTGCTCAACCCCGACGCCATGGCTGAGCCGGACTGGCTGGAGAAGCTGTTGGCAGCCGCCGCCGACAACCCCGCCGTGAAGAGCTTCGGCTGCCGCCAATTGCTGGCCGAGGACACCAGCCGCCTGGACGGCCTCGGCGACGTCATGGCCGCCGCCGGCTTCCCCTTCCGCGGCGGCTATCTCCAACCGGACCCCGGCCCGATGGCCGCGGGCGAAGCCTTCTCCGCCTGTGGCGGCGCCATGCTGATCGACCGGGCCCTGTTCCTGGAGATGGGCGGCTTCGACGAGCGGCTGTTCTGCTACTGCGAAGACGTCGACCTAGGCTACCGGCTGCGCCTGCGCGGCGAGCCGACGCTCATCGTCCCCGACGCCGTCGTCCGCCACGTGGGCGGCACGGCCTCCGGCGGTCCCCGTTCCGACTTCGCGGTCTTCCACGGCACCCGCAACCGCCTCTGGATCTTCGTGAAGGACACCCCGCCGGTGCTCTTCTGGCTCACCCTTCCGGTGCACCTGCTGGCGACGGCGCTGCTCTTCGCCCGCCACGCCACCCGTGGTGAGCTGGCCTCCCCGTGGCGCGGCTTCAAGGCGGGGCTGAAGGACCTGCACATCGCGCTTGACGCCCGCCGCGAGGCGCAGGCTCAGCGGAAGGTGGGCTCGCTCGAGATCGCGCGCGCCATGACCTGGAACCCGCTGGACCTGTTCGGCCGGCGCGTGGTCATTCGCCCGCGGCGGCCCACTCGACCAGCCGGCGCATGAAGGCCGCGCCGCGCTCCATCTGGGAGATGTCGACGTACTCATCCGGCTGGTGAGCCTGCTCGATGGAGCCGGGCCCGCAGATCACCGTCGAGAACCCGCCCCGCTGGAACTGCCCGGCCTCCGCGGCGAACGCCACCACGCGTGCGGGGCCGTTGTCGCCGGCCAGCCGCCGCGCGAACGCCTCGGCGACGCCGCCCGGCTCCGGCGCGAACGGCGGCACGTCGGTGCGCTTCTCGATTGTAGCCCCCGCCTCCGGCGCCCGTGCCTTCAGCGCCTCGTCGAGCGCCCGCACGTGCTCGTATAACGGCGCCAGCACCGCCTCCGGATCGAACCCCGGCGGGCAGCGCAGATCGAAGGTGAACCGGCACTCCCGCGCCAGGATGTTGTGCGCCGTCCCGCCGTTCAGCAGGCCGATCGTCAGCGTGGCGCCCTTCGGCGTGAACGGGCTGGCCGGATCGGCCTCGCGGTCCAGCCGCTCGGCCAGCTCGCGCAGCGCGGCCATCAGCGGGATCGCCTCCATCACTGCCGAGACCCCCAGGTGCGGCAGGCTCGAGTGCCCCTCGCGGCCGGTCACCGTGACGTTGAAGGTGGCGATGCCCTTGTGGCCGTTCACCGCCTCCATGCCGGTCGGTTCGCCCACGACGACCAGCGCCGGCCTCGGCAGCTCGCGGCCGATGATCTCGATCATCCGCGGCGCGCCCAGGCAGCCGATCTCCTCGTCGTAGGAGAAGGCCAGGTGCACCGGCTTCTTCAGGTGCGCGCCCGCCAGGTCGGGCGCGGCGGCCAGCGCCAGCGCCAGGAACCCCTTCATGTCGCAGGTCCCCCGCCCGTAGAGCCGCCCGTCCCGTTCCGTGAGCACGAACGGATCCGACGACCACGGCTGTCCGTCCACCGGGACCACGTCGGTGTGGCCGGAGAGCACGACGCCGCCGGCCTCCGCCGGGCCGATGGAGGCGATCAGGTTCGACTTGCTCCCGTCCTCGTTCGGAACCCGCCGGTGCGGCACGCCCAGCCCATCGAGGTAGCCCTCCACCCATTCGATCAGCGGCAGGTTCGAACCGCGGGAGGTGGTGTCGAACGAGACCAGGGTCGACAGGATCTCGATCGCGGCGGGGGCGAGGTCGCGGGCCATGGGCGAGGCATAGCCCCGGACCGACGGCGGAACCAGTGCGCGGGCTTCCGGATCGCTGCGCACCCCCTATGTTCCAGCGCATGCCCTCCCTCCGCCACGCGATCGTGCTGCAGGTCCGCCAGCTCATGGGCGGGACCGGCGACGACACGGTCGAGCGCAACCGGCGCGACACCGGCCTCTTCGGTCCCGGCAGCGCCTGCTGGAAGGTGCACGGGGACCTCGCCGGCATGATGGTTGGCGGGATCACGGCCCTGCTCCTGCAGATGCTGCACCCCGCCGCCCTCGCCGGCGTCTGGGACCACTCGAACTTCCGGCACGACATGTCCGGCCGCCTGAAGCGCACCGCCCGGTTCATCGCGGGGACGACCTACGGCGACAGGACCGAGGCGCAGGGTCTGATCGATCGCGTCCGCGCCATCCACCGCCGCGTCGCGGGGACCCTGCCCGACGGGACGCCCTATTCCGCCGACGACCCGGACCTGCTGACCTGGGTCCACGTGGCCGAGGTGAGCTCGTTCCTGGCCGGCTACCTCCGCTACGTTGACCCAGCGTTCCCGGCCGCGGAGCAGGACCGCTACTACCGGGAGACCGCGGAGATCGCGCGGCGGCTCGGCGCGACGAACGTGCCGCAGAGCCGGGCCGAGGTGGCGGCCTACCTGGACGCCATGCGCCCGCAACTGCGCTACGACCACCGGACCCGCGAGGTGGTCCAGGCGCTCTTCGCCGAACGGCCGCCGACCGCCGCGGCCGGGCCCGCGATGGCCGCAGCCTTCGACGCCGCAAAGGACCTGCTGCCCCAGTGGGCGGCCGACCTGCACGGTTTCCGGCTCTCCGCGGCGCGCCGCGCCGTCGCGCGGGCCGGCGTCCGGAGCCTCGGCCGCATGTTGCGCTGGGCGCTGGTCAACAACGCCGAGGCCCGGGCGCGGCGGCGTGCGGTGGAACTGGCCGCCTAGGCCAGGTGGCGCGGCCCCACGGCTGCGCTACAAGTCGTGCGTCACGGGTGGGGCCGTGGCGAAGCCCTCATCCGGAGACCGCAGCCATGAGCCATCCCTGCCAGCTGGTCGACGTGTTCGGCCTCGCCCACTTCTCGGGCAATCCGGTCGCGGTGTTCGCGAACGCCGACGGCCTCGAGACCGAGGCGATGCAGCAGATCACCCGCTGGATGAACCTGTCGGAGAGCACGTTCCTGCTGCGCCCGACCAGTCCGGACGCCGACTACCGCGTGCGCATCTTCACCCTGGACCGCGAGCTGCCGTTTGCCGGGCATCCGACGCTGGGCACCTGCCACGCCTGGCTCGAAGCGGGGGGCAAGCCACGCCATGCGGACCTCATCGTGCAGGAGTGCGCGGTCGGCCTGGTCGCCATCACCCGCGACGCCGGCCAGCTCGCCTTCGCCGCCCCGCCGCTCGTGCGCTCCGACGCCCTGAGTCCTGGCGAGGTCGCCGAGATCGCCAACGTCCTGCGCATCGACCCGAGCGAGATCGTCGACAGCGCGTGGGTCGACAACGGCCCCGGCTGGCGTGGCGTGATGCTGAAGTCCGCCGAGGCGGTTCTCGCCCTGGAGCCGGACCGCTCGCACACCGGCCGCATAGAGATCGGGGTGATCGGCCCCCACGCGGGCGGCGACGTCGACTATGAGGTCCGCGCCTTCTTCACCGACCAGTTCGGCGGCATGCTGGAGGACCCGGTGACCGGCAGCCTGAACGCCTCCCTCGCGCAATGGCTGTTCGCGTCAGGCCGCGCCAGGGGCAGCTACGTCGCCGCCCAGGGCGCCCGCCTCGGCCGCACCGGCCGGGTGCGCCTGCGGCAGGACGCCAACGGGCAGGTCTGGGTGAGCGGGCGGACCGTGAGCCTGATCACGGGCCAGGCGCCCGACCTGCGGCTCTAGCGCCAGGCGAAGACCGGCTGTTCCAAGTCGGCCACGCGCGTGACGCGCCCCAACGTCAGTTCGCGGAACTGGTAGACCACGGCGGCCGTGGGCGCGTGGATGTCGTGCTCGCCGAGCTTCAGCCGGATCACCGGCCGCGGGCTCTCCGGGATCGTCTCGAACTCGACCGCCCCGTCCTGGGCCATCCGGTCGAGACGGAAGCGGTGAACCGAAGCGACCTCGTGCGGGTTGGGCCGCAGGTCGCGCGCATCGTCCAGCCAAGCGACCACCGGCGCCACGGCGTAGCCCGAGCGCGTCGGGTAGTCGTCGAGGACGCCCAGGATGTGGTCGGGCGCAAGCCTCAACCCCAGCTCCTCGTGAAGCTCGCGCAGGGCGGCCTGCTCCAGGGTCTCGCCCGGATCGCACCGGCCGCCGGGCAGGGCCCACTGCCCGGCGTGGGCCCGGAGCGTGGTGGCGCGCCGGGTGAGGAGGAAAGCGGTCTCGCCCGAGCCATCGTCGGTCTCGGTCAGCACGATCGCGACGGCGGCAGGCTTCAAGCCGTGGCCGTCGTGCGGCGAGCGCGGGAAGGCGCGGCACGCGGCGGCGAGGCTCTCGCGGGTGGCGTCGGTGAAGGGGAAGGTCATCGGCAGGGGGCGATCACCCCTGCTGGACCCGTCCCGGCCGCGGCAGGAGGTCGATGAGCTCGATGCGGAAGACGAGCACCGCATTGGGGCCAATGGGACCGCCGGGCGTACCTTCGGCGCCGTACCCCTGCGCCGGCGGGACGTAGAGGATCCATTCGTCGCCGGCGCGCATCTGGGGCAGCGCTTTCTCCCAGGCCGGGATCAGCTGGCGCAGCTCCATGGCGGCGGGCTGGCCGCGGTCGTAGGAGCTGTCGAACACCGTCCCGTCGATCAGCTTGCCCTCGTAGTGGACCTTGATCTCGTCGCCGAGCTGCGGCTTCAGCCCGGTCGTGGGGCCGGAGCGGACCACCTTGTAGAGGATGCCGTCGCTGAGCGGCTTCACGCCCGGCTCCTTGGCCGTCTTCTCCAGGAAGGCCTTGCCCTCCGGCGTGGGCTCGGACGCCTGTGCCGTGGCTTCGGGCGCCTTTGCGTCGGCCTTGCCGCCGGCCTTCTGGCAGGACCCGAGGCTGGTCGCGGCCAGCGCGATGACGAAGAGGCGGAACAGCATTCAGATAGCCCTCGGCGGATAGCCGCGGTCGCGCAGCGCGTCCATGATCTCCTGGGTGTGCTGGGCGTCGCGGGTCTCGATCATGATGTCGAACTCCGCGCCCTTGGCCGGCACGTCCAGGGCCAGGCGGTTGTGCGCCACCTCGATGATGTTGGCGCCCATCTGGGCGATCACCGCCGAGACGGTGGCCAGCAGACCGGGGCGGTCGTCGCCGACGATGCGCAGGCTGACCAGCCGCTGCTCGCGCACCAGCTCGCGCGTGAGCACGCTGGCCAGCAGGCGGGTGTCGATGTTGCCGCCGGTGATCACCAGGCCGCACTTCTTGCCGCGGAACTTGGACGGATAGGCCAGCAGCGCGGCGAGGGCCGCGGCGCCCGCGCCCTCGGTCACGGTCTTCTCGACGTTGCAGTAGAGCGCAACGGCGCGCTCGAAGTAGGGCTCCTCGATGAGCAGCACCTCGTCGATCAGCGGCCGGGCGATGGCGTAGGTGAGCTCGCCCACCTCCTTCACCGCGATGCCTTCGGCGATGGTGGAGGCCCCCAGGTTCTTGGCCGTGCGCACGCCGCGCATCTTGGCCGTGAAGGAGGGGAACATGGCGGGCTCCAGGCCCACGATGCGGATGTCCTTGTTCACGTGCTTGGCGGCCGTGGCCATGCCGGCGATGAGTCCGCCGCCGCCGATCGGCACGGGGAGGACCTCCAGGTCGGGGACCTCCTCCAGCATCTCCAGCGCGACCGTCCCCTGGCCGGCCATGACGTCCAGGTCGTCGAAGGGGTGGACGAAGGTCAGCTCGCGCTCGTCGCAGAGCTTGCGGGCCGTGGCCGAGGCGTCGTCGTAGCCGTCGCCGTCGATCACCACCTCCGCGCCGTGGGCGCGGGTCTGCTGCACCTTCACGAACGGGGTGGTCTTGGGCATGACGATGGTGACCGGCACGCCGAGCCGGGCCGCATGGTAGGCGAGGCCCTGGCTGTGGTTGCCGGCGGACGCGGCGATCACGCCCCGCTTGCGGGCGTTCTCCCCCAGCTGCATCAGCTTGTTCAGCGCGCCCCGCTCCTTGTAGGCGGCGGTGAACTGCAGGTTCTCGAACTTCACCCAGACCTCGGCCCCCGTGATCTCCGAGAGCGTCTTGGAATGGCGGCACGGGGTGCGCTCGATCTGGCCCTGCAACCGCTCCTTGGCGGCTAGGATGTCGTCGAAGGCCAGGGTCATACGGTGGGGCGGGGTCCGGTCGAAAGGCCGGGCAACCTAGCGGCGGCATGCGCCTCCCGCAATGCAGCACGTCCCGGTGGGGCTGTGCTAGGAGCCTTGGCCATGCAGGTGGTGACCGTCACGCCGGGGCTGCTCGCCTTCTTCGAGGCGCGCCGCATCTTCCACAAGGGACGCTGGCTGGTCGGCCAGCGGCTGGCGTTCCACGACGCCTGCGCCCTGGAGCCTTACGCCCAGATCTTCGAAGGGGTGGTGCTGCCGCTCTCGATGGGCGCATTCACATACTCGAACGCCGAGCTGGAGCTGCATGTCCAGGTGGGCCGCTACGGCTCCATCGGGCGGCACGTGCGCTGGATGGGCCAGCCGCACCCCACCGACTGGGTGAGCACCTCGCCGGTGTTCTACGACGACGCCCTGCCGGCGACCGGACACTTCCGGGAAACCTACGGGGTCACGGCGCCCGCCTGGCCCTACGAATTCGGCCTGCGGCTGGTCGAGGTGGGCCACGACGTCTGGATCGGCGACGGGGCGATGATCGCCCCGGGCGTGAAGATCGGCGACGGCGCGATCGTCGGGGCCCGCAGCCTGGTGCTGCACGACGTGCCGCCCTACGCAATCGTAGTCGGGCAGCCGGCGCGGGTGCTTCGCTACCGTCTGGCGGAGGACCTCATCCCGCGCATGCTCGAGGCGCAGTGGTGGCGGTATGCGCCGAACGTCCTGCAGCCCCTGCCGATGAACGATCCCGAGCGCTTCCTCGACGCCCTCGCCGAGGTGCGCGAGCGGCGGCCGCAGGTGCTGAAGCCCCAGCCGGTGACGGCGGCGGAGATCCTGGCGGCGGCCGAGGCCTAGGCGGCCTGCGGCGGATCGAACTCGGCCACGAGGTGCCCGGGGGCGACCTCCTTCAGCTCCGGCGCCAGCATGGGCGCATTCGGGTCCACCGGCAGGCGCGAGGGCAGGAACCGGAATGCCGCCAGCGGGTCCATCGGGCTGGGCGGCTCGCCGGTGAGCTTCAGCCGCTTGCGGTTGCGCTCGATCTTCGGGTCCGGGATCGGCGCGGCGGAGAGCAGGGCCTTGGTGTAGGGGTGGTGCGCCTCGGCGTAGAGCCGGTCGCGGTCGGCGAGCTCCACCACGCGGCCGAGGTAGAGCACCAGCACGCGGTGGCTGATCTCGCGCACGACGGCCAGGTCGTGGCTGATGAAGATCATCGCCAGGCCCATCTCCTTCTGCAGAGCGATGAGCAGGTCGATGATCTGCGCGCGGATCGACACATCGAGGGCCGAGACCGCCTCGTCGCAGATCACCAACTTCGGCTTGAGGATCATGGCCCGGGCGATGCCGACGCGCTGGTTCTGGCCGCCCGAGAGCTCGTGCGGGTAGCGGTTGATGAGCGCCGTATCGAGCTCGACCTTGGCCATCATCGCCTGCACCTCCGCGTCGCGCCCGGGACGGTCGAGTTGCGGCTTGAAGACCTTCAGGGGCTCGGCGATGGAGTCGCCGATGGTCATGCGCGGGTCGAGGCTGGCCAGAGGGTCCTGGAAGACGATCTGCAGGTCCTTGCGCGCGTTGCGCAGGGTCTCGCGGTCGGCATGGGTGATGTCGCGGCCCATGAGCGTCACGGCGCCCTCATTCGCCGGCAGCAGGTTGAGCACCGCCCGCGCCAGCGTCGACTTGCCCGAGCCGCTCTCGCCGACGACGCCCAGCGTCTCGCCCTGGCGCACCTGGAAGGACACGCCATCGACCGCGCGCAGGGTCCGGGTCTTGCCGAACAGGCCTTCGTGGATCGGGAAATGGACCTTCACGTCCTTGCCCTCGACGATCACCGGCGCGGTCTTCTTCACCGGCGACAACGTTGGGCGGCCGCCGCGGTCGAGGCGGTCGAGCCTGGGCACGGCGGCGAGCAGGGCCTGGGTGTATTCGGTCGTCGGCTTGGAGAAGATCTGCGCGGCGGCGCCCTCCTCCACATAGGCTCCGTCCTTCATCACACAGACGCGGTCGGCGAGCCGGGCGATCACCCCCATGTCGTGGGTGATCAGCACCATGGCCGTGCCGGTCTCGCGCTGCAGCTCGGCCATCAGATCGAGGATCTCGGCCTGGACGGTGACGTCGAGCGCCGTGGTCGGCTCGTCGGCGATCAGCAGCTCGGGCCCACCGGCCATGGCCGCGGCGATCATCACCCGCTGGCGCATGCCGCCCGAGAGCTCGTGCGGGTACTGGCGCATGCGCCGTGCGGCGTCGGGGATGCGCACGTGCTCCAGCCACTCGCGCGCCTTCGTCTTGGCGTCGGCATCGGACAGACCGTCGTGCAGGCGAAGCGGCTCCGCGATCTGCTCGCCGATGCGCACGTGCGGCGTGAGCGCGGTCAGCGGATCCTGGAAGATCATGGTCATCTTCGAACCGCGGATGCGGTTGAGCTCGTGGGGCTTCAGCCCCAGCAGCTCCTGGCCCTGGAACTTCGCCGAGCCTGAGGCGCGGCCGTTGCGAGCCAAGAGGCCCATGACGGCCATGAAGGTCTGGCTCTTGCCCGAGCCGCTCTCACCGACGACGCCCAGGGTCTCGCCGCGCGGGATGGCGAGGGAGACGCCGCGGACGGCATTGACCACCCCGTCGTGGGTTTCGAAGTCGACCTTCAGGTCATCGAGGGTGAGTACGGCGGGCGGTGAAGTGGGCAAGCGGTGCGCCTTCGATGATCGGAGGGCGGACCTTAGCCTGCGATTTAGGCTTTTTGAAATCGCGCCCGCGGCCGCCTCGCTATAAGGCCTCTGTCGTGAGCGCTCCGCCCCAGCCCCTGAAGCCCGCCCTGTTCCTCGACCGCGACGGCGTCCTGAACGAGGACCGTGGATACGTGAGCCGGTGGGAGGACTTCGCCTGGATCCGGGGGGCGCAGGAGACGGTGGCCGCCTTCAACCGCGCGGGCTGGTATGTGGTCGTGGTGACCAACCAGTCGGGCGTGGGGCGCGGCTACTACTCCGAGGCCGACATGCACGCCCTGCATGCGCAGATGGTCGACGACCTCGCCAAGGCCGGCGGGCGTATCGACGCCTTCTACTACGCCCCGCAACACCCCGAAGCGCCGGTGGAGGCCTACCGCCACCCCGACCCTCCGGACCGCAAGCCTAATCCGGGCATGATCCTGCGCGCGCTGGCGGACTGGCCGATCGACAAGGGCCGCTCGCTGATGGTGGGTGACAAGGCCTCGGACATGGAGGCCGCCGCCCGGGCCGGCGTGCGCGCGGTTCTGTTCGAGGGCGGAGACCTCAAAGCGTTCCTCGAAGAGCAAGGGTTACTTCCGATCCCTTGATCGCAGTGGGTGGGCAGCCGCCTTCTCGACATGCGAGTTATGAGCACAACCGGGCGGCGTTGCGCCAACCCAGCGATCAATCCAAACGAGCGACGGCGACGGTGAACGAGCAGGAAGGGGCATCCGACGAGAGCCAGGCGTGGGCGGCGGTATCGGCCGAACTGCGCCAGCTGTTCGAGCGGGCCCCGGGACTGGCGGTCGTGCTGCACGGACCCGACCACGTCTTCCAGTACGCCAACCCGGGCTACCTGCGCCTGATGGGCTGGCGCGACCTGGAAGGCAAACCCCTGCGCGAGGCCATCCCCGAACTTGAGGGCCAGGGCTTCTTCGAGCTGCTGGACGAGGTCTACCGCACGGGCAAGCCGTTCGAGGGCCGCGAGATACCCATCCAACTGCCGCAGGACGGTGACGGGCCGCTCGAGGTCGGCTACTTCGACTTCGTCTACCAGCCGATCGTCGACCGCTGGGGGAAGGTGGTCGGCATCTTCGCCCAGGGCAGCGACATCACCGACCGGGTGCGCGCCGAGCGGGAGCTGCGGGCCAGCGAGGCGCGGTTCGCCGGCATCTTCAACCAGGTGACGGTGGGGATCGCCCAGACCGACCTCACGGGGCGGTTCGTGCTGGTCAACGACCGTCAGTGCGAGATCCTGGGCCGCACGCGCGAAGAGCTGCTGGGCCTGACCATGCAGGCGGTCACCCACCCGCAGGACCTGCCCGCCAACGAGGCCGAGTTCCGCCGGCTCGCCGCCACCGGAGAGCCGTTCGTCATCGAGAAGCGCTACGTGCGGGGCGACGGCTCGGTCGTGTGGGTGCGCAACAA
Source organism: Phenylobacterium sp. (assembly GCF_036563285.1). Classification (GTDB taxonomy): domain Bacteria; phylum Pseudomonadota; class Alphaproteobacteria; order Caulobacterales; family Caulobacteraceae; genus Phenylobacterium. The sequence goes on from NZ_DATCMR010000011.1 coordinate 458,528, forward strand.
TGTCTCCGCGCAGCGGGGGCCCGACGGCCAGGCGCAGTACATCACCGCCGTTGTGGTCGACATCACCGCGGCGAAGCTCGCCGAGATGCGCCAGCAACTGCTGATGAACGAGCTGAACCACCGCGTAAAGAACACCCTGGCCACCGTGCAGTCCCTGGCGGCCCAGGCCGCGCGGGCGGAGGACCCGCGGAGCGGACACGCGGCTTTCCTGGACCGGCTGATGGCGCTTTCGAGAGCACACGACGTGCTGACGCGGGAGCATTGGGCAGGCGCGGAGCTGGCGGCGGCGGCGGCGGCGGCGCTCGCGCCCTTCGGGGGCGAGGATCCCGAGAGCTTCAGCCTGCAGGGGCCCCGGGTGCGGCTCGCGCCCCAGGAAGCGCTGGCGCTCTCGATGGCGCTGCACGAGCTGGCCACCAACGCCGTGAAATACGGCGCGCTAAGCGTTCCGGGCGGGCGCGTGTCGATCAGCTGGGAGGTGGGCGCCGACGACGAGGACCCAGACCGGCCTGGCCGCCTCACTCTGATGTGGCGCGAGGACGGAGGGCCGGCCGTGGAGCCGCCCACGCGGCAGGGCTTCGGGTCGCGCCTGATGCGCGGGCTGGCGCAGGAGCTGGCCGGGACGGCTATGGCGGACTGGCGGCCCGAGGGCCTCGTCTGGCGGATAGACGGACGGCTTACAGGGGAAGCGCGCACAGGGGACGTCCTGCTGTCGCAGCTCAGCTCCTAAGGGGCGTCGACGGCAATCGGCACGCCACAGTGCGGCTGCAATCGACTGCCCAGAGCCCACGATGAGCGAACTGCTCAACGGCGTCTTGGATGGGCCGCCGCCTCAGCGGCTCTCCATCCGCTCCAGGAGGCGCTCCAGGGTGGAGAGCTCGTCGGCCTCGCCGGGGGGCTTATCCCAGCGGATGCGGTTGATGCGCGGGAAACGCATGGCGACGCCCGACTTGTGGCGGCCGGAGCGCTGGAGGCCTTCAAAGGCGACCTCGAAGACGAGGCCGAAGTGGGGTTCGGCGCGGACGGAGCGGACGGGGCCGAACCGCTCCACGGTGTTGTCGCGAACGAACTTGTCGATCTGCTTCAGCTCCTCGTCGGTGAAGCCGAAGTAGGCTTTGCCGACAGGCGTGAGGAACCGCTTGCCGCCCTCGTCCTCCGTCCACGTCCCGAAGGTGTAGTCGGAATAGAAGCTGGACCGCTTGCCGTGGCCCCGCTGGGCGTACATCAGCACGGCGTCGACGAGGTAGGGGTCGCGCTTCCACTTGAACCAGGGGCCCTTCGGGCGGCCGGCCTCGTAGCGGCTGTCCCACCGCTTCAGCATCAGGCCCTCGGCGATCTGCGGGTCGCCGGCCGGCGGGCTGGCGCGCAGCTCCGCGAGCTCGGCCCAGGTCTCGAACGGCTGCGTAGGCGAGAGGCTGATGCGGGGGCTGGCCTGGCGTCCCACGAAGGCCTCCAGCCGCTGGCGGCGCTCGGCGAAGGACAGGGTGCGGGTGTCTTCGCGGCCTTCCGCGAGAATGTCGTAGGCGCGGATGCCGGCCGGGTATTGGGCGAGCAGCTTGGCGTCCACGGCCTTGCGGTTCAGGCGCTGCTGCAGGTCGGCGAAGCTCGCCACCTGGCCGTCGCGGACGACCAGCAGCTCCCCGTCGAGGACGCCCTCTTCGAACAGCGCGTCGAGGAGGTCGGGGAAGGTGCGCGAGATGTCGTCGCCGGTGCGGGTGTAGAGCCGGCGCTCGCCGCCCTCGTTGACCAGCTGGACGCGGATGCCGTCCCACTTCCACTCCGCGGCGTAGTCGGCCGGGTCGAGCTTGCCGAAGTCCACCGCCTCGTCGATGGCCTGGGCCAGCATCACAGGGCGGAAGCGGCCGGGGTTCTCTGAGGACGGCTTCTCGGAGCGGCCCTCGAGCCATGCGAACAGGTCCTCGTAGGGCGGGTGCAGCGCGTGCCACAGCTCCTCGATCTCGGCGGGCTCGACGCCGCCCATCTCGGCGGCCGCGCGCTTGGCGAGGCGGGCGGTGAGGCCAACGCGCAGCTCGCGGGTCATCAGCTTGAGCAGGGCCCAGCGCTCGCGCGGCTCGTCCATGTCGTCCAGCCATCCTTCGATCAGCCGCTGGACATCGGCGCGCGAGGCGGTGCGCAGGCCGTCGACCACCTCGTTCAGCTCGGGCTCGCGGTTGGCTCCGGGCCGCCGAGGCCAGACCAGCGCCACGGTCTCGGCGAGGTCCCCCACATAGTCGTAGGACCACCAGAACAGCTGCGGGTCCATCCGCTCCTCGACGGCCTTGCGGATGAAGTTGGGCTTGGCCGCGGAGAAGGTGAGGTCGCCGGTGAGCGCCGCCAGGGCCCAGCCGCGGTCGGGGTCCGGCGTGTCGCGCAGGTAGTCGCGCACCAAGGTGAGCTTGGCGTTGCGCGAGGCGGTCAGCGACAGCCGGTCCAGCAGTTCGGCGAAGGCGCGCACTAGTCGTCGCCCTCTTCCGCGTAGCCCACGAGGGCGAGCGCGCGGGCGGGCACGCCATGCAGCTCGGCCCAGCGGGCGAGGGCTTCCTCCCTGCCGTGGGTGATCCAGAGCTCGCCGGGGCGGATCTCGTCGATGGTGGTGGTGAGCTCGTCCCAATCGGCGTGGTCGGAGATCACCAGGGGGAGCTCGACGCCGCGCTGGCGGGCGCGGGCGCGGACCTGCATCCAGCCGGAGGCGAAGGCGCCGACCGGGTCCGGGAAGCGGCGGCTCCAACGGTCCTGGAGGGCGGAGGGCGGGGCGATGATGATCTCGCCGGCGAAGTCCTGCTTGGTCTTGCTGGTGGCGGGCTCCAGGGGTCCGAGGTCCACGCCGTGCTTCTGGTAGAGGGCGTTCAGCCGGTCCAGGGCGCCGTGCACGTAGATGGGCCGCTCCCAGCCGGCCTCGCGCAGCAGCCGGATCACCCGCTGCGCCTTGCCAAGGGCGTAGGCGCCGACGAGGTGGCTGCGCTCCGGGAACTGGGCGACCGAGCGCAGCAGGCGGGCGATCTCCTCCCGGTCCGGCGGGTGGCGGAAGACCGGCAGGCCGAAGGTGGCCTCGGAGATGAAGACGTCGCAGGGCACCGGCTCGAAGGGCGGACAGGTGGGATCGCGCCTTCGCTTGTAGTCACCGGAGACCACCATGGTCAGGCCCCTCCAGCGCACCACCGCCTGGGCCGAGCCCAGGACGTGGCCGGCGGGGACCAGGACCACCTCCACCTCGTCGCGCCGCACCACCTCGCCGTAGGCCGCGGCCTGGGCGCTCTCGGAGAACCCCAGGCCGTAGCGCTCGCCCATGATGTCCAGGGTCTCGTGGGTGGCGAGCACCGCGCCGTGGCCGGCCCGCGCATGATCGGAGTGGCCATGGGTGATCACCGCCCGCGCCACGGGGCGGACCGGGTCGATGTAGAAGTCGCCAGGGGCGCAGTAGAGGCCCTCGGGCTTCGGGCAGAGCAGGTCCTGCGGGCGGATCATGGTCTCGGCTAACAATCCCCGAACGGCAGCTTCCGATCCTTACGAAGTATTCACGTTGTTAATTCGACGTCATGACGCCGACTTAACGAGTATTCAAGCACAGGTTGCCATACACCCCTCGCTGTCGGGCGCAGCTCTGCGACCGGCAACATCTAATGAAGGGGAATACCCATGCTGAACCACATGCAGCCGCTCCTCGGCGCTTTCAACATCACCATGGCGGCGACGCCGCTGGTGGCCGTGCTCGCCTACCTGATCATGATCGCCGTCTAAGCGAATTGACCTGGGGCTGACATAGCCCCTACCGCTGGCGGCATGAGCGACGCTGACGATCCTCGCGGCCAGATGGGCCAGCACATGGCCGCCACCGTGCCCCAGGCGGCCGCGCTCGGCTTCAAGTTCGTCTCCGTGGGCGAGGCCCGCGGCTCCCTCGAAGTCCCCTGGCGTGAGGACCTGGTCGGCGACCCCCACACGGGCGTGATCGCTGGCGGGGTGGTGACGAGCCTCCTGGACCACACCTGCGGCCTGGCCATCGCCTCGGCGGCGGCCTCGATCGGCGGGCCGTTCGGCACCGCGACGCTCGACCTGCGCATCGACTACATGAGGCCCGCCGCGCCGCGGGCCGGCGTCACTGCCGAAGCGCACTGCTACAAGCTCACCCGCTCGATCGCCTTCGTCCGCGCCCAGGCCTGGGACGCCGATCCGTCCGATCCCATCGCCACGGCCCAGGCAGCCTTCGTGCTAAACAGGCCGCAGCCATGAGCGATGCGGCCGCCGAACAGCTGCAAGCCTTCCTGCAGCGCGTGCCGTACGTGCGCTTCCTGGGCATGCGCGCCGAGCTGGCCGGCGACGAGATGACGGCCATCCTGCCGTTCTCCGAGCACCTGGTGGGCAACACCATGATCCCGGCCCTGCACGGCGGGGTGATCGGGGCGTTCCTGGAGATGACCGCGCTGGCGCAGCTCTCCGTCGTGCAGGGCTCGGCCAGGGTGCACAAGACGATCGACGTCACCATCGAGTACCTGAGGCCGGGCCGGGCGATGACCACCTACGCGCGGGCCGACCTGCGCAAGGTGGGCCGCCGGGTGGCCAATGTGCACGTGGAAGCCTGGCAGGAGCAGCGCAGCTCGCCGGTGGCGGCGCTCAGGGGCCACTTCCTGCTGAGCGAGCCCCGCTAGCCCGCTTTCTCCTTGCGCAACTGGGCGAGCTCGGCCTCGGCCTTGGCGATGGCGGCCTGGTCGCCGCGGCTCCTGGCCTGCAGCAGGGCGCCCGTGGCTTCCATCTCGCGGACGGGGATGAGGTGGCTGTCGTCGGCCCGAACGAAGGGCTTGGTCTGGATGCGCTCCAGGATGGCGCGCTGGCGGGCCGCCTCCGGGGTGTCGCCGACGCCATATGAGAACATGAAGTCGGACACCTTCTTCTTCAGCGCGGGATCGAGGTCCTTGCGCCAGACCAGCGGGTCCTCGGGGATGCGCGGCGAGCGCCAGATGATCTCGACCTTCTTCAGCACCTGCGCGCCCGTGCCGGACTTCAGCATGCCGAGCCGCTCCATCGAGGCGGTGTTGTTGGTGGCGGCGTCCACCACCCCGTTGGCGACGGCGAACAGGTTGGCCTCGTGGTTCGCCGACTTCACGGTCTTGAAGCAGGTGTTGGGGTCGATGCCCCGCGGCGCGAACAGGTAGGTCATGGGCGCGAGCGTGCCGGAGGTGGACTTGGCGTCGCCCATGCCGAAGTCGACGGTCTTGTCGCACTTGAGCAGCATGTCGAGCGTCAAGCCGGAGCCCTTCGGGACGATGATCACCGCCTCGTAGCCGTCGACGCCGGAGGGGTTCACCGAGCGGGCGAAGACCTCGCCGTCGGCGCGGCGCACAGCCTCCAGGCCGGACTGGTTGGTGAACCAGCCCAGGTCGGTCTGCTTGAACCGCAGGGCCTCGATGAGCCCGGTGTAGTTGGTGCCGTAGTAGGCCTTCACCGGCATCCCGATGGCCTTCTCCATGTCGGCCAGGAATGGCGTCCAGTCCGCCTCCGCCGACGCCCGGCTCTCGGTCGAGAGGATCGAGAAGTTGAGGACGGTCTTGGGACCTTCGGGCTTCTTCTCCCCGCCCGGCGAGCAGGCGGCGAGCCCGAGCACGGCGAGGACAGCGACAATACGAGCGATCATTTTGCCTCTCGCGATTTCAGTTCGGCCCCGCCATGCATCCTGACCCACTTCGGCGGCGGATCGCCAACGTTCGCCAAATCCGGTAGCGACCTGAACCGCAGCTTCGTACCGCGGGCAGCCGCGCATTGCCTGCCCGTCTCCGCGATCGCCGAATTGAGGGCTCGGCCGACCTGCGCCAGACGGTCGGGCTTGGCCGCGATTTCGTCGCGCCACCAGCTGGCGTACTCAGCCTCCGGGCAGCCGCTGACCTTCGCCGAGGCGAAGAGCTGGCTGTCGCCCGTCGAGACACGGACTTCGACCACGCCCGCGTGGGCCACGGCCTCGCAGCGAACGGCGAACTCATCATCGCCCGTGTAGCAATCGACGGTCCAGGTCTCGACCGTGAGCACCCGCGGCGCGGCGGAGGCGGAATGGGCGCCCAGAAGCGCGGCCGCGGACATGATCCACAGAGCGAGCTTCATCGCGGCGACACGGGCGGCAGGCGCATCACGACCACCTCGCGCTTCGATCGGCTGATGCCATAGAGCATGCGGCGCTGCGAGCGGTCGAAGGCGATGGCCTGACCCTCGTTGGCGGCGTGGATGGTGGCCACGTGCTCAAGCGTGGCGCCGCCCTGCGGCAGCCGCAGCACATAGACCTCCGGCTCGTCGTGCCCGGTGGCGTAGATCAGCCCATCCTCGCCCCACGCGCCGCCAGACGAGCTGCGCGGTGTCATCCGCGCGATCACCGAGGGCGGGAAGAGCCAGGCCTCCATCCGACGCCACTGGTCGTCGAACTTCACCAGGGTGGTCCAGCGCGTGTCGCGGCCGGGCTCGCCGCCCCGGTCGCCGTAGTTGGCGAAGGTGGCCCACCAAGCGCCGTCCTTGCGGTCCACCCAGGTGAGCGAGCCCACCTGCGGGCCCAGCGAGACGCTGCGCAGGTGGACCATGCGGATGGGATCGAAGATCTCGACCGAACTGGCCATCGGCACGGCGGGGTAGTTGGACGAGGCGCAGACCAGTTCGCGGCCGATCACGGCGCAGGAGTTGAGGTGCGGGAAGCGGGTGGGATCGCCCTTCCACTCGGCGACCTTGGCGCCGGTCGCCTTGTCGTACTTGCCGATGACGGAGTTATCGACGGCGTAGACGTAGCGGGCGTCGACGGCCACGCCCTGACGGGCTTCAGGGGCTGGGATGCGCCGGACGAGCTCTGCGGACAGGCCCGGCTGGGCGGATGCCGTCGCCGCGCAGGCGGCGAAGAACAGGCCGAGCAGAAGGCTACGCACGCTGCACCCCCGGCCTCCCGGACTCGACGTGGAAGCGCGCGAGATCGTAGGCGTCGGACGTGGGCTTCAGCGCCGTTTGGATCGCCCGGAAGGTGACGTCGGCGCCGTTGGGCGTGATGTCGACGCGGCCGTAGCCGCGGTGCTCGCCTTCGGTGAAGCGGATGTGCGGGTTGGGCTTGGCGAGCGCGGCGAGGGTCGCGTTGGCGGCGCCCAGCGAACTGATCGAGCCGCCGTTGAACTCCGTGGCGATCGGAGCCTGGTCCGGCGCGAGCTTCAGGTCGCCGGCGACGAAGCAGTGGATGTCGCCGCCGAGGACAAGCGGATTTGAGACGCGGGCGTCGCGCCAGCGCTCGAGAATGCGTTGGCGGCTGGCCGCATAGCCGCTCCAGCCATCGTTGGAGAACCGCGGGCCGTCGGCGGCCGGGCGCATGAGCTCGCCCATGACGTACTGCTGGGCGAGGATGTTCCAGCGGGCCTTCGAGGCGCCGAGCGTGTCCAGCAACCAGCGCTCCTGCGGCGCGCCGAGCAACGAGCGGCGGGGGTCGGTGCGCTCGGGGCAGTCGGGAATGATCTTGGGGTCATCCTTGGAGGCGAGCGCATCGCAGGTGCGGGCCGGGCGGTGCTGGCGGGTGTCGATGAACTGCAGTTGGGCCAGGCTCCCCCAGTCCAGCGCCCGGTGCAGCAGCATGCTGGGCCCGACCGGGACCTGCCGGCGGCGCAGCGGCATGTGCTCGTAGTAGGCTTGGTAGGCGGCGGCGCGGCGGCGCAGGAAGACGGCGGGGTCTGTGTTGGCCCGGTCGGTGTCGCCGCCGTAGTCGTTCTTCACCTCGTGGTCGTCCCAGATCACCATCCACGGCGCGGCGGCATGCGCCGCCTTCAGCATCGGGTCGGACTTGTAGGCGCCGTACCGGACCCGGTAGCCGCCGATGTCCTTCGGCTCCTCGTCAGGGTGACGCCGGACGCCGTTGTTGGTCGCCTTCTGCTCGTAGATGTAGTCGCCGAGGAATAGCACCAGGTCGGGGTCGTCGGCGACAAGGTGCTCGTAGGCGCCCCAGTAGCCGGCTTCGAACTTCTGGCAGGAGCTGTAGGCGAGCCGCAGGCGCTGTACATCGGCGCCTCGCGCCGGGGCGGTCCGCGTACGGCCCACGGGGCTCGCGTGGCCGGCGGCCATGAAGCGGTACCAGTAGGGCCGGCCCGGCTTCAGCTTCACCACCGTGACGTGGACCGAGTGGCCGGCCACGGGGCTCGCGATCTCGTAGCCCGAGCGGACGACGCGGGTCATGCGCTCGTCCTCGGCCACCTGCCAGCGGACCTGGACCGGCGCAGGCGGCATGCCGCCGTCCGGCTGCAGCGGACGCGGCGCGAGCCGGGTCCAGAGCACCATGCCATCGGGGCTGGGCTCGCCGGAGGCGACGCCGAGGCTGAAGGGATCCTCGGTCAGTCGGGTCTGGGCGAAGGCCGAGCGGGTTTCGGGCAGGAGCGCGGCGCCCGCAAGCGCCGCGGCCTGTCCCAGCAGAAGTCGTCGGGATGTAAGGCTCACGCGCCTACCATCGCGCGGAAACACCGACGTAGTAAGTCCGGCCGTAGCGCTCGTAGTTGGTCAGCCAGTCGCGGTGGCCGCCCTGGTACTCGCGCAGCACCTCGTCGGAGAGGTTCTGCAGGTCGACGTAGACCTCGATGTTGGAGGTGAGCTGGTAGCTGACCTTGGCGTCCAGGCGGCGGTAGTCGTCGTCGTAGGTGTCGGCGTCGTTGCTGGCGCCCAGGCCTTGGATCGCGTAGCCGGTATGGTGGTAGGAGAGCGCCGCCTCGACGCGTCCGGCCTGGTAGAACAGCTGGGCGCCGTAGAGCAGGCTGGACTGCGCCGGGAAGGCGAGCTCGCCGCGGCCCGGCACGGTGAGGCTGGAGTCGGTGACGGTGACGTTGGCCGCCGCGCCGAAGCCGCTCCAGAACCCGGGCAGGAAGTCGAACTGCTGCTGGTAGTTCAGCTCGACGCCCCTGATTTCGCCTGAGTCGGCGTTGCGGGGCTGGGTGTACTCCAGGCGGCTGTAGGTGCGGCCCTCCAGCGTCACGCCGGACAGCGTCTGGCGGAAGCCGAAGATCGGGTCCCTGATCTTCTTGTAGAATACGCCGGCCGACAGCAGGCCGCCGCGCGCGAAGTACCATTCCGCCGAGGCGTCGAGGTTGTCGGAGACGTAGGGCTTCAGGTCGGCGTTGCCCTCGGCGAACTCGCCTTCGAAGTTGCCCGGCGTGATCTCGGTGAAGGTAAGCGCGCCGCCCGGCTTCAGCTGCGGGTACTGGGGACGTCCCAGAGTGCGGGTGTAGGCGAAGCGGACGACGAGGTCCTCGCTGGGCTCGAAGCGCAGGTGCAAGTTGGGCAGGAAGGTCGTGTACTTGCCCTGCTGGGAGACCGGCGTGACGGTGCCGGTCTGCCCGACCAGGCGGAAGCCGGAGACGTCGGTCTTCGTGTGCTCCACACGCCAGCCGCCGATGATCGCGAAGCGGCCAAAGTCGATGTTGGCCATGGCGTAGCCGGCCAGCACCTTCTCGGTCAGGTCGTAGTCGTTGAGGGTGGCGTTGGAGAGCGTGTTCGCGGTGTTCAGCACCATGCGCGCGCCACCGCGGTTGGCCGCGGTGAAGGCCTGGATCGCGGCGGCGTCGATGACGAAGCGGTTGACGTAGACGCGGTCGCCGACGTCGACCTCCATCTGCGGACCCAGAAGGTTGAAGTCGGCCAGGGTGAAGCGGTTGGCGGCGGTTCCACGGTCGTACTGGTCGGTCCGCCCGTCGAACATCTTGTCCGTCTGACGGGCCTTGAAGCCGACTTTGAAGAAGCTCTTCTCGCCGATGTCGATGTCGCGGCGCAGATCGATGCGGCCCGCGACGTTGGCTTCCTCGCCGTACTCGTCCTGCACGGTGTGCTGGCGGAACTGCAGGTTGGAGGCCGAGAGGCTGCGCGGGACCGCGGTATAGAGCAGCGGCCGCATGTCGAAGTCGACGGTGAGGTTCGCGGTCGGCAGACGGAACTGCCAAAGCTGGTTGGGCTCGATCAGCTCGTTGTAGCCGTAGGAGGCGTCGTAGGTGATGTTCCACGGACCGCGCTCGTGCTCGGCGCCGGCCTGGAAGGAAGAGATCGACTTCTCCTTGTACTCCAGGCGCAGGTCCTGGCGAGCGTCGACGCCGGTCGAGACGCCGGTGGCTTGGTCAGGGTTCAGCGTGACATTGGCGAGGTTGGACGCGAAGTCGAGCCGGAAGCGCTGGCGGTACTCGTCCTCGGTGAACTTCGAATAGAGGCCGCGCAGGTAGAACTTGTCGCCGTCCGTCGGCCGGAACTCCAGCGCTCCGGACACCCCGATCCGCTCCCGGACGAGGTTGTAGTTCGTGTACTTCAGATTGATCGGCAGGCCGCCGCGGGCGACGCCCGGCACGGTGCGCCAGTCGTCGGGGTAGAGGCCCTCTGAGTCGTAGTCGCGCGACGAGCCGGAGATGCCCAGCAACACGCCCCAGTTCCCGCCGCCGAAGATGGCGCCGACCGTGGCGTCGCCTTGGATCGGGCTCTTCTTGTTGAGCTCCTGGTAGCCCACCTGCAGCGAGCCGCGGGCGAACAGGTCCTTTCCGTTGTCGAAGGGCGACTGGCTGACCAGGTTGACGGTGCCGCCGATCCCCTGGGCGTCGTAGTCGGGCGTGACCGCCTTCACCACCTCGACCCGGCCGAGCAGCTGGCCGGAGACCACGTCGAGCGGCAGGGCGCGGCTGTCGCCGTCGGGGTTGCCGACCTCTACGCCGTTCAGGGTGACGTTGTTGAGGTTCGACGGGGTGCCGCGGATCGAGACGTAGCGGCCCTCGCCCTGGTCGTAGGCGAGGCCCACGCCGGGCAGGCGCTCGATGTTCTCGGCGACGTTCTTGTCGGCCAGCCGGCCGATGTCGTCGGCGGAGATCACGTCGACGACGGTGTCGGCTTCGCGCTTGGTCTCGATGGCGCGCTGCTGGGCGGCCCGCTGACCGGTGACCACCAGCTCCTCGACCTCCTGGGCCGCCGCCGGCGTGGCGGCCAGCATGGCCAGGACAAGGACCAGCCGGCTGGGCTGTATATGACGTGTCCGCATCTTTTCCCCCTGGGCTCAGAGGCCCTTACGGGGAGGACACGACGATTCGGTTATGCCGTTACGTCAGTTTTGAGACATTGGTTTGTCGCGGCGGCTAGGTCGCAGCCTGGGCGTTGGCGCGCTTGTCCACGAGGGCCTCGATGGCCATCCAGGTATCGATGACGGCGATCACCGCCACCAGGCCTGCGGCCGCCGCGGCGATGTGGCGGCGGGGGTTGTCCCGGTTCAACGCCTTCCCCAGTGCCACGAGGTCCATCACGTCGCCCCCGACGCGGGTCCAGAACCACGGACCCGGTTTCACGGGCGAGAGCAGGCCGGCGCCGGAGGCGATCTCGCGGGCCCCGAAGGCGCTCACCGCCTGCTCGTCGGCCTCGAGCCCGAGCGTGGACGACATCCGACGGGGCGCCGCGACAGCGACGATGCCCAGTCCGATGGAGAGCAGGCCGAGCGCCCGCTTGGCGATGGTGAGGTTCATGGTCGTACGGTCCCGTCTGTCGTCAGCGCCAAGACGCAGGAGCTCGGCCTTAGTTCCAAAAGGCCTTGAGGCGGCAGGGATTGGCAGGTAGGGCCGCCCCCATGCTGCAAGGACTTTCCCGACAGGCGCGCGAGGCGAAGAGCTGGCCGTTCGAGCAGGCGCGGATCCTGCTGGAGCGGATCACCCGGCTGCGGCTGAGCGACGGCGAGCGGGACCTGGCGGCGTCGCTGTTCGTCGAAGGCAAGTTCGCCGAGGCCGTGCGGCAGTTCCCAGCGCTTACCGAGCCGGTGGTCTTCCAGTGCGGCTACGGGGCCTCCGGCCTCCCTCACATGGGCACCTTTGGCGAAGCGGCCCGGCCGACGATGGTGAGGAACGCCTTCCGGGCGCTCACCGAGGACGCCATCCCCACCCAGCTGATCGTCTTCTCCGACGACATGGATGGCCTGCGGAAGATCCCGGACAACGTGCCGAACCGCGAGATGCTGGAGGAGGACCGCGACAAGCCGGTCACCTCGGTCCGCGACCCATTCGGCGAGCACGAGAGCTTCGGGGCGCACAACAACGCCCGCCTGCGGGCTTTCCTCGACGGCTTCGGCTTCGACTACACCTTCATGTCCTCGACCGAGACGTACAAGTCCGGCCGCTTCGACGAGGTGCTGTTGCGCATCCTCGAGCGGTTCGACGCGGTGATGGGGATCATGCTGCCGACGCTGGGCGAAGAGCGGCGGGCGACCTATTCCCCGTTCCTGCCGATCAGCCCGAAGACCGGCCGCGTGCTGCAGGCGCCCACCCTGGAGCGCAACGTCGCGAAGGGGACCATCGTCTTCCCCGACGAGGACGGCACGCCGACGGAGGTCCCGGTCACCGGCGGCCACGTGAAGCTGCAGTGGCGGCCGGACTGGGCGGCGCGCTGGACGGCGCTGAAGGTCGACTTCGAGGCCTCGGGCAAGGACCTAGTGGACAGCGTGCGGGTCTCGAACCGCATCGTGAAGGCGCTGGGCGGGGAGCCCCCGGAGGCCTTCCACTTCGAGCTCTTCATGGACGAGAACAACCAGAAGATCTCCAAGTCCAAGGGCAACGGCCTGACCATGGAGGAGTGGTTGCGCTACGGCACGCCCGAGAGCCTGGCCTACTACATGTACCAGTCGCCGAAGTCGGCGAAGCGGCTCTATTTCGACGTGATCCCCAAGGCGACGGACGAGTACCTGAGCCACCTGGACAGCTTCAACAAGGCGCGCGCGGAGGGCGCCAACGCGCCGGCGATCGACAACCCCGCCTGGCACGTACACCGGGGGGCGCCGCCGGAGCGCGGCTCGCCAGTGTCGTTTTCGCTTCTGCTGAACCTGGTGTCGGCGGCGGACGCCGGGACCACCGACGTGCTGTGGGGCTTCCTGGAGCGCTACATCCCGGGCGCGACGCCGCAGAGCGAGCCGCTGCTGGCCAAGCTCGCCGGTTACGCGCTGAACTACTACGAGGACTTCGTGAAGCCCGCGAAGACGTTCAGGGCGCCGGACGCGAAGGAACGCGCGGCGATGGCGGACCTGGTCGCGCGGCTGAAGGCGCTGCCCGCGGGCGCCGACGCCGAGACGATCCAGAATGAGGTGTTCGAGGCGGGCAAGGCCGCGGGCTTCGAGCCGCTGCGCGCCTGGTTCGGAGCGCTCTACGAGGTCTTGCTGGGCCAGCCCACCGGGCCGCGGTTCGGCTCGTTCGTGGCGATTTTTGGCGTTGAGCGCACGATCCAGCTGATCGAGCGGGCTCTCGCGGGTGAGTTGGCGCCGGCCTAGAACACCGCCATCGCGGCGCGGACGGCCAGCACCACCAACACCACGGTGGCGGTCATGAAGATGGCCCAGCGAAGCATGATGACGTTCACAGTCGCCTGGACGAGGCTGTGGACGACGCGCAGGGCCACGTAGCCCCATGCCAGCCCGGCGTTCAGTCCGTCGCCTTGGCCGGCCAGCGCCAGCGCCAGCGCCGTGGCGTAGAAGATCGTCGGCTGCTCCATCAGGTGGTTGTAGTTGTCGGCCTTCCAGCGGACCTGGGGCGGTAGCGCGGCGTTCATCTCCTCCTTGGAGCGGTCGGGCCTAAGCTCGAACTTCGCGCGCTGCAGGGCCGGGATGCGGGTGGCGTAGAGCCAAGCCCACATCACCAGCGACCAGAGCACCAGCACGACGACCGGCTGCAGGATCGGGCTCGTCATCTCTTCCCCTCGGCTTCGAAGCTCCACCGTAGCACCGGTCGCCGCCTCGTCTCAGCATTACGTGAACGTGAGTCTGCTTGACGCGTGCGGAAAGGTGATTTTACGCTGTCAGGGCAACTTACCCCCGCGTCCAGGAGCCACAGCATGCCCACGGACCTGCGCCGACCCAACCGCACTTTCACGATCCGGCAGCTCTGCCAGGAGTTCAAATGCACGCCGCGGGCGCTGCGCTTCTACGAGGACAAGGGCCTGCTCGCGCCTGCCCGTGACGGGATGAACCGGGTCTATTCCTACAAGGACCGGGCCCGGCTGCAGCTGATCCTGCGCGGCAAGCGGGTGGGCCTGGCTCTGGCCGAGATCGGCGAGATCCTCGACCTCTACGAGGCCGACGACACCGGCGCCCAGCAGGCGGCCCGCTCGCTGAAGAAGTTCCGCGAGCGCATCCTGGCGCTGGAGAGCCAGAAGGTCGACATCGACAACGCCATCGCCGAGTTGCGCGCTGGGTGCGAGGCCATGGAGAAGCGCCTGTCGGAAACCCGGCCGGACCTGCTGCCCAAGGCCCAGGAGTACGACCAGGTCCTGCGCCGCCGCCTCGAAGGCGCAGAGACCTAGCCGGTACGAAGGCGCCCGGTCCTTTACGGTTAAGACTTCTCGTATAGAGGGGCGGAGGCACATCTGCCCTTCGGAGCGCCCATGACCTACCAGCCCCCGGTGCGGGACTTCGCCTTCCTGCTGCGCGACGTGCTGAAGCTCGAGCAGTACGGCAACCTGCCCACCTTCGCCGACGCCTCGATGGACACGATCGAGGCCATCCTGGACGAGGCGGCGAAGTTCACGAGCGAGGTGCTGGCGCCGCTGAACTCGGTGGGCGACAAGGAAGGCTGCACCTGGAACGCGGACTTCTCGGTGAAGACCCCGACGGGCTTCAAGGAGGCTTACAAGGCGCTGGTGGAAGGCGGCTGGCCCGCGCTGGGGTCGGACCCGGCATATGGCGGCCAGGGCCTGCCGCACGTCGTGAACCTGGCCTTCTCCGAGATGAGCTCGGCGGCGAACATGGCGTTCGCCATGTACCCTGGCCTGACCCACGGCGCCTATTCCGCCATCCACTTCGGCGGCTCCCAGGAGCAGAAGGACCTCTACCTGCCGAAGCTGGCCTCGTTCCAGTGGGGCGGGACCATGAACCTGACCGAGCCGCACTGCGGCACGGACCTGGGGATGCTGCGGACCAAGGCGGTCCCCGCCGGGGACGGGACCTACAGGATCACGGGCCAGAAGATCTGGATTTCTGGCGGCGAGCAGGACCTCACCGAGAACATCGTCCACCTGGTGCTGGCGCGGATCGAGGGGGCGCCGCAGGGGACGCGCGGCATCAGCCTGTTCATCGTGCCGAAGTTCATCCCGGACGCCGACGGCAACCCGGGCGAGCGCAACGCGGTGAAGTGCCTGGGCCTGGAAGAGAAGATGGGCATCCACGGCAACGCCACCTGCGTGATCAGCCACGAGGAGGCCACCGGCTGGCTGATCGGCGAGGAGAACCGGGGCCTGGCGATCATGTTCGTGATGATGAACGAGGCGCGGATCGGGGTCGGCATGCAAGGCCTCGCCCAGGCCGAGGCCGCCTACCAGGCCGCCCGGGACTTCGCCAAGGACCGCCTGCAGGGCCGCTCGCTGACCGGGCCGAAGAACCCCGACGGACCGGCCGACCCGATCATCGTCCACCCCGATGTTCGCCGCATGCTGATGGACAGCCGCGCGATCATCGAAGGCGGCCGCGCCTTCCTGTTCTGGACCGCCCTGCACGGCGACCTGGCCCACGGCAGCCCGGACGAGGCGGTGCGCCAGAAGGGCGACGACTACATGGCGCTGATGACGCCGGTGGTGAAGGCGTTCCTCACCGACAAGGGCTTCGAGGTCTGCTCCAACGCCATGCAGATCCACGGCGGCTCGGGCTTCACCGAGCACTTCCCGGTCAGCCAGTACCTGCGCGACGTGCGCATCGCCCTGATCTACGAGGGCACCAACGGGGTGCAGGCGCTGGACCTGGTGGGCCGCAAGCTGGCGGCCAACGGCGGCCGCGCGGTGATGAGCTTCTTCGCCGAGCTGGACGCCTATGTGGAAGCCCACGACAGCCCGGAGATGAAGCCGTTCACGGCCCCGCTGGCCAAGGCCAAGGGCGAGCTGCAGGAGGCCACCATGTGGCTGATGCAGAACGGCCTGGCGAACCCGGACAACGCCGGGGCGGCCTCGTCCGACTACCTTCACCTTTTCGGCCTGACCGCACTGGCCTACATGTGGTGCCTGATGGCCGAGGCGGCGAACGCCAAGATCGCGGCGGGCGAAACCGACCCGATCTACGCCCAGAAGCTCACGGTCGGGCGCTACTACATGGAGCGGGTCCTGCCGGAGACCACGTCGCACCTGGCCAAGCTCAAGACCGGGGCCGAGCTCGTCATGGCCCTGCCGGCGGAGGCCTTCTGACGATGGGGACGTACCGGGCGAGCTGCGATTGGACGCTGGACGCGCCGGGCGAGGACTTCCTGAAGGGCCGCTACCCGCGCGCCCACCGCGTGGCGTTCGGCAGCGGCGTCGAGGTCCCCGGCACCGCCTCGCACCAGGTGATCGGCAACCGCTGGGCGGCGCCCAATGCGGTCGACCCGGAAGAGATGCTGGTGGCCTCGATCTCCCAGTGCCACATGCTCAGCTTCCTGCACGTGGCGCGCGAGGCGGGATACGTGGTGGCGCGCTACCGCGACGACGCCGAAGGGCTGATGGAGGACATCGGCGACGGCCGCCAGGCGGTCACCCGCTGCACCCTTCGGCCGCAGGTGACCTACTCAGGCAAACAACCCACCGCCGAGGAGCGGGACCACCTGCACCACGCCGCCCACGAGATGTGCTTCATCGCCAATTCCGTGAAGACGCAGATCACGGTGGAAGAGGTCGAGGCGGCTAGCGCCTGAGCAGCTCGGTGAGCCGCCGGTCCAAGGCCGCGGCGTCTTTCAGCTCGCATTCCCAGATCGTCTCGACGCGCCAGCCCTGGTCGGCGAGGGATCCGCGGCTCGACGCGTCGCGGGCGACGTTGCGGGCCACCTTGGCGACCCAGTAGTCGCGGTTCTGCTTGGGCACCCTCGCGCCTCTGGCGCAGTCGTGGCCGTGCCAGAAGCAGCCGTGGACGAAGAGCGCCAGCCTGCGCCCGGGCAGGACGATGTCCGGATTGCCGGGCAGGTCCTTGCGGTGCAGCCGGTAGCGGGCGCCAAGCCTGGTCAGCGCCTTTCGGACCTTCATCTCGGGCGTGGTGTTCGCGCCCTTCACCCGCCGCATCACGGCGGAGCGCTTCTCCGCGGAGTAGACGTCGCTCAAAGGCCCTCGAACAGGGCCGTCGAGACGTAGCGCTCGGCGAAGCTCGGGATGATGGCCACGATCAGCTTGCCGGCCATGTCCTCGCGGCTGGCCACGTCGAAGGCCGCCGTCAGCGCCGCGCCGGAGGAGATGCCCACCGGGATGCCCTCTTCCGCGGCCGCGCGGCGGGCCATGGTGAAGCTGTCCTCGTTGGAGACCTGCACCACCTCGTCGATGACGCCGCGGTCGAGGATCGAAGGCACGAAGCCCGCGCCGATGCCCTGGATCTTGTGCGGGCCGGGCTGGCCGCCGGAGAGCACCGGGGAGGCCACCGGCTCCACCGCGATCATGCGGACCGACGGCTTGCGGGCCTTCAGGACCTGGCCGACGCCGGTGATGGTGCCGCCGGTGCCGACGCCGGAGATCACCGCGTCCACGCGGCCTTCGGTGTCGTTCCAGATCTCCTGGGCGGTCGACACCCGGTGGATCAGCGGGTTGGCGACGTTGTCGAACTGCTGGGGCATGACCGCGCCCGGCGTCGCGTCGACGATCTCCTTGGCTCTGGCCACGGCGCCGGCCATGCCGCGCTCCGGCGGGGTGAGCTCCAGCTTGGCGCCCAGCAGCAGCAGCATCTTGCGCCGCTCCATGGACATGCTCTCGGGCATGACGAGCGTCAGCTTGTAGCCCTTGGCCGCGGCCACGAAGGCGAGCGCGATGCCGGTGTTGCCGGAGGTCGGCTCGACGATGACGCCGCCCGGCTTCAGGACGCCCTTGGCCTCCAGGTACTCGATCATGGCCACGCCGATGCGGTCCTTCAC
This sequence comes from Phenylobacterium sp., assembly GCF_036563285.1. Lineage (GTDB taxonomy): Bacteria > Pseudomonadota > Alphaproteobacteria > Caulobacterales > Caulobacteraceae > Phenylobacterium. Next base: position 476,350 of record NZ_DATCMR010000011.1, read on the forward strand.
CGAGGAGATCGGATTGAAGAACTCCAGCTTGGCGACCACCTCGCCCCTGGGCTTCAGGGCTGCGGTCAGCCTGGGCAGGCGCACCAGCGGCGTGTCGCCGATGGTGTCGATGATGGAGTCGAAGATCTTGCCCCGGCCGGCGCGCTCGTAGCGCGCGGCGTCGTAGACCTTGTCGGGAGTGGCGTCCATGGCGGGGCCTCAGGCTGGGATGCGAGCCTGCGAACCTAAGACTTCCTATAGGGAATGAAAGGCCCTGATCGCCTACTCGGCCGCTAGGAATGCAGCCGGCTTCGATAGAGGTTCTAAAAGCCCGGCGGCCAGCCAGCGGACCACCGGGACCGCGACCCCGTCGCCGGTGACGTGCAGGGCGGAGGTGGCGGCGGCAGGCAGGCGGTAGCTGTCCGGCAGGCCCATCAGGCGGGCGCATTCGCGAGGGCTGAGCAGGCGCGTGCGGACCTCGCCGCCGTCCACCACGGCGATCGCCTGGCGCGAGGAGCCGCCGCGCGGGGTGCGCAGGCAGCCCGCCAGCCCGTCGAAGCGGATCTCGGCGCGCTGCACCGGCCGGCCGTGCTCGATGCGCGTGCGGCGGAAGACGGCCCCGACATCCCGCCCGCCGCGGGCGCGGACGGCGTCGAGCCGGGTCCGGTGCAGCGGGGCCATCAGCTCGAGCAGCCGCTGGGTGCGGGCGGGCGCATGCCATTCGACCGCACCGTCGGGCTCCAGGAGGGCGGCGAGGTCGGTGTTGCGCGCCGGCGGGGCGGCCAGGCGCCACCACCGCCAGCGCTCGGCCAGCAGCTCGGGCAGGGCCGCGGCGGCGGCGCGCACCGCGCGGGTGTGGAAGGGGCTCTCGCCGAGCAGGCAGGCCGGCGGCGGCTCGCGCGTGGCGACCACGAACACGCGGGGGCGGGACTGGGGCGTGAAGACGGCGGCGTCGATCTCCAGGGCGCCGAAGCTGTATCCCTGAGCCGCCAGCGCTTCGCCGAGCGCTGCGAAGTCGCGCCCGCCGTGCGAGGTGAGCAGGCCGCTGACGTTCTCGATGACCACAAGGCGAGGCGCGCGCCCCTGCGCCGCGAGGCCTTCGATCAGCCGCCAGAAGCCGAAGAAGGCGCTGGACCGGCCGCCGGACAGGCCCGCGCGGGCTCCGGCGAGGCTGAAATCCTGGCAGGGCGAGGAGGCCCAGGCGAGGTCGACGCCGCCCGGCAGGTCGGCCGCCGTGAGCTGCCAGACATCGCCTTGCCGGAAGTGGTCCGCGGCGTCGGGGTAATTGTCGCGGTAGGCGGCGGCCTTCACGGCGTCGAAGTCGTTGGCGAAGGCGCAGGCCCAGCCGTCGCCCAGGCCGGCGCGCGCCATCCCCCCGCCGGCGAAGAACTCGTAGAAGGTGAAGGGCTGCGCGCTCACGTCGGAGACGCTAGCGTGATTTGGCCGAAGACGGAGACCCCCCGACATGCGAGCAGTCCTGGCCCTATCCGCCCTGGCGCTGGCCGCCTGCAGCCCGCGAACTCCGCAGGGGGCCGCCGCGCCGGCGCCTGCGGAGGCGCCGCCCGTCGCGGTGAAGACCGTCGCCCCCGGGGAGGCCCGCGCGATCGGCAGCACCGACTTCTCGCAGCCGATGCTGGCGCGCGGCAACGAGCCCTTCTGGGCGGTGCGGATGGACGGCGTGAAGCTGACCCTGCAGCGGCCGGAGCAGCCGGAGCTGGTGTTCGAGGCGCCAGGGGCCACCATCTCGCCCGGCAAGGGCGTCTGGCAGGCCAGGTCCGCCGACGGCCAGACGCTCTCGCTGACGCTCTACGGCAGCGAGTGCAATGACGGGATGAGCGACATCCGCTATCCCCTGGTGGCGGAGGTGGAGTTTGCGGGGGAGACGCTGCGCGGCTGCGCAGCCAAGCAGGCGGACCTCGCCCGCGAGCGGCCGCGCTAAAGCACGATGGCGTCAGGCGGAGCCTGACGGCTGAATCGAGCTTTAGAACTTTGAAGTGGAGCGCATCGCGGGCGCAAAAGTGGGACCACTTTTGCTCGACGCGCTCAGCCGCGGCCGACCGTAAGGGTCTCGATCTGGGACTGCGCAGACGCCGAGGCGCCCTGGTTGGGCACCGGGAGCATGAGCCCCAGGGCGATCGCTGCGGCCGCCGCTACGGCCAGGTACATCTTGAGCGGCATGACGGGGTCCCTCAACCTTGTCAGCACAGACGCCACATTTACGCCTGACGGGTTAATGGGCCCGGAACCAACAAGCTGAATAATCAGTGAGTTCCTCCGGTAGAGCTTCAACGGCCCTTGACCATCCCGCGACGGCGGGCGGCTAATGTCGGCCACGGAAAAGACCGCCGTTCAACGGCGCCCGGGAGGACGCGATGGAGAAGGCCTACGACCTGGTGATCCGGGGCGGGACCGTCGTTGACGGTACCGGCGCTGCGGCCTTCGAGGCCGACGTGGCGGTGAAGGATGGGCTGATCGCGGCGGCGGGCAGGATCGCAGGCTCAGGGGCGGAAGAGATCGACGCGCGCGGGCTCGTGGTGACGCCCGGCTTCGTCGACGTCCACACCCACTACGACGGCCAGGCGACGTGGGATGAGCGGATGCAGCCCTCGTCGTGGCACGGCGTCACGACGGTGGTGATGGGCAACTGCGGCGTGGGCTTCGCCCCCTGCAGGCCGGACGACCACGACCGGCTGATCCGCCTGATGGAGGGCGTCGAGGACATCCCCTTCCCGGTGCTCGCCGACGGCCTGCCGTGGAACTGGGAGAGCTATCCGGAATACGTGGAGCAGTTGGCGAAGCGGCGGTTCGACGTGGACGTGGGCAGCATGCTGCCGCACGCGGCGCTGCGGGTCTTCGTCATGGGTCAGCGCGGCGTGGACCGCGAGCCGGCGACGGAGGCCGACGTCGACGCGATGGCGGCGATCGCCAGGCGGGCGATGGAGGCCGGCGCCATCGGCTTCGGCACCTCGCGCACCCTGAACCACCGCTCGTCGGACGGCTCGCCGATCGCCACCCTGACGGCGGGCGAGGACGAACTGACCGGCATCGCGCTGGGCATGGCCGCGGCGGGCCGCGGCGTCCTGCAGTTCGTCTCCGACTTCAACGATCCCGAGGCCGAGTTCGACATGCTGCAGCGGCTGGTGGAGCGCTCGGGGCGGCCGCTGTCGTTCAGCCTGCTGCAGAGCCCGCGCCATCCGGAGCAGTACCGCTATTTGCTGGACCGGCTGTCGGCGGCGAAGGCCAGGGGGCTGGAGATGCGCGCCCAGGTGGCGACCCGGCCGGTGGGGGTGCTGTTCGGCCTGGAGCTGACGGCGAACCCGTTCAGCTCCCACCCGAGCTATAGGGCCATCAAGGACCTGCCGCTGGACGAGCGCGTGGCGCGGCTGCGCGATCCGGAGTTCCGGGCGCGGCTGCTGGCCGAGGAAGCCGAGAGCGCCCGCGCGCCGGGCCTGTCGCCGATGCGCTCCTGGGAGCGGATCTACCTGATGGGCGAGGAGCCGGACTACGAGCCCACGGCGGAGACCTCCATCGCGGCCATGGCGCAGCGCGAGGGACGAGATGTGTACGAGATCGCGCTCGACCACATGCTGACCAAGGACGGTCGCGGGATGCTCTACCTGCCGCTGCTGAACTACGCCGACTACAGCCTCGAGCCCGCCTACGAGATGCTGCAGCACGAGTGCGTGGTGCCGGGGCTGTCCGACGGCGGGGCGCACGTGGGCATGATCTGCGACGGCAGCTTCCCGACCACCAACATTGTCCACTGGACCCGCGACCGTACGCGGGGCCCGAAGATCCCGCTGGAGCGGATGGTCAAGGCCCAGTGCCGCGACACCGCCGAGACGGTGGGCCTCTACGACCGCGGCCTGCTGTCGCCGGGCTACCGCGCCGACATCAACGTCATCGACTACGACCGGCTGACCCTGAAGGCCCCCCAAGTCGCGTACGATCTGCCGTCCGGCGGCCGGCGCTTGATCCAGCGCGCCGACGGCTACCGCGCCACGATCGTCGCCGGCGAAGTCACCTACCGCGACGGCGAGCCCACGGGCGCGTTGCCGGGGCGGCTCCTGCGCGGCGCCCAGCCAGAACCGGCGGCCATGGCAGCCGAGTAGGCGCCCGATTTCCCTCCCCGTCCGGGGAGGGACAGCTCGCCGAAGGCGAGCCGGGTGAGGAAGTGCGGGCCGGAGCGCGGCGCGCTGAGGCCGAGACTTGCTTTAAGAACAAACGTGGAACATCGTCCCTGCTCATGCGGCCCGAGACCGCCCGCGCGCGTGAGCTTCGCCGGAACATGAGCGAACCGGAGGTGATCCTCTGGTCGAGGCTGCGACGCCTCCGGGAACAGGGCTACGTCTTCCATCGGCAGCGGCCGCACCGAGGCTATTTCCTGGACTTCGTCTGCCCTTCCCGCGGCCTCGTGGTCGAGGTGGACGGGAGCCAACATGGCGACGACTTACAATCCGAGCACGACTTCGTGCGCGACAGGATCCTGGCGCGTGACGGCTATCGCGTGCTCCGCGTGTGGGCGGGCGACGTGCGAACGAACCTCCACGGCGTCATGGATCGTGTGTTCTCCGCGCTAGATGCGCCTGCGCCTGAACCACCCTTCCTCACCCAGGCCGCTGCGCGGCCTGCCCCTCCCCAGGAGGGGAGGGAAAGACGCATCGCAATCGCCCCGATTCCCCGCCATAACCGGCGCATGTCCCCCGCCGTCGCCGAGTCCCATCTCCAGCCCCTCGACGCTGCCCGCGACATCCTGCGGCGCACCTTCGGGCACCAGGAGTTCCGGGGGCTGCAGGGCGACGTGATCGCCGAGGTGCTGGCGGGGCGCAGCGCCATGGCGGTGCTGCCCACGGGCGGCGGCAAGAGCCTGTGCTACCAGATCCCCAGCCTGATGCGGCCCGGGCTCGGGCTGGTGGTCTCGCCGCTGATCGCGCTGATGGCCGACCAGGTGGCGGCGATGGTGCAGTCGGGCGTGGCGGCGGCCAGGCTGGATTCCAACATCGACCCTTCGGAAAAGGCCGAGACCTGGCGGCGGATCGAGGCCGGCGAGCTCGACCTGCTCTACATCTCGCCGGAAGGGCTGATGCAGCCCTGGATGATGGAGCGGCTGTCGCGCACGCCGCTGGCGCTCATCGCCATCGACGAGGCCCACTGCGTGAGCCAGTGGGGTCACGACTTCCGCCCCGAATACCGGATGCTCGGGCGGCTGGCGGAGTTGTTCCCCACCGTGCCGCGGCTGGCGGTGACCGCCACGGCCGACGCCCGGACCCGGGAGGACATCCGCGCCGAGCTGAAGCTGGAGACGTCCAGGGAGTTCGTGGCGAGCTTCGCGCGGCCCGAGCTGATCCTGTCGGCCGAGCGCAAGCGAGGCTCGAAGGAGAAGCGGGTGGTGGAGCTGGTGACGGCCCGGCCGAACCGCTCCGGCGTGGTCTATTCCGGCTCGCGCGACGGCACGGAGAAGCTCGCCCAGGCGCTGCGCGACGCCGGCGTGCCAGCGCTGGCCTACCATGCCGGCCTGGAGCGGCGGCTGCGCACCGAGCGGCTGGAGGAATTCCTGGAGGCCGACGCCGCGGTGATGGTGGCGACCATCGCCTTCGGCATGGGCGTCGACAAGCCGGACGTCCGCTTCGTGATCCACGCCGACCCCCCGTCTTCCATCGAGGCCTACTGGCAGGAGATCGGCCGGGCGGGCCGCGACGGCGACCCGGCCGAGGGGATCACCCTCTACGGCGGCGCCGACATGAGCTGGGCGCTGCGCCGCATCGCCGAGCGCGAGATGGACGAGGCGGTCAAGCAGGTGCAGGTCCGCAAGGTGCGCCAGCTCTACACCCTGCTGGACGGCACCGGCTGCCGCGCTGCGGCCGTGCGGCGCTACTTCGGCGAAGAGGGCGTGGAGGCCTGTGGCCAGTGCGACCTGTGCCTGGGGAAGGTGGCGACGGTGGACGCCACCGAGGCCGCGCAGAAGGCGCTCTCGGCGGCGCACCGGCTGGGCGGGCGGTTCGGGCGCGGACGGCTCGTCGACCACCTGCTGGGCAAGACCAAGGACCCGAGCGACTTCGAGACGTCCCTGTCCACCTGGGGCATCGGTGCGGAGCTGTCGGCGGCGCAGTGGCGCGACCTCACCGAGCAGCTCTTGTTCGAAGGGCTCCTGAAGGAGGACCCCAACGACGGCCGGCCGCTGGTGGGCATCGGCGAGGCGGACGCCGTGCGCGCGGTGTTCCGCGGCGAGCGGCGGATCGCCATGCGCAAGCCGGCGGAGGGGTACGACCCGAGCACCCGCTCCGGCCGGCCGCGCAAGCGCACCCGCGAGGCCATGGCCACCCTTTCGCCACACGACCAGCCGCTGTTCGAGGCGCTGCGCGCCTGGCGGTCGCGCGAGGCCAAGGCCCAGCACGTGCCGCCGTACGTGATCTTCCACGACCGCACGCTGGCGGAGATCGCCGGCGCCCGGCCCGGGACCCGCGCCGCCCTGGAGCGGCTGAACGGCGTAGGCGAAGCCAAGCTCGCCCACTACGGCGAGGCTGTGCTGGAGGTCGTGCGCGGGTTCGACAATCCCTAAGAGCGCCCCGCCACGATCGTCGACACGGCTCAGCCGTCGATGTGGAGGCCGAGCGCCAAGCGGCCGGCGTAGCGGAGCTGGGGCTTTTCCTGCAGCGGGTGGAAGCGGGCGGCCTGCACGTCACGGAACGCCCGCTCGAGGCCGAGCGCCCGGTAGAAGGCGGCGCCGCCGGCGACCTCCATGGCCTTCTCGACTGTACGGATCGCGGACTGGGCGGCCAGGGTGCGGCCGATCATGGTGCGGTTGGTGGTCTCCGGTCCGGGCGTTGCGGTCTCGGCGGTGGAGATCATCTCCGCGACGGCCATGCGAGCGGCTGCGAAGGCGTTCTCCATCTCGCCGACCAAGAGGGTGAGCGCCTCCTCCGGCGCCTTCTTTCGGGCGACCTCCAACGCCTTGCCGCGGGCGTACTCAGCGACGCCGAGATAGGCCGAGTAGATGATCGGGAAGGCGATCATGCTGATGGCGTGGAACAGGGGGTGCCACTTGCCTTGCGGACGGCGGCCGGCGATGGCCGCGTCGGGCACGAAGACGCCGGTGAACTCGACGTCGTTGGAGCCGGTGCCGCGCATGCCCAGGGTCCGCCAGGTGTCGTGGATCTTCACGCCCTCGGCCTTCAGCGAGGCGGCGAAGTGCAGGACCGTCGGGCCGGACTCGGGGTCGTCGTAGACCGCACTCGTCGACAGCAGGTCGCCGGCAGGCGAGCCCGACGAGAAGATCTTCCGCGCGGTGACGCGGAAGCCGCCCTCGACCTTCTCCGCGGCGCCGGCGCTTTGCAGCCAGTCCGAGCCGCCGGAGGAGACCAGCACCAGGTCCTCGGCCGTCACGCGCTTCAGCAGGCCCTCGGTCGGCGCGCCCTCGTTGGCGCGGCGCCAGACGGCAAGCGCTACGATGTGGGTATGCATGGCGAAGGCGAGGCCCGTGGAGCCGCAGGCGCGGGCCAGGGTGCGCACCACGCTGCAGATTTCGGCATAAGAGGCGCCGCCGCCGCCCAGCTCGGTGGGGACGTGGGCCTTGAAGAAGCCCTGGGCTTTTAGGAGGTCGTATGCGTCGGCGACGAAGCTGTCGTCGGCGTCGTGCAGCGGCGCGGCGAGCGCGATCTTGGCGGCAATCGCCTCGGCGGCGGCGGTCCAGTCGGTGGGGCGGGTCAAGGTCATGGCGTCGTCGGTCATGGTGGTGGTCCTCATTCGTTGAGGCCTGATCCCATGGCGACCACGGTTCTTCCAGTTCAGCAACTGAATCGCGGCGGTACAGGAACTGAACTAGGCGAACACCGGTCGGCGGGTTTAGGACTTCTGAGCAAGCTCGAAGGAGATGCGCGATGGCGCAAGGCGGCTACGCCCAGTTCTGCCCCGTGGCCATGGCGGCCGAGGTGCTCTGCAGCCGGTGGACGATCGTGCTCCTGCGCGAGCTGATCTTCGGCACGACCCGGTTCAACGACCTCCGCCGCGGCCTGCCCCGGATGTCGCCGGCCCTGCTCTCGCAGCGGCTGAAGGAGCTGGAGGCGGCCGGCGTGATCCGCCGCACCGCCGGGCCCGGCAACAGTTCGGAATACCGCCTGACCGCGGCCGGCGAGGAGCTGCGGCCCATCGTCGAGGCCATGGGCATGTGGGGCCAGCGCTGGATCGATTCCGACCTCTCGCTGCAGCACCTCGATGCGCAGCTCCTGATGTGGGACATGCGCCGGCGGCTGAACCTCGATCCTATGCCCCGGCGGCGCAGCGTGATCCAGTTCCAGTACCCGGAGCGGCCGGCGACGGAGCGGTGCTGGTGGCTGGTGGTCGAGCCGGGCGAGGCGGTGGACCTCTGCAGCGTGGATCCCGGCTTCGACGTGGACCTCTACGTCTCCAGCGACCTGCGGACCATGACCGCCATCTGGATGGGCTATGACACGTTGCGCGGCGCGATCGCCAGCGAACGGCTGACGCTGATCGGCGACCGCGAGCTGGCGTCGAACATGCAGGCCTGGCTGGGCCTGTCGACGCTGGCGCCGGTGGAGCGGATGGCCTCCTAGGCCTTCTTGCGCTGCGCGGCGGCGAGCGCGCGGCCGACCCATTCGCGGGCGGCGTCGGGGTCCTCCAGCACCTCCTCGGGCGCCTGGCGGTAGCTCATCGGCGCCTCGCGGCCGTTGCGGTCGCGGTAGATGAAGGGCTCCAGCCCGCGTTCCTCGAACTCCGCCGCCGTCGCGTCGTCGGCCTTCAGGTAGAGCGCGTCGTCCAGCACCAGGGCGAACATCAGGTCGTGGGAATAGACGCCGGCGCCGCCGAACATCCGGCGCGTGCGGTAGCCCGGCACGAAGTGGAGGATGTCGGCCAGCGCGTCGAGGAAGCCCGCGCTGACCGGCATCACCCTAAACGTCGACCTCGGCGTCCAGGGCGTTCTCCTGGATGAACTCGCGCCGCGGCTCGACGAGGTCGCCCATCAGGCGGGTGAACATGTCGTCGGCGTCGTCCGCGTGGTTGACCCTCACCTGCAGGAGGGTGCGGGCCTCCTTGTCGAGCGTGGTCTCCCAGAGCTGGTCCGGGTTCATCTCGCCCAGGCCCTTGTAGCGCTGGATCTTCAGGCCCTGGCGGCCGGCGTCCATGACGGCGTTCATCAGGTCGATGGGGCCGCGCACGGTGGTGGTCTTGTCGCGCCGGGTGAAGGTCGCCGGCCCGGAGAACACCGTGGCGAGGTCCTTGGCCCGCTCGGCCAGGCGCCGGGCGTCGGCCGCGTGCAGCAGGAGGTCGTCGAGGACCACCCGTTCGGAGACGCCGCGCCTCACCCGGGTGAACACGTAGCCGCCGAACTCGCCCTTCTCGCCGGTCCAGGCGCCGTCGCCCTCCTCGGCGTAGAGGTCGAGGCGCCGCGCCGCCGCGGCCGGGTCGCCGCCCGCCTCGACGAAGAGGCCGGCCAGCGCCGCCTGCTCGATGGCGAACGCCGGCGCGCGAGCGGCGAGCCGCTCGACGTTGGCCTTGGCGCCGCGGGCGGTCTGCACGAGGCCCAGCAGGTCCTTGCCGGTGAGCCGCTCACCCGAGGCGAGGTCGAGCGTCGCCCCGTCGATGCCTTCGTCGATCAGGAAGGTCTCGAGCTCGGCGTCGTCCTTCAGGTAGCGCGAGGACTTGCCCTTGGCGGCCTTATAGAGCGGCGGCTGGGCGATATAGAGGTAGCCGCGCTCGATCACCTCCGGCATCTGCCGGTAGAAGAAGGTCAGGAGCAGCGTCCGGATGTGCGCCCCGTCCACGTCGGCGTCCGTCATGATGACGATCTTGTGGTAGCGCAACTTCTCGATGTCGAAGTCGTCGCGGCCGATGCCGGCCCCGAGCGCGGTGATCAGCGTGCCGACCTGATCCGACGACAGCATCTTGTCGAAGCGAGCGCGCTCCACATTGAGAATCTTGCCGCGGAGCGGAAGGATCGCCTGGTTCTCGCGGTTGCGCGCCTGCTTGGCCGAGCCGCCGGCGGAATCGCCCTCCACCAGGAAGATCTCGGACTTGGCCGGATCCTTCTCCTGGCAGTCGGCGAGCTTGCCGGGCAGGGAGGTGATGTCGAGCGCCGACTTGCGGCGGGTGAGCTCACGCGCCTTGCGGGCGGCCTCGCGCGCCGCGGCGGCCTCGGCGATCTTCTGGACGATGTGGCGGGCTTCGGTGGGGTGCTCCTCGAACCAGGTCGCCAGCCCCTCCTGCACCAGGCCTTCCACGGCCGGGCGGACTTCGGAGGAGACCAGCTTGTCCTTGGTCTGTGACGAGAACTTCGGGTCCGGCACCTTCACCGAGAGCACGCAGGTCAGGCCCTCGCGCGCGTCCTCGCCGGAGACGGAGACCTTCTCGCGCTTCGCCGCGCCGGAGCTCTCGGCGTAGTTGGTGATGATCCGCGTCAGCGCCGAGCGGAAGGCGGCGAGGTGCGTGCCCCCATCCCGCTGCGGGATGTTGTTCGTGAAGCAGAGCACGTTCTCGTGGTAGCCGTCGTTCCACCACAGCGACAGGTCGATCTCGACGGTGTCGCGGCGGCCGCGGATGACGATCGGGTCCTTGATCAGCGGCGTCTTGTGGACGTCGAGGTGGCGCACGAAGGCCTCGATGCCGCCCTCGTAGTGCATCACCTCGACGAAGGGCTCGGCCTCGCGCAGGTCCTTCAGCCAGATGGTCACGCCGGAGTTCAGGAAGGCGAGCTCGCGCAGCCGGTGCTCGAGCGTCTTCCGGTCGAACTCGATGAACCGGAAGGTGTCGAGCGACGGCAGGAAGGTGACCTCGGTGCCGGTCAGGAACTCCCCGTTCTCGCGCTTCGGCGAGACGCCGGTGATCACCAGCGGCGAGACCGCGTCGCCGCGGCGGAACTCCATCTCATGGGCCTGGCCATTGCGGTGGATCTTCAGCTTCAGGAAGTCGGAAAGCGCGTTCACCACCGACACACCCACGCCGTGCAGGCCGCCGGAGACCTTGTAGGAATTCTGGTCGAACTTACCGCCGGCGTGCAGCTGGGTCATGATGACCTCGGCCGCCGAGACGCCCTCGCCCTCGTGGATGTCGGTGGGGATCCCCCGCCCGTCGTCCGTGACCGTGCAGGAGCCGTCGGCGTTGAGGATCACCTCCACCCGCGTCGCCCAGCCGGCCAGGGCCTCGTCGATAGCGTTGTCGACCACCTCGTAGACCATGTGGTGCAGGCCCGAGCCGTCGTCGGTATCGCCGATGTACATGCCCGGCCGCTTGCGCACGGCGTCCAGGCCCTTCAGGACCTTGATCGACTCCGCGCCGTAGTCGTCAGCGCCGTTGTTGCCGTTCGTCTCAGGAAGTTCGTTGTCTTCGCTCATCACGCGTCCGGTGGAGTCGAGCAGGCCGTCCGCGGCGGACGCCTTTCCCGAACTCGATGGGGTTGCTCTGGCGGCGCCGGAACGGCGCCTACGGCCAACCGGCCGAATCTCTTCCGGCAATATAGGGCCTTAACCGCTCGCGCGCACCCCCGCGCGTACGCGTACGTACGCGCGTGAGCGGAGCCGCTAGGCGAGCCGGCCGAGCTCCGCGCCTTCCACCCGCACGCCCTGGGCGCGCCCCTTCAGTTCATCGAACAGGTGCTCGTCGGTGCCGGTGAGGAAGGCCTGCAGGCGAAGCGCCAGGATCTCGTCGAACAGGGCTGCGCGGCGGCGGCGGTCCAGGTGGGCGGCGACCTCGTCGAGGAGGAGGATGGGGCTGGGCGCGTCGGGCGTGCGGGCCAGGCGGGCAGCCTGGGCGAGCACCAGGTTGAGGATCAGCGCCTTCTGCTCGCCGGTGGAGCATTCGGCCGCCGGGCGGTCCTTCTCCGCGTGGAGCACGGAGAGGTCGCCGCGGTGGGGGCCGGTGAGCGCGCGGCCGGCGGCGGCGTCGCGGTCGCGGGCCTGTTTCAGGGCGGCGGCGAGCCGGCTCTCCAGGGCGGCGAGGTCCGCGCCCTCGCCCGCCAGCTGCTCCCACTCGCCGGCGAGGCTGAGCTTCGCCTGGGGGAAAGGCCGGTCGCCGCGGCTGTCGATCTCGGCCTGCAGGGCGGCGAGCGTGCGGGCGCGGGAGGCGGCCATCAGGGCGCCGGCCTCGGCGAGGCGGGCCTCCAGGGCGTCCAGCCAGGCGGCGTCGGGAGGCTGCCCCTCATCGGTGAGCAGCCGCATCCGCTCGCGCATGGCGCGCTCGTAGGCAGTGACGTGAGCGGCGTGCAGGGGCTCCGCGGCGAACACCAGCCGGTCGAAGAAGCGCCGGCGGTCGGCCGCACCTTCCAGGAACAGCCGATCCTGGGCCGGCGTGAGCCAGACCTGGCGCAGGTGGTCGGCGAGCCGGCCGGGCGGCACGGTCTCCCCCTCCAGGCGCACGACGCGTCGCGCCGCGCCCGGCTGCTCCACGCCGGTGCCCAGCCGCGTCTCGTCCTCCCCGGCGCCCACCGTGGCGGCCACGGCCCAGGCGCGGCCGTGGCTCTCGCCCGGCAGCCGGCGGCCGACCTCCGCCAGGCTCGCGCCGCGCAGGCCCCGGCCGGGGGTGAGCAGGCTCACCGCCTCCAGCAGGTTGGTCTTCCCCGCCCCGTTCGGCCCCACGAGGAACACCGGCCCGGGCTGCAGCGCGAGCTCCGCCCGCTCGTAGGAGCGGAAGTCGGTCAACGTCAGGCGGGAAAGGGCCGCGGCGGTCACGGGCGGGTCTTAGCCGGTTTCCCGCCCCTGAGCGAAGGTGTCCGGAATCCGCGAGCGGGATGTCACAGGGCTCCCCATATGGGCGTCATAAGCTTTGCCACGAGGACGGAGGGGGCGGATGGACCAGAAGCAGAAGGCCGAGGCGTTCAAGGCGCTGCACCGAGGCGGCGAGATCCTGGTGCTGCCGAACGCCTGGGACGCGGCGAGCGCGGCGCTGATGGCGGACGCCGGCGCGAAGGCGGTGGCGACCTCTTCGGCGGCCGTCGCGTGGGCGCACGGCTACCCGGATGGCGACGCCCTGCCGACGGAGATCCTGTTCCGCGCCATCGCCGAGGCGGCGCGGGTGGTGGACGTGCCGCTGACCGCCGACATCGAGGGCGGCTACACCGACGACCTGACAGAGCTTGCCGAGACGGTCCGGCGCGTGATCGAGGCCGGCGCTGTGGGGATCAACCTGGAGGACGGCAAGCGCGACGCCGGCCTGCACGAGAGGAAGGTCGAAGCGGCGCGCAAGGCGGCGGACGCGACCGGGGTCCCGCTGTTCATCAACGCCCGGATCGACGTTTACTTGAAGGGCCTTGCCGAAGGTCAGGCCGCGTTCCGCGAGACGCTGGCGCGGGCCGAGCGCTACCAGGCGGCCGGCGCGGACGGAATCTTCGTGCCCGGCCCGTCGGACGAGGATCTGATTGGTCGTCTCGCCGGCGAGATCCGCCTGCCACTCAACATCATGGGCTGGCTTGGCGTGCCAAAGGCCGAGCGGCTGCAGGCCCTAGGCGTGCGGCGGGTGTCCTCCGCGACGAACCCCTTCCGGGCCGCCTACGCTCCGCTGATGCGGGCGGTCGAAGCGTTTCTCGCGAGCGGCGACGCGGACGCCCTCGCCCGGCTCGGCGAGGGATTCCCCAATTTCAACAAGCGTTTCACCGGCGGCTGAAACGGCGCATTCACCAAATCTTCGGCTCCGTCCGGCTATGGCTGGGCCATGGGCGTCACCATCGACCACGCAAAGCGCCGAGCCGAGTTCACGGCAGGCCCCGGGTTCTCAGGCCTCGTGTTGAGCCGCGCGATCGCGGGGATGTTCGACGAGGACCCCAGGACGGCGTCCTACGACCTGATCTTCGACCTGCGGGGAAGCGACGAGGGCGCCACCCAGGCCGGCCTGGAGCTGGTGGCGGCCGCCTACCACCGCCACGAGCGGACGCCGGGGCTCAAGCACAGCTGCTTCGTCAGCACCGACCCCAACTATCCACTCTGGGTCGCGGCGATCGGGCAGTTCTTCTCCGACCGGCAGATCAGGATCTTCGTGACGGCCGAGAACGCGCGGGCCTACCTGGACTGCGCCTTGGCCGAGCGAGACGAGGCTCCGCCGCCGTAGAGGGCCGCGCGTCGCAGGTGACCCACGCGCGCCTCGGTCCTATGTTTCCCGGATGACCGACACCCTCGACGCCGAAGCCCCGGAGACCCTGGCCGATATCCCGCGCGAGCCGACCCAGGACGGGCCGCGCATCCGCCTCTACCTGGTCGACGGGTCCGGCTTCATCTTCCGGGCTTTCCACGCCCTGCCGCCGCTGACGCGGAAGTCCGACGGGCTGCCGGTCGGCGCGGTCTCCGGCTTCTGCTCGATGATGTGGAAGCTGCTGGTCGACATGAAGACCTCGGGCGAGGCGCCGACACACCTGGCGGTGATCTTCGACCACTCGGAGAAGACGTTCCGCAACGAGCTCTACGACAAGTACAAGGCCCACCGCCCGCCGCCGCCGGAGGACCTTGTCCCGCAGTTCCCGCTGGTGCGAGAGGCGGTCCGCGCGTTCGGGGTGCCGTGCCTCGAGCTGCCCGGCTACGAGGCCGACGACCTGATCGCCGCCTATGCCTGCAAGGTCCGCGACATGGGCGGCGAGGTCATGATCGTCTCATCGGACAAGGACCTGATGCAACTCGTCGGCGACGGCGTCTTCATGCTCGACACCATGAAGAACCTGCGGATCGGACCTGAGCAGGTCGCCGATAAGTTCGGCGTTCCGCCGGAGAAGGTCGTCGATGTTCAGGCTCTCTGCGGCGATTCCGTGGACAACGTGCCCGGCGCGCCCGGCATCGGCATCAAGACCGCGGCCCAGCTGATCAACGAATACGGCGACCTCGACACGCTCCTGGCCCGGGCCGGCGAAATCAAGCAGCCGAAGCGACGCGAGACCCTGATCGAGTTCGCCGACCAGATCCGGCTGTCGCGCGAGCTGGTGAAGCTGGACTGCGACACCCCGCTGCCCTGCCCCATCGACGAACTCAAGGTGGAGGACCCGGAGCCCTCGGTCCTGGCGGAGTTCCTCGAGCGGATGGAATTCCGCACGCTCGCCCGCCGCATCGGCGACGGCAAGGCGGGCGGGCAGGCCGAGGCGCCGCTCGCCACGCCGGCGCCCGAGGCCCGCGCCAAGGCCCCGCCGCAGCACGGCGCCATCGACGTGGAAGCCTACCAGTGCGTCCGCGACATCCCGACGCTCGACGCGTGGATCGCCAAGGCCCGCGCGGCCGGGATCGTCGCCTTCGACACCGAAACCGACGCGCTGTCGGCGACCAGCGCCAACCTCTGCGGCGTGTCGCTGGCCGTGGCGCCCGGCGAGGCCTGCTACATCCCCGTCGGCCACGAGCACGAGCACGAGGCGACCGGCGGGCTGGACTTCGAGGCCAAGGAAGCCGTCGAACAGATCCCCATGGCCGAGGCCATCGCGCGGCTGAAGCCGCTGCTGGAGGACCCGTCGGTCCTGAAGGTGGCGCAGAACGGCAAGTACGACATGGCCGTCCTCTCCCGCTACGGGATCGAGGTGGGGCCGATCGAAGACACCATGCTGATCAGCTTCACGCTGGAGGGCGGCCTTCGGAAGAGCCACGGCATGGACGAGCTCTCCAAGACCTGGCTGGGCCACGAGCCGATCACGTTCAAGACGGTGGCCGGGACCGGCAAGGCGCAGAAGAGCTTCAAGCACGTCGAGTTGGGGTCGGCGACCTGCTACGCGGCCGAGGACGCCGACGTCACCCTCAGGCTCTACGAGCACCTGCGGCCGAGGCTCGCGGAACAGCGCCTGCTCACCGTCTACGAGACCCTGGAGCGGCCGCTGCCCAAGGTGCTGGTGGAGATGGAACTGGCCGGCGTGAAGGTCGACCCCGACCAGCTGCGCAAGCTCTCCAACGACTTCGCCGTGCGCATGGGCGAGCTGGAGGCCGAGGCGCACAAGCTGGCGGGCAGGCCGTTCAACCTGGGCTCGCCCAAGCAGATCGGCGAGGTGCTGTTCAAGGAGATGGGGCTGGGGTCGGGCAAGTTCACCGCCACCGGCCAGCTCTCCACCGACGCTTCCATGCTGGAGGACCTGGCCGCGCAGGGCCACGAGCTGCCGCGCGTGCTGCTCGACTGGCGTCAGCTGTCGAAGCTGAAGGGCACCTACACCGACAACCTGGTGGACGCGATCGATCCGCGGACGGGTCGGGTGCACACCTCCTACTCGCTGGCGGCGGCCACCACCGGCCGGCTCGCCTCCACCGACCCTAACCTGCAGAACATCCCGATCCGCACCGAGGAGGGCCGCAAGATCCGCCGCGCCTTCATCGCCGAGCCCGGCAATGTCCTGATCAGCGCCGACTACTCGCAGATCGAGCTTCGCCTGCTCGCCCACATCGGCGACATCCCGCAGCTGAAGGCCGCCTTCAAGGAGGGCCTGGACATCCACGCCATGACCGCCTCGGAGATGTTCGGCGTTCCGATCGAGGGCATGCCGGCGGAGACGCGCCGGCGCGCCAAGGCGATCAACTTCGGCATCGTCTACGGCATCTCCGCGTTCGGCCTGGCCAACCAGCTCGGCATCGGCCGCGACGAGGCCGGCGCCTACATCAAGACCTATTTCGAGCGCTTCCCGGGCATCCGCGCCTACATGGACCGCCAGCAGCGGCAGGTGCGCGCAGAGGCCTTCGTGACCACCATCTTCGGCCGCAAGGTCCACATCCCCGCCGCACGCGGGAAGAGCCAGGCCGAGCGCGGCTTCGCCGACCGCGCGGCGATCAACGCGCCGATCCAGGGCGCGGCCGCCGACGTGATCCGCCGGGCCATGGTGCGCATGCCGGGTGCGCTGAAGGACGCTGGCCTGAAGGCGAAGATGCTGCTTCAGGTGCACGACGAACTGGTGTTCGAGGCGCCGGAGGCGGAGGCGGAGGCGGTGATCAAGGTCGCCTGCGCGGTGATGGAGAAGGCCCACGAGCCGGCGGTGTCGCTCTCCGTGCCGCTGGTGGTCGAGGCCCGCGCCGCCGCCAACTGGGACGACGCGCACTAGGGCTTCGGAACCAGCTCCGGACAGCTTAGCTTTTGAGGCCCATGGCCGCGCCCGACTTCCTCCACCGACTGCGGGCGATCCGTCGCCTGCGCCGACGCTTCGCGCGCTGGCCATGGGCGACGCTGGCGGAGATGGCGGCGCGGGCCGGCTATGCGGCGCGCGGCGCGGTCTATGTCAGCCTGGGCGGTGTCGCGCTGATGGCCGCGGTCGGGCTCTGGCCCAAGGCCGAGGGCGCTGTGGGCGCGCTCTACGCCTGGGGCCGCTGGCCGGCCGGGATCGCGCTGCTGTGGCTGATCGGGCTCGGGCTATACGCCTTTGCCGGCTGGCGGGCGCTGCAGGCGATCTTCGACGCCGACCGGCAGGGGAAGAGCCCCAAGGCCCTGGCCTCGCGCGCCGGCCAGGCGATCAGCGGCTTCGTCTACGGGGCCCTGGCGGTGTCGGTGTTCGGCCTGCTCGACGCCATCGAGGACCTGCACGAGGCCGACGACCAGGCGGCCACCATCGCGGCCGTGCAGCAGGCGCTGGAGCTTCCCGCCGGCGGGTTGCTGGTGACGGCGGTGGGCCTGTTCGTTCTGGTTGCGGGGCTGGGCAGCATGATCCGCGCCGTCTTCGACCACTTCGGCCGCCACGTCTCCAACCACGAGGAGGGCGCGCGCTGGGCCGGGCTTGTGGCGCGGGCGGGCTACTTCGGGCGCGGCGTGGCGCTGCTGCCGGCCGGGGCCTACACGGCCAGCGCCGGCTGGCATGCCCGGGCCTCGGATGCGCGGGGGCTGGGCGGCGCCCTGCAGGAGCTCAACGACCAGCCGTACGGCAGCGTCATCCTGGCGCTGCTGGCGCTGGGGCTGATGGCGTTCGGCGCCTACGCCTTCCTGGAGGCCTGGAGCCGCAGCATCCGGCCAGAGCACGTCATCGACGGTTAGGCCAAACGCCTCACTGCGCGGGCCTGAATCAGCCGCTGCTCCTGATCCATCAGCCGCACGGCGGTGAGCAGGCCGGTGGCGTAGCAGCCGGTGTCGACGCCGAGCCGCCAGCGGGTGAGCTGCGCCTCTTCGTTGGGCGTGTGGCCGTGGACGATCACCTTCGGGTGCGGACCCTTTTCGGCGATGAACTCCTGGCGGATCCACAGGAGGTCGCGCTCCACCTGCTGGTCCAGCGGCACGCCGGGACGCACGCCAGCGTGGACGAAGGCGTAGTCGCCCACCGTCACCATCAGCTCCAGTTCGCGGAAGAAGCTCATGTGGGCCTCGGGGATCGCGGCCTTCAGCTCCTCGGCGGTCTTGGCCCAGGCGTCGTTGTCGGTGCGGGTCGGCGGCGGCTGCACGCCGTAGGAGACCAGGGTCGGTCCTCCGCCGTGCTCCATCCACTGGGCGCCGAACGGCGGGTCCTCGAGGAAGTGCAGCAGGGCCTCCTCGTGGTTGCCCTTCAGCGCACGCACCTCGAACTCAGGGTGGCCGCGCATGCCGAGCACCAGGTCGACCACACGCTTGGAGTCCGGCCCGCGGTCCAGGTAGTCCCCCAGGAAGACCAGCTTGGCGGGCTCCGCCGGCCTGACGAGCATGTAGTCCTCGGCGACTTGGCGCAGCAGGGGCTCCAGGGCGTCCAGCCGGCCGTGCACGTCGCCCACCGCATAGACCAGCCGCCCGCCGGTGGAAGGCGGGACGTCCTGCGGACGGTTACGCTTGAAGAAACGGTCGAAGAACACGGGCGGCGGCGGATCCAGACTGGCCCGGAAGATAGGCTGCGCCGGGTGGGGCTACAATGTGAGGGGGTCCTGGTGGAGCCGAGGGGAGTCGAACCCCTGACCTCCTCATTGCGAACGAGGCGCTCTACCAACTGAGCTACGGCCCCAGGAAGGCGCGGAAGTAGGCGGCGGCGCGGCGCGCGTCAAGCCGCCCCCATCAACGCCTGGCAACTCGCCGCAGCCTTGCCTCAGGCCCAAACCCCGCTAGAAGCGGCGGATGGGCAGCTTCCTCTACTTCATCGTCAGCTCGCTGCTGAACCTCCTGATCTGGGCGATCATCATCAGCGCCATCCTTTCGTGGCTGGTGGCCTTCGACGTGATCAACCTGCGCAACCGCTTCGTCTACAACGTGGCGCGGTTCCTCGATGCGGTGACCCGGCCGGTGCTCGCGCCGTTCCAGCGGATCATCCCGCCGCTCGGCGGCGTCGACATCAGCCCGATCATCGTCATCCTGATCCTGCAGGGCGTCCGGATGTACATCCTGCCGCTGATCTTCGCGCCGATCATCGCCGTGCTGCGGTAGCCATGCGGGTGGCCGACCTCGACCGCGCCTTCGGCGGGCCTCAGGGGTTGTAGGCGCGCTCTCCGTGGGCGGCCATGTCGAGGCCGTCCTCGATCTGCTCGTCGCGGGCGCGCAGGCCGACGGTCTTCTCGACGACGAAGGCGATGGCCAGGGTGGCGATGGCGGACCAGACCACCACGGCCAGCACGCCGAGAACCTGGGTCACCGCCTGGCCGCCCATGTTCACGCCCTCGGCGTAGCCGACGCCGCCGAACTGCTCGGCGGCCAGCACGCTGACCGCCAGGGTCCCCAGGATGCCGCCCACGCCGTGCACCGCGAAGACGTCGAGGCTGTCGTCGATGCGGACCTTCTGCTTCACGAACTCCACGGCCTGGTAGCAGACGAGGCTGCCCAGCGCGCCCAGCACCATGCCGCCCAGCGGGCCGACGAAGCCCGAGGCCGGAGTGACGGTGGCGAGGCCTGCCACCACCCCGGTGACCAAGCCCACCATGCTCGCGCGCTTGAACCGCAGCTTCTCGATCAGCGCCCAGACCAGGCCCGCGGTGGCCGCGGAGAGGTGCGTCGCCATCAGCGCCGAGGCGGCGGAGCCGTCGGCGGCCAGCGCGCTGCCGGCGTTGAAGCCGTACCAGCCGACCCACAGCATGCCCGCCCCAATGAAGGTCAGGCCCGGGGCGTGCGGCGGCGACAGGTCCTTCGGATAGCCGTCGCGCGGCCCGAGCCGCCAGGCGAGCACCAGGGCCGACACGCCGGCCGTGGCGTGCACCACCAGGCCCCCCGCGTAGTCCATGACGCTGCGCGCCATCAGCCAGCCGCCGCCCCATACCCAGTGGGCCACCGGCGCGTAGACGACGAACAGCCACAGGCCGGAGAACAGCAGGACCGCGCCGAAGCGGATGCGCTCCACGAAGGCGCCCACGATCAGCGCCGGGGTGATGATCGCGAAGGTCATCTGGAACATGAAGAACAGGGCTTCGGGCAGCGTGCCCGAGACGCTGTCGCGCCCGACGCCTGCCAGGGCGAACTTGGCGAGATCGCCGATCAGGGGCCCGGTCCCGGAGAAGGCCAGGCTATAGGCGCCCAGCAGCCAGAGCACCGAGGCCAGGCACGCGATCGCCACGCAGTGCATCATCACCGACAGCACGTTCTTCGACCGCACGAGGCCGGCGTAGAACAGCGCCAGACCGGGCAGGGTCATGAACAGCACGAGCGCCGTGGCCGTCAGGATCCAGGCGGTGTTGGCCGCGTCCATGATCGCAATCCCCCCTCGCAGCGCCCGGTTCGCCGAGTCGCGTTTGCCCAATATATTGGCAGACCGCTGTGATTAGAAAAGCGGCATTTCATGCCCCGGAACATCGCAGCGCCCCGGCCGCTTCTCCTGCGGAATCCCGGAGGAGTGACCCACCATGCCCGAGAACCAGAGCCAGCCGAACCAGGCCGGCGACACCGCCCCGCTGGGCGAGCCGCGCGTGATCCCGCAACCCGACGGCGCGCCGGAAGCCCGCCCGTCAGACACCGAAGCCGCCCACAACCCGGAGGAAGGCGGCGCCGTCCGCGATCCGGATGCCGACACGGCGGACTCCGCCGACCAGAACTTCGGCAGCCTCGATGGCCGCACCAAGGACCCGTCCGGCGACGCCCAGACCGGCGAGCGCCTCGGCGACCGGGGGAATCGGCTCGGCAGCTGAGTTTTTCCGCGCCCGGTCGGAACTTGCTTTTTGATAGCGAGTTCTAGCCCTGTCGCTCAACGACTTGCCTGTCGGACACGAGCGGCGCCGATCGGCCCGGCCCACACCCCTGGCATCCCCCCGACCACGGCCGGGCCGATCGTCTCCCTCCCCTCAGCTCTTCACGCCGCGCGGAACGCCTGCGCGGTCGTCTGCTTTTCGCCTTCGAGCGTTCCAGTTCGAGGAGGACCCACCCATGGCCGACGCACGCGACCGCAATGTCCCTGAAGCCGACCGCGACGGCGGCCAGCAGAGCCGCGAGACCTCGGGCGGGCCGGCCGCGATCGGCTATGGCCGCGGCTACGGCCGCGACTTCGGCGGCGGCGGGCTGAACCAGGGCGCCGACGGCAGCTGGGGTCAGGGCTACGGCGGAAGCCTGGGCGCCTCCGACTACCGCGAGGGCTTCGGCGGCGAGGCGTACGGCGGCGGCATGTTCGGTTCCGACTACGAGCGGAACCACGGCCCGCGCGGCGAGGATTTCGGCGGCGATTCCTCGCGCAGCTTCATGGACCACCGCGCCGAGCGCGAGATCGCCGGGGGCGGCCCGCACCGCGGCCGTGGGCCCCAGGGCTGGACACGCGCGGACCAGCGCATCCACGAGGACGTCTGTGAGCGGCTGGCCGAGGATCGGCTGATCGACGCCCGCGAGATCGAGGTCGAGGTGCAGGACGGCGTCGTCACCCTGCGCGGCGAGGCCATGGGCGCGGCCGACCCGCACCGCGCCGAACAGATCGCCCGCCGGGCGTCGGGCGTGAAGGATGTGCGCGTGGAGCTGAGCGTGCGCGAGGGCGGGGCAAGCTCCATGCCCCGGCACGCGAGCGAGGACGCCGGCCAGCGCACAGACCGTAGCCCGCCGGGCTATCCGATCCTTCCCACCTGAGCCGGCTTCGGCGAGGATCGGTCCCATGTCCCGCGCCGACCTCGCCCGGATGATCGCCGACGCCCGCCGCTGCGTGGTGTTCACCGGCGCGGGCATATCGACGGAGTCGGGGATCCCCGACTTCCGATCGCCGGGCGGCGTGTGGTCGAAGATGAAGCCGATCTACTTCCAGGAGTTCGTCGCCGACCCCGCCAAGCGCCGCGAGGCGTGGGAGCGGGTGTTCACCGGCCGCGCCGGCTGGACCGGCCGGCAGCCCAACAGCGGCCATTTCGCCGTGGCTCGCCTGGTGCAGCAGGGCAAGGTCGCCGCCGTGATCACCCAGAACGTCGACAACCTGCACCAGGACTCAGGCGTCCCCGACGACCGGATCATCGAGCTGCACGGCAACGCCAGCTACGCCAAGTGCCTGGAATGCGGGGAGCGGCACGAGCTGGAGGAGCTGAAGGACAGCTTCCTGAAGGCCGGCGAGATCCCCTACTGCCGCCGCTGTGGCGGACTGGTGAAGACCGCCACCATCTCGTTCGGCCAGGCCATGCCGGAGGAGCCCATGGCGCGGGCCGAGCAGGAGACCCTGTCCTGCGACCTGTTCATCGTGCTGGGCTCGTCCCTGGTGGTGTTCCCCGCCGCCGGCTTCCCGCTGATGGCCAAGCGCAACGGCGCAGCGCTGGCCATCGTCAACCGCGAGCCCACAGAGATGGACCCCTACGCCGACCTCGTGCTGCACGACGAGATCGGGCCGGCGCTGAGCGCGGTCGTACCCGCAAACTGAACGCCGCTCGCCACGCCTTGGCCCTGATCCGCGCGTTTTAAGCCTGCCGCCCCAGACGGAGACCGCCCTTGCGCCACATTGCCCTGCCCCTCCTGCTCCTGACGCTCGCCGCCTGCAGCAAGGCCGAGAACCCCACCGGCGAAGAGGGCAAGTTCGCGGGCCTGGAGCCGCAGATCGTGGCCTGGCGCGACGCCATCGAGGCCGAGAGCCCGCATTGCAAGGTCAAGGCGGAGGGCGGCAAGGGCTGCCAGGACTTCGCCGTGGCGTGCAAGCGCGAGCGGGCGATCACGCCGGAAGAGCAGGCCCGCGGGGTGACCGCCAAGCTGGTCGCGGCTGTCACCTTCAACAGCCGCGCGGCGGACGCCAAGCCGGGTTCTGCCTTCGCGGAATTTACCCGGGCGAACGGCGCCTGGACGCGGACGGAGACGGGCCCGGTCAACATGGGGACCTGCGAGGCCGCCACCGGCGCCACGCCCGGCTAGCGCAGCTCGTCGATCAGGGCCTTCATGCGGCCGGCGGTCCCGGCCCAGGTGAGCCTCGCCAGCGTCTGGGCGCCGCGCAGACCCCGGGCGCGCGCCTCGGCCCGGTCCTCGTAGGCCTGCTCCAGGCGCGCGACCACCTCGTCCACGTCGCTCTCTCCCCAGCCCTCGACATCGCCCATCGGCCCCTCCAGCCCCTCGAGCGACGCCTGCCGGTCTAGAGTGTAGCTGTTGTCCGGCTGGATCAGGTCGAGGTGGCCGGTGTTGCGCGACAGAATGGCTGGGACGCCGCAGGCCATGCACTCCATGGCCACCAGGTTGGTGCCGCCCTCTCCCCGGTTCGGGAAGACCGCCACGTCCATCTCGCGCAGCACGGGCGCGAGCTGCAGGTTGGGGATGGCGCCCAGGTCGAGGAACTGCCGCGCCGGCACGCCGCACGCCGCGGCCCAGGCGGCGACGTCGACGCGCCCTTCGGCGTCGAACGGCAGCGCCGCCGCGACCCCGCCCTGTTCGAGCGTACGCGCCTCAGCGGGCCACGGGCTGTGCCAGGCCGCCGCCAGCAGGGCGTCCGGCCGGGCTTGCGCGAACCGGGCGAAGGCCGCCATCACGATGTCCTGGCCCTTGCGCCGCTCCAGCTTGCCACCGGAGAACACCACGAACCGGTCGGGGAACAGCCCCAGCCGCGGCGCCGGGTGGAACAGCGCCGGGTCGATCCCCTGCAGGATCGTGCGCACGTTGCTCAGGCCGTGGGCCTGCAGCAGCCGCGCGTTCCAGGTGGAGCCGGCGACCACGGCCGGATAGCGCCTCGCCCGCTCCACCGCCTCGGGGGCGAGCTGTGTGTCCTGGAAGAAGGTGACGCCGAGGCTGGGCTGGCCCACCAGCGGGGTGTCAGGGCGGGTGTGCACCGGCTCGAAGGACTGGTGCAGGCCGTCGAGCACCGCCGCCGCCAGCTTCGCCTCGCCGGGAGGCCGGGCGACGAGCTGGGCCTGCAGGCTGGCGGAGCGCCGGCCGAACGCCGCCAGCGCCGCGCGCCGGAGCGGGTCGACCACGAATTCGTCGGCGAGGATGGGCATGGCGCAGGCTGCCTCGACCTGCGGGTCCGCCGCCCAGGCCAGCGCCAGGTTCAGGCCGTAGACGCCCCATCCGTAGAAGCTCGACACCCCCCAGTTGATGACGACCTGGATAGGCATGCGTCCGGCTATGTCACGGGAAGAAGTGGTGCCGCCTAGGTGACTCGAACACCTGACCTACGCATTACGAATGCGCCGCTCTACCGGCTGAGCTAAGGCGGCCCACAGGGGCTTCGCAGCCGGACCGGGCCGCGAGGTGGGGCTATTTAGCGGCTCTCGGCGCGCTCGCCAAGCGCCGCCTGGGCTGCGAGCGGCGATGCGGCGCAGGGGCGTCCGGCGAGGGCTCCGCGGGCTCCTCCTCCGGGAAGTGGCCCTCGTCCACCGGATAGGGCTGAGCCTCGCCCGCGCCGGCCGCCAGCAGAGGCGCGGCGTCGGCATAGGAGAGCGGCAGCTCGGGGAGCTCGCTCATGCTGCGCTCGTGGCGTTCCAGGCGCGGATGGATCAGCTCCCCGGTCTCGGCGAAGGTGGCGACCAGCCTGGCCCAGTCCGAGGCGTGGTAAGCGAAGGCGCGACCTTCCGGGTCGAGGTCGGACCAGTCCGGCTCGTGCGGGGCGCTCATGCCCTTGGCCATCCACAGACGCGCCTCGTCCGGCTGACCGGAGGCGTAGGCGACGCGGGCCCTCAGGCCGGCGATCCGGGCGGTGACCGGCTCGGCCTCCAGCGCCAGGGCGGCGTCGCGGGCGCCGGCGGGGTCGCCGGCGATCAGCGCCTGCTCCACGAACAGGATACGGCTCTCGCGGTGCCTCGGGTTCTGCCCGGCGAGGTCGCGCAGCCGGGCGGCGCGGGCCTTGGGCGTCTCGTCGGTTCTCAGGTCGCGGTAGGCCAGGAACAGCGCCGGGTGGGGCGCGGCCTTCCAGGCGTTCTCCAGCATGGACGCGGCGCGGTTGGCCTTGCCTTCCTGCG
The DNA here is from genome assembly GCF_036563285.1 of Phenylobacterium sp. Classification (GTDB taxonomy): domain Bacteria; phylum Pseudomonadota; class Alphaproteobacteria; order Caulobacterales; family Caulobacteraceae; genus Phenylobacterium. The sequence goes on from NZ_DATCMR010000011.1 coordinate 501,465, forward strand.
CCAGCAGGCGCGCCGCCATCACGACGCCGGGGGCAAAGCCCGGCTGCAGGCGGGCCGCCTCGACGGCCCGGTCGAGCGCCTCGGCGCGGGCCCTGGGCTCGGGCGCGTGCTCCAGCTGGGCGGCGAGAGCGGCGAGGAGCGCCGCCCGGGCGCGGTCGGCGACCAGCGGGCTCACCACCTTTCGCGAGAGCGCGCCCTTCACGAGGTCGAGGGCCCCGTCCCACTCGCCGCGCTCCAGCCGGTCCTCCAGCAGCACCCGCCAGGCCCAGCGCGCGGTGCGGGCCTCGCCATAGGCCTCCTGGGCGTGGCGCAGCGCGGTGGCGCGGTCGCCCTGGGAAAGCGCCAGCTGCATCAGCCCCCGGTGGGCGGCCAGCCGCATGTCGGGGAAGCCGAGCATGGCGCCGTAGGCGGCGTGGATGGCGGCCGGATCGCCCGTCGCCTCCGCGGCCTGGGCGGCGAGCACGCGCACCAGCCCCGGCGCTTCGTCGGCAAGGTCCGCGGCCTTCAGCGCCAGGCGCCTGGCCTCCGAGCCGTCGCCCGCGGCCACGGCGAGGAAGCCGCGGGTCAGCACCTCGTTGCCCTGACGGCGGCGCAGCTCGGCGCGGCGGCGCTGGGCGCGTTCTGGCGCGGCCAGTATCCAAAGGACGGTGCGCCAGGCGATGGCCGCCACGAGCGCCGAGAAGAGCACGATCAAGGCGGCCACGGCGGCCGTCATGTCCGCCCGCCACCCCAGCCAGACCACCGTCGCGCGGCCCGCATCGCCCGTCAGCGCCAGGATGGTGACCGCCACGGCGGCCACCAGCAGCACGAACAGGCCGGCGCGGATCACGGGCCGCCCCGCGAGGGCTGCGCCAGCGACTGCAGCGCGCGGCGACGAAGGGCGGCGGCCTGGCGGTCGATCTCGGCCCGGCGCTCGGCGCGGGCGCGCCAGGGCGCCATGGCCTCCCGCGCGGCGGCGGGAAGCTGGTCGAGGGTCCGCAGGGCGCGGTCGATGTCGCCGTCCTGCACCTGCTGTTCGGCGCGGGCGAGGAGGGCGTCGGCGTCGGTCCCGGAGGTCTCCGCCACCCGGCGGATGCTGACGATGCGGGTCAGGGCGTAGCCGACGCGGGCGCCCAGGCCTGCGCCCTCGCCGGGTGCGCGAGCGGCGCTGGCGGCGCGCATGGCGTAGTCGGGGAAGCTGGCCGCCAGCGCGGCGCGGCTGGGCGCTCCGGTCTCGGCCATGCGCGAGAGGGCGGCGAGCTCCGGCAGGTCGGGGGCGGCGGCGCGCAGGGCGTGAAGCTCGGCGCGAAAGGGGCCGGAGCCCCGGCTGGCCTCCAGGAGCGCGGACGCTGCGAGGGCCGACGCGGCGGCCTGGGTCGTGCCGCGTTCCTGGCCCTCGAGCGCCGAGACCCGCGCGGCCAGGCCCGCGACGTCCGCGGGCGCGGGTTCCGGCGCAGGCGGGAGCGGCCCGGCGACGGTCACGGGAGAGGCCGCCGGGTTGAGCGGGGCTGTGGCGGTGCGCTCGACCTGCAGGGCCGCGGCGGCCTTGGGACGGGCGGGCAGCAGCTTCGGCCCCAGGGTGGCCAGCACGGCCCCGGCGATCACGCAGACCAGACCGAACACGATCCAGACCCAGAACGCAGGTCCCAGCAGCGGCTTCGGCCGGTACTCCGCCGGATCCTTCGGGGCGCTGATCTCGGAGGGGTCCGGCGGCGCGCTCATGGGTTGCGGGCGATCAGGTTGAGGAGCGCCGCCTCCAGTGGGAACGGCGGATAGGCCTTGCCGGCCAGGGGCGTGCGCTGCAGCGGCTTGATCACCGCCTTGGAAAGGCCCAGCGCGCGCATCCGCGGCGCGGGGTGGGCCTTGAGCAGCTTGGCCAGGACCTGGGCGGCGCGGGGGGAATGGATCAGGGCGGCGTCGGCGCTGACCAGGCTCTGGGCCTGGGCGTCGGAGAGCTGCACGGGGCCGGTCTCGTACAGGACGAGGCGGCGCGCCTCGACGCCGTGCTTCTCCAGCGCTCCGGCCAGGTCGCCGGCCGGCTCCGCCGCGCCGGGGTGCAGGACCGCGCCCCGCAGCTCGGCGCGGCGCAGGGCGATGCCTTCGGCGAGCGCATCCACGTCGCCATCGGCCGACAGGACCGAGCGGAAACCCGCGGCCCGCGCCGCCTGGGCGGTGGCGGAGCCCACCGCGAACACCTTCAGGGAGCGGTCGCCGGACAGGTCGGCGAAGGCCCGCACGCCGTTGGCGCTGGTGAAGGCCAGCGCGGCTACGCCGTTAAGGTCGATGGCGACGTTCTCGACGGGCTTCACGGCCAGCAGCGGGGCGACCAGCGCCTCATGGCCCAGCGCCCGCACGCGCTCAGCCGTGGCGTCCGCGCCAGGCTGGGCGCGGGTGATCCAGATTCGCTGTCGACGTGCGGCCATCCGGCCCTTCTATCGGACGGAACTTAACCTTTTGATGCAACGACCGTGCCGCTCGGCGGGCTCGGGATCAAGCGCGCCTCAGAACTCGATGGCGTCGCCGGCCTCTTCCTTGATGGCCATGCCCAGCGAGAAGCCCAGGTCGCGCGCCGAGGCTTCGGGGTCCGAGAGCTGCGATGCGTCGGTCTCGCCGGAGTGGCGGAAGGCCAGCACCCCGTCGGGCGACAGGGCTTCGACGATCAGCTTCAGGGACCCGCCCTCGAACCAGGCGTGCGCTCCGATGGGCGTCTTGCAGGAGGCTTCCAGCGCGGTGAGCGCGCCGCGCTCTGCGGCGACGGACACCATGGTCGCCTCGTGGCGCAGGGCCTGCACCCAGGACTGCTCGGTGTCGCAGATGCGGGTCTCTATGGCGAGCGCGCCCTGGCCCGGGGCCGGCGGGCAGGCCTTGGGGTCGATGAGGCTCTTGGGCAGGTGGCCGAGCCCCAGCCGCTTCAGGCCCGCGTAGGCCAGCAGGATGGCGTCCGCCTCGCCGGCCTCCAGCTTTGCAAGCCGCGTGTCCACGTTTCCGCGCAGCATGTTCACCTGCAGGTCCGGGCGGCGGTGCAGGCACTGGGCCTGGCGGCGCAGGCTGGCGGTGCCGAGCTTGGCGCCCTGCGCAAGCGCCTCGAGGCTCTCCGGACCGCGGCTGAGGAACGCGTCGCGCGGATCCTCCCGCTCGGGGATCGCGGCGATGCACAGCCCGTCGGGCAGGGCGGCCGGCATGTCCTTCAGGGAGTGGACCGCGCAATCGATGCGGCCCTCGATCAGGGCTTCCTCGATCTCCTTGGTGAAGAGGCCCTTGCCGCCAATCTCCAGCAGCCGGCGGTCCTGCACCCGGTCGCCGGTCGTGGTGATCACCACCAGCGGCGCCACGCGCTCCACCGCCGACTGGTCGGAGGGGTCCACGCCAAGCGACGCGGCGATCCGGCGCTGCATCATACCCGACTGGGCGAGGCTGAGCTTGGAGCCGCGGGCGCCGATCCGGACGACAGGTTGCGTGGGCACGGTGGGCGGTCTACCTCGGAGCGGAAGGCGTAGCGCCTGCTACAGGAGCAGGCCGCCCCCGGCAACCGGATGACCCAGCCCCACACTGTCCTCGGCCTCGAGACCAGCTGCGACGAGACCGCCGCCGCCGTCGTGCGCCTGACGGACGGCCGAGCCGAGGTGCTGTCGAGCGTCGTGGGCAGCCAGATCGCGGCCCACGCGCCGTACGGCGGCGTCGTCCCGGAGATCGCCGCGCGCGCCCACGTGGAGAGCATCGACGCCATTGCGGCCGAAGCGCTGCAGCAGGCGGGGCTCGGCTACGGCGACCTCACCGGGGTGGCGGCCACGGCCGGGCCGGGCCTCGTCGGCGGGGTGATGGTGGGCCTTTCGTTCGGCAAGGCCGTGGCGCTCGCCCGCGGCCTGCCGCTGGTGGCGGTGAACCATCTTGAGGGCCATGCGGTGTCCGCGCGGCTGGGGGCGGAGGTCCCCTATCCCTTCCTGTTGCTGCTGGTCTCCGGCGGCCACTGCCAGCTCCTGGCGGTGGACGGGGTGGGCGCCTGCCGCAGGCTGGGCTCCACGATCGACGACGCGGCCGGCGAGGCTTTCGACAAGATCGCCAAGACCCTGGGCCTGCCCTACCCCGGCGGCCCGGCCCTGGAGAAGCTGGCGCAGGGCGGCGACGCCAGCCGCTTCGAGCTGCCGCGCATGCTGCTCGGCCGCAAGGACTGCGACTTCTCCTTCTCCGGGCTGAAGACCGCCGCGGCGCGCCTCGCCGAGGGGCTGACCAGCGAGGCCGAGCGCCGCGACCTCGCCGCCGCCGTGCAGGCCGCAATCGCCCGCCAGCTCGCCGAGCGGAGCGACCGGGCCATGCAGGCCTACGCCCACGAGCACGAGGGCCGCGGCCTGCGCTTCGTCGTCGCCGGCGGGGTCGCGGCGAACGGCGCCGTGCGGGCGCGCCTGCAGGAGACCGCGGCCGCCCGCGGCTTCGCCTTCACCGCCCCGCCGCTGGCCTACTGCACCGACAACGCCGCCATGATCGCGCTCGCCGGCGCCGAGCGCCTGGCCCTGGGCCTCACGGACGCGCTGGACGCCGCCGCCCGGCCCCGCTGGCCGCTCGACGCAGCGGCCGCCGTCGCGAACCCCACCCACCCTGCCGGCCGCAAGGGCGCGAAGGCATGAGGTCGGCCGGCGTCATCGGCGGCGGCGCATGGGGAACGGCGCTCGCCCAGGTCTGCGCGCGGGCCGGTCTGGACACCGTGCTGTGGGCCCGCGAGCCGGAGGTGGTGGCCGACGTCAACCGCGCGCACGAGAACCGTCTCTTCCTGCCCGGGATCGCGCTGGAAGCCTCCATCCGCGCCACCGCCGATTTCGCCGACCTGGCCGACCGGAACATCGTCCTCGCGGTCCCGCCGGCGCAGCACATGCGCGCCACCCTGACCGCCTTCGAGCCGCATGTGCGCGACGGCCTGCAGGTCCTGCTCTGCTCCAAGGGCGTCGAGCAGGGCTCGCTGAAGCTGATGACCGAGGTGCTGGCCGAGACCCTGCCGCAGGCGCAGGCCGCGGTGCTCTCCGGGCCCAGCTTCGCCGGGGAGGTCGCCCGCGGCCTTCCCACCGCCGTCACCCTGGCCTGCCCCGACGAGGGCTGCGCCGAGCAACTGGGCGCGGCGATCGCCACGCCGACGTTCCGGCCCTACTTCGCCACCGACATGATCGGCGCGGAGGCCGGCGGGGCGGTGAAGAACGTGCTGGCCATCGCCTGTGGGATCGTCGAGGGCCGCGGCCTGGGCCGCTCGGCGCACGCCGCGCTGATCACCCGCGGCTTCTCCGAGCTGACCCGCATCGCGGTGGCGCTGGGCGGCGAGGCCGAGACCGTCGCCGGCCTCTGCGGGCTCGGCGACCTGGTGCTCACCTGCTCCAGCCCCCAGTCGCGCAACATGAGCGTCGGCCTTGCGCTGGGCGGCGGCCAGACCCTGGAGGAGGCGCTCGCCGGCAAGCTGTCGGTGGCCGAGGGCGTCGCCTCTGCGCCCGCCGTGCGCCAGCTGGCCCGCAAGCTCGGCGTGGACATGCCCATCTGCGAGGCCACCGCCGCCATCCTGGCCGGCGAGATCGGCGTCGACGAGGCCATCGCCGGCCTGCTCTCCCGTCCCCTTCGCGAGGAAAACTGATGCCGCAGTTCGCGCTCGTCTGCATCGACAAGCCCAATTCGCTGTCCGTGCGCATGGCCGCCCGGGAGGACCACCTGGCCTGGGTGCGGACCCAGCCGCTGAAGCTCGGCGGGCCGTTCCTGGACGAGGCGGGCGACATGGCCGGCTCGCTGATGATCATCGAGGCCGAGGACATCGAGGCGGCCCGGGCCTTCAGCGCCGCGGACCCCTACACCAAGGCCGGCCTGTGGGAGAGCGTCGACATCCGGCCGTTCCGCGTCACCCTTGCCAACCTCTGAGGCGAATCCGGCCCGGCCGCCCGCAGGCGTCCGGCTCTGCGCAGTCGCCGAGCTCGCCGACCCCGGCGCCAAGGGCTTCCGGTTCCGCCAGGAGAGCCGGCTGTTCGCGGGCTTCGTCGTCCGCGCGGGCGACACCGTCACCGGCTACGTCGACAGCTGCCCCCACGCGGGCTGGCCCCTCGCGGGATGGGAGGATCGCTACCTGACCCGCTCTGGAGAGCACATCCTCTGCGCCGGCCACGGGGCCCTGTTCCGCCTCGACGGCCTCTGCGTCGCCGGCCCCTGCGAGGGCGAGCGGCTCTACCCCTGGCCCGTGGAGGTGAGGGGCGGAGCGGTGTTCACCGCGTGACCCGTGTCACATCAGCCTACGGATCGACGATCCATTAAGGCGTTGAATTTACTCGCCTTCATCTTAGGGTGGTTAACCACGCGTTAAAGAAAAGACTCGCTTTTCTGGCGTATCGGCACTATCGGGTCGCGCTTCAAGTGAAGCCGAAAAGGCTCGAGGGCGCGTGATTTCAAGACTTCGTAACGGCTACGCCGTGCTTCTGGCCGGCCTCCAACTCGTGCTGGTGACCCTGCTGTCGGCGGGCCTCGCCATCGCCGCGGTCCCGGCTGAAGACGGCCAGCGGCTGGCGCGGATGCTCGGCGGCGACATCTCCGCCCAGGCTTTCGCGCGCCTGACCCGCGGGATGGACCCGGCCATGCTGGCGCTCGCCGGCCGCTTCGAGCCGAAGGTCCAGCCGGTCGCCCTGCGCCCGGCCATCGCCGACCAGAGCCTGCAGACCGCCCAGCTCGTCTCCGACACCGAGGCCGGCGTCATCCGCCTGCAGGACCTGTCGCCCGACGCCGCCCGGCTGTGGAACGCCGCCCAGCCGGTCTCCACCCTGCCGAACCCCGCCGCGCGCCCGTTCTTCCTGAAGACCGAGGGCGTGCTGGACGAGGCCCGCGCGCTGGATTGCATGACCGCGGCCATCTACTACGAGGCCGCCTACGAGAGCGTCGACGGCCAGCGGGCAGTGGCCCAGGTGGTTCTGAACCGCATGCGCCACCCGGCCTTCCCGAAGAGCGTCTGCGGCGTGGTCTTCCAGGGCTCCAACCGCACCACCGGCTGCCAGTTCACCTTCACCTGCGACGGCGCGCTGGCCCGCGAGCCGAACCCGGAGATCTGGGCCCGCGCCCGCAAGATCGCCGAGGCGGCGCTGAACGGCTACGTGATGAAGAAGGTCGGCAACGCCACCCACTACCACGCCAGCTACGTGGCCCCGTACTGGAGCCCGAGCCTGGTGAAGGTCGGCAACGTCGGCGCGCATATCTTCTACCGCTGGACCGGCGGCGCGGGCCTGCCCCCGGCCTTCGGCGGCCGCTATGCCGGCGGCGAAATGGCTGGCCTGCAGATGGCCACCCTCGACAAGCTGTCGAAGGGGCCGGGCAAGGTCATGCTGGCGTCGAACACCACGCCGGAAGTGGCGGTGAACGAGAGCCCCGCCCTCGAGGTCGCCGCCCCGGCGGCGGAGCCGGTGAAGTCCGAGCCGGAACTGGTCGCCGCGGCCGACATGTCGGCGGCAGCCGCCAAGGCGATGATAAAGGCCGAGGAGCTCGACTGGGCCGGGCGGCCGAAGACCAAGACGCCGCCGCGCATCGCCATCCCCGGCGGCGGGGCCAGCTTCTAAGCGAAGGCTAGGCTCCGGGCGCGCGCTCGGCGCTGAACGCCGCCACGTCGTCGATCAGGCCCTTCGCGGCCAGCGCCACCAGCTCGCCGCCTTTTTCCGGCGTCGCCTGCCCCGGGTCGGAGCCCATCCGGCCGTCGGCGAACCGCGCGCGGAAATCCAGCGCCTCGCGGATCGGCCCGGTCGGCGCGACCTGCGGCGCGTAGTTGGCCGCCTTGATCGCGTCGGGATAGGCCCACTGGGTGACCGCGATCTCCGAGGGGGTCGCATGGCTGCCGTGCCCGGTGGGGAACTGGCGGTTGGCCAGGGCCAGGACGCCCGACAGCTCCCACCAGTTCTTCAGCTTGCAGGCGAAGCCCCGGTTGCGGCCGGCATAGCTCGCCTCGGCGTAGAGCTCGGAGAACGCCGCCTCGATCGTGGCGACGTTCCCGCCGTGGCCGTTGAGGAAGTAGAGCTTCTCGAAGCCCGCCAGGCCCAGGCTGCGGCACCAGTCGCCGATCGCCGCCATGAAGGTCGAGGGTCTGAGCGCGATGGTGCCGGGGAAGCCCAGGTGGTGCTGCGCCATGCCGATGTTGAAGGTCGGCGCCACCAGCAGGTCGGCCTGCTTCTGCGCCTCGTGGGCGATGATCTCGGGACACAGCCAGTCGGTGCCGAGCAGGCCGGTGGGCCCGTGCTGCTCGTTCGAGCCGATGGGGATGACCACGGTCTTCGACCGCTTCAGGTAGTCCTCGATCTCGGCCCAGGTGGAGAGGTGCAACAGCATGCGCCCCGCCTACCCCGTTCAGTCGCCCAGGTCGACGCCCGCGACCGGCTCCGGCGCCTGCATGCCTACCAGCCGCCAGCCCCGCTGCCCCTTCGGTCGGGCGAAGGTGAGCACGCACTCGGCGCTCTCGTCGGTGAGGCAGACCTCGGACTTGCCGATCTTCTTCAGCCGGCCCTCGACGTCGCCGACCTGCTCGGCGGCCAGCCTGACCCGGTCGGGGCCGATCATGCGGTCGAGCACCAGGTTGGATGGTCCCCCGTCCACGAGCACCCCGTTCGCCTGCGCCATCTCCACCATCTGGCGGCGCAGGTCCTCCCGGACCGCGGGGCGGTCGATGACCTTCTCCAGCGCCGCGGCGTCGCCGGCGCGGGCGGCGGAGAGCACGGCCTGCACGCTCTGCGCGGCAGCGTCGTCGCTGGCGCCGCCGCGTCCTGCGGCGAGCGCCGCCACCGAAATGGTCGTCAGCGCGATCGCCGCGCCTATCCGAAGCATCGCGGGAAGATGGCCGCGCGGGTGAATCGCAGCAAGCACCGGTGTGAGCGTCGCTTGACGGAAGCTGTGGGCCTTTCGCCGGCTGGCGAGGTTGCGCGGCCTGCCCGGCCTCGCATACTGCCTTCCGACTGCGTTTTCAGGAGTTGCGGCGGTGTCCCACGACGAGGTCTTTCCGGTCCCCGAACCTTGGGCAAAGCGCGCCCACATGGACGCGGCGGCCTATGAGGCGGCGTGCCAGCGGGTCGAGGCCGATCCGGAAGGCTACTGGCGCGAGCTGGCCGGCCGGCTGGACTGGATCACCCCGCCCACCCAGATCAAGGATGTCTCCTTCGACAAGAAGGACTTCCACATCCGCTGGTACGCCGACGGCGTGCTGAACGTGTCGGTCAACTGCATCGACCGGCACCTGAAGGACCGCCGCGACCAGATCGCCATCCTGTGGGAGAGCGACGACCCGGAAGTCTACGACCACCTGACCTACGGCCAGCTGCACGCCGAGGTCTGCCGAATGGCCAACGTGCTCAAGGCCAAGGGCGTGAGCAAGGGCGACCGGGTCACCATCTACCTGCCGATGATCCCGGCGGCGGCGGTGGCCATGCTGGCCTGCTCGCGGATCGGGGCGGTGCACTCGGTGGTGTTCGGCGGCTTCTCGCCGGACAGCCTCTCCGGGCGCATCCAGGATTGCGAGTCCAAGGTCGTCATCACCGCGGACGAAGGCCTGCGCGGCGGCAAGACCGTGCCGCTGAAGCTCAACGTCGACGAGGCGCTGAAGTCCTGCCCTGGCGTTACCGACGTGATCGTCGTCCGCCGCACCAAGGCCGACGTGCCGATGACGCCGGGCCGCGACGCCTTCTACGCCGAGCTGAAGAAGACCGTGTCCGACCAGTGCGACCCCGAGCCGATGAACGCCGAGGACCCGCTGTTCATCCTCTACACCTCGGGCTCGACGGGGAAGCCGAAGGGGGTGCTGCACACCACCGGCGGCTATCTGGCCTGGGCCAGCTGGACCCACGAGGTGGTTTTCGACTACCGGCCCGGCGAAGTGTTCTGGTGCACCGCCGACGTGGGCTGGGTCACCGGTCACAGCTATGTGGTCTACGGCCCGCTCGCCAACGCCGCCACGAGCGTGATGTTCGAGGGCGTTCCCAACTACCCGACCAGCTCGCGGTTCTGGGAGGTCTGCGACAAGCACAAGGTGGAGATCTTCTACACCGCCCCCACCGCCATCCGGGCCCTGATGCGCGAGGGCGACGAGCCGGTGACGCGCACCTCGCGCCAATCCATCCGCCTGCTGGGCACCGTGGGCGAGCCGATCAACCCCGAGGCCTGGCTCTGGTACCACCGCGCGGTCGGCGAGGAGCGCTGCCCGATCGTGGACACTTGGTGGCAGACCGAGACCGGGGCCACCCTGATGAGCCCGCTGCCGGGCGCGACGGCGCTCAAGCCCGGCTCCTGCACCAAGCCCCTGCCGGGCGTGAAGCCGCAGCTGGTGGACGCCGAGGGCAAGGTCCTCGAAGGCGCCGTCAGCGGCAACCTGTGCCTGACCGACTCCTGGCCGGGGCAGATGCGCACGGTCTACGGCGACCACCAGCGCTTCATCGACACCTACTTCACGACCTATCCCGGCAAGTACTTCACCGGCGATGGCGCCCGGCGCGACGAGGACGGCTACTACTGGATCACGGGCCGGGTGGACGACGTGATCAACGTCTCCGGCCACCGCATCGGCACCGCGGAGGTGGAGAGCGCGCTGGTGGGCCACCACAGCGTGGCCGAGGCGGCCGTCGTCGGCTACCCCCACGACATCAAGGGCCAAGGCATCTACTGCTTCGTCACCCTTAAGGTCGGCGAGGAGGCCACCGAGGCGCTGAAGGCCGACTTGCGGGGCTGGGTGCGGCGCGACATCGGCCCCTTCGCGGCGCCGGACGTGCTGCAGTTCGCGCCCGGCCTGCCGAAGACCCGCTCAGGCAAGATCATGCGGCGCATCCTGCGCAAGATCGCCGAGGACGACCTCGGCAATCTCGGCGACACCTCGACGCTCGCCGATCCCAGCGTGGTCGACGACCTGGTGAAGAACCGGGCGGCCCGCCGCGGCGACGAGACCATCGTGGTGGAAGGCCAGAAGCTCTCCGCGCCGGAGATCGAAGCCGCCCTGCGCGCCCATCCGGACGTGGTCGACGCCGCCGTGGTGGGTGTGGCTCGCGGCGCGGGAGAGGCGGTCTACGCCTTCGTACTGCTGGAGCCGGACGCCAACGCCAACGACGTGCTGCAGGCCGACCTCAAGGGCTGGGTGCGCCGCGAGGTCGGCCCCTCGGCGGTCCCCCAGGTGGTGCAGTTCGCGCCAGGCCTGCCGAAAACCGAGGCCGGCGAGCTGGTGCGTCCGATCCTGCGGCGCATCGCGGAGGGCGATGAGAAGGCCGCTGGCGAGACCGCCGGCCTCGCCGATCCGTCCGTCGTCGAGGCGCTGCTGAAGAGCCGCGCGACCGCAGAGGCGTGAACCGATAGGATGGGGGCATGTCCCGTCCTGTCCTCCTGCTCGCCCTCCTCGGCTTCGCCACGCCGGCCTTCGCCTTCGACGTGCCGCAGAAGGCCGAGGCGGCGCTCGCCCAGGGCAAGGCCTTCGTGCAGGTGTCCGAGGCCGCCGAGGGCGCGAGCCTGATCCAGGCAGCGGTCGACATCGCTGCGCCCGTCGAGACGATCTGGGCCACCGTCACCGACTGCGAGCGCGCGCCGGAGATGTCGCCGAACCTGAAGAGCTGCCGTGTGATGCAGCGCGACCCCGCCGGCCGGTGGGAAGTGCGCGAGCAGATCACCAAGCCGGGCATCATCCCCTCCCTGCGCAACGTCATGCGCGCCGATTACGAGCGGCCGCGGGCCATCCGCTTCCGCAAGATCGACGGGGATCTCCGCATGCTTGAGGGCGAGTGGCGGCTCACGCCCCGGGCCGGCGGCGTCGTGCGGGTGACCTACGAGGCGCGTATGGCGGCGAACCTGCGCATCCCTGCGGCCCTCACCCGCATGGCGCTGCGCAAGGAGGTCCCCGTCTCCATGGCCACCCTGCGCCGGGAATCCATGGCCCGCGCCACGCGATGAGCGAGCTGCCCGCGCCGCTGCGCGCGGCGATCGCCCGCGAGCTTGAAGGTGTCGGCCGCAAGGGCTTGGCGGAGCGGGCGGGGGCGACGTCGGCGACCTACCGGGCCGGCGGGACCTCGGCCGCCGCCATCCGCAGCGCCGAGGACGCGCTCGCCTATGCCCTCACACGCCTGCCCGCCACCTACGCCGCCTGCGTCGCGGTATTCGCCGAGGCCGCACGCATGGCGCCGGGCTTCGCGCCGAAGCGGCTGCTCGACGCCGGCTCAGGCACCGCCGCGGCGAGCTGGGCGGCGGCCGGGCAGTGGGAGCTCGAAGCCCTGACCTGGCTGGACGCCAGCGCACCGTTCCTCGACATGGCGGGACGCCTGGCCGAGGACGGGCCGCTGCCGCAGGCGGACCGCCTGCGGGCGGACCTCACCGGAGCCGGTCCCTGGCCGCGTGCCGACCTGGTGGTCGCGAGCTACGCGCTCGCCGAGATCGCCGAAGCCAGGCAGGCCGACGTGGTGCGCAGCCTCTGGGCGGCGACCGAGGGCCTGCTGGCGCTCGTGGAGCCCGGCACGCCCGCCGGCTTCGGGCGCATCCTGGCGGCGCGGAGCGCGCTGATCGCGCACGGCGCCGAGGTGCTGGCGCCGTGCCCGCACGCCCGCGACTGCCCACTGGCCTCGCCGGACTGGTGTCATTTCAGCATCCGCCTGCCCCGCAGCCGCGAGCACCGCATGGCCAAGGGCGCGGAGCTGCCCTTCGAGGACGAGAAGTTCGCCTACCTGATCGCCGCCCGGCCGGGGATCGCCGATGCAGACCGCGGGGCCCGGGTCCTCGCCCACCCCCGCGCCGGCAAGCCGGGCATCGAGCTGAAGCTGTGCGGGCCGCAGGGCCTGGAAAGCCGCTTCGTCGCGCGGCGGGAGAAGCAGGCGCACGCGAAGGCGCGGCGGCTCGGCTGGGGCGACGCGCTCTAGATCAGCGCGCCGTCCATGGCCTCCCCGGCCCGGGCCTCGGCTTCGGCGCGCTGCTGGATCAGCCGGTTCTTCGCCTCGCGGGCCTTCAGCTCCGCCTGCACGTGGGGGACGATGAAGTCGATGAAGGCGCGGATGCGCGGCGTGTCCTTGGCCTCGCGGCGGGTGACCAGCCATGAGGAGCCGCGGGCCTCCTCGATCTCGTCGGAGCAGCGCACGAGGTCGGTCATGCCGTCGGCGAGCAGGCAGCTCAGCGGCGCCACGCCGAGGCCCGCGCGCACCGCGTGCAGCAGGTTGGTCAGGCTGTTGGAGGTGTGCGACGGCGCCTTGCCGCCCGCCTGCTCCAGCATCCAGGTCACCCCGGGCAGGGGCCGGCCCGCCGTCTCGCCGGTGATCAGGTCGTGGTCCTTCAGCTCGACCGGCGTCGTCGGCGCGCCCCGGTGGGCGGCATAGCCGCGGCTGCAGTAGAGCGCGAACTGGTAGTCGGCGAGCTTGCGCGCGATCAGGTCCGAAGGCTCCAGCAGCCGCCCCGCGCGGATGGCGATGTCGGCCTCGCCCGCAGCGATGTCGAGCACCTCGTCGGTGATCATCAGCTCGATCTGCACTTCGGGGAACTGGCGGCGGAAGTGGGCGAGGGCCGGGGTGATCGACGCGTTCGCCAGGATCTCCGAGCAGGTGATCTTGATCGAGCCTGCCAGGCCGCGGCCGTGCGCCTGGGCCCGGCTTTCGAAGGCCACCGCCGCGCGCTCCACCTTCTCGGCTTCCGCGAACAGGTCGCGGCCTTCCTCGGTGAGGCGGCTGCCGGACTGGCCGCGCTCGAAGAGCTTCAGCGACAGCGCGCCTTCCAGGCTCTCGATGCGCCGCGCGACCGTCGTCTGGTTGACACCCAGCGCCTTGGCGGCGGCCAGGGTGGAGCCGCCGCGGGCGACGGCGAGGAATGCTTTCAGGTCGTTCCAGTCGAAGGCCATGAGGCCATTCTGCATTCCCGCAGAACGCTGCTGCAAGAGCGCTGATTGCTGAAATCAGGCTTGGCCACTAAGCCGCGCCCTCCTCCGCTGCGTGCAAAGGGCCAGCCGTGAAACTCTATTGCGACCCGATCTCCACCACCTCCCGCCCGGTGATGCTGTTCATCGCCGAGCACCACCTGGCGGTCGAGCTGGTGCACGTGGATCTGATGAACGGCGGCAACTTGGACGCCGAGTACCTGGCCCTCAACCCCAACGGCATCGTGCCCTTCCTGGTGGACGGCGACTTCGGCCTGGGCGAGTCCGCGGCCATCCTGCGCTACCTGGCCCAGAAGAGCGGTTCCGCCACCTACCCGGCCGACCTCAAGGCGCGGGCCAAGGTCGACGAGGCGGTGTCGTGGTTCTCGATGCAGTTCCACGAGTACTTCTGCCTCTTCACCTGCTACCCGACGATGGGGGTGCCGCACGGTCTCGACCCCGTCCTCGCGCAGGGGCTGATGGCCTATGGCGAGGAACAGTCCGTCCGCTGGCTGAAGGTGCTGGACCAGCACATGCTGGGCGGCCGCGCCTTCGTGGCCGGCGACCACATCTCCATCGCCGACTACCTCGGCATCTCGTTCGTGCTGCTGGGCGAGGTCGCGGCGGTCGACTTCTCGCCGTATCCGAACATCGAGCGCTGGATCGCGCGCATGAAGGCCCGCCCGGCCTTCGACCGCACCTTCGCGGGCTTCCATGGCCTGGTCAGCTTCATCCGCAGCCAGTCGCAGATCCCGGCGTAAAACGCCTCTCCCACGCGCCGCAGCGCGTGGGAGAGGGTAGGGTGAGGATGACAGGTCCGTAAGCTTCCTCCCTTGACGGCGGGTGGTATGGGTTTGCCCAACGCCCGCCGTTTCTTTGGGGAAAGCCTCCGCATGCTCCGCACCGCCCGCGCCGCCGGCCTCGCCGTGTTCCTGGCGACCACCGCGCTCTCCACCGCCGCCCTGGCGCAGGCCCGTCCGGCCGCCCAGGCCACCGTGCCGCCGATCGTCTATAAGCAGCGCACCCTGCAAAACGGGCTGCAGGTCTTCTATTCGCAGGACAGGACCACGCCGAACGTCTCGGTCCAGGTCTGGTACGGGGTCGGCTCGAAGGACGACCCGCAGGGCCGCTCGGGCTTCGCGCACCTCTTCGAGCACATGATGTTCAAGGCCACGAAGAACCTGCCGGCCGAGAGCATCGACCGGATGACCGAGGACGTGGGCGGCTTCAACAACGCGTCCACCTACGACGACTTCACGAACTACTACGAGGTGGTGCCGGCCAATCACCTCGAGCGGCTCATCTGGGTTGAGGCCGAGCGGCTGGGCTCTCTGGTCGTCGACGAGGCGGTGTTCAAGTCCGAGCGCGACGTGGTGAAGGAGGAGCTGCGCCAGCGGGTGCTGGCCTCGCCGTACGGCCGCCTCTTCGCCCTCTACCTGCCGCAGGCGAGCTACACGACCCACCCCTACAAGCGGCCGGGCATCGGCTCCATCGAGGAGCTGGACGCCGCCACCATCGACGACGTGCGGGCCTTCCACCAGGCCTACTACCGGCCCGACAACGCCGCCCTGATCGTGGTCGGCAACTTCGACGAGGGCCAGCTCAACGCCTGGATCGACAAGTACCTGGCGCCGATCAAGCGGCCGGCCGAGCCGATCCGCCGCGTCACCGCGGTGGAGCCGCCGCGGAGCAAGCCGGGTGTGTTCAACGGCTACGGCCCCAACGTGCCGCTGCCGGCGGTGGCGGTCACCTGGCTGGGCGCCAAGGCCTCCGATCCCGACGCCCCCGCGCTGAAGGTGCTCGACGCGATCCTGTCCGCCGGCAAGTCGTCCAGGCTCTACAACAGCCTGGTCTATGAGAAGCAGATCGCCGCCGAGGCGTTCTCCTCCGCCGACCTCCCGGCCCAGCCCGGCATGGTGGCGGTGGGCGCGATCATGGCCAGCGGCCACACCATCGAGGAGGGCGAGAAGGCCCTGCTGGCCGAGGTGAAGCGCCTGCGTGACGCCCCGCCCTCTGCCGCCGAGCTGGCCGAGGCCAAGAACGAGCTCATCGCCGGCAAGCTGCGCGAGCGCGAGACCATCGACGGCCGCGGCTTCGCGCTGGGCTACGCCCTGCGCATCCAGGGCGACGCGGCCAAGGCCAACACCGAGCTGCAGGACCTGCAGGCGGTGACCGCCGCCGACGTCCAGCGCGTGGCCCGCAAGTACCTGGCCGACGAGCGGCGCATGACCATCCGCTACCGGCCGGAGAAGGACCGCCCCGCCGGCGAGACGCCGCCCGCCCCGCCGACTCCGCCCAAGCAGGTCGCCACCTACAACGGCCCGGTCTTCACCCTCGCCCCCGAAGGCCAGAGGGTCGCGCCGCCGCCTCTCGCCACGCCCGTGGAGCCGGTGCTGCCGAAGCCCGCCGAGCGCACGCTCGCCAACGGCTTGCGGGTGATCGTCGCCCGCTCCAGCGACCTGCCGCTGGTCACCGCCGACCTGACCGTGAAGACCGGCGCCTGGGCCGATCCCCAGGGCCTCTCCGGCGCCGTCGGAATGACCGCCGGCATGCTCACCGAAGGCACCAGGACCCGCTCGGCCCAGCAGATCGCCCAGCAGGTCGAGGCGCTCGGCGCCACGCTGTCGTCCGGCGGCGGGCTGGAGAGCTCGTCGGTGACGGTCAACGTCATGCCGGACAAGCTCGACCAGGCGATGGCGATCATGGCCGACGTGGCCACGAACCCGGCCTTCGCCCAGGAAGAGCTGGAGCGCCAGCGCCAGCAGGCCCTCGACGGCCTGCAGGTGGCCTACCAGGAGCCCGGGTCGGTCGCGTCCTTCGCCGCCGCCCCGGTGGTGTTCGCCGGCACCCCCTTCGGCCACGTGCCGGGCGGCACGCCGGGGTCCCTGCCGAAGCTGAAGACCACCGACCTGCAGGCCCTGCACCGCACCTGGTTCCGCCCCGACAACGCCATCCTGGTGCTGACCGGCGACATCACGCCCGAGCAGGGCTTCGCCATCGCCGAGCGGGCGTTCGGCCGCTGGGCCAAGCCGGCCTCGCCGCTCCCCGCCGCGCCGCGGATCACGGCCACGAGCCGCCAGCGCCAGCTGGCCCTCGACCTGCCCGGCACCGGCCAGGCCGCGGTGACCATCGTCGGCCCCGCCATCGCCCGCAGCTCGCCGGAGTACTACCCGGGCATCGTCGCCAGCACGATCCTCGGCGGCGGCTACTCGGCGCGTCTGAACCAGGAGATCCGCATCAAGCGCGGCCTCTCCTACGGCGCCCGCGCCCGGCTCTCGACCATGCGCACGGTCGGCTCCTTCTCGGCCTCGGCCCAGACCAAGAACGAGTCCGCGCCGGAGGTCTACGACCTGATCGTCGCCGAGATGAACAAGCTCGCCGCCCTGCCCGCCCCCGGCGCCGACGAGATGAAGGCCCGCAGGTCCGTGCTGGTGGGCTCGTTCGGCCGCGAGCTCGCCACCACCGGCGGGCTCGCCGACATCCTTGGCAACCTGGCGCTCTATGGCCTGCCGCTGGAGGAGATGAACCTCTACACCCGCAAGGTGGAGGCGGTGACGCCCGGCCAGGTCCAGCAGTTCGCCGCCCGCGTCTTCGAGCCGGGGACCTCCAGCGTCATCGTCGCCGGCGACGCCAAGGCCTTCGCCGCCCCGCTGAAGGCCAAGCTCCCCAACCTGGAGGTGATCCCGGTCGACCAACTCGACCTGGACAGCCCGACCTTGCGGAAATAGCCCTCTACGGCGAGCGGCAGCGAGCCGGAGAGGGGCAGGGGTGAGGGCCGGCTGGGCTGGCTCCGGATCTGACGCCGAGGGCCCTCGGACTCGCATCCGGCGCGTGTCCGCTGCACGAGCCGGCCCTCACCTACCCTCTCCCGAGGGTCCCCTCGGGAGAGGACGTGCTGGTCCACCGCCCCAGGTCCCGCTCCCGTCCTATCAGCGCCAAGCCCGAGGCGATGGATTCCAGCTCGGCGCCGGTCTCGATCCGCTCGGCGGGGAAGCGGCGGTGGAAGATGTCCCTCACCGCCGGCACCAGGGACGAGCCGCCGGTGAGGAAGATGCGGTCGACCTCGTGGGGCTGCAGGTTCGCCGCCTCCAGCGCGCGGTCCACGGCGGCCTCGATCTGCGCCAGCTCCGGCGCGATCCACCCCTCGAACTCGGTCCGCGCCACCTCGCGCCGCAGCGAGATCGAGCCGGCCTCGAACACGAACTCCGCCCGCGCCTGCGCCGAGAGCGCCTCCTTCAGCCGGCTCACCGACCGGTACAGGTGGTAGCCGTAGTTCTCGTCCAGGGTCTCCACGAGCCGCTCGAGCTTCTCCGGCTCGGTGGCGTCGCGCACCAGCTTGCGGATCTCGCGCATGTCGCGGCTCGCCCGCATCAGGGCCAGCTGGTCCCAGCGCGCGAAGGCGGCGTAGTACCGCTGCGGGATCGGCAGCACCTTGCCGAAGCTCTCGTAGGTGGAGCCCTTGCCCAGCGCCGGCGACACCAGCTGGTCGATGATCCGGTAGTCGAAGGCGTCGCCCGCCACGCCGACGCCCGAGCGCCCCAGCGGATGGCTCCTGATCTCGCCCGCCTCCCGCTCGAAGCGGATGATCGAAAAGTCCGAGGTGCCGCCCCCGAAGTCGCCCACCAGCACCGTGGCGTCCCGATCCAGCTCGCGGGCGAAGAAGAAGGCCGCCCCCACCGGCTCGTAGGCGTAGAGGATCTCCTCGAACCCCATCCGCCGGAACGCGGTCTCGTAGCGCTCCAGCGCCAGCGGCTCCGACGGCGAGGCGCCGGCAAACGTCACCGGCCGCCCGACGATCACCCGCTTGGGCAGGTCGGCCATCTCCGCGCCGGCATAGTCGCGCACCTTCAGCAGGAAGGTGGAGAGCAGGTCCTCGAACCGGTAGCGGCGGCCCAGCACCTGGGTCTCGGTGAAGCTCTCCTGCGCCGCGAAGGTCTTGAACGACTGGATGAACCGCGTCTCGGCCGGGTCCTCCACATAGGCGTCGATCGCCCACGGCCCCGCCGCGATCTCCCGGTCCTGCGGATGCTCCGGCGGCGCGTGGAACGACAGGCACGAGCGGAACGCGAACAGCTCCCCTTCCGGAGTCGGGAACCGCACCAGGCGCGCGGGCCCCTCCGCGGCCGCCATGGCGATCACGGTGTTGGTCGTGCCGAAGTCGATGCCCAGGCTGAACGCAGCCGGCATGGCGGGCTCCTCTCCGCGGGGCCGCGGAGCCGAGGTGGCGTGGAGATGAGAAAGGCGGCGCTTCTAACCCAAGCGCCGCCCCGATTGCAAAGCCTCGTTCGCCGAGCCTCAGGTCTCGGCGATCTTCTCCCAGCGATAGGGCTCCAGCTCGCCCTTGCGGAAGTCGCCCTTCATGTCCGGCTTGCCGTTGCCGTCGGTGTCGTAGAGCGCCTGCTCCGGATAGCCGTCGTGGTTGTCGTCGAAGAACATGGCGTCGAGCTCGCCGTCGTCGTCGGTGTCCTTCCACAGCACGGTGGCGTCGCGGCGGCTGGTCGGCGCGATCAGGAGCGCGTCGCCCCTGCCGTCGCAGTTCGTGTCCAGCAGCTGGCTAATGCCCTTGGGCTTGGTGGACGGCTCCTCCTTCAGCACCACCCCCTCCTTGCACGCCGCCTTGCGCGCCGCCGTGGCGGTCAGCCGGTCCTCCGAGCGCGCCAGGAACGACTTCACGTCCTCCGCCGAGACCGCGAAGTTCAGCCCCTCGCCGTCGCTGACGAAGCTGTTGATGCCCACGACATTGAGGTTCTCGTCCAGCAGCGGCCCGCCCGAGTTGCCGGGATTTATTGGCGTCTGGGTCTGGATCACCGTCGCCTCGTGCTGCAGGCCCTGGGCCTTCCAGGCATAGGCGCGGCGGATCTGGCTGACGATGCCGCGGGTGTAGGTCCAGGCCTCGCCGGTGGGATGGCCGATGGCGTGGACGTCGGCGCCCACCTGCACCGTCGTCGAGTTGCCGATCTGCAGCGGCGTCACGCCCGCCGGGACCTCGGACACCTGCACCAGCGCCAGGTCGGTGACATCGTCGCGGCGCAGCACCTTGCCGCGGCGCACGTCCGCCTCGCCCACCGACGCGCCCTCCTGGGCCGGCTTGAAGATCACGCCGACCTCCTCCGCGTCGCCCACCACGTGGTGGTTGGTGACGATCTTGCCGTCAGCGGAGATCAGCACGCCGGAGCCCAGGCCGCCGCGGGTGACGATCAGCACCACCGCCGGCGAGGCGCGCTGGTAGACCCGCGTCTCGGCGGCGCCGCGCGTGGCGCCCTGCCGCTCGGGGCGCAGACGCGAGAGCGCCTTGCCGTACGCGACGCTGCCGCCGGTGCGCAGCTGGCCCAGCGGGGCCTTCGGCGCGCCCTCGGCGGGCGCGGCGCCCGGCAGGTCCGCGCGGCCGCCGAACCGGGGTTCCGGGTCGGCGGCCTGTGCGTATGATGCCAAGGCGAAGGCGGCGGCCAAGCCTGCGCCCATGCGGACCAACTTCATGCAAACCCCCGAACGGAAACACGTTTTGCGGAGACTAGCCGGCTGGGCCGTAGCCACAACCTTGTTTCTCGCCCCGGTTGCGCAGGCCCGGGGACAGACCTCCTCCTCCGACGGAGCCGCCTATCTCCGGGAGCAGACCGCCGCGGCGCGCACGGCGCTCGCGCGCGGGGACAAGGCCGCCGCCGGCCTGGCCATCGACAAGATCCTGTCCCTCATCGCCACTCTGAAGAACCCCGAGGCGGCGCCCGCCGCCGTCGGCGTGGCGCTCTCCGAATCCATTGGCCTGCTCACCGAAGCCGGCGACCTCGAGCGCGCCTGGGGCCTCTACAGCGCGGCCGGCGGCGGCATTGTCCGGGCCCTGCCGGCGACCAGCCCGGCGGCGGCCCTGCACCGCCTGCGCGAGGCCGAGCTTCGCCAGCAGGTCGGCGACGCGCCCGGCGCGCACCACGCGCTCGACGCGGCGCTGGCGGCGCTCCGCGGCGCCGACATGCCGCCTGATCTGCGCAGCGTCATGGCCTCGCGCGCGCTGGTGCTGAAGGCCCAACTCAGCGCCGCGACAGGCGACCTCCCGGCCGCGCGCGAAGCGCTGCGCGCCCACCCGGATGCGGTGCTCTACGGACAGCCGGGCCGCACCCCCGGCAGCTACGACGAGGTCAGCTACCTCGCCGTCCGCGCCGTGGTCGCCGGGCTCGCCCAGATTCCCGATCCGTTGTCCGCCGACGCCCTGCAGAAGCCGATCCCAGCCCTGCCCGACCCGATCACCGCCGCCCGGGTGGCGGTCCTCAGGGCCGCCGGGACGGCCATGGCGCTGCCGCCTGGCGCGGAGCGGCAGGCGAGGCTCGTCGAGCTCGGCCGGCTGATCCACGAGGCGGCGAAGGTCGATCCCGCCTGGCGCCGGCCCGGCGTCTTCGACCAGGTGCTGATCGCGCTTGCGCTGACCCAGGCGCCCGGCGCCACCGGCGCCCGTGCGGAGGCCGCCTTCAGCCTCTTCCAGCTCGCCGGCCGCACCGGCCCGGTGTTCGACGCCGACGCCCTGGCGGCGCTGTCGCAGGCGAAGGACGAGCTGCAGCGCCGCACCGTCCACCAGGCGCTGCGGCTGCGCGCGCGCCGCGACCGGCTGGAGCGCATCCAGGCCCAGCGGGTGGCCCAGCGGCTCGGGGGGACAACCGCCGCCCCGGCGCTGCTGGTCCACGACGCGGCCGGCCGCCTGCAGCTTCGCGACTTCAACGTCCGCATCGGCCAAGCCCGCGCCGCGCTGGCGAAGACCGGGCTGGGGGTGGAGCCTCCGCTGGCGGCCCTCGGCCGCCTGCAGGCCGTGCTCGCACCCGACGAGGCGGTCCTCGCGGTGACCCCGAGCGCCGGCGGCTACGCCTACCTCTGCGTGCGCCGGGACCGCACCGTCCAGACCCTGCGCCCAGTCGATCCCGTGAAGCTGAAGCTGGACACGCGCCTGCTGCAACAGGCGCTGACCGCGACCCACGCCGCTTCGGAAGACCTCGACGTCCAGTTCCCCGTCGGCCCGGCCACCCGCCTGTACGACGCCCTGGTCCGGCCGTTCGAGCCCTGCCTCAAGCCCGGCGACCGGATCGTCTGGCTGTCCAGCGCCGCCACAGCGGGCGTGCCGCTCGCCGCCCTGCTGGCCGCCGCACCGCCGAAGCTGGGCTCCGGCTACGACCTGGGGGCCGCCGACTGGCTGGTCCGCCGCCATGCCATCAGCTACGCGGGCTCAGCGGCGGTGATCCTCGCCGCCCGCTCCGGCGCCGCGGAGCGCGACGCGGATTTCGATTTCCTGGGCGTCGGCGATCCGGTGCTGACGAGCGCCTCGGCTCCATCCGTGACCCGCGGCGTGCGTAGCGTCGTGCGCGTCCAGGGACTGGCGCCCCTGCCGGAAACCCGCGATGAGCTCCTGGCCTCGGCCCGAGGCTTCGCCACCAGTCGGCTGCTGCTGCAGGGCGACGCCACGGAGCGCCGGTTCCGTGGCGAGATGGTCGGAGCCTACCGTTACCTTTCCTTCGCCACCCACGGCCTGATCCGCGACGACCTGCAGGGTCTGGCTGAGCCGGCCTTGGTGCTCACGCCCGTGGCGCCGGACGACCCGCTGGACGATGGCCTGCTCACCGCCAATGAGATCGCCGACCTCGACCTGCGCGCGCTGTTCGTGGCGCTCTCGGCCTGCAATACGGCCAACTTCGACCTCGAGATCATGGCCCAGGAGCTCCCGGCCCTGGCCTCTGCGTTCGCCATGGCGGGGACGCCGGCGACGCTGGGCACGCTCTGGCCTGTGGACTCCGAGACTGGCAAGCGCGTGGTCAGCGGGGTCTTCGACCAGCTGCGGGCCGGTGGCCGCGGGCCCGGCGACGCGCTGGCCCAGGCGCAGCGCGCCTTCCTCGCCGCACCGCCCGGACGAGCCTACCTGCACCCGCGCTTCTGGGCGCCCTTCGTCATCCTCGGCGACGGCGCCGCAGCCCGGACGGCCCCTCGTCCGCCAACCCCGGCGGTCCGCTCAGTGGAAGTGCTGAGCCCGCGCGGCGAGGTCTTCGCCCTGGCGCCGACAGGCTCCGGAGTCGCGGCGCGCTTCATCGCCGACAGCGGCGGAGCCCAGGGTCTCAAGCCTGCACTGCGCGCCACCGCTGCGGACGGCCGCGAACAGTGGCGGCAGGTCGGCGAGGCCGGCGGCGCGGCCCGCTTCCTGACAAAGCTCGGCCCCGCCCTGGTGACCGGCGGCTACGCGCCGTCACCAGCGGGCCGCTTCGCCCCGATGCTGCAGGCCCACGCGCCCGACACTGGCGCACTCACCGCCGCGTGGCGCGGCGACGGGTTGGCGAGGGTGGACACCTTCCTGATGACCGGCGCCATGCTCGGCCCTGCCGACGCCGTGGTGGCCGCCGCCGAGGTCAACCTGCGCGACGGCCCGGAGGCGGGCGGCGGCAGGCTGCACGTGCTCCGCGTCGGTCCCGACCTCGTCCCGCAGCCCCTGTTCACCGCCCAGGCGCCCGACGGGACCCGCATCGGCGAGGCGACGATCACGCCGCTCGCCGGCAAGCTGCTGGTCACCTACGCCGACGACCAGGTCCCCTCACCTCGCCGCAACGCGCGCCCGGCCGACGACTACGACCTTCCTGACTGCCTCTCCGAGCGCGTCACCTGGCTGGAGCTTCGCGACCCTGCCACCGGGGCCCTGCTGAAGAGCCAGAAGCTGGAGGGCTTCGTCGGAGTCACCGCCTTCGCCCCGGCGGATGGGCGGGTGCTGATCGGCGGCTCCCAGACCGCGGCCTGCGGCGAGGAGCGCAAGGCGGCGGTGGTCTCGGTGGACTCGGGTCTCGGCATTCGCCGTCTCTACCAGGACGACAGCCTCGGCCAGTCCGAGGTCCGGGCGCTGGCCGAACTCCCCGGCCGCCGGGTGCTCGCCGCCGCCACGAAGGCGAACGTGGTCGACTACCAGCCGCCGGCCCGGCCCACCGCCGCGGACCCTTACGCGCTCAAGCCCTTCGTCCCCACCTTCTCCGGCATGCTGGTCACCCTGCAGAGCGGCGCAGCCTCCCGCCCCAAGTTCCTGGACTCCGCCTCCAACATCTACGTCACCGCCCTGACCGCCACCCCCAGCGGCGATATCCTGCTCGGCGGCTCCCTCGCCGGCCAGGCGGCGATCTTCCAGCTGAGCGCGCCAGCCGCGCGCTAGGAGACCAGGCTGCCGCCGGTTCAGGCGAACGCCAGCGCGATCAGGCCCGCGACCAGGAGCGCCGCGGGAAGGCTCGCGATGCGCGCCGCGATGGCCCATCGGGTCAGCTCCGGGTCCCGGAACATCCGGTGTTCCGCGGTCCAGACCACGATGACCAGGAAGAGCCACTTGAGCTCCCGGTCCGGGGGGATTGCCTCGTCTTCGGTGAGGCGGCCGTGAACAACGGCCTCCAGCCGCCACTGGTAGCCGACGATGCAGACAAGCAGCGGCGCGATGCATGCGATGACGGCCAATGCGGCGAGGAATTCCAAGACGCCGAACCTCCGAGACAGGCGCTGTAGCGCATCCCCTCTCCCTTGGGAGAGGGCAGGGTGAGGGCGGCTCGGCCTCGAAATGGCTCAACCGAGGGGCCGAGGACCTCCGGCCCCTCGCCCTGCCCGCCGCAGGCTCGGCGCCGCCCCCTCCCCTACCCCTCTCCCGTCGGGAGAGGGACGCCCGGAGCGGCCAGCCTCGGCCTTGAATCTCATGGCAGCCATTCTGCCTGCCGGCCAAGAGATCAATGGCCAGGAAGCATCTGACGATGGCACGGCGGGCAGGCCTCGGGAGTCGGATGCGAAAGCTGGTCGCGCCGATGGTCCTGGTCTCCGTGGTCGGCTCCGCCGTCGCGTCCGGCGTCTAGGACTTAAAGCCGTTGGAAGGCCAATACAGCATCGGATCCGAGACAATCCTCGATCCAGCTCCCAGCGAGAAGAAGGACCGGGTCTACCTGTGGCTAACCGGCGAAAGCGCGCAGGCGATCTATGACGCCATGCCAGGTCGACCGCGTAAGACAGCCTGCGAGCCCCGCGCCAGGGAGAAGACGGCCGGCGGGCTGACCTGCTTCAAGCCGGCCAAGGGCGAGGTGGTATGCAGCGTCGCCATCACCCTGGATCGAGGCCGCACAGCGGCCGGCATGGTCTGCTAGAGCCCCGTCTCGGAACGCAGCCCTACCCGTCCACCTCCGTCAGCGGCCGGTCGTAGGCCGCCACGGTCGCCATGTGCAGGATGCGCGAGACCGACGCCGACAGCGGCGTGATCTGCACGGCCTTGCCGAGGCCCAGCAGGAGCGGGCCGATCACGGTCGCGCCGCCCATGGACTTCAGGAGCTGGGTGGAGATCGCGGCCGAGTGGATGGCCGGCATGATCAGCACGTTGGCCGGCCCCGACAGGCGCATGAAGGGGAAGTTGCCGCGGCGCGCCGGCTCCAGGGCCAGCTCCGGCGGCATCTCGCCCTCGTACTCGAAGTCGAGGCCGTCGTACTCGTCGAGCATGGCCACGGCGTCGCGAACCTTCTCCGAGCGCTCGCCCATGGGGTTGCCGAAGGTGGAGTAGCTCATGAAGGCCACGCGCGGCCGGTAGCCCAGGGTCCTCACCGCGCGCGCCGCCTCGATGGCGATCTCCACGAGATCCGACGCCTCCGGCATCTCGGTGACGTTGGTGTCGGCGATGAACAGGGTGCGGCCCTTGGCGAGCACCACGCTCATCCCGATGACGCGGCCGCCGGGGGTCGGATCGATGACCCGCAGCACCTCTTCCAGCACCTGGTCGAAGGCGCGCGTGACGCCGGTGACCATGCCGTCGGCGTAGCCGTGGGCGACCATGGAGGCGGCGAAGGAGTTGCGGTCCTGGTTGATCAGCCGCTGCACGTCGCGACGCAGGTAGCCCTCGCGCTGCAGCCGCTCGTAGAGGGACTCCACGAACTGGTCGTTCCAGTGCGAGGACCGGGCGTTGACGATCTCCAGCTTCACCTCGGTGGGGTCGAGGCCCACCGCGCGCATGTTCTCGTGGACGAGCTCCTCGCGGCCGACGAGCACCGCCTCGCCCAGGCCGCCGGACTGGAAGGCGTAGGCCGCGCGGATGACGCTGGGCTCCTCGCCCTCGGCGAAGACGATCTTCTTCTTCGGCCCCGCCAGCACCGCGCCCTGCAGCTTCTGCAGGAAGGCCGCCGTCGGATCGAGCCGCTGGGCGAGCGCCGCGCGGTAGGCGTCCATGTCCTCGATGGGCTTGCGGGCGACGCCGGTGTCCATGGCCGCCTGGGCCACGAACGGCGGGATGTACCAGATCAGCCGGGGATCGAACGGCGTCGGGATGATGTACTCGGGCCCGAACTTGAGCTGCATGCCGTGGTAGGCGGCGGCCACCTCGTCGGGCACGTCCTCGCGGGCGAGCTGGGCCAGCGCGTTCGCGCAGGCGATCTTCATCTCCATGTTCACCCGCCGGGCGCGCACGTCGAGGGCGCCGCGGAAGATGTAGGGGAAGCCCAGGACGTTGTTGACCTGGTTGGGGTAGTCGCTGCGGCCCGTGGCGACGATGGCGTCGGGGCGGACGGCGTAGACCTCCTCGGGCGTGATCTCCGGGTCGGGATTGGCCATGGCGAAGATGATCGGCTTGGGGGCCATCTTCTTCACCAGCTCCTGGGTGACGGCGCCCTTCACCGACAGCCCGATGAAGACGTCGGCGCCCTCCATGGCCTCGGCGAGCGTGCGCTTGTCGGTGTCGACAGCGTGCGCGCTCTTCCACTGGTTCATGGCCTCGGACCGGCCGCGGTAGAGCACGCCCTTGGAGTCCACGGCGATGACGTTGTCGGGCTTCACGCCCATCGCCTTGATCAGCTCCATGGTGGCGATGCCGGCGGCGCCCGGGCCGTTCAGCACCACCTTCACCTGGGAAATGTCGCGCCCGGTGATCTCGCAGGCGTTGATCAGGCCGGCGGCGGAGATGATCGCGGTGCCGTGCTGGTCGTCGTGGAAGACCGGGATGTCGAGCAGCTCCTGCAGTTCGGTCTCGATCCGGAAGCACTCCGGGCTCTTGATGTCCTCGAGGTTGATGCCGCCGTAGGTCAGGCCGATGTTCTTCACCACCGTGATGACCTCGTCCGGGTCGGTGGTGGCCACCTCCACGTCAATGGCGTCGACGTCGGCGAAGCGCTTGAACAGCACCCCCTTGCCTTCCATCACCGGCTTGGAGGCGAGCGCGCCCAGGTCGCCGAGGCCCAGGATGGCGGTGCCGTTGGAGATCACCGCCACCAGGTTGCCCTTGGACGTGTACTCGTAGGCGTCGTCGGGGTTCTTGGCGATCGCCAGCACCGGCACGGCGACGCCCGGCGAATAGGCGAGGCTGAGGTCCCGCTGGGTCGCCATCGGCTTGGTGGCCGCGATGGCGATCTTCCCCGGCGTGGGCTCGCGGTGGAAGGCCAGCGCCTCCTGGTCGGTGAAGGTGCGTTTCTCGGAGTCGCTCATCTTAGGCTTCGGCCGTCCCCTTCGAGGGGGCACCTATAGAGAGGCGGCGGTTGGCGAACAACCACCGGTGGGATCAGGCCGGCCCGCAGATGATGTCCACGGCGGCGGCGGCGACCCGCTTCAGGGCGGGGTGGTCGTCACCCGTCCGGGCCCGGATGGCCAGCGTGTGCAGGGTGGCCGTGCCCATGGCGGCGGCCTGGGCGGGGGCGACGCCGGGGGCGAGCTCGTTCTGGGCGCGCTCGAAGCGCTCGAGGAAGATGGCGTCCATCTCCGACACGAAGCCGGCGACCAGGGCGCGGGCCTCGGCGTCCTCCACCGACTGGGTCACCGCGGTGCCGATGATGAAGCAGCCGCGCTGGCCGATGTCGCCCTTCATGTAGGCGGCGATCGCGCCGGCGAAGAGCATCTTCAGGGCGTCCCTGAGCGACAGCTCCGCGCCGAACACCTGGCGCATGCCGGCCAGCCCCGCGTCGCGGCTCTCCTTCAGCGCCCGGATGTAGAGCGCGTGCTTGTCGCCGAACGCGGCGTAGAGGCTGGGCCGGTTCAGCCCCGTGGCCGCCGCCAGGTCGTCCAGGGACGTGGCGGCATAGCCCAGGTTCCAAAAGACGCCCCGCGCCTTCTCCAGGACCTGCCCCTCGTCGAAGCTCCGAGGCCGCCCACGCCGCCGCGGCTCATTCTGTACCATCTCGCAAAGAATCCCTTGACCGCCACAATAATATGCGAAACGGTACAAATATCAACGTCAGGAGACTATATATGGACCTCTACTTCTCGCCCCTCTCCTGCTCCCTGGCCAGCCGCATCGCGCTCGCCGAAGCCGGCGCCGAGGCTCAGTTCCACCGGGTGAACACCCGCGAGGGCAGGACCGCGGACGGCGGCGACTACCGGCGCATCAATCCCAAGGGCCTGGTGCCGGCGCTTCGGACCGAGGAGGGCGAGGTGCTGACGGAGAACGCGGCGATCCTGCAGTACATCGCCGACCGCTACCCTGAGGCCGGCCTCGCACCCGACGGCTTCGAGCGCTACCGCCTGCAGCAGTGGCTCAGCTTCGTCGCCACGGAGCTGCACAAGCTGGTCTTCCAGCCCCTGTTCAACCCCTCGGCTCCCGACGCCGTGAAGTCCCTGGCGCGTGAGCTGGCGGCCTCCCGCTTCGCCTACCTCGACGAACACCTGGAAGGCCGCGAGTACCTGCTCGACCGCTTCAGCGTCGCCGACTGCTACCTGGCCGCGGTGCTGAACTGGCCGCAGGCGGTGAAGCTGGACATCAGCGGCTACAAGAACGTCGTCGCCTACCGCGAGCGGCTGATGGCGCGCCCGGCGGTGGCCAAGGCGACCCAGGACGAATTCGCGCTCTACCAAGCGGCGTAGCTTCTAGGTTGACCGGGCGGGGCGGGTCGCGAGACTACGCTCCGCCTCGTCAGCCGGAGAGCCCGCTTGCCCGCAGCCGTCAGGATCGCCGTCGCCGGAGCGAACGGCCGCATGGGCAAGGTCGTCTCCGCCCTGGTGGAGGCCGAACGCGGCCTGGCGCTCGCCGCGCGCTTCGACCGCGAGGTTGGAGATGGGCTGGTCCCGATGGAGGAGGCGCTGAACGCCGCCCAGGTGGTGATCGACTTCACCACCGCCGAGGCCTCCGCCCAGCTCGCGGCCCGCTGCGCCGAACGCGGCGGGCCGGCCCTGGTGATCGGCTCGACCGGCTTCGACGAACGGCATGTCGGGGCCATCGCGGATGCCGCAGCCCGTATCGCCATCGTGCGCGCCGGCAACTTCTCGCTGGGGGTCAACATGCTGATGGGCCTGGTGCGCCAGGCCGCCCGCGCCCTGCCCCAGGATTGGGACATCGAGGTGACCGAGGCCCACCACCGGCGCAAGGTGGACGCCCCCTCCGGCACCGCCCTGATGCTGGGCGAGGCCGCCGCCGACGGCCGTGGCGTGGGCCTGGGCCAGGTCGCCCGCCGCACCCGCGACGGCATCACCGGCGAGCGCCCGCCGGGCGAGATCGGCTTTTCCGTCGTCCGTGGCGGCGGCATCGTGGGCGAGCACAGCGTAATCTTCGCCGCCGAGGATGAGATCCTCACCCTCTCCCACTCCGCGCGCGACCGGGCCCTCTTCGGCCGCGGCGCGCTCGCCGCCGCCAGATGGGTCGCCGACAAGCCGCCCGGCGAATACGACATGCAGGACGTGCTGGGGCTGAAGTAGCCGCTAGCGCGCGCCTTCCCAGAGGGCGTCGACGGACTTCTGCAGGTCCCCGGAGCCCACGCGGCGGGCGAAGGACAGGCCGTCGAGCTTCACCTCGTCCCCGCGCAGCATGCGGTCCTCCAGGCTGTAGCCCAGCATGTAAATGGCGTGGTCGGAGCGCGTCTGGCCGTCCTGGATGTAGGTCGTGACGACACCAACGGGCATGCGGCCGGTCTCAGCGCCCTTGCGGCGGGCCTTCTTGAGCCCAGCGTCGAACCAGCGGCGCTCGACCCGTGGATTGCCGGTGGTCTCCACCTCGTCGTCGCGCACGGGCGTGGGGAAGATCACCGTCTGGGTCTGGATCACCTGGCCCTCGTTCACGGGCTCCAGGCGGATGCGCTCGCCGGAGCCTTCCACCGTGCCCTTCAGAAGGAAGGCCTGCCTGGCCTGGGCGGCGCGCTGCTCGGCCTGCCGCTCGCGGGCGGCGGCAGCTTTCTCACGGGCCTCCTGCCCGCGCTCCCGGTGGCTGTCCCAGTAGCCGAGGGCGGCGATCACCACCGCCGCCACCGCCACGATCTCGGACAGCGCCAGCCAGCGGATCGGCAGGCGCTTCTTCGCGGGCGGCGGCGGCTCGCTCACCGGCCGCCTGTCGAGCCGAAGCCGCCGGCGCCGC
The DNA here is from genome assembly GCF_036563285.1 of Phenylobacterium sp. Lineage (GTDB taxonomy): Bacteria > Pseudomonadota > Alphaproteobacteria > Caulobacterales > Caulobacteraceae > Phenylobacterium. Next base: position 531,566 of record NZ_DATCMR010000011.1, read on the forward strand.
GGGCGGTCTCGTCGAGGTCGTCCACCTCGGTCCACTGCGCCTGCTCGACGGGCGTGATCAGCAGCTGGGCGATGCGGTCGCCGCGGCGGATGGTGACGTCCTCGGCGCCGAGGTTGATCAGGATGACCTTCACCTCGCCGCGGTAATCGGCGTCAATGGTGCCGGGCGTGTTCAGGCAGGTGACCCCCTGCTTGGCCGCCAGACCGGAGCGCGGCCTCACCTGGCCCTCGAAGCCCGCCGGGATCGCCATGGCAAGGCCCGTCGGCACCGGGAAGCGCGCGCCCGGCTTGAGGACCAGAGGCTCGTCGTCGGCCACAGCGGCGCGCAGGTCCATGCCGGCGGCCTGGGCCGTCTCGTAGGCCGGTAGCGGCAGCCCCTCGGCGTGCGGCAGGCGCTTGATGGGAATGGGCGGGATCACTTGAGCTCCTCGGCGATGCGCTGGGCGAGCCTGCGGGCCACCTCGCCCTTGGCCATGCGCTCCCATCGCTCGATTCCGCCGCGCGTGACGATGGCGATGGCGTTCTCGTCGCCGCCCATCGTGCCTTCGACGCTGACGTCGTTGGCGACGATCCAGTCGCAGCCCTTCTTCTCGAGCTTGGCGGCCGCGTGGGCCTCCACGTCGTCGGTCTCCGCCGCGAAGCCGACCACCAGTCGCGGGCGGCGACTGTCCTTGGAGAGCGTCGCCAGGATGTCGGGGTTCTCGACGAGGGTCAGCTGCGGCGGACCGCCAGATCCCTTCTTCATCTTGCCGGTGCCGGCGCTTTCCGGCCGCCAGTCCGCGACCGCGGCCACGCAGACGGCGATGTCGGCGGGCAGGGCCGCCTCGCAGGCCGCCAGCATCTCGCGCGCGGTCTCCACCGGCACGCGCCTGACCCCGGCCGGGGCGGGAAGCGCGGTCGGTCCGCTGACCAGGGTGACGTCGGCGCCCAGGCCGGCGAGCGCGCTGGCGATGGCGTAGCCCTGCTTGCCTGACGAGCGGTTGGTCAGCAGCCGCACCGGATCAATCGGCTCGGCGGTCGGGCCGGCGGTGACGATGACGCGCTTGCCGGCGAGCGGCCGCGCGGCGCCGCCGAGCAGCGGCATGATAGCGTCGAAGATTGCTTGCGGCTCGGCCATGCGCCCTTGGCCGTACTCGCCGCAAGCCATGGCGCCTTCCTCGGGGCCAACGAAGCGGACCCCGTCGCGCCTCAACTGGTCGAGGTTCCGCTGGGTGGCCGGGTGCTCCCACATCCGCACGTTCATCGCCGGGGCCATCAGCACCGGCTTGTCGGTAGCGAGCAGGGTCGTGGAAGCGAGATCGCTGGCGTGGCCGTGGGCCAGCTTCGCCATCAGGTCCGCGGTTGTGGGGGCGACCACCGCGAGGTCCGCGGAGCGGGAGAGCTCGATGTGGCCCATCTCCGCCTCGTCCGTCAGCGAGAAGAGGTCGGAATAGACCCTGTCCTCGGCCAGGGCTGAGAGGGACAGCGGGGTGACGAACTGGGCGCCCGCGGCGGTGAGGATCGGGCGCACGCCGACGCCGGCCTTGCGCAGCAGACGGGTGAGCTCGAGCGCCTTGTAGGCGGCGATGCCGCCGCCGACGATCAGCAGAATCCGCTTCTGGTCCAAGCCCTGAGCCCCGCCGCGTGAGGGCTTCGATTTAGGCCATGGGAGGGGACTCGACAAACCCGCGGACCTGTGTTCTTTCTTTGTTCCAGCTCCACCTTACAAGGAGAACAGAGGATGGCTGGGATACGGACGGCGCTCACCATTGCGCTGGGAACGACGGCGGCGCTGGCCCTGCTGGGCGCCTGTGACAACGGACCTTCAGCGGTCGCCCCCCAGGCGGCGGGCACGCAGATGGCGACGGCGGACGCCGCCGCTCCAGCCGCCAAGGGCTCGCGCTCGACGCAGACCGATCACCGGACGGACCCCGTGAAACTGGTCGACGGCAAGCCGATCTGGGCCGCGAGCCGGCGCGCTTCGGCCGAGGAGCGGGCCCGGAGCGCCTTCGAGCGCAACGGGGCTGACTTCGGGGCCAAGAACCTGGACCAGTACGTGCGCAAGGCCCACGCCTTCGTCGAACATCCGCCGGCCGGCACCCAGACGCTCACGCGCGCCAACGGCGACATGCTGTTCTACGACCCGAAGGCCAACGTCTTCGCCGTCGCGAACAAGGACGGAGCGCCACGCACCATGTTCAAGCCGGACGAGGGCGCCGCCTACTGGCAGAAGCAGAAGGACAGCGTCGCGCGCCAGACCGCCCGCCGCAGCCGCCCCCGCAACGAAGACGACGCCTAGTGGCGGACGATCCCCACATCGTGCGCACGGCGGCGCTGGACTGGGCGCAGGTCTTCCGCGGCCGGCATCCGTTCAACGCCGCCTCGGAGATGCGGCTCGCGCCGCTCGGCGACAAGACCGGACTGCAACGGGTGGGCGTGAGCCTGATCCGCATCCCGCCGGGCAAGGAGAGCTTCATCCCGCATGCGCACGCGCTGCAGGAGGAGTTTGTCTTTATCCTGGAGGGCGCGGGCGAGGTGACACTCGATGGCGTGGTCCATCCGGTCGGGCCCGGCGACTTCGTGGGCTTTCCCACCGACGGAGTCGTGCACTCGCTGAAGGCCGTCGGGCCGGGCGACCTTGTTTATCTGACTGGCGGCGAGCGGACCGCGACCGAGATCGCGGAGATGCCGACCATCGGCAAGACCATGGTCATCCGGGGCGGCCAGATCACCATGTACGGCAAGGACAACGCCGAGGAGATCTCGCAGGCCGAGTGGTTCTCGCGAGTCAGGCTCGACGACTAGAGGAAGTAGGCGCCCGCCGCGAAGGCGGCGGCGGAGACCACCACGCCCAGGGTGAACCAGAACCAGCGGGAGCCCTCGTGCCGCTCCTCGACTACGGTCACCGAGGCGGTCGGCATGGGCGGGTTCTCGGCCAGGCGCGCCAGGTTGCGGATGGCGAGCTCGGCTTCCCCGGCCAGGCGCTGGATGCGGGTGACGGGCGACAGCTCGCGCGCCATCCAGCGGCGCACCACCGGGTCGGACGCGGCCCAGATGTCGTGATCGGGGTCGATGCGGCGGGCCACGCCCTCGACGGTCATCATGGTCTTCTGCAGCAGGACGAGCTCCGGCCGCAGTCGCATGTCGAAGAGGGCGGTGATCTCGAACAGCTGGGTCAGCACCCGGCTCATCGGCACCTCGCTGGCGGCGCGGCCGAACACCGGCTCCCCCACCGCCCGCAGCGCCTGCGCGAAGGCGGCCACGTCGTGATTGGCCGGCACATAGCCGGCGTCGAAGTGCACGCGGGCGACCTGGTCGTAGTCGCGCTGCAGGAAGCCCCACAGGATGCGGGCCAGATAGCGCCGCTCGGGCGCGCCCAGGCGCCCGATGATCCCGAAGTCGACGGCGGTGATCTCCGCCGGCGCGGCCACGAACAGGTTCCCCTCGTGCAGGTCGGCGTGGAAGACGCCGTGGTCCAGGGCCTGGGCCAGGAAGGCGCGGATCAGGTTGTCCGCCAGCTGCTTGCGGTCGAGGCCCTCCTGCAGCAGCGCCTGGTCCTCGGAGAGCGGCATGCCGCGCGCCCACTCCATGGTCAGCACCCGCTTGCCGACCCCCTCCCAGATCACCGGTGGGGCGCGCATGTAGCCGTCCTTGGCCATCACCTCGCACAGCTCGTCGGCGCCGGCCGCCTCCAAGCGCAGGTCCAGCTCCAGCTCGGTGGCGCGGATCACGGTCGAGGCGAAGCCGCGCGGCTCCAGCCGCCGCGCGGGCGGCACCCAGCGGTCGATCAGCCGGGCGGCGAGCGCCAGCACCTCGGAATCGTCGGCGACGCGACGGGCGATGGCCGGCCGCAGCACCTTCACCGCGACGTGCCGGCCGTCGAACAGGACGGCCTCGTGCGCCTGGGCGAGGGAGGCGGCGGCCACCGGCTCGCCGAACACCTTGAACAGGCTCTCGATGGGCCGGCCGAGCTGGTACTCGACTTCAGCGCGGGCGACCTCGATGGGGAACGGCTCCAGCCGGTCCTTCAGGCGCGAGAGGTCCTCGGCGAACTGGCGGCCGAACAGGTCGGCGCGGGTGGAGAGCAGCTGGCCGAGCTTGATGGCCACCGGCCCCAGCCGCTCCAGCGAGCGGGCCAGCCGCTCGCCCGGCCGACCGAGCCGCGCGCGGGAGCCCGCGAAGATCCGCAGCACCTTGCCGAGCGTGCGCGTGCCTGACGAGTAGAGCGGATCGAGTTCGTGCGGCAGGAGCGCGTCGTTGCGCACCAGCATCCAGGCCGCGCCGATCAGCCGGCCGAAGGCCCCCGGACCGCTCAAGATCGGCGCCCGCTCATGCCTCAGATCGCTCGCGCCGTATGCAGCGCGGCCACCCCGCCCGTGAAGTTGGTGACGTCCACGCAGGCGAAACCCGCATCGGCGATCATGGCTGCAAACCGCTTCTGGTCGGGGAAGCGGCGGATGCTCTCCACCAGGTACTGATAGGCCTCGCGGTCGCCGGCGACGCGCTCGCCGATCTCCGGGATCACCTTGAAGGAATAGGCGTCGTAGGCCTTCTGCAGCGCCTCGGTGATCGGCCGTGAGAACTCCAGGCAGAGGAAGCGTCCGCCCGGCCGCAGCACGCGCCGCGCCTCGCGCAGCGCGGCAGAGATGTCGGTGACATTGCGGATGCCGAAGGCGATCACATAGGCGTCGACGCAGGCGTCCGGCAGCGGCAGCTTCTGGGCGTCCCCGACCGCCCAGGCCATCTCCGGCTCGGAGCCCTTCTCGCGGCCGGCGGCAATCATCTCGGCGTTGTAGTCCACGACGATGACCTTGGCGTCGTCCCCGCCACGGCGCGCCTGGACGCGTCGCGCCATCCGCGAGAACCGCCGCGCCATGTCGCCGGTGCCGCCCGCGCAGTCGACGATCGTCTCGCCCGGCTGCGGATTGAGGCGCGCGGCGGTGGCGTCCTTCCAGAGCCGGTGCACGCCCCCGCTCATCAAGTCGTTCATAAGATCGTAGCGCTTGGCCACGCGGTCGAAGACGCCCCGCACCAGGCCGGCCTTGGCCTGCGGGTCGACGTCCTGGAAGCCGAAGGTGGCGGCGCGTTCCGTCATGGGCGAACCTCTTAGCCTCCCGCCCCTTGGCGCGCCATCCTCCCCATGCCAAGCGTTCGCCATGCCCGAACTGCCCGAGGTCGAGACGGTGCGCGGGGGCCTGGCGCCCGTGCTGGAGGGGCGCAGGCTCGCCCGCGTCGAGGCCCGCCGGCCGGACCTGCGCTTCCCGCTGCCGGAGAACTTCGTCCAGGTGCTGACCGGCGCCACGATCCAGAAGCTGGAGCGGCGCGCCAAGTACCTGCTGGCCAGGCTGGACCGCGAGGACACCCTGGTGATGCACCTCGGAATGAGCGGCCGCTTCGAGATCGCGCGGCCGGAGGGCGCCGTGCGCCCGGGGCAGTTCCACTACGCGCCGGACCCCGACCCCAAGCACGCGCACATCGTCTTCGAGACCGACGCCGGCGTGCGGGTGACCTATTACGACCCCCGCCGGTTCGGCTACATGGCGCTGGTCAACACCGCGACGATGCACCTGCACCCGTGGTTCGCCGGGCTCGGGCCCGAGCCCCTGTCAGACGCCTTCGGCGCCGCGCACCTGAAGGCCGCTTTCGCCGACCGCAAGCAGGGGCCGAAGACCCTATTGCTGGACCAGCGCATCGTGGCCGGCCTCGGCAACATCTATGTCTGCGAGGCGCTGCACCGGTCGCGCATTTCGCCGTTCAAGCCGGCCGGCCGCATCTCCGCGCCACGGCTCCAAAAGCTCGCCCTCGCCGTGCGCGAGGTGCTGGGCGAGGCGATCGCCGCCGGCGGCTCGACCCTTCGCGATTACGCCCAGGCGGACGGCGCGCTCGGCTACTTCCAGCACCGCTTCCGCGTCTACGACCGCGAGGGCCGGCCCTGCCCGAACGAGGGCTGCACGGGGGTGATCGCGCGGCGGGTGCAGGCCGGCCGCTCCACCTTCCACTGTCCTGTCTGCCAGCGATGAACGGACTCCTCGCCGGCATTGCGGCGCTCCTCCTCCTGGCGAGCCCCGCACAGGCCAAGCCGCCGGTCTGGGTCGTCTCGGACGGCGATTCCGAGATGGTGCTGTTCGGCTCGGTGCACATCCTGCCGCCAGGCGTCGACTGGATGCCGGCCGAGCTGGCGGCGGCGCTCAAGACGGCGGACGACGTCTGGTTCGAGACAACCGTCGGCTCAGCCGCAGACCGCGAGATGTCGGACCTCGCGATCAGGCTCGGCCGGGCGGATCGCGGCCTGTCGCTCAGCCAGCTGCTTTCCAGGCGAGACGCGGCGCGCCTGAAGCGGGTGGCGGCGGCGTACGATCTGGACATGGCGCTGCTGGACGGCCTGAAGCCCTGGTTGGCGGAGGCCTTCATCGTGCAGGAGGTGCTGGCGCGGGACAGCAAGGCCTCCACGGCCTATGGCGTCGAAGACGCTGTCGACGCCGCGGCCCCCCCGCAGGCGAAGCGCCAGGTCTTCGCCACGAGCGCCGAGCACATCGCCATCCTCGCGGGCGCACCGCTCGACGAACAACTCGCCTCGCTGCGAGCGACACTGAAGTCGCTGAAGCCGCAGTCCAAGGACTTCGAGCGCATGCTGCAGGCCTGGATGAAGGGCGACCTGAGGTGGCTGCAGCGCAACGCCATCGATCCCGAGCGCCGCCTCGCCCCGGCCCAGTTCAAGCGCCTCGTCACCGACCGCAACGCTCGCTGGACGGCCACCCTCGACCAGCGGCTGAAGGGCCGCGGCCGCACCGTTGTGGTCGTCGGCATGGGCCACTTGATCGGCCGTGACGGACTGCCCGCGCGGCTGCGCGCGCTTGGCTATTCGGTGAAGGGGCCTTAAGCGCTTGGCCGCGGAATTCGGAGGAGCGCGATGAGCTACGAGACCCTGATCGTCGAGACGCCCAGCGATGGCGTGATGCTGATCCGGCTCAACCGGCCCGAGGCGCTGAACGCGCTCAACAGCACCCTGCTCGGCGAGCTGTCGCAGGCGCTGGACGCCGCGACCGCCGACGACGGCGTGCGCTGCCTGGTGCTGACCGGCTCGGACCGCGCGTTCGCGGCCGGCGCCGACATCAAGGAGATGTCGGACAAGAGCTACGCCCAGATGTTCAGCCTCGACTTCTTCACCGCCGCGGCGCGCAAGGTGGAGCAGTTCCGCAAGCCGATCATTGCGGCGGTGTCCGGCTACGCCCTGGGCGGCGGCTGCGAGCTCGCCATGCTGTGCGACTTCGTCATTGCGTCCGAGACCGCGAAGTTCGGCCAGCCGGAGATCAACCTTGGCGTAGTGCCAGGCATCGGCGGCACCCAGCGGCTCACCCGCTTCGTCGGCAAGTCCAAAGCCATGGACATGATCCTGACCGCCAGGATGATGGACGCCGCCGAGGCCGAGCGCGCCGGCCTCGTCTCCCGCGTCGTGGCCGCCGACAAGCTGATGGACGAGGCGTTGGCCGCCGCCGCCAAGATCGCGGCCCAGTCGCCGCTTGCCGTCGCGATGGCGAAGGAGCTGGTGGACGCGGCCTACGAGACCACGCTGACCACCGGGGTGGCGCTGGAGCGGCGGCTGTTCCACTCGCTGTTCGCCTTCGAGGACCAGAAGGAAGGCATGGCCGCCTTCGTCGAGAAGCGGAAGCCCAACTTCACCGGGCGCTAGAGCGCATGCGGCTGCTGGCCTTCGGCGACAGTTTCGTCCTGGGTCAGGGCGATCCCGACCGGCTGGGCTGGATCGGACGCGCGCTGGCGGGGCGGCCGGAGGTCACACTCTACAATCTGGGCGTCCGCGCCGAGACCAGCGCCGACATCGCCGCGCGATGGCGGGCGGAGGCGAAGCCGAGGCTGGTGTCGCACGAGCCGGTGCGGCTGGTGTTCTCGTTCGGCGCCAACGACTGCTCGAGCGACGGCGGAGCGCCCCGCCTCGCCGCCGCCCAGTCGCTTCTCCACGCCCGCGCCATCCTGAGCGAAGCGGCCCGGACGGCGCCGGTGCTGATGGTGGGTCCGCCGCCGATGCCCGAGCCGGGCGCGGCGGCGCGGCTGGAGGCGTTGAACGAGCACCTGAAGGCGCTCTGCGGGCGGCTGCAGGCGCCCTTCATTGACGTCTTCCGGCCCCTGGCCGCAGACGGCCTGTGGGCCAGGGACGCCGAGGCCGGCGATGGCGGGCATCCCGGCGCCGCGGGCTATCAGCGGATGGCCGACCTCGTGGCGGCGCATCCGGCCTGGCGCAGCTTCACGGGAGCGCCCGAGACGTGACCACAGTTAACCGCGTCGCGGCATTGACCGCGCGACCTCACTTGAGTATATCCGCGCCTCCATTTTCCCGCCCGGCCGCCGCCGGGCGCGATACGTTTTGAGAGCATCGACCCAATGGCCAATACGCCCGGCGCCAAGAAGGCGGTCCGCAAGATCGCCCGCCGCACCGAAGTCAACACCGCCCGCCGCTCGCGCGTGCGCACCTACCTGCGCAAGTTCGAGGAGGCCGTGGCCTCCGGTGACGCAGCCGTCGCCAAGGACGCCTTCGTGAAGGCCCAATCCGAGCTGATGCGGGCCGTGACCAAGGGCGTGGTGCACAAGAACACCGGCTCGCGGAAGGTCTCGCGCCTGGCTGCGCAGCTGAAGAAGCTGAGCGCCTGAGCCACGGATTTTCAGGGGTCTCATACCCCACCGATCCGACCGGGATTTCGAAAAAGGCAGCGCCCGCTTGGGCGCTGTTTTTTTATGCTTTGGAGCTTCGCCGTAGGTGCGACTCCTGCGACCAATCTTCACAATTTCGGGCCCCGAAACGCAGGTTTCCCAAGCCGCTCAAGGGGTCCGAACGAGTCAACAAAAATAAGCGCGGCGCGCGCCCAAAATCCCCGTTGACCGGCCCCCGCCCGCGACTAGTCTCAGTGGTCTTACAGGCGTCTTCCAACTGATCTCGAAGTCATCGAGACGCCGGCGGAGCATAGCTGCATTCGCCGGAAGCGCTTGTGCGTGTTGAGAAAAGGCCGGGCGCAGCGCGGGGTTGCGACCGAGAGGGCGGGGCAGACGAGAGATGATGAGCGGGGGGGTTGCGGGAGCTATGGCAGAGTCACCGGCGGGCGCCGTCTGGTCGAAGACTTGCCAGGTTCTCAAGCGCGAACTTGGCGACGCGACCTTCGGGTCCTGGCTGGGCCAGGCGTCGCTGCGCGAAACCGGCGACGAGGTGTGCGTTGTGGCCGCGACCGGCGTGGCGCGCGACTGGATCCGCCGCCACGCCTGGCGCCGTATCGGCGAGCTCTGGGCGCAGAACGATCCGCTGGGCCGCAGGCTCGACCTGAAGTCGCGCATGGAACTGGATTCCGTGGCCGCCGCCGCGCCGGTGATGGCGCCGGTCGCCGCCGTCGCCCGCACGTCTGCCGCTGTCGCCGTCGCCGTCCCCGAAGTCTTCGAAGTCGAGGCCGAAGCTGCGCCCGTGGCCGCCCGCCAGGGCCGGCTGCAGGGGCTGCAGGAGCGCTTCTCGTTCGAGACCTTCGTCTCCGGCCCGGCCAACGAGTTCGCCTTCGCCGTGGCCCGCCGCGTGGCCTCCTGGGCCGACGGGCACTTCAACCCGGTCGTCTTCCACGGGCCCTACGGGCACGGCAAGACGCACCTGCTGAACGCGCTCGCCTGGGAAGCCATGAAGGCCGAGCCCACCAAGCGCGTCGTCTACCTGACCGCCGAGCGCTTCACGACGACCTTCGTGAAGGCGCTGCAGGACCGGCAGACCCAGGCGTTCAAGGACGAGCTGCGCAACGCCGACCTGCTGCTGATCGACGACGTGCACTTCGTCGCCGGCAAGCCCACCACCCAGGAAGAGCTGTTCCACACCCTGATCGCGCTGGTCGAGGATGGCCGTCGGGTGGTGATGACCGCCGATCGCTCCCCCAACGAGCTGTCGGAGATGGAGCCGCGCCTGCGCTCACACCTGCAGGCCGGCTTGGTCTGCGGCATCGAGCCGGCCGACCGCTCGCTGCGCATGGGCATCCTCGAGCGCAAGCTGCAGACCCTGGCCTCGCAGGGCCGCTTCCTGCCGGCCGCGCGCACCGAAGTCATGCAATTCCTCGCCGACCGCTTCACCGACAGCGTCCGCGAACTGGAGGGCGCCCTGAACACGCTCGTCGCCCGCGTGGGCTCGGACCTCGCCCGCCTCAGCCTCGACGAGGCCCAATCGATCCTGCGCCCGCACCTGTCGTGCAACGAGCGCAAGGTGACGGTGGACATGATCCAGAAGACCGTCGCCGAGCACTACAACCTCAAGCAGGCAGACCTGATCAGCGAACGCCGTGCCCGCGCCGTGGCGCGTCCGCGGCAGGTGGCCATGTGGCTCGCCAAGCAGATCACCACCCGGTCGCTGCCCGACATCGGCCGCCGCTTCGGGGGGCGCGACCACACCACCGTCCTGCACGCCGTACGCCGCATCGAGAGCCTGAAGGCGGAGGACGCCGGCATCGCCCGCGACGTGGACGTCCTGCTGCGCAAGCTGCGCGGCTAGCAACAGTTTTCGGGGAGAGCTTGCTGAGAGGCCCGCCGAAAGGCGGGCCTTTTCGTATGCGCCTTTCTCTCCCCTGGAGGGCAGGGAAAAGAAAAGGGCGGCTGCATCGCTGCAGCCGCCCTCGTCATGTCAGTCGGTGACTAGGGACGCTCAGGCGTCCGCCGTCTCCGGTTGGCCTTGCTTGGCCGACAGGTCCTCGCCCGTCTCCTGGTCCACGATCTTCATGGACAGGCGGGTCTTGCCGCGGTCGTCGAAGCCGAGAAGCTTCACCTTCACCTGCTGGCCTTCCTGCAGCACGTCGGAGACCTTGGCCACGCGCTCGTTCGAGATCTGCGAGACGTGGACCAGGCCGTCCTTGGCGCCGAAGAAGTTCACGAAGGCGCCGAAGTCGACGATCTTCACGACCTTACCCGTGTAGATCTGGCCGACTTCCGGCTCGGAAGCGATCGACTTGATCCACTCCTTCGCCGCGTCGATCTTCGACTGCTCGGCGGCCGCGATCTTGATCGTGCCGTCTTCGCCGATGTCGACCTTGGCTCCGGTCTCGGCGACGATCTCGCGGATCACCTTGCCGCCAGAGCCGATCACTTCGCGGATCTTGTCGACCGCGATCTTGATGGTCTCGATCTTCGGCGCGAACTCGCCCAGTTCGGCGCGCGGCGCCTCCATGGCCTTGTTCATCTCGCCGAGGATGTGGTCGCGGCCGCCCTTCGCCTGCTCGAGGGCCTTCTTCATGATCTCCTCGGTGATGCCGGCGATCTTGATGTCCATCTGCAGGGAGGTGATCCCGTCAGCGGTGCCGGCGACCTTGAAGTCCATGTCGCCCAGGTGGTCCTCGTCGCCGAGGATGTCGGACAGGACGGCGAAGCCGTCGCTCTCCAGGATCAGGCCCATGGCGATGCCAGAGACCGGCTTCTTCAGGGGCACGCCCGCATCCATCAGCGCCAGCGAAGCGCCGCAGACCGAGGCCATCGACGAGGAACCGTTGGACTCGAAGATCTCCGAGACCAGGCGGATCGTGTAGGGGAACTCCTCGTAGGGCGGCAGCATCGGACGGATGGCCCGCCAGGCGAGCTTGCCGTGGCCGACTTCGCGGCGGCCCGGCGCGCCCATGCGGCCCGTCTCCCCGACCGAGAACGGCGGGAAGTTATAGTGCAGCATGAACTTCTCGTAGTACTTGCCCTCGAGGGCATCGATCAGCTGCTCGTCGTCGCCGGTGCCCAGGGTGGCGACCACCAGGGACTGGGTCTCGCCGCGGGTGAACAGCGCCGAGCCGTGGGCCCGCGGGAGCACGCCCACTTCCGAGACGATTGGGCGGACCTGGTCGACCTTGCGTCCGTCGATGCGGGTGCCGGTCTCCAGGATCGCGCGGCGGACGATGTCGGCCTCGAGCTCCTTGAACACCGAACCCAGCTTGTTGGGATCGACGCCTTCCGGGTTCATCTCCGACTTGGAGAACTGGTGCATCGCCCGATCCTTCGCCGCGGAGATGGCGGCGTGGCGGTCGGACTTCTTCATGATGCCGTAGGCGGCGCGCAGATCCTCCCCGATCAGGGTCTTCACCTGGGCCTTCAGGGCGTCGGTGTCATCGGGCTGGAAGTCGAACGGCTCCTTGGCGGAGTGCTCGGCCAGCTCGATGATCGCGTCGATGACGGGCTGCATGCCCTTGTGGGCGAAGGTGACGCCGCCCAGGACCTGCTCTTCGGAGAGCTCCTGGATTTCGGACTCCACCATCATCACCGCTTCGCCGGTGCCGGCGACCACCAGGTCCATCCGGCTGTCCTTCATCTGGTCCAGCGTCGGGTTGAGGATGTACTCGCCGTCGACGAAGCCGACGCGCGCGGCGCCGATCGGACCCATGAAGGGGGCGCCGGAGATCACCAGGGCGGCGGAAGCCGCCACCAGGGCGACGATGTCCGGATCGTTCTCCAGGTCGTGGGCGAGCACGGTCGTGACGACCTGCACTTCGTTCTTGAAGCCCTTGACGAACAGCGGCCGGATCGGACGGTCGATCAGGCGCGAGGTCAGCGTCTCCTTCTGCGAAGGCGCGCCCTCACGGCGGGGGAAGGAGCCCGGGATCTTGCCCGCGGCGTAGAACTTCTCCTGGTAGTTGACCGTCAGGGGGAAGAAGTCCTGGCCGGGCTTCGCGCTCTTCGCGAACACCGCGGTGGCCAGCACCATCGTCTCTCCGTAGGTGGCCAGGACCGCGCCGTCGGCTTGACGGGCCATGCGGCCGGTTTCGAGCGTGAGCGTCTTGCCGCCCCACTCGATGGTCTTTCTTTTGATGTCGAACATTTTCGCTTCTTTCTCGTCCCGGGGGCGTATTCCCGCCGGGGGCGGACAGGGGATCGGCTCTTCCGAAATCCTCTCCAGATGAACAGGCGGGGTGAGGATTTCCTAAGTGAACCCTCGGCGTGTGTGAGGCGTCCTTGAGGACCCTCGGGCGCCGCATCTGGTCCCCCGGCCTGTTTGCGGAGGAGCGGCGTAAGAACCTGAAGCCGACCGCCCGGCGTCTTCAACCGGGCGGTCGGGAAACTTGGCGTGAGCCCCTACCGGCGCAGGCCGAGGGTCTCGATGAGCTTCTGGTAGCGGGCCTCGTCGGTCCGCTTCAGGTGGTCGAGGAGCGACCGGCGCGCGGACACGAGCTTGAGCAGCCCGCGGCGCGAGTGGTTGTCCTTCTTATGCGTCTTGAAGTGCTCGGTCAGGTTGGAAATCCGTTCGGACATGATCGCCACCTGGACTTCAGCGCTGCCCGTGTCCGCTTCGCCGCGGGCATGGGTCTTGATCACTTCAGCCTTGCGTTCGGCCGTAATCGACATCGGGTTGTTCTCCGCTCTTTTCGAGATGGAAGACCCGCGAGGGTTCGAGCCGACCCGCGCGCATCTCGCAGAGAGCGACGACCGACCCGCCCGCCATGGCTGAAACGGTGCGCGAGCCCGGCTTGAGCCTGGCCTTCACCGCTTCCACCTGTCGGGGAACGAGAACGATCGACCGTCCCTGCTTCAATCTGAAGGCGTCTTCGTCGGTCACGGCCAGCGCCGGGATGTCGTCCAGCGCGGTCTCGACCGGAAGCAGGGCCTCCAGAAGTCGGGCCTTATGCCCTAAATCCTCAAGCAATTCCAGCGTCACCGCAGATTCTTGCCCAAACCGGCCGACTCGTGTCCGGCGTAGCTCGCTGACGTGGCCGCAGGCGCCGAGCGCGTCTGCGATGTCGCGGACCAGGGCGCGCACGTATGTGCCCTTGCCGCACTCGATTTCGAGGGTGACGTGGTCCGGATCGGGCGCTTCGGCGACCCTGGCGGCATGGATCACCACCTGCCGGGCCTTCAGCTCTACCGTCTCTCCGGCGCGGGCGAGGTCATAAGCCCGCTCGCCGTCAACCTTGATGGCGGAGTAGGCGGGCGGGACCTGCTCGATCTGGCCGACGAACCGGGGCAGCACCACCTCCACCTCCGCCGGTCTAGGCCGGGCGTCCGAGCTCGCGATAGTCGCGCCCTCGCGGTCGTAGGTGGCCGTGGTGCGGCCCCAGGCGATGGTGAACCGGTAGCCCTTGTCGGCGTCCATCAGGAACGGGACGGTCTTGGTCGCCTCGCCCAGCGCGATCGGCAGGATGCCGGTTGCCAGCGGGTCGAGGGTGCCGGCGTGGCCGGCCTTCTGGGCGTTGAACAGCCGGCGGATGCGGCTCACCGCGTGGGTTGAGGTGAGGTCGTAGCCCTTGTCGAGATTGATCCAGCCCGAGACCGCGTCACCCTTCCGGCGGCGGCCCATCAGTCCTCGTCCTTCCAGGCGGCCGACGGCTCGTCTGGGTGCAGGTCCTGGCGAACCCTGGGATCGTCGAACAGCCGGCTCATCCGCGCCGCCTCGTTGAAGCTCTCGTCATGCAGGAACTTCAGTTCGGGCGTGAATTTCATGTCGATGCTGCGGCCGAGACGGCCGCGCAGGAACTTGGCGTGGCGGTTCAGGCCGGCCACCACCTCCGACGCATGGCCGCCGCCGAGCGGCTCCACGAACACCGTGGCGTGGCGCAAATCGGGGCTCATCCGCACCTCGGTGACGGTGACCGACACGCCTTCGAGGGCAGGGTCGGTGATGTCCTCCTCGCGCAGGATCTCGACGAGCGAATGGCGCATCAGCTCGCCCGCGCGGAGCTGGCGCTGGGAGGGGCCGGCGGGCTGGCCGCGGCCGGGATGGGAGGGGCGCTTCATGGTCTTGCCTTGTCGGCCTGGGGCGCGGGTCGGACGCGCCACGCCAGGGGAAGGGCGGGCTTCTAGTGCCCCGGCTCCGCCAAGTCCAGCGTCAGGCGGCCCCGGTGCGCTCCCGGAAGAACTGGATGACCCGCTGCTCGGCTTCCTTGGTGGGGCCGTCCTCCGCCAAGTGGATGGTCAGGACGGAGTGCGGCGGGATGGGCGCGGGGGCGGCGTGCTTGGGCTGGATCTCGATGGGCTCGAAGCGGGCGCCGAACTCGCGCCTGTAGGTCTCGAAGCGCTCGTCCGGCACGAAGTCGTCGCCAAGGAAGCGCAGCCCGATCATCGACAGGTCCTCCTCCTCGAAGCGCTTCTTCGCGCAAGCGATCTCCTTCGGCGAAACCCCGATGGAGGCGCGCCGCCTGGCCCCCAGGCCGACCGGCAGCGAGGGCTGGGACAGCACCGGCGCCCGGACCACTGGCTCCGTCATCATCGCCAGGGCGAAGCCGCCGGTGAAGCACATTCCGACCGCGCCGACACCGCGCCCGCCGCACTCGGAATGGACGTAGCGGGCGAGCGCGCGCAGCCAGTCGCAGATCGGGCTGGAATGGTCGGTCGCCAGCGCGTGGAATTCGCGGCGGATGCAGACCGCGCCGAACATGCTCTGGAGGGCATAGCCCCTGGAAACGGGCTTGCCCGGCGTGCCGAACAGGCTGGGGCAGTAGACGGTCATGCCCGCGGCGGCGACGCGGTCGGCGAACCGCACGACCAGCGGGTGCAGCCCGGGGATCTCGTGGATGATGATGACTGCCGGACCCTGGCCGCGGCGGTAGACGTCGCGGGTGTAGGGCCCGTCGGTGAACTGGAACTTGTCGTACGCCGAAAGAACCGCCTCGTGCCCGCTCATCGCGCCCTCCCGTTCCCGGGCGGAGCTTAGGCCGATCAGAGCTTCAGGCGCAGCATGGAAAGATCGCCCTCGAAGCCGGAGAGCTTCCATGTCCCTTCGACATTGGTGAAGATCAGCACGCAGGGGCCGTCCTTCGTCTTCGTCGCGCAGACGCGGCCGTCCGGCAGGGTCTTCAGCGCGCTGGCAATGGCCACGGGGCCCGGGATCTTGGTCTGCTCGTTATAGCCGTACTGCTCGGCGACCATCTTGAAGGTGCGCGGCTGGACGAGCGCTTCGCCGGCGAACTCGGCGAGGGACGGCGCCAGAACGGCCGCGATCCCGCTCAGCCGTTTGTCCTTCACCGCCTCGGTCTCGAGCTTGGCCTGGATCACCTGCTTCAGCGCGCCGCGGTCGACGTGCCGGTCAAAGGTCGCCTGGTCATTGTCGCGGATCGACAGCAGCAGGGCGTGGACGTCGTTGGCCGCGTCCAGACGCTTGGCCGAGGCGCAGGCGGAGAGCAACAGGGCCAGGACGGCGATCAGGATGGCGCGCATGCAGGGTCCTCCGATGCCTCGATGTAGCCGATGAACGCGGCTACATCACGACCGGAAAGCGGGGCCGTATGAAACCCATCCTGGAAACCGAGCGCCTGGTGTTCACGCCGTTCACGGCCGAGGACCTCGACCTGCTGGCCAGCCTGCACTCGGACCCCGAGGTGCAGCGCTACATCGGCGGCATGTGGGACCGCGAGACCATCCAGAAGCGGCTCGACCAGTATGTCTCCGACCAGGCGACGCGGGGCGTCAGCAAGTGGAAGGCGCACCTGCGCGACGGGACCTTCGTCGGCCGCGCCGGGATCTCCTGGTGGGAGCCGGAAAGCGCCTACGAGCTCGGCTATTCCTTCGCCCGCGCCGCCTGGGGCCTGGGCCTGGCCAGCGAGGCGGCGCAAGGGATCGTCGACTGGTTCTTCGCGACGACGCCGCACCGGACGCTGATCGGCTTCGCCGACGTGGGGAACCTCGCCTCCCGGCGCGTGCTGGAGAAGGTCGGCATGACCTGGCTGGGCGACAAGGACATGGGCTTCGGCGGCCTCTCCAGCCTCTACCGGATGGACCGACCCACATAGCAAGAGCCCCGGAGGGTCGCTCCGGGGCTCAGGCATTTCCGATCGGCTCAGTCGCCCTAGAGCGTCCGCTTCACCTCTTCGAGGGTGAAGCACTCGATCACGTCGCCGACCTTGATGTCCTGGAAGCCCGCGAAGGCCATGCCGCATTCCTGGCCGGACTGGACCTCGTTGACCTCGTCCTTGAAGCGCTTGAGCGTCTGCAGCGTGCCGAGCTCGAGCACCACCACGTCCTGGCGGACGATCCGGACGCGGGCGCCCTTGCGGACCACCCCGTCGGTGACGCGGCAGCCGGCGACCTTGCCGACCTTGGTGATGTCGAAGGCCTGCAGCACCTCGGCGTTGCCGAGGAAGGTCTCGCGCTGGATCGGCGCCAGCATGCCCGAGAGCACGCCTTTGATGTCGTCGATCAGGTCGTAGATGATCGCGTAGTAGCGGATCTCCACGCCCTCGCGCTCGGCCAGGTCGCGGGCCTGCTTCGAGGCGCGGACGTTGAAGCCGAGGATCGGCGAGCCAGCGCCCTTGGCCAGCATCACGTCGCTCTCGCTGATCGCGCCTGCGCCCGACAGGATGATGCGAGCACGGACTTCGTCAGTGCCGAGCTTGTCCAGCGAGCCCACGATGGCTTCCGCCGAGCCCTGCACGTCGGCCTTGATGATCACCGGCAGCTCGCTGACCTTCTTGTCGGCGAGCTTGGCCATCATGTCGGCGAGCGAGGCGCCCTGGACCGGCGCGCCGGTCTTCTCGCGCTTCACCCGGGTGCGGTACTCCGTGAGCTCGCGGGCCCGGGCCTCGTTCTCCACCACCGCGAAGGGCTCGCCCGGGTCGGGCGTGCCGTCCAGGCCGAGGATCTCCACCGGCGTCGAGGGACCGGCGTCGGTGACCTGCTCCCCGCGTTCGTTGAGCAGCGCGCGGACCCGGCCCCAGCTCGCACCGGCCACCACGATGTCGCCGCGCTTCAGGGTGCCGCGCTTCACCAGGACGGTGGAGACGGCGCCCCGGCCGCGGTCCAGCTTGGCCTCGATGACCACGCCGTCGGCGGTGCGGTCGGGGTTGGCCTTCAGGTCGAGGATCTCGGCCTGCACCAGGATGTTCTCGATCAGGTCGTCCAGACCCAGCTTCTGCGTCGCGGAGACCTCGACCACCTGGGTGTCGCCGCCGAGGCTTTCCACCACGATCTCGTGCTGCAGCAGCTCGTTGATCACCCGCGTCGGATCGGCGTCCGGCTTGTCGATCTTGTTGATCGCCACGATGATCGGGGCGCCGGCGGCCTTGGCGTGATTGATGGCCTCGATGGTCTGGGGCATCACGCCATCGTCGGCGGCCACCACCAGGATCACGATGTCGGTCACCGTCGCGCCGCGCATCCGCATGGCGGAGAAGGCGGCGTGGCCCGGAGTGTCCAGGAAGGTGACGCGCTGGCCGTTCTCGAGCCGGACCTGATAGGCGCCGATGTGCTGGGTGATGCCGCCGTGCTCGCCGGCCACCACGTCGGTGGAGCGCAGGGCGTCGAGCAGGCTCGTCTTGCCGTGGTCGACGTGGCCCATGACGGTGACCACCGGAGGCCGCGGCTCCAGGTGATCGTCCAGGTCCTCGCCGCCGATGAAGCCTTCTTCGACGTCGGCTTCCGAGACGCGCTTCACGGTGTGGCCGAACTCGGTGGCCACCAGCTCGGCGGTGTCGTTGTCGATGACGTCGTTGATCTTCAGCATCACGCCCTGACGCATCAGGAACTTGATGATCTCGACGCCGCGGATGGCCATCCGGTTGGCCAGTTCGCTGACCGTGATGATGTCGGGGATGACCACTTCACGGGCCACGCGGACCTGCTCGGTGGCGCCGCCCTTGCGCTTCTCACGCTCGCGTTCGCGGGCCCGGCGGACCGAGGCCAGGGAGCGCATGCGCTCCGCGCCGTCGCCGTCGCCGGCCACGGTCTGGATCGTCAGGCGGCCTTCGCGGCGCTGCGGCGCGCCCTTGGCGCGGGAGATGGCCTTGCCCGGGCCGGCGTCGCGGCGACGGTCGTCCTCGTCCGGCCGGCGGTCGAGGTTGGCCGAGCCGGGTCGCGGGGCCTGGCGGGTGGCGCGCTGGATCTCGGGCGCCGCGGGCGGGGCGGCGGCGCCGATGCGCGGCGGACGCGGACCGCCCGGACGGGCTCCGTCACGCGGACCGGCGGGACGCGGCGCGAGCGCCGAATAGCGGACGGTGCCGGCGCCGGCGCCCTCGGGACGCGGGCCACGGTCGTCGCGCGGCGGACGATCGCCGCCCGGACGCGGGCCACGGTCGTCGCGCATGGGACGAGCGTCGTCGCGGCGCGGCGCGCGCTGGTTGAACGTGGCGCCCTCGAAGCGGCCGGTCGGCCGCTCGGGACGGTAGGTGGTGGTCGACGGCCGGTCGTCGCGGCGGTCGGGCGACGGCTGATAGGTGCGGGTCTGGCTGCCCAGCTGCGCGCGCTCGGCCGGCGCGCGTGGCGCGGGCGGCGCGGCCTGGGGAGCCGGCGCCTGGGGCGCCTCGGCGGCGGGCGCAGGCGCAGGAGCCGCAGCGGCCGGCGCTTCCGGAGCCGCAGGGGCGGCCGGAGCTTCCGGGGCCGGAGCGGCCTTGGCCTTGGCGGCCTCGGCCTCGGCGCGGGCGCGCTCTTCGCGGGCGCGGCGCTCGGCGTCCTGCTTGGCCTGCTGCTGACGGGCGAGCTCGATGGCGCGTTGGCGTGCGGCGCGCTCCTCGGCCGACAGGCCGTCGGACGGCGCAGCGGGCTGGCGCGCCGCGGGCGCGGGGCCGGCGGCGGGCTTCGGGTCGAACACCCGGTTCTCACGCGCCGACGGGGCCGCCAGGTTTCCGGCGGGGGCCGCGTGCGTACGCGGCCGCTTGGTCTCGACGACCACCGTCTTGGAACGGCCGTGGCTGAAGCTCTGCTTCACCGTACCCGCGCTGACCGATCCACCCCCGCGGGGCTTCAGGGTCAGGGGCGGGCGTCCGCCGGGGGCGGAGGGGCGGCCGTTGTTGTTCTCGTCGCTCATGCGCTCGCTTTACTCACGGGCCCCGGATGGGCCCTCATCAATAGTCGAATGGACGCCCGGGGCGGTGGCCCCGTTCGCCGCTTCCTCGCGCCAACTCTCAGGAAAGAGCGGACAGAAGCCCGACAACCGGTGGACGTCCTGCGTCCAACGATCGGCGGCTCGCCCCGCAAGGAAGGCGGTGTGTATCACATTCTCGCCCCCCAAGGCCAAACCCAATTCGGACGCGGAGAACACGCCGAACAGGCCGGGAGGGGGAGACTGCTTGCGGGCTTTCGCCCAGAGCTTTCGGCGGCCATCGGCGGCGCCGTCCGACGCCTCGATAAGCCAAGCGGCCTTGCCCCCGGTGACCGCGGACGAGACCTTCTCGAACCCGGAGGTAAGGTCGCCGGCCTTGCGCGCAAGGCCCAGGGCCGAAAGAAGCCGGCGCTTCAGCAGGATTTCCACTTGGTCGGCCAGGTCCGCCGGCGCCGACAGCTTGGCCTTGGCGGCGCGCGAAAACAGGCCCTTCTTCGCCGCTGTCTCGACGGAGGCGCGGTCGGCCGCCACCCACAGGCCGCGGCCCGGCAGCTTGCGCGCCAGGTCCGGCACGACCACGCCCTCGGGGCCGGGGACGAAGCGGATCAGGCGCGCCTCGTCGACGACCTCGCCGGTGACGATGTCACGCCGCTCGCGTGAGGCTTCAGCGAGGGTGGCCGTCCTGGGGGCTCGATGTTCCATGGGCGGCCACCGTCCCGGACCTTAAGCGTCGCGGGCTTCGCCGGCCATTTCGGCCTCGGCGAAGGCTTCGGTGTCTTCGATCTCGCCGACAGGTTCGTCGCCCGCCTCCTCGACCGGCTCCTCTTCCGGCGCCTCGACCCAGCCCATGGCCACGCGGGCGCGCATGATCAGGGTCTCGGCGTCCTGCGGATCAAGGCCGAAGGCCTCGAGGATGCCGCTCTCGCGCACCCGCTCGCCGTTCTTGTTCTCGAACCAGCCGCGCAGGTCGTCGGGCACCAGGCCCGCAAAGTCCTCCACCGTCTTGATGCCGCCCTCGCCGAGGGCCACGGCCATCGGCAGGGTGACGCCCTCGATCTCCAGCACGCCGTCCTCGACACCCAGCTCGCGGCGCTTGGCGTCGTATTCGGCCGCTTCCTTGTCCAGGTACTCGCGCGCCCGGGTCTGGATCTCTTCGGCGGTGTCCTCGTCGAAGCCTTCGATGGCGGCGATCTCGGAGGCGTCCACGTAGGCCACGTCCTCGACGCTGGCGAAGCCTTCGGTGACCAGCAACTGGGCGATGACCTCGTCCACGTCCAGGGCTTCCTGGAAGAGGGCGGTGCGCTCGGCGAACTCGCGCTGGCGGCGCTCGCTCTCCTGGCTCTCGGTCATGATGTCGATCTGCCAGCCGGTCAGCTGGGAAGCGAGGCGGACGTTCTGGCCGCGGCGGCCGATGGCCAGCGACAGCTGCTCGTCCGGCACCACCACTTCGACCCGCTCGTCCTCCTCGTCCATGACGACCTTGGAGACTTCCGCCGGCGCCAGGGCGTTGACGATGAAGGTCGCCTCGTCCTGGCTCCACTGGATGATGTCGATCTTCTCGCCCTGCAGCTCGGCCACCACCGCCTGCACGCGGCTGCCGCGCATGCCGACGCAGGCGCCGACGGGATCGATCGAGCTGTCGTTGGAGATCACCGCCATCTTTGCGCGGCTGCCCGGATCGCGCGCCACGGCGCGGATCTCGATGACCCCGTCGTAGACCTCCGGCACTTCCTGGGCGAACAGCTTGGCCATGAAGCCACCGTGTGCGCGCGACAGCAGGATCTGCGGACCCTTGGTCTCGCGCCGCACGTCGTAGATGTAGCAGCGGATCCGGTCGCCGATGTTGAAGTTCTCGCGCGGGATCGACTGGTCGCGGCGCATGATGCCTTCGCCGCGGCCCAGGTCGACGACGACGTTGCCGTACTCGACGCGCTTGACGGTGCCGTTGACGATCTCGCCGACCCGGTCCTTGAACTCCTCGTACTGGCGTTCGCGCTCGGCTTCGCGGACCTTCCCGGTCACCACCTGGCGGGCCATCTGGGTCTGCACCCGGCCGAACTCGAAGGGCGGCAGCACCTCCTCGTAGGTCTTGCCCACGAAGGCGTCCTTGTCGGTGCGCTTGGCGTCGGAGAGGCGGATGATGCCGGCCGGCTCCTCGGCGACGAGCTCCTCGCCCTCCACCGGCTCGGCGCCTTCCGGCGGGCCGAAGGTGGCGTCGTCGGCGACCACGGTGACCACGCGCTTGACCGTCGTCTCGCCGGTCTTCGGGTCGATCTTCACCCGGATGTCGTGCTCGGCGCCGTAGCGCGAGCGGGCGCCCTTCTGGATCGCCTCCTCGATCGCCTCGATGACGATCTCCTTGTCGATCGACTTTTCGCGGGCGACGGCCTCGGCGATCTGCAGGAGTTCAAGCCGGTTGGCGGAAATGCCGGTCAGGCTCATGGGGGCGGTTCCCTCTTACTCGGAAGTCGGTTGGTCGGATTGGACGCGGGCCGCACGGATTTCCGCGCCCCGCTTCAGCAGTTCGTCGGTGAGCACGAGCTTGGCGTCGCTGATCCAGGCGAACGGGATCAGAGCCGTCTCTTCCTCGCCCTCCAGGTCGATCGCCACCTGGTCGCCATCGATCCCGGCCAGCAGGCCCTTGAAGCGCTTGCGCCCTTCGGCCAGCCGGTCGAGCTCGACGCGGGCCTCGTAGCCCTCGAAGGTCTCGAAGTCCTTCAGCCGGGTCAGCGGCCGGTCGACGCCGGGGGAGGAGACCTCCAGCGTATACTCGCCGGCGATCGGGTCGGCGGCGTCCAGCACCTCGGAGATGGCCCGCGACAGCCGCGCGCAGTCCTCGACGTTCATGTCCCCGTCGACGGCCCGCTCGGCCATGATCTGCAGGCGGCGGACATGCTCGCCGCCCATCAGCCTCAGGCGCACGATCTCGTACCCGGCCGCCTCGGCCACGGGGTCGAGCAGCTCCAGCAATCTCAGGTCTTCGGCGGTCTTCCCACGCATGGGAGCCCTGGTCTCCGGCAAAGAAAAAAGCGGTCGGGCCGGAGCCCGCCGCTCGTAGGCGCCATGACAGCGCTAACGGACGATGTTGCTAGGGAATATAGCCGGGTCGAGGGGCGTTGTCAGCCCTTTCCAGTCGCGGCGCGATTCCGCCGTTCTGTCGCTTCGGCCTTCCCTGAGGGACGCCGATGGTGCAGGGAGCGCGCCGACTTACCTCTTGTGTGTTTCAGAAGGCTCCCATGGACCTCTCCAAGATCCCCGTCGGCGAGAACCCGCCGTACGACGTCAACGCCGTCATCGAGATCCCGCAAGGCGGCGAGCCGGTGAAGTACGAGCTGGACAAGGAGAGCGGCGCGATCTTCGTCGACCGCTTCCTGCACACCGCGATGTTCTATCCGGGCAACTATGGCTTCATCCCCCACACCCTGGCCGACGACGGCGACCCCATGGACATCATCGTGGTGGGGCCCACGCCCGTGGTGCCGGGCGCCATCATCCGGGCGCGGCCGGTGGGCGCGCTGATCATGCGCGACGAGGCGGGTGGCGACGAGAAGATCCTGGCCGTGCCGGTCGACAAGCTCCACCCGTTCTACATGGGCGTCGACTCGTGGCGCTCGCTGCCGGTGATCCTGGTCGAGCAGATCGCCCACTTCTTCAAGCACTACAAAGACCTGGAGAAGGGCAAGAGCGTCGAGATCGTGCGCTGGGCCGACCCCGAGGAGGCCGCCCAGCTGATCCGCGACTCCATCGAGCGCTACAAGGGCTGAACCCGTGGCGCGGCTGATCTACTTCGCCTTCCCGCGCGGCTCCGTGCAGGGCGGGCAGAAGATGATCATCCGCCATGTGGAGGCGCTGCGCGGGCTGGGCTTCGACGCCTACTACGGCACCGGCCCGCACAACGTGGTGCCGACCTGGTTCGAGCACAACGTGGTCCGGTTCACGGACTCCAACTTCCGCTCCGACGACGTCGTAGTGCTGCCCGACGACGCCCACGACTCCCTGCGCCGCATACCGTCGATGGGCCTCAAAGCGGTCGTGTTCTCGCAAGGCATCTACCTCTCCGCCGCCCTGAGCTACGAGGCGCTGGAGACCTTCCCGGAGGGGCGGCTGCCGCCCTTCATCGCGGTCGGGCAGCGGCTGGCCGCCACCATCCGCCGGGCCTGGCCGGGCACGCAGGTGGAGTTGGCGCCCTGCTTCGCAGACGAGCGGATCTTCCGGCCCGGCGGCGCCAAGCGCGACGCGATCGCCTATGCGCCCCGCAAGCGCCCCATCGAGGCCAACGCCATCCGCGCCTTCCTGCGCAGGTTCCACCCGCGCCACGCGGGCCTGCCCTGGACCGTGCTGGAGAACGCCACCGAGCTGGAGATGGCGGACGGCTTCAGGTCCTCGACCCTGTTCCTCAGCCTTAGCCGTCTGGAGTCGATCGGCATCACCCCGCTGGAGGCGATGGCCTGCGGCTGCGTGGTCGCCGGTTTCACCGGTGTCGGCGGCCAGGAGTTCGCCACCACCGCCAACGGCTTCTGGGTCCCGGAGGACGACTGCGGCGCCGCCGCAGATGCGCTGGCGCAGGCCGCGGACCTGGTCGCCACCGGGGGGCCGGCGCTGAAGTGGCGGCTGGAGGCCGGCTACGAAACCGCCCGGCAGTGGTCCTACGCGAGGTTCCTCACCGCGCTGGAGGAGGTCTGGATGAAGCTCGCGCCCGAGACCCGCATCCAGACCGGGCCGCTCGACTAGTCGCGGATGAAGTCCAGGAACACCGGCGCGCAGTCGCCGAGGCGCTTCTCCTCGTAGCGGGTGGTCACGTGGTCTGCGGGCGGCATGCGCCAGTCGTCCGGCCGCTCCGCCGTCCAGCGGAACGCCTTGCCGAGCCGCTCCAGGCTCCAGTCCACGTAGTCCGACCAGTCGCTGGCGAAGCGCAGCCGCCCGCGGGGCTTCAGCACCCGCGCCAGCTCGGCCGCCAGGTCGGCCTGCAGCAGCCGGCGCTTGTGGTGGCGCGCCTTGGGCCAGGGATCGGGGAAGAGGATGAAGACCCGCTCGAGACTGGCGTCGGGGATGCGGGCCAGCAGCTCGCGCACGTCGCCGTCGTGCACGCGCACGTTCTGCAGCCCCTGCTCGTCGATGTGCCGCAGCGCGCTCGCCACCCCGTTCTGGAAGGGCTCGGCGCCGATCACCAGGACGTCGGGCCGCCGCGCCGCCTGGGCGGCCATGTGCTCCCCGCCGCCGAAGCCGATCTCCAGCCACGCCTCCGTGGCGTCCGGCATCAGCGCGCGCGGATCGAACGGCCCCCCCGGCGCTCGGATGGCCGGAAGCAGGGTCTCCATCAGCGCGGCCTGCCGCGGCTTGATGGCGCGCGACTTCAGCCGGCCGTAGGACCTGAGCGGCGGGTGGTGCTCGGACATCGGCGCGGGCTCTAGCCCAGGACGGCGATCGCCGTAACCCCGGTGATGATCAGCCAGACGCAGACGACGCAGAGCGCGGCCATCTTGCTGACCGGCTTGTCGGCCGACTTGTCGGCGGTGGCGCGATGCTCCGCCAGCACTGCCGCCGGGACGAGCTTGAGCGCGAGCCACAGCCCGATCGGCACCAGGATCAGGTCGTCCAGGTAGCCGAGCACCGGGATGAAGTCCGGGATCAGGTCAATGGGCGAGAAGGCGTAACCCGCCACCGCCAGCGCCAGCACCTTGGCGTACCAGGGCGTGCGCGGGTCGCGGCCGGCGAGCCAGAGCGCGTGGGCGTCGCGCCTGAGCGTCCGCGCCCACGCCTTCAGTCCCATGGCGTCAGGCCAGGCCCCGCAGCTGGTCCACGAGGTCGTTCCGCTCCCAGGAGAAGCCGCCCTCGTTGTCCGGCTGGCGGCCGAAGTGGCCGTAGGCCGCGGTGCGGGCGTAGATCGGACGGTTCAGGCCCAGGTGCTCGCGGATCGCCCGCGGCGTGGCCCCGCCGATCATCTCCGGCAGCGCCAGCTCCAGCTTCGCCGGGTCGACCTCGCCGGTGTCGTGCAGGTCGACGTAGAAACTCAGCGGCTCGGCCACGCCGATGGCGTAGCTGATCTGGATGGTGCACTTCCGGGCCAGGCCCGCGGCGACCACGTTCTTCGCCAGGTAGCGGCAGGCGTAGGCCGCCGAGCGGTCCACCTTGGTCGGGTCCTTGCCCGAGAACGCGCCGCCACCGTGCGGAGCGGCGCCGCCGTAGGTGTCGACGATGATCTTGCGGCCGGTCAGGCCCGCATCGCCGTCCGGCCCGCCGATCTCGAAGCGGCCGGTGGGATTCACCAGCCACTTGGTCTTCTTGGTGACCAGGCCTTCGGGGAAGACGCCCTCGATGTAGGGGCGGATCGCGTCGTGCAGGCGCTTCGGCGTCGCCGAGTGCAGGCCGATGCGCTTCTTGTGCTGCGTGGAGACCACGACCTTCAGCACCTCGACGGGGCGGCCGTCCTCGTAGCGCAGGGTGACCTGGCTCTTGGCGTCCGGCTCCAGCACCGCGCACTCGCCCGAATGGCGGGCCGCGGCGAGATTGCGCAGGATGTTGTGGGAGAACTGCAGGGTGGCCGGCATCAGCTCCGGCGTCTCGTCGCAGGCGTAGCCGAACATGATGCCCTGGTCGCCGGCGCCCTCGTCCTTCTTGTCCGTGGCGTCCACGCCCTGGGCGATGTGGGCGGACTGCGGGTGCAGGTAGCAGGCGAACTTCGCCTTGGACCAGTGGAAGCCCTTCTGCTCGTAGCCGATGTCCTTGATCGCCTGCCGGACCTTGGGCTCGAGGCCGCGGACGATCTCCTTGGTAAGCGCCTTGTTCTCGGCCTTCGACGCGCCCGGACGGCCGGCGCGGACTTCGCCGGCCAGCACGATGCGGTTGGTGGTCACCAGGGTCTCGCAGGCCACCCGCGCCTCGGGCTCCGCGCTCAGGAAGGCGTCGACGACGGTGTCGGAGATCCGGTCGGCGACCTTGTCAGGGTGGCCTTCCGACACGCTTTCCGAGGTGAAGATGTAGTTGGAACGGCTCAAGGGCTTGGGCTCCGGGGAGGCTGGCGGGCCGCGCCCCCGGCGCGGCCTGTCTCAAGGTCGCAGAGGCTATAAAGAAATCTTTATGTCCCGCCAAGCGGGGCCGCGAGCCCTGAGACGTCAGGCCTCAACCCGGCCCTGGTCCTCGCCCAGGACGCGGACGAGTTCGAGGACCTTGCGGCGCAGGCGCGGCTGGTGGATGCGCGGAAAGGACGCCGCCAGCTCCATGCCTTCGGGCGTCAGCAGGAACTCGTGCACCGAGTCCTTCGGCGCGTTGGAGCCGCGGCCGGCGGGCTCGCCCAGCCCCTCGTAGAAATAGGCCACCGAGGTGTTCAGCGCCCGGGCCATCTCCCAGAGCTTCGACGCGCTCACCCGGTTGGAGGCGCGCTCGTACTTCTGCACCTGCTGGAAGGTCAGGCCGATGGACTCCGCCAGCTTCTCCTGGCTCACGCCCAGCTCCTTGCGCCGCATCCGGATGCGCAGGCCGACGTGTCGATCGATAGGATTCGGGCCGCGGTCCAGGTCGGCGGGCTTTTCCATGCGGCTCCCAGGAGTCTCAGACCGTGGAGGAGATCAGGCCACTCGGCTCGATGACCTTGGTCGTCGAACGCGGTGTCCCAAAACGGCGACCGCGGAAGCTAGCAACAGAAATACGAAAGGCAAGTCCCCGACACGTCCGTACACGGTTGGCTTGAGCGCCGGCGGTAAGTGAGCGTCGATAACCCCGAGCTCCCCCAGCCCCAGCCGCGCGTCGGGCAGCACCCGACCGTAGCCGTCGATCACGGCCGAAACCCCCGTCGGCGTCGAGCGCACGATGGGCAGGCCCTCCTCGATCGCCCGGTAGCTGGCGAGGTTCAGGTGCTGCAGCGGCCCGCTGGTCATGCCGAACCAGGCGTCATTGGAGACATTGAGGATCCAGGCGGGCCGGATGCCCTGCGCCTGCGCCCCCGCGCGGGTGAAACCGGGGAACAGCGCCTCGTAGCAGATCAGCGGCTGCAGCGGCGGCACCCCCCAGGGCGCCAGGGGCCGCGGCGGCGGCCCGGCCGTGAAATCCTCCGGCATGTGCACCAGGCTGCGGATGCCCAGCCTGCCCGCGAGGTCGCCGAGCGGAATGTACTCCCCGAACGGCACGAGCCGGTGCTTGTCGTAGACGCCGGTCACCCGCAGCCCGTTGGATTCGCGGCGCAGCGCGATGAGCGTGTTGAAGTAGCGGGGCTTGCCGCCCGGTCCGGGCTCGAAGCGGTTTGCGCCCATCAGCAGGCTCTGGCCGGGCGCGAAGGCGGCGACGAGCTTGGGGCCGTAGGGCGAGCCGGGCGCAAGGACGTCGTCGATCACCGCCGGCAGGGCGCCCTCCGGCCAGATCACGATGTCGGGAGCCGCCGGCGAGGCCTTCCGCGAGAGGCCCACGTAGGTGTCGAAGATCACCTCCAGGTTCTCGGGCTTCCATTTGTCCTTCTGGTCGATGTCGGCCTGGACGATGCGGATCAGCGGCGCGCCCGCCATGGGCCCAGCCGCGTTGGACAGGCGCCCGAGGCCGAAGGCGTAGAGGCTGGCGAGCGCGCCGAGGGCCACCAGCCCGGCGAGCATCCGTCCACGGCGGGGGACGTCGTCGAACAGCACGGCGGGCGATGCGGCCAGCGCGACGGTGATCCAGGTCAGGCCGTAGGCGCCCACGAGCGACGCGAACTGCGACGGCGCCGAGCCGGCCGCCCAGGCCTCGCCGGGCAGGTTCCACGGGAATCCCGTGAAGATGTGCCCGCGAACCCATTCCAGGGCGGCCACGCAGCCGGCGAACACCAGCACGCGCAGCAGGCCGAGCGGCGAGCCGGGGGCGGGACGCCCCCAGCGGTAGAGCAGGGCCGCGAGCCCCCAGAAGAGGGCAAGGCCGCCGGGCACCAGCACGATGGCGAACGGCGCCATCCAGCCGTGCTTTTCGGGTTCGACGAGGAGGGGCTCGATTATCCACCAGACCCCGAGGCCGAAGTAACCCAGTCCGGCCAGCCAGCCACGGAAGAAGGCCGACCGCAGGGGCCGCGCACTCGGAGCCTCCAGCAGCGCGAGCAGGAGCGCGAAGCCGAGCAATCCCGGCAGCAAGCCGAACGGCGGATGGGCGAGGCTCGCGCCCAGACCGGCGGCCAGCGCCCAGAGCCTGCCGCGCCAGCCCGAAAGGACCGTATTCACCTCAGGCCTGCGACGGACGCGCCGGCGCACGGCGCACGCGCACCCGCTTCACACGCCGCGGATCGGCGGACAGCACCTCCAGCAGGAAGCCGCCCGGATGCTCGATCCGCTCGCCGCGCTGCGGCACGCGGCCGACGAGGGTGGTGACCATGCCGGCCACCGTGTCGATCTCCTCGTCCACCTCCTCGGGCGCCAGATCGGCGCCGTCGCCGATGGCGGCCTCCAGCTCGGCCAGGGGCGCGCGGCCGTCGGCGATCCAGCCGTGCTCGTCGGCGACGATCGGGTTGAAGCCCTGGTCCGATTCCTCGTCGTGCTCGTCGGCGATCTGGCCCACCAGGGTCTCGAGCAGGTCCTCCAGGGTCACCAGGCCATCGGTGCCGCCGAACTCGTCGATCACCAGCGCCATGTGGGTCTGCCGCGCGCGCATCAGCGTCAGCAGCTCGGCCGCGCGCATGGACGGCGGCACATAAAGCACCGGGCGCACCAGGTGGTAGCGGCCCTGCAGGATCTTGTCGTCCGGCTTCGGCTTGCGGGTCTTGCGGGCGAGGAGCTTGAAGACGTCCTTCACGTGAACCACGCCCACCGGCTCGTCGAGGGTCTCCCGGAACACCGGCATGCGGGAGTGCTCGGCCTCGACGAAGCGGGCGACGACCTCGGCGAACGGGCAGTCGCGCTCCACGGCCACGATGTCGGCGCGCGGCTTCATCACGTCTTCCACGCGCAGCTCCTGGAAGGCGCGGGCCTGGGTGACCAGTTCGCCGGTCGCGGCCGTCTCGGCCTCGGCCGCTTCGGTTTCCGGCTCGGCCTGCGGCTTCCGGAAGATCTGCAAGAGCCCCATCAGCCCCCCGCGGCCGGGATCGATGCGACGACTGGACGGGTCCGGGTCAGCCATGGTCTCCCTCGCCGGCCGCATAGGGGTCGGGCACCCCCAGTCCGGCCAGGACGACGCGCTCGAGACCTTCCATCGCCTCGGCCTCGCTATCGGTCATGTGGTCGTATCCTAGTAGGTGCAGCACCCCGTGCGCCACCAGATGCTGCAGATGGTGCGCCAGCGGCTTGCCCTGCTCGGCCGCCTCCCGCGCACACACCCCATACGCCAGGGCGACGTCGCCCAGATGCTTTTCCGGATTCGGCGGCGCGGGGAAGGAGAGCACGTTGGTGGGCGCGTCCTTCTCCCGGAAGCGGGCGTTCAGCGCATGCACCGTGGCGTCGTCCGTCAGCAGCACGGTGACGTGCTCGCCGTCGGCGCCTTCGCCCAGCAGAACGGCCTCGCCGGCCCGCCGGGCCAGCGCCTCGGCGTCGGCCTCCGCATAGCTCCAGGCCGCTTCCTCGATCTCGATGTCGATCAAACGTTGCGTCCGGTCATGGCGGCGTCGGCGTCGTAGGCCCGCACGATACGCTCCACCAGCGGATGGCGCACCACGTCGGCCGAGGAGAACCGCGTGACGCCGATGCCCTTCACGCCCTCCAGCAGGCCCACGGCGTGGGCCAGCCCGGAGTCCCGCGGATTGGCCAGGTCGGTCTGGGTGGGGTCGCCGGTCACCACCATGCGCGCGCCCTCGCCCAGGCGGGTCAGCACCATCTTCATCTGCAGGCGCGTGGCGTTCTGCGCCTCGTCGACGATGACGAAGGCGTGGGAGAGCGTGCGGCCACGCAGGAAGGCGATCGGCGCCACCTCGATCTCCCCCTTCTCGCGCCGGCGCCGCAGCTGGTCGGCGCCCAGGATGTCGGTCAGCGCCTCCCAGACCGGCGCCATGTAGGGGTCGACCTTCTCGTTCATGTCGCCCGGCAGGAAGCCAAGCCGCTCGCCGGCCTCGACCGCCGGGCGCGAGACGATCAGCCGATCCACCTCGCCGCGAAGCAGGAGGCCCGCGCCGTGCGCCACCGCCAGGAAGGTCTTGCCGGTGCCGGCTGGGCCCAGGCCGAACACGAGCTCGCACTTGCCCAGCGCCTGCAGGTACTCCGCCTGCATGGCCGTCTTCGGCGCCACCTGGCCGCGGCGGCCGACCGGCAGGTTCGAGCCGCCGCCGGCGGTCTGGCCGGTGCGGGCGTTGCCGATGGCGACGCGGACGTCGGCCTCGTTGATCTCCAGGCCCTGGTCGGCCCGGTCGGCGATCGTCTGCACGGCCTTCTTGGCCTGGCCGCGCGACTTGGTGTCGCCCGACAGCGAGACCCCGCCGCCGGGGGTCTCGACGAGCACTCCGAAGGCGTCCTCGATCAGCGCCGCATGGCGCGAGTTGGCGCCGGCGACCGCGCGGACGGCCTCGTCGGAGAGCGGGATGAATTCAGGCGTTCGGGCCAAATCGGCTCCTTCAGGCGAGTTCCAGCGCGAGCGTCCCGGCCAGGCTGTTCCTGGCCGAGCTTTCGATACGCACCGAAACGATCTCGCCGATCAGTCGATCCGGCGCGGTCGCATGCACCGCCTGAAGATACGGACTGCGGCCGATGAGCTGGCCCGCATGGCGGCCGGTCTTCTCAAAGAGCACCGGCAGGGTCTTGCCGGCCTGGGCCCCGTTGAACGCCCGCTGCTGCTCGTCGAGAAGGTTTTGGAGCCGGTGCAGCCGCTCCTCCTTCACCTCTTCCGCCACCTGGCCGGGCATGGCGGCGGCCGGCGTGCCCGGACGGCGGGAGTACTTGAAGGAAAAGGCGCTGGCGTAGCCGACCTCCCGCACCAGGCTCAGGGTGGCCTCGAAGTCGGCGTCCCGCTCGCCGGGGAAGCCCACGATGAAGTCGCCCGAGATGGCGATGTCGGGCCGGGCGGCGCGGATCTTCTCGATCAGGCGGACGTAGCTCTCGGCGGTGTGCGCCCGGTTCATCGCGCGCAGCACCTTATCGGAGCCCGCCTGCACGGGCAGGTGCAGGTACGGCATCAGCTCCGGAACCTCCGCGTGGGCGGCGATCAGCGCCTCGTCCATGTCCCGCGGGTGGCTGGTCGTATACCGGATGCGGTCCAGCCCGGGGATCTTCGCCAGCCGGCGCACGAGCCCAGCCAGCCCGCCCTCCCCCGCATAGGCGTTGACGTTCTGGCCCAGAAGGGTGACCTCGCGCACCCCCTGCTCCGCGAGCCCGCGGGCCTCGGCCTCGATGGCGTCGGGCGGCCGGCTCCACTCGCCGCCGCGGGTGTAGGGCACCACGCAGAAGGTGCAGAACTTGTCGCAGCCCTCCTGCACGGTGAGGAAGGCGGTGACGCCCGAAGGCCGCCGCTCGGTGGATAGGGCGTCGAACTTCTCTTCCGGCGCGAAGTCGGCGGCCAGCCGCTCGCCGCGGGCGCGGTGGGCCCGGGCGATCAACTCGGGCAGCTGGTGATAGGCCTGCGGGCCGACCACCAGGTCCACGGCCGGCTGGCGGCGCATGATCTCCTCGCCCTCCGCCTGGGCGACGCAGCCCGCCACGGCGATGGTCATGCCGGCCTTTTCCGCCTTCAGCCGCTTCAGCTGGCCGAGCTCGGAATAGACCTTCTCCGTGGCCTTCTCGCGGATGTGGCAGGTGTTGAGCACCACCAGGTCGGCGCCTTCCGGGCTGTCCGTCATCCCATAGCCCAGCGGCGCAAGGACGTCGGCCATGCGCTCGCTGTCGTAGACGTTCATCTGACAGCCGTAGGTCTTGATGTAGAGGCGCTTGGTGGGCGCGGTCTCGGACATGGCGCGCGTTATGGGCACCGCGCGCGGCGGGCGCAACCTCCGCTACTCCTCCAGCGGCATTCCGTAGAGCTCCAGCCGGTGGTCGATCAGCCGGTACCCGAGCTTGCGGGCGATGGCTTCCTGCAGGGCCTCGATCTCCGGGTCGAAGAACTCCACCACCTTGCCGGTCTTCATGTCGATCAGGTGGTCGTGGTGGACGTCCGGATGCTCCTCGTAGCGCGATCGGCCGTCGCGGAAGTCGTGGCGGGTGATGATCCCCGCCTCCTCGAACAGCTTCACCGTGCGGTAGACGGTGGCGATGGAGATGTGCGGGTCGACGCCGTGGGCGCGGCGATGCAGCTCTTCCACGTCAGGGTGGTCGTGCGCCTCGGACAGCACGCGGGCGATCACCCGGCGCTGCTCGGTCATGCGCATGCCCTTGTCGACGCAGAGCTTCTCGATGCGGTCCGGCACGTTCACGCGTCTTCTCCCTCCTGCGCAGGATAGGTCTAAGCAGACCCGTCGTTAAGGTCGAGACGCATCACGAGGGCGTCGGTCTTACCAGCGGGGCCGCGGTCATAGTAGTTGCGGCGCACGCCGGCGCGGCGGAAGCCCAGGCCGGCGTAGAGGGCGGCGGCGGGGTAGTTGTCCACCGCCACCTCCAGGAAGGCCTCCGTGGCGCCGGCCTCGCGGGCGGCCCCGAGGGCGGCGGCCATCAGCGCTTTCGCCACGCCCTTGCGCCGGATCTCCGGCGCGACGGCGAGCGTCAGCACCTCCAACTCGTCGGCCGCGGCCCGGCAGAGGATCATGCCCAGCGGCCGCGCCTCGCGGGCCACGAAGCCGAACACGCCGGGGCTGGCCAGCATCTCGCCGATCTCGTCGGCTTTCCAGGGTGCGTCGAAGGCGAGCGCATGGGCCTCGGCCAGCGCCTGGGCGTCCTCCGCGGTGGCCCAGCCGAGGTTCACGCCGGGAGCCGCGCGTCGGGCGCGCGCAGGTAGAGCGGGGTGAGCGGGACGGGGTCGCGCGCGGCGGCGAGCCGGGCCACGAGGACGGGATCGGCGCCGTCGGCCGGGATCAGCCGCGCCTCGGGCGCCAGCAGCGGTCCGCCGGAGCCCACGATGCTGAACGACCGCCCAGCCGCGATGTCGGCGATCTGGGCCGCAGCGACGCCGAACGGCAGGACGTCGGGGGCCATCAGCGCCTGCCCGTCCTCGAAGGCCTGCAGGTAGGCCTGGTCGCGACGCGCATCGAGGGCGGCGAAGACGAGCCCGTCGGCGGCGGCGGCAAGCGCCTCCAGTGTGCCGACCCCCACAGCCGGCACGCCCAGAGCCGACGCCAGGCCCTTGGCGAAGGCTATGCCGACGCGCAGGCCCGTGAACGAGCCCGGCCCTACGGTGACGCCGACCCGCTCCAGCCGATCGAAGCCGATCGCGGCCTCGGCCATCACCCGCTGCGCCATCGGCGCCAGCCGCTCCTGGTGGCCGCGGGCCATCACCTCGCAGCCGGACGCGAGCACGCGCTCGCCGTCGAGGATGGCGACCGAACAGGCGTTGAGGCAGGTGTCGAGCCCGAGGACGATCACGCCGCGGTGTTTAGAGCGTTTGCTCCACCCGAGTCACTTCGGGGACGTAGTGCTTGAGCATGTTCTCCACGCCGGCCTTCAGGGTGGCCGTCGACGACGGGCAGCCGGAGCAGGCGCCGCGCATGTTCAGCCACACCACGCCGGTGTCTGCATCGAACTTGGAGAACAGGATGTCGCCGCCGTCCTGGGCCACCGCAGGGCGGATGCGGGTGTCCAGCAGGTCCTTGATCTCGGCCACGATCTGGGCGGTCTCGCCCTCGTAGGCGCCCTCCTCGTGTCCGCCGGCGGCGCTGTCCTCGCCCGCGAACAGCGGCCGGCCCGAGGTGAAGTGGTCCATGATGGCCGCCAGGATCGGCGCCTTCAGGTGCGGCCAGTCGGAGGACGGATGCTTGCCCACGGTCACGAAGTCCGGCCCGAAGAACACCCGCGTCACGCCCTCGATGTCGAACAGGTCCGCGGCCAGCGCCGAGGCGGCGGCCTCCTCGGCGGAGCGGAAGTCGCGCGTGCCCTCGCCCATGACGTCGCGGCCAGGCAGGAACTTCAGGACCTCGGGGTTCGGCGTGGGCTCGGTCTGGATGAACATGGAGAAGATGTGGGCCCTGGCGCCGGCTCAGGCAAGTTCCGCGATTTCCTGGTCGGTGAGGTCGCCCGGGACCACCGTCACCGGCAGCTTGCGCGCGCCCCACTTCACGCCCTCCTTGGCCATGGAGGCCACCAGCGGCCCGGGCCCGCGTCCGCCGGTGGCCGCGGCCAGCACCAGGATCTTGATGTCCGGGTCGTCGGCCAGCACCTGCTTCAGGGCCGCGCGGGTGTTGTCGGCGT
Source organism: Phenylobacterium sp. (assembly GCF_036563285.1). Classification (GTDB taxonomy): domain Bacteria; phylum Pseudomonadota; class Alphaproteobacteria; order Caulobacterales; family Caulobacteraceae; genus Phenylobacterium. The sequence goes on from NZ_DATCMR010000011.1 coordinate 566,482, forward strand.
TCACGATCAGCAGCTCCGGCGGATAGCCGGTCTCCTCCAGCACATAGCCGGCGGTCTCCTGCAGCACGGCCTCCGCCTCCTGGCGCGCCTGCCGGTCGATCTCCTCGCGCACGCCGCTCCAGTGCTCGAACACCGCCGGCTCGATGACCCGCAGGATCGCCACGTGGCCGCTCGTCGAGCGCGCCCGGCGGCAGGCGAACTTCAGCGCCGTCATGAACTCCGGCGTGTCGTCGGCGATGACCAGGAACTTGCGCTGGCTCATGGGCGGACGGTGCGGCGCTTCCGGCCCGACCGCAAGCTCAGGCCGACCAGAAGCCCACCTTCCGCTTCACCTCGGCGACCGTCGGCGCGGCGAGCTCGCGCGCCTTGGCCGCCCCCGCCGCCAGGATGCGATCGATCTCGCCCGGGTCGGCCAGGAAGCCGCGCATCCGCTCGCCCACCGGGCCGAGCTGGGCCACCGCCAGGTCGGCGAGCTTCGGCTTGAAGGCTCCGAAGCCCTGGCCCGCGAACTCGGCCAGCACGTCGGCTTCGCTGACGCCCGAGAGCGCCGCATAGATGCCCACCAGGTTCTTCGCCTCGGCCCGGCCCTCCAGCCCCTCCGCCGTCTCCGGCAGCGGCTCGGGGTCCGTCCGCGCCTTGCGGATCTTCTGGGCGATGGCGTCGGCGTCGTCGGTAAGGTTGATGCGCGAATAGTCCGAGGGGTCCGACTTCGACATCTTCGCCGCGCCGTCCCGCAGGCTCATGATCCGCGCGCCCGGCCCCTGGATCAGCGGCTCGCACAGGGGGAAGAAGCCCGGCGCGTCATAGTCGTGGTTGAACTTGCCGGCGATGTCGCGGGTCAGCTCCAGGTGCTGCTTCTGGTCCTCGCCCACCGGCACGTGGGTGGCCTTGTAGACCAGGATGTCGGCGGCCTGCAGCACGGGGTAGGTGTAGAGCCCGACGCTCGAGCGCTCCTTGTGCTTGCCGCTTTTCTCCTTGAACTGGGTCATCCGATCGAGCCAGCCGAGCCGCGCCACGCACTGGAACATCCAGGCGAGTTCGGAGTGCTCCGGCACGGCCGATTGGGCGAAGACCGTGGCCTTCGCCGGGTCCACCCCGGCGGCGAAATAGGCGGCCGCGATCTCGCGGGTCTGGGCCGCCAGGGCCGCCGGCTCCTGCCACACCGTGATGGCGTGCAGGTCGACGACGCAGAACAGGCACTCCATCTCGTGCTGCAGGCGGGCGAACTTCACCAACGCGCCGAGGTAGTTGCCCAGGTGCAGGGCGCCTGAGGGCTGCACGCCGGAGAGCACGCGTTGAGGGCCCTGGTACTGGGCCGGAGCTTGGTCGGTCATGGGATGAGGCTTGAAGCTAAGTGGACGTGCGGGCGCAAGCCCGGATCGGGGCGGGTCGGAAGGTCAGCGCCATCGCCAGGTCTTAGCCATGGGCGCACTTAGCGCGCGGGGTGGCCTCAGGACAAGTCCGCCGCCGGGGCCGCCACGTCGCCCTTGCGGCGCCGGAAGGCGGCCCGCGCCTCGGCCGGAGTCACCCCCCCGAAGGCGAACAGCAGCACCGGATAGAGCGCGCCGCCGGCCAGGCAGACCAGCAGGACCGTGATCTCCTTGGCGCCCAGCGGCCCCAGCTGGAGACGGGCGAACGGCGCCTCCAGCACGGGACGGAAGTAGGACGCCGCCGCCACCGCCGCGCCCATCGCCCCGCTCGCCAGCGCCACGCGGACGATCTTGCCCAGGGCCCGCTTGGTCGGCCGCCAGGTTCCGGTGCGGTGCAGGTGCAGCCACATCTGCAGCACGGTCAGCCACGAAGCCGCGGCGGTCGCGGCCGCGATCCCGGGGAAGCCCACCGGCCCGTAGAACAGCGCCACGCCCAGGCCGATGTTCACCGCGATCGAGATCATCGAGTAGATCATCGGCCGGCGGGTATCGCCGCGGGCGAAGAACGCCGGCTGCAGCAGCTTGATCAGCACGAACGCGGGCAACCCCCAGCCGTAGTGGAACAGCAGCTTCCCGGAATTGGCCGCGTCCACGTCATTGAAGTTGCCGCGCGCGAAGAACCCCTCGGTCAGGAACCCCGGCATCGCCACCAGCGCCGCGGCGGCCGGCAGGCACAGGGCCAGGCCGAACACCACCGCCTGGTCGGTCGCCGCCTGCGCGTCCTCGTGGTCCTCGCGCTGCAGCGAGGTGGCGAGCCTGGGCAGCAGCGCCACGCCGATGGCCACGCCGATCAGGCTGAGCGGCAGCTGGTAGAAGCGCTCGGCCACCTGCAGCCACACCCGCATGCCGGCCACCTGGCTGGCCAGAATCGCCGAGATGAACAGGTTGATCTGGGTGGCGCTCGACGCGATGATCCCGGGCGCCATGCGCCGCGCCAGCATGCGCATGTCCGGCGTCAGCTTCAGGCTCTTCGGACGGATGCGGGCGCCGGCCCGCCGCGCGCCCCACCAGCAGAGCGCCGCCTGGCTGATCCCGGCGACGATCGTGGCGATGGAGGCCGCGTAGGCGGCTCGGATGGGATCGTTCACCGGCAGGATCGCCGCCAGCGTCACGACGTTCAGCAGGGCCGGATAGGCCCCGTAGATGATGAACCGGCCGCGCGCCGTCAGCACGCCGGCGAACAGCGAGGCGATCACCACGCACGGCAGGTAGGGCATGGTGATCTGGGTCAGGATCACCGTCAGCTTGAACTTCGCCGGATCGCCCACGTAGCCGTAGCTGTAGACGTACATGATCCACGGCATGGCCAGCTGGCAGATCAAGGTGAGCGCGACGGTCAGGGCCGCCATGGTGGCCAGCGCGTCCGACGCGTAGCGGTTCGCCCCCTCCTCCCCCTCGCCGCCCAGCCGCTTGGCGTACTCCGGCACGAAGGCCGCGGCGAAGGCGCCCTCGGCGAACATCCGGCGGAACAGGTTCGGGAACTGTTGCGAGGTGACGTAGGCGTCGCCGGCGAATGTGGTCCCCAGCTTGGCGGTGATCACCAGGTCCCGCGCCAGGCCCAGGAACCGGCTCACCAGCGTCAGGCCCGCGAAGATCGCCGACGAGCGCAGCATCCCCCCGCGCTTGGGCGCAGCGGCTGGCGGGGCCGGATCGCTCGGAAGTTCGGTCACGCGGGTGTGGTCGGCTGTGTCGGGAAGGCCGTCAAGCTAGCGCACCTGCCTGCCGCCTGGGCAGCGCCAAATTGGCGCTATCCGTCGGCCGTCCGCCGCTTCGGCTTCGGCTTGCCGCCCTTGCCCGGCGGCGGTCCGCGGCGCTTGGGGGCGCCGCGCGGCGCGGAGCGGGGCTCCTTCGGACCGGGCGCGCCGGCGGGCTCCACGCGCATGTCGCCCGCGTCCTTGGCCGCCTTGATGGCCTGGCGGAATTTCGGCTCGGCCTCGGCGCTGATCTCGAACTTCGTCTCGCGGTCGAAGATGCGGATCTCGCCGATGTCCTTCTTGGTCACGTGGCCGACGCGGCAGATCAGCGGGATGAGCCACTTGGGGTCGGCGTTGTTGCTGCGGCCCACCGCCAGGCGGAACCAGCTGCCGTCGCCGCCGGCCGTCCGCGCCGGATCGTAGGCCGGCCGACGCTCGGCCCGGGCGGGACGGGTATCCGGCGAGCGGTCGCGGATGTCGTCGAACATCTCCTCCGGCTCCGGCAGGCGGGCGCGGTGCATGCGGATCAGGGCGGCGGCCACCTGTTCCGGGCTGCGGTCGGCGAGGATGCGCTGGGCCAACGTCAGGTCCTCCGGCGACATGGCCTCGTTGAGGATCGGGTCCTCCAGCAGTCGCACCTGGTCGCGGGCGCGGATCTCGTCGGCGGACGGCGGGCCGGACCACTCCGCCTCGATGCTGGCGGCCTCCAGCAGCCGCTCGGCCATGCGCCGCTTCGTATAGGGCACCAGCAGGACCGAGACACCCTTGCGCCCGGCGCGGCCTGTGCGCCCGCTCCGGTGCAGCAGGCCCGCCTTGTTGACCGGCAGGTCGGCGTGGATCACCAGGCCCAGGTCCGGCAGGTCCAGGCCGCGGGCCGCCACGTCGGTGGCGACGCAGGCGCGCGCGTGGCCGTCGCGCAGGGCCTGCAGGGCGTTCTCCCGCTCCTTCTGCGACAGCTCCCCCGACAGCGCCACCGCCGAGAAGCCGCGCTCGCGCAGGGCGCCGTAGAGGTGCCGCACCCGCTCGCGCGTGGCGCAGAACACCAGGGCGCCGGGGCTCTCGAAATAGCGCAGCACGTTGACGACGGCGTTCTCCAGCTCGTTGGGCGCCACCCGCACAGCGCGGTACTCGATGTCGCCGTGCGCCTCGTCGCGGCGCGTGGTGTCGATGCGCACCGCCTCGCGCTGGTAGCGGCGGGCGAGCGTGGCGATGTCCTTGGCTATGGTGGCGGAGAACAGCAGCGTGCGCCGCTCCACCGGCGTGGAGTCCAGGATCTCCTCCAGGTCCTCCCGGAAGCCGAGGTCGAGCATCTCGTCGGCCTCGTCGAGCACCACGACCTTCAGGGCCGAGAGGTCGAGATTGCCGCGCTCCAGGTGGTCGCGCAGGCGTCCCGGCGTGCCGACCACCAGGTGCGTGCCGGCCGCCAGCGCCCGCTGCTCACGCCGCGCGTCCATGCCGCCGACGCAGGTCTCCACCCGCACGCCCGCCTCGGCATAGAGCCAGGCGAGCTCGCGGCTGACCTGCATGGCCAGCTCCCGGGTCGGCGCGATCACCAGCCCGAGCGGCTCCGCGGCGCGCCCGAACCGCTCCGCGCCACCCAGCAGCGGCCCCGCCGCCGCCAGCCCGAAGGCCACGGTCTTGCCGGATCCGGTCTGGGCGCTGACCAGCAGGTCGCGGTCGGCCGGCGCCTCCAGAACGGCGGCCTGCACCGGCGTGGGCTCTCGGTAGCCCTGCGCGTCGAGCGCGCGCGCCAGGGCGGGATGGGTCTCGGGGAAGGGCATCGCAGGGTCTCGTCCGGCTCAAGAACGCGAACCGATGCGCGGTGGACCGCAAGACGCCGCCAAATGCAACCTCGGCTTCGCCCGGCCACGCCCGGTCCGGCCTGAGCAGTGGCGCCGCTCGAACGTCAGTTTCGGCGTCCAGGCCGGAACTGCCGCCTGCCACCTGCCGGCGCTTGTCTACTCACGTCCCGCCGACTGAGCGTCTTCAGCACGAGCCCCGGCAAGGATGTTGGCCAGGCCGTAGTTGCCCTCGTGGCAGGCGTACTCGAACATCGGTCCGCCGCGCACCAACTCGTACTCGCCGCCCCATGGCTTGTCCCACATGGTCGGGTCGACGATCTCGAAGCGGTAGTTCATCCGCTCAGGCGAGACCATGGTGAACCGCTCGATCACCTTGAGGTGCTCCCACGACCCTCGATACGCCTGGCTTTCCGGCAGGTTCGTGGTCTCGACGACCAGGGTGTCGCCCTCCCACCAGCCGATGGGGTCGCCAAACCAGGGCCGCACGCCGTCGGCGCGATGGGTGGAATTCAGCCGGATGACCCGCACGTCGTGGATCATTTCGGTGACGATGGCGACGTGGTCGGTGGCCATCTGGAAGTAGTGGTTGTTGTTGTAGAGCCCGTCGAACATCGGTGGGTCGGACCGCACGATGATGCAGCGCTCGGCGAGGCCGCGGGTCTCGGGGTTGTCGTTCTGAGGTCCGCGGTTGCGCTCGGCGGCGCTTTCGCCGGCGGAGCCTTCAGCCACGGCCGCGCGGGCGCGGCGCTGGCGCTCCGCCGCGGTCTCCTGGCGCTTGGCTATGGGATACTGGCCGTCGGGCGTGGTCAGGAGAGAGGTGCGCGGCTGGCCGTTCACCCGCATCACCTTCTCCCCGGGCGCCGTCCAGGCGGCGTCGTAGTTGCACACCTGGGCCGCGCCAGAGCGGCCGCCTGAGCAGGTGTCCTTGGCCTCGATGTCCCTGATGGTGGCGCCTGCTTCCGTGGGCGCGTTCGCCCGGGCGAGCAGCGTTGCGTTTTCGCCCTCGATGATCCGCGCCTCCGCCTCGGTCAGCACAAGGCGCGAGCCGAAAGCGGCGGGGCGGTTGATGCCGGTCAGGGTCTCGTTGTTCCACACACCCGTGAAGTCCGGTTTGCCGTTGAACCGCGGCGGCGAGAAGCCGGGCGCGAGCCGCGGTCCGAGGATCGGCGCTGGGGCGGGCACATCCTGCAGCGAGCCCGGAGCCCCCTCGACCGCGGCGGTGCCGGGTCGGACCTTGAGCTCCTGTCCAAGGGCTGGACCGGCCGCCAGCCAGGCGCCGGCGATCAGCAGAGCCGTGAAAATGCGCGATGACATGTGTGCCGATCCTCCCCACCTTCCGCACCTGCCGCAGTCGCGCGGACCAGGGCCGCGGAATGTTCGAGCAGGAGACTAGCGCAAAGCGAGAGGCAGGTAAGGGGCGCTCCGGCCGGGCCGCCCGCCTCGCCCCTACCGCGCCACCGAAGCCCGCGCGCGCTGCAGGTGGGCGCGGCGGCCGGCGGGTTGGCCGTCCTCTTCGCCGGCGGTGAGCGCGGCCATCAGGGCGGTCTTCAGGGCGTTGCGCCTGCGCGCGTCGGTGAGCTTCTGGCCCTCGGCGTCGACCACGTAGAAGGCGTCGACCGCGCGCTCGCCGTAGCCGTCGATGTGGGCCGAGAGGATCGACAGGCCGGCGTCCGAGAGCGCGCCCGCCAGCGCCGCCAGCAGGCCGGGCCGGTCGCGGCCCGAAGCTTCCACCACTGTCGAGGTCTCGGACGCATCGTTGTCGAGCATGACCGTCGGCGTGATCGAGAAGGCGGCCGCACGTCCGAAGTCGGCGATCCGGCGGGGCTCGCGGGTGGAGGGCTCCCCGCGGGCCGCCGCCTCCAGGCTCTCGGTCAGCCTGGTCAGCGCCCGCGCATTGTCGGCGCCGTAGGGTTGGCCGGCCACGTCCTGCACGTAGAAGACGTCGAGCGCCTGACCTGCGCGGGAGGTGAACACCCGCGCGCCCACCACGTTGGCGCCGGCGCCGGTGATCGCGGCGGACAGGTCGACGAACAGCCTGGGGCGGTCGGCGGCGGCCACCACCACCTCGGCGGCGTTGCGGTCGGCGCGGATCTTCCCCTCCGCCGCGGCCCCGCCGCGCTCGACAGCGCGGGCGGCCACGCGGGCGTGGCCCAGCACCTCGGCTTCGGTGAAGGCGGTGAAGTAGGCGTCCTCCATGGCGTCCACCCACCGCTCGGCGGCGGCGTCGGCCTTGGCGATGGCGACCCGGGCGTCGTAGGCCTGGTTCTCGTAGTAGCGGCGGATGGCGGCGGCGGCGTCGGAGCCGCGGCCGCCGCGGAACACGGCCTCCGTCGCCCCGTAGAGCTCGCGCATCAGCTGGCCCTTCCAGCCGTTCCAGACGCCCGGGCCCACCGCACGGATGTCGGCCACCGTCAGCACCAACAGCAGGCGCAGCCGCTCCGGCGTCTGCACGATGGCGGCGAAGTCGGAGACGGTGCGCGGGTCGGAGATGTCGCGCTTCTGGGCGTAGTCGCTCATGACCAGGTGGTGCTCGACCAGCCAGGCCACCAGCTCGATCTTCGAGCGGTCGAGGCCCAGCCGCTCGCAGGCCTGGCGCGCGGCCCGGGCGCCCGCCTTCTCCTGGCCGCCCGCCCCGCCCTTGCCGGTGTCGTGCAGCAGCATGGCCAGGAACAGGGCCTCGCGGTCATCGATCAGGGGCATGATCTGGGCGGCCAGCGGGTGGTCCTCCGCCAGGCGGCCGGCGGCGATGTCGGCGATGATGCCGACCGCGCGCAGGGTGTGCTCGTCCACCGTGTACGAGTGGTACATGTTGAACTGCATCTGGGCGACGATGCGCCCGAACTCCGGAATGAAGCGGCCCAGTACCCCGGCCTCGTTCATCAGGGTCAGGGTGCGCTGCGGGTCCCGGCCGTGGGCCAGGATCTGCAGGAACACCCGCGCGGCATGGCGGTCGCGCCGCACGCCCGAGGTGATCAGGCCCGCCATCCGGGAGGCGAGCGTGAAGGCGTCCGGGTGCAGGTCCAGGTTCCGCTCGTCGGCGATCTGGAACAGCCGCAGCAGGTTGACCGGGTCGGCCTCGAAGGTGTCGGCGCCTTCCACGTCCAGGCGGCCGCCCACCTCGTGGAAGCCCGCCACGTCCAGAGGCTTGCGCTTCAGCCGGCGGCCCGGCAGCAGGCGCGAGATGCCTTTGGGAGAAGCCTTGACCTTGTCAGCTTCAAGCTTGGCCGCGAAGACGCGGGTCAGCGCTCCCACCTCCTTGGCGATCAGGAAGTAGCGCCGCATGAAGCGCTCGACGGCTGGCGCGTCGCCGCGGTCGCCGTAGCCCATCCGCCGCGCCAGCTCCGGCTGCAGGTCGAAGGTCAGCCGCTCCTCGGGCCGGCCGGTGGTGAAGTGCAGGTGACTGCGCACCGCCCACAGGAAGTCGAAGGCGCGGATGAAGGTGCGGATCTCGCGGCCGTCGAACATCTCCAGCTGCATCACCTTCTCGATGCTCTCGCCGGGATGCAGGTACTGGGCGATCCAGAAGAGGGTGTTGAGGTCGCGCAGGCCCCCCTTCCCCTCCTTGATGTTGGGCTCGACCATGTAGCGGGAGGCGCCGGCCCGCGCGTGGCGGTCGTCCCGCTCCTTCAGCTTGGCGGCCACGAACTCCGCGCCCGTGCCCTTCACCACCTCGGCCTGGAAGCGGCGGGTGAGCTCGGCGGCGAGCTTCTCGTCGCCGGTGAGCCGGCGCGCCTCGAGGATCGAGGTGCGGATCGTGAAGTCTTCCTTCGAGAGCTTGATGCACTCGTCGATGGTCCGCGAGGCGTGGCCGACTTTGAAGCCAAGATCCCAGAGGGCGTAGAGCATGTACTCGATCACGCTCTCGGCGTGGGCCGTCTGCTTGTAGGGCCGCACGAACAGCAGATCGATGTCGGAGAAGGGCGCCAACGTCCCGCGCCCGTAGCCGCCCACCGCCATCAGCGCCAGCCGCTCACCCTCGGTCGGGTTGCGCGCCCGGAACACGTGCACCGTCGTGTAGTCGTAGAGCGCCGAGACCACCTCGTCGGTGACGCCCGAGAGCAGCCGCGCGGTCTCGATCCCGCCGGCGCCGTTCTCCAGCCGCTCCTTGGCGATCATGCGCCCGCGGAACAGGGCCGCCTTGAGGATGTCCAGCGCCGCCTTGCGTTGCGCCGTCTCGCTGCCCGAGTGCTCCAGCGCCGCCGCCGAGAGCTGCGAGCGCAGCTTCACCCCGTCGACGACGTACTCCAGGCGGGTTGGACGTAGGCGGGGCGGCATGAGGCGAGGATATAGGCTTCTTTGTGCTGGGGCGCAGGCCCTTCCCGTCGCGGCTCAGCCCCCTATGTTGCCGCGCCTCATGTCCAGGGGCTCCTACAGGGGCGGCTCGACCCTGACCGGGTGGAACGCCAACGGCTATGCCTCCGCCTCCGGGAAGAGGTGGCGCGGGCGCGTGGCCGCCTCCGCCGACGAGAGCGCCGCGCGCGACGAGCAGGTCCGCAAGCGTCACGGACTGCTGCCCAGGAAGCCGAACCTCAAGGCCAAGGAGGAGGCCAAGGTCGAGGCCAAGCAGAAGCTCAGGAAGGTGAGCCGCACCAGCGCGCCCGTCGTGGTGAAGGTGAAGCGGCGGCGGCGCGTCAGCTCCGCAGCGCCTTCAGGAAAGCGTCCGGGTCGCGGAGCTTGAGTTCCATCGTCTCGTCCCGCCGCTTGCCCCGGATCTCGAGCAGGACGACGCGGCCACGCCAGGTGGACTTCGCCTCCGCCCGCTGCACGGCATGGCGCGGCACGGCATGCTCGAGTCCCCAGATCTCCGGCAGGAACATCAGATTGAATGGGAACTTCGGACGCACGATCAACTCGGCCGGGGTCACGGCCACCATGAGGATGTTCGAGGCGCCGCCGAGACGGGTCAGCGGACTGCGGTGCGACGCGCCGGAGGCGTTCTTCTCTAGATAAGTCGTGCCATTGGGGGGCTTCGGCACGATCGGCTTGCCCGCGCGCCGACGATAGATGATCGACCCGGCGACGCCGGCGGCCAACCAGAGCACCACAACGCCATACAGCGTCAGGAAGAGGCCCAGTTCCATGGCTTCAGCTTAGCAGGCCCTTCAGGCGGTAGAGCGCGTCCATCGCCTCGCGGGGGCTCATGCTGTCGGGGTCGAGGCCCTTCACCGCCTCCTCGACGAGGCTGGGGCCACGCGCCTCGGCCACCGGCGTCGTGGCGGCGAACAGCGGCAGCTCGTCGAGGTTGGCCGGGCCGGCGGCTTCCTTCTCCAGCCGCTCCAGCACCGCCTTCGCCCGGACCACCACCGCGGGCGGCACGCCGGCCAGCTTCGCCACCTGCACGCCGTAGCTGCGGTCCGCCGGGCCGGGGCCCGCCTCGTGCAGGAAGATCAGGTCGCCGTTCCACTCCTTGGCCTTGAGGCTGAGGTTGGCGACGTAGGCGAGCCTGCCCTCCAGCACCGCCAGCTCGTGGTAGTGGGTGGCGAACAGCGCCCGGCAGCGGTTTGTCTCGTGCAGCGCCTCGGCGCAGGCCCAAGCGATGGCCAGACCGTCGTAGGTCGCCGTCCCGCGGCCGATCTCGTCGAGGATCACCAGGCTGCGCGGCGTCGCCTGGGTGAGGATGGCCGCGGTCTCCACCATCTCGGCCATGAAGGTGGAGCGGCCGCGGGCCAGGTCGTCGCCGGCGCCCACCCGGCTGAACAGCCGGTCGACGACGCCGAGCCGCAGCCGCTTCGCCGGCACGAAGCAGCCGGCCTGGGCGAGCACCGCCAGCAGGGCGTTCTGGCGCAGGAAGGTCGACTTGCCGGCCATGTTCGGGCCGGTGACGATGGCCAGCCTCGGCCCGCCCGCCCCGGCGCCGTCGAGCCGGCAGTCGTTGGGCGTGAAGGCCTCGCCGGCCCGGCGCACGGCGGTCTCCACCACCGGGTGGCGCGCGGCCTCGGCCTCGAAGGCCGTGGAGCGGTCCACCACCGGCCGGCTCGCGCCCACGTCGTCGGCCCATTCCGCCAGGCCTGCCGCCACGTCGAGCCGCGCGGCGGCCTCTGCGGCCGCCTGGATGCCGGCGGCCACGGTGATCGCCGCCTCCCGCCAGGCCTCGAAGGTCTCTACCTCGATGGCCAGCGCCCGCTCGGCCGCCTGGGCGATCCTGGCGTCCAGCTCGGCCAGCTCGACCGTGGTGAAGCGCACTTGGTTGGCCAGCGTCTGGCGATGGATGAAGACCGCGTTGTGCGGCGGCGCCATCAAGGGCTCGGCCGCCTTGGCCGTGGTCTCCACGAAATAGCCGAGCACCGCGTTGTGCCGCACCTTCAGCGACACGCCGCTCTCGGCCGCCAGCCGGGCCTCCAGCTGGGCGATCACCTTGCGGCTGTCGTCGCGCAGCGCGCGGGCCTGGTCGAGCTCGGGCCGCACGCCGGCGGCCACGTAGCCGCCGTCGCGGGCCAGCGCCGGCAGGTCTGAGCCCAGGCCGGCGGTCAGCAGGTCGCGGAAAGCCAGCAGTTCGGCGTGCAGGTCGGGGTTCAGCGCCGCCAGCGCCTGCGCGATCTCCGTCGGCGGATTGACCAGCGGCGGGCGGGTGTCGGCGAACAGCGCCACGATGGCTTCCGCCGCCGCCAGGCCGTCCCGCAGGGTCCCCAGGTCGCGCGGCCCGCCGCGGCCGAGCGCCAGCCGCGACAGCGCCCGGGCCATGTCGCCCAGGCCCTTCAGCTGCTCGCGCAGCCTCTGCCGCTGGCCGCGCTGCTCGCAGAACCAGGCCACCGCATCCAGCCGCGCGTCGATGGCGGCCGGGTCCAGCAGCGGCCGGGCCAGCCGCGCCGCCAGCAGACGCGCGCCCGGCGCGGTCACCGTCCGGTCGATGGCCCCCAGCAGCGAGCCGTCGCGGCTGCCGGAGGTCGCCCGCTCGATCTCCAGGCTCGTCCGGGTCGCCGGATCTATGGCCATCACGTCGGCCTCGCCGGCCCGCTTCGGCGCGCTCAGCGCCGGCAGCCGGCCGGCCTGGGTGGTCTCCAGGTGGGCCGCGATCAGCCCCAGGGCCGAGACCTCCGCGCCCGACAGCGTCCCGAAGCCGTCCAGCGTCTCGACGCCGTAAAGCCGCTTCAGCCGCGCCTCCGAGGCGCCCGGCTCGGCGAGCGCCGAGGCCATCGGCTGCACGAACCCGCCGGCCGACTTCAGCGCCGCGCTCACCGCCTCGTCGGCGAACAGCCGGTCCGGGACCAGGATCTCCGACGGGCCCAGCGCGGCCAGGCAGGAGGCGAGACCGGAGACGCCGGTCGCCAGCACCTCCACCTCGCCCGTCGACAGCTCGACGCTCGCCACCGCCGCGCTCCCGGCGCGTACCGAAATGGCCGCCAGCCGGTTCGCCCCGCGGGCGTCCAGCAGGCCCTCCTCGGTCAGCGTCCCCGGCGTGACGATACGCACCACGTCGCGGCGCACCACCGACTTCGACCCGCGCTTCTTGGCCTCCGCCGGGTTCTCCATCTGCTCGCAGACGGCGACCTTGAAGCCGGCGCGGATCAGCTTGGCGAGGTAGGCCTCGGCCGCATGCACCGGCACCCCGGCCATGGGGATCGGCGCGCCGCCGTGCTGCCCGCGGGCCGTGAGCGTGATGCCCAGCGCCGCGGCGGCCTTCTGGGCATCCTCGAAGAACAGCTCGTAGAAGTCCCCCATCCGGAAGAACACCAGCGCGTCCGGCTGGCGCGCCTTGGCCTCGAAGAACTGCGCCATCACCGGCGAGGCGCCGGCGGCGGGGTCTTGCGTGGCTGTGGGCGCAGGGGCGTTCATGGGAAACGGGACGTTAACCATCGCCGCCCGAGTCGGTCAGCCCCTTGAACCGTCGCACCCCCGACCCAAGCTGTGGATGGATGAGCGAGACAGGCGCCCGGCCGAGCTTCGTCGTCTTCCCTGCAGGTCCGGCCGACGCCGAGGACCTGGCCCGCGTGCACGTGCAGGCCTGGCGCGAGACCTACCGGGGCCTGCTGCCCGACGCCTTCCTGGCGCGGATGAGCGAGCCGGGCTTCACGCGGCGCTTCCAGCGCGACCTGCAGGGCCTGGCCGGCGTCACCCTGGCCGCCGCCGACCGCTCCGGGATCGTGGGCTATGCCGCCGGCGGGCCCTCGCGCCGCGGGATCGACGGCGAGGCCGAGATCTCCCTGCTCTACGTGGTCCGCGCCCGCCAGGGCCGCGGCGTCGGCCGCGAGCTCCTCACCCGCACCGCGCGTGCGCTGGCCGAGCGCGGCGCGGCCTCGCTGATGATCTCGGTGCTCCGCGAGAACCACCCCGCCCGCCGCTTCTACGAGCACCTCGGCGGCCTCGCCGAGCCGGCCCGCCAGGAGCCCGGCCCCGGCGGCCAGCTGGTCCACGAGGTGGCGTACACCTGGCCGCTCCCTCTCCCATCGGGAGAGGGGTAGGGGAGAGGGCGGCTCCGAATATCCGCTGCGAAAGCGAGGGGACGGGAAGGCCCCGCGTCCCCGTCCCCTCATCCTGCCTGGGGGAAAGCCGCGCCGCCCTCACCCTGCCCTCTCCCATCGGGAGAGGGTTCAGATCTCCGCCGCCTCGGGCGCCGCGTACGTCAGGCTCACGAACACGTCCTCCAGGTCTGGGTCCTCGGTGGAGATGTCCTTGATGTGCAGGCCCGCCTTGCGGATCGCCGCCAGCACCTGCTCGACGCTCGACTGCCCCGTCCGGTAGGCCACCGAGAACGCGCCGCCCTTCAGCATCTGGGTCTCGAACCCGGGCAGGGCCGGCGCCTGCGCCACCGGCTCCTCCGGCGTCACGATCACCTTGCGGGTGTCCATCCGGCGCAGCAGCGTCGTGGTCGGCTCGCAGGCCACCACCTGACCGCGGTTGATGATCGCGATCTGGTCGCAGAGCTCCTCGGCCTCCTCGAGGTAGTGGGTGGTGAGCACGATGGTCACCCCCTTGCGGTTCAGCTCCAGCACGTAGTTCCAGAGCTGCTTGCGGAGCTCCACGTCCACCCCGGCGGTCGGCTCGTCGAGGATCAGCACCGGCGGGTTGTGCACCATGGCCTTGGCGACCATCAGCCGCCGCTTCATGCCGCCGGAGAGCTGGCGGACGTAGGCCTTTTCCTTGTCGGCGAGGCCCAGCGCGGCCAGCAGCTCGCGGCTCCTTCGCTCCTTCGGCGGCACCGCGTACATGCCGGCCGCCACCTCCAGCGCCTCCAGTGGCGTGAAGAACGGATCCGCCGCGATCTCCTGCGGCACCACCCCGATGGCGGCGCGCGCGTCCCTCGGCCGCTCGTCGATGTCGCGGCCCCAGATGCTCACCGTGCCGGAGGTCTTCCGGCACAGGCCCGCGAGGATGTTGATGAAGGTGGACTTCCCCGCCCCGTTCGGCCCCAGCAGGCCGAAGATCGAGCCCCGCGGGATGGCCAGGTCGATGCCCCTCAGCGCCTGCATCTGCGGCGTGGTCTTGGTCGCCGCGTAGGTCTTCACCAGGCCGCGGGCCTCGATCGCGTAATCAGGTAGGTCCATGCCCGTCCGCTTCATTGACGCCGCAAGGCGCGCTCGCATACCTAGGCGCGCGCAGCGTCCGCGCCAAGCTGAGGTCCCGTCATGGCTCGCCGAGTCCGCAACAAGGGTGTCGAGGCCCAGAGCCGTCCCGAGCCGATGCCCGCGCGGCCGGCCCTCACCCCCGACCTGCCGGCCCCCGAAGTGATCGCCGTCCGCTCCGGCCGCGTGGCCTGCGACGGCGTCGGCGGCGCGCTGGGCCACCCGCGGGTCTGGCTGGAGATGGGCGAGGCGACCTTCGTGGAATGCCCCTACTGCGACCGCCGGTTCGTCCTGGCCCAGGGCGCCGGCGAGGGCCTGGAGGACGAACGCCTCGCCCCCGGCGTCTACGAAGGCCCGCACGGGCACTGACACCCTGAGCTAGGGGTCGAGAGGGAGATCACACCCTCAGCGGCATCAGGATGTACTGCACGTCCGCGTCCGCGGGATCCAGCACCAGGGCCGGGTCGTTGGGCCCGCCGAACCGCAGCTCGGCCGTCTCGCCGGAGATCTGGTCGGTGATGTCCAGCAGGAAGCGGGCGTTGAACGACAGCTCGAAGGCGTCGCCGTCGTACTCGATCTCCAGCTCCTCGACGGCCTGGCCGGCCTCCATGTTGCGCACGGTGAGCACGCAGCGGCCGCTTTCGATCGCCATGCGCACCGAGCGGCTCTTCTCGGCCGAGATGGTGGCCACCCGGTCCACGGCCTGGGCGAACAGCTTGGCGTCGACGATGACGATGCGGTTGTTGTCCTTCGGGATCACCCGGCCGTAGTCGGGGAAATTGCCGTCGATGACCTTCGAGGTCAGCGCGCCGACCCCGAACTCGAAGCGCACCTTCTGCGGGCTGATCTGCAGCTCGACGCTCTCGCCGGCGTCCTCCAGCAGGCGCCGCGCCTCGCCGATGGTCTTGCGCGGCACGATCACGCCGGGCGAGCCCACCGCGCCCTCCGGCGCCGGCATCTCCGCCAGCGCCAGGCGCGAGCCGTCGGTGGCCACCGCCCGCAGCTTCTGCACCCCGTCCTCGGAGACGGTGTGGAGGTACATGCCGTTCAGGTAGTAGCGGGTCTCCTCCGCCGAGATGGCGAAGCGGGTCTTGTCGATCAGCCGGATCAGGTCGTTGACGTCGACGCCCATCCGCCCCGACAGCCCCTCCGACGACATCACCGGGAAGTCGCCGGCCGGCAGCACCGGCAGGTTGAAGCGCGAGCGCCCGGCGGCCACCGTCAGGCGCGGGTCCTCGCCGGTGAACGACAGCGAGACGTCGGCGCCCTCGGGCAGCTTGCGGACGATCTCGTAGAGGGTGTGGGCGGGCGCGGTGATCTGGCCGGGCTGGTCCACCTGGGCCATGGCCTCGTCGATGATCTCCATGTCCAGGTCGGTCGCCGAGAAGGTCAGCTTGTCGCGCTCGGCGCTCAGCAGCACGTTCGACAGGATGGGGATGGTGTTGCGCCGCTCCACGGCGCTCTGCACATGCCCGAGCGCCTTCAACAGCGCGGCCCGCTCGATCGTCAGCTTCATGTCTTGTCCCGGCTCACCGCGCAGGAATCAGCCCCGACCCCCGCGCCCCCCGACTGAGGGGACTTGCGACATTAGCGGTTTTCAGTGGCGGTGGAAGAGGGGCGGCGCCGGCCATTTCCCTCCCCTGATGGGGAGGGACAGGCCGCGCAGCGGCCAGGGTGAGGAAGTCTGGTGACAGAACACCCCCGTCCCAAGACTAGCTGAACCCCATACGCCCTGTTCCGGCCGGCGCTTCCTCACTCGGCTCGCCTACGGCGAGCTGTCCCTCCCCAGGAGGGGAGGGAAACTACGCCCGCGTGTCCACGCTGCCGCCGGAGCCCTCGCCGCCGTCGTTCGCCGCATACGGGTTCGCGCCCCCATCGCCGCCGCCCGCAGGCGCGCCGGCCACCTTGGCCGCCACCGCCACCATCGCCGGGCGGATCAGCCGGCCGAGCAGCTCGTAGCCCGACTGCATGACCTCCACGACCCCGCCGGGCGCCACGTCGGTCCCCGGCGCCTCCATCATCGCCTGGTGCTTGTGGGGATCGAACTTCTCGCCGCGGTCGGGATGGATGCGCTTGAGCCCATTGCGCTCGAACGCCGACTGCAGCTCCTTCTCGGTCAGCTCGACGCCGAGCACGAAGTTCTTCACCGCCGTGTCCTCGGTGTCGCGGGGCGCCGCCTGCATGGCGCGCGCCAGGTTGTCGGCCACGCCCAGCAGGTCGCGGGCGAACTTCTGGATGGCGTAGGCGCGCGCATCGTTGGCCTCGCGCTCGGCGCGGCGGCGCGTGTTCTCCATCTCGGCGGCGTAGCGCAGCACCTGCTCGCGCAGGCCCGTGGCTTCCGCCTTCAGGGCCTCGTACTGGGCGGCGTCGTTCTCGCTCAGCCCGGCGCCGTCCGCGCCGCCGCCAAAGTCGAAGGCCTCGTCGCCGGGCGTCTTGTCTTCGCTCATCTCGTTTCCAGTGCTTACGCGTTCATCACCTGGCCCAGGACCCTGGCGGTATAGTCCACCAACGGGATCACGCGGGCATAGTTCAGGCGGGCGGGGCCGATCACGCCGATCGCGCCCACCACCCGCTGCGAGCCCGTCATATAGGGCGCGGCGATCACGGCGGAACCGGAAAGCGAGAAGAGACGCGTCTCCGCGCCGATGAAGATGCGCACGCCCTGGCCGTCGCGGACCCCGTCCAGCAGCTGGATCAGCTGCTCCTTCTGCTCCAGGTCCTCGAACAGCGAGCGGACCCGCTCCAGGTCCTGCAGCGCCTCGGCCTCCTCCAGCAGGTTGGCCCGGCCGCGCACGATCAGGGCGCGCTCGTCGCCCTCGCCGCCGCCCCAGGCCGCCATGCCGTCCTCCACCAGCCGGGCCGCGGTCTCGTTCAGCTCGCGCTTGGCGCGGTCCAGTTCCACCCGCAGGTCGGCCTTGGCCTCGTTGAGGGTGCGGCCGCGCATCCGCGAGTTCAGGAAGTTGGACGCCTCCTGCAGGGCCGAGGGGGTGACGCCGGCCGGCAGCCGGATCAGCCGGTTCTCCACCGTGCCATCGTCGAAGACCATGATCGCCAGGGTCCGCTCGACGGAGAGGGAGACGAACTCCACGTGCTTGACGCCGGCGTCGCGCACCGGGGTCACCACCACGCCGGCCCCGCCGGCGAGGCCCGACAGGATCGACGAGGCCTCGTTCAGCGCGTCCTCGTAGTTGCGGCCGTGGGCCCTCAGGCGCGCCTCGATGGAGCGGCGCTCCTCCTCGGCGACGTCGCCCACCTCCAGCAGGCCGTCGACGAACAGCCGCAGGCCCGCGTGCGTCGGCAGCCGCCCGGCGCTCACGTGTGGCGCGCCCAGCAGGCCGAGCTGGGTCAGGTCCTGCATGGTGTTGCGGATGGAGGCCGGCGATAGCGAGATGCCGGCCTTCGACAGGGTGCGGGAGCCCACCGGCTCGCCGGTCTCCAGATAGCTCTCCACGATACGGCGGAAGATGTCCCGCGCCCGCTCGTCGAGCTCGGCCAGCGAGGGGCCTCGGGCGAGGAATGGATTGCTCACTTGGTCTTTCTTAGACGCCTGGACTACGCCCATGGACTGGACCTTCACGATCTAGGATAAGCGCGGCCTCCCGCGGCGCAAGACGCGCTTGCGGTTCAAGGAGTTCCCGAGAGCATGCGTCCGTCCGAGCGCACCCCCGACAGCTTGCGTCCCGTGACCCTGGATACCGGCGTCAACCGCTATGCCGAGGGCTCCTGCCTGGCGAGCTTCGGCCACACCAAGGTGCTGGTGACGGCGAGTGTGGAGGAGGGCGTTCCGCCGTTCCTGCGCGGCCGCGGCCAGGGCTGGGTGACGGCGGAGTACGGCATGCTGCCGCGCGCGACGCACACGCGGGGCCGGCGCGAGGCCGCCCAGGGCAAGCAGTCCGGGCGCACCCAGGAGATCCAGCGCCTGGTGGGCCGCTCCATGCGCGCGGTTGTCGACATGAAGGCGCTCGGGGAGCGGCAGATCACCCTGGACTGCGACGTCGTCCAGGCCGACGGCGGCACGCGCACGGCGGCGATCACCGGCGCCTGGGTCGCGCTTCGCATGGCGACCCGCTACCTGCTGGAGGAAGGGGTGATCTCGAGCGACCCGATCCTCGACCAGGTGGCGGCGATCAGCTGCGGGGTGTTCTCGGGGACCCCCGTGCTCGACCTCGACTATGAGGAGGACTCCAACGCCGAAGCCGACGCCAACTTCGTGCTCACCGGCAAGGGCGACATCGTGGAGATCCAGGCCACCGGCGAGAAGCGCGGCTTCTCGGAGGCCGAGTTCGAGGCGCTGTTCAGCCTCGCGCGCAAGGGGATCGGGGAGCTCGTGGTCCTGCAGAGGCAGGCGACGGGCGGCTGACTGAGCCGCCCGCACCGGCGCCCTTAGAAGCCGTGGAACATCCCGCGCACCGCCGACGGCGGCAGGCGGTCCAGCTCGCGGGCGAGCGGGGCGAACATGGCGTCCAGGAAGCGTTCGATGGCAGCGATCATGGGACGGCACTCCTTTGCTGCGCTGCGATATAGGCGCCCCGATTTCATCATGCAAGGAATTCCTCGGTCGAGAGGGTGCGGCATCGCTGCGCTGCGGCCACGCCGTTGCTGCATTGCGAAATAAGGCGGCGCTTAGAGGTGCGCTTCGCCAGGGATCACGGTCTCGCCGTCCTTGTCCGGCGAGGCCTGGGCTCCCATCGGGCTGCGGTCGCGCATCGGCACGTGCGGGATCAGCAGGACGACCGCCGCGGCGGCGGCGATGACGTAGAGGCCGACGAAGAAGGTGTCGGTGATCGCCCCGGTGATGATGTCGCGCACGAACGGGGGCATCGCCGGGGCCCCGCCGCCGGCCGCGGCCTCGAGGCCCATCCCCTGCAGCTTGCCGATGTCGACCCCCGGCATGATCCGGCCGAGGCCAGAGTTGAGCTGGTTGGTCAGGTAGGTCCCGAACAGGGCCACCCCCATGGTCGAGCCGATCTGGCGGAAGAACTGGCTGGAGCTGGTGACCACCCCCAGCTGGTTGGGCGGCATGGCGTTCTGGATCGCCAGGCTGAACAGGCTCTGGCCGGGGCCCAGGCCCACCCCCAGTACCGCCATCCTCCAGGCCAGGTCCGGCCGACTGGTGGCGGCGTCCATCTGGCTCAGCAGCCAGATGCCCAGGAAGGTCACCGCCACCCCGAACAGCATGAAGGGCTTGTAGCGGCCCGTGCGGGTGACCAGCCGGCCGCAGATGATCGAGCTCACCATCAGCCCGCCCATCAGCGGCAGGGTGGAGAGGCCGCTCACCGTGGCGTTCACCCCCTGCCCCAGCTGCATGAACAGCGGCAGGAAGGCCACCGTGCTCATGAAGGACATGGAGACCAGGAAGCCGGCCAGGTTGGCGGTGGTGAACACCCGGTTCTTGAACAGCTCCAGCGGCAGGATGGGGTCCGAGGCGTAGCGCTCCGCAACCACGTAGAGCACCAGGCCCACCGCCGCGCCGGCGAATAGCCCGAGCACGGTCGGCGAGGTCCAGGGGTGGGTGTGACCGCCGAAGGTCAGGGCCAGCAGCAGCGGCACGAAGGTGGCGATGATCAGCACGGCGCCCACGAAGTCGATCTTGCCGCGGGCCTGATGGGACATCCGCGGCATCTTGAAGAGGATCATGAACAGCGAGAGCAGCGAGAGCGGCAGGTTCAGGTAGAAGACCCACCGCCAGCCGGCGACCACGTGGCCCCCGAGCGTGACCGTGCCGTGGTCGGTGAAGTAGCCGCCCACCAGCGGCCCGATGGTGCTGGCCAGGCCGAACACCGCGCCGAACAGCCCGCCAAGCTTGGCCCTTTCCCTCGGCGGGTAGAGGTCGGCGATGATGGCGAAGGCGGTGGTGAACAGGCCGCCGCCGCCGATCCCCTGCAGCGCCCGCCAGACGATCAGCTGGGTCATGCCGCCGCCGATGATCGGCAGGTCGCCGAATTCCCCGGCGATACCGGAGAGCCAGGAGCCCGCCAGGAAGAACCCGATCGACGCCAGCAGGACGGGCTTGCGGCCGTAGAGGTCGCCGAGCTTGCCCCAGATCGGCACCATGACGGTGGAGGTCAGCAGGTAGGCGGTGGTGACCCAGGCATAGAGCGCCAGCCCGTTCAGCTCGGCGATGATGCGCGGCATGGCGGTGGCCACGATCGTCTGATCGAGCGCCGACAGCAGGAAGACGATCATCACCCCGGCCAGGGTGACCTGGCGCTCCTGCTTGCTGAACTCGGCCATGATCCCCCGCGGCCGCCTGCCTACAGCGGCGGCTCGCCGTTCGGCAAGCCGCGGCGGCGACAGGTCACATCCCGCCGTCGTCCTCCGGCTCGTCGCCGGGGCCGGCTTCGTAGAGCAGCAGGTCGCCGGGCTGGCAGTCCAGCTCGCGGCACAGGGCGGCCAGGGTGGAGAAGCGCACGGCGCGCGCCTTGCCGGTCTTCAGGATCGACAGGTTGGCGATGGTGACCCCCACGCGGTCGGCGAGCTCGGTCAGCGACATGCGCCGTTCGAGTAGTACGCGGTCGAGGTGGACGCGGATCGGCATGCGTGGACGGCCTTCAGATCGTCAGCTCGGCTTCGCGGCGCAGGCGGGCGCCTTCGCGGAACACTTCCGCGAGCACGAAGACCACGAGGACGGAGAACCAGGCGGTGGGGCTGAAGTTGGCGTTCACCCGCTCGATGTCGGGCACCAGCCAGGCGCTGGCGGCGCGCACCAGGTAGCGGCCGCACTCGAGCGCGGCCAGCATCACGCCGATCAGGCGCAGGCGCCGGACGTTGTCGGGATGGAAGGGGTCCCCGGCGGTCAGGGTCACGAAGATCCGGCGCAGGCAGCCCACGATCACCAGGACGCCTGCGATATAGACCGCGCCGGCCAGCAGGCCGCCGGTCACCACGGGCCAGCGGCTGCCGATCTCGATCTCCTCGGAGTCGATCACGACCCGGCCCAGCAGGTCGGGGTTGAAGCTGAAGAGCAGGGCGGCGAGCGCCATCAGCGCGATGGCCGCCAGGCCGATCCACAGCGCGGCGTAGACCACGTCGAGGATGATCTTCAGGAAACTGGATACGGACCCCGGGCCCAAAGCGCGCATGCTTGATAAGTCCCCTCTCCTTCGCCTCGGCCCGTCCCGGGCGTTCCGGGACGGGCGCTAGGCGAACCCCACGAGCCGGAGCCTAGATGCCGGACGCGGCGAGGGCCAGGAAGGGGGTGGCGCCGAGCAGCAGCACGACGGTGAGGGTCAGGCGGTCGAGGGTGGACATGACGGAAGCGGACATCTTGGTCTCCAGTGTTTGTGCGGTGCAGAAGCTTGAGCAGCTCCAATGCCGACAATCGATACGGCCGCATCGTTTCTCGATCAAATGAATATCGAGTAACGATATTAAACTTTCGCAATGCAACAGCACGAGAGCGGGCCTATGGTCCGCCGCCCTCTCTATCTGGAGACTCTAGATGGCCCTGAAGCTGGAGCCCGGGACCCGCCTGGTCCTGGCGACCCACAACCCCGGCAAAGCCCGCGAGCTGGCCGAGATCCTGGACAACCGCTTCGAGGTCGTCACCGCCGGCGCCCTCGGGCTGGCGGAGCCGGACGAGACCGAGAGCACCTTCGTCGGCAACGCCCTGCTGAAGGCCCGCACCGCGGCCGAAGCCTCGGGCCTCGTCGCCCTGGCCGACGATTCCGGCATCTCGGTCCGCGCCCTCGACGGCCAGCCCGGCATCTACTCCGCCCGCTGGGCCGGCCCCGGCAAGGACTTCACAGTCGCGATGCGCAAGGTCGAGGAGCGGCTGGAGGAGGCGCAGACCGACGACCTGTTCGCCTGGTTCACCTGCGCGCTCGCCGTCGCCTGGCCCGGCGGACCGGCCGTGGTGGTGGAGGGCCGGGTGGACGGGACGCTGACCTTCCCGGCCCGCGGCGACAGAGGCTTCGGCTACGACCCGATCTTCGTCCCCGAGGGCCACACCGAGACCTTCGGCGAGATGGACCCGGCTGCGAAGGACCGGATGAGCCACCGCTTCCGCGCCTTCGAGAAGCTGAAGGCCGCCCTGCTGTGAGCCCACCGCTGGGGGTCTATGTCCACTGGCCCTACTGCGCCCGCATCTGCCCCTATTGCGACTTCAACGTCTTCCGCGACCGGGGCCGGACGCAGGAACAGGCCGCGCTCGCCCGCGCCATCGTCGCTGATCTCGAAGCGCAGGCGCGGCTGACGGGACCACGCGAGCTGGTCTCGGTCTTCTTCGGCGGCGGCACGCCCTCCCTGATGGATCCGGCGTGGTCGGCGGAGATCGTCGCTGCCGCCCGCCGCCTCTGGACGCCGGCCGCCGACCTGGAGGTCTCGCTGGAGGCCAACCCCACTGACGCGGAGGCGGCGCGCTTCGAGGCCTTCGCCCAGGCCGGCGTCAACCGGCTGTCGCTCGGTGTGCAGTCGCTGGACGACGCGGCGCTGGCGTTCCTGGGCCGCAACCACGACGCCGCCGCAGGCGTGCGCGCCGCCCAGGCCGCAGCCCGCGCCTTTCCCCGGCTCTCCGTGGACCTGATCTACGCTCTGCCCGGCCAGATCCCCGAGGCCTGGGCCGAGGAGCTGCGCGCTGTCGTGGCGCTGGGCGCCGAGCACGTGTCGCCGTACCAGCTGACCATAGAGGCTGGCACCGCCTTTGGCCGCGCCGTCCGCCGCGGCCGCTTCACGCCCGCCGATCCGGATGCCGGCGCGGTGCTCTACGACACCACCCAAGCGACCCTCGAGTCGCTGGGCTTCGAGGCCTACGAGGTCTCCAACCACGCCCGCGGCGAGGCCGCCCGCTCGCGGCATAACCTCGTCTACTGGCGCGGCCACGACTACGTCGGCGCTGGCCCCGGTGCGCATGGGCGCCTCACCATCGGCGGCGCACGCCAGGCGACCTTCGCCGCCGAGCGGCCCGCCGCATACATCGCCCGCGTCGCCGAGACCGGCGTCGGCTTCGAGGCGCTGGAGCCCCTCTCCGCCCGCGACGTGGCCGAAGAGCGGGTGCTGGCGGGCCTGCGGATCGCCGAGGGCGTCCCGCGCGCCGAGATCGCGCCGCTCGAAGTGCCGCCGGCCAAGATCGCCCACCTCGTGGAGCTGGGCCTGCTCGCCGACGATCCCCACCGGCTGCGCGCCACGCCGAAGGGCCGGCTGGTGCTGGACCGCCTCACCGCCGAGCTGGCCGCCTAGTCTTCGCCCTCGCCTTCCTCGCGCACGGCGCCGCGGTTGCCCTCCATCTCGCGGCCCTTCCTCTCCTCTTCGCGGGCGCCGGCGAGGATCCCCGGAAGCGCGTAGTTGCCCTCGTGGCAGGCGTACTCGTGCACCGGCCCCTTGGCCGCGCGCCAGGCCTCCTCCCCCTTCACCGGCTGGGAGAACGTGGCGGGGTCGACCAGCTCGAACTGGTAGTTGATCTCGGTGGGCGAGACGCGGGTGAAGCGCTCGACTACCTTCAGGTCCCCGGTGGCGCCGCGGAAGGCCTGCTCGGGCCGAAAGTTCACCGTCTCCACGACCAGGGTGTCGCCCTCCCAGCGGCCGATTGAGTCCCCCATCCACTGCCGCACGTGTCCCGGCTTGTGCTTGTCGTTCAGGCGGACGATGCGGGTGTCGTGCACCATCTCGACGAGGATCAGGACCTCGTCCTTCGACTGCACGATCTGGTAGTGGTTGTTGTAGAGCACCGGCAGCATGGGCGGGCCCGAGCTGGAGCCGAACGCGACGATGCAGCGCTCGGCAAGCGGCCGCCGCTCCGGGCCGTCGAAGTTGCCGACCTGGGCGTTCCCCTGCCGGCCGCGCGCCCGCGCCAGGGCCTCGCGGGTGAACGGCAGCTGGCCGTTCTTCGGCTCGGTGATGATCGAGGTCCGCGGCTGGCCCTTCACCCGCATCACCTGCGTGCCCGGATCCACCCAGAACATGTTGTAGCCGCAGGTGGGGCCGGTGGAGCCCGACGGGCAGGCGGGCAGATCGTCGACCTTCGTCTCGGCCTTGGTCGGCGCGGCATGCACCGCGAAGGTGGCGGCGTTCGCCCCCTCCAGTCCGGCCACCTCGGCCTCGCTGAGCGCCAGGCGGTCGCCGTAGCGGGCCTCGCGCTCCAGGCGGGTGATGGTGGCGTTGGTCCAGACCCCCTGCAGGTCCGGCTGCCCGAAGGCGTTGCGCGGCGCCTTCCAGTTGGCCGGCGGAGGCGCGGGCGCCGCGGCCTGGGTCTGGGCTGCGGCCGGCGCTGCGGGGATGGCGGCGGCGAGCGCGAGGGCGCCGACGGCGGCGAGAAAACGGGGCGTCATGTCAGCACCTCCCTGGAGCGCCGGCTCTGGCGGCCGGTGACGGAAGCTTGCTGCGCACGCGCGATCGGATCAAGCTGTCGGCACACGAGCGTCCTTACGGGGAAACACCATGCGCATCCTGCTCGCCGCGGCCGCGGCCCTCGCCATCGCCACGCCGGGCGCCGCCGGCACGCTTCAGGAGATCACCACGAAGGGGATGGTCCTCGTCGTCGAGGGCATGGAGATCGACGTGAAGTATACGCCCGACGGCAAGTTCACCGCCATGGACGGCCAGGTGACCGGGACCTGGCGCATCGACGGCGACAAGATGTGCACGACCTCGAACTTCGACCCGAACGAGAGTTGCATCGAATACCCGAAGGACAAGAAGGCCGGCGACAGCTTCGAAGTCCAGGGCCCCATGGGCACGGCCACGATCCGCATCAAGAACGAAGCGCCGAAATAGCCGCCTCAGGAGTAGCGGGCCTCGGCTTCGGTCGGGCCCGCGACTGCCCCCAGCGCCCATTCCAGATCGGCCAGGTACTGGTCGGCCACCTGCGCGTGGATGGGCGACAGCATGAGGTGAAGGCTCTTCGGCTCCGTGGTCACACCGGTGAACCAGCCCCGCTCGCGCAGCTTCGCCCACAAGGCGACGCAGTCCACGTCCTCACGGGTGAAGGCGACGATGCCGAGCTGCGGCCGGCCGAGCACCGTGAAGCCGAGCGCCTCCACGCCGGCTTCGATCCGCCTGCGGGCGTCGGTGACGAGGGCGTGCTTGCGGCGGTAGCCGTCCACCCCCAGGAACTGCATGACCGCCCAGGCTGCGGCGATGGCGCCGCCGGGCCGCGTGCCGGCTAGCGTCGGCGTCACCATCCGCCCACCGGGCCAGTCGCGCACGTCGAACGCCATCAGCTGGAAGAGCTCGGCCGAGCGGAAGAATACCGTGGAGGCGCCCTTGGCGCAGTAGCCGTACTTGTGCAGGTCCGCCGAGATCGAGCGGACGCCGGGCAGGACAAAGTCGAAGTCGGCGATCTCCGCGCCGTCCAGCCTCACGAACGGGGCGATGTAGCCGCCGACGCAGGCGTCCACGTGCAGCCACAACTGCCGCTCGACCGCCAGCTCCGAAAGCGCCGCGATCGGGTCCACTAGCCCGTAGGGGAAGTTGGGCGCTGAGCCCACGATCATCACCGTCGAGCCGTCGGCCGCCGCGGCCATGGACGCCGCGTCGGCCAGGTAGCCATGAAGCGGCGTCCGCCTCACCTCGATCTCCATGACGGCGCAGGCCTTGTCGAAGGCCGGGTGCGCGGAGCGCGGCAGGACGATGTTGAGGCGGCCCTGGACGCCGCGGACCTTGCGGGCGTGATCGCGCGCCGCCTTCACCGCCATGCTGATGGAGTCCGTGCCGCCCGAGGTGATCACGCCGGCCGCCTCGGCGGGGGCATGGAACAGCTCCAGGCCGAAACCCACGACCTCGGCCTCCATCTGCCTCAGGCTCGGGAAGGCGGCCGGGCCAAGCCCGTTCTCCGACATGAAGAGGACGTAGGCCTCCTTCTGCACCTGCTCCACGTCCGCGCCGGCGTTGAAAACGTAGACGGCGGTCTTGCCTTCACGCCAGCGGACATCCCCCTGCGCCAACTCCAGCATCTGGGCCTTCACCTGAGGCCAGGGCGCGCCGCGGTCCGGCAGGGGGCGTCTCATGGCTCGCGCTCCTTGAGGGTGACGATTGAAGCCATCATAGGCGCGGCCCTTGCCTTTCGGCGACTGAGCGGCGAACCCTCCGCCATGGCCCGCGCGCTCCTTCCGCCTGCCCTCGACGACGCGCCGCTGGCGGCAGGGCTCTATGTCGTGGCGACGCCGATCGGCAACCTGCGCGACATCACGCTGCGGGCGCTCGACGTGCTCGCCGCCGCCGACCTGGTGCTTGCCGAGGACACCCGGGTGGCGGGCAAGCTGCTGTCCGCGTTCGGCCTCTCGGCCAAGCTGGAGCGCTACGACGAGCACGGCGCCGAGCGCACACGGCCCAAGGCGCTCGCCGCGCTCGAGGCGGGTAGGCGCGTGGCCCTGGTCTCCGACGCCGGCACGCCGCTGGTCTCCGATCCCGGCTACCGGCTGGTGCGCGAGGCCGCGGCGGCGGGTCACCCGATCTTCCCGATCCCCGGCGCCTCGGCCCTGCTCGCGGGGCTGTCGGTGGCTGGCCTGCCCACCGACCGCTTCCTGTTCGCCGGCTTCCCGCCCCCGAAGAGCGCGGCGCGGCGGACCTTCCTGGAGGAGCTGGCCGGCATCCGCGCGACTCTGGTGTTCTTCGAAGGGGGCTCGCGGCTGGCGGACAGCCTGGCCGACATGGCCGTGGTGCTGGGCGACCGGCCGGCGGTGGTCTGCCGCGAGCTCACCAAGCTGTACGAGACGGTCTATCGCGGCTCCCTCTCCGAACTGGCGGCCGACCCACAGCTCGCCGAGCCGAGGGGCGAGATCGTCGTGCTGGTGGCGCCCGGCCGCGAGGCCCAGGCGAGCGCCGCCGACGCCGACGCCGCGCTGGCCGACGCGCTGACCCGCCTGCGCCCCGCCGATGCGGCTTCCGAGGTGGCCAAGGCGTTGGGCCTGCCCCGCCGCGACCTCTACCGCCGCGCCATGGAGCTGAAGGCGCGGTGAAGCCGGTGCGGCCAGATCGCGCGGCCCGCGGCGCCGCCGCCCGCCTCTCGGGGCGCCGCAGCGAGGTGTTGGCCGCCGTCTGGCTGATGCTGAAGGGCTACCGCATCCTCGGCTTCCGCCTGCGCACACCCCAGGCGGAGATCGACCTGCTTGCCCTGCGCGGCCGGACGCTCGCCGTCGTCGAGGTGAAACGCAGGATGGACCTACAGACCGCGCTGGAGACCGTCACCTTCGACCAGCGCACCCGGCTGCGGCGCGCGGGGGCAATGTTGGCTGCCCGACGGCCGAGCCTGGCGGGTGCGGCGGTACGTCTCGACCTCATGGCCCTCGCGCCGGGGAGGCTTCCTATGCATATTCCCGACGCTTGGAAGGGCGGCTGAATGCGCGCCCGAAGGGACGAATGACCCGCGAAGACGCCGAAGACACGCTCTTGGAGGCGGGCGCCGCCCAGGACGGCGACTTCCCCTTGCTGGAAGCGGCGATCGCCTGCGCGGTCCACGAGGACCCCACGCGCGATCCGAAGGTGGCCCGTGACCTGGGGGCTGCCGGGGTCGATCGGCTGTCGCAGCGGATGAAGCGGGAGAGCGCCGAGGAAGCCCTGGCCGAGGCCATGGCCGGCGACCTGCGGCTGGGCGGCGACCTCTTCACCTATGAGGACCCGGAGAACGCCGATGTCATCGCCGTCGCCGAGCGCCGCAAGGGCCTGCCGGTGGCGCTGGGCATCTTCTACATCCACGTGGCGCGCCGCTGCGGCCTGACCCTCCAGGGCGTCGACTTCCCGGGCCACTTCCTCCTGCGAATCGAGACCGAGGAGGGGCCGCTGGCGCTGGATCCGTTCTCGGAAGGACGCGTCGTGCTGCCGTCGGAGCTAACCCGCCGCGCGCTGCACGCCGGCCTGACCCCCAACGTCGCCGACCGGCTCGACCGCCTGATGGCGCCGGTGCCCGACCGCGCCGTGCTGGTGCGGCTGCAGAACAACATCTTCGCCCGCGCGACGGCCGCACGGGACTTCCCCCGCGCCGAGCGCGCCGCCCTGCGCCGCGCCCTGCTGGACCCCAACGACCACCGCCCCTGGCTCGACGTGGCGGCGGCCCGCGAAGGCCAGGGCGCGTTGGCCGGCGCGCTTGAGGCGCTGGCCCGCGCCACCACGCTGGACGGCGGCGCCGCGCTCGCCGCCCGCGCGGCGCGCGAGCGGGTACGGCTGCGGCTGAACTAGCGCTCCTTCTCCGCACCGCCTATGTCCGTCATCTGAGCTGTCGGGAGCGGGCGCATGGCCTTGAAGGTCGCGGTGCAGATGGATCCCATCGAAGGGATCAACATCGAGGGCGACACGACCTTCCTGATGATGGAGGCCGCCCAGGCGCGCGGGCACGCCCTGTTCGTCTACACCCCCGATACGCTCGCCATGGACGAAGGCCGGGTGTTCGCCCGCGGCCGGGACGTGACCGTTCAGCGGGTTGCCGGCGACCACGCGAAGCTGGGCCCGTGGCGACGGGCCGAACTCACCGAGTTCGGCGTCGTCCTGCTGCGCCAGGACCCGCCGTTCGACATGCACTACATCGACACGACCTTCTTCCTGGAGGCGGTGCACCCGAAGGTGCTGGTAGTGAACGATCCGCGCGAGGTCCGCAACGCCCCGGAGAAGCTGTTCGTCACCAGGTTCCCCGGCTTGCAGCCGCCGACGCTGATCAGCTGGGACAAGGAGGCGATCTACGACTTCCGCGCGCGGCACGGCGACTGCGTGGTGAAGCCGCTGAACGGCCGCGGCGGCTCGGGCGTGGCGCGGCTGCTTGCCGACGATCCGAACCTGGATGCCCTCTTGGAGTTGCATGCGGAGATCGGCCGAGAGCCGGTGATCGTGCAGAAGTTCCTGCCGTCGGTGACCAAGGGCGACAAGAGGATACTGCTGATCGACGGAGAGCCGGTGGGCGCCATCAACCGGGTGCCGCAGAAGGGGCAGATCCGCTCGAACCTGGCGGTCGGCGGCAAGGCCGAGCCGGTGGAGCTCTCAGCGCGTGACAAGGAGATCTGCGCGACCATCGGGCCGGAGCTGAAAAGCCGCGGCCTGATCTTCGTTGGCATCGACGTGATCGGCGACTTCCTGACCGAAATCAACGTGACCTCGCCAACCGGCGCCGTGGCGCTGAAGCGGTTCACCGGCGTCGACGCCGGCGATCTGCTCTTTGAACGGATCGAAAGTCGGCTCGCCGACGCCCGCTAGCTTGACGCGGAGCCGCCGGAGCGGCATCTTCGCCTTAGGTTCCGTCTTTGTTCACCATCTGAGCTGGTGCGGAACCCGCGATCTTGTGGATAACTCATATCCACCCACAAGGGGTTGAGCATGGCGGCGGGCGTGGTGACGTTGGCATTCCGGGGCGTCGAAGCCGTCCGAGTCGACGTCCAGGTGCAGTTCACCTCAGGCGAGCCCGCCTTCTTCCTCGTAGGCCTCGGAGACAAGGCGGTCTCGGAAAGTCGTGAGCGTGTGCGCGCGGCCTTCGCCGGCATGGGGCTGGCGCTGCCCGCTCGCCGGATCATCGCCAATCTCGCGCCGGCCGACCTGCCCAAGGAGGGCAGCCACTATGACCTGCCGATCGCGCTCGCGATCATGGCCGCCATGGGGATCATCCCGCCGGACGCGCTGGAGGGCTGGGCCGCGGTGGGCGAGCTGTCGCTGGACGGCCGCATCACGCCAGTGGCCGGCGTGCTTCCCGCCGCCGTCTCGGCCGGAGGCCTCGGCCTGGGACTGATCTGCCCGGAGGCCTCCGGGCCCGAAGCCGCCTGGGCCGGCGACACCCGGGTGATCGCGGCGCCCTCGCTGATCGCGCTGGTGAACCATTTCCGCGGGACCCAGATCCTGTCGCCGCCGAAGCCCGGTCCGATGCTCGACGGCGAGCGCGTCCCTGACCTGAAGGAGGTGAAGGGCCAGGAGAACGCCAAGCGGGCGCTGGAGATCGCGGCGGCCGGCGGCCACAACCTGCTGTTCGTCGGCCCGCCGGGCTCGGGCAAGTCGATGATGGCCCAGCGCCTGCCGGGCATCCTGCCGCCGCTCACCGCCGAGGAGCTGCTCGAGACCTCGATGATCCATTCGGTGGCCGGCCTGATCGCCAAGGGCAGCCTCACCCGCGCCCGGCCGTTCCGCAGCCCCCACCATTCGGCCAGCATGGCGGCGCTCACCGGCGGCGGGCTGAAGGCCAAGCCCGGCGAGGTGAGCCTGGCGCACAACGGCGTCCTCTTCCTCGACGAGCTGCCCGAGTTCGGCGCCCAGGCGCTCGACAGCCTTCGCCAGCCGCTGGAGACCGGCGAGGTGATCGTCGCCCGGGCCAACGCCCACGTGCGCTACCCGGCCCGGGTGCAGCTGGTTGCGGCCATGAACCCCTGCAAGTGCGGCCACGGTGGGCCCGGGCGCGGCGCCTGCGGCCGCGCGCCCCGCTGTCAGCTCGACTATGGGATGAAGGTCTCCGGCCCTCTGATGGACCGCATCGACCTGCAGGTGGAGGTCCCGCCGGTCACCGCCGCCGACCTCGCACTGCCGCCGCCCGTCGAGGGCACCGCCGAGGCCGCCGCCCGAGTCGCGCAAGCGCGCGCCGTCCAGGCCGAGCGCGGCGACGTGCTGAACGCACAGGCCGACGGCGAATTCCTTGACCGCGCCTGCGATCTCGACGGACCCGCCCGCACCCTGCTCTCCCGCGCCGCGGAAGCCGGCGGCCTCACCGCCCGCGGCTGGACGCGGACCCTGCGCCTTGCCCGCACCATCGCGGACCTGGAAGGCTCAGGCTCGGTGCGGCGCGTGCATGTGGCGGAGGCGCTGATCTACCGTCGGGTGTCAGCTGGCGCCACAGCATCGGCGTTGGCGTAGCGGGGAGCTGTCCAGGCGCCGTAACCTATGGCGCCGATCACGAGATAGCTCCAAACGAGCTCCGCCGTCAGATAGGCCCAGAGGCTCACGTTGGTGTCGGCGAGCCGCGCCAGGTGGGTCAGGATCGCCAGCAACTGAAAGGCTGCCGAAAATAGCGGCCAGAACCGACGGGTGCGGAGCGCGATCCAGAGCAGAGCGCCTAACAGGGCGGTGTCGATGCCGAGGACGACGACCTCCGCCTGGCCGCTCACGATGTAGGCAAGCCGGGTCAACAACCAATCCACGAGGTAGCAGAAAGCGGCGGACCGCTCGTCGAACCGTCCCCGCCAAAGCGCCAGCACGCAAACGATGCCCAAGGCGGTGGGCCAGACCCATGGCGGCAGTTGGTACAATAAGGGCCCTCAAGAAGTTCGAGGGCCTTACTGTGTCAGATCGTGATCGCCTGGAGAATAATCGCTTTAGGAGGCGATCCGCAGCGCCCGCATTCGCACCCGCTCGGCCTGCAGGCCCTCGGGAGGCGGCTTGGTCGTGCCGGTGTCGCCGCCTAGCGTCACCGCGCCCAGGCCCATCTGGCCTTGGGCGACGCTGAGTTCCTTGTGAGTCTCCACAATGGCGCGGCGCGCCTCGGCGAGCGCCATGATCGCTTGGCTGGCGCGTTCGACCGCGTCCTGCCCGATCAGCGCCGAAGCGCCGGCTTGCCCGCGAAGCGCGGGCATAACCCCCGTCAGGGCGGCCGTCTTGGCGAGGGCCTGATCGATGGCCGCCTCGGCTTCGAAGAGGGCGCCGGCGATCTGTTCCGCCACCATGCGGCGTTGCTTAAGCATGAGAATTCTCCTGCACGCATCTTCTGCGGATGCGCGTCTGTCCAGATATCAATGTTTGGTTTCGGAGCCGTTCAGGCTCACGGTTAAAGCCGGCCTCTCAGCCGAACAGGTTATTCGCCAGATCGTTCAGCGCGTGGAGCCCCGCGAGCATGGCCCCGAAAGCCAGGGCCGTAATCACGGCGACGCCAAAGATCGCGGCGATCCGGGCGACCGGGCTCAGATCATTTCGGCGGGTCCCTCGGGCTCGGGCTTGAAGTTCTCGTCCAAGAGGACCCAGGTCATGCAGAGGATCTCCCGCAAGACCATTTCCGGCGGCTTGAAAGGCGCCAGCTTCCGGGTCGCGGAAACCAGGTGCCTCGCCATATCCGCCTGCTGCCGCGTCGCCGAAAGATCGACGAGCTGCCGCTCCAGCTGCGCCCAGGAGAAGGTCGGGATCGATTCGTCCCGTTCCGTCGGGTTCGGCCAGCGCGCCTCGAAGTCGTCGATCTCCCGACGGAGCCTCAAGGCCCGTCCGATCACCGCGCGATTGTCGAAGTTCTGCCAGTCGCCCATTTGCCGCCTCCCTGGTTGCCGGCTCATCCGGCCAGGGTTCGGGGCGGGTGTCTGTCCTGATCGTGTCCTGTCCTGATTCAGTCAGGACAACAGGGTTAACGTCGAGCTGGCGCAGGATGCGCGCGGCCTCGTACCGATCCGGCACACCGAGCTTGCGGCGGGCCCGGTCGCAATAGGTGTCGACCGAGGTCTTGGACATGCCCAGCTCGCGGGCGATCTGCTTGGAGCTGAGGTGCTGGTCTACGAGGCGCAGGCATTCGCGCTCCCGCTGGGTGAGCAGGCCGACCGGAACGTCCGTGGTGCTCGTCTTCGTGGCCATGGGCAAAGTTAGTAAACGACGGCTTGACGCTTGCGTCTACTTTAAGTCGAAAACGCGTGGTTCGTTAAGGATGTTCGCGGTCCAGGAGAGTCGCGGCATGCAACCCAAGGACGCCGGCCGTCAGGCCGCCATCGAACTCGCCATCGGAGCGCGCATGCGCACGCGCCGCCGCCAGCTTGGCCTGAGCCAGAGCGCGCTCGCCGAAGAGCTCGGCGTCTCGTTCCAGCAGGTGCAGAAGTACGAGCGCGGCGCCAACCGCGTCGCCGCCTCCACCCTGGTGGTCGCCGCCCAGGCGCTGGGCGTCTCCACAGCCTGGCTGGTCGGCGAGGAGGGCGGGGCCGGCCTCGACGACGAGGAGCTGTTCCGCGCGCTCTCGCAGCCCGGCGCGCTGGAGCTCCTCAAGGCGTTCAACGCCATCGCGGACGACAAGGCCCGTTCGGCCCTGCTGGCGCTCGTCCAGGAGATGAGCGGCGGACGGCAGGCGGGTCAGGTTTGACCTGCCGTTAAGCCGTATACGGTATGTCCCGGCCTCCATGCGTCGGCCGATCCGCCCAATTTCAGAGCGCCGCCCCAAGCGCCCCCAGATCAGCCCCGAGCAGCTGGCCTCCCTGAGCCACGAGTTCCGCACTCCGCTGAACGGCGTGCTTGGCATGGCCCGCCTGCTGGAGGGCACCCGGCTCACGGCGGAGCAGCGCGAGTACGCCGCAGCGCTCCGCGAGAGCGGCCAGCACCTGCTGAACCTAGTCAACGAGGTGCTCGACTTCGCCAAGCTCGGCGAAGGAAAGATTGAGCTGCATGCCGCGCCCCTCGACGTCGAGGACCTGCTGCGAGGTGTGTGCGAGCTGCTGTCGCCCCGCGCCCGCGAGAAGGGGTTGGAGATCGCCTGGGCGGCGCCCGCCAACGCCGGCCGCATCCGGGCCGACGAGAGCCGGGTGAGACAGATCCTGCTCAACTTCGCCGGCAACGCCGTGAAGTTCACCAACTCGGGCGGCGTCCTGATCGGCGCCGTGCGCGACGCCCACCGCCTGCGCTTCACCGTGGAGGATACCGGTCCCGGCGTCGCCGAGACCCACCGGGAGCTGATCTTCCAGGCTTTTCACCAGACCGAGGTGGCGCACGCCGAGCTGGGCGGGGCGGGGCTGGGGCTCGCCATCGCGCGGCGGCTCGCCGAGGCGATGGGAGGCCAGGTGGGCGTCGAAGCCGCCCGTTCGGGTGGGGCGGTCTTCTGGTTCGAGGCCGGGTTCCCGGCGATGGCGGCCGAGACGCCGCCGGCCGAGCCTCTGGCCGGCCGCACCATCGGGATCGCCTCTCCCAACGCCATCGTCCGCGAGGCCGCCCGCCGTCAGGTCCAGGCCTGCGGGGGCCGGGCGGTCAGCGCCACCAGTATCGAGGGGCTGCTGCCGCGCACCCGGCCCGGGGACGTCCTGCTGCTCGACGATTCGCTGGCCGGGGCCGGCGCCATCGTCGCCTGCCCGCCCGAGCGCCGGGCCATCGTCCTGCTGGCGCCGGAGCAGCGCGGCCGCCGCGCCCGCTACCGCAAGGCCGGGTTCGCGGGTTACCTGATCAAGCCGCTTCGCCGCGTCTCGCTGGCCGACCGCGTGCTGATCGCCGCCGGCGCCGCCGTCGCCGCCCCGGCGGCGCCCGAGGACGAGCGCATCGCCGCCGCGGCTGCGCCGGGAGCCCGGGTGCTGCTGGTGGAGGACAATCCCATCAACGCCATGCTGGCCCGGGCCTTGCTCACCCGCGAGGGCTGCGAGGTGGAGCACGCCCAGAGCGGCGAGGAGGCGCTGGCCGCCGTCACCGTCTCGGCCTTCGACCTGATCCTGATGGACATGCGGATGCCGGGCCTCTCCGGCGAGGACACCGCCCGCGCGCTGCGGGCCCGCGGCGTGGCCACGCCGATCGTGGCGCTCACTGCCAACGCCTTCGAGGACGACCGCCGCGCGTGCCTGACCGCCGGCATGGACGATTTCCTCGTCAAGCCGCTGCTGCCGGACGCGTTGCGCGCCATGCTGACGCGATGGACGCGGCCCGGCTGGACGGAACCCGCGGCGCGCGCCAAGGTCCGCTGACCGGGCGCGGGGGCGCTCAAGGGGTGTCCATGGCCACACAAGCCAAACCGGGTAAGGCCAAGGGTCATAGCTGGCGCGAGGTGCTGGCGGCGCTGCGCCAGCCGCGCGTGCTGATCACCTTGCTGCTGGGCTTCTCGTCCGGCCTGCCATTCATGCTGACCGGCAATACTCTCGGCTATTGGCTGCGCGACGAGGGGATCGAGCTCGCCACCATCGGCTTCCTGTCCTGGGTCGGCCTGGCCTATTCGCTGAAGTTCCTGTGGGCGCCGGTCATTGACAAGGTGGGCGTGCCGTTCCTTGGAAGGTTCGGACGCCGCCGCGGGTGGATGCTGCTGTCCCAGGTGGTGATCGCCGCGGGCCTGTTCGCCATGGCCGCGATCGGCCCGCACGGTGGGCTTCTGACCTTCGCGGGCTTCGCCCTGGTGGTGGCCTTCGCCGCCGCCACCCAGGACATCGTCATCGACGCCTGGCGGATCGAAAGGGCGGAGAGCGACGAGGACCTCGGCCTGCTCACCGCCGCCTTCCAGCTCGGATACCGCATCGCCATCCTGGCCACCGACGCCTGGATCCTGATCGCCGCGGCCAAGCTGGGCTGGAACAACTCCTATATCCTGTGCGCGCTGGCTGTCGGGATCGGCCTCACGGCCACCCTCTTCGCCAGCGAACCGGCCAACCTCAAGCCCGACGCGGCCAAGGCCCTCGCGGGGCCGGCGCTCTGGACGCCGCGCGGCCTGTTCGACGCCATCGTCGGGCCGTTCGTCGCCTTCTTCCGCTCGCACGGGGTGGGGGTCGCCATCCTCATGCTGGGAGCCATCAGCCTCTATCGGCTTCCGGACTTCGTCATGGGCCCCATGGTAGGGCCGCTCTACGTCGACGTTGGCCTCGCCAAGGAGGTGGTCGGCAGCGTGCGCACGAGCGTGGGCTTGATCGCCACCATCGTGGGCATCACGCTCGCCGGGCTGAGCGCGATCCGGCTGGGCTTCGTCCCGACGCTGGTGCTCGGCGCGATCCTCGGGCCGGCCTCGAACCTGGCCTTCGCCTGGCTGGCCTACGCCGGCGGCAGCATCCTCAACCTCAGCCTGGTGCTGATCGTCGACAACGTGGCCACCGGCTTCGCCGGCGCGGCGCTCGTGGCCTACATGTCGAGCCTGACCAGCCTCGGCTACACCGCCACCCAGTACGCCCTGCTCTCGAGCTTCTACGCCCTGCTCGGCAAGGTGCTGAAAGGGTTCTCGGGCGCCACGGTGGAGACGCTGGGCCGCTCGTACGACCAGATGACCGCCTACGCGATCTTCTTCACCGGCACCGCGATCGTCGGCATCCCGGCGCTGATCCTGTGCCTGGTGCTGGGCCAGCGCCATCGGCGCGAGCAGCGGGCACTGGCGGCGGCGGCCTAGGTCGCGCCCTGCAGGCAGACCACCTGCGCCACGCGCAGGTC
The DNA here is from genome assembly GCF_036563285.1 of Phenylobacterium sp. Classification (GTDB taxonomy): domain Bacteria; phylum Pseudomonadota; class Alphaproteobacteria; order Caulobacterales; family Caulobacteraceae; genus Phenylobacterium. The sequence goes on from NZ_DATCMR010000011.1 coordinate 602,862, forward strand.
CCGCCTGAGGCTGTCGGCGACGCGGAAGTAGTTCTCCGGCGTCAGCGTCTGGGCCAGCGGCTGGGCGGCGTAGCGCCGCCCGCCGGCGCGGGTCAGCGTCGCCTGCACCGTCTCCGGCGCGGTGGTGTAGATCCGGCCCCGCCTCGGCGCCTCGGCGATGGTCACTCCGATCACCCGGCCCTGGGCGTCCAGCGCCGGCGCGCCTGACAGCCCGCCGAGCGTTCCGCGCAGCCCCTCGGTGCGGCCGGTTTCGGCCCAGACCAGCACCGGCTCCGTGCGCGCGCCGCGCCCGCGCACCACCAGATTCTCGCGCCCGATCAGCCGCGAGGTGGCCTCGCCCGGCTCCCCCTGCGGATAGCCCGGGTGGAAGGCGCGCTCGCCGCGGTGGAGCCCCGTCGCCAGCCCCAGCGCCAGCGGCGGCGCGCCGCCGTCGGTGGTCAGGACCGCCGCCTCGCCGCGGGGATCGATCTGCACCCGCGCCGCCACGCCCTGGCCGGAGCCCACGACGATGGCGGTGAGCCGGCAGCCGTCGACGACGTGGCGGGCGGTGAGCCAGACGCCGGAGTCGGCGATGGAGAAGGCGGTGCCGGTGGCGGGGCTCGTCTCGTCGGGGACGTCGACCACAACGGCGGGATCGAACGGCGACGCTGGACCGAGCGTGGCGCCGGCCACCTCGGGCGCCGGCGGCGGGGGCTCCGGCGCGTCGGCCCGCTCCTGGCGGCTGATCGCGGCGATCAGCAGGGCCACCACGATAGCGGCGTAGATCAGCCAGTCCGGGAGTTTGGGGAAGTGCATGGCCGTCAGGCCGAGACGGCGGCCGCCACGATCAGCGCGGTCGCCAGCTTGGCGCCGACCAGCAGGGCCGCGGCGGAGATCTCACCCTCCTGGATGCGCTTGGGCAGGCCGCGCAGGATCACGTCGACCAGGCGGAAGATCAGCAGCTGCACCACCACGGTCGCCACGCCCCAGAGCCCCAGCTCGATCACGTTGGTGGAGGCCTTCATCGACACCGACAGCGGCAGGGCGAGCCCCACCAGCACGCCGGCCAGCGACAGCGCCGCGGCGGTATTGCCCTCGCGGATGAGGGTGATCTCCTTGTGCGGCGTGAGCAGGATGTAGAGGCCCGCCGCCGCGATCAGGATCAGCACCGTCACGCCCACGTGCATGAGCGTGATCGGGAATCCGGTGGCGAAGGCCTGGATCTCCGGCGACTGTGTGGGCATCCCGTTCCCCGAACTCAGGTGTGCGCCTGATAGCACGGCGCAGCCGCGGAATGGAAAGCTACTCGGCCGCCGCCTGCGCGGCCTTGCGGCGGACGCTGGCGCGGACCTTCTCGCTCTCGCTCTTCAGCTGGCCACAGGCGGCGAGGATGTCGCGGCCGCGCGGCGTGCGGATCGGGGAGGCGTAGCCCGCCCGGTTGAGGATCGCGGCGAAGGCCTCAATGGTCTTCCAGTCCGAGCACTCGTAGTCCGAGCCCGGCCACTTGTTGAACGGGATCAGGTTGATCTTGGCCGGTATGCCGGCGAGCAGCTTCACGAGGGCTTTGGCGTCGGCCGGGCTGTCGTTGACCCCCTTCAGCATCACGTACTCGAAGGTCACCCGTTTGGCGTTGGAGAGGCCCGGGAAGGCGCGGATCGCGGCCATCAGCTCGGCCAGCGGGTACTTCCTGTTGAGCGGCACCAGCTTCTCGCGCAGCGCGTCGTTGGTGGCGTGCAGGGAGATGGCCAGCATGGCCTGGGTGCGCTCGCCCAGCGCCTGCAGCTCGGGGACGACGCCCGAGGTCGAGACGGTGATCCGCCGCCGCGAGATGGCGATGCCCTCGTTGTCGGCGATGATGTCGATGGCGTCGGCGACGTTGTCGAGATTGTAGAGCGGCTCGCCCATGCCCATGAAGACGATGTTCGAGAGCCGGCGGTCCTCCTTCGGCGAGGGCCATTCGCCGAGGTCGTCGCGGGCGACCTGCACCTGGGCCACGATCTCGGCGGCGGTGAGATTGCGCACCAGCGCCTGGGTGCCGGTGTGGCAGAAGGTGCAGTTGAGCGTGCAGCCCACCTGGGACGAGACGCAGAGCGCCCCGGCGCGGCCGACGTCGGGGATGTAGACGGTCTCGACTTCGATGCCCGGGGCCATCCGGATGAGCCACTTCCGCGTGCCGTCCCTGGACACCTGGCGCTCGACCACCTCGGGACGGGCGAGGCTGAAGACCTCGGCCAGGGCGGCGCGGGTCTCCTTGGCCACGTCGGTCATGGCCGCGAAGTCGGTGACGCCGTAGTGGTGGATCCAGCGCCAGAGCTGGGAGGCGCGCATCTTGGCCTTGGGCTCGGGGACGACGCCGTGCTCCACCAGCGCAGCCGCCAGCGCCTTGCGGGTGAGGCCCGAAAGGTTCGGCTTCGCCGGGGCCGCCGGAATCGCCGGCGCGCGGGAAAGGTCGAGCGTGACGCCCAAGGTCTTCAGATCCTTCGAGAAGGGCCGCGGAATATAGGTGAGAGGTCCGAATGAACCAAATCGGGCGGCTTCAAACATCCGTTCGAGCGGGCTAGGGTCGCCGCCCAACCAGACCCCGGGAGAGCGCGATGAAGGCCCTGTTGAGCAAGGAAGTGGGCGGACCCGACACCCTGGTGCTGGAGGACGTGCCCTCGCCGGAGGCCAAGCCAGGGTTCGCGGTGGTCGAGGTGAAGGCGGTCGGCGTCAACTTCCCCGACGTGCTGATCATCGAGGACAAGTACCAGTTCAAGCCGCAGCGGCCGTTCGCGCCGGGCGGCGAGATCGCCGGGGTCGTCAAGGCGGTCGGCGACGGCGTGACCAACGTGCGGCCAGGCGACCGGGTGCTGGGCAACACCGGCTGGGGCGGGATGGCCGAGGAACTGGCGCTGGAGGCCCACCGGCTGGTGAAGATCCCCGACTCCATGCCGTTCGACGACGCGGCGGCCTTCATCATGACCTATGGCACGAGCTGGCACGCCCTGAAGGACCGGGCGCAGCTGAAGGCCGGCCAGAGCCTGCTGGTGCTGGGCGCCGCGGGTGGCGTGGGCTTGGCGGCCGTCGAGCTCGGCAAGGTGATGGGCGCCAACGTCATCGCCGCGGCCTCGTCGGAGGAGAAGGTCGAGCTGTGCAAGCGGCACGGCGCGGCGACGGGCGTAGTCTACGGCCGCGGCCCCTTCGACCGAGACGCCCAGAAGCAGCTGGCCCAGCAGTTCAAGGACGCCACGGGGCCTGCCGGCGCCGACGTGATCTACGACGCCATCGGCGGGGACTATGCGGAGCCGGCGCTGCGGTCGATCGCCTGGGAGGGCAAGTACCTGGTGGTGGGCTTCGCGGCCGGCGACATCCCGAAGATCCCGCTCAACCTGGCCCTGCTGAAGGGCTGCGATATCGTGGGCGTGTTCTGGGGCGCGTGGGTCGGCAAGAACCCGCAGAAGCACCAGGAGAGCGTCGCCGAGCTGCTGGCCCTCTACGACCAAGGCCGGATCAAGCCGTTCGTCTCCGAGCGCTTCCCGCTGGAGCGGGCGGCCGAGGCGATCAAGCACCTGGCCAGCCGCAAGGCCATGGGCAAGGTGGTGGTCACCGTCGACTGACGGGCGATGTCACATTGCGCGTCAGGCCTATTTGCATCACCGAGCGCGACAACTCTCGAGTTTATCTAAGCCTCTGATTCACGAAGAGAAAGATCCTCTCTTCAGTGTATCGCAGGTGGCTGGCGGCGCCAAAGATTAGCGTCAGCGATCGTCGCGGAGCTTCTTGATGTCCGTGCGCGCCGCCTGGCGGTGGCGGGGCTTCAGGTGGCGGCCGACGACGCCCAGCAGCGCGGTGAAGACGGCCGCGTCGTCGGTGTAGCCGAGGCCGGCGATGAAGTCGGGGATCACGTCGGTGGGCACGACGAAGTAGGCGAGCGCCGCCAGCATCATGCCCTTGGCCGCCGTCGGCGTCTCCTCGTCCCTGGCGCAGTACCAGACCGACAGGGCCTCGGCCGCGAACGGCACGTGGGCGACGACCTTCCTGATCTTCGGCCAGAAGCCGACCGCCACCCGCTGCTCGTTCAGCTGCACGACCGACGGCACGAGGGCGCGCGAGGGGTCGATGGGAGTCCGGGGATCGAACTCCGCCTTGACGTCGGGTGACGCTTTGTCGCTCGCGCTCATCGGGCTAAAGCCTCGCAGACCCAAACACTAAGGACTTCGGGGAGCCTTCGTCCATGGAACTCAACTCATCCGTCGCGGCCGTGGTCACCGGCGGCGCCTCCGGCCTCGGGGAAGCCACCGTCAGGGCGCTCGCCGCCAAGGGCGTCAAGGTCGCCATCTTCGACATGAACGAAGAGAAGGGGAACAAGGTCGCAGGTGAAGTGGGCGGCGTGTTCTGCAAATGCAACGTCACCTCGGAAGAGGACGTGGACGCGGCCTTCGCCAAGGCCCGCGAGGCGCACGGCCAGGAGCGGATCCTGGTGAACTGCGCCGGCACCGGCAATGCGGTGAAGACCGCCTACCGCGACAAGCAGACCGGCGAGGCGCGCCACTTCCCGCTCGATGCCTTCAACTTCATCATCCAGATCAACCTGGTGGGCACCTTCCGCTGCATCGCCAAGTCGGCGAAGGGGATGATCGACCTCGAGCCGCTGGCCGACGGCGAGCGGGGCGTGATCGTCAACACGGCGTCGGTGGCCGCCGAGGACGGCCAGATGGGCCAGGCGGCCTATTCGGCGTCCAAGGGCGGCGTGGTCGGCATGACGCTCCCCATCGCCCGCGACCTGGCCGGCGACGGCATCCGGGTGAACACCATCCTGCCCGGCATCTTCGACACGCCCCTGATGCAGTTCGCCCCACCGCAGGTGAAGGAGGCGCTGGCCGCCTCAGTGCCGTTCCCCAAGCGCCTGGGCGTGCCGAAGGAATACGCCCAGCTGGCCATGACCATGATCGAGTGCAGCTACTTCAACGGCGAGGACGTGCGCCTCGACGGCGCGATCCGCATGGCGCCGCGCTAGTACCGCCGCCGCCGCCGGCGCACGGGGGTGCCGAAGAGGCCGCGGATGACTTCGCGGCCGATGGTGTTGCCGGCGCTGCGGAGCATGGACTTGGCGAAGGCTTCGGCCATGCCCTGGCGCTGGCGGGCGGGGGCGCGGGCTCTCGGCTTCGGGGCCGGCGCAGGCTCGGCCCTCCGGCGCGGGGCCGCCACGGGTTCGGGCTCTTCCTCCTCGGCAAGGCGGGCCTCGGCGCGGTTGCGGAGGATCTCGTAAGCGCTCTCGCGGTCGCGGACCTCGTCGTAGAGGCCGCGGACGGGGCTGCGGGCCATGAGGGCCGAGCGCTCCTGGGCGGTGAGCGGGCCGAGGCGCGAGGCGGGCGGGCGCACAAGGGTCTTCTGGACCACCGTGGGCGCGCCGCGCTCGTCCAGCACGGAGACGAGAGCCTCCCCGACGCCGAGCGCCTGGATGGCGTCGGCCGTGTCGAAGGCGGGGTTGGGGCGGAAGCTCTGGGCGGCGGCGCGCAGGCCCTTCTGCTCCAGGGGCGTGTAGGCGCGCAGCGCGTGCTGCACGCGGTTGCCGAGCTGGCCCAGCACCGTCTCCGGCACGTCGGCCGGGTTCTGGGTGACGAAGTAGACGCCCACGCCCTTGGAGCGGATCAGGCGCACCACCTGCTCGACCTTCTGCAGGAGGGCATCCGGGACGTCGCGGAACAGCAGGTGGGCCTCGTCGAAGAAGAACACCAGCTTGGGCTTGTCCAGGTCGCCCACCTCGGGAAGCTCCTCGAAGAGCTCGCTCATCAGCCACAGCAGGAAGGTGGCGTAGAGCCTGGGCGAGGAGATCAGCCGGTCGGCGGCGAGCAGGCTGACGTAGCCGCGGCCGGAGCCGTCGGTGCGCATTAGGTCAGAGAGCTCCAGCGCCGGCTCGCCGAAGAAGGCGTCGGCGCCCTGGCCCTCCAGCACCAGCAGCTTGCGCTGGATGGTGGCGACGGTGGCCGGAGCCAGGTTGCCGTAGCGCGCGCCGAGTTCCTTGGCGTTCTCCGAGGCGTAGGTCAACGCCGCCTGCAGGTCCTTGAAGTCGAGGAGCAGCAGGCCCTCCTCGTCGGCGGCGCGGAAGACGACGTTGAGCACGCCTTCCTGCACCTCGTTTAGCTCGAGCATGCGCGCGAGCAGCAGCGGGCCCATCTCGGAGACGGTGGCGCGGATCGGGTGGCCCTGCTCGCCAAACAGGTCCCAGAGCACCACCGGCGCGCCGGCGGGCTGGATCGTGAGCCCCATGCCCTGGGCGCGGGCGAGCATCTTGTCGTTGGGCTGGCCGGGCTGGGCGATGCCGGAGAGGTCGCCCTTAACGTCGGCGGCGAAAACCGGGACGCCGGCGTCGGAGAAGCCTTGGGCCAGGACCTGCAGGGTGACGGTCTTGCCGGTGCCGGTGGCGCCGGCCACCAGGCCGTGGCGGTTGGCGCGGTCGAGACGCAGCGCCTGGGGCGCATCCGCCATGCCGATCAGGACGCCGTTTTCGGTCATTAGCTCCTCGCAGGTCCGGGGGCGCGCAAGCTAGCGGCGAGCAGGCGCCGCCGCTACCAGGTCCTTCGCGCTACCTCTCCCGCCGTCGCGGGAGAGGGTTGCTACTGCACGATCCAGTCGCTGCCGGTCAGGGCGGCGGGCGCGACGCCCTGGAGGTGGATGACGTAGTTCGCCCATTGGGGGCTGGGACCGGGGCCGTCGCGGTCGAAGAGGACCTTGGTCCCGCCGGCGCCGTCGTCGAGCAGCTTGAGGTAGCCGGCGGCGAAGGGATCGGCGCCGGTGAAGCCCGCCGCGTCGAACAGGGCGCGCAGGTCGATCTTGTCCGCCCCCGGGGTGAAGTCGGTGATCTCGGCCGGCGACCAGGGCTCGGCGGCGAAGACGAAACGGTCTGCGCCACCGCCGCCGGTCAGCACGTCGGAACCGCGGCTGGCGTTGAGCGTGTCGGCTCCGGCGCCGCCCTGCAGGGTGTCGCCGGGGCCAGTCGAGGTGAGCACCTCGCCTTGCTGGGGAGGCGGCGCGGGCGGCGGCGGGGGCGGTGCCGGTGGAGGCTGCGGCGGCGGCGCGGAGGCCGTGGTCAGCTGGGCCCAGGTGAGGCCGCCGGCGGGCAGGTGCTCGAGCTGGATGATGTAGTTCGGCCAGTCGCCGCCGGGGCCATCATGGTCGAAGAGGACCTTGGTCCCGCCCGCGCCGTCGTCGAAGAGGTAGACGTAGCCGTCCGCGGCCGGGTCATTGCCGGCATAGCCGGCCTTGGCGAGCAGGCGGGAGATGTCGAGCACGTCGTGGCCGACGTCGAAGTCGGTGACGCGGCCAGGCGACCAGGGCTCTTCTGCCCAGGCGAAGCGGTCGTCGCCGGCGCCGCCGGTCAGGATGTCGGCGCCGCGGCTGGCGTTGAGGGTGTCGTTGCCGGCCCCGCCCATCAGCGCGTCGCCCGGGCCGCCGGAGTTGAGCACCTTGCCGGAGTTATCCTGCGGCGGCGGCGCGCCGGTGCGCCAGGCCTCGTAGAGCCGGAAGAAGGCGTCGCCCGACATCTGCTGGCCGGCGGCCGTGAAGTGCACGTTGTCGGCCATCAGCGGGAAGGGGCGGGAATCGAAGCTCTCGGCGTTGGGGTCGGCCTCGTCGGTGACCAGCTGGGCGTGGCGCACCTCGGCGCCGAAGGCCGGGGTCCCGGAGATCCGGAAGAAGCCGATCTTGCCGTTGGCGTCGGCCAGCCACTCCTGGCGCACCGCGGCGAAGAAGGCCGGCAGGTTCTCGTCGTAGGCCTCCGACGTGTTGCGGAAGTTGGCGTCTTCCTCGCCCTGGCCCCAGAAGACGGCGCCGGGACGCACGCCGCCGATGGCGGCGCCAGCCTCGTGGATCATCTGGGTGGTGCGGTCGAAGAGTTCGTCGTCTGAGCGCGGCGACCAGTCGTAGTGCCACTGGCCGGGGTCGTAATCGAGCCGCGAGCCGCCCCAAGTGGACTTGATGATGTAGAGGGTCTCGTCCGGGTGCGCTTGGCGGAAGGCGATGGCGAACTGGACCTCCGGGCCCCAGGCCTCGGGCATGTGGCCGAAGCCGGTGTTCACGCCCGGCTGCATCTGCACCCACGCCTTGTGCTCGGCGTCCCAGATCAGGGTCTTGGGATCAGGCTTCCACGCGTGCGGCACGGTGGAGCCGTCCTGATAGGCGCCGCCGGTGTTCGACTGCCCGGCGAAGACGACGAAGGCCAATGTCCAGCTCCCCAGCTGCGGAGGTTGCGGTGGGAGACTCGGGAAGCTCGGCGGTTGTTCCTATGGTGACGCTGCCGCGAGCCGCAGGCGTTCATTTGAACCGACCACGGATCACACGGAGGCCGCGGCGCGGCCCTGCACAGACCGCGGCCGCGTGGTCAGTGTGGTACGTGGTTGATTCCTGCGGCTTCGCTGCTGGCGGAGAGTTCGTGATAATTCCCGGATCTGGGGCAAAATCGCTCCCATTCTCCGCCCGACAAGGGTAGAGCTCACCCGGATTGACGGGGGCGACGACGCCGCCGACATTGACGGCCCGCCCCGAAAGCTCCGCATGCCCCCCGCGCCCATCACCGCCAACCATTCGGCCGTCACCCGCAACGCCGTGGTGATCCTGGCCGCCATCGCCACGGGGGCGGCGCTGTACTGGCTCGCGCCCATCCTGACGCCGCTGGCGCTGGCCATGTTCCTGGCGGTGATGATCGACGGGTTCGCCCGCGTGCTGGAGCACCGGCTGCCGATCACGCGCCGGGTGGCGACGCCGCTCGCGGTGGCGCTCTCGGTGCTGCTGTTCGGCGGGGCGGCCTTCGTGATCGCCGACAACGCCACCAACTTCGCTGGCCAGGTGGTCACCTACACGCCCAAGCTCAACAACCTGCTCGCCCGCGCCGCGGGGTGGGTGGGCCTGGATGTGCCGCCGACGGTGCAGGAGCTGGCTCGCCAGCTCGACCCCGGCCGCCTGCTCGGCCAGGTCGCCCGCGGCCTGCAGACCTTCGCGTCGAACGCCGCGTTCGTACTGGTCTACCTGGGCTTCATCATCGCCTCGCGCCACGGCTGGGAGCGCAAGGTCGTTGGCCTGTTCCCCGAGCGCGAAGAGCGCCAGGAGGCAGTGGCCTCCTTCCTGCGCATCCGCGACGGGGTGGAGCAGTACCTCTGGGTCCAGACGATCACCGGCCTGATCATCGCGGCCGCCTCGCTGGCCGGGATGCTGGCGGTCGGGCTCGACAACGCGATCTTCTGGACCTTCCTGATCTTCATCGCCTCGTACATCCCGGTGATCGGCGGCGTGATCGGGGTGGCCGCGCCGCCGATCATGGCGCTCGTCCAGTTCGACACCCTGTGGCAGGCGATCGTCCTGTTCGCCGTGCTGCAGGCCGTCACCCTGGTGGTCGGCAACATCATCTATCCGCGGATGCAGGGCCGCAGCCTCAACCTCGACGCGGTGGCGGTGCTGCTGGGGCTGGCGTTCTGGACCGCGATCTGGGGCGTCTCGGGCGCCTTCCTGTCGACGCCGCTGACGGTCATGGCCATGGTCATCCTGGCGCAGTTCAAGGGCACGCGGTGGATCGCCATCCTGCTGTCGGCCGATGGCGATCCGCAGCACCTGCGGGAAAAGGAGCCCGGCCAGACGCCGGACCACAACGTGTCGAAAGAACCTGCCGGCCGGCGTCGGAAACGATCCTGAAGGGCCTTCAAATTGCGCGTACGGTTCCTATCTAAGCAGTGCCGTGGCTACGAGGCCGACGGCAGGAGCGTCCGCTCCCCTAGCCTGCGGACGCTGCGAGCACCAAGCGCACCGCCGCTCCCCCACGGCGGGTCCGCACGCCGCCGGACTCTCTCCTCCGGCGGCGTCCTCGCGCTCAGGACCAGGACCTTCAGCGCCGGGACGCTCCCATGCTGAAATCCCCCCGCGCCGCAACCCCGCCCGCCGCCCGCAAGCTGGTGAAGGCCTTCGCCGAGGCGCTCGGCAATGACCCGCAGGCGGAAGCGGCCTATGCGTTCGTGGCCCAGGCCGCCGCGGACGCGGCGCCTGACGAGCTGCCCGAGCTGACGAGCGCCGAGATCGCCGCCAACCTCTTCGACTTCTGGCGCTTCGCCGCGCGCCGCCGCGGGCGCGGGGCGACGATCCGGGTGGTCCCGGTGATCGGCGAACGGCACGGCGGGCTCGACCGGCTGGAGATCGTGCAGGACGACGCGCCGCTCCTGGTGGGTTCGGTGATGGGCGAGATCGCCGACCAGGGGCTGTCGGTGCGCGCCATGTTCCACCCGGTGGTGGAGGTGCAGCGCGAGCGCACCGGCGACCGCGGAGGCAATGGCGCGGCAAGGCGCGAGTCGATGATCCAGGTGATCCTCGACCCCGTCGGGGCCGACCGGGAGCAGGCGCTGGTCCGCGGCGTGGAGGCGACGCTGAAGGACGTCCGCGCCGCCGTCGACGACTTCCCGAAGATGCTCGAGCTGATGGGCCGGGTGGTCGAGGAAGCCGCGGCCCGGCCTGACAAGGTCACGGCCGAGGAGCTCGCCTTCCTGCGCTGGCTGCACGAGGAGCACTTCGTGTTCCTGGGCGCGCGGGTCTACGAGTACCCCAAGCTGCCGAGCGGCGAATACGCGCCGGAGGAGCCGCTCTACCAGGCTAAGGACGGCCTGGGCGTGCTGCGCGATCCGGAGCGCACCGTGCTGCGCCGCGCCAACGAGCCCGCGGTGCTGCTGCGCGACATGAAGGAGCGGCTGCTCAACGACCCCGCCCTGACGGTGGCCAAGGCCAATGTGCGCAGCCGCGTCCACCGGCGCGGCTACATGGATTACCTGGCCATCAAGCGCTACGACGCCGAGGGCCTGCCGGCCGGCGAGATCCGCTTCGTGGGCCTGTTCACCGCCGAGGCCTACGACCAGCCGGCCAGCGCCGTGCCGCTGATCCGCGAGAAGGTCGCGCGCGTGCTGCACCGCGCCGGCATGGCGAAGAACAGCCACAACGAGAAGCGGCTGAAGAACATCGTCGAGAACCATCCGCGCGACGAGCTCTTCCAGGTGACCGAGGACGAGCTGCTCGAGCTGTCGCTGGGCATACTGCACCTCTACGACCGGCCTCGCGTGCGGCTGTTCGAGCGGCGCGACCCGTTCGACCGGTTCGCCTCGGTGCTGCTGTTCCTGCCCCGCGACCAGTACGATTCAGACGTCGCCGCCAAGGCCGGACGGCTGCTGGCCAAGGCCTATGGCGGGCGGGTGTCGGCGAACTATCCGAGCTTCTCGGACGCGCCGCTGGCCCGCGTGCACTACGTCATCGGCTTCACGCCGGGACAGCACGAGTGGCCGAAGCTGCCTGCGCTGGAAGCCGCCATCGCCGAGGTGGCGCGCTCGTGGGAGGACCGCTTCGAGGCGACCGTGCGGGCCTTGGGGCGCGAGCCCGAGGCGGTGACCGAGACCCTGGCGCGCTACCGCGACGCCTTCCCTGCGGGCTACCGCGACCGCTTCGACCCGGCGCAGGCGCTGGAGGACGTGGCGGTGATCGACGGGTTCGCGCCCGACGAGCCGCTGAAGGTGCGCGCCTACCGCACGGCCAAGGACACCGCCCTGCAGTTCCGATTCAAGCTCTATCGGGCGGGCGAGCCGATCGCGCTGGCGGACGTGCTGCCCGTGCTGGAGAACATGGGCCTGCGGGCCCTGGCCGAGGCCGGCTTCCCGATCGGGCGGGAGGGCGAGCCGCCGGTGTGGGTGCACGACTTCGAGATCGAGGACCCACGCGGCGCCAACCTGGTGTTCGCCCAGGTGAAGGCCTGTTTCGAGGACGCGGTGGTGGCCGTCTGGACGGGCGCGACCGAGAACGACGGCTTCAACCGGCTGGTGCTGGAGCTGGCCCTGCCCTGGCGCGAGGCGGCGCTGGTGCGCGCGCTCGCCAAGTTCCGCCAGCAGTCGGGGCTCGACCCCACGCAGCGGGTGCAGGAGGAGGCGCTGTCGCGGCACACCGAGGTCACGCGGCTGATCCTGCAGCTGTTCCAGGCCCGCTTCGACCCGGCGACAGGCGCGGACCTGGCGGAGCGGAAGAAGCAGGGCGAGGCGGTGATGCGCAGGATCACCGAGGCGCTGCAAGGCGTGGAGAGCCTGGACGACGACCGCGTGCTGCGCCGCCTGGCGCTGCTGGTCGCCGCGATCCAGCGGACCAACTACTACCAGGCCAAGCCGTACATCAGCTTCAAGGTGGCGAGCGGGGAGCTGGCCGACCTGCCGGCGCCGAAGCCGTACCGCGAGATCTTCGTGTGGGGGGTGAACGTCGAGGGCGTGCACCTGCGGTTCGGGCCGGTGGCGCGGGGCGGGCTTCGCTGGAGCGATCGGCGCGACGACTTCCGCACCGAGGTGCTGGGGCTGGTGAAGGCCCAGCAGGTGAAGAACGCGGTGATCGTGCCGGTGGGCTCGAAGGGCGGCTTCTTCCCGAAGCTGCTGCCGAAGACCGGCTCGCCGGACGCGGTGCGGGCGGAGGGGATCAGCGCCTACCGCACCTTCCTGTCCGGCCTGCTGGACATCACCGACAACCTGGATGCGGCCGGTAAGGTGGTCCATCCGGCGGACGTGGTCGTGCACGACGGCGACGACCCCTACCTGGTGGTGGCCGCCGACAAGGGGACGGCGACGTTCTCCGACATCGCCAACGGCATGGCCGAGGACTACGGCTTCTGGCTGGGCGACGCGTTCGCGTCCGGAGGCTCTGCCGGCTACGACCACAAGGTGATGGGCATCACCGCCCGCGGCGCCTGGGAGGCGGTGAAGCGCCACTTCCGCGAGCTGGGCAAGGACATCCAGAAGGAGCCCTTCACGGTCGTGGGCTGCGGGGACATGTCGGGAGACGTGTTCGGCAACGGCATGCTGCTGTCGAAGCAGATCCGGCTGCTGGCGGCCTTCGACCACCGCCACATCTTTCTCGATCCCGATCCCGACCCGGCCCGCTCGTGGAAGGAGCGGGAGCGGATGTTCAAGCTGCCGCGCTCGTCGTGGGACGACTATGACCGCAAGGCGATCTCCAAGGGCGGCGGGGTGTTCCCGCGGACGCTGAAGTCGGTCCCGCTAAGCAAGGAGGTCCGCGCCATGCTGGGCGTGGACGCCACGGCGATGACGCCGGCGGAGCTGATCAACGCCATCCTCAAGGCGCCGGCCGAGCTGCTCTACCTGGGCGGCATCGGCACCTATGTGAAGGCGCGGCACGAGGCCAACGCCGAGGTCGGCGACAAGGCCAACGACGCGGTGCGGGTGAACGGCCTGGACCTGCGGGTGAAGGTGATCGGCGAGGGCGCCAACCTGGGGCTCACCCAGGCCGGGCGCATCGAGTTCGCCAAGCTGGGCGGGCGCGTCGAGACCGACGCCATCGACAATTCGGCCGGCGTGGATTCCTCGGACCACGAGGTCAACATCAAGATCCTCACCGGCATGCTGGAGCGCAACGGCGAGTTGACGCGCAGGCGGCGCGACACGCTGCTGGCGTCGATGACCGACGACGTGGCGGCCCACGTGCTGGCGCACAACTACGACCAGACGCTGGCGCTCTCGTTGCTGGAGATGGACGCGCCGCGCGAGCTGGAGGCGCAGGCGCAGTTCATGACCGAGCTGGAGGTCCAGGGACGGCTGGACCGCGCCGTCGAGGGCCTGCCGGACGCGTTGCAGATCGCCGAGCGGCAGGCGGCGGGCCAGGGACTCACCCGCCCAGAGCTGGCGGTGCTGCTGGCCTACGGCAAGCTGGAGCTGAAGCGCCAGCTGACCGTCAGCCAGGCGCCGGACGACCCGTTCTTCGAGCGGCGGCTGGTGGAGTACTTCCCCAAGCCCCTGCACCGCTACCGGGCGCAGATCCGCGGCCACCGGCTGCGGCGCGAGATCATCGCCACGGTGTTCGCCAACGACGTGATCAACCGCTGCGGCCCGAGCTTCCCGTCGCGGCTGATGGCGGCGGCCGGGTGCGATGTCGCAGCGTTCGCCGCGGGGTACGAGGCGGCCAAGGCGGTGCTGGAGATCGAGCCGCTGTGGAAGGCGATCGCGGCGCTCGACGGCAAGGCGCCCGCGGCCGGCCAGATGGCGCTGTTCCGCGCGACGTCGCGGGCGCTGCGCGGGGCGACGTTCTGGCTGGCCAGGCGGGCGTTCCGCGAGAAGCTCTCGGTGGACGAGCTGATCGGCCGCTACGCGCCGGGCTTCAAGGCGCTGAAGCAGCTGACGCCGGCGACCGTCACCGAGGTGGAGAAGACCTCCATCGAGGCGCGCGCGCGGGAGCTGGTGGAGGCCGGAGCGCCGAAGGACGAGGCGCGCGCCGTGGCGATCCTGCAGTCGCTGACTACGGCCGCCGACCTGGTGGACCTGGCCGAGGCGTCGAGCTGGCCGGTGGCGAACGTGTCACGGCTCTACAACGCCGCCGGCGCGGCCTTCGCCTTCGACCGCCTGCGCTCGGCCGCGGGCCAGTTCGCGGCCGGCGACAACTTCGAGCGCACCGCGCTGCGCCGGCTGATCGAGGACATGCTGGCCGAGCAGACCCAGCTGGCGCGCGCGATCATGGACTTCGCCGGCTCCGCCCAGGCCGGAGCGGACGCAGCCTCGGCGCGCGAGGCGGTGAGCTCCTGGGCGGCGCTGCGGCGCGAGCAGGCGAAGGTCGCCTGCCGCACGGTGGACGAGATCGAGTCGGCCGGCGGCCCCTGGACCTTCGCCAAGCTCACCATCGCCAACGCCGCCCTGCGCGAGCTGGCGATGGACGCGGGGAGCCGGCGCAAGCGCGGCTAGTGGCGGAACACGCGCACGCCGGTGAACACCATCGCGACGCCGCGCTCATTGGCGGCCTCGATGACCTTCTCGTCGCCGATCGAGCCGCCGGGCTGGATCACCGCGGTGCAGCCGGCGTCGGCGGCCTGGATGAGGCCGTCGGGGAACGGGAAGAAGGCTTCGGACGCGCAGGCCGAGCCCTTCAGGTCGAGGCCGAAGTCGGCGGCGCGCAGGGCGGCGATGCGGGCTGAATCCTTGCGGTTCATCTGGCCCGCGCCGACGCCGAGCGTCTGGCCTGCGCGGGCGTAGACGATGGCGTTGGACTTCACGTGCTTGGCGATGGTGAAGGCGAAGAGCATGTCGCGCACCTCCTCGTCGGTGGGCGCGCGCCTGGTGACCACCTTGAGGTCGGCGGGCGTCAGGCGGGCGTTGTCGCGGCCCTGCACCAGGAAGCCGCCGGACACGGACTTGAAGGTACGGCCCTCGGCGTGGGGATCCGGCAGGCCGCCGGTGACCAGCAGGCGGACGTTCTTCTTCTTGCGGAAGAGGGCGACGGCGTCCTCGTCGGCGTCGGGAGCGATAACCACCTCGGTGAAGATCTCCAGCACCTGGGCGGCCGTCGCGGCGTCCAGCTTCGAGTTCAGCGCGACGATGCCGCCGAACGCGCTTGTGGGGTCGCAGGCCAGCGCGCGGCGGTAGGCGTCCTCCAGCGTCGCGCCTGTGGCCACGCCGCAGGGATTGGCGTGCTTGATGATGGCGCAGGCCGGGCCGGCCGCCGGATCGAACTCCGCGATCAGCTCAAAAGCCGCGTCGGTATCGTTGATGTTGTTGTAGCTGAGCTCCTTGCCCTGCAGCTGGCGGGCCGTAGCGACGCCGATGCGCGGGTGGGGGAAGCGGTAGAAGGCGGCCGCCTGGTGCGGGTTCTCGCCGTAGCGCATGGTCTGGACGAGTTCGCCGGCGATGGCCTTGCGCTGCGGCCAGCCCTCGCCCAGCTCCTGCGCGAACCACCCGGAGATCGCCGAGTCGTAGGCCGCGGTGCGGGCGTAGGCGCGGGCGGCGAGGCGCTTGCGCAGGGTGAGCGAGGTGGCGCCGTCGGCCTTCACGGCGTCCAGGACCTCAGCGAGGTCGGACGGCTCGGTGCAGACGCAGACGTAGCCATGGTTCTTGGCGGCGGAGCGGATCATCGCCGGCCCGCCGATGTCGATGTTCTCGATGGCGGTGGCGTAGTCGGCGCCGGAGGCGACCGTCTGCTCGAACGGGTAGAGATTGACGTAGACGAGGTCGATGGCGCCGATCCCGTGCTCGTCCATCGCCTGCTTGTGGGCGGGCGCGTCGCGCACGCCCAGCAGGCCGCCGTGCACCACCGGATGCAGGGTCTTCACCCGGCCGTCCATCATCTCCGGGAAGCCGGTGAGGTCGGCCACGTCCTTCACGGGAAGTCCGGCGTCGGCGATGGCCTTCTTGGTGCCTCCGGTCGAGACCAGCTCGACACCCATGTCGGCGAGCAGCTTGGCGGCCTCCACCAGGCCGGTCTTGTCGGAGACCGACAGCAGGGCGCGGCGAATGCCGACCTTGTCGGGCGCGGCGGGGAAGTCGGGGGCGGCGGGCACGGCATCTCCTTCGGTGTGAGAGGAATGCCCAGGCGAGCGGCGGACTATCGGCTCCGCGCTCCCCGGTGGTCGCCCACCTTCAATCGCCAGTCACGCGGGATGAGGAGCGGATAGGCGGCGTCGGAACGCCCGTCAACGCGACTCTGCGGCGCTCAGCTTCCAGCGGATCTTGGCCCCCGCGTCGAGGCGGGCCTGGCCGCGGAGTACGATCTGCTGCGAGCGGCGGGCCTGGCCGTTCTGGTAGTGGACCGAGGGCTCGAGCGCGACCTCGATGGCGTCGTTGCGCAGCCACCAGCCGTGCTCCTGGCCCTCGGCCTTGAGCAGCACGCTCTTCTTGTCGCGCGCGATCAGGGCGGACACCTCGGGGTGCAGGTGGAAGCGGACCATGAAGGGCACGAAGCGGCGGCCGGCCGGGCCCTTCACCGCGCCCGCGGCGGTGAAGACGTCCTCACCGCGCAGCTCGTCGGCCGCGACGTCGATGTAGAGGCGCCGCTCGTGGCGCAGGCCGAAGCGCTTCACCCAGCCGTCGTGGGCGAGCTCGAGCCACAGGGCGCCGGCCGCCTCGTGCCGGCGCGCATCCACCGCGTCGTAGGTCTCGGCCAGGCGCGGCCCCAGCACGTCCGCGGAGAAGCCCCGCACCGGCTCGCCGCAAGCGGCGTCTCCGACGCTGACCGTGGAGGCGGCGTCCACCAGCCGCATGGCCTGGGGCGCGTGGGCGTCCGGGGACCAGCCGCCGCCGACGATAAGCCGCTTGGCGCCGGCCAGCACCTCGATGGCCAAGGGCTGGGCGCAGGCGGTGACGCTCCACGGCCCCTCGGCGGGCGGCGCGGCGTCGGCGATCACCTGCAGCGAGCGGGCCTCAAGGCGGTGGTAGCCGTTGCGGGTGGCGGGGACCGCCCGATCCTCCATCCCGTCGTTCGCGCGCGCTGCGGCGACGTAGGACGCGGTCAGCTCCTCGCCGCCCTGGAAGGCTGCGAGCTTGCCGTCCGCCAGGGTGAAGAAGCGTACGGCCGCAGCCAGCCGGTCGAGCGCGCGCATCACCTCGTCCGGCGCCGCCACGCCGCGCTGCACCAGGGCGTCGTCGAGGGTCAGCAGGTCGAAGAGCAGCTCCAGCGCCGCCTGCGGGCTGCGCGAGGCGTGGCCGCCGTCGGGCGTGACGCTGACCGGCAGGGCGCGCTCCAGGGTCCTGAGGGCCCGGGCCAGCAGCCGCTCGCCGGCGCGGCCAGCCAGCGCGGTCGCGGCCACGGCGGCGGCGCAGGCCCGTTCCGCGGCGCGGGCAGGGCCCTCGTCCGCCTGCAACAGGAACCGAGCCTGGCGGGCGAGGTCGAGGGAGATGACGGCGATCTCGGCATCGGAGGCCCGCGCGCAAATGGCGCGCGCGGCGCAGGCCAGGTTGAACACCCGCCGCTCGAGCACCTCCGGGCTCCAGGCGAAGGCGTTCCAGCGGCCGAAGCTGCGACGCCACTCGAGAACCAGCCGCAGGCCTTCGTCGGCGCCCGCGTCGCCCAAGCTCAGCAGGTCCCTCAGCCAGCCCATGCGATGCAGCGCGACCGCAAATCGGCGGTCGGGGCTCGGGCGGTCGAAGGGATCGCCGCGCGGGCCGGGCGTGACGCCGGCGCCGCCGAACACGAAGG
Source organism: Phenylobacterium sp. (assembly GCF_036563285.1). Taxonomy (GTDB): domain Bacteria; phylum Pseudomonadota; class Alphaproteobacteria; order Caulobacterales; family Caulobacteraceae; genus Phenylobacterium. The sequence goes on from NZ_DATCMR010000011.1 coordinate 620,787, forward strand.
CGCCAGCCAGGATCCGCCGGCCGGTCTCTCCGTCGGTGGGGCGAAGGTCGCGTGGCGCGGCGGCGAGGCCCTCCGGGCGCGGATAGGCCAAGTTCCAGCGGTGCAGCGGCGTGCCGGTGAATTCACTGGTCAGGCGGCGGCGGGCGGCGACGCCCAGCGCCACGGCGGCGTTCCCTCCGGGCAGGCTGGAGAGACCGGCCACGCCCGTCACCATCAGCCGCCGCGCAGCGCGCGGATGTTGTCCGCGTACCGGTCCGGCCCGCCCTTGAAGACGGCGCTGCCGGCCACCAGAGCCGTGGCGCCGGCCGACAGGCAGAGCGGTGCGGTCTCGGGCGTCACGCCCCCGTCCACCTCCAGTATGATGTCCCGCCCGCAGGCGTCGATCATCTGGCGCAACCGCTCGACCTTCTTCAGCTGCGAATGCAGGAAGCTCTGGCCGCCGAAGCCCGGGTTCACGCTCATCACGAGCACCAGGTCCACGTCGTCCATCATCCACTCGATGCAGGCGGGATCGGTGGACGGGTTGAACACGACGCCGGCCCTGGCCCCCAGCTCGCGGATGCGGCGCAGCGTGCGGTTCAGGTGCGGGCCGGCTTCCGGATGCACGCTGATCACGTCCGCCCCAGCGGCGCGGAAGGCCTCGAGGTAAGGGTCCGCCGGCGAGATCATCAGGTGGCAGTCGAACGGGATTTTCACGTGCGGCTTGAGCGCCTTCACGACGTCCGGCCCGATGGTGATGTTCGGCACGAAGTGGCCGTCCATCACGTCCACGTGCAGCCAGTCGGCGCCGGCCGCCTCGACCGCACGCGCCTCCTCGCCGAGCCGCGAGAAGTCCGAGGCCAGGATGGAGGGCGCGATGATCACGGGAGCCGCCATGCGCCCCGCATAATCTGATGCGGCCCCGCCTACCAGAGGTGGTCGCGGGTTTCGTCCAGCGCCTTTAAGACGCGGGGGGAGCGGAAGTGGCGGCGCTTGAGACGGGATTCGTCCAGGTCCAGGCGGACGCAGGCGAGCTGGCGCAGCGCCCGGTCGATCTCGCGGGCGCGGTCGCGGTCGTAGGCCGCCTCGCCCAGCCAGTGGTTGCAGCCCATGCGCCGGTCGATGAAGACGCGCACGTCGCGCGGCAGGTCGGCGTACCTGGCGAGCTCCGGGTAGGCGGAGAGGTCGCCCAGCCGCGTCACCAGTGCGATCGCCATCGCCGCGAACATGCTCAGCTCCTGCGGCGCATCCGGGCGACGAAGAAGCCGTCGGTCCCGCCGGTCCTGTGGTGCGGCAGGATAGCCAAGGTTCCGGCCCGAGTCAGGCTGGCGTCCGGCGCGCCGCCTTCGCCAGCGGCGATCGGATCGAGCACGAACTCGGGCGTGCGGGCGAGGAAGGCTTCGACCTGAGGCTGGCCCTCTTCCGACTCCAGGGAGCAGACGCAGTAGACCAGCCGGCCGTCGGGCTTCACCCGGCGGGCCGCCGCGTCCAGCAGGCGGCTCTGGAGGGCCGCAAGGGTTGCGATGTCCGACGGCTTGGCGGCCCAGAGCACGTCCGGGTGGCGGCGGAAGGTGCCGGTGGCCGAGCAGGGCGCGTCCAGCAACACGGCGTCGAAGCGGCGGCGGTCAGTCCACTGGGTGGCGTCGGCCGTGACTACCTCGGCGGAAAGCGCGGTGCGGGCAAGGTTCTCCGTGACGCGCTTCAGGCGGCCGGCGGAGCGGTCGACGGCCGTGACCCGGGCGCCGGCGGCGGCGAACTGCAGGGTCTTGCCGCCGGGCGCGGCGCAGAGATCGAGGACGGTCTCGCCCGGCTGCACGGCCAGCAGGCGGGCCGGGACCGCGGCGGAGGCGTCCTGCACCCACCAGCGGCCCTCTGCGAAACCCGGCCAGGTGGAGACGTCGCCGCCGCGGGCCGTGCGCACGGCGCCGCCGGGAAGCACCTCGCCCTCGAGCTCGGACGCGAGGCGGTCGGCCTCCGCAGGATCCTTGAGCGACAGGTCCGTGGCGGGCTCGTCGGCGATCTGGCCAGCCACGGCGCGGGCCTCGGCCTCGCCGAACGCGGCGCGCCAGCGGGCGTAGAGCCAGGGCGGGGCGAGCTGGTCCGGATCGTCAAGCCTCGGCGGCTCGCGGGTGAGGCCGCGCAGCACGGCGTTGACCAGGCCCTTCAGGGGCCGGCTCCCATTGTCCGCCGCCGCGAGGTCGACTGCGGTGCCGACGGCGGCATGGACCGGCGTCTTCAGCACGAAGGCCTGGGCCACGCCCAAGCGCAGGATCTGCACGATCCGGTCCGGTGGCGGCTTGGCGAGCCTCGCCTGCAGGGCGGAGTCGATCGGGCCCAGCCGGCGCAGCGTCGCCATCACCAGGGCGCGGGCGAAGGCCCGGTCGCGCGGCGCCAGCGCCTTGAGCGCCGGATGGCTCAGGCCCTCGTCGATACCGCCGCGGCGGGCGAGCGCCGCGGTCAGCAGGGCGAGGGCGGCGGCCCGGGCGGGCAGCCCGGCGACGTCGGCGGAAGGTTCAGGGCTCACGCCGCCGGGCGTGCCCTCTCAGGCCGACGGGCGCAAGAGGGTTCAGGCCGCGGCGGCCGGCGACCTCGCCCCCACCATCACCACGGCGGCCCCGAACAGCACCATGCCGAGCACGATCAGCACCTCGCCGCCGATCAGCATCGGCAGGATCGGTTGCTTGCCCTGCACCACCATGGCCACCATCGGCAGCGACATCAGGTTGCCGACGTTCGAGACGACGAAGTTGGCCCACGCCAGCTTGCCGGGCGTGCGCGCGCCGGCGATGCCGTAGAAGGCGCCCATGATAGCCAGGCTCGCCCAGCCCAGCAGGTTGATGTGGGCGTGCACCGGCGAGAGCGTGTGGTCGTTGGACGCCCCCATCATCATGCCGAGACCCATGCCGACGAGCGCATACAGCACCGCGGCGCCGAAGAAGGCGGTCGAAATACGAGACATTGTGTGTTTTCCCCCGAAAACGATTGCGCCGGGAAAAACCAGCGTTCCGTGGAAAAGGCAACGCTGGCGCTTGGTCGCGCCGCGACCTAGATCAAAGACATGGACCACACGCCGCCCAACGCCGCGCCCGGCAAGGCGCTGACGCCTGCCGCCCGTCGCGCCCTCGAAGAGGCCGAGGCCCGCCGGCGCGCGACGGACGCCGCCGAGCGCCCGCCCGAGGACGGCGGGCCGCGGGGCCTGGAGCCGACGCGCTTCGGCGACTGGGAGCGCAAGGGCATCGCGGTGGATTTCTGAGCGCTGTTTTCCCTCCCCTGAGGGGAGGGCGGCGAGCCAAGCGAGACGGGTGAGGAGGTGAGGGCTAAGCGCCGGCGCCTGGGACCCTTCCCCACACTTCCTCACTGCGCGCCGCAGGCGCGCTGTCCCTCCCCATCAGGGGAGGGAAATCAGCCGGCCTGGCTCATCTCGGCTGCCACGCGGAGCGCGGCGCCCTGTGGGTCGTTGGCGGCGGTGATGGGACGGCCGCAGACGATGTGGCTGGCGCCGGCCTTCAGCGCTTCCAGCGGGGTCGCGGCGCGGGCCTGGTCGTTCTTCGCCGCCCAGTCGGGACGGACGCCCGGCGTCACCACCAGGAAGTCGCGGCCGCCCAGCGAGCGGGCCAGGGCCGCCTCGTGCGGGCTCGCCACCACGCCGTCGCAGCCGGCGGCGATCGCCTGATGGATGCGGCGCTCGACGAGGGCGCGGGCGGTCTCCGCATAGCCCATGTCCTGCAGGTCCTCGTCGGTGAGGCTGGTGAGCACGGTGACGGCCAGGATCTTCAGGCCCGAGGCGCCGCGGCCGCGGACCGCCGAGGCCATCACCTGCGGCTCGCCATGGACGGTGAGGAAGTCGCAGCCGGAGCCGGCGAGTGCCGCCGCGGCCCGCTGCACCGTGGTGCCGATGTCGTGCAGCTTCCAGTCGAGGAACACCTGCTTGCCCTGGCCCTTCAGCTCGCGGGCCAGCGCCATGCCGTCCGAGGCGAAGAGCTCGAGCCCCACCTTGTAGAATCCGACGGTGTCCCCCAGCGCCTCGACCAGCGCCCGCGCCTCGTCGGCGGTGGGCACGTCGAGCGGCACGATCAGGCGGGGGTCGGCGCGGAGCCGGGTTTGCGCGGGCGCAGCGGCGGCCATGGGTCAGGCTCCGGGCAGGCGCCGGGGTGTCCGGCGCACGTCGATTTGGGCTAAGAGCCGTGCATGAGCCAGTGGGACTTCGCGGTCAACTTCTTCGTGGCGCTGTTCGCGCTCCTGGATCCGATCGGCATGGTGCCGTTCTTCGCTTCCGCGACGACCGGCCAGAGCGGCCGCGAGCGGATGCAGATCGCCGCCCTGATCTCGCTGTTCGCCCTGGGGTTCCTCGCCTTCTTCTACTTCACCGGCGTGGCCCTGCTGGCGTTCTTCGGCATCTCGATCCCCGCCTTCCGGATCGCAGGCGGGATCATCCTGTTCATCGCCGGCCTGGAGATGGTCCGCGGCCACCAGTCCAGCAAGGAGGCCGACGCCGAGGGCGCCAAGCCGAAGCGGCAGGAGACGGTGGCCGCGCGGTTCGAGCGGATGATCGTGCCCTTCACCATGCCGCTGCTGATCGGGCCGGGCGCGATCTCGACGGTGATCATCTACGCCACCCAGGGCCGGAGCCTGGGCCTGCCCGGCGCCGCCATCGGCGTGGGCGTGATCGCTGCGGTCGCCATCAGCACCTTCGTGATCTTCCAACTGACCCCGGTGATCAGCCGGATCCTGGGGAAGATCGGGCTCTCGATCGTGGTGCGGGTGCTGGGGCTGATCCTCTGCGCCATGGCGGTGCAGTTCATCCTGTCGGGCTTCTCGGACGCCACCCGCGGCTTCATCCGCCACGACGCCGCGGCGCCCTACGAGAAGGCCCACTAGAGCTTCCGGAAGCGGCTGCCCTGGCTGGCCATGAGGGCGAGCGCCCACTCGTCGGGGACCAGCTTGGCGAGCGCGGCGATGGCCTTGTTGGGCGCGCCGGGGACGCAGACGGCCCGGTTGGCCTCGACCGCCTCGTAGCCTGCCGCAGCGACCTCGTCGGAGCCCATCCACATCCAGGTCGGCGTGGCGCTCGACACCTGGCTGCGGGTGCCGTTGACGTCGTGGAACTCGGAATAGGTGAAGCCGGGGCAGAGCGCGGTGACGTGCACGCCGTGCGGCTGCCCTTCCAGGTGCAGCCCCTGGCTGAACTTAACCAGGAAGCTCTTGGTGGGCCCGTAGAGGGTGTGGCCGGCGGAGCCCGGGATCAGGCCGGCGAGCGAGGCCACGTTGACGATGCGGCCGAAGCGGCGGGCGATCATCCCGGGCAGGACCCGGTGGGCGAGCTCGCACGGCGCCGTCAGCATGACCTGCAGGAAGGCCTGCTGGTCGGCCCAGCTGGTCTCGCCGTAGCTCCCGGGCAGGCCGTAGCCGGCGTTGTTGACCAGGGCGTCGACGCTGCGGCCGTGGGCGGTGAGCGCATCCAGGATCTGCCCGGGGCCCTCCGGATCGGCCAGGTCGGCGGGGACCGGCAGGGCCTCCACGCCCCAGCGCAGGCGGATCTCCTCGCCCAGCGCCTCCAGCCGCTCCATGCGCCGCGCGGTCATCGCCACGTCGTAGCCGTGGCTGGCGAACATCCGCGCCAACGCCGCCCCGATGCCGGCCGAAGCGCCCGTCACCAGCGCCAGTCTGCGGTCCATGCGCCTGGTCCCTCCCCCTCGCCGGTGGAACAAACACCGGAGCCCATCCCATTGAAAGGGGTCTGGTTTGGGTGTATCGCGCCGGCCGCGTGACGGCATCGGGCCGCCCAAGGGAACCGATCTATCCTGTTCCCGGAGATCTTGGATGGCTGATCCGACGGTCGACGCCGCTGGCGCGTCGGAGGGCGACGCCCGCTCCCCACATCATGAAGGCTTCTGGGCCCTGGCGGTGGGCTCGGTCGGCGTCGTGTTCGGCGACATCGGCACCAGCCCGCTCTACGCCATGCGCGTGGCGCTCGCGAACACCCAGAGCGGCGGAGCCGACCGGTTGACGGTGCTGGGGGTGGTCTCGCTGATCACCTGGGCGCTGATCATGATCGTCACGGTCAAGTACGTGATCTTCCTGATGCGCGCCGACAACAAGGGCGAGGGCGGCACCCTGGCGCTGATGGCGCTGGCCCAGCGGCTGATCAAGGGCCGCAGGTCCATATTCGTGCTGATCCTCGGCATCATCGGGGCGGCGCTGTTCTACGGCGACGGGGTGTTGACGCCGGCTGTCTCGGTGGTGAGCGCCGTGGAGGGCCTGAAGGTCGCCCCCGGCATCGGCCACCTGCTGGCGCCGTGGGTGATGCCGATCTCCATCGGCATCCTCGTGGGACTGTTCGCGGTGCAGTCGCGCGGCACGGCCAGCGTCGGCAAATTCTTCGGCCCGATCACCGTCGCCTGGTTCCTCACCCTGGGCGCGCTCGGGGCGCTGCACATCGCCGATGACCCGAGCATCCTGTCCGGCCTGTCCCCGCATTATGGCGTGCTGATGCTGATCCAGAACGGGGTGCTGGGCGTCCTCATCCTGGGCGGCGTGTTCCTGGCGGTGACCGGCGCGGAGGCCCTCTATGCGGACATGGGGCACTTCGGGAAGGGCCCCCTGCGGGCCGCATGGGCGTTCCTGGTCCTGCCCTGCCTGCTGCTCAACTACTTCGGCCAGGGCGCGATGGTACTCGCCCATCCGGAGACCCGCGCCAATCCGTTCTTCGAGATGATCCCGGAGGTCGTCTACTGGCCCGTGCTGCTGCTGGCCACGGTGGGCACCATCATCGCCAGCCAGGCGGTGATCACCGGCGCCTTTTCGGTCACCCAGCAGGCGGTGTCGCTGGGCCTGCTGCCGCGGATGGACATCCGCCGGACGAGCGAGACCCAGGCGGGCCAGATCTTCGTGCCGCAGATCAACCTGATGCTGCTGGTCGGCGTGCTGGGGCTGATCGTCCTGTTCAAGACCTCTGACAACCTGACCTCGGCCTATGGCATCGCGGTCACCGGGGCGATGCTGGTCGACACCCTGCTGTTCTTCGTGATCATCCGGCACCTGTGGAAGCGGCCGCTGTGGCAGGCGGCGCTCGGCGCCGGATTCTTCGGCGTCATCGACATCGTCTTCGTGGGCGCCAACCTCCTGAAGATCCCGCAGGGCGCGTGGGCGCCCCTGCTCCTGGGCGTGATCCTGGTTGCGGTCATGCTGACCTGGCAGCGCGGGACCCAGATCCTTTCCGAGAAGGCCCGCCGCGACAGCCTGCCCCTGCTCGAGCTCTCCGACATCCTGAAGGCCCGCGGGCCCTATCGCGCGCCAGGGACGGCGATCTTCCTGACCTCGGACCCGGACACCGCCCCCGTGGCTCTGATGCACAACCTCAAGCACAACAAGGTGCTGCACGAGAAGAACATCATCCTGACGGTGCACACCGCCGAGACCCCCCGGGTGCCGGAGGACCAACGCATCCGCATCGAGCCGATCAACGAGGACTTCAAGAAGATCGTCGTCAGCTACGGCTTCATGGAGAGCCCAAACATCCCCAAGGCGCTGGGGCTGTGCCGCAAGCAGGGACTGAAGTTCGACATCATGGCGACGAGCTTCTTCCTGGGGCGGCGCTCGGTGGTGCCGTCGGCGCAGTCGGGCATGCCGCTGTGGCAGGACAAGCTGTTCATCTTCCTGATGAAGAACGCGGCGAACCCCACCGACTTCTACAAGATCCCGCCCGGCCGCGTGGTGGAGATGGGCACCCAGGTCACGGTCTGAGATGCTGCTCGTCTACATCGCCGACGCCATCTGGGTGGTGGCGCTCTCGCTGGTCGCCGGCGCCTCGCGCCAGGCCATGCGCCGGATCGAACCGCAGACGCGGGTGCCGATGACGCTCGGCGCCAGCGGCTGGCGCGCGCCGCGAAACGTCGCCCTGGTGTTCGTGCCGGCGCTGGCGACGATGGTGGGCCTGGCCTTCCTGCTCGCCGCGCGGCTGGCCGAGACCGTGAACGCGCAGCTCCTGATCTTCGGCGTGCGGGCGTTTGCGGCCTCGCTGCTGGCCCTATTCCACTTCCTGTGGCTGACCGCGGCGATGCGGACCCTGGCCGAGGAAGGCGCGCTTAAGCCTTGAACCTTCCGGGTATTGGCCCTTAAAGGCGCGCGACCTCTTCCTCCCGCCTTTGAAGGACCGCCCCGCAGAAATGGCCGACAAGCCCGTCAAGAAGGTCGTGCTCGCCTACTCGGGCGGCCTCGATTCTTCCACCATCGTGAAGTGGCTGCAGACCGAGTATGGCGCGGAGGTGGTCACCTTCACCGCCGACCTCGGACAGGGCGAGGAGCTGGGGCCGGCGCGCGAGAAGGCGCGCATGCTGGGCGTGAAGGAGGAGAACATCTTCACGCCGGACCTGCGCGAGGAGTTCGTCCGCGACTACGTCTTCCCGATGTTCCGGGCCAATACGGTCTACGAGGGCCAGTACCTGCTGGGCACGTCGATCGCCCGGCCGCTGATCGCCAAGGCCCAGATCGACATCGCCCGGCAGGTGGGCGCCGACGCCGTCTGCCACGGCGCCACCGGCAAGGGGAACGACCAGGTCCGCTTCGAGCTCAGCTACTATGCGCTGGAGCCCGACATCCGGGTCATCGCGCCTTGGCGGGAGTGGAAGTTCAAGAGCCGCGAGGCCCTGCTGGACTTCGCCCGCGAGCACCAGATCCCGATCTCCAAGGACAAGCTGGGCGAGGCGCCGTTCAGCGTCGACGCCAACCTGCTGCACTCCTCCTCCGAGGGGAAGGTCCTGGAGGACCCCGCCGTCGAGGCCCCGGAGTTCGTCCACCAGCGGACCATCTCACCCGAGGCCGCGCCGGACACTCCCACGGTCTTCACCCTCGACTTCGAGAAGGGCGACCCAGTGGCCATCGACGGCGAGAAGCTTTCGCCGGCCGCCCTGCTGACCCGGCTGAACCAGCTCGGCCACGACAATGGCGTGGGCCGCCTGGACCTCGTGGAAAACCGCTTCGTCGGCATGAAGTCGCGCGGGGTCTACGAGACGCCCGGCGGGACCATCCTGCTCGCGGCCCACCGAGGCATCGAGAGCATCACCCTCGACCGCGGGGCCATGCACCTGAAGGACGAGCTGATGCCGAAGTACGCCGGCCTGATCTACAACGGCTTCTGGTTCGCGCCTGAGCGCGAGATGCTGCAGGCCGCCATCGACCTGTCGCAGCAGCACGTGACCGGCCAGGTGCGGGTGAAGCTCTACAAGGGCAACGTCACCATCGTCGGCCGCACCAGCCCGCACAGCCTCTACGACCAGGAGCTGGTCACCTTCGAGGAGGGCGCGGTCGCCTACGACCACCGCGATGCGGCAGGCTTCATCAAACTCAACGCGCTGCGCCTGCGGGTCACCGCCCAGCGGGACAAGCGGCTGAAGGGCGCCTAGGCGTCCAGCCGGTTGAACGGATAGCAGTCGCGGATCTCGGCCTGGAAGAACCGGTCCTTGGCGTCGGCCTCGACGAACGACCGGTGCACCTCGCCGGGCACGCCGACGTAGACATAGCGCTCGCCGCTCTCCAGCCCGACGAGCAGCTTGGCGCGCTCGGGGTCGTAGTCGATCGAGATCGGGGTGGACTCGGCGGTCATCGGCCGCTCTCCCAACGGGCCCCCCTCCCGGACGATAAACTCGCAGCCCTCCTGCGGTGGTTCCTTTCGGCGGCACAACCGTGCGAAGGTCGGCGATAAGGCCAAGCTTCGGGGGAAACATGCAGCCGCACAGCCTCGTGACGATCGTCACCCTTGTCGCGCTCCTGACCTACGTCTGGATGGGCTGGGCGTGGCCCGGGCCCGCACAAAGACCGGCATCAAGGCGCCAGCCATGACCGGCGATCCGCTGCTGGAGCGCAGTATCCGGGTGCACGAGAACACCCTGGAGTGGCTGCCGATCTTCCTGCCGTCGCTGTGGCTGTTCGCCGTCTACTGGCCGGAATGGGTCGCCGCGGCCGTGGGCGTCGTGTGGATCGTGGGCCGGATCGTCTATGCGCTGGGCTACGTCGCCGACCCGGCGAAGCGGGAGGCGGGGTTCCTGATCCAGGCCGTGGCGGCCGGCGTGCTGCTGTTCGGCGCGCTGGGGAAGGCCGCCTACGTGCTGGCGACGGCGGGCGCGTGATAACGCTGGTCGAGCAACCACTTATTGCCGCCGAGTGTTCTGCGGCATACATGTCCCTCGAGGGACGTCGCTACAGTTTCGAGACGTCAGATGTCTAAAAGATTGGCCGTTTCCGCCATCGCCGCGGCTCTAGCGGCCGCGCTGGCGGCCTGCGCCACGCCTACCCCCTACCAGCCGAACATCCCCGGGCAGCAGACGTCCGGCGGCTATTCGGAGATCCGCCTGGAGCCCAACCGCTTCCGGGTGAACTTCCGGGGCAACACCCTCACCTCACGCGAAACGGTGGAGGGCTACCTGCTCTTCCGGGCCGCCGAACTCACGGTGCAGAGCGGCTACGACTGGTTCACGATCGTCGATCGCGCGACCGAGCGGGACGCGCGCACGTACGTCGAACCGGACCCCTTCTACCGGCCGTGGTACGGCCCCGGCTACATGTGGTGGCGGCCGTCCTGGCGGTACTACGGCCGCGGCTTCGGCTGGCGCAGCTGGGATCCCTTCTGGGGCGACCCGTTCTGGGCCAACCGCGTGGACGTGCGCACGGTGCAGCGGTTCGAGGCCTCGGCCGAGGTCGTGATGGGCAAGGGCGCCAAGCCCGCGGACGACCCGCGCGCCTTCGACGCCCGCGCGGTGGTGGAGAACCTGCGCCCGCGCATCCAGTACCCCGCGCCGCGGTAGGACACCGGCAGACCTCCGGCCCCGGCCGGAGGTCATCCGCCTTGTCCGGGGCCGGCCATGGGCTAGATGGGACATGGTCCCGCCCGACGACCCGCAAGCCGCCGCCCTCGCGCTGGCGCGATCCGGCCGCTTCGGCGATGCCATCGACCTCTTGGACCAGGCGATCGCCTCGAAGCCCGACGACGCCGGCGCGCTTGCCCTGAAGGCCGGCCTGCAGCTGCAGCAGGGGGACGCGACGGCCGGCCTGGTTTCGGCGCAGCGGGCCCTCGACGCGGACCCGTCGAACTCGGCGGCGCAGGCTGCGCGCGCCGACGCCCTCCACGCGCTAGGGCGTCGGGAGGAGGCGCTGGCAGGGTACGAGCGGGCGCTGTCTCTCAACCCGCGTCACGCGGCCGCCCTGGTGAACCGCGGCAACCTCCTGCAGGAGCTCAGGAGGCCCGCCGAGGCGCTGGCGAGTTACGACCTGGCCATCGGGGTGGCCCCCGGCCTGGCCCAGGCCCACTCCAACCGGGCCCGGGTCCTGGCCGAGCTCGACCGCCACGCCGAGGCCCTGGAGGCGGCGGAGCGCGCCCTGGCGCTCAACGCCAACCTGGCCAGCGCCTGGGCGCGGCGAGGCGACGCCCTGATGGGGCTGGGGCGGTTCGAAGACGCGCTCGAGAGCCACCGCACGGCATTCCGGCTCGACCCCAAGGCCGGCTGGCTCATGGGCATGGCCGCGGCACAGAAGGCGCTGGGCCGCTACGACGAGGCGATCGCGGCTCTCGACGAGGCCGAGCGGCTCGAGCCCCAGTCGGCGCAGGCGGCCTACGAACGCTCCATGGTTCGGCTACTGACCGGCGACTTCGCCCGCGGGTGGCCGGAGAACGAGGCCCGCTGGCGGACGCAGCTGTTCAACGCCGCGTCCAACGGGTTCGTCACGCCTGAGCTGATCCCCCGCCTGACCCTGCACCCCTCGCGGGACGACCTCGCCGGCCGCAGTTTGCTGGTGGTGGCCGAGCAGGGGATCGGCGACCAGTTGATGCACGCCAGCATGCTGCCGGACCTGCTGGAGGATGCGGCGGAGGTCACCTGGGTCTGCGACCGACGGCTGCACGGGCTGCTGTCCGCCAGCTACCCGCAGGTGCGCCTCCTGGACCGCCGGGACGAGTGGCTCGATCCGGCCGGCTTCGAGCGGGTGCTGGCCGCCGGCAGCCTGGGCGGCGCCTACCGGCGCTCGACCGCGGAGTTCCCGGGCGAGCCATTCGTAGCGCCGCGGGCGAGGGTCGTACAGGCGTGGGCGGAGCGGCTGGGCGCGACGTCCGGCGCCCTGCGCATCGGCATCTCGTGGCGCGGCGGCACGCAACGGACCGGCCGCAATCGCCGCTCCATGGCGCTCGACCAGCTTCAGCCGCTGCTGGCGCGGCCGGACTGCGAGTTCATCAGCCTGCAGTACGGCGACGTCGCCGAGGAGCTCGCCGGGCGCAACATCCGCGCCTTCGCCCCGGCGGAGATCGACGATTTCGAGCAGTTGGCGGGGCTGGTCGCCAACCTCGACCTGGTCGTCTCGGTGCAGACGGCGCTGGTCCACCTTTGCGGCGCCCTGGGCAAGACCTGTTTCGCCATGGTCCCGGTGCGGCCCGAGTGGCGCTACGGCGCGGCAGGGGCCTCCATGCCCTGGTATCGCTCGGTGCGGATCTTCCGCCAGGCCGCCAGCGGAGCTTGGGACCCGGTCGTCGCCGAGGTCATCGGGGCGGTCCCGAAACAAGCGTGACCATAGTGTGACGGTCGTCACCGCGTCCGTACGCGGAAAAAGGCATCCATGCGCCATGGCCGCTTCGGCGGCGTACCACAGCCTGGAGAGCCAAGATGTTCCACTCGTCCTTCTTCATCGGCCTGGCCAACGTGATCATGGCCGCGATCCCGCTCTGCGCCGTCGTCGCGATGGGGTTTTCGGAGCCGGGCCTGTTCCAGTGAAGCCCGCCCATGGCGCACGCCTTCGTCCGGCCGGGTGCGGGGCGGTCCTTGGAGAGCGGGGCCGCCCCTCTTCCTTTCCGGTCAGGTCGCCGAGTTGCGCGCCCGCGCGCGGCGAGCCTGCGTGATCGGCACCAGCTTCCCGTCCGGGTCGGGCGGCGGCGCCAGGAGCGCGTTCACGGAGCGCGACAGCGCGGGAAGCTGATACGGCTTGCGCAACAGGGGGAACTCGTCGCCCAGCCGCTCGACCGCCTGGCTATAGCCAGTGGCCAGCAGGACCGGCAGCCCGGGGTACGCCTCGCGCAGTCGGCGGGCGAGGTCGACGCCGTCCAGCTCCCCAGCCATCACCACATCGCTGAACACCAGGTCGGGCCGATCGGCCTCGATGCTGCGCAGGGCAGCGTCGGCGCTGATCGCTACCTTCACCTTGTGGCCGAGCTGCTCCAGAAGTCCCGCGGCGACCTCGGCCACTTCGGGATTGTCCTCCACCACCAGGATCCGGGCGCCGGTGACGGCGGCCACGGGTGCGTCGTCGGCGAGCTCGGCCGGCTGGCTGGTGGCGCGCGGCAGGTAGAAGTTGAAGGTCGTCCCTCGCCCCAGCTCGCTCTCGACCGTGACCCGCCCGCCCGACTGCTGGGCGAAGCCATACACCTGGGAGAGGCCAAGACCCGTGCCCTTGTTCACCTCCTTGGTGGTGAAGAAGGGGTCGAACACCCGGGGCAGGATATCCGGCGGGATGCCCACGCCGGTGTCGCTGATGCTGAGCACCACGAAGTCGCCGGTCAGGCCCTGGTCGCCCTTCTCCTCCATCCGCGCATTCTCGGCCCTGAGCAACAGGGTGCCGCCGCTCGGCATGGCGTCGCGGGCGTTCACCGCCAGGTTGAGGAGCGCGAGCTCCAGCTCGCTGGGGTCGGCTTCCACCGGCCAGAGCGCCTTGGGCAGGTTGAGGCGGAGCTCGATATTGGGCGGCAGGCTGGCGGAGATCAGCTCCTTCAGCGCCGGCAGCCTCTCGGTGAGGGAGACGGCGGTGGGCTGCAGCCGCTGGCGCCGCGCGAAGGACAGCAGGTGGCGGGTCAGGTCCTCGCCGCGCTTGGCCGCCGCCTCGATGGCGTCGAGGGCACGCAGCGCGCGGGCGTCGTCGCCCACCCGGTTCTTGAGCAGCTGGGCCTGGCCGCTCACCACCATCAGGAGGTTGTTGAAGTCATGGGCGACGCCGCCGGTTAGCTTGCCCAACGCCTCCATCTTCTGGGACTGGCCGAGCTGCTCGTGCGCCCGCTGCAGCTCGAGCTGGGCGTTCCGCCGCTCGGTGACGTCGCGGGTGATCTTCGCGAAGCCGACCAGCCGGCCCTCCTCGTCCTTGATCGCGTCGATCACGACGCTGGCCCAGAACAGGCTGCCGTCCTTGCGAACCCGCCAGCCTTCCGCCTCGTAGCGGCCGGTCTCCATGGCGGTGGAAAGCGCCTTCATCGGCGTGGCCGCGGCGCGGTCGACGTCGGTGTAGAAGCGCGAGAAGTGCTGACCGACGATCTCCTCCGCCATGTAGCCCTTGATCTTCTGGGCGCCGGCGTTCCAGTTGGTGACGATGCCGTTCGGGTCCAGCATGTAGAGCGCGTAGTCGACCACGCCGGAGACCAGCAGGCGGAACTGCCGCTCGCTCTCGGCCAGCGCCTCTTCCGCCGCCTTCCGCTGGCTGATGTCGCGGGTGATCTTGGCGAAGCCGAGGTGGCGGCCGTCCTCGTCGTAGATCGTGTCGATCACCACCGAGGCCCAGAACCGGCTGCCGTCCTTGCGCACACGCCAGCCCTCGGCCTCGAAGCGGCCTTCGCGAAGCGCCGTGGACAGGGCGCGGGCGGGCAGGCCGGACTGCCGATCCTCGGGCGTGTAGAACAGGCTGAAGTGCCGGCCGACGACCTCGGCGGTGCGGTAGCCCTTCGCCCGCTCGGCGCCCTTGTTCCAGTTCACGATCGTGCCGTTCACGTCGAGCATGTAGATGGCGTAGTCGACCACGCCCTCCACGAGCAGGCGGAAGCGCCGCTCGCTCTCCATGAGCGCTTCCTGCGCAGCCCGCGCGCTGGTCATGTCGCGGGTGACCTTGGCGAAGCCGATCAGGTCCCCGTGCTCGCCCCGCACGGCGTGCAACGAGCCCATGGCCCAGAAGCGGCTGCCGTCCTTGCGCAGGCGCCAGCCTTCGCTCTCGGTGCGGCCCTCCGCGGCGGCGCGCGCCATCAGGCGCTCCGGGACGCCTGCGCGGCGATCCTCCAGGGTGAAGAAGCGCGAGAAGTGCTCGCCCTCGATCTCTTCCGCCGAATAGCCCTTCAGACGCGACGCGCCCGGATTCCAGGTCAGCACCCGGCCGTCCACGTCGAGCATGTAGATCGCGTAGTCGGTGACCGACTCCACCAGATAGTGGAGGGTGTTGACGTCGAGGTGGGTCTTCGGCGTGGCCGTCATGGAGCTCCACTCGGGCCCGAGCGCGTACTGCGGTCGGTGGCGGCCCATTTAAGACGCGTTATCCCGTAGGACAACGAAAACGCTGGCGAATTGACACAGCCGTCAGGCATGCGAAAGGTCCCCGCCCGAGTGACGGAGGCCGCATGATCCACGGCGTTCATCAGTTCCATTGCCCCGCCGATCCGCCCGATGACGACGGCGGAACGGCTTCACCATTGGGTGGGTTCCCGACAGAGGGCGAAGACCTGCCCTATAAGGTCGAGGTCTGGGACGAGAGCGGCGCGTTTGTGGAGCAGGTGGTGGCCGTCAGCGTCAGCCCCGCGATCGGCTACGCGGCCTATTATGCCGCGACGCGGGAGTTCCCCGGCCGGTCGATCACCCTGCGCCACAAGTCCAGCGTCATCAGCCGCTGGACGGGCCGCGCCCACTGAGCGGCCGGCCCAGATGATCAAGGGCCAAGACGAGTCGAAGGTCGTGCAGCTGAGCGCCGCGGCGGTGGGATCGGCCAGGCTGCCCTACACGATCGAGCTCTGGAACCTGTCGAAGACGGAGACTGAGAAGGTGGTCGGTCAGGCCGCAAGCATCGTCCTGGCCCGCGCCATCTTCGCCGCCGCCCAGACCGAGCACCTGGGCCGCCGCCTAGTCCTGCGCCGCGGGACCAAAGTGCTGCAGGAGAGCGGCTAGGCCAGACTTTTCAAGGGCATGGGAACCTCTCAGCGCAGCAACGGTTGGGCAGCTCGGCTGTGGAGGTTGTATGCTTAAGGATCCGGGCGAGGCCACTCGCGCGCCGGCGGCGGCGCGCCCCTGTGACGAAGGGGTGGCGCTGCAGGCGGTCACGTTCGACGGGCATTTCGGCACGCTTCACCGGCCGGTGGCCGCCGGCCGCCGAGACGCTGCCGTGCTTCTGTGTCCGCCGCTCGGCGGCGAGGGGCGCCGCGCCTATCGGGCGCTGTTCCTGCTGGCGAACCGGTTGGCGCGGCAGGGTTACACGGTTCTGCGCTACGACCACCTCGGCGAAGGCGACTCGCTTCCGGTGGCGGTCGAGGGGGACCGGTGGGCCTGCTGGGTGCGCGGCGTCGAGCGGGCGGCCGCCTTCGCGCGGCACGCTTCCGGACGCGGGACCCTGGTGCTTGCCGGGCTCAGGCTGGGCGCCAGCCTCGCAGGCCTGGCCGCGGAGAAGGTGGACCCCGCCGGGCTCGTCCTGCTGGCGCCCATCGTCCGGGGGCGCAGCTGGCTGCGCGAGATGCAGCTCGGCGGGCAATCGGCGGAGGGCGGCGCGCCGGGCGACCTGCAGATCGACGGCCTCTACCTGTCGGCGGCGACAGCCGCGAGCCTCGGCGGCTTCAACCTGGCGTCCGCGGAGCTGCGGGCCGGACGGATCCTCTATGCCGCCCAGCAGCACGACGCCGCCCTCGCCGGCGCCAGCCCAGCCGTCGAGCGCGCGCCTTTCCCGGGCTATGCCGGCCTCTTCCAGGAGGCGCACGTCAACGACCTTCCGACCGAGCTGTTCGACCAGATCGAGACCTGGCTCGCGGCGAACTTCCCCGAGCGATCGGCCGCCGAGCCGCCGGCGCTCGAGGCCGCAGCGCTGGTCACGTCCGACTGGGAGGAGCAGGCGATCGTCCTGCCGGGCGGCGAGCGCGCCATCCTGACCCTTCCCGCACGGGCGCCCCTGTCGGACGGGGCGATCTTCTGCAACACAGGCGCCGACCCGCGAGCCGGTATCGGCGGCTTCGCAGCGACCGCGGCGCGTGAGCTCGCCAGCGACGGCCTGGCGGTCCTGCGCCTCGATTTCGCCGGGCTGGGCGAGAGCCCGTCCGTCGACGCCTGGCGCAGCCACGTGTTCGAAAGCTCGCGCACGGCGGAGCTGACCCATGCGGTCGACCTGCTGCGAGGCCTCGGCTGCGGCAGGATCGCCATGACCGGGGTCTGCTCCGGCGCCTACCACGCCCTGGAGGCGGCCCTGGGCGACCCCCGCATCGGCAAGATCATCGCCTTCAACCCGCGCCTGTCGTGGACCCCCGGGGCGCGACTGATCCCCAACGAGGCCGAGCCGCCGCGCGCGCGGCTGAGCTCGCTGGGGCGGGCCGAGCCCTGGCGGCGCCTGCTCCGCGGCGAGATCCCGCTCGGCATCGCCGCACGGCGCCTGGCGGCCGCCCTGAGCCGTCGGGCGCGGTCCCTGATCCCCGCCCGACCAAGTGCGGAGGCCCGGCAGGTGCGCGCGCGCATCGAGCGTTTCCTGGCCCGCGGCGGCCAGCTGCAGGCGCTGATCGGCGACCATGACGAATACTGGGACGAGCACGAGGCGAACTTCGGGCCGGCCGCCCGCTGGCTCGCTCGCCGGCGCGGGGCGTCGGTCACCCTTTGCCCAGACCTGGACCACGGGCTCCTGCTGCAGAGCAGTCGCGACCGCGCCCACCGCGCGCTGAGGGACGGACTTGGCCTTGCGGCCGCGCCTGAGCCGGCCGCAAGCGGCGACGTGCGGGGTTGGACCCCGATCGCCGATACGGCCCGGGCGCTGCGTTTCGCCTATTGCCAGGCGGCCCGCTCGCTCGCCGTGTGCCCGGCCGTGGCGGTGCTGGCCGGCGGCTGACAGCAAGACGCCGCCCGGGCGGGCGGCGTGTGCGGTGGTCTAGCGGTCGATCTTATTGGAGCGGGCGATGAGATTCGAACTCACGACCCCAACCTTGGCAATTGGCCCGGGTTAAATTCGCCGCCGCACGTCGCTGCGCGACGCTACCAGCTAAGCTTCTGTTCTGACTGGCATTCTTCCGGGGCCGGCTTACGACCCCGCGCGACCGGACCGCCGTCGACTTCCTTCCAACTGCTTCCGAATTGCTTCCGAGCGGCCCGTCAGGGGCGCTCGGAAGCAGATGCGTCTGAAGGTTCGAGTCGGATGGAGAAGAGATTGGCCAGGATCACCAAGCGGGCGGTGGACGCCCTGACCGCCCGCGAGGGGCGCGAGACCTACCTGTGGGACAGCGAGCTCAGGGGGTTCGGCGTCCGCCTCGGCGCCAGCGGCGCCAAGACCTACATCGTGCAGTACTGCAACGAGGAGGGCCGCACGCGCAAGCTGGCGCTCGGCCGACATGGCCCGCTCACGCCCGAGCAGGCGCGCAAGCTTGCGAGCAGCAGCTCGGCGCAGTCGCCAAGGGCAAGGACCCGTCAGAGGTGCGGCGCTCCATCCGAGAGGGCCTCACGGTGGGAGAGGTGTGCGACTGGTATCTTGAGAACGCCCGCAGCGGCCGGATCCTCGGCCGGCGCAGGAGGCCCATCTCGCCCAGGACCATCGACATGGACGAAAGCCGCATCGAACGGTAGTGGACGTACGGAAGGTCCGCTCCTAGCTGGACAGTTGATGTGGGCCTCCAACCCGTTGCAGGGGGACGGCCAGCCCCCTATCAGATTGCGATATGCGTCCAGGCTCATCTCTCGAATGCACTCTGATTGAGGTCGCCGATCTGATGGCGGGCGCCGAACAGCCCTGGTGGATAATCGGAAGTGCGGCGGTGGCGCTTCACGCTGGGGAAGTCGCCGATGTCCGCGACGTGGATGTGCTCATGAGCGTCGCCGATGCCGAGGCAGCACTGCAGCGCGCTGGTGCTGAACGCCTGGACGGCAAGCCGCACAGCCACTTCCGGTCCTCGGTGTTCGGCGTGTGGCGGAAGCCGCCGCTACCCGTCGAAATTATGGCCGGGTTTAGGCTCCTCACGGAAAGCGGTTGGGATGAAGTCCTTCCGACCACCCGGCGGAGCTTCCACATCGCAGGCCGAGAACTGTTTACCCCGTCATCTCTCGAACTTCGGGAGATCATGCTGTCATTCGGCCGCCCCAAAGACCTTTTGCGAGCGAAGCTCCTCTGACGCGTGCTGCTAGTCACACCAGGAAACCTACGAAGGTATTGCCCCGCCTGAGGGGCAAGACCCGCCGTGTGGGGCCGCAGCCGAAGGCGGCTTTCACCCATAGCTGACGATGGAAGCGTCTGCCCTCAGGCCCCGGGCAAGCGGCTCACCGGCGCTCAGCCGAACTTCGCAGAATCCGGCTTAAGCGAACGTCGCCTTCGCCCCCTTGTGGACGTTGAGCGTGGCGCGGCCGGGTGCGGCTTCGACTGTGGTGCGTCAGGTTATGTCAATGTCCCTCCGTGTCATGGGCGGCGCGGCGGGGGGGAGCTAGGTACCTGCAGCCGGGCGATCAACGCGCCCACATGCTCTCCAAGGATCCGCCGACGCAGGATTGGAAATCGTTCGCGCCGAGTTGAAGACTGGGCAAGCTTAACAATAGGCGGCATGTTCGCCGGCTTGAGCTCAGAAAACGCGATCACGGCTCCACGTCCAGGCTTGTAACTGCAGGACAAGAAGGAATTTCCGGCGTGACTCACGTATCCCTACTCCGACTCTATGTCTTGAGAGCCGCCTACCTGTTCGTCGTCGTGGGCCTCGGGTTCACCATCTGGCCCACGATCCTCAGGCACTCGGAATCGTGGCCGCTGATGAACAGTGTCGTCAGCAGCTTACTCGCCGGAGTGTCTGTCCTGGCCGCCTGGGGGCTTCGCTACCCCCTGCAGATGCTGCCGGTTCTGCTGTTCGAGCTGATTTGGAAATCCATCTGGCTTATCGCAGTGGCGCTTCCGATTTGGTCCGGCGACCGAATGGACGAGCGCACTTGGGCCACGGTCATTGACTGCCTCGTGGGCGTCGTCGTCATGCCGCTCGCCATACCGTGGGGGTACGTCTGGACGAACTACATCGCCCGACCGGGAGACCCGTGGACCAGAAGCACGCTGCAAGAGCCCATCCCGCCCTCTGTGGAAACTGCATCCCAGCCCTAGGCGAGCGCGCGCCGACTTTGCATCGCGGCACCACCAACAATTCGCGGGTCCTGCGAGACGCCGCGACCTCAGAGGTAGAACCGATGACGGCAGACAGCTCAGCACCGATGCCCGCAAGGAGCCGCGAGGCTGACACCCCACACAGCCTATCTGTGCGCGCCCAGGCGAGGATTGCGGGCGCGCTCTACTTGATCGTCATTGCCGGGGGATTGTTCGCGGAGGGTGTGGTTCTCGGGCCCCTCACTGTGGCGGGCGACGCCGCGGCGACTGCGCGCGCGATCGCAAACAACGAAACCATTTGGCGCTGGGGGCTTGGAGTCCACTTCATCTATCTCGGCGGCGCAGCCCTCGTGATGTACGTGCTGCTCTACCGACTCTTCAGGCGCGCGCAGCCGACGTTTGCGCTCCTCGCCCTGGTGTTCGCAGTTGTTTCGGCGGCGGTCGAGGGCGCCGCCCTTCTCCAGCTCTATGTTCCCCTCGCTATCATGGAGAACGCCCGGGGCGTCGCTGCCCTTGGGCCGGGGAACACAGAAGCAGTCATTTATCTGGCTGTCCGGCTCTACGAAGCAGGCTTCGGCTTCGCTCTTCTCTTCTTCTCAGGCTTCTGCGCGGCAACCGGCGTGATCATCTTGCGATCACGGTTGGCCCCTCGACCGGTCGGGGTGATGATGGTCTTGGCTGGCGCCTGTTATTTAGTGGGCGCCTTGTCCACCACTGTGGCTCCGGGCATCGCTACGCTGCTCTTCCCGTGGATTCTGCTTCCTTGTCTCGTAGGTGAGGCTTCGTTGGCCCTGTGGCTTGTCGTCAAAGGCGCCGACGCGGGACAGCTCGCTAGATACTAGGCCCCTCTCCCTCTGGCTTAGATGACTGGACGGCGGCTGCTCCAGGTCGAGCGTCCGCTTTCCACCCATAGCCGACGTTCGGAGCGATCACTCTAGGGCCCAGCGCCTAATTCGCTTACCGGCAGGCACTTTGCAGTGCGGTTGATCTGCAGGCCTGATCTCTGCGAGTCTGGTCCGCGAACTCGTAGGAGCCGCCGGCCGTGCGACGCCGCGCGCCGATATGCGCCCTCAGCTGCTTCCAAGGTGCTTCCGCGCCGCAGCCGCGCGACCCACGGAAGCAAAACGCCGCCCCGAAGGGCGGCGCTAGATTGCTGTTTTCACAGCTTCTTTCTGGAGCGGGCGATGAGATTCGAACTCACGACCCCAACCTTGGCAAGGTTGTGCTCTACCCCTGAGCTACGCCCGCGCTCCTCGGTTCCGGCTAGGTAGGAAGCCGCCCCGAAAAATCGAGAGGCGGCTTATGGCAGACGGTCCGGGGCTTTGCAAGCCGGCCGAGCGCGCTTCGCGTCAGCCCATCCGCGGGGTCTTCAGCCGGCGCTTGTTGACGTGGCCTTCGGGGGCCGGGGCGATGTCCTCGGGGAACTCGCCCTTGAAGTAGTAGCGCTGCCAGGCCTCCTTGGTGGCCTCCGGGTCGCCGCGGAAGATCTTCTGGTTGAACTCGGTGCGGTGCTTCTCCCAGACGTCGTACTGGTGGCGCAGCTCGGGATTGCGGTCGAGCGAGCGGACCACCGGCTGGATCTCGTGCAGGGTGCGGTCCTGCAGCAGGGTGATGAAGCAGAAGGGCTCGCCCTTCTCGAAGCGGACCCGGCCCGGCCGCGTGAACAGCCAGTTCATGGTGAAGGGGAAGGGCAGCCAGTCGGTCTCCACGACGCCCGCCAGGGCCTGGATGCCGTCCTTGATGTGGTTGGGCGCGCCCTGGGCGAGCATCGACCAGCCCGGCGGCGTGCGGAACATGTAGCCGGTGTGGAAGGTCAGCACCCCATGGCTGAAGTGGCTCTTCACGTAGTGGTGCAGGTGCGGGTGCGGGCGGTCCGGCGTGATCTTGATGTCTTCCTGGAAGAGCCCGCCGTTCCACTCGGCCGTGAAGGCCACCGGGTTGAGGATCTCCCAGCCGGAGGTGTTGGCCATGTTCAACGGCAGACAGCGGTAGGGGTGGCGCGCCGAGAAGTGGTCCATCCAGGCCCGCTGCTGCCGGCCGGGGACGATCTCCGGCGGCGTCACGTCCCGCGGGACCGTGGGGTAGCACTCGAGTTCCATCTGGCGCGCTCCTTGACGGGCCTCCTTAAAGCGAGGCGTGCGTTCCCCGTCCAGACGCCGCTATAGGGCAGGCATGCTGAGCGCTGGCATGACCCCCGACGAATTGCTGGCCTTCCTCGAGGAAATCGGGGCGGAGCCGCAGAACCACGAACACCCCGCCGTCTTCCGCGTCGAGGAGGGCGAGGAGATCAAGGCGCGCATCCCCGGCGCCCACACCAAGAACCTGTTCCTGAAGGATGCGAAGGACCAGCTGTGGCTGATCTCGGCCGAAGGCCATGCGGTGATCGACCTGAAGCGGCTGCACCATGTGATCGGCTCGGCCCGGCTGTCGTTCGGCAACGAAGCCCTGATGGCGCAGACGCTGGGCGTCTCGCCGGGCTCGGTGACAGCCTTCGGGCTGGTCAACGACAGGGAGCGTCGGGTGAGGTTCGTCCTGGACCGCACACTGGCCGAGGCCCCGCGGGTCAACTTCCATCCGCTGACCAACACCGCCACCACCACCGTCACCCGCGACGGCTTCCGCAGGTTCCTGACGGCGATCGGCGTGCAGCCGCTGGTGGTGGACTTCGAGGCCATGGCCGTGGTTGAGGACCTGGGCTGAAGCGACCATGTTTGGCCCGACGCGTTACAGCATTCCAAGCCCGCGAGTGACCAGATGACCCTGATCGGCGAAACCTCCGGCAAGCCTCCCGCCGCCGACCTCATCAAGGACGGCACCGACGCCAGCTTCATGGCCGACGTGGTGGAGGCCTCAAAGACCACCCCCGTGGTCGTGGACTTCTGGGCGACCTGGTGCGGCCCGTGCCGCCAGCTGGGTCCGAGCCTCGAGAAGCACGTCGCCGCGGCCAAGGGCGCGGTGAAGCTGGTGAAGATCGACATCGACAAGAACCCCGCCTTCGCCGGCCAGCTGCGCGTGCAGTCGATCCCGGCGGTGTTCGCGTTCGTGGACGGCCGGCCCGTCGACGGCTTCATGGGCGCCCTGCCCGACAGCCAGGTGAAGCAGTTCATCGACCGGCTCGCGAAGAAGGGCGGCGGCGCCGGCGGCTCACCGGTGGACGACCTGCTCGACCTGGGCCGCGAGTCCCTCGAGCTCGGCGACTTCGGCGGCGCGGCCCAGGCCTTCGCCGAGGTGCTCCGCGAGGACCAGCAGAACGTCAAGGCGCTGGCCGGCCTGGCGAAGGTCTATGTGGCGAGCGGCGACCCCGACCGGGCCCGCGAGATCCTTGAGATGGTCCCGCCGGACGCCAAGGACGGCGAGCTCGACAGCGTGCGCGCCGCGTTGGCGCTGGCCGCCGAGGCGACGTCCGAGACCGCCGCCTTCGAGCAGCGCCTGACCAGCGACCCCGCCGACCACGAGGCCCGCTTCGAGCTCGCCAAGGCCCTGGCCGGCCGCGGGCAGATGGAGGCGGCGGTCGACCACCTGCTGGCGATCATCGAGGCCGACCGCGAGTGGAACGACCAGGCCGCGCGCAAGCAGCTGCTGACCATCTTCGAGGCCGCGGGGCACACCTCGGAGGTCGCCAAGAACGGCCGCCGGCGTCTCTCCGCCATCCTGTTCAGCTAGAGGAGCCTCCATGCCGGGATACCGGCGCGCCAGCGACCTGCCGCAGCTGATCCCCGTGTTCCCGCTCGACGGGGCGCTCCTGCTGCCCGGCGGCGAGCTGCCCCTGCAGATCTTCGAGCCGCGCTACCTGAACATGGTCGACGACGCCATGACCGGGGACCGGATCATCGGCATGATCCAGACCCGCGGCGGCGACAAGGCGCGGCCGAAGCTGGCCGACGTGGGCTGCGCCGGGCGGATCACCAGCTATGCGGAGACCTCCGACGGCCGATACCTGATCACGCTCACCGGCGTCTGCCGCTTCGAGGCGGGCGAGGAGCTGAACCTGAAGACCCCTTACCGGCAGGTCCGAGCCAGCTATGACCGCTTCGAGGCCGACCTCGCCGAGGACGAGGGGGCGCAAGCCGCGGAGGACGCCCGCACCCGCTTCGCCCACGCGCTTAAGCGCTACCTGAACCGGCGCGAGCTCGACATCGACTGGGAGACCGCCTCGCAGGCCCCGCTGGAGGCGCTGGTCAATTCGCTGGCTATGGGCCTGCCCTTCGACCCGGCCGAGAAGCAGGCGCTGCTGGAAGCCGCCGACCTCACCGGGCGGTTCGACACGCTCACCGCGCTGCTGGAGATCGACGCCATGGACGACGGCGATGACGAGGGCCATTCCCTGCAGTAGAAGTCGGGAGCCATGAGCGAGCCTCTCGTCCCCCAGACACCGGCCGAAGTCGACGTCGATCCGCGGCTGCTGGAGATCCTGGTCTGCCCCGTCACCCACGGGCCGCTGGAGCTTGACCGTGCCCGCGGCGAGCTGGTCAGCCGCGGCGCCCGGCTCGCCTATCCGATCCGCGACGGCGTGCCGATCATGCTGCCCGAAGAAGCCCGGGCGCTGGAGGACTAGTGGCCCGCGACTACGGCGGCCTTCGCATGCGGCCCCTGCACGGCGTTCTGCTGGCAGTGGCGGTGCTCTCCACCCTCGCGGTCGCCGGCTTCTATGGCTACGCCTACTGGCGCGACCAGCAGAAGGCCGCGCAACGGGCGGGATCGTTCGACTTCGCCGGCGCCGCGTGTGAGCAGCTGACCCAGGCGGAGTTCACCGCGCGGCGGCTGAAGATCCGCAACAAGTTCGTCTACGAGGGCGTCGAGTTCGGGCGCGCCGCCGGCCACGCCGACTGCGCCGCCCTGAAGGACGGCCCGTTGGGACTGCGGACCACGCCCGCCTGCCAGTTCACCAGCCCGGCGGCGCTCTCGGCCCGCACGGAGGCGGGCGAGCGGTTGTGGGTGGTGGGCGTGGGCCAGCCCGCGACGGTGTTCATCCAGGATGGTGAGCCGCGCTGCGCCAAGGGCGCGAACTTCACCATGGAGAGCCTGGTCGGCGGCTAGAGGGCCTCGCCCCTTAGCAAGCGCGGCAGGTCCCCCACCGCGCCGCCGGCTTCCTGCATGAAGAACCGCCGCGCCGGCCCGATCCGGTTCACCGCCGCCATGCCGGCGCCGCGCACCAGCCGGACCAGCGGATTGTCGTTGGAGAACAGGTGGACGAAGGCGTCCATGCCGGCCGACAGGGTGACGGTGTCGAAACGGCGCCAGGCGGCGTACCGCTCCAGCACGGCGTCGGCGCCGATGTCCTCGCCGTTGCGGGCGGCCTCGACGATCACCTCGGCCAGGGCGGCGGCGCCCTTCAGGCCAAGGTTCAGGCCTTGGCCTGCGATGGGATGGACGCCGTGGGCGGCGTCGCCGAGCAGGGCGACGCGCGGGGCGGTGAAGCGCTCGGCGAGCTGCAGGGAGAGGGGGTAGGTGAACACCGGGCCCTGGACGATGGCCTCGCCGAGGTGGTCGCCGATGCGGCGCTGCAGGTGGGCGTGCAGGACCTCCGGGCGGGCGGCCTTGAGCGCGGCGGCGCGGGCCGGGCTCTCGGTCCAGACCAGGCTGGCGCGGTCGTCGGTCAGCGGCAGGATGGCGAAGGGGCCGGAGGGCAGGAAGTACTCGTAGGCGACGCCGCCGTGGCCGCGTTCGAGCTTCACGGTCGCCACCACCCCGACCTGCTTGTAGTCCCAGCCGACCTCGCCGATGCCGGCGGCCTTGCGGATGGTGGAGCCGCGGCCTTCGGCGCCCACCACAAGCTGGGCCTGCAGGGTGCGGAGGTCGGCGAGGCCGACCACCGCGGCGCGCGGGGTGAAGTCGGCGCTTTCCACCCGCTGGGGCGCCAGCACCTGGATGCCGGCGTCCTGCACCGCCTGGGCCAGGCCCGCGCGGATGCGGCGGTTCTCGAGCATGTAGCCCAGCGGCTCGCCCTCGCAGCGGTCGGCGATCTCGGCGGCGTCGAAGCGCAGGTAGAAGGGCGAGGCGGTCCCGGCAGAGGCGCCGGGGCTGCGGCCGTCGGTGACCAGGATCTGCTCGATGCGCTGGACGTGCGGCGCGAACGCCGGCTCCAGCCCCAGCGCGCGCCACTGCCGGTAGGCGGCGAAGGCGATGGCCGAGGCGCGGCCGTCGAAGGTCGGCGCCACCTGGGCGTCGAAGACCACAGGGTCGATCAGCACCGGCTCGAGGCCGGCTTGCTTCAGCGCCAGCGCCAGGGTCGCCCCGGCGATGCCGGCCCCGGCGATGATCACGTCGTAGTCGTGGTCTGCGGCCATGGGCCGATAGGCCACAAGAGCATCCAGTTTGACTAGAGCCTGCTATTCTTGGACGCGGTGGTCCAGGTTTCACTTGTGCGGCGGCCGGCAGGCGGCTACCTGAGAATTGGATGGACCAGTGGGTCCAAGTTTCCCAGGGGCGTATCGATGGCGGGGCTTTCCAGGAAGCGTCTGGTTCCTCTGGTCGTGGGCGGCCTGACCGTGGTGGCGGTCGGCGCCGGCGGCGCCGTCTGGTGGAGCAACAAGCAGAAGTACGAGCGCACGGACAACGCGTTCGTACAGGCCGACAAGGCGCCCATCGCCTCCCAGATCGAAGGCTATGTGGCCGAGGTGCTGGTGGAGGACAACCAGGCGGTCCAGCCCGGCCAGCTGCTGGTCCGCATCGATCCGGCGACCATCAGGGCCCGCCTCGCCCAGGCCGAGGCGAACGCCGCGGCGCTGCAGGCCGCGGTGGCCCAGGTGGACGACAAGGCCCGCCTCGAGCAGGCGATGATCGCCCAGCGGGCCGCAGGCGTGCAGAGCGCCCGCGCCCAGGCGCAGCTGGCCGCCGCCGAGCTCAACCGCTACGGCGCCCTCGCCAAGCAGGGCTGGGTCTCGCCGCAGCGCGCCCAGACGACCCGGGCCGCGCAGGAGCAGGCCGCCGCCGGGGTCGCCCAGGCCCAGGCCGCCCTGGAAGCCGAGCGCCAGACCGCCGCCTCGCTGGGGTCGGCGCGCGCCCAGACCGTCGCCCAGGCTGACGCCGCCCGCGCGGCGGTCGAGCAGGCGAGACTGGATCTCGCCCGCACCGAAATCCGCGCGCCGGTGGCCGGCGTGGTCGGCGCCCGCGGCGTCCGGGTCGGCCAGTACGTGCGCCCCGGCGGGACCATGATGAGCCTCGTCCCTCTGGGCGAGGCCTATGTCATCGCCAACTTCAAGGAGACCCAGGTCGCCCGCCTGCGCCTGGGCCAGCCGGTGGAGATCCGCACCGACGCGTTCGGCAAGCGCACCATCAAGGGCCGGGTGCACAGCTTCGCCCCGGCGACGGGGGCGGAGTTCGCCCTGATCCCGGTGGAGAACGCGGTCGGCAACTTCACCAAGATCGCACAGCGCCTGCCGGTGAAGATCGCCGTCGACCGGACCCAGCCGCTGGCCGACGCCCTGCGGCCGGGCCTCTCCGTCGAGGTGAAGGTGGACGTGCGCGAGAACACCGGCCCGAGCTTCGCCGAGGTCGGGACGCCGGCGGCGCAGTACGCCAGGCGCGGCGCGACACAGTAACCGCCGTGTCCGACGCCACCCTGCCAGGAGACCGCGCCGCGAGCCCGCCCGCGGCCGCTCCGCCGAGCGGCAGCTTCATCGACGCCGACGGGCGTCCCGTGCCGTGGATGATGGTCTTCCTGGGCTTCGGCGGGATGATCATCGGCCAGTTCATGGCCATGCTGGACATCCAGATCGTCGCCAGTTCGCTGACCCAGATCCAGGCGGGCATCGGCGCGACCGCCGACGAGATCAGCTGGGTGCAGACCATCTACCTCCTGGCGGAGGTCGTGATCATGCCGCTCACCGCCTACCTGACGAAGATGTGGGGCACGCGGCCGTTCTACGTGGTCGCCGTCATCGGGTTCAGCGTCACCTCCGTGGCGGTGGGCCTCTCGACCAGCGTCGGCATGATGATCTTCTTCCGCGCCGCGCAGGGCGTGTTCGCGGGCGCGATGATCCCGCCGATCTTCGCCACCGCCATGACCGTCTTCCCGCCCGAGCGGCGGCTCACGGCGAACGTGCTGGTGGGGCTTATCGTGACGCTCGCCCCCACCATCGGCCCGACGCTCGGCGGCCACCTGACCGAGGCGCTGTCCTGGCGCTGGCTGTTCTTCATCAACGTGCCGGTCGGCTTCCTGGTGATCTTCCTGGTCGGCCGCTACGCCAACTTCGACAAGCCGGACCCGAGCCTTTCGAAGGGCATCGACTGGTGGGGCCTAGGCCTCATGACCGTCTTCCTGCTCTCCATGCAGTACGTGCTGGAGGAAGGCGCGACCGAGAGCTGGTTCCAGGACGACGTGATCCTGTGGCTCTCGGTGCTGGCCCTGCTGACGGGCGCCGCCTTCATCTGGCGCCAGCTCAGCTACTGGCAGCCCATCGTCTCCCTGAAGCCGTTCCGGGACGTGAACTTCTCCCTCGGGATCGTGATGACCTTCGTCACCGGCGTGAGCCTGTTCGGCGGCACCTTCCTGCTGCCGATCTTCCTGGGGCAGGTGCGCGGCTTCTCCTCGGCCGAGGTCGGCACCGTCATGCTGGTCTCGGGCCTGACCATGTTCCTGTCCGCGCCGATCGCGGGCCGCGTCGTGCGGATGGTGGACGCGCGGATCTCGATGGTGCTGGGCTTCGCGCTGGCGGCCTGGGCGATCCAGCTCGGCGTCCGGGTCACCGACGAGTGGGGCTTTGCCGAGTTCTTCACCCTGCAGGTGGCCCGCGGACTCGGGATCATGGTGGCCATGATCGCCGCCCAGCAGATGAGCGTCTCGACCCTGCCGGTGAGCATGATGAAAGACGCCTCGGGGCTGATCAACCTGATCCGCAACGTGGCCGGCGCCATCGGCCTGGCCCTGCTCACCACCGTCATCGGCCACCAGACGGCGGTTCACTACGCCGACATCGCCGCGGCGGCGAGCACCGCCAACGCCACGAGCGCGGCCATGCTCGACAACCTCACCGCCATCATGGCCGGACGCGGCGCTCCCGATCCGGAGGGCGCGGCGCGCAAGGCGTTCGGCGCCATGCTGAACCGCCAGGCCACCGTGCTGGCCTTCGGCGACGCCTTCGCGGCGTTGGCGCTGGGCTGCTGGGCGGCCGTCGTGCTGGCCTTCTTCGCGCGTCCGGGCAAGCCCGGCGCCGTCGCCCAGGGAGGCCACTGATGCCCCGCGTCGCCGGCCAGATCGACCTGTCGAAGAACGAGGCCATCCTCGACGCCGCCGTCGACGTGCTGGGCGAGCGCGGGGTGAGCGCCTCGATGGAGGAGATCGCCCGCCGCGCGTGCGTGTCGAAGCAGACGATCTACAACCACTACGGCTCCAAGGCCGAGCTGGTGCAGGCGCTCTGCCAGCGGCGCGTCGGCGAGATGACGGCCATGCTGGAGACGCCGGAAGGCATCGCCGATCCGGCCCAGGCGCTCGCCGCCTTCGCCCGGGTGCTGCTCGGCAAGTTGCTGGATGCGCGGGGCGCCGGGTTCTGGCGGATGGCGATGATGGGCGCCTTCGAGGCGCCCGACATCGCCCGCGCGCTCTACGAGGCCGGCCCGCGGGAGTCGCGGCGCAGGCTCGCGGACTTCCTGAGGCTGGAGACCGAAGCCGGCCGCCTCGCCTGCCCCGACCCGCTGGAGGCCGCCGAGTTCTTCGCCGGCATGGCGATCGGCTCCTACCAGACCGCGGCCCTGCTGGGCGTCGAGCGACCGCTCACGGAGCCGCAGATCGACCGCATCGCGCGTGAGGCCAGCGCGCGGTTCATGCGGGCCTACGCGGCCTAGGCCTCGCCGCCCTCGTCGTCCGAGAAGCCCATGATGTGGAAGCCGGCGTCCACGTGGATAACCTCGCCGGTGGTGGACTTGCCGAGGTCGGACAGCAGCCACAGCGCGCAGCCGGCTACGCCCTCCATGGAGGTGTCCTCCTTCATGGCGCTGAGCGAGCGGCCCTTGGCCAGCATCCCGCGGCCGCCGGAAATCCCGGCCAGCGACAGGGTCTTCATGGCGCCCGGCGAGACCGCGTTCACGCGGATGGCCTTCGGCCCCAGGTCGCGGGCGGCGTAGCGGACAGCCGCCTCAAGCGCGGCCTTGGCCACGCCCATGGTGTTGTAGTTCGGGATCGCCCGCTCCGAGCCCATGTAGGTCAGGGTCACGATCGAGCCGCCGGTCTCCGGCATCATCGCGGCGGCGCGGCGCGCGCAGTCCACGAAGCTGAAAGCCGAGATGTTCATCGCCCGCAGGAAGCCGTCGCGGGTGGTGTTGTCGACGAAGGAGCCCTTCAGCTCGTCCTTGTTGGCGAAGGCGATGGCGTGGAGGAAGAAGTCGATCTGGCCGAAGGCCTGCTGCACGGCGCCGAAGGCAGCATCCATGGAGGCGTCGTCGGTGACATCGGCCGGCACGATGACCTTCGCGCCGACGCTCTCGGCGAGCGGCGTCACGCGGCGCTCCATCCCCGGCAGGTGGAAGAACGCCAGCTCCGCGCCCTGCGCCGCCAGCTGCGAGGCGATCCCCCAGGCGATCGACTGGTGGTTGGCCACGCCGGTGATGACCCCGCGCTTGCCCTTCATCAGCTCGCCCTTGGGCATCTGATAGTCGTCGGCCACGTGTGATCTCCCGTCAGTTTGGCGGGTTTTTGGACGATCCGACCCGTGGTGTCACCCTCTCCCTTGGGAGAGGGATGGGGAGAGGGCGGCGCGGCGAAGGAACAGCTGTGGCGAGGGGACGGGAAGGCGCCCGACGCGCCCCCTCTCACTGCGGGTGGATATTCGGAGCCGCCCTCTCCCTGCCCTCTCCCCTTGGGAGAGGGTTCTTAGACCCGCGCCATGATCAGGCACGCATTGGTGCCGCCGAAGCCGAAGCTGTTGGACATCACCGTCTCGAGCTGGCGGTCGTCGCGCTTGCGGACGATGGGCAGGTCCTCGAACGCAGGGTCGAGGTTCTCGATGTGGGCGCTCTCGGCGGCGAAGCCGTTATTGAGCATCAGGAGGGAATAGATCGCCTCCTGCGCCCCGGCGGCGCCCAGGCTGTGGCCGGTCAGGGACTTGGTGGACGAGATCAGCGGGGCGTCGTTGCCGAACACGGCGCGAACGGCCTCCATCTCCTTGATGTCGCCCACCGGCGTCGAGGTGCCGTGCGGGTTGAGGTAGTCGATCTTGCGCCCGCCGGCCGTCGCCATGGCGAGCTTCATGCAGCGCGCCGCGCCCTCGCCGGAGGGGGCGACCATGTCGTAGCCGTCGGAGTTGGCGCCGTAGCCCACGATCTCGGCGTAGATCTTCGCGCCGCGGGCCTTGGCGCGCTCATACTCTTCCAGGACCAGGATTCCGGCGCCGCCGGCGATCACGAAGCCGTCGCGGTCCTTGTCATAGGCGCGGCTGGCCTTGTGCGGCGTCTCGTTGAAGTTCGAGCTCATGGCGCCCATGGCGTCGAACAGATTGGAGAGCGTCCAGTCGAGCTCCTCCACCCCGCCGGCGAACATCACGTCCTGCTTGCCCATCTGGATCTGCTCGGCGGCGTTGCCGATGCAGTGGGCCGACGTCGCGCAGGCCGAGGAGATGGAATAGTTGTGGCCGCGGATCTTGAACCAAGTGGCGAGCACGGCCGACGGGCCGGAACTCATGGCCTTGGGCACGGCGAAGGGCCCGATGCGCTTGGGGCCCTTCGTGCGGGTGGTCTCGGCCGCCTCGACGATGACGCGGGTGGACGGCCCGCCGGAGCCCACGATCAGGCCGGTGCGCTCGCTGGAGACGTCGGACTCTTCCAGCCCGGCGTCGGCGATCGCCTGGTCCATGGCGATGTGGCCGTAGGCGGTGCCCTGAGCCAGGAACCGCGCGGCGCGCCGGTCGACCATGGATTCCCAGTCGATCTGCGGCGCGGCGTGCACCTGGCAGCGGAAGCCCAGCTCCTTGTATTCCGGAGCGGCGATGACGCCGGACTTCGCCTCCCGCAGCGAGGCCAGGACTTCGTTGGCGTTGTTCCCGATGGACGAGACGATGCCCATCCCGGTGACGACGACGCGGCGCATGCTTCCTTCCCGACTTGCCGGCTCAGGGCCGCTGGTAGAGGCCGACGCGCAGGTCGGCCGCCGTATAGATGGGCTTCCCATCGGCCTCGAGCACCCCGTCGCCGATCCCCATGACCAGGCGGCGGTTGATGACCCGCTTCATGTCGACCTTGTAGGTGACCTTCTTGATGTCCGGAGTCACTTCGCCGGCGAACTTCACCTCGCCGCAGCCCAGCGCGCGGCCGCGGCCCTTGCCGCCGATCCAGCCGAGGTAGAAGCCGACCAGCTGCCAGAGCGCGTCGAGACCCAGGCTGCCCGGCATCACCGGATCGCGGATGAAATGGCAATCGAAGAACCACAGGCCCGGGTGGATATCGAATTCCGCTTCGATGTAGCCCAGACCGTGGGCCCCGCCGGTGTCGTCGATGTGGGTCATGCGGTCGAAGAGCAGCATCGGCGGCGCCGGCAGCTGGGCATTGCCGGGGCCGAACATCTCGCCGCGCGCGCAGCTCATCAGCTCTTCGAAGTCGTACTGGTTCTTGGCCTTGATCGGGCTCATTCGCCGGTTTCCGTCCCTTTGAGGGGTGGGCCTAGCAGAGCCGCCTTACCGGCTCAACGGCATTGCGGCGCTTCGGCCACGCCCCAG
Source organism: Phenylobacterium sp. (assembly GCF_036563285.1). Classification (GTDB taxonomy): domain Bacteria; phylum Pseudomonadota; class Alphaproteobacteria; order Caulobacterales; family Caulobacteraceae; genus Phenylobacterium. Next base: position 653,438 of record NZ_DATCMR010000011.1, read on the forward strand.
ACCTCGGACTGGCGGGCCCAGCCCGTGGCGCCTTCGGCGCGCACACGACACCAACCCTTCTCGCAACGGACCAACGCCGCCATGGCCTTGGAGTTCAAAAACGCCGCCGGGCCAGCCTTGGGCTTGGGGCTGCGGTAGAGGGGGATCGGCCGGGCGTGGAGGTTGACGACGTTGCGACGGCCGTCGGTGGTGCGCTTGTGCACCCACGCCAGGCCGCCGGACGGATCGCACACGCGCCGCCACTCGGACGTCTCGGCCACCACCTGCACGGGCAGGCCCTTCACCCGGTAGACCCACAGGAGCCGGTGGTCGTCGCCGGGGCCGGCGCGGGCGTTCACCTTGCCGAATTTCAGGGTTACGTAGCGGGGAACCGGCAGGCCGGACGGGGTCGGACGATCGGCGGCTAGCGCTTCTGCGCCCAGCCCGAAGGCGAAAACCAGCGCCAGCGCACCGCTTTTCAGCGCCGGGGCCTTCGTTTTCCGCATTCGCATCGCCTCGCCTTGGCCGCCCATGGACCCTTTGCTACAGGTCTCGACAACAAACGACGCGCCGACCAATTGGCGCAGGAAACGTCTCCGTCAGTTCGCCCCGTTCGCCCCGATAAGCAATGGCCGTCCGCAAGCCGAAAGTCATCGTCACGCGCAAGCTGCCCGATCCGGTGGAAACCCGGATGCGGGAGCTGTTCGACACCGAGCTGAACCTCACCGACGGGCCGCTGAGCCCAGCGGCGCTGGAGGACGCGGTGACGCGCTGCGACGTGCTGGCGCCAACCATCACCGACAAGATCGACGCGAAACTGCTGGAGAAGGCGGGCGATCGGCTGAAGCTGATCGCCAACTTCGGGGCCGGGGTGGACCACATCGACGTGGCCGCCGCCAATGCGCGGGGGATTACCGTCACCAACACGCCCGGCGTGCTCACCGAGGACACCGCGGACCTGACCATGGCCCTGATCATGGCCACGGCGCGCCGGCTGGTGGAGGGGGCCAACGTCGTGCAGGCGGGCGGCTTCACCGGCTGGACCCCCACCTGGATGATGGGCCGACGGATCACCGGCAAGCGGCTGGGGATCATCGGCATGGGCCGGATCGGCACCGCCGTGGCCAGGCGCGCCAAGGCGTTCGGCCTGCAGATCCACTACCATAACCGCAAGCCCGTCTCCTCGCGCATCGGCGACGAGCTGGAGGCCACCTACTGGGAGAGCCTCGACCAGATGCTGGCCCGGATGGACATCATCTCGGTCCACTCGCCGCACACGCCCGCCACCTACCACCTGCTCTCGGCGCGGCGGCTGAAGCTGCTGCAGCCCCACGCCATCGTCATCAACACCGCCCGCGGCGAGATCATCGACGAGGATGCGCTCGCCGAGCTCCTGAAGACGGGGAAGATCGCCGGCGCCGGCCTCGACGTCTTCGAGTTCGAGCCCAGCATCAACCCGAAGCTGCTGAAGCTGCCCAACGCGGTCCTGCTGCCCCACATGGGCTCGGCCACCATCGAGGGCCGCATCGACATGGGCGAGAAGGTGATCATCAACATCCGCACCTGGATGGACGGCCACAAGCCGCCCGACCGGGTGATCCCGGCGATGCTGTAGGGCGCACCCCCTCCCCACGTGAGGGGGCAGGGGGAGGGCGGCGCGGCGTCGCCACAATCGATGCGCGGGGACGGGCGGATGCGGGGATCGACGCGTCCCCTCGCCCTGCCCGCTTCAAGACGGAGCCGCCCTCTCCCTACCCTCTCCCGTCGGGAGAGGAATTTCCGCACACCGGGCACTCGGGGTCGGCGCCCACCTTCACCGTGCGGCTTTCCCCGGCCAGCCCGTCGTAGATGGAGAGGCGGCCGGTCAGCGGCTCGCCGGCTCCGGTGATGAGCTTGATCGCCTCCAGGGCCATCATCGAGCCGATGACGCCGGCGAGCGCGCCGACCACGCCGACAACCGAGCAGGTCTCGGCTTCCGGGGGGATCTCGGGCACCAGGCAGCGGTAGCAGGGGCGGCCCGAGAAGACGCCGACCTGGCCGGTCCAGCGGCCGATGGCGCCGGTGACCAGGGGTTTGCCGTGGCGGACGCAGGCGTCGTTGACGCAGAAGCGGGTGGCGAAGTCGTCGGTGCCGTCCAGCACGATGTCGACGTCCGAGACCAGCTCGTCGGCCGAAGCCTCGTCGAAGGCGCCGTTGTAGCCGCCCACGAAAACGTAGGGGTTGAGGGCGTGGAGCCGGTTGGCGGCGGCCTCCACCTTGGGGTCGCCGACGTCGTCCTCGGTGTAGATCACCTGGCGCTGCAGGTTGGAGACGTCGACGAGGTCGGGGTCGGCGAGGAAGATCGAGCCCACGCCGGCGGCCGCGAGGTAGAGCGAGGCCGGCGCGCCCAGGCCGCCCGCGCCGACGATCAGGGCGCTGGCGGTCTTGAGCCTCTGCTGGCCCGGGCCGCCCACCTCGCGCAGCACGAGATGGCGGGCGTAGCGCTCGACCTCCTCGTCCGTGAAGCTCATGCGGCTCGACCTCTCACGCCTTGACCTCTTGGGGACGCCCCGCCACATCGCGGGGCATGTCCACCCATACAGCGCCGTTTCCCGATTGGCATGGGACCACCATCCTGGCCGTCCGCAAAGGGGGCCGCACGGTGATCGCCGGCGACGGCCAGGTCTCGATGGGCCAGACGGTGGTCAAGGGCAATGCCCGCAAGGTGCGCCCTCTGGCGGGCGGCCGGGTCGTCGCGGGGTTCGCCGGGGCCACCGCCGACGCCTTCACCCTGATCGAACGGCTCGAGGCCAAGCTGGAGCAGTATCCCGACCAGCTCGCGCGGGCCTGCGTGGACCTGGCGAAGGACTGGCGGACGGACCGCTACCTCCGCCGGCTGGAGGCCATGCTGATCGTGGCCGACAAGGACGCCATCTTCACCGTCACCGGCGTCGGCGACGTGCTGGAGCCGGACGGCGGGGTCGCGGCCATCGGGTCCGGCGGCAACTTCGCCCTGGCCGCCGCCAAGGCGCTGATGGAGACCGACTACGACGCCGAGGAGGTCGCCCGCCGGGCCATGAAGATCGCCGCGGAGATCTGCGTCTATACGAACGGGTCTCTGACCGTGGAAGTCCTCTAGCCGCGGCGGTCCGGCCGCTTGCCGCAGAAGCCTGGGCGCGGCAGTTTCCGCTCCTATGAGTTCCGCCATGCGTTTCGCCCTCGCCCTTGCGCTGATCGCCTCCCCTGCCCTCGCCGCACCCAAGGTGGACCCCGCTCCGGTGGTGGCCGCCGAGCGGGCCTTCGCGGCCGATGGGCTGGCGCTGGGCATCCAGGGGAGCTTCCTGAAGCATTCCGCGCCCGAGGGGATCGTGCTGCAGCCGGAGCCCAGGCTCGCCAAGGCGGTCTTCTCCGCGCCGCAGCCGAAGGGGCCGGCGCTGGTCTGGTGGCCGCTGTGGGCCGGCATCTCGCACTCCGGCGACCTGGGCTTCACCACCGGCCCCTATTCCTTCGATGGCAAGCCGCGGGCCTGGTACTTCACGGTCTGGGCCAAGCAGCCGGACGGCTCGTGGAAGTGGCTGTTCGACGGCGGACCCCCGAGCGATCCGACGGGCGCCGCGCCGCAGGGCTCGCCGGTCGCCTATGCCAGGATGGCCGAGCGTCGCGCGGGCTCTCCGTCGAAGGCGATGACCGAGGTGTCGCAGGCGGAGGCCGCGCTGGCGCAGGCGGCGAAGACCGATGTGAAGTCCGCCTACCTGGCCCACGTCGCCGCGGACGGCCGGGTCGTCGGCTCGCGGGCCAAGCCGCCGGCGGACCGCGCCGCCCTGGAAGCGGAGCTCGCCACCCGGCCGGCCTCGATCACCTTCGCGCCGCTAGGCGGCCAGGCCTCCTCGGCCGGCGACCTCGCCTGGACCTACGGCCAAGCCAGCTGGAGCAAGGACGGGGCGGCGCAGCGCGGCCACTACGTGCGCATCTGGCGCAACGACAAGGCCGGCTGGAAGCTGCTGTTCGACGAACTCCTGGCCGCGCCGCCCGCGACCGCGCCGCCGCACTCGTGACGTCAGGGCCGTGACGCCAGGGGTCGGGGCGCCTATGTAGCGCCCCACATGACCGAGTTTTCCCCCCGAGAGATCGTTTCCGAGCTGGACCGCTACATCGTGGGCCATCCAGAGGCCAAGCGGGCCGTGGCCGTGGCGCTGCGCAACCGCTGGCGGCGCAAGCGCGTGCCGGACGACCTGCGCGACGAGGTGACGCCGAAGAACATCCTGATGATCGGGCCCACCGGCGTCGGCAAGACCGAGATCGCGCGGCGGCTGGCGCGGCTGGCCCAGGCCCCGTTCCTGAAGGTCGAGGCCACCAAGTTCACCGAGGTGGGCTACGTCGGGCGCGACGTGGACCAGATCGTCCGCGACCTGGTGGAGAGCGCCATCGGCATGGTGCGCGAGAAGCGCCGCGCCGCGGTGCGCGCCCGGGCGGAAGGCGCGGCCGAGGAGCGGATCCTCGACGCCCTCACCGGCCCCGGCTCCACCGCCGCCCGCGAGTCCTTCCGCCGGAAGCTCCGCGCCGGCGAGCTGGACGACAAGGAGGTGGAGCTGCAGGTGGCCGACACCGCCTCGCCGTTCGGGGCCATGGAGATCCCGGGCCAGCCCGGCGGGTCGATGGGCGTGCTGAACCTGGGCGACATGTTCGGCAAGGCGTTCGGCGGCCGGACCAAGACCCACAAGACCACCGTCGCCGGCGCGTGGGCGCCGCTGATCGCCGAGGAGAGCGACAAGCTGGTGGACCAGGAGGCGCTGACCCAGGAGGCGCTGGAGCTGGCCGAGAACCAGGGCATCGTCTTCCTGGACGAGATCGACAAGGTGGCCTCCAGCCGCGAGCGGCACGGGGCGGACATCAGCCGCGAGGGCGTGCAGCGCGACCTGCTGCCGCTGATCGAGGGCACCACCGTCGCCACCAAGTACGGGCCGGTGAAGACCGACCACATCCTGTTCATCGCCTCGGGCGCCTTCCACGTGGCCAAGCCGTCGGACCTGCTGCCGGAGCTGCAGGGCCGCCTGCCGATCCGCGTGGAGCTGAAGGCGCTGACGCGCGAGGACTTCCGCCGCATCCTCACGGAGCCGGAGGCCAACCTGATCCGCCAGCACCAGGCGCTGCTCGCCACCGAGGGGGTGACCCTGACCTTCACCGACGACGCCGTCGAGGCGCTGGCCGACGCGGCGGTGACCGTCAACGGCGCGGTCGAGAACATCGGCGCGCGCCGCCTGCAGACGGTGCTCGAGAAGGTGCTGGAGGAGGTCAGCTTCAACGCCGCCGACCGCGACGGCGAGACCGTCACCGTGGACGCGGCTTACGTGAAGGACCGGGTGGGCGAGCTGGCCAGCAACACCGACCTGTCGCGGTTCATCCTGTAGGATGTGCCGGATCTGCCTCTCACGCCGCTTCGTGCTCGCCGGACTCGGGGCCGCCGGGCTTGCCGGCTGCAGCGAGAACGCCCAGACCGGCCGCAAGCAGCTGGTGGTCGTGGACGAGGGGCAGCTGATGCAGCTCTCCGACCAGACCTGGAGCGAGATCACCCGGCAGGTCCCACCGGTCCGGGACCCCGCGCCTCACCGGCGCCTGGCGCGCATCGGCGGGCGCATCGCCCAGGCGGCGGGGCTGGGCGGCATGCCGTGGCAGTTCGTGGTGCTGGATTCTCCCGACCTGAACGCCTTCGTCCTACCCAACGGCAAGGTGGGCTTCTTCCGCGGCCTGTTCAGCCTGGCCCGCAGCGACGATGAGGTGGCCTCGGTGCTGGGCCATGAGGTCGGCCACCTGGTCGCCCGCCACCCTGCCGAGCGGGTGAGCCAGCAGCTCGCCCTGCAGGCCGGCGTCGGCCTCGTGGAGATGGTGCTGTCGCAGGGGGAGAACCCCGACGCCGCGCCGGCCATCGCGGGCGCGCTGGGACTCGGGGCGGCCTACGGCGTGCTCCTGCCCTACTCGCGCAAGCACGAGCTGGAGGCCGACCGTGTGGGCGTGGAGCTGATGCGCCGCGCGAGCTTCGATCCGCAGGCGGCCGTCACCTTCTGGACCCGCATGACCGAGCGCCAGGCGGCGACCTCGAAGCCTATCGAGGCGCTCTCCACCCATCCGGCGGACGATCGGCGGCTGGCGGAGCTGAAGGCCGCGGTGGCCGCCGCGGCCTAGCCGCCGCGCTTGGCTTTCCAGATGGCGCGGTCCAGCGCCTTGGCGAACTCGGCCCGCTCGCGGGGGCTCAGCGCCGAGCCCACCGGCGTCTCGCGCCCGGACAGCGCCAGCTTCACGCCCACCACGCGGTCCTCGTCCCGCTCCACCGCGATGCGGGTGAAGGCCGTGGGACTCTCCCAGACCACGACGCTGTCCCTCGGCGTCTCACGCACCACGCGCACGTCGAGGGCCGAGACCTGCACCCGCTCCACCGTCTTTGAGGCATGGAAGCTGACCAGGAAGGCCACGAAGATGGCCAGCATGTCGAAGCCCAGGAAGATGGGCACCAGCGTCGCCCCCATCATCAGGAACACCGCGGCGCTGGCGCAGTTGGCCACCGTCACCAGCGAGATCAGCACGATGAAGCCGCGCTCGGAGAGGCTCCGATGCGGGCGGATCTCGGCGTCCATGTAGAGCGAGGCGCTCATGGGGTGCAGGATACGTCCGGAAATCGCCTTGGCGAAGAGGGTGGCTGAGGCCATCTTCCGCCGCCCATGCCGAAGAAGCCCCTGCCGAAGAAGAAGCGCCTCAAGCCGGCGGAAGCGGCCCGGATCGCCGAGATCTTCGACCGTTTTGAGGCGCTGGAGAGCGATCCGGCCACCGAGCTGGAGTACCAGGACCCCTTCACCCTGGTCGTGGCCGTGGCGCTGTCGGCCCAGGCCACCGACGTCTCAGTCAACAAGGCGACCGACAAGCTGTTCAAGGTCGCCAACACCCCGCAGGCCATGCTGGCGCTGGGCGAGGACGGGCTGAAGCCCTTCATCTCCTCGATCGGCCTCTACAACTCCAAGGCCAAGAACGTCATCGCGCTCAGCCGCATCCTGGTGGAGCAGTATGCGGGCGAGGTGCCGCTGGAGCGGGAGAAGCTGCAGGCCCTGCCGGGCGTGGGGCGCAAGACGGCCTCGGTGGTGCTGAACGAGCTGCGGGTCGAGCCAGCCATCGCGGTGGACACCCACGTCTTCCGCGTCTCGCACCGGCTGGCCCTGTCGTCGGGCAAGACTCCGGACCAGGTCGAGCAGGACCTGATGGCGATCGTCCCGGACCCTCAGAAGAGCCGCGCCCACCACTGGCTGATCCTGCACGGCCGCTACACCTGCACTGCGCGCCGCCCGAAGTGCGAGGAGTGCCCGGTCGCCGACCTCTGCCCGAGCCGGCATCTGTTCGTCCCTCGCTAGACGATGGCGTGGGGCACGAAGCGGCTCATGTTCTTCGTCACCCGGCTGCGGTCCTCGCGGATGCCGACGCCGGCCGGCTCGTCGCCGACCATCCAGGCGCCGACCACCGGGTAGTGGCCGTCGAACCGGGTCAGCGGATGGAGCGCCTGGCGGATGCAGCCCTCCTCGCCGTAGCCCTGGTCCAGCACCGGCGCGCGGCGACCGTCGTCGACGAGCTCGATATTGGCGCCTTCGCGCGAGAACAGCGGCTTGCGCACATAGCTGTTCCCCAGCTCGGCTGAGCGCGGGTCGTCCTCGAAGAAGGCCGGCAACAGGTTCGGGTGCCCGGCGTGGCGCTCCCACAGGAGCGGCAGCATGGCCTTGTTGGAGAGCACCGCCTTCCAGGCCGGCTCCAGGAACCGCACGCCGGAGCCCTTGATGGCCTTGGCGTAGTCCTCCCGCAGCATCTCCTCCCACGGGTAGAGCTTGAAGAGCGCGTGGACGATGTAGTTGTCCTGGTCGACCAGCTTGCCGTCGGCGTCGAGGCCGATCTGGTCGATGGGGACGAACTTCGGCTCGATGCCCACTTGCGAGGCGATGTCCTCCAGGTAGCGGAGGTTCTGGCGGTCCTCGACACTGTCCTCGACGCCGGCGAAGTGCACGAAGCCGCCGTTCGGGAAGAGCTCGGCAAAGCGGGCCTTCAGCTTTTCGTAGAGGCTGTTGAACTGGTCGGCCTCTTTCGGCAGCCGACCCTCGGCGATCAGGTCCTCGAGCCACAGCCACTGGAAGGCGGCGCTCTCGTAGATGCTCGTGGGTGTGTCGGCGTTGTACTCGAAGAGCTTGGCCGGGCCGGTCCCGTCGTAGGCGAAGTCGAAGCGGCCGTACAGCGACGGGTCCTTGCGGGCCCAGCTCTCGGCCACGTCGTCGCGCGACGCCTCCGGGATCGCCAGGCGCTCCATCAGCGCCTCGCTCCTGGTCACCTCGTCGACCAGCTCCAGGCACATGGCGTGGAGCTCGGCCGCGGGCGCCTCGATCCCCTCCTCCACCTCCTCGAGGCTGAAGGCGTAGTAGGCGCGCTCGTCCCAGTAGCGGGCGCCGTCCAGGTGATGGAAGGTGAAGCCGAGCTTCTCGGCCTTGTCCTTCCACCCCGCCCGTTCGGGCGTGACGATCCGTTTCACGGGCGCCTCAGGTCTCCGACCGCGGGACGGCCGTGGGCTGCTGCTCGAGTTGCAGGCGCGGCGCCTCGATCTGCAGCGGCTCCTCGGCGGGCGCCGAGAGGCGGGCCAGGATGTCGTCGGCGGATGACGAGCCGGGCAGGATGCCGGCCGCTTGCAGCTTGGCGTCAAGGTCGGCGCCGGTGCGCATGTCCTCCAGCTCCTGGCTAGCCTTGAAGCGCTCGTCGCGGACCGCCTGGCGCTCCTTGATGCGCTTGAGGCTGTCGGCGGCCGAGCCCAGGGTCGCCTGGGCGCCGGAGCCGCGGGAGGCGACCGCCGCCTGGGCGCGCTGGACGCTCTCGTTGACCTTCACCACGTCGATCTCGCGGCGAAGGTTCTCCACCCGCTGCTGCGTCGTGGCGATGGTCTGGTGCATCTTCTCCTCGGCCACCCGCATGTCGGCGAGCTGCGGGGTCTTGGTGTTGGCCTCGGTCTCGAGGTCGGCGATCCGCTGGGCGACCTCGCGGGCCAGGGCCTGGTCGCCCTTGGCGAGCGCCGCGCGGGCCGAGCTCTCGTAGCGGCGCGCCTGGTCCTGCAGGTTCTGCAGCTCCTTCTCCATCATCCGCCGCTTGGCGACGAGGGTGGCGAGGTCGTCGCGGGCGCGGTTCAGCGCGTTGTCGGCGTCGCGGATTTCCTGGTCGAGGATCCGCAGCGCATTGGCGTCGACCACCGCTTCGCCGGCCTCGTAGGCGCCGCCGCGCAGCATGGTGATCAGCTTGCTCCACATGGACATGGGCTATTCCTTTGAAGGGACTGGGATCAGGCGGCGCGCGAGAAGTTCTCGCGCAGGTCGGACGCGGCGCGGATCGAGTTCTCGGCCAGCATGCGCAACTCGATGAGCACGGTCTGCAGGGTGGTCTTGCAGGAGATCTCGCCGAACAGCTCGTAGTAGTCGCGGCCGCTGACGGTGGTGATGCCGAAGTTGGAGAGCGGCACCAGCTTCTGGGCCTTCAGCAGGAACTCGTTGAAGGCGGCGCGGTCGGCCTGCTCGTCGCACGGCCACAGCAGGGCTGAAACGACGATCTGCTCGGCTCCGATGGAGAGGTAGATCGGCAGGTCGCCCTGCTCGTGCATGGTGATCTGCAGCACCGGCTCGGCGCCCTCGAGCACGCGGACGGTCATCTCGCCCTCCCGCGCCAGGCGGGTCTCGGTCAGAGCCTGAGCCAGGCCCTTCACCGTCCAATCCGTATCGATCACGTGGTCCATCTCGAACGATCCTTCGGGCGGAAGAGGGTTGTTGATCAGCGTCGGTCCGCGGCTCGACGCCATGACGATCGATCTGGCCGCGGCCTGGACATCGGCCTTCGCCGATTCCGGGACCCACAGCTCCAACTTCACCAAGCCGAGCTTGCGCCGTTCCTCCCGCCATGCCCGGGTGCGTTCTCGGGCTTTGTCGACGGGCGGCTTCGGCGTTCGCGGCGGCATGAAGGTACATGTATGCGATACATGTATGCTTGACAATAGGGTCCGCGAGGCGCGATCCTTGGGCGATGGGGAAGACGGCCTGATGTTCAGGAAACTGTTCGGGCGAGGCGGCAGGTCCGAGGCGGACCCGCTTCCCGTAGTCCGCAACGTCACCATCGGCCGCAGCGTCCGGCTGGACCCGCTGGCCTGGCGCAGGCTGGGCGGCGGCGCGCGCTTCCGGATCGACACCGACGTGCTGGCCGTCGTGGCGCAGGGCCTGATCGAGACCGCGGACGGCTTCGTCCACCGCTTCTATACGGAGGACGACGTCATGCTGCAGATGGTCAGTCCCGACCGGGCGGGCGCAGGCGCCGAGGACTTCACCCTCTTTACGCCCTGGTCGAGCGCCTATCCCCCCGACGCGGCGGCCAAGCGGCGATGGATCGACCGGCTGCGGGCGCGGACCTTCACGGACGAGGGCCTGCCGGAGTACCGGCGCTTCTGGTTCGGCGAGGCCGACGAGCGGCAGGACCCGGTGAGCTTCTGGGAGAGCGTCTACGACGACCGCCAGATGTCGAGCGCCCGGCGCATCTACCAGACCTGCATGCTGTTTGCCCGGGACCTCCCGGACGAAGGCCGCGAGCTGCTTCTCGCCCTCGAGATGGAGCCCGAAGGCGGCGACCTCACCCATGAGGTGATGGTCGGCATCCCCCTCCACACAGGAGAATTCGAGGCATGATCCTAGACACCAACGCCTTCGGGGCCGGGGCGCTCAACTTCGCGCTCGCCTTCCTCGCCGCCGGCGGCTTCACCCTGATCTTCAAGGCGATCTACCAGGTGATCACGCCGCACAACGAAGGCGCGCTGATCCGCCAGGGCAACGCCGCGGCCGCCGTGGCGCTGGGCGGGGCGGTGCTGGGCTACGTGATCCCGCTGGCCTCGGCCCTGGCGCACACGGTGAGCCTGCCGGAGTTCGTCGCCTGGGCGGTGGTGGCCGGCGTGGTGCAGATCGTGACCTTCTGGGCCGTTCGGCGCCTGGCGCTGCCCGACCTCTCCGCGCGCATCGAGCGCGGCGAGATGTCTGCCGCCGTCTACGTCCTGATGATCTCGCTGGCCGTCGGCGTGCTGAACGCCGCCTGCATGACCACCTGAGGCCCGGCCATGAAACGCTCACGCTCGCTTGCGCTGACCACCCTGATGGCGGCGGGGGGCCTGTCCCTCACCGCCTGCGACTCCACGCCGGACAATGTCCGGATCGAGCAACCTGGCCAGTCCGTGGACGCCTACGCCTACCAGTCGCTGGCCGAGTGCAAGTCCAAGGACGAGGTGCCCGACGCGGCCTGTGAGACGGCCGAGAAGGCAGCGCTGCAGGACGACGCCAAGTCGGCCAGCTGGAACGACCAGAAGAGCTGCGAGGAGGTCCATGGCGAAGGCCAGTGCGTGCCGCGGCAGGCGGCGAACGGCGGGCATTCCATCTGGGGCCCGCTGATCACCGGCTTCATCGTCGGCCGGATGCTGGACGGCGGCTGGGGCGGGCGCGGCTACTACCGCGACTGGCGCAGCGGCGGCTACTACACGGCCTCCGGAGCTCCGGTGTGGCGGGACTATTCCACCGGACGCACCCGCGTGGCGGCCCGCGGCTTCGACGCCCCCGACACCATCGCCCCGCCGAAGGCCCAGACCCGCACTTCCGTCCTGTCGCGCGGCGGCTTCGGCGGGCGGATGAGCAACCGCAGCTACAGCGGCGGCCGCTGGGGCGGCTAGGCGGGAACTGCGCAGCTTCCTCGACGGTTTACGGCGCCGCTAGGAGAGCTGAGCCATGGCTGCGTTGCGACTGCTGGGCCCGGAAGAGGGCGGGATCGAGGAGAGCTTCGGCTTCACGCGGTGGCTGCACCGCGGGTTCGTCTCCATCGGCCTGGACGGCGTGAGCGTTCCCGAGCCGATCGCCATCCACATGGACGGCTCGGCGCTGGAGCAGTGGGCGAGCCTGCCCCACACCGCGCCGGTGGCGGAGCCTGAGCCGGTGCTGTCCAAGTTCGGCGGAGCGCCGGTGGTCTGCGTCGACGCCGAAGGCTGGATTTTCGCCGCCTGAGCGCCCGCGCCTAGCCCCGCCGCGCGATTTCCGCTACACGCCCCCGGCCTGCCCGGGGAATTCCTGAACTATGCCAGACCTCTACGACGTCGCCGCGATCGGCAACGCCATCGTCGACGTGATCGCGCCGGCCACGGAGGAATTCCTGGCCTTCAACCACCTGACGAAGGGCGCGATGATGCTGGTCGACGAGGACCAGAGCGCGCGGATCTACGCCCGCATGCAGGCCGGCGTGGAGGCTTCGGGCGGCTCGGCCGCCAACACCATCGCGGGCCTCGCCAGCTTCGGGGGCAAGGGCGCCTTCCTGGGCAAGGTGGCCGACGACCAGCTGGGCGCGGTCTTCACCCACGACATGAAGGCCATCGGGGCCCACTTCGCCAACGCGCCGCTGGTCGGCGGCAAGGCGACGGCGGTGTCGATGATCAACGTCACGCCCGACGGCCAGCGCACCATGTGCACCTTCCTGGGCGCGTCGACCGCCTTCGCCGACGAGGACGTCGACAAGGACGTCATCGAGAGCGCGAAGATCGTCTACCTGGAGGGCTACCTGTTCGACGCTCCACTCGCCCGGCGGGCCTTCGCCAAGGCCGCGGCCCTGGCGCACGGCTCGGGCCGGAAGATCGCGCTGACCCTCTCCGACAGCTTCGTGGTGGAGCGCCACCGCGAGGCCCTGCTTGGCTTCATCGAGGGCCAGGTGGACCTGCTGTTCGCCAACGAGAGCGAGGTCTGCGCGCTGTTCCGGACCACCGACTTCGACGAGGCGGTGTCCGCCTTGCGCGAGCGCGTCGAGCTCGCCGCCGTCACTCGCGCCGCGCAGGGCTCGGTCATCCTCTCCAAGGGCGAGCGCCTGACCGTGGCCGCCGAGCCGGTGGAGAAAGTCGTGGACACCACCGGCGCGGGCGACCAATACGCGGCCGGGTTCATGTTCGGCCTGTCGCGGGGGCGGCCGCTGCAGCAGTGCGGCAAGCTCGCATCCCTCGCCGCCGCCGAGGTGATCTCGCACTACGGGCCGCGGCCGCAGGTCTCCCTCAAGGAACTGGCCGAGTCCAAGGGATACTGACGCGCCATGAGCCGCACTGCCGAAGTTGTCCGCAACACCAAGGAGACCCAGATCCGCGTCCATGTGGACCTGGACGGGACCGGCGTGTGCAAGGTCACCACCGGCGTCGGCTTCTTTGACCACATGCTCGAGAGCTTCGCCCGGCACGGCGGCTTCGACATGGAGATCGAGACCAAGGGCGACCTGCACATCGACATGCACCACACGGTCGAGGACACCGGTATCGTCATCGGCCAGGCGTTCAAGCAGGCGCTGGACGGGTTCAAGGGGGTGCGCCGGTTCGGCCACGCCTACATCCCCATGGACGAGACGCTCAGCCGCTGCGCCATCGACCTCTCGAACCGGCCATACCTGATCTGGAAGGTGGACTTCCGCACGCCGAAGGTCGGCGACATGGACACCGAGCTGTTCAAGGAATTCCACCACGCCTTCGCCATGAACGCCGGCGCCTGCGTGCACCTGGAGTGCCTCTACGGGACGAACTCGCACCACATCGCCGAGAGCGGGTTCAAGGCCCTGGCCCGGGCGCTCCGCCACGCGGTGGAGCTCGACCCCAAGACCCAAGGCCACGCTCCCTCCACCAAGGGCGTCCTCTAGGAAATCTCCATGCAGAGGGTCGCCCTGATCGACTACGGGTCGGGCAACCTGCGCTCGGCCGAAAAGGCCCTCGTCCGCGCAGCGGACGGGACCAGTGAGATCGTGGTCACCCATGATCCCGAGACCGTGGTCGCCGCCGACCGGGTGGTTCTGCCGGGCGTGGGCGCGTTCGCCGCCTGCATGGAGGCGCTGCAGGCGCGGCCGGGGCTCATCGAGGCGATGACCGAGGCAGTGCGGATCCGGGGCGCGCCGTTCCTGGGCGTCTGCGTCGGCATGCAGTTGATGGCCACCCGCGGCCTGGAGTTCGGGGAGACCGCCGGCCTCGACTGGATTTCCGGGGACGTGAGGCGGATCGAGCCCGCCGATCCGGCCGCCAAGGTCCCGCACATGGGCTGGAACAGGCTGGTGGAGGCCACCGGCCATCCGGTGATGCAGGGCGTCGGGGACCGCGACGTCTACTTCACCCACTCCTTCGCCATCTTCCCGAAGGACGACACCGACGTAATGGCCTGGGTCGACCACGGCGGGCGCTTCCCCGCGGCGGTGGCGCGGGGCAACCTGGCCGGCGTACAATTCCACCCGGAGAAGTCGCAGGGCCCGGGCCTTTCCCTTCTCGCGCGCTTCCTGGAGTGGCGGCCATGATCCTCTATCCCGCCATCGACCTGAAGGACGGCCAGTGCGTGCGCGTGCTGCACGGCGACCTCTCGACGGCGACCGTGTTCAACAACTCCCCGGCCGACCAGGCCCGCGCCTGGGCGGCCGGAGGCTTCCACTGGATCCACGTGGTCGACCTGAACGGCGCGGTCGAGGGCAAGGCGGTGAACGAGGCGGCGGTCGAGGCCATCCTGGGCGCGGTTTCGGTGCCGGTGCAGCTGGGCGGCGGGATCCGCAGCCTGGCCGACGTCGAGCGCTGGATCGAGGCGGGCGTGAGCCGGGTGATCCTCGGCACCGTCGCGGTCACCGAGCCTGAGGTGGTCCGGCAGGCGGCGCGCAAATGGCCGGAGCAGATCGCCGTCAGCGTCGACGTGCGCGCCGGCAAGGTGGCCACCCAGGGCTGGACCGAGAGCTCCGACCTGGACGCGGTGACGGTGGCGAAGCGGTTCGAGGACGTGGGCGTCGGCGCGCTGATCATCACCGACATCGACCGGGACGGGACGGTGATGGGCTTCAACGTCGACGCCTTCGGAGCCATCGCGGACGCGGTGGACATCCCGGTGATCGCGGCGGGCGGCCTGGCCACTGTGGACGACATCGTGAAGCTGAAGGCCCGCGCGGGCACGCCGATCGCCGGCGCGGTGCTGGGCCGGGCGCTCTACAACGGCGCCATCGCCCCGGCCGAAGCCCTGCAAGCGGCGGCTTAGATGCTCAACGTCCGCGTCATCCCCTGCCTGGACGTGAAGGACGGACGCGTGGTGAAGGGCGTGCGGTTCGTCTCGCTGCGCGACGCCGGCGATCCGGTGGAACAGGCCCGCGCCTACGATGCCGCCGGCGCCGACGAGCTGATGTTCCTGGACATCACCGCCAGCCACGAGAACCGGGGCGCCATCCTCGACGTGGTGGCCCGGACGGCCGACGTCTGCTTCATGCCGTTGTCGGTGGGGGGCGGCATCCGCCAGGTAGAGGATGCGCGGCGCCTGCTGCTGGCCGGGGCCGACAAGATCTCCATCAACACCTCGGCCGTGCAGAACCGCGACCTGGTTACCGCCTGCGCCGACGCGTTCGGGTCCCAGGCGACGGTGGTGGCGATCGACGCCAAGCGCGTGGGCGAGACCTGGCGGGTGTTCATCTACGGCGGGCGGGAAGACACCGGGCTCGACGTGGTGGACTACGCCGCCGACGTCGTGGCGCGCGGCGCGGGCGAAATCCTGCTGACCTCCATGGACCGCGACGGGGCGAAGACCGGCTACGACCTGGAGCTGCTGAAGGCGGTGACGTCGGCGGTGAACGTGCCGGTGATCGCCTCGGGCGGCGCGGGCAACGCCCAGCACATGGTCGATGCCGTGAAACAAGGGGGCGCGGACGCCGTGCTCGCAGCCTCCATCTTCCACTTCGGCGAGGTGTCGGTGGGCGAGGTCAAGCAGGCCATGGCCGCGCAGGGCCTGCCGGTCCGGATTACGGAGGCCGCCGCATGAGCCGCTTCGCAGAGGTCGTCCAGCGGCTGGCCGCGACGATCGAGAGCCGCAAGGCCGCAGATGCGGGCGCCTCCTACACCGCCCAGCTGCTGGCCAGCCCCACCAAGGCCGCCAAGAAGCTCGGGGAAGAAGCCGTCGAGACGGTGATCGCCGCGCTCGAAGCCGATACCGACGCGCTCGCCGCGGAAAGCGCCGACCTGATCTACCACTGGCTCGTGGTGCTGGCGGCGGCTGGGGTGAGCCTCGATGAGGTCGCGGCCAAGCTGGAGGCCAGAGAGGGGACCTCGGGCTTGGCGGAGAAGGCCTCGCGCGGCTGACGTTGCCGGCCCCTACGCCGCAGCTTAGCATCACCGAATGCTTCTGTGGTTGACCTTCGTTGCTCTGGCGGTCGCGGAAAGCGCGCCCGAGGCGACGCCTCTCACTGCGCGCGACGTCCAGGTCAAATACACCGATCCCCAGTTGCAGCGCTTCTTCCCCCCTAAGGCACAGCGGGCCGGCATCGAAGGCATGGCCCAGGTGCTCTGCACGATCGATCGAAACGGCAGGCTGGCGGACTGCGAGGTGGTGCGCGAAACGCCAACCGAGCAAGGCTTCGGAGGCGCTGCGCTGAAGATGGTCTCGACCTTCCGCATTGGTCCGCAGGCCAAGGATAGCTCTCCCACGGCAGGTCGCAGGTTCAGCTATCAGGCGAAGTTCCGGATTGGCCCGCCGCCTTGGGGCCCAGCATCGTGGGAAAAGCCAGGCGCCGAATCGGCGGCTGCGCCCTAACGGAACGACTAAGTCCGCGGCTTGCGCTTCAGCGCCACATAGAGCGCCCCTTCCCCCCCGTGGCGGCGGTGGGCCTCGGCGATCCCGGCGACGATGGCGATGAGGTGCGGCGCCGCCAGCCACTCCGGGACGCGGCGGCGCAGGATTCCGTCGCCCTGCACCCCCTTGCCGGTGATCACCAGCACGGCGCGGAAGCCCTCGTCCCAAGCGCGGTGCAGGAAGGCCTCCAGCGTGGCGCGGGCGCGGTCCTGGTCCAGGCCGTGCAGGTCGAGGCGGGCGCCGATCTCCTCGCGGGCCTTGGCGATGCGGTGCTTGCGGTTGGGCTCGATCGGCTTCCCCTCCCCGCCTGGGGAGGGACCGGCCGCGGGGCGGCCAGGGTGAGGCGGCGTGGGGACAGGATTGTGAGGTCTGCGCTTGATCGCGACTTCCTCACCCGGCCCGCCCGTGGCGGGCTGTCCCTCCCCTGGAGGGGAGGGAAGGATGCGCCCCGGCAGCGGGTGCACGGTTCCGGCCACGCGGCTCCAGACACGCAGCTCCTCGGGCTTCAGCGGCCGCTTCATGTCCAGTGGGAGGCCGTTAAGCCTCCGCGGCGTCCACGTGGACGAGCATCCAGTTGGGGTCGCGGCTCTTCAGGTTTCGCTCGAAGGTCCACAGCTCGGCGGTGCGGCGGTCGTCCACCGCCTCCCCTTCCGGCCCCTTGGTGCGGGAGCGGAACTCGGCCAGGAACCGCACGGTCAGGCGGGCGAGGTCGGCGCCCACCACCTCGGCCTTCTCCAGGTCGGCGCGCGGCGGGTGCAGGAATTCGACAGTCTCGGTGCGGTCCTCCGCCTCGCGCTGGGCGATCGCCGTGTCGAAGCTGGCCATCACCTGCGGCGCCAGGAGGTTGCGCAGGGTGGCGCGGTCGCCGGCGGCAAACGACTTCACGATCATCTCGTAGGCGGACTTCGCGCCGGAGAGGAAGCGGTTCACGTCGAAGCTGGGGTCCTTGGACCGCACGGCGGCCAGTCCGGTCAGGGCCACGCCGTCAGCCTCGACGTCGAGCGGGCGGTCGGGCGCGCGCACCGGCGTGGCGGAGGCGGCGGCCGGCTGGTCTTCGGGCTGACGGCCCACGCGCCGGCCCAGCACCGAGTAGAGCTGGTACAGCACGATGGCCGCGAGGCCGGCGAAGATGATGAGCTCCAGGACTTGCAACCTTGGCCTTCCAGACGTCTGCGTCTTAGGTGTCGCGATGCAATATAGGCTTACCGAACGCCCCCGTCAGGGGCGGCGTTGCATCCAATGGGTCCGCATGATAGCCCGCGCCACCGATTAGGCGGCGATTGCGCCCTTTCCACCACGGATTTTCCAGTTCCATGACCGACACCGACGCTGCGTCCGGCGCGCTAGATCCCGCCCAGCAGGAAGGCCCCGGCATCCGGGTGCTCGCCCAGTTCATCCGCGACCTCTCGTTCGAGAACCCCCGCGCGCCGGAGACCCTGCGCCAAGGCGGCGCGCAGCCGCAGATCGACCTGGGCGTCGAGATGAACGCCCGCGGGCGCGAAGACGGCCTCTTCGAAGTGGACCTGAAGCTCTCGGCCAAGGCGACGCGTGAAGACGGCGCCCTGTTCGTCGTGGAGCTGCTCTACGGCGGCGTGTTCCAGGTGGCCGGGGTGCCCGCCGAAGAGGTGGAGCCGGTGCTGCTCATCGAGTGCCCGCGCTTCCTGTTCCCGTTCGCCCGGCGGATCATCGCCGACGTGACCAGCGAAGGCGGCTACCCGCCCTTCCTGCTGGACCCCATCGACTTCGCCGGCGTCTACGCTGCGCGCAAGGCCCAGGGCGGCGCCGAGCAGATCGGCCACGCGTAAGCTTTTCCCTCCGCGTCGGGGGGGGGAAGTCAGATCCCGAACTTCTTCCAGAGATCTTCCGACTTCACCACGTCGCGGATGAAGCTGGCGTGGGTGGCGCGCTCCTCCTCGGTGGAGCGCGGGCCGAGCGGACGAGGCCGCGCGCCGTAGGAATTGTTCTTCGCCGCGGCGACGGCCTGCACCATGACCGAGCTGGTGAGCTCGAGGCGCCGCTCGCGCCCGCCCCTAAGCTCCAGGTAGACCGCGGCCAGCAGCTTGGTGTCGATCAGGGCGCCGTGCTTCTCGCGCTCGGCGAGCGAGATCTTGAAGCGCTTGCACAGCGCATCCAGGGAGTTGTGCATCCCGGGGAAGCGCTGCTTCGCCAGGGCCAGGGTGTCGATCCAGCGGTGCTCGTGCAGGTGCTCGCGGCGGCACAGCCCGAGCTCGTAGTTCACGAAGTTACGGTCGAAGGTGGCGTTGTGGGCGATCAGCGGAGAGTCGCCCACGAAGTCGAGGAACTCCTCGACCACCTCCGGATGCTCGAACCGGGGCTTCCCGCGCAGGAAGCTGGTCGACAGGCCGTGGATCTTCTCGGCCTCCGCCGGCAT
The DNA here is from genome assembly GCF_036563285.1 of Phenylobacterium sp. Lineage (GTDB taxonomy): Bacteria > Pseudomonadota > Alphaproteobacteria > Caulobacterales > Caulobacteraceae > Phenylobacterium. The sequence goes on from NZ_DATCMR010000011.1 coordinate 672,467, forward strand.
GTCGCGGCAGGGGTCGATGTAGCGGTGGAAGTGCCGGCCCGTCGGCACGAAGTCCTCGATCTCGATGCAGGCGATTTCCACCAGCCGGTCCCCGGTCAGGGGATCGAAGCCCGTCGTTTCGGTGTCGAGGACGATCTCGCGCGCCATGGTCTTCTTCTGGCGCGGTTCGCCGACGGCCTCAACCGGCCGTGCGGTCGCGGGCAGGTCTCTTCTGTGGATCGCGCATCACCGCGATGATCTCGGCCACCTGCTGGCGGGCCGGCTCCAGGCCGCGGCTGGTGTCGACGACGAAGTGGGCGCGGGCCCGCTTCTCGGCGTCGTGCATCTGCTGGGCGAGGATGGCCTCGAGGCGCTCGGGCGTCATGCCGGGCCGCGCCAGCACCCGTTCGCGCTGCATCTCGGCCGGTGCGGTCACCACCACCACGGCGTCCATGTTGGCGTGGCCGCCGGTCTCGAACAGCAGCGGGATGTCGAGCACCACCATGTCGGCGCCCCGGGCCTCGGCGTCGGCGAAGAACTTCACCCGGTCGCGGCCCACCAGCGGGTGGACGATGGCGTTGAGCCGCTTCAGCTCGTCCGGCTTGCCGAGCACCGCCTGGCGCAGCGCCTCGCGGTCGACGCGGCCGTCCTTCACCGCGCCCGGGAAGGCCTCGCCCACAGGACCCACGGCGGCCCCGCCCTCGTCGTAGAGGTCGTGCACCGCCGCGTCGGCGTCATAGACCGGCACGCCGGCGTCGCGGAACATGGCCGCCGTGGTGGACTTGCCCATGCCGATCGAGCCGGTCAGGCCGATCAGGATCATCTCCCCTCCCCCAGCACCCCGAGGGCCAAGGCGCGCACGTCCAGCTCGGGCGGGGTGCGGCCGTAGAAGGTCTCGAACGAGGGGACCGCCTGGCGGATCAGCATCTCCAGCCCGTCCACGGTGCGCCGGCCGAGGTCCTGCGCCTGCTTCAGGAACGGCGTGAGGAGGGGCTTGTAGACCATGTCCATCACCACCGCCGTCTCCGGCGTCAGCTCCAGCGGCGCGTCCAGGGTCCCCTCCCCGCTCAGGCCGGCCGAGGTGGCGTTGATCACCGCGGTCACCCCCTTGAAGGCCTCCGGCGCCGCGGAGAGCGGACAGGCCTTGACGCCCCCGCCGAGCGCGCCGGCGACGGCTTCCGCCTTGGCCAGGGTGCGGTTGAGGATCCTGACTTCCGGCGCCCCCGCCGTCACCAGCGCCGCAGCCGCCCCGCGCGCCGCCCCGCCTGCGCCCAGCAGCGCGATCGGCCCCGCCGCGATCTCGAAGCCGGGCGCCTGGGCCTTCATGGCCCCCAGCAGGCCCACGCCGTCGGTGTTGTCGGCCACGATCGTGCCGTCCGGCTCGAACACCAGGACGTTGGCGGCCGCGGCGTCATGAGCTCGCTTGGAGACCTCGTCGGCCATGGAGAGCGCCACCTCCTTGAACGGGATGGTGACGTTGATCCCCCTCACCGCACCGCCGCGCAGGCCCTCGACGAACCGGTCGAACCGATCGCCGGCGGGCTGGAACGGCACATAGACGCCGTCGATCCCGGCCGCGTCGAGCCAGGCGTTGTGGATCAGTGGGCTGAGCGAGTGGGTCACGGGAGACCCGGCCACACCCGCCACGATGGTGGCGCCGGTGATCCGTCTCATGCGGGCAGCTCTCCATGGCGGCGCAGCAGGTCCAGCAAGCCCATCAGGGGCAGGCCCAGGATGGCGAAGTAGTCGCCCTCGATGTTCGAGAAGAGCTGCGCGCCCGGTCCCTCCAGGCGGTAGCAGCCCACCGAGCCTAGGGCCGCCTCCCCTTCCGCGGCCAGGTAGGCCTCCAGGAAGGCATGGGAGAAGTCGCGCATCGTCAGGGTGGCGGACACCACCTCGCGCCAGATCGGGGCGCCGTCCTTGGCCACCACGACGGCCGAGTGCAGCCTGTGCGGCTTGCCGCGCAGCAGCTTCAGCCGCTGGCGCGCAGCCTCCACCGTCTCGGCCTTGTCGTAGAGGCGGCCTTCGAACTCCAGCGTCTGGTCCGAGCCGATCACCAAGCCGGCCCGCTTGGCCGAGACGCGGACGGCCTTCAACTCGGCCAGGGCGTCAGCGATGTCTCGGGGGGTGGCCCCCTCCCCCAGCAGCGAGGCCTTCACCGCGTCCTCGTCCACCCCGGCGACCGCCACCTCGAAGGGCACGGCCGCGCCTTCCAGCACGGCCCGGCGCGCGACGCTCTTCGAGGCCAGCACGATCACCCGAGCACCTCCACCTGGCCGTGGCCGCCGTAGAGCAGGTTGAGCACCGCGGCGGCCGTCTCCTCCACCGAGCGGCGGGTCACGTCGATGGTCGGCCACCCGTGGCGCTCGTAGAGCCGGCGGGCCTGGACGATCTCGTCGCGCACGGCGTCCACGTCGATGTAGGAGCTCTCGCGGTTCTCCTTCAGGGAGAGCAGGCGGTTGCGGCGGATCTGGATCAGCCGGTCCGGCGAGATCGTCAGGCCGACGATCAGGGCGTGGTTCAGGTGGAACAGCCGGTCGGGGATCGGTCGGCCCGGCACCAGGGGGACGTTCGCCGCCCGCACGCCGCGGTGGGCGAGATAGATGCAGGTCGGCGTCTTCGAGGTCCGCGAGACGCCCACCAGCACCACGTCGGCCTGGTCGAGGTCCTGTCCGCCCTGCCCGTCGTCGTGGCCGATGGCGTAGTTCAGCGCGTCCATGCGGTTGAAGTAGTCGTTGTCGAGCCGCAGGTGGGCCCCCACCCGGCTGGTGGTCGAGGCGCCCAGATACCGGCTCATCGCCCCCACCAGCGGGTCCAGCGCCGGGATGCAGGGCATGTCGAGCCGGCGGCACCCCTCCTCCAGCGCGGCGCGCAACTGAGGGTCCACGATGGTGTGGATGACGATGCCGGGCGCCTCCTCGACGTCGCCCAGCGCCCGGTCCAGCTGCCGCTTGGAGCGGACCAGGGCGTAGATGTGCTCGATGGGCAGGACGTTGTCGAAGCGGGCGCAGACCGCGCGGGCCAGGGCGTTCAGGGTCTCGCCGGTGGAGTCCGACACCAGGTGGATGTGAAAGTAGGTCGCAAGGCGTGTGGGCGCGGTGGTTGGCACGTCTTCCTCGATCTCGCCTGCGTCAAAAAGCACTTGGGGACGAAGTCTGTGGAACCCCTCTTAGCGAAGGCGCGCGCCAATGGGGATAGATCGCGTGATCCGGGGGCTTCGGCCGGAGGCCGGTGAAGAGCCGGGACGAATCGGGCCGTTTACGCCTTGTTAACTCACCGGCTGCGCCCGCCCGGGGTCCCAGGCCCGCGGGATGTCGACAGGCCCGGTACGGCCGCCGGTATGGCCGGGTCCGTCCCCGTGAGGGTTAATGAAACCTTAAGGCGCCAGGCGGGCTTGGCGCGATCTCCCCACTATCCACAGGGGCGGGACAAGGGGTCCGCGCGTCCGGGCGCCGGCTGGGGAAAAGGTTCGGGTTGTCGCAGGGACGGCCTGAGTTTTCCCCACCGTCGACAGGCCCTACCCCTGTCTTCCCCAATCCTTTTCAAAACTCTTCTTGGAAGGAAGAAGGGCAGGGCGGGACCGATCATGCCGGGTGGGCTTGAGCCTGAAGGCCTGAGCGGCTTTATGGCCCGCATGAGCAGTCCTGAGCCGACCAGCCCCGAGACGCCCCGCCTGCTGCGGGCCCTGGCCGGGGAGACCCTGGAGCGGCCGCCGATCTGGTTCATGCGCCAGGCAGGGCGTTCGCTGCCGGAGTACCGCGAGCTCCGGACCCGCGCTAAGGACTTCATCGCCTTCTGCCACGATCCCGAAATGGCTGCCGAAGCCACCCTGCAGCCGATGCGCCGCTTCCCGCTGGATGCCGCCATCGTCTTCGCCGACATCCTGCTGATCCCGCGCGCGCTCGGCCAGGAGGTGTGGTTCGAGGCGGGCGAGGGGCCGAGGCTGGGTCCGCTGCCGGAGATCGCCGCCCTGGAGCGGGAGATCGAGGCCTCCACCGGCCGGCTTTCGTCGATCGGCGAGACGCTCAGCCGGGTGCGCGGCGAGCTGGAGCCCGAGCGGGCGCTGATCGGCTTCGCCGGCGCGCCCTGGACCGTCGCCACCTACATGATCGAAGGCAAGGGATCGAACCGCGAAGCGGCCCGGACCTTCGCCTATCAGAACCCTGAGGTCCTCGACGCCCTGCTAGAGGTGCTGGTGGAGTCCACCGCGCGCTACCTGGTCATGCAGGCGAGGGCAGGGGCGCAGGCGCTGAAGATCTTCGAGAGCTGGGCCGAGCAGCTGGCCGAGGACGTCTTCGAGCGCATCGTGATTCAGCCGCATCGCCGGATCGTCGAGCGGGTGAGGGCGGCCGGCGTCACCGTGCCCTTCATCGGCTTCCCGCGCGGGGCAGGCGCCCTGGTGGACAACTATGCCGCCGGCGTGCCGGTGGAAGGCGTCGCGCTCGACACCCAGGCCAGCGCCGAGCAGGGCCGGCGCCTGCAACGCAATGGCAAGTGCATACAGGGCGCGCTGGACAACCTGCTCCTGCGCGCCGGCGGACCGGCCCTGGACGCCCGCGTCGAGCAGATCCTCGAGCAGTGGGAGGGCGGTCCGCACATCTTCAACCTGGGCCACGGCGTCATGCCCGACACGCCCATTGCGCACATCGCCCGTGTGGTCGAGCGCGTGACCGGCAAGAAGGTCGCCGCCGAGATGGCGGCGTGAAGCTCGCCGTTGTCCTCTTCAACCTCGGCGGGCCCGACGGGCCGGCGGCGGTCCGGCCGTTTCTGTTCAACCTGTTCCGCGACCCGGCGATCATCCAGCTGCCGGCCGCGGCCCGCTATCCGCTGGCGGCGCTGATCTCGACCACGCGGACCAAGGTCGCGCGGGCCAACTACGCCATCATCGGCGGCGGCTCGCCCCTGCTGCCGGAAACCCAGGCCCAGGCAGCGGCGCTCGAGGCGGCGCTGAAGGGCAGGGCGCCGGAGGTCGAGGCGCGGGCCTTCATCTGCATGCGCTACTGGGAGCCGCTGGCGAAGGAAACCGCCGCCGAGGTGAAGGCCTTCGGCCCCGACCAGGTCGTGCTCCTGCCGCTTTACCCGCAGTACTCGACCACCACCACGGCCTCCTCCGTGAAGGACTGGGAAAAGGCCTACCGCGGACCCGGCCGTACGCGGACGATCTGCTGCTACCCCACTGCGCCTGGCCTGGTGGAGGCCCACGTGGCGGCCATCCGGAAGGCTTGGCAAGCGGGCGGAAGCCCCAGCAATATCAGGCTGTTGTTCTCCGCCCACGGCCTTCCGCAGAAGATCATCGAGGGTGGCGATCCCTACCAGGCGCAGATCAAGGCCACCGCCGCAGCGGTGGCCGCCCAGCTTCCGGAGCTACCCGACTGGACGGTGTGCTATCAGAGCCGGGTGGGCCGGCTGAAGTGGCTGGAGCCCTCCACGGACGACGAGGTTCGCCGCGCGGGCGCGGAGGGCAAGGGCGTGCTTGTGAGCCCGATCGCCTTCGTCTCCGAGCATGTGGAGACCCTGGTCGAGCTGGACCATGAATATGCCAATCTGGCCCGCGAGGTCGGATGCCGGCCCTATCTGCGGGCGCCGGCGCCGGGCGTGCACGAGGGCTTCATCGACAGCCTGGCCGAGGCGGTGCTCGTGGCGCTCGGGCGGGTGGGGGATGCGCGGCCATTCGGGCCTTGGCTTTGCCCATCCGGCTTGGCCAAATGCGCCTGCCGCGAGGGGGAATTCGACAGATGAACTGGTACGACCTGCTGCGGGGCCTGCACATCATCGCGGTCATCGCCTGGATGTCGGGGATGATGTACCTGCCCCGGCTCTACGCCTACCACACCGAGACCGCGCCGCCCGGCAGCGAGTTCGACGCGCATTTCAAGGGGTGGGAAGCCAAGCTCATGCGGATCATCATCAACCCCTCCATGGGGCTGACCTGGATCCTGGGGCTGACGCTGATCTGGTACCACATCGACCAGATGGAGGAGGGGTGGGGCTTCCTCGCCCAGCCCTGGATGATGGTGAAGCTGGCCGCCGTGATCTTCCTCTCCGGCTGGCACGGCTTCCTGTCCAAGGCCCGCCGCCAGATCGAGGCCGGCGAGCGGCCGAAGACGGCGAAGTTCTGGCGCGCCACCAACGAGATCCCGTTCCTGGCGGCCGTCGTCGCCGTCCTGGCGGTGACCTTGCAGTTCGGCGCGCGGTGACCCACCTAATCGGTCGCGCTTGACCCCACGGCTGGTCCGTGGTTCCGATCAGGCACGCGTCGGCATCCCGGCGCGCCCCGCCTTTCCTCCGGCCGCGCGGTCCTCGCGCCCTAAGGCCGGTCCCCACGAGAGACTAACAACGGCGCCCATCCAGGCGCCTTCATCTGACCAGGCCGCAGGGGGACTCCGTCCGCCTGAGCGGCCGATTATGAGACCCCCATGCAAGACCAAGACGACAACAACACCCCGACCGAAGACCTGACGCGCGAGGGGCCCGAGGCGGCTGCGCCGGATGCGATCGAGGCTCCGGAGTCAGCCGAGGCCGCGGAAGCCGCCGATGCGGCGGACAACGGCGAGGGCTCCGACGAGCCCACCGACCTCTCCAAGGCCATCGCGGCCATGGGGCTCACCCGCATGAGCCTGCAGGAGCTGAAGGACAAGTCGCCGGCCGACCTGCTCAGCTTCGCCGAGACGCTGGAGATCGAGAACGCGAACTCCATGCGCAAGCAGGACATGATGTTCGCGATCCTGAAGACCCTCGCCGAGGAAGGCGTGGAGATCGCGGGCTCCGGGACGCTGGAGGTGGTGCAGGACGGCTTCGGCTTCCTGCGCAGCCCGGAGGCCAACTACCTGCCCGGGCCGGACGACATCTACGTCTCGCCCTCGCAGATCCGGAAGTTCGGCCTGCGCACCGGCGACAGTGTCGAAGGCGGGATCCGCGCCCCGCGCGAAGGCGAGCGCTACTTCGCGCTCGTGAAGGTCGACCAAATCAACTTCGAGCCGCCCGAGAACGTCCGGCACAAGGTGCTGTTCGACAACCTGACGCCGCTCTATCCCGACGCGCGGCTGAAGATGGAGATCGACGACCCGACGCTGAAGGACCGCTCGGGCCGCGTCATCGACATCGTGGCGCCGCTCGGCAAGGGCCAGCGCTGCCTGATCGTCGCCCCGCCGCGGGTCGGCAAGACGGTGATGCTGCAGAACATCGCCAAGTCGATCGCCGCCAACCACCCCGAGTGCTACCTCATCGTGCTGCTGATCGACGAGCGCCCGGAAGAAGTCACCGACATGCAGCGCACGGTGAAGGGCGAGGTCATCTCCTCGACCTTCGACGAGCCGGCGACCCGTCACGTGCAGGTGGCCGAGATGGTCATTGAGAAGGCCAAGCGCCTGGTCGAGCACAAGCGTGACGTGGTGATCCTGCTGGATTCCGTGACCCGCCTGGGCCGCGCCTACAACACGGTGGTCCCGTCCTCCGGCAAGGTGCTCACCGGCGGCGTCGACGCCAACGCCCTGCAGCGTCCGAAGCGCTTCTTCGGCGCGGCGCGGAACATCGAGGAAGGCGGCTCGCTGACCATCATCGCCACGGCGCTGATCGACACCGGCAGCCGGATGGACGAGGTCATCTTCGAAGAGTTCAAGGGCACCGGTAACTCGGAAATCATCCTGGACCGGAAGGTGGCCGACAAGCGCATCTTCCCGGCCATCGACGTGCTGAAGTCCGGCACCCGGAAGGAAGAGCTGATCACCCCGAAGGACCAGCTGCAGAAGACCTACATCCTGCGCCGGATCCTCAACCCGATGGGCGCCCAGGACGCCATCGAGTTCCTGCTCGACAAGCTCCGCAACGCCAAGAACAACGACGACTTCTTCCAGTCGATGAATACCTAAGTCCCTGAAGCGCGGGCTGTTTCACGAGAAACAGTCCGCGCGGTTCAGGGCATGCGCGGGGCAGGGGTGTTGCGCCCGTTCTGGTGCAGGGTCAGCTGGGCGGCGCGGCCGTCGGGGCCGAGCTCGAACGAGGCCTGCGCGTCGACGATCTTCCAGAACACCCGCGTCGGGCTCTCCGGGTAGATCTCGGCGCGGCCCTGGCCGGTGAGCTGGGCGAACACCCGGGAGCCCTCCCGCGTCACCGTCACCACCACGCCCGGCGCCAGCTGGTACCGCCCCACGAGGGCCTCGGCCTGGGCTTGAGTCAGCGGCACGACCTTGCGCGCGACCGGCGCCGGCGGGGCAGGGGCCAGCGGCGCCCCGGCCAGCACGTGCATGCCAATGTCGTCGCCGCCACGCAGGGTGGCGGCGTTGGTCAGCACCACCACGCCCTCGCGCGTCGCCGGGTTGAAGGCCATGAAGCTGCGGTACCCGCCCGTGCGGCCGTTGTGCCAGACGATCTCGCCGCGCGGGCTCCTGGCCACGTGCCAGCCCAGCGCCACGTCCATGTTGGGCGACGCCTGTCGGCGAACCTTCAGTTGGTCGTCGAAGGCGGGCTTCAGGTGCGAGGGCTTCATCCCGATAGCCGCCTCCAGGAAGGTCAGCATGTCGTCCGCCGTCGAGCGCAGGGCGCCAGCCCCGGCGATCGTCGGCAGGTCCCAGTTCTTCGCCGGCTGCAGGGCGCCATCGAACGGCGCGGCCAGGCGGCTGCGCATGGAAGGCGTGAGCCTGATGGCCGTGTCGGCCATACCGAGCGGCCCGGTGATCCGGCGCTTCACCAGCGTATCGTAATCCGACCCGGCGCGGCGCGCGAGCGCCTGACCCAGCAGGCCGGCGCCAATGTTGGAGTAGGCGTAGAGGGCCCCAATGTCCCGCGGCAGCTCGTAAGCGCCGAGGAAGGCGTAGAGCTTCTCCACGGTGAAGTCGGCATAGGGGTTGTCGCCGTCGCCGGGGCTGAAATCGGGCGGTACGCTCGGGAGCCCCGAGGTGTGGGTGGCGAGGTCCACGAGGGTGATCTGCTTGCCGCCGCGCTGGGGGACCTTCACGTCCGGCGGCAGGTATTTCGCCACGGGATCGTCCAGCGCCACCTCGCCCTTGCGGACCATGCCGGCGAGCAGCAGCGAGGTGAAGACCTTGGTCATCGAGCCGATCTCGAAGACCGTCCGGCCGTCGAGCGAAGCAGCGTCACCGGGAGCCCGGACGCCATAACTCACCAGCCGCCGGCCGGTCGGACCGGTCACGCCGACGACGATCCCGACGCCGGATTTCTGGGTATCTATCCGCTCGACCAGGATACGCCGGATCTCGGCGTCAGCCGGCACGGACCAGGGCGTCGCCAGCTGGGCTTTCGCCTTCAGTCCAACCGCTCCGAGCAGTGCGCCTGCCGCCGTGACGAACACCCGCCTGATCATGTTTTTTTCGGCCCTACCGTGTTTCACGTGAAACACTACCGCCTCTCGTGCGTTTAGGCGCGCTTGGCCCTACGGGATGAGCAGGGTCGACCCGATGGTCTGACGGCTTTCAAGGGCCTCGTGTGCGCGCCGCGCTTCGGCCAGCGGGAAGGTCTGGCCGATCTCGATCTGCACCTTCCCCGAGCCGATCATCTCGAAAAGCGCGCTGGCGCTCTCGTCCAGCTCCTCGGTCGTGACGGTGTAGTCGAAGAGGGTCGGCCGGGTCAGGAACAACGAGCCGCCCCGCTGCAGCCGCGAGGGCTCCACCGCGGGGGCCGGGCCGGAGGCGTTGCCGAAGCTGACCAGCATGCCGCGACGGGCGAGGCTCGCCAGGCTGGCCTCGAAGGTGTCCTTGCCCACGCTGTCGTAGACCACCGGCACGCCCTTGCCGTCGGTCAGCCGGCGGACTTCGGCGGCCACGTCCTGCTCGCGGTAGAGGATGGTGTGGTCGGCGCCCAGCTCGCGCGCCCGTTCCGCCTTCCGTTGGTCGCCGACCGTGGCGATCACCTTCGCGCCGAGGGCCTTCGCCCACTGCACCATGATCTGGCCAACGCCGCCGGCCGCGGCGTGGACGAGGATCGTGTCGCCCGCTTCGATCCGGTAGCACCGCCGCAGGAGGAACTCCGCGGTCATCCCCTTCAGCAGGGCGGCGGCGGCGCGGTGGGAGTCCACCCCGGCCGGCGGCTTCACGGCGCGCGCCGCGGGGACGACGGCGAAGTCGGCGTAGGCGCCCATCACCCCGTTGTAGGCCGCGGCGTCGCCCGCCCGAAACCGGGTGACGCCTTCGCCCACCGCCTCCACCACGCCGGCGGCCTCCATGCCGATGCCGGACGGCAGCTTCACCGGGTAGAGGCCGGTGCGGTGGTAGGTGTCGATGAAGTTGATGCCGATCGCCTGGTGACGGATCAGGATCTGACCCGGACCGGGCTGCGGGGTTGCGACCTCGGCGAGCTGGAGGACCTCCGGACCGCCGGTCTGTTCGAAGCGGACGGCGCGCATCAGGCAGTCAGCTGCGTCTTGAAGAACTCGAGGGTGCGCTGACCGGCGAGCCGGGCGTCCGCCTCGTGGTAGTGTTGGCCGCCCACCCGGGCGAAGGCGTGGTCGCGGCCCGGATAGGAGAAGATCGTGATCATCGGGTTGGAGTTCAGCGCCTCCCGAATAGCCGCCTGGGCCTCCTTCGGCACGAACTGGTCCTCCTCGGCAATGTGCAGCAGCAGCGGCTTGGCCGTCTTCACGGCTTCGCCCACCCGGTTTTCGATGCCCACGCCGTAATAGGAGACGCTGGCGTCGGCGTCGGTGCGCGCGATGGTCAGGAAGGCAAGCAGCCCGCCGAGGCAGAAGCCCACCGCCCCGACGCGTCGCGTGCAGTCCGGCCGGTCGCGCACCGCCTCGATGGTGGCCTGGATGTCCCGAACGCCGGCGTCGACGTCGAAGGCGTTGAACAGCTCGAAGGCCCGCTTCCACTCGGCTTCCGACTGGTCCGTGATGTCGATGCCGGGCTCGATCCGCCAGAACAGGTCAGGGCAGACGGCCAGGAACCCCTGGGCCGCGAGACCGTCGGTGATCTCGCGCATCACCGCGTTCACGCCGAAGATCTCCTGGATCACGACGATCACCGGCGCAGGGGTGCTCGCAGGCTTGGCAAGATAGGCCTCGAATGCCCCGTCCGGGGTGGTGATGGTGATCCGTTCGCCCATGTGGAGCCTCTCCCGTTCAAAGACGCGACGTGCTGCGCTACTAGCCAGAGAGGCCGGCAGGCGGCCACAAGAATTGAAAAAGGCGCGGCCATGAAGATGACGATCGAGGTGGACTGCACGCCCGAGGAGGCCCGGCGGTTCATGGGCCTGCCCGACATCACCCCGCTGAACGAGCACCTGGTCGGCGAGATGCAGAAGCGCGTCGACGCCAATATCAGCCTGCTCAACCCCGAGGACTTCCTGAAGAACTGGCTGGCCATGGGGCAGGGGGCGCAGGAGCAGTTCCGGCGGATGATGGAAGGCAGCATGGGCGGCGCCCGGCCGAAGGAATGAGCGACACCATCTTCGCGCCCGCGTCGGCTCCCGGCCGCTCGGCCGTGGCGGTGATGCGGATCTCGGGGCCGAAGGCGCAGGAGACGGTGCGCGCCCTGGCCGGCGACGTGCCGGAGCCTCGGCGCGCGAGCGTGCGCCGCCTCGTGGACGGCAGGGGCCGCGAAATCGACAGGGCGCTGGTGCTCTGGTTTCCGGGGCCGGGCAGCTACACGGGCGAGGACTCCGCCGAGTTCCACGTGCACGGGGGGCCGGCCGTGGTGGGCGCCTTGGTCGCGGCGCTCGCCGCCCTGGAGCTGAGGCTGGCGGAACCGGGGGAGTTCACCCGGCGCGCCTTCGAGAACGGCAAGCTGGACCTGGCCCAGGCCGAGGGTGTGGCGGACCTGGTCAACGCCGAGACCGAGGCGCAGCGGCGCCAGGCGCTGGACCAGCTGGGCGGGCGGCTGTCCGAGGTGCAGGCCCGCTGGCGCGAGGCGCTGGAAGAGGCGCTGGCGATGTTCGAGGCCGCCGTCGACTTCCCCGACGAGGAGGTCCCGGCGGACGTCGCCGGCCGCGCGCGCCCGATCCTGCAGGGGCTGCTCAAGGAACTGGAGGCGGCCGCAGCCGACGCCGAGCGCGGCGAGCGGGTGCGCGAGGGCTTCCGGATCGCCCTGCTGGGCGCGCCGAACGCGGGGAAGAGCAGCCTGCTCAACGCGCTGGCGCGCCGGGAGGCGGCGATCGTCACGGCGACGCCGGGCACAACGCGCGACGTCATCGAGGTCCCGATGGTGTTCGCCGGCTACAAGGTGCTGATGGCCGACACCGCCGGCCTGCGGGAGACCTTCGACGAGATCGAAGCGGAAGGCGTGCGGCGCGCGCGGGCCTGGGCGGCGGCGGCCGACCTGCGGCTGTGGCTGGTGGACGGCTCGAGCGGGGAAATCCCCACGGTCCCCTTGGAGCTGGGAGAGGGAGACCTCTGCCTGATCACCAAGCGCGACCTCGCCAACGGACCCGCCGGCGCGTGGGCGGCGCAACAGGCCAGGCGGCTGCGCATCCCGTCGGCGGAGTTCACCACCCGAGGGCCGAGCGACCTCGGCTGGCTGGAGGCGACCCTGGCGGAGCGGGTGGTCGAGCGCCTCGCCGGCTCCGAGCCCCCTGCGGCGACCCGCCTGCGCCATCGCGACTTGCTGGAGGAGGCCGCCGAGCGCCTGCACAGTGCGCTTCGGCACGAGGAATCGCTGGAGTTGGCCGCCGAAGATGTGCGGCTGGCGGCTCGGGCGCTCGACCGCATTACGGGCCGCATCGATCCGGAGGCGGTGCTCGGGCGGATCTTCTCAACTTTCTGCATCGGAAAATGACCGCCAGGTGCGCGCCCCTGCGACAATGTTTCACGTGAAACATCGCAGGTTGTGCGGCGCAGCAACTTGACTGTAGCCGCTGCCTTCGTTCCGCGCGCCGCAGTCGGTGACGCGGGCCTCCCGATCGCCTATATGAGCCGCTCTTTCGAGCGCCGAGACCCGTTTTGACCTGGGACGTGATCATCATCGGCGGCGGACACGCCGGATGCGAGGCGGCCGCTGCGGCCGCCCGGGTCGGTGCGCGCACCCTGTTGCTCACGCACAAGATCGAGACGATCGGCGAGATGAGCTGCAACCCCGCCATCGGCGGGCTCGGCAAGGGCCACTTGGTCCGGGAGATCGACGCGCTGGACGGCCTGATGGGCCGGCTGGCCGACAGGGCCGGCATCCAGTTCCGGATGCTGAACCGGTCCAAGGGCGCGGCGGTGCGGGGTCCCCGGTCGCAGATCGACCGCAAGCTTTACCGTGAGGCCATGCAGGCGGAACTCGCCGCCACGCCGAACCTGGAGATCGTGGCCGAGGCGGTGGAGGACCTGATCGTCGAGGACGGCCGGGTGGCCGGCGTCGTCGGCGCCAGCGGGGCGGCGTACAGCGCGGGCCGCGTGGTGCTGACCACCGGCACCTTCCTGAAGGGCGTCATCCATCGCGGCGAGGAGCGCATCCCCGCCGGCCGGGTCGGCGACGCGCCTGCCATCGGCCTTTCCGACCGGCTCTATTCGCTCGGCCTGAGGATGGGCCGGCTGAAAACCGGCACGCCGGCGCGGCTGGACGGCTCGACCATCGCCTGGGACCGGCTCGAGATGCAGCCGGCCGACGACGAGCCCGTCCCGTTCTCCTTCCTGACGGAGAAGATCACGACGCCCCAGGTGAAATGCGGGATCACCTACACGACCGAAGAGACCCATCGGATCATCGCTGAACGGCTCACGGAATCCGCGGTGTACGGCGGGCGCGCCACCGGGCGCGGCCCCCGCTACTGTCCGTCCATCGAGGACAAGGTGGTGCGCTTCCGCGACAAGACCAGCCACCAGATCTTCCTGGAGCCGGAGGGGCTGGACGACGACACCGTCTATCCGAACGGCATCTCGACCTCGGTGTCCGAGGAGACCCAAGACCTGTTCCTGCGCACCATCCCCGGCCTCGAGCAGGTGCGGGTGAAGCGCTACGGCTACGCCATCGAATACGACTACGTCGATCCGCGCGAGCTCTTCCCGACGCTGGAGGTGAAGGCGCTGCCGGGGCTCTACCTGGCCGGCCAAATCAACGGCACGACGGGCTACGAGGAGGCCGGCGCCCAGGGGCTGGTAGCCGGGCTGAACGCCGCGCGCGCGGCCGCCGGGCACGAGCCGGCGCAGTTCGCCCGCGACGAGGCCTATATCGGCGTGCTGATCGACGACCTGGTGACCCGCGGGGTCACCGAGCCCTATCGCATGTTCACCAGCCGGGCCGAGTTCCGCCTGACGCTGCGGGCGGACAACGCCGACCAGCGGCTGACGGGGAAGGGGATCGCGCTCGGCGTCGTGGGACCTGAGCGGGCCAAGGCGTTCCAGACGAAGGCGATCGAGCTTGCCGCGACGCGCGCCGAGGCCGCCACGCTGACGCTCACGCCCGCGGAGGCGCAGAAGGCAGGGCTGCCGGTGAAGGCGGACGGCCAGCGCCGCAACCTGACCCAGATCCTGGCCTATCCGACGATCAGTTTCGACGACTTGGCGCGGGTGTGGCCGCAGATCGCCGGCTGGAGCCCGGCGGTGCGCGAGCAGGTGGAGATCGACGCCAGCTATGCCGGCTACCTGGACCGCCAGGCGGCCGACGCCGAGGCCTTCCGCCGCGACGAGGACCTGCGGCTGCCGGCGGAACTGGACTACGGAACCGTCGGGGGCCTCTCGAACGAGGTGCGCGAGAAGCTGGCCGCCGTCCGGCCACTGACGCTTGGCCAGGCCGCGCGGGTCGAAGGCGTCACCCCGGGAGCGCTCACCGCCCTGCTCGCCCATGTCCGCCGCCGCGCGGCCTGAGGCCGTGGAGGTCTCCGACCGCGAGAGCTTTGCCGCGGCAACCGGGGCGACGGACAGCCAAGTCGTTGACCTGGAGCGGTTCCTGGCGATCCTCACCGACTGGAACGAGAAGATGAACCTGGTCGGGCCCAAGACCCTGCCCGAGTTCTGGAACCGGCACGCCTGGGATTCCGCCCAGCTGCTGCCCCTGGCGCCGGACGCCGGGACCTGGGCCGACCTCGGCGCGGGGGCCGGCTTTCCCGGCCTGGTGCTGGCGATCCTGGGCAAGGGGCGCGACGGTTTCCACGTCCATCTGGTGGAGAGCATGGCCAAGCGCTGCCGCTTCCTCTCCGAAGTGGTCGGCGAACTGCAGCTGCCCGCGACGGTGCACAACGAACGGGCGGAAAACCTGAAGCTCACTGTGGACATCGTGACGGCGCGGGCTTGTGCGCCCCTTCACCGCCTGCTCGGGTATGCCCGGCCATACCTGCAGGCCGGCGCGACGGGTCTTTTCCTGAAAGGTCAAGATGTTGCGTCGGAACTGGAAGAGGCTACAACATATTGGGAGATGGAGGCGGACGTCGTCCCCTCCCTGAGCGACGAGAGAGGCCGTATCGTGCGGGTGAGGAGGCTGAGGCGTGCCCGGCAAGTCTGACCGCCCCCAAAACACGCGCCCCATGCGCGTGCTCGTCGTCGCCAACCAGAAGGGCGGCGTCGGCAAGACGACGACCGCCATCAACCTGGGCACGGCGTTGGCCGCGGTCGGCGAGCGCGTGCTGCTGATCGACTCCGATCCTCAGGGCAACGCGTCGACCGGCCTCGGCGTCGGCCGCGCGCAGCGCAAGACCACCCTCTACGACGTGCTGATGGGCGAGCGGCCGGTGGCCGACGCGGTGGTGCACACCGCCTTGCCGGGCCTGGACCTGGTGCCCGCCGACCCGGACCTCTCCGGCATCGAGCTGGAGCTGGGCAACGCGCCCCGGCGCTCATTCAAGCTGCGCGACGCGCTGAATCCCGTGCGGGAGAGCCACGCCTACACCTACGTCCTCATCGATTGCCCGCCGTCGCTGAACCTCCTGACCGTCAACGCCATGGCGGCGGCCGACGCGGTGCTGGTGCCCCTGCAATGCGAGTTCTTCGCCCTGGAGGGTCTGACCCAGCTGATGCGCACCATCGACCTCGTGCGGGGCAGCCTCAATCCGAACCTGGAGATCCAGGGCATCGTTCTGACCATGTACGACCGCCGCAACAGCCTGTCGGAACAGGTGGCGCGCGACGTCCGCGGCCACTTCGGGGAGACCGTCTACCAGACGGTGATCCCCCGCAACGTGCGGGTCTCGGAGGCGCCGTCGTTCGGCAAGCCGGCGCTGGTGTATGATCTGAAGTGCGCGGGCAGCCAGGCCTATCTGAAGCTCGCTCGCGAGGTGGTGCTGCGCGAGCGCGCGCGCCGCCAGCAGGCCGCCTGAGGAGAGGGACGAAGATGGCCGAGGGCCGCAGGGGACTTGGACGGGGGCTGTCGGCCCTGCTGGGCGAGGAGGACGCGCCGGCCGTCGCCGCCGTCGAGGGCCGCCCCACCGAGGGCGCGCGCGAGATCCCCATCGAACTGATCCACCGCAATCCGGGCCAGCCGCGGCAGCACTTCGACGAGGCCGAGCTGGCGGAGCTGGAGACCTCGATCCGCGCCTCGGGCGTGCTGCAGCCGATCCTGGTGAGGCCATCGCCTTCGAAGGCCGGCGAGTTCGAGATCGTCGCCGGCGAGCGCCGCTGGCGGGCGGCCCAGCGGGCGGGCGTCGGGGCGATCCCGGCCCTGGTGCGGGAGCTGGACGACCACCGCGCCTACGAGATCGCCATCGTCGAGAACGTCCAGCGCAGCGACCTCAACGCCATGGAGGAGGCCCGCGCCTACGACGAACTGATGGGCCGGATGGGCTACACCCAGGAGAAGGCCGCCGCCGCCGTCGGCAAGAGCCGCAGCCACGTGGCCAACACGCTTCGCCTGCTGCAGCTGCCGCAGCCGGTGCAGGAGCACGTGCTGAACGGCCGGCTGACCGCCGGCCATGCCCGCGCGATCCTGGCGTCGGACGACCAGGAGGCCATCGCCGAGCAGGTGGTGGCCCGCGGGCTGTCGGTGCGCGACACCGAGAACCTCGTGCGCGCCAAGGCGGCCGGGCCGAAGAAGGCCTCCGGTCCCCGCCGCGCGCCGAAGGACACCGACACCGCGGCGCTCGAGGCGGACCTCGAGGACGTGCTCGGCATGAGCGTCGACATCGCCGACCGCGGCGGCGCGGGCGAGGTGCGCATCAAGTACGCCACGCTCGAGCAGCTCGACGAGCTCTGCCGTAAGCTGACTCGGATCTAGCGTCAGACACCCCCTCCCAACGGGAGGGGGCAGGGGGAGGGCGGCGCCGAGGTGGCCGCTACCCCGCCGAGGGGCGGGCGCTCCCCGCCACACGCCGTGAGAATGCGCTCGCAGACGCCACCGAGGTCACCGAGCACCTCGTCATTGCTGAAGCGAACGACGCGAAAACCGAACGTATCCAGCACCATGGTTCGATCCGCGTCGCCGGTCGCGCGCCCTTCGTGCGCTTCTCCGTCGAGCTCGACGACGAGCCGGGCGGCGTAGCAGACGAAGTCGGCGATGAACGGTCCGACCGGCGCTTGGCGTCGCCATTTCAACTCGCCGAGCCGCTTGCCTCGCAACGCTTCCCAGAGGCGGGCCTCGGCTCGGGTGGGCTCCCGACGCATGGAGCGGGCGCGCTTTAGCAGCAGGGCGGAGCGGGTGCTGCGGACCTTGGCCATGTGAGAACAATAGGAGAACACCAAGTACCGTCAACCCGTCCAAGGCGGAAGGCATAGCGGGAGCGGCTGAGGAAGGGGTACCCGTCCCCTCTTCCAGTCAGCCGAGGCGTGGAGCCGCCCTCACCCTACCCTCTCCCGTTGGGAGAGGGTTCCTGCGCGTGGCTAGCTCTCGTCGCCGCCGTCTTCGCCGCCAGCCTGGTCGATGTTCGTGGGGGCGGTCTTGACGCCCGTGCGCTCCTCGCTCCGGGCGCCGGAGAGGATGTTCTCCAGGCCGTAGTTGCCCTCGTGGCAGGCGTATTCGTAGAGCGCGCCGTTCGACTTGCCGAACTCGTACTCCCCGCCCCAGGGCTCGACCCAGGTGGTCGGGTCCTCCACCCAGAAGGAATAGTGGATCCGGTCCGGGGCGACCCGGGTCAGGCGCTCGGTGACCTTCAGGTTCTCGGACGCGCCGCGGAAGTTCTGCGCCGGGTGGAAGTTGGTCGTCTCGATGACCAGGGTGTCGCCCTCCCACCAGCCGATGGAGTCGCCCATGTACGGGCGGATCGAGGCGGGCAGGTGCTTGGCGTTCATGCGCACGTTGCGCACGTCGTGGACCATCTCCACCACGATGGCGACGTGGTCCTTGGTCTGCACGATCTCGTAGGTGTTGTTGTACAGCAGCGGCAGCATCACCGGCCCGGCGGAGTTGCCGAAGGACAGGATGCAGCGCTCGCCGAGGGAGCGGGTCTCGGGATTGTCGTTGATGCTTCCCCGGCCGCGGCGGGACATGGCCGCCTGCATACGGGCCTGGCCTTCCTTGGTCATCGCCGGGATGCGGCCGTTGGGCGTGGTGGTGATGAAGCCCGAGCGCGGCTTGCCGGCCACCCGCATGACCACCGTGCCCGGATCGGTCCAGGCGGCGTTGTAGTTGCAGTCCCGCCCGCGCCCGCCCGAGCAGTCGGCCGGCAGGTCGGCGACCGTGGCGTTGGGATTGGTGGGGCGGTTGCCCAGCTCGATCAGCTGCTTGTTGCGCCCTTCCAGGGCGTCCACCTCGGCCTGCGTCAGCTCAATGCGTGAGCCGAACTTCGCGTCTCGCTCCAGGCGGGTGAGGGTGGCGTTGGTCCAGGTGCCCTGCAGGTCCGGGTGGCCGTCGGCGGCGCGCGGCGCCTTGTAGCTGGTGGGCGGCGGCTTCGGAGCCCTGTCGAGGGCCAGGGCTGGGCTCGACAGCAGGATCGCGAGGGCGCCCGCGGCCAGGAAGCGGCTGAACATCGATAGTCCTCCCCGCGGGCGTCTGTGGCCCGCTTGCCCTAAGGTTACGCCATCAATTCATTTCCGCCGAATTTCGCCGTTCAGAGGCCCAGGCGCCGGGCGCGGCCGGCGACGGTGAGCGCCAGGCGCTCAGCGATCAGCTGATCGGGGGAGCCCGCGGTCTTGCAGGCCTTGTCGGCGGCGAGCACGTCGGGCTGCAGCCTGTCCAGCTCGTCCAGGGTCCAGGTGCGGGCCTGGCGCAGGAACTCGCGCTCCTGCTTCCAGAACACGCCCGAGGCCTTGGCCGCCTCCTGCAGGCCCGCGCCGCTCTTGGCGAGCGTGAGCGTGCGGCGCAGGCGGCCCAGGTGCATGCCGATGGCGCGGACCGCGGCGGGGCCGGCCTCGCCTTCCTGTGCGGCGCGGCGCAGGCCGGCCTGGGCGTCGGCGAGGCGGCCGCCGAAGGCGTCGGAGGCGGCGTCGGCGAGGGAGGCCTCGGGCTCGACGCCGAGGAAGGGCTCCAGGTCTGCGGGCGTCGCCACGGTGTTCGAGCCCGGGCCGAGGTAGAGCGCCAGCCGCTCGATCTCGGCGCGGGCGACGCCGCGCTCCTTCGGCATCCGGGCGACGAACAGCGACAGCGCATCGGCGTTTAGGCTGACGTTGTCCTTGGCGAGCGTCTCGCGGACCAGGCGGGCCACGTCGCCGGGCTCGTCCTCGTAGCAGGGGATGGCGGCCGCGCCCGGCGCCTTCTCCGCGGCCTTCCGCAGCGCCGAGTCCCTGCCGAGGTTGCCGGCCTCGACGATCAGGAAGGCGTCGGGGTTGAGCTCGCCGGCGGCGTGGCGGGTCAGCGCCTCGGCGGCGACCTTGTCGGGGCCGGCCTTGTCGGTGGTCAGCCGCAGCCGAACCAGGCGGCGGCCGCCCATCAGGGACTGGGCGGCGAGCTCGCCCTCCAGGCGGCCCGCGTCGCCGTCGATGTCGCCGTCGGTGAGCTGGGCGACATCGAAGGGATCGTCCGGGTCCTTGGCGATCCTGGCGGCGAGCTGGTGGCCGCGGTCGCGGACGACGCCCAGATCACGGCCGTAGATCACGGCGGCGCGGATCGCCGCATCGGGCGACTTCAGGAAGCGTTCGATGTCGGGGCGCTTGGAGAGGATCACCCCTTACGCGCCGCGGCGCCCCTCGTTGGCGAGCCAGACGGCGAGCTCGAGCTGGATCTCGCGGGCGGCCTGCTCGGCGGCGCGGTCCTGGGCGTCCTGCTGGGCGGCGATGGCGGCGTACGGCTGGTCGGCCGAGTCGTAGGTGAGTGTCACCCGCACCGAGCCCCGCTTGGCGACCGCGCCGGAGGGCAGGGACGCCAGCTGGTAGCTGGCGGTGAGCACGTACTCGTAGCGGGTGGCGACGTTGTCGATGCGGATGCCGCGCGGGTAGCGCTGCTCGCCGATCTGCAGGTCCATGCGGTAGGCCGGCGCGCCGGCGCGGTTCTTCGCGAGCGCGTCGTCCAGGTGCTGGCGCAGCAGGTACCCGGTGCGGCCCTCCGGCGCGACCACCTCGATGGACGCCAGGTTGGAGGCCAGGCCCGGCTGGGCGTAGAGCGGCGTGAACCCGCATCCGGCAAGCCCGGTGGAGGCCGCCGCCATGAGGCCGGCAAGAACCAGCGTCTTCCTCAACTCCGCCCCCCTAGGCCGCCACGATGTTGACGATGCGGTCCTTGACCACGATCACCTTGCGGATGGTCAGGCCCTCAAGGCGCCTCGCGATCTCCGGATCGTCAAGCACGATCTTCTCCACCTCGGCCGGCTCGGCGCCGGCGGGCGCGGAGATTTCCCCGCGGCGCTTGCCGTTCACCTGCACGGGCAGGACGCGGATCGCCTCCTCCACCATCGCGGGATCGAACTCCGGCCAGGGGGCGTCGACCACCAGACCCGCGCCGCCGATGCGGGCCCAGCACTCCTCCGCCAGGTGCGGCGTGAACGGGGCCATGAGCCGCGCGAAGGCCTGCAGCGCCTCGTGGCGGGCGGCCAGGATGACGGGATCGCCGTCCACCGGCGGGTTGGCCTTGAGCACGTTGAGGAACTCGTAGAGCCGTGCGATCGCCGAGTTGAAGCGGAAGGTCTCGATGGCCTCCGTCACCGCCTTGATCGTGCGGTGCGTGGCCTTGTGCAGCTCATGGGCCGCGCCGGTCTTCTCCAGCAGCACGTCCGGCCAATCGACCGCGGCGGCATGGCTGTCGAACTCGTCCCAGACGCGGTTGACGAAGCGCCAGGCGCCCTGGACGCCGGACGTCGACCACTGAGAGTCGCGCTCGGGCGGGGAGTCGGAGAGCACGAACAGGCGCGCGGCGTCGACGCCGTAGACGTCGAAGATCTCCTCCGGCGCCACCGTGTTCTTCTTCGACTTCGACATCTTCTCGACGTCGCCGATGACGATGGGCTCGCCGGTCTCGACGAGCCTGGCGCGACGGGTCTTGCCCTCCGCCTCGATCTCCACCTCGCGCGGCTCGACCCACTCGCCGTTCTGCCGGCGGTAGGTCTCGTGGGTGACCATGCCTTGCGTGAACAGGCCCGCGAACGGCTCGCGGACGGAGAGGTCGCCCTCGTCGGCCAGCGCCTTGGTGACGAAGCGCGCGTAGAGCAGGTGCAGCACCGCGTGTTCGATGCCGCCGATGTACTGGTCCACCGGCAGCCAGTAGTCGGCCGCGGCCTTGTCGATGGGCTCGTCCGCGTCGGAATTGGCGAAGCGTGCGAAGTACCAGGAGCTGTCCACGAAGGTGTCCAGCGTGTCGGTCTCGCGTTGCGCCGGGCCGCCGCAGGTCGGGCAGGTGGTGTGCTTCCAGGTCGGATGGCGGGCCAGCGCGTTGCCGGGCTTGCCGAACTCCATGTCGTCCGGCAGGGCGACGGGCAGGGCCTCCTTCGGCAGCGGCACCACCCCGTGCGTCTCGCAGTGGACCACCGGGATCGGGCAGCCCCAGCCGCGCTGGCGCGCGACGCCCCAGTCGCGCAGGCGGTAGACGGTCGCGCCCTTGCCCAGGCCCAACGCCTCGATGCGGTCGATCGCGGCGGCCTTGGCGGTCTCCACGTCCAGACCGTCCAGGAACTCGGAGCGGAAGATCGTGCCGGGGCCGACATAGGCCTCGTCGCCGACCTCGAAGCTGGCCGGATCGGCGCCCGGCGGCAGGACGACCTCCTTCACCGGCAGGCCGTACTTGCGCGAGAAGTCCAGGTCGCGCTGGTCGTGGGCCGGGCAGGCGAAGATCGCCCCGGTGCCGTAGTCCATGAGGATGAAGTTGGCGATCCAGACCGGCAGCTCCCAGTTCGGATCGAACGGGTGCTTCACCTTCAGGCCGGTGTCGTAGCCGATCTTCTCGGCGGTCTCGATCTCGGCCTCGGAGACCGCGCCCTTGCGGGCCTGGGCGATGAAGGCGGCGGCCTTGGGATCGGAGGCGGCCAGCTGCTCGGCCAGCGGATGGTCCGGAGCGATGCCGACGAAGCTGGCGCCGAAGAGGGTGTCGGGGCGGGTGGTGTAGACCTCGATGCCATCGCCCGCGCCGGCCGGCGCCTCGCCCGCGAAGGGGAAGGTCATCCGCAGGCCCTTGGACCGGCCGATCCAGTTCTCCTGCATGACGCGGACCTTGTCCGGCCAGCGGTCCAGGGTCTTCAGGTCGTCCACCAGCTGGTCGGCATAGTCGGTGATGCGCAGGAACCACTGGTTCAGCTTGCGCTTCTCCACGACCGCCCCGGAGCGCCAGCCGCGGCCCTCGACCACCTGCTCGTTGGCGAGCACGGTCTGGTCCACCGGGTCCCAGTTCACCGTGGCTTCGCGGCGGTAGACCAAGCCGCGCTTGAACAGCTCCAGGAACCAGGCCTGCTGCTTGCCGTAGTACTCCACGTCGCAGGTGGCGAACTCGCGGCTCCAGTCGATGGACAGGCCCAGCTGCTTCAGCTCGTCCCGCATCCGGGCGATGTTGTCGTACGTCCAGCCCTTGGGGTCGACGCCGCGCTCCATGGCGGCGTTCTCCGCCGGCAGGCCGAAGGCGTCCCAGCCCATGGGATGCAGCACCGAAAACCCGCGGGCGCGCTTGAATCGGGCGATCACGTCGCCGAGGCTGTAGTTGCGCACATGGCCCATGTGCAGGCGCCCCGACGGGTAGGGGAACATCTCCAGCACGTAGTACTTGGGCGCGTCCTTGCGGATCTGCGCCTTGAACGCCTGCGCCTCGTCCCAGCGCTTACGCCACTTGGGCTCTGTCTCTTTCGGGTTGTAGCGGGCCATCGCAGGGCCTTTGGACAGGAGTTCGGCTTCCGGTCAACGGCCTAAAAGGAGAAGCGGCGCGTCGACTTAACGGACCTCGGGGACTAGCCCCGGATGTTCGAAAGTCGAAGCTGGCGCGCGCGGGTCAGGATGGCGTTCTCGATGTCGGTCTCGGTCTGAGCGGCCGTCGGCGCATCGATCCAGTTGCCGCCGCCGTCGCGGTTCTGCTTGAAGACGGCGACGTTCAGGCCGTCGGCGCGCAGGCGCGAGTCCAGGATGTAGACGGTGGCCTTGAAGCGCTCGTCCGGCTTCTCGGGGTTTGAGTACCAGTCGGTGATGATCACGCCGCCGTACGGGTCGGCCGAGGCCAGCGGCATGAAGGACAGGGTGTCCAGCGTCGCGCGCCACAGGTAGCCGTTGACGCCGATCGCCGGGGCGTTGGCGGAGGACGACTTGGGCTGATCCCCGCCGCGGCCGAACTTCGGCAGGGCGCCGCACCCACCCATCGCCAGGACGCTCGCCGCGACCACGCCATAGGAAACGCCACGCAACCAGGACCTGCGCACAAACGGCATTCTGTAAAGCTCCAACGATATCCCCGTGGCGCGCCGCGCCACGGCGCCGCCCCGCGCCGGCGCCTGTATAACAACGGCCCCGCCTACGCCAAACAGGAATCGCGTGGCCTTGTCGCCACAGGCGCAAGATCATCGGTGTGGCGCGGCCACGGAGTCGGTTGACCGCGCGTTATGGGGGTCTCTAATCGAGCTCAACCGTGATGGGCTCTCCACCTGAGGACTCAAAATGCGGGGCTTAGGGGCTATATAGTTGGTTATGTCGGCTCGCCGGATCGCTTTCCTGATCGCCGCGGCCGCGCTTTTCGGCGCGACGGCGGCCGACGCGCAGCCGAAGCCAAAGGTCGACTTCACCGTCCGCCAGGATAGCCCGGGTTCGCTTACGGGATCGAAGACCCTGACCTGGGACGCCCGCCTGCGGAAATGGGGCCTGACCTTCAACCTCGGCCAGTCTGACGCGCGCCCGTCCACCGCCAACGACGTGGCGGCCGGCGCCTACTACCGCATCACCCCGTCGCTTCGGGTCGGCGGCTCGGTGGCCCTGGGCGACCAGAAGGTGGTCCCCGGCCCGAAGAAGCCCGATCCCGCCGACGGCCAGCCGCGGGTCCGCCTGGAGTCGGTGTTCAAGTTCTAGAGCCCGCCAGTCCCTCCACTGCCGCTAGTCCCACAAGGCCCGCGTCCTTCAGACGGCGGGCCGTTTCATTGCCGACTCCTCCCAAAGCATAGAGCTGCCCCGGCACCCCGCGGGCAAGCCGCGCAAGGCGCAACGGTCCCATGGCGCGTGCTGCGGACGGACTGCGGCTGGGGAAGATCACCGACACCACCGCCGCGTCCGCACCCGCGGCGAGCGCCCCGCGCGCGGCGCGTTCCGAGTGGGCGGCGGCGGTGACGATCCAGCCGTGGCGACGGACGGCGCGGGCGCGGTGCGCCAGGCGCTCGGGCAGGTGGACGCCATCTGCCCCGATCCTAAGGGCAAGGCTGTGGTCGGCCCCGATCAACAGCTTGCAGCGGCCGGCGCGGCAGATGGCGAGCAGGCGGCGGGCTTGCGCCTCCGCGTCCGCCGCCCCGAAGGCGCGGAACACCACGGCGCTGTCGGGCGGCAGGGTTGCGGCGACGGCCTCGGCGTTTGGCGTCCGCTCCGCATCGGTGAAGAACAGCAGCCGCGGCAGCTTCCGCGCGGACGCGGGGCGCTTTAAGAGCGCGGCTGTCCGCCTCAGGGTCCAGAAGCTCACCGGAATGGCCGCCGCTCCTCCTGCCTATGCCGACGTCGTGGCCCGGATCGCCCGCGCGGCGCAAGCCTGCGGCCGAGATCCGGCGGATGTCACCCTCGTCGCCGTCTCCAAGCAGCAGCCGTGGGAGGCGATCGCCCCGGTGCTGGCGGCCGGCCACACGGTGTTCGGCGAGAACCGGGTGCAGGAGGCCATGGCGCGCTGGGCGGGCGAAGCCGACGGGCTCGCCCTGCACCTGATCGGCCCCTTGCAGACCAACAAGGCCAAGGAGGCGGTGGGGTTTTTCGACGTGATCGAGAGCCTCGACCGCGAGAAGCTGGCGCGCGTGCTGGCCGAGGAGGTGCAGCGGCAGGGGCGGCTGCCGCGCCTCTATGTGCAGGTGAACACCGGCGAGGAGGCGCAGAAGGCCGGCGTGCTCCCGGCAGACGCCGACGGCTTCATCGCCGCCTGCCGAACGAGCTACGGCCTCAATCCGGAGGGGCTGATGTGCATCCCGCCGCTGGCCGAGCCGCCCGGGCCGCATTTCGCCCTGCTGGCCAAGATCGCCGCGCGCAACGGCCTTGCGAAGCTCTCCATGGGGATGAGCGACGACTTCGAGACGGCCATCCGCTTCGGGGCCACCAGCGTGCGGGTGGGCTCGGCGATCTTCGGGACTAGGACCTGATCTCCACCGCGTCGCCCGGGCGGGCGTGGCGCAGCAGCTCCTCGAGGTCCTCGCGGGCGATGGCCACGCAGCCCTGGGTTGGCGTGTAGCCCGGCCGGTTAAGGTGCAGGAAGATGGCCGAGCCGGCCCCCGGGAACGGCGGGTCGTCGTTGTGCCCGAGGATGACGACGATGTCGTAGATGCCGTCGTCGCGCCACAGGCGCTCGGCGCTGGACGGGTACGGCAGCTTGACCGGACGGTTGTAGGCGTCGTCCGCCGGGTCGTCGCACCAGCCGTCGTCCTCCGAGATCGGCTCGACCTCGAAGTAAGACTGGGGCGGCGGGCCCTTGTCCGGACGGTAAAGCACCCTGCGGATCGGCCAGACGCCGGCCGGTGAGGCGCCGTCGCCTTCGCGCTTCTCCGCGGCCGGAACAACGCCTGCCGGACCCAGGGCGCAGCGCACCTTGCGGCTTCCGATATCGAGCTGTCCGTCCGCGGTGGCGACGAAGTTCAAGACCAGACTCTCAAAAAGGGGCTTTGCCCCGCGGCCAGGATAGGGTGCATGTTCTAATCATGCCTCAACGTAAGACCCTCCTCATCGTCGACGATGACGCGGACCTTCGCGGCGCGGTGGCCGAACAGCTGCAGGCGGAAGACTTCATCACCCTGGAGGCGGCGACCGCCGGCGACGGGGTGAACCTGGCCCAGGACAAGAAGCCCGACCTCATCCTGCTGGACGTCGACCTGCCCGACATGGACGGCCGCGAGGCCTGCCGGCGCATGCGTCAGGGCGGCGTGGCCTCGCCGGTGATCATGCTGACCGCGGCGGATACGGACGACGACACGGTCCAGGGCCTGGACTCCGGGGCCAACGACTATGTCACCAAGCCCTACAAGTTCGCCGTCCTGCTGGCCCGCATCCGGGCGCAGCTGCGCAGCCACGAGCACTCCGAGGGCGCGGTCTTCCGGCTGGGGACCTACGAGTTCCGTCCCGCCGCCAAGCTGCTGGTCGACGATCACCAGAAGAAGATCCGGCTGACGGAGAAGGAAACCAACATCCTGAAGTACCTCTACCGCGCCGGCGAGAAGCCGGTTTCGCGCGAGGAGCTGCTGGCGGAGGTCTGGGGCTACAACGCCGGGGTGACGACCCACACGCTCGAGACCCACGTGTACCGCCTGCGCCAGAAGATCGAGAGCGACCCTGCCAACGCGCGGCTGCTGCTGACTGAAGCGGGCGGGTACCGGCTGGCGCCCTAGAGCACCAGGTCGGCCGTCACGGGGGCGTGGTCGCTGGGGCGTTCCCAGGCGCGGACGTCGTCGTGGACGCGGCAGGCCGCCGCACCCAGGCGGAAAGCGGCGTCGCGCAGGCCCGGCGTCACCAGGATGTGGTCCAGGCGCAGGCCGCGGTTGGAGAGGCGGAAGTCCTGGGCGCGGTAGCTCCACCAGGAGGCCAGCTTCTGGGGCTCGGGCGTGGTCTCGCGCAGCAGGTCGATGAAGCCCAGCGAGCCCATCAGCTTGCCGAACGCCTCCACCTCCACCGGCGTGTGGCTGACGATCTTCGACATGTAGCGGTGGTTCCAGACGTCGAACTCGCCGGGCGCCACGTTGAGGTCGCCGACGATGGCGATGGGGTCCTGCGGATCGCGGCGGGCCAGCTCGGCCGTCAGCTTCTCGTAGAAGTCGAGTTTGTGGTCGAACTTCGGGTTCGCGTCGCGGTCGGGCGTGTCGCCGCCCGCCGGGATGTAGAAGTTGTGGACCTCGACGCCCGCGATCTTGCCGCCTACGCAGCGGGCGTGGCCTTCGCGGCAGACCTGCAGCGCCGGGGCCTCCTCGATGGGGAAGCGCGAGGCGATGGCCACGCCGTGCCAGCCCTTCTGGCCGGCGATCTTCAGGTAGGGCAGGCCCATCTCGACGAAGGCCTCGCGGGGGAACTCGCCCTCCCGGCACTTGATCTCCTGCATGCACAGCACGTCCGGATCATGCTCGCGCACGAACTTCGCCGCCTGCTCATGGCGCAGGCGCACGGAGTTGACGTTCCAAGTGCAGATCCGAAGGCGCATGGGCGCTCACATAGGGCGGCGGGCAAGCGTTGGGAACGCGGCAAAGAAACGCCCGGGCACTGGAGAAAGCCCGGGCGTATCAGTGGTCTCTCATGCCGCGGCCGGGAGGGGATAGGTTCCGGCACGGCCCGCCTGGAGCGCAACGCTGCGCTCAGGCGAGATGAGGCATTATGGCTACAGGCGCCGGCCCATGTCAAAGCGGTCGTTCGTTAACGCTTGACCGTCACGCGATTGTCACACCCGGCCCGGCCCCTTCTGTGTCTGGCGGAACGGGTTCTTCATCGTGAAGAGGCCAGCGTCGAGGCCGGAGGCGCGCTCCAGGCCGACGAGCTTGACCCGCGTCTGACGACCCTGGGCGTCGACCACGGCCCAGCCGGTGAGCTGCATCGGCGCATTGGTGAAGGTCAGCGAGATCTGGCCGGCGGTCTTCTTGGTCCCGTCGCGGGCAGTGATGGTGAAGCCGTCGGCGTGGCGCGCCAGCCGAGTGACCGAGACGCCGCGATCGAGGCGGATCTGCTTGGCCAGGAACAGCGAGAGCGGCGTCGAAGCCAACGGATAGCGGTCGAAGGTCTTCAGCCGGTCGTCCTTCACCAGCACGGCGGCGCCGTCGGAGACGACGGTCAGACCGGAGGGCGGGTCGTAGGCGAAGCGGGCCTTCCCGGGGCGCTTCAGGTAGATCGAGCCCTGGCTGTTGCGGCCGCGGGCGTCGGTCTGGACAAAGCGGCCTTTGGCTTCCGTCATCCCTTGCAGGTAGGCGACGGCGCGGTCCACCAGCGCCTTGTCGTCAGCGGAGAGGGCGGCGTTCTGCGCCAGCGCCGACGGCGCAAACGCGCTGGCGGCGAGGGCGATGCTCAGGCTGCGGCGGGTGAGGCTCATCGAAACTCCATCGCAAGCGGCCGTGTCGGCATTGGGGGCGGCATTAGGGCTGCTTCAGGGCGCTTGCAACGCCGAAGCTTCCGCGGCCGTTCCGGAGATCATGAGCATACTGGCCGACCTGGAACGGCGGATGAACGAGGCCGTAGAGGCGCAGGACTTCGAGACCGCCGCGGCCCTCCGCGACGCCATCGCGCGCATCCAGAGCGGCGAGTCCAACATCCGCGAGCAGCAGCCGGGGCGCATGGGACTGGGGTCGAGCCAGGAGCGCTACGCGTCCGAAGGGGCGCGGCGGCTGCCGAAGAAGCCAGACCCCATGACCAGGGGCCACAAGCCGGCCGGCGGTAAGCGCTAGGGCGCGGCGCTGACGAGGATCTCGCGCTTGCCGGCGTGGTTGGCGGGGCCGACGACGCCTTCCTGCTCCATGCGCTCGATGAGCGAGGCGGCGCGGTTGTAGCCGATCTGCAGCCGGCGCTGGATGTAGCTGGTCGACGCCTTGCCGTCGCGGGTGACCACGGCCACGGCGCGGTCGTAGAGGTCGTTGCCCTCGCCGTCGCCGCCGAAGCCAAGTTCGCCGGCTTCCGCCTCCTCCTCGCCCCCCGCGGTGACCTCCTCGAGGTATTGCGGCTGGCCCTGCTCGCGCAGGAACCTGGCCACGGCTTCCACCTCGCCGTCGGAGACGAAGGGCCCGTGCAGGCGGGTGATGCGGCCGCCGCCGGCCATGTAGAGCTGGTCGCCCTGGCCCAGCAGCTGCTCGGCGCCCTGCTCGCCCAGGATGGTGCGGCTGTCGATCTTGGAGGTGACCTGGAAGCTGATCCGGGTCGGGAAGTTGGCCTTGATGGTGCCGGTGATCACGTCCACCGAGGGCCGCTGGGTGGCCATGATCAGGTGGATGCCGGCGGCCCGCGCCATCTGCGCCAGGCGCTGCACGGCGCCTTCGATGTCCTTGCCGGCGACCATCATCAGGTCGGCCACCTCGTCGATGACCACGACGAGATAGGGCATGGGCTCAGGCGTGATCTTCTCGCTCTCGTAGATCGGCCGGCCGGCCTCGTCGAAGCCGGTCTGGACGGTCCGCTCGAAGTGCTCGCCCTTGGCCGCGGCCTCCTTGGCGCGCTCGTTGTAGGAGGCGACGTTGCGCACGCCGATCTTGGACATCCGCCGGTAGCGGTCCTCCATCTCGCGCACGGTCCACTTCAGGGCGACGATCGCCTTCTTCGGGTCTGTGACGACGGGCGCCAGCAGGTGCGGGATGCCGTCGTAGACCGAGAGCTCCAGCATCTTCGGGTCGATCATGATCAGCCGGCACTGCTCGGGCGCGAGGCGGTAGAGGATCGACAGGATCATGGCGTTGACGCCCACCGACTTGCCCGAGCCGGTGGTGCCGGCGATCAGCAGGTGGGGCATCTTGGCGAGGTCGGCGATGTAGGGCTCGCCGCCGATCGTCTCGCCCAGCGCCATGGGCAGGGTCTGGCCGCCGCGCTCGTACTCGGTGGAGGCCAGCAGGTCGCGCAGGTAGACCGTCTCGCGCTTCTGGTTGGGCAGCTCGATGCCGATGGCGTTGCGGCCCTGGACCACCGAGACGCGGCAGGCGGCGACGCTCATGGACCGCGCGATGTCGTCGGAGAGCGCCACGACCCGGGCCGACTTTACGCCGGCGGCGGGGACCAGCTCGTAGAGGGTGACGACGGGGCCCGGGCGGATCTGGTCGACCGCGCCGCGCACCCCGAACTCCGCCAGCACGCTCTCCAGCAGCTGGGCGTTCTGGCGCAGCGCGCCCTCGTCGAATTGCGCGGCCCGCGGCTTCGGCTTGGCCAACATCGACAGCTCGGGCAACTGGAAGCCGGAGGCGGGGCGGACGAACTCGAAGGTGGCCTGCGCCTCGCGGGCCTCCTTGGCGCTTTCCTTCGGCGCCTTGGGCGCCTTGACCTTTAGCTCGCGGGCCGCGGCCGGCGCAGGTTCCTGGGCGTCTAAGGCCGCGTCGGGGATCCCGTCTCCGCGCTCGCGACGGGCGACGCGAGCGGCGCGCTCGGGCTTCGCCACGGGCTTCGGCTTCGGCTGCAGGGCCGCGTGCGCCCAGTCCGCCGCGCCGCGCAAGTCGAGCCGCGACAGGCCGAGGCCGTAGCCCACGGCCGCGACCGCGCCGAGGGCCAGGGCGATCCCCGAGATCGCCTTGGCGAAGGGGACGTGGGCATAGGCGAGCAGGCCGGCCAGCCCGTGCAGCAGGGCGTCGCCCCAGAAGCCGCCCAGGCCCTTAGCGAGCGGCCAGGCGGCGGGCGGGACCGGCAGGGCCAGGGCGCCCGCCAGCGCCAGGAGGCCGAGCACGCCGACCGCGGCGCGCAGACGTAGGTGTCCGCGGCTCTCGTCGGGATCGTGGGCGGTGACGCGCGCGAGGCCCAGCACCACCATCAACAGCGCCGCGACCCCGCAGGCGAGGCCCAGCGACTGGACGGCGATATCGGCCAGCACGGCGCCTGGGCCGCCCAGCGCATTGGCGGGCTCCGCGGCGCTGGCGGCGTTCAGGCTGGGGTCGGCGGGATTGTAGGTGGCGAAGGCGACCGCCAGGGCGACGCCGGCGGCGGTCAGCACCCCGCCGCGAAGCCGCGCGGTATGGGGATGCGCCCAGGCGAGCCCGGCGATGTGCCAGAAGAGCTCCACGCCCGTTTTCCGCGCCACCCGCGCCATGCCGCCTCCGTTTGGGTCAGTTGAAGGCATCTTTCGCGCGGGCCGGGTTAATGGGCGTTTACTATGCCTCCCACTTCCGCCGCGGCGGCGGGCGGATTAGGTTCGCGCCATGGAATGGACGATGCCCCGCCCGATGCTGCGCGCCGTCGCCTGGCTGATCGGCCTGGGCGCGCTGAGCTCGTTCTCGCTGGCGCTCTACAACGCCTCGCCCCCCGGCCGCCTCCCGGGCGAAGGTCCGCGGGGCAAGTCCGGCGCCGGCGCCCTCCAGGCCATGGAGGCCACGCCCCTCAGCCAGGAACGCATCGAGGGCCCGCCGCCCCCGCCGGAGCTGACCCCGGAAGAGAAGGCCAAGCAGGAGGCGGACGCCAAGGCCAAGGCCGAAGCTGCGCGGCTGGCCAGGCTGGAGGCCGAGCAGGTCAAGGCCGCCGAGACGACCGTCACGCCCGCCACGCCGGTTCCCGCCGCGGAACCGGCCCCGCCGACCCCGGCCGAGAAGGCTCCGCCGCCCCCCGAAGATCCGCCGTTCTGACCTGACGGCAAAGCCCAGCTTGGGCTTTCGTGCGTTGAGGCGGAATGGACGCGCCCCTGGCCCGCATGAAGCCGATGCGCCTGCGCCGCCTGACCGCGGGAGAGCAGGCGCTCGCCGCCGAGGTGTTCGGGGAGGGGCTGGACGCCGGCCGGGTGCGCATCCTTGCTATTCCGGCCTGGAATCGCGCCTTTGTGGCCGGCCCCGGCCTGATCGTCTGGCCGGCGGCCGACGCGCCCCTCGACTTCAGCCAGGCGCCTCTCTCCGTGCAGGGCGTCTTCGTCCACGAGCTGACCCATGTGTGGCAGGCCCAGAACGGCGTCTCCCTGCTCCTGTCGAAGGTCAAGGCGGGCGACAGCCACGCTTCGTACGCCTATGACCTGACCGGCGACGCCGAGTTCGCGGGGCTCAACATCGAGCAGCAGGCCATGGTGGTGCAGCATGCCTTCCTATCCGCCCGCGGCGGCCGCGCCCCGCACCCGCCGGAGCTCTACGCCCGAGCGCAGTCCCATTGGCGGCGGGGCTGAGCGGTCATGTCCTTGCCGGCATTAGGGACATTCGCCCTTGCAGGGTGTGGAACTTTCCCCATATCGGCTGGCGACGCTGGCTTCCCGGAGGGAAGGCGGCGCAAGTTCGATCGACGGGGACGTCGCACCATGAGCGCTTCACTCGAAGGCTTCCCCAAGACGTCCGCCAACTAGGAGCGAGCAGACTCTAAATGAGCAAGATCATCGGCATCGACCTGGGCACCACGAACTCGTGCGTGGCCATCATGGACGGCAAGCAGCCGAAGGTGATCGAGAACGCCGAAGGCGCTCGGACGACGCCCTCGGTGGTCGCCTTCATGGAAGACGGCGAGCGCCTCGTCGGCCAGCCGGCCAAGCGCCAGGCGGTCACCAACCCCTCCAACACCCTGTTCGCGATCAAGCGCCTGATCGGCCGCAACTTCTCCGACCCGATGGTCGAGAAGGACCGCGCCATGGTGCCCTACGAGATCACCAAGGGTCCGACCGGCGACGCCTGGGTCAAGGCGCACGGCAAGGACTACTCCCCGCAGCAGGTCTCGGCCTTCATCCTGCAGAAGATGAAGGAAGCCGCCGAGCAGCACCTCGGCGAGAAGGTCGAGAAGGCGGTCATCACCGTCCCGGCCTACTTCAACGACGCCCAGCGCCAGGCCACCAAGGACGCCGGCAAGATCGCCGGCCTCGAGGTCCTGCGGATCATCAACGAGCCGACCGCCGCGGCGCTGGCCTACGGGCTCGACAAGAACGACGGCAAGAAGATCGCGGTCTACGACCTGGGCGGCGGCACCTTCGACGTCTCGATCCTCGAGATCGGTGACGGCGTGTTCGAGGTGAAGTCCACCAACGGGGACACCTTCCTCGGCGGCGAGGACTTCGACATGCGCGTCGTCGACTACCTGGCCGACGAGTTCAAGAAGGAGCAGGGCGTCGACCTGCGCAAGGACAAGCTGGCCCTCCAGCGCCTCAAGGAAGAGGGCGAGAAGGCCAAGAAGGAACTCAGCTTCACCACCCAGTACGAGGTGAACCTGCCCTTCATCTCTATGAACGCGTCCGGCCCGCTGCACCTCAACATCAAGCTGTCGCGCGCCAAGCTGGAAGCCCTGGTCGAAGACCTGATCGCCAAGACGATCGGCCCCTGCGAGCAGGCGCTGAAGGACGCCGGCCTGAAGAAGACCGACATCGACGAGGTGATCCTGGTCGGCGGCATGACCCGCATGCCCAAGGTCGTCGAAACCGTGAAGGCGTTCTTCGGCCGCGAGCCGCACACCGGCGTGAACCCGGACGAGGTCGTGGCGCTGGGCGCCGCGGTCCAGGCCGGCGTGCTGCAGGGCGACGTCAAGGACGTGCTGCTGCTCGACGTGACCCCCCTGACCCTCGGCATCGAGACGCTGGGCGGCGTGTTCACCCCGCTGATCGAGCGCAACACGACAATCCCGACCAAGCGCTCCCAGACCTTCTCGACCGCGGACGACAACCAGTCGGCCGTGACGATCCGGGTCTTCCAGGGCGAGCGCCCCATGGCGGCGGACAACAAGATGCTGGGCCAGTTCGACCTGGTGGGCATCCCCCCGGCCCCGCGGGGCGTGCCGCAGGTCGAGGTCACCTTCGACATCGACGCCAACGGCATCGTCAACGTCTCGGCCCGCGACAAGGCGACCTCCAAGGAGCAGTCGATCCGCATCCAGGCCAACGGCGGCCTCTCGGACAGCGACATCGAGGCCATGGTCCGCGAGGCGGAGTCCAATCGGGCCGAGGACGAGAAGCGCAAGGCCCTGGTCGACGCCCGCAACCAGGCGGATTCGGCGATACACACCGCCGAGCGGGCGCTCAAGGACCACGGCGACAAGGTCGGCGAGACCGAGCGCGCCGACATCCAAGGCGCGCTCGACGACCTGAAGAAGGCGACGGAGCTGGACGACGCCGACGCCATCTCGGCGAAGACCCAGGCCCTGATCCAGGCTTCGATGAAGCTGGGCGAAGCCATGTACAAGGCCCAGCAGGACTCCGGGTCCACGGAGGACCAGGGTGCCGAAGGCCAGGCCGACGCCTCTTCGGACGACGTCGTCGACGCCGAATTCGAGGAAGTGAACGGCGACGAGAAGAAGTCGGCGTGACAACCCGCCCCATGGCGACCTCGCACCTCAGATGCGAAGACGCCATCGGGGTCGTCGCCGCCGTCTTCGCGGTACTAGAGGCCCCCGCTCGCTCGGTCACAAACCTTGCAGCCGGGCGGGGGCCATCCCACCTCCAGTACAAGTCAGTGATGATCGTCTGATCCGATGCGGGACTATTACGAGATCCTGGGCGTTCAACGCGGCTGCGACGACGCAGCCCTGAAGGCGGCGTTCCGCAAGCAGGCGATGGTCCACCACCCCGACCGCAACGGCGGTTGCGAGGAGGCGGCGGGCCGGTTCAAGGAAATCAACGAGGCCTATTCGGTCCTCTCTGACCCGCAGAAGCGGGCGGCCTACGACCGCTTCGGCCATGCCGGCGTGAACGGCATGGGCGGCGGCGGACCGGGCGGCGCCCAGTTCCACGACGTGCACGACATCTTCAATGAGGTGTTCGGCGACGTCTTCGGTGACATGTTCGGCGGCCGCGGCGGCCGTCAGCAGCAGAACCGCGGGCCCGCCCGCGGCGCCGACCTGCGCTACGACCTGGAGATCACCCTCGAGCAGGCCTATGCAGGCGCCGAGGTCGAGATCACCGTCCCGGCGGCTATGACCTGCGAGGCCTGCGAAGGTTCCGGCGCCAAGCCCGGCACCTCGCCGACCACCTGCACCACCTGCCAGGGCGCCGGGCGCGTGCGCGCCACCCAGGGCTTCTTCTCCATCGAGCGGGCCTGCCCCCGCTGCGGCGGCTCGGGCCGGATGATCATGGACCCGTGCTCCGAATGCCGTGGCCAGGGCCAGGTGCGCCGCGAGCGCACGCTGTCGGTGCGCATCCCGGCCGGCGTCGACGACGGCGCCCGCATCCGCTTGGCCGGCGAGGGCGATTCCGGCGCCCGCAGCGGCCCGCGCGGGGACCTCTACATCTTCCTGTCCGTGCGTCCGCACGAGCTCTTCGAGCGCGACGGCCTCGACCTGCTCTGCACCGTGCCCGTTCCCATGGCCATCGCGGCCCTGGGCGGCGAGATCGACGCGCCCTGCCTGATGGGCGGCGAGAACTGCGACGGCGAGTGCAAGATCCCGGTCCGCGTGCCCGAGGGCGCCCAGACCGGCAAGACCGTGCGCGTGAAGGGCCGCGGCATGCCGTCCTTGCGTTCGCGCGAGCGCGGCGACCTGGTCGTCGAGCTGTTCGTCGAGACGCCCACCCGGCTCACCGCCCGCCAGAAGGAGCTTCTGCGCGAATTCGCCGACGGCTGCTCCGAACAGCAGCACCCCAAGTCCGCCAGCTTCCTCGGCAAGGCCAAGCGCTTCTGGGAAGAAGTCACAGGGGCCTAAGCGGCGCCGTCTCCCTCCCTTCTCGGGAGCGATAGACCCGGAAGCGGTCAGGGAGGGGGAGTCGCGTTCAAGCGCCGCCTCCAGTTCCTGCCCCACACTTCCTCACCCGGCCCTCCCCTTCAGGGAAGGGAGATCAGCGCTTCGGCCGGTAGGCGATCAGCGTGTTGCCCGGAATCTGCCCGAACGAGCCGTAGCCGGAGCTGACGAACACCATGCCGTCGCCGGCGAACGGGCCGGCCGCGTCGATGGTGCCGCCCTTGCCGGGGACCTTGTTGACCGTCCTGTGCTCGCCGGTGGTGTCGTGCACGGCCAGCACCTTGCCCGTGGCGGCGTCGAACACCCACAGCTTCCCGTCCAGCGAGCCGGCCACGACCGCCCCGTCGATCACCAGCGGCGGCGCGGAGATGCCGTAGCGGTTGGCGCAGACCGGCGCGCGCTTCTGGCGGTCGTTCGCGCAGTCGGCCTGGGCCTTCCAGCGCCAGACCTCTTTGCCGGTCGCGACATCGATGGCGTACATGCCCGCCGCGGTCTTCTCGGCCGGAACGTTCGGGTCGGCGATCGGGGCGAAGACCCGCACCCCGTCGGTGGCGATGCCCCAGTGGACGCCGCCCAGGGGGGTGCCCTCGCCGTACTTCCTGTGCCAGACGAGCTTGCCGTTGGCCGCGTTGACGGCCCAGACGTCGCCGGACTTCTGCCCGCCGAGGATCAGCTCCCGTCCACGCCCCCGCCAGATCACGGGCCCGCCGCCGAAGTCGTGGTCGAGCAGCACGCTGCCCTCGCCGGCGAAGAAGCAGTTGGGGTTCACCGTCTGCCCCGGCCTGGGCGCGCCGACCGGGCAGGCCATGTGCCAGATGTCGTTGGCGAGCGCCTGGAACACCCACTTCTGCCGGCCGGTGGCCAGGTCGACGGCCACCAAGGCGTCGGAGGTGTTGGTCCCCGGCGGAGAGGTGTTCTCCCCGGTGGAGGTGTAGGCCACGCCCTTCTTCAGGTCGACCGAGGGGCTGGACCAGATTGGCGCGCCGGAGGGGCCGAACATCTCCACGCCGGCCGAGTTCTTGCGGCCGAGCGGCTTGGCGTCCTCCATCGTGTGCCAGGTCCACAGCAGCTTGCCGTCGGCCGCGCTCACCGCGGCGAGCGCCCCGTGGGTCTTGCAGCACGCGTAGCCGGCGCGCATGGCGAGGCTCACGTCCGACGCCGAAATCGGGACCAGAATCTTGTCGCCCGCGAACAGCGGCGTGCCCGAGAGCGGCACCTGCTTGTCGTGCCGCGGATCGGCCCGCCAGAGGATCTTGCCGGTCTGGGCGTCGAGCGCCGTCAGCTGGCCGCTGGAGTCGCCGCCCACCAGCGCCATGGGCCCGTTCGGGCCGAGCCGGCCATAGGTGAGGCTGGCGCGGATCTGCGCCGGGGTCCGCGTCGCCCATTTCACGCAGCCGGTCTTGGTGTCCAGCGCCAGCACGTGGCTCGCCTGGCCGGCCGGATAGAAGAGAGTGTTCCCCACCACCACGCCCTGGCCGCGCAGGCCCGACGCACCCGGAATGGCGAAGGCCCACGCCACTTCCAGCTTGGCGACGTCGGCGGTCTTGAGGCCCGCCTGGGCGGCGGTCATCCGCCGGGAGTTGTCGTGGTCGACTCCGTAGCCGATCTGGGCCGGCTTGGCGGACAAGTCCACCTTGGCGCGGTCGGCGGAGCAGCGGTTGTCGTCGATCCAGCCCGTGCCCTGCGGCCCGGCCGGGGCGGCGAGGTAGTTGGCGACGGCCTGGATCTGGCGCCGGTCGAGCTGGTCGCCGATGGGCTTCATGACGCCGGAGGTCAGCGCCGTGGTGATGGTCTGGACGCTCATCCGGCGCAGGCCCGCGACGGGCGCCGCGCGGCTGCCGGGTTCGGGGTTGTTGTGGCACGAGGCGCAGTACTGATCGTAGACGGCCTTGCCCGGATCGTCGGTCGCCTGGGCCTGGGCCTGGCCGCCCAAAACCGCGCCCGCCACCACCACAGAGGCCGCGACCGCCGCAACGCCGCCGCCGCCGGCCGCCCAACGAACCCAAGACTTCATCGACGCTTCCCCAGATACATACCGGCCTTTCGATGGCCGAGATTTGCGGCGGAAGCTAGCCGCGCAGGCTTCCGCGCTGATTGCCCGCGTGAAATCCGCCGCGCCGTTTGCGGCCCGCGGCCGTTTCCGCTAGAGACACGGTCCGCTGAAGGCACCCGTAGCTCAGCTGGATAGAGCGTTGCCCTCCGAAGGCAAAGGTCACACGTTCGAATCGTGTCGGGTGCGCCAGCGGTCCTCCTCCGCGTTGCAGGCCTGAAAGACACCAT
The DNA here is from genome assembly GCF_036563285.1 of Phenylobacterium sp. Classification (GTDB taxonomy): domain Bacteria; phylum Pseudomonadota; class Alphaproteobacteria; order Caulobacterales; family Caulobacteraceae; genus Phenylobacterium. The sequence goes on from NZ_DATCMR010000011.1 coordinate 710,301, forward strand.
CCCTTGACGCTTCCCCGGCGTTAGGGCTCGCTTCGTCCCCAAGCGCCCTCGAGAGCGCATTTGGGAGGAACAGGATGGTGGCTAAAAGCCCCGCGGCGCCCGCCGAGCGCCTGCCGCTGCGCACCAAGCTCGCGTTCGGTATCGGCAGTGCGGCCGAGTCGCTCGCGCTCTACTCCGTGTCGAGCTTCGCCCTGCTCTTCTACAACCAGGTGCTGGGGGTCCCCGCCGGATGGGTGACGCTTGCGCTCTCGGCCAGCCTGTTCTTCGACGCCCTTTCCGACCCGGTCGTGGGCTCGCTGTCGGACCGCACCCGCTCAAAATGGGGGCGGCGCCACGTCTACATGTACTTCGCGCCCTTGCCGGTGGCGCTCTGCCTTTTCGCCATCTTCGCGCCGCCGAAGGGGCTGGGAGAGACGGGATTGGCGATCTGGCTGGCCGGCGCGGTGATCCTGCTGCGCCAGGCGATGACCTTCTTCCACACGCCGCACCTGGCGCTCGGCGGCGAGCTGTCGCCGCACTACACCGAGCGGTCCAAGGTGATGGCCTACAACAGCTTCTTCTACTGGGCCGGCGGGGCGCTCACGACCTTCCTCGCCCTGCGAATCTTCTTCAAGGCCACGCCGGAATTCCCCCGCGGCGTCCTCAATCCGGACCCCTATCCCAGCTTCGCCTTCGCGATTTCCGCGGCCGCGCTGGTCATCCTGTTCGCCTCGGCCTGGTTCACCAAGGACCGTATCCCGTTGCTGCCCAAGCCGGCCGCCGACCACCCCGGCTTCAGCCCCAGGGAGTTCATCCGCGACGTCTGGAAGGCGCTGCGGAACATCAACTACGTCTGGCTGCTGATCGGCTACTTCTTCCTGATGATGATGATCGGGCTGCGCGAAGGCATGCGCCTGTTCGTCTACACCTTCTACTGGGGCCTGAACTCCAACGAGATCAGCCTGTTCATACTCGGCAGCTTCGTGGGCTACGCGACCGCCTTCCTGATCGCGCCCCGTCTGCACGGGAAGATCGACAAGAAGCGGACGATCATCTGGGCCGTCGCCGCCTACACCATCGTTCCCCCCATCCCGCTGTTCTTGGGGATCGCCGGCATCCTGACGCCCGAGACCCCCGGTCTGTTGTGGATCCTCATCGCATTCGCCGCCGTGCAGTACGGCGCGATCAGCGTGCTGCAGATCAGCACCACCTCGGCGCTCGCCGACATTGCCGACGAGAACGAGCTGAGGTTCGGCCACCGGCAGGAGGGCGTCCTCTACTCCACCCGCGCCCTGGCGGCGAAGATCGATCAGGCGGTCGGCACGGCGCTGGTCGGGGTCGTGCTGTCGGTGATCGCCTTTCCGGAGAAGGCCAAGCCCGGTAGTATCCCGCCGGAGACCCTCACCAACCTCGCCTGGGCGGACAGCGCCGTGGCGATGATCCCGGGGTTCTTCGCGATCATCTTCTACGCCAAGTACAACATCAGTCGGCAGAGCTACGAGGCTACCCGCGCTGCGCTGGCCGCGCGGCGTGAGGGTGGAGGTCACGTGGCCGCGACGGCGCCGGCGGAGTAGTCAGGCGGGCCTCAGCCGCGCCTTGAGCTGCCCCTCGTAGGCCGCGAGCCCGACGTGGGTGAGCCTGGCCTCAACGTCGGCCCAGATCTCTCCGCCAAGGTCGCGCCAGCGGCGGCAGAAGGCGTAGTCCTCCGAGAGATATCGGCCGGTCTCGGGCTCGACCATGGTCTCGAACACCATCGGGACCGTCGGTGTCGCGGGCTCCACGTCGCCGATATGCGTCATCAGCTCGGGATGAGCCTCGACCACCCGCTCCAGCGCCTCCCGGCGGATCATCAGGAACCCGGTGCCGCCGTAGGCTACCTTCGCCAGGCCATCCTCGATCTCCACCGAATTGTCCCGCGTCGGCAGGAAGCCGACCACGTAGCCGAGACCCGCAGCCATCAGGTCGGCGGCCCCGCCCTGCGCCGCGGCTCGAACCTTCTCCCAGTCGATGTGCTTCACGGGACAGACGGCGGCGGCGACGTCCTTGCCGCTGTCCAGCAGCCGAAAGGCGTTCTCCGGGCCGAAGCCGATGTCGGCGTCGCAGAACAGCAGATGGGTGGCGTGCGGGTGGGCGAGGAAGCGGGCGGCGAGCCGGCTGCGGGCGCGGACCACCAGCGGGTCGTTGTCCAGCAGTTCCACGTGCAGGCCAACCCCGCGGGCGCGGCAGGCGCCCTGCAGGCCCAGTGTCGAGCGCAGGTAGTGGATCGCCACCTGACCGCCATGGCAGGGCGTGGCGAGGAAGATGAAGGGCGGAGGGCTCATGGAATCCGCGACCCCAGGATGGCCCGGACCGCTGCAGCGGCCAGGAAGGCGGCGGCCACCCCGATGGCGTCGGCGACGAAGTCGCGCCAGTCGCCGTTGCGGCCGAGCGGCATGATCGCCTGCAGCATCTCGATCGCCAGCGCCAGCCCGAGGCTGTAGGCGGCGATCGCCCGCGGCCGCCTCGGGCTCAGCGTGAGGCCCAGGGCCGTCAGGACGAACCAGCCGGCCGCATGCTCCACCTTGTCGCTGAGGTTCGGCTGGGGAAGCGCGTCAGTGGGCGCCAGGCAGATGTAGAGCAGCACGGCGCTGGCCAGCGCATAGAGCGCCAGGCGCAGGGGACGGGGAAGCCTGTGGGGCAGCATCGCGCCCTTACTTGCACGCTCCGGCCGGCGTCTCTAGCGTCCGCGGCCGCAGGTTCGGAGTGCGCGATGGCGGTCGAGGCGGTGATCTGGGATTTCGGCGGGGTCTTCACCTCCTCGCCGTTCGAGGCCTTCAATCGTCTGGAGGCGGAGCTCGGCGCGCCGAAGGACCACATCCGCCGGGTGAACGCGACGAACCACCACGACAACGCCTGGGCCCTCTTCGAGCGCAACGAGATCGACCCGGAGCGCTTCGACCAGCTGTTCCTCGAGGAGTCCACGGCGTTGGGCTTCGGCATCCGCGGCGCCGATGTCCTGCCGAAGCTGTCGGGGGAGCTGCGGCCGCGGATGGTCGCCGCGCTGAAGGCCTGCAAGGCGGCAGGCTTCAAGGTTGGCTGCATCACCAACAACGTGGTCTCGATGCACAGCCCCGGCCAGAACGAGGTCCAGCAGGCGGCCGGCGCCATGGGCCAGGTGCTGCCCTACTTCGACGCCGTCATCGAGAGCAGCAAGGCTGGCGTCCGCAAGCCGGACCCGCGCATTTACATAATGATGTGCGAGCTGCTGGCCGTGGAGCCCGCCGCCTGCGTCTACCTCGACGACCTCGGCATCAACTGCAAGCCGGCCGCCCAGCTGGGTATGAAGGCCATCAAGGTGGTCGATGTCGACCAGACGCTCGCCGAGCTCTCCGCCGCCACGGGCCTGACCTTCGACGCCGAGGCTGGCGCATGAGCCGGCCGCAGAAGATCGGCGCCGAAGCGGCGCTTGCGCGGCTCCCCGGCTGGACCAATGTGGAGGGCGGCCGCGATGCGATCGCCCGCAGCTACCGCTTCAAGGATTTCAACGCCGCCTTCGGCTTCATGACGCGCGTCGCCCTGATGGCCGAGAAGCTCGACCACCATCCGGAATGGTTCAACGTCTACAATCGGGTCGAGGTGACGCTCGCCACCCACGACGCCGACGGGGTGACCGAGCTGGACGTCACGCTGGCGAGCTTCATGGACGAGGCGGCGGGAGGCTGAGGGAGGATCGGATGGCAGGACGGGTCGCGGGCAAGAAGGCTTTCATCTCCGGCGGGGCCCAGGGTCTGGGCGCCGCCATGGCGCGCAAGCTGGCGGCGGAGGGCGCCAAGGTCTCCATCGGCGACATCAACCACGAGGGCGCCAGGGCCGTCGCCGCCGAGATCGACGCCGCGCACGGGGCGGGGACCGCGTTCGCCTTCCCGCTCGACGTCACCAAGGAAGACCAGTGGATCTTCGCCCTGGAGGAGGCCGACGCGGCCATGGGCGGCATCTCGGTCCTGGTGAACAACGCGGGCATCAGCCGCGGCGGCAACATCGAGCAGCTCAGCTACGAGGACTGGAAGCTCGTGCAGGCCGTGAACGAGGACTCCGTCTTCCTCGGGACCAAGTACGCGCTCAAGTACCTGCGCCAGAACCAGCCCGGCTCGATCATCAACATCAGCTCGATCGCGGGCCTGATCGCCGCCCACAACTCGCCGGCCTACAACGCCTCGAAAGCCGCGGTGTGGCTGCTCTCGAAGGGCATCGCGCTGCACTGCGCCAAGCAGGGCCTCGACATCCGGTCGAACTCGATCCACCCGACCTTCATCGACACGCCGATCCTCGACCCGCTGCGCCAGCAGTTCGGCAAGGAAGTGGCCGACGCCAAGCTCGCCCGGCAGATCCCGCTCGGGCACATCGGCGAGCCCGACGATATCGCCAACGCGGTCCTCTACCTCGCCTCCGACGAGAGCAAGTTCATGACCGGCGCCGAGCTGAAGCTCGACGGCGGCATCAGCGCGATGTGAGGCGCTAGTTCACCAGGATCGCGCCGACCAGCAGCTTCGCGCCGGGCCGGCCGAGGACGGCGTCGGTGTCCTTCTGCAGTGTGCGGGCCAGGAAGTCGGCGTTGGGCGGGACGCCCGGGGTGAGCCCGGCCGCGTACGTCTGAACGGTGCTGGCGTAGGCCGAGCGGAGCCTGGGCATGGACTGCTTCACCCGCTCGCGCAGATTGCCGTCCTGGACGTCGAGGCCGCACTCCACCGTCAGCACGCCCCGCTTGGCGCCCTTCATGGTCGTGCCGACCAGGGTCTGGACGACCAGGTAGCTCGAGCCGCCGCCGCGCTTCTTCGGGTCCTCGCCGCCCCAGGCGTGGGCGAGCGCGGGCAGGGCGGCCATGGCGAAGGCCAGGAACAGGCGGCGGTCCATGCGGCAAGACTGCCCAAACATGGTTAGCGCTCTCTTTACGTCCGACGGCCGACACTGCCCTCCAGATGAGATTCGCCCCGACTAAACTCGACCTCGACGGCAAGGTGGTGCTGGTCACCGGCGGCACCGGCTCGTTCGGCCGCCGTTTCGTCGAAACCGTTCTCTGCCGCGCCAAGCCGCGGAAGCTGATCGTCTATTCCCGCGACGAGCTGAAGCAGAGCGAGATGCAGATGGACCTCGCCGAGCGGTTCGGCGGCGACGCGCTCTCGCACATGCGGTTCTTCCTGGGGGACGTGCGCGACCGCGAGCGGCTGACCCTGGCGCTGCGCGGCGTCGACATCGTCATCCATGCCGCGGCCCTGAAGCAGGTGCCGGCCGCCGAGTACAACCCATCGGAGTGCATCCACACCAACATCATGGGCGCCGAGAACGTGGTCTGGGCGGCCCTGAACAATCGGGTGAAGCAGGTGGTGGCGCTCTCCACCGACAAGGCCTGCAACCCGATCAACCTCTACGGCGCCACGAAGCTCGCCTCCGACAAGACCTTCGTGGCGGCCAACAACCTCTCCGGCGACATCGGCACCCGCTTCGCCGTGGTCCGCTACGGCAACGTGGTGGGCTCGAGGGGCTCCGTCGCCCCGCTCTACCAGCGGCTGATCGCCAAGGGCGTGACGGAGCTGCCGATCACCGACGAGCGGATGACGCGGTTCTGGATCACCCTGAACCAGGGCGTGGAGTTCGTGCTGTCGTCGCTGTCGATTATGCGCGGCGGCGAGATCTTCGTGCCGAAGATCCCCTCCATGCGGATGACCGACCTCGCCGAGGCCATGGCGCCGGGGTGCCGGATCAAGGTGATCGGCATCCGCCCCGGCGAGAAGCTGCACGAGATGATGATCTCGGCCGACGACGCGCGCACAACCGTGGACCTCGGCGACCGCTACGCCATCGAGCCGGCGTTCGCCGAGTACGCGCGCGAGCACCTGGACGGCAAGCCGCTGCCGGAGGGCTTCTCCTACGCGTCGGACACCAACGACGAGTGGCTCTCGGGCGAGGGACTGCTGAAGCTGCTGGGCGAGGCGGCCCCGGTGCAGCGCCGCCGCCGCGCCAGCGACGCATGATCCCCTACGGCCGACAGCTCATCGAGGCCGACGACATCGCGGCGGTGGCCGAGGCGCTGCAGGCGGACTTCCTCACCACCGGGCCGCTGGTCGACCGGTTCGAAGCCGCCTTCGCGGAGGCGGTGGGGGCCAAGCACGCCGTGGCCTGCGCCAACGGCACCGCGGCCCTGCACCTGGCCATGCTGGCGCTCGACCTGCAGCCGGACGAGCACGTGGTGGTCCCCTCAATCACCTTCCTGGCGACGGCCAACTGCGCTCGCTACGTCGGCGGCGAGGTGATCTTCGCCGACGTTGACCCGGACACCGGGCTGATGACGCCCGACGCCCTGCGGGACGCCCTGCGCCGCCCTGGTGTCGGCAAGGTGCGCGCCGTTCTGCCGGTCCACCTGCGCGGCGACGCCTGCGACTTGCCGGGTCTGGCGGGGGTCGCCCGCGACGCCGGGGCCGTGCTCGTCGAGGACGCGCCCCACGCGCTCGGAACGACGATGACTTTCGGCAATCAGACGGAGACTGTCGGCGATGTGCGCCATTCGGCCATGGCGACCTTCTCCTTCCACCCGGTGAAGACCATCGCCACCGGCGAGGGTGGAATGGTCACCACCAGCGATCCGGCGATTGCCGAACGGCTGAGGGTGATGCGCAGCCACGGCATGGTGCGGCCGCAGGGCTGCGAGCCCTGGTGGTACGAGATGCCGGAGCCCGGCTTCAACTACCGCCTGCCGGACATCCTCTGCGCGCTAGGCCTCTCGCAGCTGGCCAAGCTCCCGAGGTTCGCCGCGCGCCGGCGCGAGATCGCAAAGCGGTACGAAACCGCGCTGGCGCCGCTGGCGCCGCTGGTCAGGCCCGCCGCCTCGCCAGGCTGGAGCGACCCCGTCCTGCACCTGATGACCGTGCTGATCGACTTCCAGGCCGCGGGACGCACCCGGCTCGAGGTGGTCGAGGCCTTGAAGGCGCGCGGCGTCGGCAGCCAGGTCCACTACATCCCGGTCCACCGCCAGCCGTACTATAGGGCGCGTTACGGCCCCCTGGAGCTGCCGGGCGCAGAAGCCTGGTACGCGCGCTGCCTGACCCTGCCGCTCTATCCGGGCATGGCCGACGAGGACGTGGCGACGGTGGTCGCGGCGCTGAAAGAGGCGCTGGGGCTCTAGGCCGCCAGGCCGGCCTGCTGGATCAGGTCCCTGACCACGGCTACCTGCCCCTCGTCGCGTGAAAGCTCGGCGCGGAGCTCGTCTTCGCGCACGAGCTTCATGGCTTCGGTGCGGGCGCGGTCGGAGGCGAGGCCCAGCGGCGCCGTCTCGCCGGCGGCGAGCCGCAGCAGATAGGTGAGCTTCTGGACCGCCGAGACGTTCGAGCGGACCAGAGCGGCCACCAGGTTGGCCTTGGCCTCCAGCTTGCCGCCGAGCTGCCCCAGCTTCTGTTCGATGGCGTTGGCGTCGGCGCGCGGGAGGCTGCTGGCGGCCACCGCCCTTTGCAGGGCGGCGAGGCTGGCAAGCTGCGCCGCGGGCCCCTGAGCGGCGGCGAGCGTCTCTGTCTCGAACTTCAGGCCGAAGACCGAACCTTGCAGGAGACGCGCGGCGCGCCGCTTGTTGGCCGTGCCGATGACGTTCTGCGCCAACCAGAGCAGGGATTCCGCCTCGTGCCGGGCCGAGCGGCCTTCGCCCAGGTAGGCGTCGAGGAAGTCGCTGGAGAGCAGGGTGCGCGAGCGCGAACCCAGCGCCGCCAGCAGGTCCTCCTCGGGCAGCAGGGCCCCGGCCGCCGCGGTCAGCGACATGGCCAGTGCGCGAAGCACCATGATCTCGTCCGCGGCATTGGACGGCCGCAGCCGCTTGTGGCCGTGCAGGTCGCCGAGCACCCGCTTCGCGGCCGCGGCGCGGGCCCTCTTGAGCTCGTCCGCGGTCAGCAGGGCGGCCAGGCGGGCGGCCTCGGCCGAGAGCTGCGGGATGACGCGGCGTATCTGCGGGTCGGTTTCCGCAGCCTGTTCGACGGCCTCGGGAATGATCAGGCGGGCCAGCGCGATAAGCGCCCCGCCGAGGTCGTCGCAATCGCCCACCAGGGCCTGTAAGGCGGCGCTGGAGGTCAGCATCTCGGCCAGCGGCTGGTCGAGGACGGACAGGGCCAGGTCGCGGCCGGGGCCTTCCACGGGTGCGGCCTGCAGCAGGTCGAGCAGGATCTTCGCCTTTTCGCGCCACGATCCGGCGCCCGCGCTGGCGGCGGCGACCGACAGGCCCAGCAGGAACTCGTCCTCGGGCTTGCCAGCCAGCGAGATGGCCAGGGCGCCGAAGCCGCCGGGCTCGGCCTTGACGACGCCGGCTTGTGCGTGGCGCCGCAGCCGGCTGCCGGCCCCGGCCAGCAGGCCCTGCACCCGTCGGATCATCTCGTGGGTGACGCCTCCGCGGATCTGCACCTCGGCGATGGCGAATTTCTGGATGGCGTGCTGCAGCTCGGTGCTGGCGGCCTCCAGCTGCTCGACCACGCCGGCATTGTGCAGCAGCTCGAAGGGGGTGACGTGGTTGCGCGCCAGCCAACTCTCGATCAGACCGGCGATGCGCTCGCGGGCGCGATCGGTGTAGAGGTCGTCCGGGCTGCCGCAGAGTGGGTCCCAGTCTCCCAGCGTCGCCTTGCGCGTGGCGCCCTCCACCGCCTCCTTGAACAGGGTCTCGGACTGGAAGGTGCAGTTCTTCTCGTTGAAGGTCTCCTTGGTGACCATGGCTCCGGCCACGCGGCCGCTCTTCACCAGGTCCTCGGCCGTCGAGAGCGCGATGTGCGGCTGATCGGTCGCGATCTCCAGGGCCCAACGTGACGTCGGGCTCGTGCGAATGAAGACCTCGTAGTGGACGAGCGGGTCCATCTGGGTCTAGGCCGCCAGGCCGGCGCTATGGATGAGCTCGCGCACGGCCTCCATCTGGGCGGCGTCCTTGGAAAGCTCGGCGCGCAGGCCGTCGTCGCGGACCAGCTTCAGCGCCTCGTTGCGCGCACGATCGGCCGCAGGCCCCGGCGGGGCGGTCTCGCCGCTGGCGAGGCGGAGCAGGTAGGAAAGCTTCTGGACCGCCGGAGCGCTGGCTGCAGCCAGGGCGGCGATCAGCCGGGCCTCGGCCTCGATGCGGCCGCCCAGCTCGCCCAGGTAGTCCCGGACCGGGCCGGAGTCCTCCGGCGCCAGGCCGCAGCGGCCGACGGCGCGGTGCAGCGCGGCCAGGCCCTGCAGACGCACGGGGGGCGTCTCAAGGTTGCCGAGCGCCTCCTTCTCGAAGCGCAGGTTGACGATGACGGCGTGCAGCCAGCGGGCCGCGTGGCGCTTGTTGGCGGCGCCGATGACATTCTCGGCCAGCCAGACCAGAGCCTCGGCCTCCTCGCGGGCGGTCTTACCCGGGCCGAGGTAGGCTTCCACGAAATCGCCGGCGATCAGCATCTTGGAGCGTACGGAGAAGGCGGCGGCCACGTCCTCGGCCGCCAGGAGCTTGCCGGCCGCGGCGGTCAGCGACATGGCGAGCGCCCGCAGCACGTGAATCTCGGTCTCGGCGTCGCCGGGGCAAAGGCGACGCGGCCCGTTCAGCTCGGCCACGATGCGCTTGCCGAGCGCGGTGCGGACCTCGTTAAAGTCCTCCGACGCCAGCCATCTGCCGAGGCGCTGGGCCTCCGGCGAGAACTCCGGCATCACGCGCGACACCGAGCGCTCGACCTTGATCAGCAGCTCCACCGCCTCGGCTGCGGCCAAGCGGGTCAGGGCGGCCAGGGAGCCGCCCAGGTGGGCGCTCTTGCCGACGATGCCGTCCAGGCCGGCGCGGGAGCCGAGGATTTCGGCCAGCGGCTGCTCCAGCACGGTCATGGCGAGATTGCGGGCAGGGCCGGCCTCGGCGGGCGCAGCGTCCGCCAGGTCCAGCAGGTGGTTGAGCTTCTCGGTCCAGTCCTTGCCGTCCGCGATCGCCACGGCGACGGCGGAGCCCAGCAGGAAGGCGGCGTCGGGCTGGCCGACGAGCCGCTGGGCGGCGGCCGGGAAGTCGGAGGTTTGGCGGATCGAGGGGACCAGCCCCTTCTTGTGGCTGGAGCGCAGGCGGTCGATGGCGCGGTCCACGAGCCGGTGGAACACGCGCATAAGCTCGTGGGTGTTAAGGCCGCGCGCCGTGGCTTCCGGAACCGCGACCTTCTGGACGGCGTGTTGCAGCTCGCTGCCCGCGGCTTCCAGCTGCTCCACGAGGTCCGGGCGGTGCAGCAGCTCGAAGGGCGTCGCCTTCTTGCGCATCAGCCAGTCCTCGAGCAACTCGCCGATGCGGGTCCGCGCATGGATCGAATAGAGGTCCTCCGCCGTGACGCAGAGGGGCTCCGCCGGCATTTCGGTGGCGCGGCGCTTCTTGGGGGCTTCTTCGGCGCCGCCGCGGAAGACGGTGACGGTGGCGAACTCGCCTGTCTCGATGTCCAGGGTCTCCTTGGTCACCTTGGCGGAGGCGACCTGGCCCTCCTTCAGGAGCTCCTCGGCGGTGCTGACCGCCAGGTCACGCCTGTCGGTGGCCATCTCCAGCTTCCAGGGCGAAGAGGGATTTTTCCGGACAAAAACCTCGAAATGTACGCGCCCGTTATCCATTTACTTCCCCTGGAGAGCCGCGGAACTGTGCCCCAAACAACTTAAGGGCGCGTTGCCTCGCGGCGGGGTCGTAGGCGGTCGCCCCATTGAGGCCACGGACGGCGACGACTAGCTTGACCCTTCTTCCGGAGGAGACTTCGAAACCCCGATGGCCAAGATCACCCTGGTGGACGACGACGAGAACATCGTCACGTCCGTGAGCCTCGCCCTTGAGAGCCACGGCCACACAATCAAGGCCTACTACGACGGCGCGGCTGGTCTGGCGGCGCTGGAGAACGATCCGCCGGACCTCGCCATCCTCGACGTGAAGATGCCGCGGATGGACGGGATGGAGGTGCTGCGCCGCCTGCGCCGGACCTCCGACCTGCCGGTGATCATCCTGACGTCCAAGGACGAGGAGATCGACGAGATCCTCGGCTTCAACCTGGGCGCCGACGACTACATCCACAAGCCGTTCAGCCAGCGCCTGCTCATCGAGCGGGTGAAGGCCGTGCTGCGGCGGGCCGGGATCGACGGCGAGGAGCCGGTCCCCGGGGCGCCTGCGGTCGCAGGCGCCGAAGGCTCGCGCGCCATAAAACGGGGCAAGCTCACCCTGGACCCCGCCCGCCACGACTGTCTGTGGGAAGGCCGGCCTGTGAAGCTGACGGTCACCGAGTTCCTGCTGCTGCAGTCGCTCGCCCAGCGGCCCGGCTTCGTAAAGAGCCGCGACAACCTCATGGACGCGGCCTACGACGACCAGGTCTATGTCGACGACCGCACCATCGACAGCCACATCAAGCGCATGCGCAAGAAGTTCAGGGACGTGGACCCCGAGTTCGACGCTATCGAAACCCTCTATGGCGTCGGCTACCGATACCGCGAGAGCTGAGCCCGCCGCGGCCGAGCGGCCGTCCGAGCGGGGGGAGCGGCGCGGCCTGAGGCTGCGCCTGCCGGGCACGCGGCTGGGCCGGCTGATCATCGCGCTGAATGTGCTTGGCCTGGCGATCCTGATCAGCGGGGCCCTGATCCTCAACGAGCTGCGCCGCGGCCTGGTGGAGGCGCGGATCGACAGCCTGACTACGCAAGGGGAGCTGATCGCCACCATCATCGACCAGGCCGCCACGGTTGGCGAGCCGGAGCCGGCGATGGATGCGACCTACGCGAGCCTGCTGCTGCAGATGCTCGCCAACCCGCAGAACCAGCGCGCGCGCCTGTTCGACAAGGAGGGGCGGGTGATCGCCGACTCCGACTGGGTCGCCGACCGCGTCGAGCAGCGCGAGCTGCCGCCGGCCCGCCCGCGCGAGGAGCAGGGCGCTCTGAAGCTGGACCTGCCCGGCCGGGGCAAGCCCACGCCCGCCGACGCCCGCAAGGAGCTGGCCGAGGAGGTGCAGGCCGCCATGCGCGGCGGCCGGCCGACGGGGATGCGCCGCGGCGACGACGGCGAGCGGGTGGTCTCGGTCTCCATCCCCATCCAGCACGTGCAGGCGGTGCTGGGAGTGCTGACGCTCGAAGCCCGCGACGTGGACGAGATCATCGCCCGCGAGCGCATGGCCCTGATCCCCTTCATCCTGATCGCCATCGGGGTGACCTTGCTGTCGAGCCTGCTGCTGAACACCCTGGTGGCCCAGCCGGTGCTCAGGCTCGCCCGCGCCGCCGACCGGGTGCGCATGTCGCGCGCCCGGGCCATCAGCCTGCCCGACCTGGCGGGCCGCGAGGACGAGCTCGGAGACCTCACCCGATCGCTGCAGGACATGACCCATGCGCTCTCCGAGCGGATGGACGCCATCGAGCGCTTCGCCGCCGACGTGGCGCACGAGATCCGCAATCCGCTGACTTCGCTCCGCTCCGCCGTCGAGACCCTGGACCTGGTGAAGGACGCCGCCGCCCGCGACCGGCTGCTGAAGATCTTGAAGAACGACGTGCAGCGCCTGGACCGGCTGGTCACCGACATCTCCAACGCCTCGCGCCTGGACGCCGAGCTCTCCCGCGACTCGCCCAAGCCCATCGACCTAGAGCGGCTGATGACCGACGTGGTGGCGCTGTACCAGGCGACGATGAAGCCCGGCGAGGTGGGGGTGCGCCTGGAGAGCTCCGGCGGCATGATGCCGATGACGGTGAACGGCCGCGAGGGCCCGCTGTCGCAGATCTTCCGCAACCTCATCGACAACGCCCGCTCCTTCTCGCCCGCCGACAAGGAGGTGGTGGTGGCGCTCGCCCGCCATCGCGACGAGGTGGTGGCCACCGTCTCCGACGAGGGCCCCGGCATCCCGCCGGAGAACCTGGAGACCGTCTTCGAGCGGTTCTACACCTCGCGGCCCAAGGGCGCGGCGTTCGGGGGCAACTCGGGCCTGGGGCTCTCCATCGCCCGGCAAATCGCAGAGGCGCACGGCGGCACCCTGCGAGCCGCGAACCGGGTGGATCGGGGGGGCAAGATCGTGGGCGCCAGCTTCATCCTCGTCCTGCCCGCCGCCGGTACATGATCCGCCACGCCGGTCTCATCGCGGCGCGCGCGAATGGCTCATGGCGCGGCGTGCTGATCCAAGGCCCGTCCGGCGCGGGCAAGAGCGACCTGGCGATCCGGGCGCTGTCCCTCGGATACCGCCTCGTCGCCGACGACCGGGTGGTGCTCTGGACTTCGGGCGGCCGCCTGTTCGGCCGCGCGCCCGACACGCTCGCCGGCCTCCTGGAGGTGCGCGGGCTGGACGTCGTCCGGCTCGACCCCCTGCCCCTGTGCGAAGTGGCGCTGGTGGTCCGCTGCGCCGCGCCTGAGCGCCTCCCCGATCCCCGGACCGAGACCATCCTGGACGTCACCCTGCCGGCGATCGATCTCGATCCCCGCGAGCCCTCCGCGCCTGCGAAACTGAGTCACGCGCTCGCACGCTTTGACGGGGCGGCCAACAGGCGTATTTAGGCCCGCCCGCGGGATGTTGCGGGCCGGGTGGGGATCCCCCTTGAGACAGTTCGCATGATCGGGCTCGTGATCGTGACGCACGGGCGGCTGGCGGAGGAGTTCGTCTTCGCCATGGAGCACGTGGTGGGGCCGCAGGCTGCGGTCGAGTCCATCTGCATCGGGCCCGAGGACGACATGGAACGCCGCCGCAAGGACATCCTCGAGGCCTGCGCCCGGGTCGAGACCGGCTCCGGCGTGATCCTGCTGACGGACATGTTTGGCGGCACCCCCTCCAACCTCGCCATCTCGGTGATGGAGCAGACCCGCGCCGAGGTGATCGCCGGGCTGAACCTGCCGATGCTGATCAAGCTTGCCTCCGTGCGCAGTCGCCAGACTCTCGAGGACGCCGTGGCCTGCGCCCAGGAGGCCGGCCGCAAGTACATCTCCGTCGCCTCCTACGTGCTCGCTGGGGAAAAGTGAGCGAACAGGTCTCCCGCACCGTCGAGATCATCAACAAGCGCGGCCTGCATGCGCGCGCCTCGGCCAAGTTCGTGAAGATGGCGGCCACTTACGACGCGGAGGTCCGGGTCACCAAAGACGGCCAGACCGTCGACGCCCGTTCGATCATGGGCCTGATGATGCTCGCCGCCAGCCCCGGCTGCTGCATCGACATCGAAGCGGAGGGGCCTCAGGCCGCCGAAGCCATCGAGGCGCTCACGGCCCTGGTTCAGGGCCGCTTCGAGGAGGACGAGTAGCCTAGGGTAGGTGCGGGGTGACCCGCGCCTTCAGTAGGGCGACCAGTTGCGGGTCCATCAATTCGTACTCGTCCGGAATGTTCAGGCAGATCACCCTGGCTTTCTTCAGGTGTTCTTTGAACCGCTTGGAGAGTTTGTTCCTGTGGGCGCGCTCCATCACGAACACGATGTCCGCCCATTCGAGAGCCTCGGACGAGACCGGGTTCCCGCAACTGGCGTCCAGTCCCGCCGAGGCGACCTCGATGCCGCGGTAGTCTGCGAAGACCTGCTCGGCAGTCGGGCTTCGGAGCCGGTTGGCCGAGCACACGAAGAGGACGTTCCTCATCCGCTCAGGTCTTCAGGCGCCAGCCGGTGCGGAAGATCCACCAGACCGCCGCCAGGCAGACGGCGAGGAAGCCCAGGGTGGCGGCCAGGCTGATGCCCACGTCCACGTCGGAGACCCCGTAGAAGCTCCAGCGGAAGCCGCTCACCAGATAGACCACCGGGTTGAACAGGGCGATCTTCTGCCAGACCGGCGGCAGCATGCTGATCGAATAGAAGCTGCCGCCCAGGAAGGTCAGCGGCGTGATCACCAGCATCGGGATGATCGACAGCTTCTCGAAGCCGTCGGCCCAGATGCCCGTGAGGAAGCCAAACAGGCTGAAGGTCGCCGAGGTCAGCACCAGGAAGGCCAGCATGGCCAGCGGGTGGGCGATGGAGAAGTCCACGAACAGCCGCGCCGTGATCAGGATGATCGTGCCGATAAGCACCGACTTGGTCGCCGCCGCGCCCACATAGCCCAGCACGATCTCCACCGCCGAGACCGGCGCCGAGAGCAGCTCGTAGATCGTCCCCGACCACTTGGGCATGTAGATGCCGAACGAGCCGTTGGAGATGCTCTCCGTCAGGATCGACAGCATGATCAGGCCCGGGATGATGAAGGCCCCGTAGCTCACCCCGTCGATGCTCTGCATCCGCGAGCCGATCGCCGAGCCGAACACGATGAAATAGAGCGAGGTGGTGATCACCGGCGCCGCGATCGACTGCACGATTGTGCGGAAGGTGCGCGCCATCTCGAAGCGGTAGATGGCCTGGACCGCGTGGAGGTTCATGGGCGGCTCCTCACCAGGCTGACGAAGATCTCCTCCAGCGAGCTCTGGTCGGTCTTCAGGTCCTTGAAGTCGACGCCGCGCTTCGAGAGCTCGCGCAGCAGCTCGGCGATGCCGGTGTGCTCGGCCTGGGCGTCGAAGGTGTAAACGAGCTCATGGCCGTCGGCGGCCAGCTCCAGCTGGTAGCCGGTCAGGTCGGCCGGCACGGCGGCCAGCGGCTCCTGCAGCGACAGCGTCAGCTGCTTGCGCCCCAGCTTCTGCATGAGCGCGGTCTTCTCCTCCACCACGATGAGCTCGCCCTTGGAGATCACGCCGATCCGGTCGGCCATCTCCTCGGCCTCCTCGATGTAGTGGGTGGTCAGGATGATGGTCACGCCGCTCTCGCGCAGGCCCCGGACCATCTCCCACATGTCGCGCCGCAACTCGACGTCGACGCCGGCGGTGGGCTCGTCGAGGAACAGGATCGAGGGCTCGTGGGAGAGCGCCTTGGCGATCATCACCCGCCGCTTCATGCCGCCCGAGAGCTGCATGATCTTGGCGTCCTTCTTGTCCCAGAGGCTGAGGTCCTTCAGCACCTTCTCCAGGTAGGCGTTGTTCGGCGGCCTGCCGAACAGCCCGCGGGAGAACTTCACCGTCGCCCAGACGGTCTCGAAGGCGTCGGTGGAGAGCTCCTGCGGCACCAGCCCGATCTTGGTGCGGGCGGCGCGGTAGTCGCGCTGGATGTCGTGGCCGTCGGCGGTCACCTTCCCGCCGGTTGGGTTCACGATCCCGCAGACGATGCTGATCAGCGTCGTCTTGCCGGCGCCGTTCGGGCCCAGCAGGGCGAAGATCTCGCCGCGGCGGATGTCCAGGTCGACGCTTTTCAGCGCCTGGAAGCCGCCGGCATAGGTCTTCGACAGGCCCTCGATGGATATGATCGGCTGCAAGTGCGCCCCTCCGCGCCTCCGAGATAGGACCCCGAGGACGGTTAAGCTAGGGCCGAGCCGACAGGCCGCTGGCGCCTTTCGATGGACCTGCTAGTTACGCATCGGCCTGGGACGGCAGGAGCGCGGAACATGAGCGGCTCTCGCGAGATCGAGCTGAAGTTCCTGTGCGCGCCGGCCGACATGGCCGTGGTGCTCGCCGCCGCGCCGGCCGGCGAGGACGAGACCCGCCACCTGAC
Organism: Phenylobacterium sp.; assembly: GCF_036563285.1. Taxonomy (GTDB): domain Bacteria; phylum Pseudomonadota; class Alphaproteobacteria; order Caulobacterales; family Caulobacteraceae; genus Phenylobacterium. Next base: position 726,738 of record NZ_DATCMR010000011.1, read on the forward strand.
CAGCGTCTATTTCGACACGCCGGACGGGGCGCTCGCGCGCGCCGGGGCGAGCCTGCGGATTCGCGAGTGGGACGGCTGCCGGGTGCAGACGCTGAAGCGCGGCAAGGGCGTCAGCCGTGAGGAGCACGAGGCGCCGGTGGAATTCTTCGATCCCACCTTCGGCCCGTTGCCGGAGCTCCTGTCTGAGCCGCAGCGCGCGACGCTGACGCCGACGCTGGAGGTGCGGATCACGCGCCGCCAGCGGCTGGTGCGCTACGAGGGCGCCGAGATCGAGCTCGCCGCTGACCTCGGCGAGGTAGAGGCCGAAGGGCGCACCCGCCCGATAAGCGAGCTTGAGCTGGAGCTGAAGTCCGGGCCACGCAAGGCGCTCTTCGCGCTCGCCCGCGAGCTGCGCCGGGCCGCGCCCTTGAAGCTATCCTTCGAGAGCAAGTCGTCGCAGGGGCGCGCGCTCCTCAAGTCTTGATATAAAGATTTCTTTATATGATCGTTGCGGCGGCGCCCGCCCGCCGCTATAGAGCCGCGACCGAAATCCGAGAATCCGAGAGACCGATGACCGACTACGTCGTGAAGGACATCTCCCTGGCCGACTGGGGCCGCAAGGAGATCGAGATCGCCGAGACCGAGATGCCCGGCCTGATGGCCGTGCGCGCCGAGTTCGGCAAGGACCAGCCGCTGAAGGGCGCCCGCATCGCCGGCTCCCTGCACATGACCATCCAGACCGCGGTGCTGATCGAGACCTTGCAGGCGCTGGGCGCCGACGTGCGCTGGGCCTCCTGCAACATCTTCTCCACGCAGGACCATGCCGCCGCGGCCATCGCCGTGAAGGGCACGCCGGTGTTCGCCATCAAGGGCGAGACCCTGATCGAGTACTGGGAATACGCCCACAGGATCTTCGAGTGGTCCGACGGCGGGTACCCGAACCTGATCCTCGACGACGGCGGCGACGCCACCCTGCTCTGCGTGCTGGGCCCCAAGGCCGAGAAGGATCCCTCGATCCTGAACAAGCCGCAGAACGAGGAAGAGGAAGCGCTCTACGAGGTGATGAAGCGCTACCTGAAGGAGAAGCCCGGCTTCTACACCGCCATCCGTGACGCCTGCCGCGGCGTCTCCGAAGAGACCACCACGGGCGTGCACCGCCTCTACCAGATGGCCGAGCGCGGCGAGCTGCCGTTCCCGGCGATCAACGTCAACGACAGCGTGACGAAGTCGAAGTTCGACAACCTCTACGGCTGCCGGGAGAGCCTGGTGGACGCCATCCGCCGCGGCACCGACGTGATGCTCTCGGGCAAGGTCGCGGTGGTCCTCGGCTACGGCGACGTGGGCAAGGGCTCGGCGGCCTCGCTGCGGAACGGGGGCGCGCGGGTGATGGTCACCGAAGTGGACCCGATCTGCGCCCTGCAGGCGGCCATGGAAGGCTATGAGGTCGTCACGGTCGAGGACGTCGCCGACAAGGCGGACATCTTCGTCACCGCCACGGGCAACAAGGACGTGCTCACCGTCGATCACATGCGGGCGATGAAGAACAACGCCATTGTGGCCAACATCGGCCACTTCGATTCCGAGATCCAGATCGCGGGCCTGCGCAATTTCAAGTGGGACAAGATCAAGGACCAGGTCCACCACGTGGAATTCCCGGACGGCAAGAAGATCATCGTCCTGTCGGAAGGCCGCCTCGTGAACCTCGGCAACGCCACCGGCCACCCCAGCTTCGTGATGAGCGCGTCCTTCACCAACCAGACCCTCGCCCAGATCGAGCTCTGGCAGAACGGCGCCAAGTACGAGACCAAGGTCTACACCCTGCCCAAGCACCTCGACGAGAAGGTGGCCATGCTGCACCTCGACAAGCTGGGCGCGAAGCTGACCAAGCTCTCCAAGGAGCAGGCGGACTACATCGGCGTGACGCCGCAGGGTCCGTTCAAGCCCGAGCACTACCGCTACTAGGTTTCGTTTCCCGTCGGGAGCGAACCACATTGGGTTGAGGGCGCGGCCGGGATAAAGCTTCCGGTCGTGCCGCTCGCCCTGATCATGTCATCCTTCGTGTCCGCCTCGCGCATCGGCGGGGCCGCGCAGCAGTACGTGCTGGCGGCGCACAAGATCGACCCCGTCCTGGCCCCCACCGTCATGTTCGGCCGCAGCCCTGCGAAGGGCGGGGAGGGCGAGGTGACGCCGCCGGACATCTTCCGCCGCATGCTCGGCGACATCGAGGCCGACGCGCTGTTCGGCCTCGTGGACCTCGTCATCACCGGCCATTTCTCCCTGCCGGAGCAGGTGGAGATCGCCGCCGGCGTGCTGGAGCGCGTGCGTCAGGCTGAACGGGACGGCGCCTTCTCGGGCAAGCCGGTGGTGGTGGTGGACCCGATCATGGGCGATGCGCCGCGCGGGCTCTACGTGAAGCCGGAGGTCGCCGCGGCGGTCGCCGAACGGCTGGTCCCACTGGCGGACTGGATCACGCCCAACGTGTGGGAGCTCGGCCACCTGGCCAGCCGCGACCTCCGCAGCCTGGACGATATCGTGGACGCCGTGCGCGCCACCGGACGCAAGGCGCTGGTGAGTTCCGCGCCCGCTGGCCCCGATGAGATCGGCCTGCTCTATGTGGACGAGAGCCGCGCCACCCTGTTCGCACACCCTAGGCTCGACCAGGCGCCCAACGGCACCGGCGACCTGGTGACCGCCAGCTTCGGGGCGGGGCTCGTGGAGGGGCTGGATCCGCTCGCCGCCGCCGAACGCGCGGCTCGCGCCGCCGCCGAGACGGTGAAGGCGGGCCATGCCTGGAACGCGCCGGAGCTGCCGATCGTGGCGCTCGGGCAGCGGCTGGTGCGTCCGACCGCCGAGGTGCGTATAGAGCGCCTGTGAGGCGCGCAGAGAGCTTCCGCATCGAAGGCCGCGTGCAGGGCGTCGGCTACCGCTGGTGGGCGGTCGGCGCCGCGCGCCGGCTGGGGCTGTGTGGCTGGGTCCGCAACCTCGGCGACGGCTCGGTGGAGCTGCTGGCGATCGGTGAGGCGGACGTCATCGAGCGGTTGGCTGAGTTGTGCCGGCAAGGCCCTCGCGCTGCGGAGGTGAGCGCCGTCATCCGTGCGCCGGCTGAGGACGACAGCAGCGAAGGCTTCGAGGAAAGGGCGACGGTGTGAAGATCGAGCTTCAGGGTCACGCCCAGCCGCGCTTCGCCGCCGTGAAGGACGCCTTCGCCAGGAGCTTCGAAGCCGGCGAGGAGCTGGGCGCGCGCTTCACCTTGGTGGAGGCCGGCGAGACGGTGGTCGACCTGTGGGGCGGCTTCGCGGACCGCAAGCGCACTCGGCCATTCGACGAGAAGACCCTTGCCACCGTGTTCTCCACGACCAAGGCCGTCGCCAGCCTGATGATCGCGCGCCTCGTCGACCAGGGCCGGCTTGACTATGGCCAGACCGTCGCTTCCGTCTGGCCGGAGTTTGGCCAGGCCGGGAAGCCCGCGGTCACGATCGAGCAGGCGATCTCGCACCAGGCGGGCCTGCCCGGATTCCCGGAGCCGATGGAGCCGGTGGAGTGGTTCGACTGGGACCGCATCTGCGCCAAGCTCGCCGCCATGGCCCCGATGTGGCCGGTGGGGACGGCCAGCGGCTATCACCCGATCACCGTGGGCTACATTAGCGGCGAAATCTTCCGGCGCGTCGACAGCCGCAGCATGGGGACCGCGCTGCGCGAGGACCTGTCCGGACCGCTCGGCCTCGACGTCTGGATCGGCCTCCCCGAGGCCGAGCACGGCCGCGTGGCCGAGATCCAGCGGCCGAGCGCTCTGCCGAACTTCGGCGAGATCAACGAACCCACCAAGGCCGCCTTCCTGACGCCCTGGTCGGCGGCCGCCGGCAAGAGCCCGGCGGAGTGGCGGTCAATGGAGATCCCGTCGACCAACGGCCACGCCACCGCCGAGGGGTTGGCCCGGCTGATGGGCGCGCTGGCGGATGGCGGCTGGCTGGACGGCGAGGAGATCCTGTCGCCCGCACTGATCGCCCAGGCGACGCGTGAGCGCATCCGCGGGCAGGATCTGGTGCTGCCGTTTGTGATGAGCTGGGGCGCCGGCTTCATGCGTAACGAGGTCGAGCATCCCTGGGGTCCGGGCAACGAGACCTTCGGCCACTCCGGCTGGGGCGGCTCCTGCGCCTTCGCCGACCCGGAGCGGAGGCTCGGCGGCGCCTATGTCATGAACAAGCAGTCCACCCAGTTGATGGGCGACGAACGTCCGAAGCGGCTTATCGAGGCGGCCTACGCCGCGCTCTAGGGTCGCGAAAAATTGAGCGGCACCGATGCCGGTGCGCCCAAGACCACTTGGCCATCGCGGTCCGTCGCACGCATCCTGAAGTACTTGGCCGAGCAGAGGGCTGCGCGCTCCACCTTCGGGTGAACCTTCCCAGTCGCAGCCTCGACGCGGCAGTTCTCCAGCCGGTCACCAGGTGCGGTCACGCAATGAAGCTGAATGGCATGGTCGCCACGAGGAAGAACGCCGGGGATGCACTCGGCGATGTCACGGGCCCGCGGGCGGCTCAGCCATTCCAGCTTTCCCGCCGCTGCTGGCTCCGCGGCCATGACGGCCGCAAGCACCAAGAAAGTGGCAGCCATCTGCCCTCCTGTCCGAGCCCGAGGCTAGACTCGTCTGACGACTAGACACTAGCTCTTCCCCTGCACGACGTGCTCACCGCGCGCCTCCCTCCAGGCGTTGGAGATCAGGTCGCCGGTGAAGACCGCATCGATGAGGAATCCGAGCCAGGGGTCGTCGCCGGTGAAGCCCGCTTTGACGGACGTCAGGTTCACGCGCTTCCTCACCTCCGCCAGAGGCAGGTCCTTCAACGGCGCGACCTGGCCGCGGACCGTCTCCAGCGCGGCGATCAGCTTGCCGACATAGGCGCGGTCGCCCTGCGGCGCGCCGTGGCCGGGGATCAGGACCTGGAAGTCGATAGCCTGCAGCTTCTTGAGCGTGGCGATCCACTCGCCGGGATAGGTGTGGGCGGCATAGGGGATGGGCGCCACCACGAGGTCGCCGGAGGCCAGCACCTTCTGCTTCGGCAGCCACACCACGGCGTCTCCATCGGTGTTGCCGCGGCCCAGGAACATCACCTCCACGGGTGCGTCGGCGTCGGCGATGTAGAACCGGTTGGTAAAGGTGCGGCTCGCGGGGACGGCAGCCATGCCGCTGTAGCCCGCGATCATGCCGGGTCCCGCGGCGGCCGTGCGCCGCCAGCCGGCGCGCAGGGCCTCCGGCAGCTTGGCGTCCGCAGCCTGGGTCGCCGCGAGGTCGGCCATGTCGCCGTAGGATTTTGCGTAGCCCGCCACATAGGCCATCGGCGCGCCGGTCATGTTCTCCCGGGTCTTGGCGGTCGAGACGACCACCGCCTGCGGCCAAGCCTTCAGGACCTCGCCGGCCCCGAGGTTATGGTCGCCGTGATAGTGGGTGTAGACGATCCACTTCACCGGCTTCCTCGAGAGCTTGCGCACCTGCGCGACCACCGCGCGCCCAGAGGGCGGCGCGCCGCCGGCGTCCACCAGCACCAGGCCGTCCCGCTGCTCGATCACCGTGACGTTGCCCTCGAAGGGGGGGTCGGTGACGGCCGGCTTGTGGATCAGGTGGACCCGCGGGGCGACCTGCAGGGTCTCGCGGGCGAAGACCCGGTCCATCTGCGAAGGGTCGGCCGTCATGGCCAGCAGGAGCAATGCGATCATGACGCCAGCTAAGCGCGGCCGTGGCGCGGCCGAGAAGGGCCTGCGGCTAACGTGCGAAGCCGCGCGACGAGCGGCTACTCGGCCGGTGCCTCGATGATCTCTTCCGCGCGCGCCACGGAGCGCGAGCGGCGCCAGGCCGCATAGATGAACACGGCCGCACCGCCCCAGATGAACACGAAGGAGAGCGCCCGCAGCGGCGTGAACGGCTCGCCCTGCGCCAGGCCTATGGCGAAGCTGATGGTGGGCGACATGAACTGCAGGAAACCCATGTAGGAGAGCGGGATGCGACGCGCGGCCCAGGAGAACAGCACCAGGGGGACGGCGGTGACCGGGCCGGAGCCGATCAGCCAGGCGGCGGTGAGCGGGTCGCCGAAGTGGCCCTGACCCTGCGCCTGCAGCCAGGCGATGTAGGCGGCCGCGACAACACCGACGATCAGGGTCTCCACCAACAGCCCGGTCTGGGCGTCGGCGGCCACCTGCTTCCTGACCACGCCGTAGCCGCCGAAGCTGAGCGCCAGCACCAGCGACACCCACGGCAGGTGTCCCAGCGCGGCAGTCTGGACGCAGACGCCGACCAGGGCGAGGGCGATGGCCACAGCGCCGATCCGGTCGATGCGCTCGCGGAACAGCAGCGCGCCGGCGGCCATGCTCACCAGCGGATTGATGTAGTAGCCGAGGCTGGTCTCCAGCAGCCGGTTGGATGTCACTGCCCAGATGAAGACCACCCAGTTGGCGGCGATCAGCACCGACGAGAGCGCCAGCCACGCCAGCACCTTCGGCTGGCGGAGAACCCGCAGCACCTGGCGGCCCTGCTTGGCGAGCAGGACGAAGACGGCGGCCGCCGGGATGGACCAGACGATGCGCTGGGCGAGGATCTCCCAGGGGCCCACGCCCATGCGGCCCAGCGCCTGGAAGTAGAGGGGCACGAAGCCCCAGATGAGATAGCAGCCGACGGCGGCGCCCAGCGCGAGGCGGGCTTCACCGCCTTGCGCTGAAGACGTCGCCATAAGGCCTAGGCCAGCTGCTTCTGGCGGATCAGGCCGCGGGCGTGGAGCAGCTCGGCGATCTGCACGGCGTTCAGCGCCGCGCCCTTGCGCAGGTTGTCGGCGACGACCCACAGGGACAGGCCGTTCTCGACCGTCGGGTCCTTGCGGATGCGCGAGACGAAGACCGGGAACTCGCCCTGGGCCTCCTTAGGCGTCATGTAGCCCTTCTCGTCGCGCTTATCGATGACGATCAGGCCGGGGCTTTCGCGCAGCAGGTCGCGCGCCTCGTCCTCGTCGATTGGATCGTGGAACTCGATGTTCACGGCTTCCGAGTGCCCGACCATCACGGGCACGCGCACGCAGGTGACCGTGAGCTTGATCTCCGGGTCGATCATCTTGTGCGTCTCGTTCCACATCTTGGCTTCCTCGTCGGTGAAGCCGTCGTCGCGGAAGGAGCCGATGAAGGGGATGACGTTGAAGGCGATCTGCTTGGGGAACTTGTTGGGCGGCGTGGCCCCGAGCACGAAGACGTTCTTCGTCTGGTCGAACAGCTCGTCCATGCCTTCCTTGCCCGCGCCCGAGACCGACTGGTAGGTCGCCACGACCACCCGCTTGATGCGGGCGAGGTCATGCAGCGGCTTCAGCGCCACCACCAGCTGGGCCGTCGAGCAGTTCGGGTTCGCGATGATGTTCTTGCGGTCCGCCCACTCCACGTCGTCGGGGTTCACCTCCGGCACGACGAGCGGGACGTCGGGGTCCATGCGCCAGGCCGACGAGTTGTCGATCACGATCGCGCCGGCCGCGCCGATCTTCGGGGCCCACTCCTTGGAGAAGGCGCCGCTCACCGACATCAGCACGAGGTCGACCGTCGAGAAGTCGAACTGCTCGATGTCCTCGCACTTGATGATCTGCTCGCCGAAGGCGACTTCCAGGCCAATGGATTTGCGCGACGCGATCGCGTGAATCTTCTCCACGGGGAAGTTCACTTCCTCGAGGATGTTCAGCATCTCGCGGCCCACATTGCCCGTGGCGCCGACTACGGCCACCCGGTAACCCATCGGTATTCTCCTAAATAGCTGGGGAGCGTCCGGTTACTCTCCGGCGGGTCCCGAAGCAAGGCGAGGGATGCTGATGCGGCCATCAGCGCGCCTCCAAGCGTCGGAGATGGGGGCCGGCCGCCGCAACGCAACTCTCTCCCGCAGGAGAGGGCAGGGAGAGGGTTCATGTCGAACGAAGAGGTCCTGCCGCCCGGCACGCCGTTCCCCACGCTGATGGGGGTGGAGATCCTGGAGCGGACGAAGCAGCGGGTGCGCGGGCGAATGCAGGTGCGCGATGACCTGTGCACCGCCGGCGGCATCCTGCACGGCGGCGCCTACATGGCCTTTGCCGACACCCTGGGCGCGATCGGCGGCTTCCTGAACCTGCCCGCGGGCGCGCGGACCACGACGCTGGAATCCAAGACCAACTTCATGGGCTCGGCCAAGGTGGGCACGGTAGTCTTCGGGGAGGCGACGCCGCTGCACATCGGCCGGCGCTCCAGCGTCTGGCAGACGCGCATCACCGCGCCCGAGGGCAAGCTGCTGGCCCTCGTCACCCAGACCCAGATGACGGTGGAGCCCTAGGCGGCGTAACGGGCGCTGACCTTGCGCAGGCCTTCGACCACGACGCGCGAGGCCTCCAGCGAGTTCTCCGGCGCCAGCAGCAGGCGCCAGGCCTGCACATGCACCCCGATGGCGGCGCGGTCGTAGCGCTGGCTGGTGCGCAGGTTGTCGAGCAGGTCGCAGAGGCTGGTGAGCGCCTGGTCGACGCCGGGCGTGCCGCACACCTCGCCGCCCCCGATGCCGCGCACGGCGATGGCGTAGAGCTCGGCCAGGGGGGCCTCTTCGAACTCGCCGCCCATGGCTTCGAAGCGCGCTTCGGTCAGCTCGAGCAACGCCTGGAGCTCGGCCAGGCAGGTGGGCTTGATGGCCTCCAGGTTGTTCTGGGCGCGCTCAAGGGCTTCGGCGACGGGCAGGCCGCCGGGTTGCTGCAGCAGCTTGGCCAGCTTCGGCTTCGGGAAGACGAAGCGTACGCTTTCACTCATGACGCGGCCTTCTGCTTGTGCTCGTCGACGACCTCCACCGCGGCGGCCGCGGCCTGGCCGACCTTGTCCTCGCGCCGCCGGCCGACGCCGTCCGGCGGCCCGTCGTCGCGGAAGCGCCGGTCCGGACCCACGTAGTTCTCGGAGAACAGGAAGGGGCGGCCCTCCTTCGCCATCCAGATGATCCGCTCGAGCATGACGATCGGGGCGAAGGGCTTCTTGACGATGATGTGGCCGCCGCAGTCGCGGGCGCGGACCACGTGGCTGGCGGGCGTGTGGGCCGTGGTCAGCAGCACCGGGGTGTAGCAGTTCGGCTCCTGGCAGGTGGTGCGCATCCACTTGACGAAGTCGTAGCCCTTGCCCTCGGCCATGCCGTCGACGATGGCCAGGTCGATCTCGTGCTTGGCGGCCACCTGCTGGGCCATCTCGACGGAGTCGCAGCGGAACAGCTTCTTGGCGCCCAGGCCAGTGACGATCTGCACGAGGATCGCCATGCCCATCGGCGTGTCGTCCACGAGCATCACCGCGGCGTTCTCGAGGTTGTATCGGGACCGGGAGGCGGGATCGAGCGCCATGGGGCGGGGGGCTTGGGGTCTGGCGGTGGGTGGGGAACGCGGGTTCTCAGCTGAACCGTAGACGCAATTGCGGTTAACAGGGGCTTTCCGCGGGTGCGGCGGGAGCGCGCAGCTAGCCGCCGGCCATCTGCAGGATCGCCGCCCATTCGTCCGGCTTCACCGGCGATACCGAGAGGCGCGACTGGCGGATCATCTCCAGGCCCGCCAGCGCCGGCTCTGCCTTCATCTCGGCGAGCGTGACCGGCCGCTTCACGGGCCGCACCGGCGCAAGCTCCACCGCCACGAACCGCCCGGTGAGATCGCTGGCGTCGGGGAACGCCGCCTTCACGACCTTTGCGACGCCCACCACGGACTTGCCCTCGCCGGAGTGGTAGAACAGCACCTCCTCGCCGGCCTTCATAGCCTTGAGGTGCAGGGCGGCGGCGTTGTTGCGCACGCCGTCCCAGACGGTCTTCCCGTCCTTCTGCAGGTCCTCGAAGCTGTAGGTGTCCGGCTCGGACTTCACCAGCCATTGGGCCATCTGGCGCCTCCCCTAGAGGGCAGCCAGAACGGCGTCGCCCATCTCGCGGGTGCCGAGCTTACCGCCAAGGTCGGGCGTGCGCGCGCCCTGTTCCAGCGCCCGGTTCACGGCGGCGAACAGCCGGTCGGCGAGGTCGGCGCGGCCCAGCGACCAGCGCAGGGCCATTTCGAACGACAGGATCGCCGCCAGCGGATTGGCGACGCCCTGCCCGGCGATGTCCGGCGCCGAGCCGTGGATCGGCTCGTAGAGCCCCGGCGCGCCGGGCGCCCCCAGCGCCGCCGACGGCAGCATGCCGAGCGAGCCGGTGAGCTGGGCCGCCTCGTCGGACAGGATGTCGCCGAACAGGTTGTCGGTGAGGATCACGTCGAACTGGCGGGGGTTCTTCACCAGCTGCATGGCGGCGTTGTCCGCCAGCATGTGCTCGAGCGTGACGTCGGCGTACTCCGCCTTGTGCAGCTCGGTGACCACCTCGCGCCAGAGCAGGCCGGAATCCATCACGTTGGACTTCTCGCAGGAGGTCACCTTGTTGCGCCGGCCGCGGGCCAGCTCGAAGGCGACCCGGCCCACCCGCTCGATCTCGGCGGTGGTGTAGACCTGGGTGTCCACCGCGCGCTTGCCGCCGGCCGTGAGCACTTCGATGCCGCGCGGGCTGCCGAAATAGATGCCGCCGGTCAGCTCGCGCACGATCATGATGTCGAGGCCTTCGACCACCTCGCGTTTCAGGGTCGAGGCGTCGGCGAGCGGCTGGAAGCAGAGCGCGGGCCGCAGGTTGGCGAATACGCCCATGCCGGCGCGCAGGCCGAGCAGCCCCGCCTCCGGCCGTTTGTCGCGCGGGACAGAGGCCCACTTCGGGCCCCCCACGGCGCCCATCAGCACCGCCTTGGCCGCCTTCGCCTCCGCCAGGGTCTCCTCGGTCAGCGGACTACCGGCGATATCGTAGCTCTTGCCGCCGAACGGCCGCTCGTCGAGCGTCAGGTCCGGGCACAGGCGCTCGGCAACACGGCGGACCTCCGCCGTCACCTCGGGCCCAATGCCGTCGCCGGGCAGGAGAAGCAGGTCGGTCACGTTGGGCCCCCGTCTAGAGCGGTCGTTCGGAGGCGACCTCGTAGGCGAAGAGCCTTCGGTCGGAAACCCCGAACTCCGGCCAGGCGGCGCGCCACTCGGCCAGGTGCGCGGTCTTGAAGTGGGCATCCAGCGCCGCCTGGTCGCGCCAGGCCTCGAAGACCCGGATCAGGCCCGGGTCCTCCACGTCCACCGCGTAGGAATAGGCGACGCAGCCGTCCTCGGCGCGCGAGGCGGCCAGCATCTTCTCCATGTGCGGCTTGAACGTCGCGATGTTCTGCGGCGGCACGCGCACCGTGCCGGCGATGATGACGCTCACGCCTCTTCCATCCAAGGCTGGGCCAGCGCGCGCTTGGACTCGAAGACGTCGATGTCGACGGCGCGGGTCAGCGTCTCGCCAATGGCGTCAAGCCCCTTCAGCATCTTCTCCTTGCGCTTCGGGTCGATGTCGAAGCGGAAGGTCGCGCCGGACGGGGAGACGACCGTCTGGGCCTCCAGGTCGACGCTGACCACGTGGTTGCCGCCGCGGGCCTCGTCCATCAACTGCTGCACCTCCTCAGGCTTGAGCACCACGGGGAGGAGGCCGTTCTGGAAGCAGTTGTTGTAGAAGATGTCGGCGAAGCTGGTGGACACTACGCAGCGGATGCCGAAGTCGATCAGCGCCCAGGGCGCGTGCTCGCGCGAGCTGCCGCAGCCGAAGTTGTCGCCCGCCACCAGCACGCCTGCGCCCTTGTACTCCGGCCGGTTCAGCACGAAGTCCGGCTTCTCGTTCCCGCCTTCATCGAAGCGGAAATCGTAGAACAGCCCCCGCGCCAGCCCCTCCCGCTCCACCGTCTTGAGGAACTGCTTGGGGATGATCTGGTCGGTGTCGATGTTGGCCATCGGCAGCGGGGCGACCTTGGCGTCCAGTCGGGTGAAGGCTTCCATCAGGCGGGCTCCTTCGCAGGTTCGGCGCTGAGCATCAGGGTGGGCACGCCGGCCGGCGCGTCGCGGACGGTGAAGACCTTGGTGCCAGGTTTGCGGCCGGTGCGGACTTGGGAGACGTCGAATCCAGCGGCCGCCATCGCCGCGTGCGCCGCGTCGGGATCGGTGACCCGCCAGGCCAGGCCGCCGAAGCTGTCGGGGCCGTCCGACGGCGGGTGCTTCAAGCTGGCGCCGAATTCAACCACCGCGTCGCCGCAGCGGAAGAACAGCTGCCGCGCACCCCAGGCCTCGTTGGCGCGGTCGAGGCGCAGGTCGAGCCCGAGCCGTCCGCCGTAGTTGGCCACGGCGCGGTCGATGTCGGGCGTGCGGATCACCACGTGGTCGAGAGCCGCGACCGCGCCGGCGGCGCCTGATCTCGCATTGCCGTCTGCGATCAGCGAGACCCGGACGCCGGCGACGTCGATGAGGGCGGCCCGCGGGGTGCGGACGGCGACCGAAAGCCCGCGCCGTTCCGCCAGCCGCGCGGCGGCGTCGACGTCCTCGACCGCGAAGGCGACGATCCAGACGCCGTCGCCACTGGCCTCCAGCTGGGCCCTGACCCGGTCGCCCGCCGCGCCCTCACCGTCGGGCCCGATCACCTCCAGGGCCATGTTAGGGAAGCGGAACCACGCCCGCACTGCGCCATCGCCCGGCTCCAGCTCCGGCTCGACGCCCAGCAGGCGGCGGTAGCCGTCGGCGACCGCGTCGAAGTCGCGAACGGCGACGGCGACGTGGTCCAGGCCGCTGATCATCAGAGGAAATCCCGGACGTCGGCGATGTGGCCGGCGACCGCCGCCGCCGCGGCCATGGGCGGGCTCATCAGGTGTGTGCGTCCACCCCGGCCCTGGCGGCCCTCGAAGTTGCGGTTGGAGGTCGACGCGCAGCGCTCGCCCGGCTTCAGCCGGTCGGGGTTCATGCCCAGGCACATGGAGCAGCCCGGCTCGCGCCACTCGAACCCGGCAGTGATGAAGACGACGTCGAGGCCTTCCGCCTCCGCCTGCTCCTTCACCAGGCCCGAGCCCGGGACGACCATGGCGCGCACGTGCTCGGCGACCTTGCGGCCCTCGACCACCTTCGCGGCGGCGCGCAGGTCCTCGATGCGGCTGTTGGTGCAGGAGCCGATGAACACCACGTCGACCCTGGCGTCGGTGATCGGCTGGCCGGGCTGCAGCCCCATGTACTCGAGCGCGCGTTCGGCGGCGGCGCGCTTGTCCGGCGTCGGGAAGCCCTCAGGGGAGGGCACGAGGTCAGATACCGCGACCACGTCCTCCGGGCTGGTGCCCCAGGTGACCAGCGGGGGGATCTCGGCGGCGTCGATCAGGATCTCGCGGTCCCAATAGGCGTCCTCTTCCGAGTAGAAGCCCTTCCAGTAGGCGAGCGCCATCTCCCAGGCCCCGCCCTTCGGCGCGGCGGGACGGCCACGCAGGTACTCGAAGGTGGTCTCGTCCGGCGCCACCAGCCCCGCCCTGGCGCCGGCCTCGATGGTCAGGTTGCAGAGCGTCATGCGCCCTTCCATGGAAAGGCCGCGGATCGCCGAGCCGGCATATTCGATGACATAGCCCGTGCCGCCGGCGGTGCCGATCGCCCCGATCACCGCGAGCGCGAAGTCCTTGGCGCCGACGCCCGGAGCGGGCTCGCCCTCGATGGTCACCCGCATGTTCTTCGACTTCTTCTGGCGCAGGGTCTGGGTGGCCAGGACGTGCTCGACCTCGGAGGTGCCGATCCCCTGGGCCAGCGCCCCGAAGGCGCCGTGCGTGGAGGTATGGCTGTCGCCGCAGACGATGGTCATGCCCGGCTGGGTGCGGCCCTGCTCGGGCCCCACCACGTGGACGATGCCGTTGCGGATGTCGCCCATCGGGAAGAACTCGATGCCGGCGTCCTTCACGTTGCGCTCCAGGGTCTGGAGCTGCAGCCGCGCCTCCTCGTCGGCGACGGCGCCGACGCCCAGGCGCTGGCCTTCGGTGGGCACGTTGTGGTCGGCGACCGCCAGGGTGCGGTCGGGGCGACGGACCGGACGGCCGTTGGCGCGGAGGCCTGCGAAGGCCTGCGGGGTCGTCACCTCGTGGATCAGGTGCAGGTCGATATAGAGGATCGCCTCGCCGCCCTCTTCGGCGACCAAGTGGGCGTCCCAGATCTTGTCGTAGAGCGTCTTGCCGGGCATGGCGGCCATGTAGGGGCGGGCCCCCGCGCACGTCTAGTGCTGCGACGCCGCATTTCAGGTGCGGTTGCAGCAATTTTCTGCCCACGGCCAAGCTCTTGAGATAAAGAGTGGCGCATGCCTGACGCCGACTGGGACCTGTTCCAGAGCCTGCACGCGGTGCTCGCCGCCGGCACGCTCTCGGCGGCGGCCAAGTCGCGGCGGCTGACCCAGCCGACGCTCGGGCGCCACATCGACAGCCTGGAGCGCCAGCTCGGCGCGCCGCTGTTCCTGCGCTCGCCGCGCGGCCTGCAGCCCACCGATCTGGCGCTGGCGCTGAAGCCCCACCTGGAGGACATGGCCGCCGCCGCCAATGCCGCCATCCGCGACGTCTCGCAGAGCGCCGACGGCGGCGGCGGGGTGGTGCGGGTCACCGCGGCCGAGATCCTGGGCGTCGAGGTCCTGCCCTCGATCCTCACCGACTTTCGCGAGCAGCACCCGACCATCGACGTCGAGCTCACCGTCTCGAACCGGGTGGAGGACCTCACGAGACGGGAGGCGGACGTCGCCGTCCGGATGGCCCGGCCGACCCAGAACTCCCTGGTGGCGAAGAAGGTCGGCGACGTCGGCTTCGGGTTCTACGCCAGCCCCGACTACCTGGCGCGGCACGGCACGCCGCAGTCGCTCGACGAGGTTCAGACCCACACCCTGGTGGGCTTCGACCGCGCCCAGCCGCCGACGGCGCCGGGGCTCGACATCGGCCGGGCGATCACCCGCGACCTGTTCTCCCTGCGCACCGACAACGACGCCGCGGCGCTGGCCGCCATCCGCGCCGGCTTCGGCATCGGCGTGTGCCAGCACCAGGTCGGCCGCCGCTCGGGCCTCGTCCCGGTGCTGACGGGGACCTTCGCCTTCCGCATGGATATCTGGATCTGCATGCACGAGAACCTGAAGGGCTCGCGCCGCATGCGCCTGATGTTCGACCACCTGGCCGCCAGCCTGACGGCCTACGCGGCGGAGGCCGGCTGAAACGAAAACGGCGGCCCGTTGGGCCGCCGCTCGAATTCCGTGAGGTCGGAAAGCCTCAGGCTTCCGGGGTCTCGGAGGGTTCGTCCTTGGCCGCGGCGGACATCTGGCGCTCGGCGATGCGGGCCGACTTACCGCGGCGGTCGCGCAGGTAGTAGAGCTTGGCGCGGCGGACGACGCCGCGGCGCTTCACCTCGATGGACTCGATCATCGGCGAGTGCACCGGGAACAGGCGCTCCACGCCTTCGCCGAAGGAGATCTTGCGGACGGTGAAGCTCTCGTCGATGCCCTTGCCGGCGCGGGCGATGCAGACGCCCTCGTAGGCCTGGACCCGCTCGCGCTCGCCTTCCTTGATGCGCACGTTCACGCGCACGGTGTCGCCGGGCTGGAATTCCGGGATCTTGCGGGCGAGCCGGTCGAGCTCTTCCTTCTGGAGTTGTTCGATCACGTTCATGGTCTTCATCCTTACTGGGCTTTACTCGCCCTTTGCCTGTTGATTGGCGGAGTCCCGCGCCCAGAGGTCCGGACGCCGCTCCCGCGTGGTCAGCTCCCGCTGTTCCCTGCGCCACCTGGCGATCGCCGCGTGGTTGCCGGACAGCAGCACCTCGGGGATGTCCAGCCCTTCGAACGTCCGCGGCCTCGTGTACTGCGGATGCTCGAGGAGCCCGTCCTCGAAGCTTTCTTCACTCAAGCTCTGCGCCTGCCCCAACACACCGGGGACAAGCCGTACGCACGCCTCGATCACCACCATCGCCGCCGCCTCGCCACCGGCCAGGACCGCGTCTCCGACGCTGACCTCCTCGAACCCGCGGGCGTCGAGCACCCGCTGGTCCACCCCCTCGAACCGACCGCACAGGACGATCAGCCCGGGCCCTTCGGCCCACTCACGCGCCCGCGCCTGGGAGAGGGGGCGTCCCCTGGCGCTCATGTACAAAAGCGGCCGGTCGCGCCGCTCCACGCTGTCGAGCGCGGAGGCGATCACGTCCGCCCGCAGCACCTGTCCAGGACCACCCCCCGCAGGGGTGTCGTCGAGGAAGCCGCGCTTATCCGTGGAAAAGGCCCGAATGTCCACCGTTTCCAGCGCCCACAGCCCCTGCTCGCGCCAGGCCGTGCCGATCAGCGACACGCCCAACGGGCCGGGGAAGGCCTCGGGGAACATGGTCAGGACGGTCGCGTCGAAGGACATGGCCTCCTAGGGGCGACTTGCCGCCGCCTCGTCAAGCGGAGCCTGTCGCGCTAACTCCCAGGTTCGATGAGACGCTTCGCCGCCCTTTTCGCCGTCCTCGCCCTGGCGCTCGCGCCGGCGCCGGCCTCCGCCCAGGTCCGGGCGCCCACCGTCGCGCCGGCCAAGGCGCACACCGTCGCCTTCGAGTTCCTGGCCGAGCGGCAGATCCTCTTCCCCATCACCATCAACGGCCACCGCGCCGAGGCCTGGCTGGATTCCGGCGCCAGCGCGACCATCGTGGATGCGGCCTTCGCACGCCAGATCGGGCTGCCGCTCGGCCAGACCGTCACCGCCCAGGGCGTGGCCGGAACCGTCACGGGCGTGCGGCTGTCCCAGGCCCAGGTGAAGATCGGCGACGTGGGCCTGCCGGTGCGTCGCGTGGCGGTGATGGATCTCTCGGACGTGGCCGCCGTGGTGCCGCGCCCGGTGCAGGTGATCCTCGGCCGCGAGGCCTTCCAGGATGCGGTGGTGGACATCGATTTCGGCTCCCGGGAAATCTCGTTCACGCCCAGGGCGGAGTTCCGGCCGCCGCGCCAGCGACCGCTGCGGCTGCGGCCCTCGGGCGCCCTGCGCAGCTTCCCGATCAGCATCGAGGGCCTGAAAACGGAGGCGATCCTCGACCTGGGCAACTCCGGCGCCCTGCTTCTCGACCGCGATTTCGCCGAGCGCCAGGGACTGCTCAGGACGCGGCCGACCTCCACCCAGCTTTCGGTGGGCGCCGACGGCGCGCGCGAAAGCCTGATCGCGAGCTTCGACCGGGTGAGCGTCGGCGGCGTCCGGTTCGACCGCGTGGTGGGCGTCGCCACCCGGGGCCTCGCCACCCACGCCCCCGCCAACGTCGGCCTGGAGATCCTCAGCCGCTTCGAGGTGACCATCGACTTCCCTGGCGAGCGCCTGTGGCTGCGGCCGATCCCCGGCGCCGCCGAGCGGCCGTTCCGCAAGAACCGGGCGGGCCTCTCCGTCGCGCCGGCCATGGACCACATCCGCGTCACCCACGTGGCCGCCGGGAGCCCGGCGCAGGCGGCGGGCTGGCGGGTCGGGGACCGAATCGTGGCGGTGAACGGCCAGAAGGCGGACCGCACCTACGCGGGCAGCGAGCTGTCGCGCTGGATTTACGGCCCAGCCGGCCAGACGGCGGAGCTGACCCTCGACGACGGCAGCCGCCGCACCCTGAAGCTGGCCGACTACTTCTGAGCCTCACGTGAAGCCGCAGTGGTACCAGGCGCCGCGCAGGTGCGTGCAGCCCACCAGGTCGCCGCCGAACAGCTTCTTGGCTTCCGGAGAGGCCGTGTAGTCGCCGGGCCGCTCGCCCCAGCCGCGGGCGGTGGCGACGACGCCGCTCGGGTCCCAGACGACGCCGTTCCAGTTGTCGCCGAGGCCGTCCCAGACGAAGGCGACCCGCGGCGGCGGGCCGGGATCCACCTGGTAGCCGACGGACGCCCGCGGCCGGGCCCCGGCCGAGACCTGCGCGGTCACCGCTTCGTACTCGGCGCGATGAAGCATGAACCGCAGGCGGACCCCGATGGTCCCCAACTGGCCGCCCCAGGCCACCAGGGCCGCCGCCACGACCACCAGGCCGACGCCCGTCAGCAGGGCGTCCCGGCGCCCATCGGCCAGCGTGCGCCAGAAGCTGACGGCGACGAGACCCACCCAGGCGAAGGCCAGGGCGGGAAACAGCACGATCATCCAGAGCCCGAGCCAGACGTCCGCCGCCAGGGCGGCCGCGGTCAGGGTCAGCCAGAGAAGGGAGGCGACGATCAGGACGCTGGGCGGGGAGCTGCGGCGAGGCATGCGCCCAAGGTGCGCTTGCCCCGTGCAGGCCTGACGCGTAAGGGGCGCCGTCTCCAAGGAAATCCGCATGAGCGAACGCCAGAATCTCGTCGACACCCTCGGCCTCGAGCGCATCGAGGTGAACCTGTTCCGCGGGACGACGCCGGACAACTCGCCCGGCCGGATCTTCGGCGGTCAGGTGATCGCCCAGTCGCTCCTGGCGGCCTACGAGACGGTGGAGGCCCGGGTCTGCCACTCCCTGCACTGCTACTTCATCCGGCCGGGCGACCCGACCGTGCCGATCATCTTCGACGTGGACCGGAGCCGCGACGGGGGCAGCTTCACCACCCGGCGGGTGGTGGCCATCCAGCACGGCCAGCAGATCTTCAACCTCGCCGCCTCGTTCATGACGGAGGAGGAGGGCTTCGAGCACCAGGCGCCGATGCCGGAGGGGCCGGGCCCTGACGACCTGCCCGACGAGGCCGAAATGCAGCGCGAGGCGCTGAAGACCGCGCCTGAGGCCGCCCGCAAGGAAGCCGAGAAGTGGATGTCGCGGCCACGGCCGATCGAGATGCGCTCGACCGACGCCCGCAGCTACTTCCTCGATGGGCCCAAGGAGCCGGTGAGCCAGACCTGGTTCCGCGCCAAGGAGCCGATCGGCGAGGATCCCCACATGCACCAGGTGGTCATGGCCTACGCCAGCGACATGAACCTGCTGTCCACCGGCATGCGGCCGCACAAGGTCCACTGGCAGACGCCGGGCTTCCAGTCCGCCAGCCTCGACCACGCCATGTGGTTCCACAGGCCGACCAACTTCAACGAGTGGCACCTGTATTCACAGGACAGCCCGAGCGCGTCCGGCGGGCGCGGCTTCATCCGCGGCAGCATCTACCGGAGGGACGGGACGCTGGTCGCCAGCGTCGCCCAGGAAGGCCTGATGCGGATGCGCGCCCCTCGCCCGAAGGGAGAGGGGTAGGGGAGAGGGCGGCGCTGACGCGCCGCAACTCAGATAAGGGGCCGAGGGCCCGCGGCTTGCCGGCCCCTCGCCGCGTAACGGACAGGCGGAGCCGCCCTCACCCTGCCCTCTCCCCTTGGGAGAGGGTTACTCGGTCTCTTCCGGGCGGACGGCGATCACCTTCCCCTCGGCGATCCGCACCTCGGGCACAGCCTCGCGGGTGAACGGCAGCCACCAGCTGGCGCCGGTCGGGGGCTGGATCTCCAGGAGGTCGCCGGCGCCGAAGTCGTGGACGGTGCGGACCTTGCCCAGGGCCTCGCCCTCGGTCGTGACCACGTCGAGGCCGATCAGGTCGGTGACGTAGAACTCGTCCTCCTCCGGCTCGGGCAGGGCCTCGCGGGGGATGAAGAGCTTGAGGCCCCGAAGCGCCTCGGCCTGCTCGCGGGTCTCCACCTCGGTCGCGCGCACGACCAGGCCGCCCTTGGCCGGGCGGCCGGAGGTGAGGGTGAGGCCAGGCGAGCCGTCCTCGCGCTGCAGGGTCTTGTAGTCGAGCAAGGCCGCAGGCTCGGCCGTGTAGCTCGTGATGCGGACCTCGCCGCGGACGCCGAAGGCGCCCGCGACGCGGCCGACGAGGATGAGCCGGTCAGCCACCCCCGGTTCGTCTTAGCCTTCGGCCTTGTCGTCGCCTTCCGGAGCAGCCTCGGCGGCGGGCTCTTCGGCGGCAGGGGCGGCCTCTTCGGCGGGCGCGGCTTCGGCGGCCGGAGCTTCCTCCGCAGCGGCTTCGGCAGCCGGCGCTTCCTCAGCGGCGGGGGCTTCTTCGGCGGCGGCCTCGGCGGCCGGGGCCACTTCAGCCGCAGCAGCTTCCTCGGCCGGAGCCTCTTCCACCGGCGGAGCCGCGGCGGCGGCCGCAGCGGCTTCTTCCTCGGCGGCCTTGCGGTCGGCTTCGCGCTGGGCGCGCTCTTCGGCCCGCTCCTGGGCCTTCTTGCCCGGCTGGCCCTTGTTCGGGTTGTTGCCCGGGGTCCAGGTCACCACGCCCTGCTTGGACAGCTCGCGGGCGACGCGGTCGGTGGGCTGGGCGCCCTTGCTGATCCACTCCTGGATGCGCTCGAGCTTGAGGACCACGCGGTTGGGGTCGTCCTTCTTGAGCAGCGGGTTGTACGCGCCGACCTTCTCGATGAAGCGGCCGTCGCGGGGCGAGTGGCTGTCGGCGACGACGATCGAGTAGTAGGGGCGCTTCTTGGCGCCGCCACGGGCGAGACGGATCTTCAGCATTTCAGTTCGGTCCTTGCGTTCATTTCTTGAAGGGGTTGAAGCCCGGGGGCATGCCGCCGCCCAGGCCGGGTAATTTCATTCCGCCGCCCTGCATCTTCTGGACGGCCTCCTGGATCTCGGCCTCCGATGGCATCTTGCCGCCGCCCAGCGCCTTCAGCGGGTTCTGGCCGCCGCCGCCCAGCATCTGGGCCATCTGGGCGAAGCCCTTGCCGCCGCCCTTGCTCATCATCTTAAAGGCGTCGGCCATCTGGCGATGCTGCTTCAGCAGCCGGTTGACCTCGGCGACGTCGACCCCGGCGCCGGCGGCGATGCGTCGCTTGCGGGAGGCCTGCAGGATGTCGGGCTTCTTCCGCTCGGCCTTGGTCATGGAGTTGATGATCGCGGCCTGGCGGTCGACCATCTTGTCGGTGACCCCGCTCTCGGCGATCTGCTTCTTCATCTTCTGGACGCCGGGCAGCAGGCCCATCAGCCCGTCCATGCCGCCCATCCGCTTCATCTGGGCGAGCTGCTCGGCCATCATGTCCAGGTCGAACTGGCCCTTGGCCAGCTTCCGCGCCATGGCCTCGGCCTTGGCGTGGTCGATGTCGGCGGCGGCCTTCTCGACGAGGGCGACCACGTCGCCCTGGCCCAGGATGCGGCCGGCCACGCGGCGGGCGTCGAAGGCGTCCAGGCCGTCGATCTTCTCGGACACGCCGAGGAACTTGATCGGCAGGCCGGTGACCGCGCGCATGGAGAGCGCGGCGCCGCCGCGCCCATCGCCGTCGGCCCGCGTCAGCACCAGGCCGGTGAGCGGCAGTCGCTCGTGGAAGGCCTTGGCGGTGCGCACCGCGTCCTGGCCGGTGAGCGCGTCGGCGACCAGCAGGGTCTCCGACGGGTTGGAGATCCGCGCGATCTCCGCGGCCTCGGCCATCATCTGCTCGTCGATGGTGGTGCGGCCGGCGGTGTCGAGGATGACGACGTCGTAGCCCTGCAGGCGGGCCGACGAGAGCGCCCGCCGCGCGATGTCGGGCGCGGCCTGGCCGGCCACGATCGGCAGGGAGTCCACCTGCGCCTGCTTGGCCAGCATGGCCAGCTGTTCCATGGCGGCGGGCCGCCGGGTGTCGAGCGAGGCCAGCAGGACCTTCTTGCGCTCGCGCTGCAGGCGGAGCGCCAGCTTGCCGGCGGTGGTGGTCTTGCCCGAGCCCTGCAGGCCGCTCATCAGGATGACGGTCGGCGGGTTCAGCGAGAGGTTCAGCCCCACGGGCTCGCCCTCGCCGCCCAGCATCTCCACCAGGCCGTCGTAGGTGATCTTCACCACCTGGTCGGCCGGACGCACCGAGCGGATCACCGCCTCGCCGGTGGCGCGCTCCTTGGCCTTGGCGATGAACTCGCGGACGACCGGCAGGGCGACGTCGGCCTCGAGCAAGGCGATGCGCACCTCGCGCAGGGCCTCGTCCACGTCCTTCTCGGACAGGACGCCCTTGCCGCCGAGGCGGTCGAACGTGGCTGACAGCCGCTCTGTAAGCGCGTCGAACAAACAGTCACTCCTATGGCCCAAACGCAGTCGACCCCCGTGGACGATTGCGTCGACGGGGGGCCTCGCCGCCCTCGTCCCAGATAAGGCCTGGGGGTCGTGGCGGTAGAGGGCGCTGACCGAGATCAGGCCGGAAGGGCGCGCTTATGCGCCTGTGGATGGATCAGGTCAAGAAATCAGCGCCAGGCGGTCGTGATCAGCGCGAGCACCCAACACAAGAACATCGCCCCCCAAGACTGCTGGAACTTGCCGTAGGCGCGGCGGCCGTCCGACGTGAGCAGATCCTCTGAAACGAAGAATGGAAAGAGAAACAAGCGAAGCGCGGGAGGATTGCGGGCGCGCCGCCCGTCCATTGTTCGGAAGAGGAAATAGAATCCCCGAAGACCAAAGAAGGCAAAGCCCGCGAACAGGGCCAGCTGGAATACGCTCCACCCGTCGGGCATCGTCAGACGCTTCCCGTCCTTTAACCTCATGGTCAGATGCGAGCCTGCCTCTCCAGGTCAGTCAAGGACCGGCCGCCGGCCGGCCGCGCCGCGGCGCGCTTCGCGCGTCCTTGAGTGACCTGGAGAGGCAGGCAGACTGGCCGCCATGAGATTCAAGCCGCAGACCGCCGCCTAGCTTTCCTGCCCTTCGTCATGGGCCGGCCTGTCCCCGCCACCCCGAAGCACCGGGTGTGCCCGTAAGGTCGGTCTCTCGGGTCCTCGGCCCAAGGCTGGATGCCGAGGGTGTGGTGACGGCCCGAGTTGCATATCCTCGTTCCAAACACGTGACGTGACTCCGCCCGGAAAGCGGCGCTTATCTGGATCAATGGGGCCATCGTCACCCCGGAGCCTGCCCTTGCCGACCTCCATCGAAGCCGACATCGCCGCCATCGCGCGGATCGAGGCGGTGCCGCGGATGCTCGACGTGATCTGCCGCACCACGGGCATGGGCTTCGCGGCCGTCGCCCGGGTGACGGAGGACCGCTGGGTCGCCTGCGCGGTGCGCGACGAGATCGACTTCGGGCTGAAGCCCGGCGGCGAGCTCGAGGTGGCGACCACCATCTGCGACGAGATCCGCGACTCGGGCCGCGCGGTGATCATCGAGCACGTCGCCGAGGACCCGGCCTTCCGCGCCCACCACACGCCAGCCCGGTACGGCTTCCAAAGCTACATCTCGGTGCCGATCCGCCTCAACGGAGAGTTCTTCGGCACGCTCTGCGCCATCGATCCGCGGCCGGCGCGCCTGAAGGACACCCATGTCAAGGCGATGTTCGAGCTCTTCGCTGAGCTGGTCGCCGCTCACCTTGACGCCGAGCAGCGGATCGCCCGCAGCGAGGCCGCCCTGCTCGACCAGCGGGAGGCGGCGGAGCTGCGCGAGCAGTTCATCGCCGTGCTCGGCCATGACCTGCGCAATCCGCTGGCCTCCATCGACGCCGGCACGCGGCTGCTGCGCAAGACGCCGCTGGACGCTCGGGCCAACGCGCTGGTGGACGCCATGCACGTGAGCGTGGTGCGTATGGCCGGCCTGATCGACAATGTGCTGGACCTGGCGCGCGGGCGGCTGGGCGGAGGGTTCGTGCTGGAGCGCAAGCCCGAGGCCAACCTCGGCGAGGCCCTGGAGCAGGTGGTCGAGGAGCTCCGAGTGGCCCATCCGGACGTGGAGATCGTGTCGGAGATCAGCCTGGACAGGACGCTCGTCGCCGACGGACGCCGCCTGGCGCAGCTGCTCTCCAACCTGATCGCCAACGCCATCAGCCATGGCTCGGACCAGGCGCCGATCCGCGTGAAGGCCCTCGTGGCCGAAGACGTCCTGCAGCTCTCGGTGGCCAACGCGGGCGAGCCGATCCCCGAGGCGGCGCGCGCGAAGCTTTTCCAGCCGTTCGCGCGGGCGATCATCGGCGGCCGCCGCGAGGGGCTGGGGCTTGGTCTTTACATCGCCTCGGAGATTGCCCGCGCCCACGACGGGCGCCTCGACGCGGCCTCGAGCGAGGGCGAGACGGTCTTCACCCTGCGCATGCCGCTGGAGGTCGCGCCGGCCGCGGCCCTCGCGCAGTAGGTCCGAAAACCGCCAGCAGCCAAGGGCGAACGGCGCTATCTTCCAGCAATGATCAGCTACGCCCTTTTCGAGACCGCCATCGGGTTCGCCGGCGTCGCCTGGGCCGAGGCCGGCCTCGTCGCCGTCCACCTGCCGGAGCGCGACGCCGAGGTCGCCCGTCGCGGCTTCCTGCGCCGCTTTCCGGAGGCCGTGGAGGCGCCGCTTCCGTCGGAGCTTGCCCCGACCGTCGAGGGCATCTGCGCGCTCATGCGCGGCGAGAAGGCGGACCTGACGGCCGCGCCGCTGGACCTGTCGCGCACGCCGGCGTTCCACGCACGGGTCTACGAGATCGCCCGCGCCATCCCGCCCGGCGAGACCCTGACGTACGGCGAGATCGCCGAGCAGCTCGGCGACAAGCTGCTGGCCCGCGACGTGGGCCAGGCCTTGGGCAAGAACCCCTGGCCGATCGTGGTGCCCTGCCACCGGGTGACGGCCGCGGGCGGCAGGCCCGGCGGCTTCTCCGCCCGAGGCGGCGTCAACACCAAGCTGAAGCTGCTCGCCATCGAAGGCGCCAAGGCCGCGGCGCAAGCCGACCTCTTCGCTTGAGCCCGGCCCTGGAGCGCCGGCTTCTGCAGCTTGCGATCGCCGTCGGCGGGATCGTGCCCGTCTACGGCGGCCTGATGGGCGCCTTGGGGCGGATGAGCGACAACAGCCACTTCCGCTATCTGTCCGGCCTGCTGCTGGGCATCGGCCTCACCTTCTGGGCCATGGTCCCGACCGTGGAGCGGCGGGGAGCCACCTTCCGCCCGCTCGCAGCGATCGTGGTGATGGGCGGCCTGGCCCGCCTGGCCGCGGTGGTGCAGCAGGGCGGCGACGCCGGCGACTACTTCCCGCTCTCCATGGAGATCGCGGTGACGCCGCTGCTGGCGCTGTGGCGCGAGCGGGTGGAGCGCCGTTCCGCCGTCTCCGCTTGAGCGCCCTCTTTGCTTGAGTGGGGGCCCCGGCGGGCGGATAATCCCCGTCCAAGGGCCAGCTAGGGCAGAGGGTAGACGCATGACACTTCGCATTGGCGACAAGGCTCCCGATTTCGAGGCCGAGACCACCAAGGGCCGCATCCGCTTCCACGAGTGGCTGGGCGACAGCTGGGGCGTGCTGTTCTCGCACCCGAAGGACTTCACGCCGGTCTGCACGACCGAGCTCGGTTACCTGGCCAGGCTGGAGCCGGATTTCGCGAAGCGGAACACCAAGGTGATCGGTCTGTCGGTGGACCCCGTCGACGACCACACCCGCTGGCTGTCGGACATCGGCGAGTGCACGGGGCATACGCCCAACTATCCGCTGATCGGCGACCACGACCTGAAGGTCGCCAAGCTCTACGACATGCTGCCGGGCGACGCGGGCGAGACCTCGCAGGGCCGCACGGCGGCCACCAACGCCACCGTGCGCACGGTCTATGTGATCGGGCCGGACAAGATCGTGAAGGCGACGCTGTCCTATCCGATGAGCACCGGCCGCAACTTCGACGAGGTGCTGCGGCTGCTCGACAGCTGCCAGCTCACCGCCGAGCACAAGGTCGCCACCCCGGTGAACTGGAAGGACGGCGAGGACTGCATCATCGTCCCGGCGGTGTCGGACGAGGAGGCGAAGACCCGCTTCCCCGGCGGCTGGAAGACGCTGAAGCCCTACCTGCGCCTGGTGCCGCAGCCGAAGAAGCAGGCGGAGCCGGCGGAGTAGAGGCCCCTCCCATCGCAGAGGGGTTCAGGTCGGGAAGCCCTTGTCGCGCAGGTAGGCCTTCACGTCCGGCTCGCGGCCGCGGAAGCGGCGGTAGCCTTCGCGCGGGTCGATGGAGTTGCCGACGCTCATGACGTTGTCGTGGAGCCGCTTGGCCACGGCCTTGTCGTAGAGCCCCTTCGGCGCCTCGCGGAACGCCTCGACCGCGTCCAGCGCCATCACCTCCGACCACAGGTAGGAGTAGTAGCCCGCCGAGTAGCCGTCGGAGGCGAAGATGTGCCCGAACTGCGGGGTGCGGTGGCGCATCGGCAGCTCTGCGGGCATGCCGAGCTTGGTCAGCTCCTCGCGCTCGAAGGCGTCGGGGTCGATGTCGGCGTCGCCGGCCAGGTGCAGCTTCATGTCGATGAGCGCCGAGGCCAGGTACTCGGTCACGTCGAAGCCCTGGCGGAAGGTGGAGGCCTTCTCGATCTTCTCCACCAGCTCGCGCGGGATCGGCTTGCCGGTCTGGTGGTGCAGGGCGAAGCGGTTGAGCACCTCCGGCGTCGCCAGCCAGGCCTCGTTGATCTGCGAGGGGAACTCCACGTAGTCGCGGAACACCCGCGTTCCCGACAGCGACGGGTAGGCGACCTTGGAGTTCAGCCCGTGCAGGGCGTGGCCGAACTCGTGGAACATGGTCGAGGCGTCGTCCCAGGAGATCAGCACCGGCTGTCCGGGCGCACCCTTCACGAAGTTGGAGTTGTTCGAGACGATCGTCGTGATCCTGCCGTCGAAGGTCTCCTGGGCGCGGTAGGCGTTCATCCAGGCTCCGGACCGTTTGCCGGTCCGCGCATAGGGATCGAAGTACCAGAGCCCCACATGGTCGGGCCCGCGCTTCACCTCCCAGACGCGGACGTCCGGATGCTGCACGGGCACGTTGGTCACGGGGTGGAAGCTGAAGCCGTAGAGCTGGCCGGCGGCCCAGAACATGCCCTCGCGCAGCTTCTCCAGCTGCATGTACGGCTTCACCGCATTCATATCGAGGTCGTAGCGCGCGGCCCGGACCTTCTCGGCGTAGTAGCGGTAGTCCCACGGTGCGATCCTGATCTTCGCGCCCTCCTTGTCGGCGATGGCCTGCATCTCGGCCACCTCCTCGCGGACGCGGGCGATGGCCGCGGGCCACACGCGCATCATCAGCTCCATGGTGGCCTCCGGCGTCTGGGCCATTGAGTTGTCCTGCAGGCGCCAGTGGGCGTGGGTCTTGAAGCCCAGGAGCTTCGCCCGCTCCGCGCGGAGCTTCAGGATTCTCCTGATCACCGCGTTGTTGTCGTAGGCGTCGCCGTTGTCGCCGCGGTTGTAGAAGGTCCGCCAGACCTTCTCCCGCAGGTCGCGACGCGATGAATAGGTGAGGAACGGGTCAACGGAAGAGCGGGTGTTGACGATGACGAACTCGCCGGGCCGCTTCTTCTCCGCAGCCGCCGCGCCCATGGCGGCGCGCACGTCGGCGGGTAGGCCCGCCAGGTCGGCCTCCTTCAGGTAGAGGTCGTACTCGTTCTCGTCGTGCAGCAGGTTCTGGCTGAAGGTCGTGAAGGCGCCGGCCAGCTCCTCGTTGATAGCGGCGACGCGGGCCTTGGCCTCGGGGGAGAGCTTGGCGCCGGCGCGGACGAAGCGGTTCCAGTTCAGCCAGGTCAGCCGCTGCTGCTCGGGCGTGAGGCGCGCGCGGTCGTTGTAGACCGCCTCGATGCGCCGGAAGAGCCGGGCGTTCTGCAGGATCTTGTCGGAGTGGGCCGACAGCTTCGGCTGCATCTCCTTCTCGACCGCGCGCAGGGCGGGCGTCGACAGGGTTCCGCCCCAGACGCCGTAGACCGTGCTGACGCGGTTGCCGGTGCGGCCGGCGCGCTCCATCGCCGCGATGGTGTTCTCGAAGGTCGGCGGGGCCGGGTTGTCGGCGATAGTCTCGATCTCGCGCAGCTCCTCGGCCATGGCGGCTTCGAGCGCCGGCTTGAAGTGCTCGACCCGGACCTTGTCGAAGGCGGGCACGCCGCCGAAAGGCCCGGTCCAGGGCTGCAGCAGCGGGTTCAAGGAGGGCTGGGCCAAGGCGTTCAGGGGAAGCATCGAGGCCGCGGTGGCGGCGGAGGTGGCGGCAAGAAACGTGCGCCGGTGCATAGGGTCTCCGGAAGAGGCGATCAGGTCGGCGGGGACCTTAGGCAGATGCATGCTGAACGTCACCTGATCGGGCGGTAAAATCCGCCGGTATGCCGGCTTCTGGCGATTGGCTTTGCGCGCCGACCGGCCGCTCGCTAAGCACGAGGCCATGTCGATCGGCGTCTTCGATTCCGGCGTGGGCGGCCTCACCGTCCACCACAGGCTGGTGGAACGGTTCCCGCAGGCGGACTTCGTGTACCTGGCCGACCAGGCCAACGCCCCCTACGGCGGCAAGACCGGCGAGGAGATCGTGGCGCTCACCCGGGCCGGCTGCGAGCGGCTGTTCGCCGAAGGCTGCGACGTGGTCGTCCTGGCCTGCAACACCGCGGCGAGCGTCGCGCTGCGGCGGCTGCAGCAGACCTGGCTGCCGGGTTACCGCAAGCAGATCGGACGTCCGGTGAACGTGCTGGGCATCGTGGTGCCGACCATCGAGGCGGCCACCGGCCTGCCCTGGGAGCACGAGCCCGAGGACCTCGGAGAGAAGATCGAGAAGGTGGAGATCATCGGCGTCTTCTCCACCCCGGCCACGACCAACTCCCGTGTCTACGAGATCGAGGTCGACAAGCGCCGCGGCGACGTCGCGGTGTTCTCCGAGCCCTGCCCGGAGCTGGCCCGGATGATCGAGGCCGGCGCGAGCCGCGAGGAGCTGAAGGCGGTGATCGAGGGCCATGTGCAGGCGTTGACCAAGCGCATCGGGCGTTCGCCGGACCGGGCGATCCTCGGCTGCACCCACTATGAATATGTGGCCGACCTGTTCCGCGAGGCGCTGCCCGCCGGCTTGCCGGTGATCCACCAGCCGGAGGCGACGGCCGACGCGCTGCAGCGCTATTTCGAGCGGCATCCGGAGTTTAGCCCCGGGACCGGCGCCGTCCGCAGATTTCTCACCACCGGCCAGCCGGGCGCGCAGCACAGCCTGGTTGAGGCCTTCTGGGGAGGCCCGCTAAGCTTCGAGAAGGCTTAGGGGACTTTTTCATGAAACTCGCGATCTCGGCCGCCGCGGCGGCGCTGGCCATCGCCGGCGCTGCGAACGCGGCGGTGACCGACCGCTCGCCGGCGGGCTTCCAGGTGACGCTCACCACCCAGGTGGCGGCGCCTCCGGCGAAGGTGTGGGACGCGGTGATGCGGCCCTACCGGTGGTGGAGCAGCGGCCACACCTGGTCGGGCGATGCGAAGAACCTGTCGATGGATGGCGACGGCTGCTTCTGCGAGAAGCTGAAGCGCGGGGCGGTCCGGCACATGACCATCGTCTATGCCGAGGAGGACACGCAGCTGCGCCTGTTCGGTGCGCTCGGCCCTCTGCAGTTCACCGGCGCGAGCGGGCACATGGCCTTCGTTCTGAAGCCGGAAGGCCAGGGCACGACGCTGACCCTGACCTACAACGTCGGCGGCTACGCCAAGGGCGGCCTGGCCGAGACCTTCGCCGCCCCTGTCGATCAGGTGCTGGGCGAGCAGCTCGCCCGGCTGAAGAAGAGCGTGGAGACCGGCAAGCCGGATTAGTCCTCGGCGCCGCCCTCCGCCTGCAGCACGCGGCTGACGGCGTTGACCACCGCGGCGATGCGCAGGGCCGCCTGGATCTGCAGGGCGGGCACGCCGTGCTTCTTCAGCTCGGCCTCGTGGCTGTCGAGGCACATGCCGCAGCCGTTGATCGCCGACACTGCGGTGCACCACAGTTCGAAGTCGACCTTCTCGACGCCGGGGTTGGCGATGACGTTCATCCGCAGCCCGGCGCGCAGGGTGCGGTACTCCGGGTTCGAGAGCAGGTGCAGCGAGCGGTAGTAGACGTTGTTCATGCCCATGATCGCCGCGGCCGCCTTCGCGCCGTTCAGCGCTTCCGGCGCCAGCCCGGCGGCCGTCGCGGCGGACTCCACCGCATTGACCACCGACCGCTGGCCCACGGCGTGGGCGGAAGCCACGAACGCGCCCCACTTCTGCTGGTCCGACAGCGTGGTCTCGTTGGCCAGGCTCGAGAGGTTGAGGCTCAGATCCTTGGCATAGGCGGGCAAGGTCTCGCGCAGGGCGTCGAGAGACATGGGTCGCTCCAATTCTCGAAGAAGAAGGTGTCCGGGAGGGTCGCTCTAGGGGGGAGGAAGCGCCCCTCCCGGATGGCTGAAAGCGGAGGTGTGTTAAGCCGCCTTCAGGGTGTCGCCGCCCACCGCACGGTTGCAGGGGCAGAGTTCGTCGGTCTGCAGGGCGTCGAGGACGCGAAGCGTATCCTGCGGATTGCGGCCGACGTTGAGGTTGGTCACGTAGACATGCTGGACGGTGTTGTCGGGATCGACCACGAAGGTGGCGCGCAGGGCGACGCCTTCATCCTCGTTCAGCACGCCCAGGGCCCGGGCGAACTTCCCGGAGTTGTCCGCGAAGTTCCAGATGCCGAGCTGGTTCAGGTCCGGGTGCTCGCGACGCCAGCCGAGCTTGGAGTGCTCGTTGTCCGTCGAGCCGCCGAGCACGACGGTGTCGCGCTCTTCGAACTGCGGGTTCAGCCGGGCGAACTCCGCGATCTCCGTCGGGCAGACGAAGGTGAAGTCCTTCGGGTAGAAGAAGATGACCTTCCACTTGCCCGGGAAGCTGTCCTTGGTGATCGTCTCGAAGGCGCTCTCGCCGTTCTCCTCGTGACGCATGAACTTGGGCTTCACGCCCACGACCTTGAAGTCCGGCAGGGTTTCGCCAACGCCGAGCATTGATCTCTCCTTGAAGCTGAAAGTCCCGCGGACGGGGCGGAAGCAGGCTCCCGTCTCGTCCGCTCGGACAGGTAGATAGGGCCCGGGGGTCCAGCAATCAAATCGATTGGGTTTGAGTTTGCGATAGACGTATCCTATTTACTAACCTTCGATGCTCCCCACCATCCGCCAGCTCCAGTACCTGAAGCTCCTGGCCGAGCAGGGCAGTTTCGGCCGGGCGGCGGAGGCCGCCCACGTGACGCAGCCGACGCTCTCGGCCGGCATACAGGAGCTGGAGCGGATCCTGGGCGCGGCGGTTGTCGATCGTGCGCGCTCAGGGGTGATCCTGACGGCCGTCGGCGAAGAGGCGCTCCGGCGCGCGACCACCATCCTCAACGAGGCCGAGGAGCTGGTGGAGGCGGCGAAGAATGCGGGCCAGCCGCTCACCGGCCGTTTCCGGCTGGGCGTGATCCCCACCATCGCGCCCTTCCTGCTGCCCAAGGCCCTGCGGCTGCTTCGCGAACGCTTCCCGCGGCTGAAGCTGTTCCTGCGCGAGGACCTCACGCACCGGCTGATCTCCGCGCTCAAGGCCGGCCAGCTGGATGCGGCGCTGATCGCCCTGCCCTACGACATGACGGGGCTGCAGTGGGCGCACGTCACCGACGACGAGCTGGTCGCCGCCCTGCCCGCCGACCACCCGCTGGCGAAGCTGAAGAAGGCGCCGCCCGAGGACCTTCAGCGCGAGGGGCTGATCCTGCTGGAGGACGGCCATTGCCTGCGCGAGCACGCGCTGGCCGCCTGCGGGCTGAAGCCGCCCCGGGCTCCGCCGGGCGAAGATCCGGCGTTCGCGGCCACGTCCCTTCCTACGCTCGTGCAGATGGTGGGCTCCGGCCTGGGCGTAACCTTTCTGCCGAAGATGGCGATCACCGCCGGCCTCACCGAGGCCGCACACGTCGTGGTCCGCCCGATCGACGCGGAGCATCCGAGCCGCGAGATCGTCGTCGCCTGGCGCGCCGGCTCCAACCGCGGGGTCGAGGGCCGGCTGCTCGCCGACACGCTCAAGGACCTCTAGCCGCTATATTTAGAGCGTATCGATATTGCCGTTGCGACGAACTTGGGTTCGATATATCTAAAGATTAGACATATCGAAATAGGATCGAACCATGCACCACATGTTCCGCCATCACAGGGAATGCCGCAGCCGTCACGCCTGGGGCGGGCCGCCGCGCGGCCGCGGTCGCGGCCGGATCGGCCGGCTCCTGGAGCACGGCGACCTTCGCTTCGTGATCCTGGCGCTGCTCGAGCAGCAGCCGCGCCACGGCTACGAGCTGATCAAGGCGCTCGAGGAGCGTACCGGCGGCGCCTACAGGCCTAGCGCCGGGGTCATCTACCCCACGCTCGCACTGCTCGAGGACGAGGGGTTCGCCCGTCCCGCCGGTGGCGATACCGGCCGCAAGCTCTACGAGATCACCGACCAGGGCCGCGAGGCGCTGGACAAGAACCGCACCGCCGTCGAGGCCGTCTTCGCCCGCATGGAAGAGGCCGCGTCCAGCTCTGAGGCCAGCCGTCCGCGCATCGAGCGCGCCATGGCCAATCTCTCCATGGCGCTGCGCCATCGCCTGGGCGGCCGCGCCGCCACCCCGGAGGAGATCGACCGGATCGTCGCCATGATCGACGACACCGCCGCCGCGGTCGAAAAGACCTGAGGGGCAACTGGCGATTGCGCCGACGCCCATCCTAAGTTGCTCAAATACTTGGATATCGCAGCGTTATCTTAACTCAGGTTGGTCAACATGCCTCCCTTGAGGGCGGGCATGCCGAAGAGCGCCAACTATCACGAGATCGCTGTTGCGCGGGCGCGGGACGTCAAGGCTCGCACGGCCCTGGCGGTCTTCATCACCGTCGCCGCCTGCTACGCCACGGACGGGCTCGGGCCGCTCGTCTGGTGGGTTGGCGTGATGGCCGCGCAGTTCCTCAGCATCGCCGTCGGCCAGCGGGCGCGGCGGGATCCCGAGCTCGTCCCGTCGCGCGGCTACGAGGCCGCCTACCTGGCGAGCATCGCCCTCAGCGCCGCAGCCTTCGCGGCAATCGCCCCCTACTGCTGGTACGCCGGCGGCCTTGAGGGCAAGCTGTTCGCCCTGATCGTCCTGGTCGGCGGCATGATCAACATCGCGCTACAGGGCCAGCACGAGCGCCGCGCCCTGGTGGCGGCGATGATCCCCTTCGTGCTGACCATCGCGGGCCTGCCGCTCTCCGCCATCCGGTTCGATCCGGCCGCCGACATGGGCGCCATGGTCTTCGTCTTCCTCGGCGGCCTGCTCTACATCGGCCACCTGATGGTCTCGGTGCGCAGCCACGACCGCGCCTCGGCCGCCCTGCGCAAGGCGCTCCACCAGGCGAAGTCCGACCGCCTGCGCGCCGACCAGGCCAACAAGGCCAAGAGCGACTTCCTGGCCACCATGAGCCACGAGATCCGCACGCCCCTGAACGGCGTGCTGGGCATGGCCCAGGCCATGGAGGCCGAGGCCCTGCCGGCGAAGCAGAAGGAGCGCCTGGACGTCATCCGCCAGTCCGGCGAGGTGCTCCTGATGCTGCTGAATGACCTGCTGGACATCTCCAAGATCGAGTCCAACCGGCTGGAGCTGGAGGACGGGCTCGTCGACGTGGCCGAGCTCGCCGACCAGGCCGGCGCCGCCTTCGCCCCGATCTGCCAGGCCAAGGGCGTGCGCCTGAAGGTCTGGGTCTCCGACGCCGCCAAGGGCCTGCGCCGCGGCGACCCGGTGCGCGTGCGCCAGATCGTCTACAACCTGCTCTCCAACGCGGTGAAGTTCACCGGCGAAGGCCGCGTGGGCCTGCACATCAGCGCCAACGGCGACGAGCTGGTGATCGAGGTCACCGACAGTGGCGCCGGCATCGCGCCGGAGGTGCTGGCCACCTTGTTCGAGCGCTTCACCCAGGCCGACGCCACGACCACCCGCCGCTACGGCGGCTCGGGGCTGGGCCTGTCCATCTCCCGCGCCCTCGCCCGCCTGATGGGCGGCGACATCAGCGTCGAGTCGGCGATGGGCGTGGGCTCCACCTTCACGGCGCGGATCAATCTGCCGGTGGCGCAGGGCGCCGTGAAGCCCGCCAAGGCCGCCTCGACCCGCATGGCCGCCAAGCCTGCCAAGGCCAGGCCGAAGCGCAAGCCGAAGGAGACGGACGCCGGCCTGCGCATCCTGGCCGCCGAGGACAACCCCACCAATCGCCTCGTCTTGCAGACGCTGCTGGAGCAGATCGGCCTGTTCGCCACCTTCGTGGAGAACGGCCGCGAGGCCGTGGAGGCGTGGCGCAAGGGTCGCTGGGACGTCGTCCTGATGGACATCCAGATGCCCGAGATGGACGGGCTGGCCGCCACGCGCGAGATCCGCCGCGAGGAGGCGGCGAGGGGGTTGGTCCGCACCCCGATCGTGGCGCTCACCGCCAACGCCATGGCCCATCAGGTGGCCGAATACACCGCCGCCGGCATGGATGGCCTGGCGCCTAAGCCCATCCAGCTGCCGCAGCTGATCGGCGCCATCGAACAGGTGCTCGAGCCGGCCGAGGACGTGGCCGCGAAGGCGGGCTAGTCCATCAGCTTCTGGGCCAGGTAGACGTAGTGGCGCGCCCAGCGCCGCGCGTTGAGCTCCGGGTCGGCGTCGTTGGCGTGGCCGCCGAAGGTCTGCTCGTAATAGAGGTAGGGGATCCCCATCGCCTCCAGCCGCGCCGCGAACTTGCGCGCATGGCCCGGATGCACCCGGTCGTCCCGGGTGTTGGTGGTGATGTAGACCTCCGGGTAGCGCACGCCGGGCTTCAGGTTCTGGTAGGCGGAGTATTTGGCGATGAAGGCCCGGTCGGCGGGCACGTCCGGATCGCCGTACTCCCCCACCCACGACGCGCCCGCAGAGAGCTTGTGGTAGCGCAGCATGTCGATCAGCGGGCTCTCGATGACGATCGCGTTCCAGAGCTCAGGATGCTGGGTCATGGAGACGGTGGTCAGCACGCCGCCATTGGAGCGGCCGTAGATGCCGAGCCGTCGCGGGGAGGTGATCTTGCGCGCGAACAGGTCCCTGGCCACCGCCGCGAAGTCGTCGAACGACAGCTGGCGCTTCTCCCGCAACACCGACTGGTGCCAGGCCGGACCGAACTCGCCGCCGCCGCGGATGTTGGCGATGACATAGGCGCCGCCGCGCTCCATCCAGAGCTTGCCGGCCTCGGGCATGTAGATCGGCGGCTTGGCCACCTCGAAGCCGCCGTATCCGTACATCAGGGTGGGGATCGAACCGTCGAGCTTGGCCGCCTTCGGGCGCACCACGAAGTAGGGGATCTTCGCGCCGTCGGACGAGGTCGCCCAGAACTGCTCGACGATGTGGGTCGAGGCGCCGAAGCGTGGGGGCAGGGCCTTCACCTTGGCCGCTTGCCCGGATGCCGCGTCGGCAAGCCAGAGGCTGGTGGGCTCCAGGAAGCCCTCCACCGTGACGAACAGCTCGTCGTCCTTGGAAGCCGTGTCGACCAGGGTGACATTGGCGTCCTTCGGCAGCGGCAGGCGCTTCGCGGACCAGCGGCCGGCGGCATAGTCCCACGCGTCGACCGCGCCTTTCACGTCCTCCAGCAGCACGACCACCAGCTTGCCGTCCGTGGCGGCGACCTGCTGGATCGCCTGGCGCGGGCCGGGCTGGAAGATCAGCCGCGGCTTGGCGGCGGCGGGTCCCCGCTTCAGCTCGGCGAGGTCGTAGGCGATCAGCGCGCCGGCCTGGAATCCGCCCCAGGCCTCCTGCAGCGTAAACACCACCTGGCCGTCCACGTAGTCCTGCTGCTGCGCCTTCAGGGGCAGGGGGATGCGCTGCGGCGCGCCGTCGCCCAGCAGGAAGTACTCGGTCTCGAAGAAGCTGACCCCGCGGGCGGCCAGCAGGCCGTCCACCCGGCCGGCGTCGCCGCGCAGCAGCACGTGGTTGACGCCGACGTCGGTCTGCTGGCCGCGGAACAGCTCGCGGACGGCGCCGTCGCGGCGCACCGTCTTCATCACGAACGGATAGCCGGAGGTTGTGACCTCTTCGGGCGTCCAGGCGCGCTCGACCACCAGGGTGTCGCGGTCCAGCCAGTCGACGTACTGCTTGCCCTCGCCGAACCGGAAGCCGGCGTCCACGAACCGGCCCGCGGCGGCGTCGAACTCGCGAATGTCGACGGCGTCGCCCCCGCCGTTGGAGAGGCGCACCAGGCAGGTGGTCTCCGCAGGCTTCAGGCAGGTGGCGCCCTTCCAGATCCAGTTGCGGCTCTCGGCCTTCGACAGCGCGTCCAGATCGAGCAGCACGCGCCAGGCCGGCGCCGCCTTGCGGTAAGAGGCCTCGGTCGTGTGCCGCCACAGGCCGTGGGTGTTGGTCTCGTCCTGCCACAGGTTGTCGATGCCGCCGGCCCGGGAGTGAGGCGTGGGGATGCGGTCCTTGGCGGTGAAGATCGCGCGCGCCTGCGCCAGCATCGGGGCATAGCGGGGGTCGCGCTCCAGCTTGGCGGCGGACCTTGCGTTCTGGCCCTCCACCCACTGCATGGCGCGGGCGCCGTCCACCTCCTCGAGCCACAGGAATGGATCGTCCTGGATCGGCTGGGCGGAGGCGGCGGAGGCGAGGAGCGCAAAGGCGGCGAGGGCGCGGAGGAGCGGCTTCATGCCTCGCGTCTTAGCGTTCGGGGCCGTTTCCGCCTATATGTCCGCGCCCATGGGACGTCCGTTCCTCAAGATGAACGGGCTCGGCAACGACTTCGTCGTGGTCGAGACCCGCAGCCAGCCCTTCGCGCCCAGCGCGGAGGAGGTGCGCGCGATCGCCGACCGCGCGGCCGGGATCGGCTGCGACCAGCTCATCGCGGTGGAGCCTGGGGAGGGCGTGGACGCCCGCGTGCGCTTCTGGAACGCCGATGGCGAGGAGGTCTCGGCCTGCGGGAACGGGACCCGCTGTGTCGGCTGGCTGGTGATGCAGGCCAGCGGCAAGGACGAGGCGGTGATCGAGACCAAGGCCGGCCGGCTGGTCGCCACCCGCGCCGGGGAGCGGCTGGTCAGCGTCGACATGGGCAAGCCCCGGCTCGCGTGGAGCGAGATCCCGCTGGCGGAAGAGCACGACACCAACCTTCTGGGCCTGAATGTCGCCGGATCGGACTTCGATAGGCTGGAGCCCCCCGCGGCGGTCTCGATGGGCAATCCTCACGTAGTGTTCTTCGTGCCGGACATCGAGACGGCGCCGGTCGAGATGGTTGGGCCTGTGGTTGAGCGCCTCGACATGTTTCCGGAGGGGGTCAACGTCGGCTTCGCCCAGGTGAAGGGCCGCGACCGCATCCGGCTGCGGGTCTGGGAGCGGGGCGCGGGCCTCACCAAGGCCTGCGGCACCGGCGCCTGCGCGGCCCTGGTCGCCGCTGCCCGCCGTGGCCTCACCGACCGCGCCGCCACCCTGGAACTCGATGGCGGCGAGCTGTTCGTCGCCTGGCGCCACGACGACCACGTAATCATGACGGGCCCGGCCGCGGTCGATTTTGCGGGAGAGCTCCCGTGACCGCGGCCCTCCTGACGCCCCTCCTGCTGCACTTCGGTCTGGTGCTCGCGCTCTACGTGGCCTTGACCGCCGCGCGGAGGGTTGCGGTGCGCCAGGGGCAGGCGGCCTATGTCGATTTTGCGCGCGTGGATGGCGATCCGCCAGCCGCCGCGCGCATCGCCCGCAACCTGTCCAACCAGTTCGAGGCGCCGCTGTTCGCGTACTTCGCCGCCCTGTTCCTGCTCTGGCGGGGCGAGGTGACCGGCGTCGACGTGGCCGCGGCCTGGCTGTTCCTGGTCGGGCGGGTGATCCACACCCTGGTGCAGACGCTGACGGACAATGTCCGGCTGCGGGGAATGGTCTTCACGATCAACTTCGTGGGCGTCCTGGCGCTGATGGCCCACGTCGCCGTGGTGGTGCTGGGATGGTGAGCCGGCCGGACAATGTCGACATCGTCACATTCGGCTGCCGACTGAACGCCTACGAGAGCGAGGTCATTCGCGCGCGGGCGGCAGAGGACGGGCTGTCGGACGCGGTGGTGTTCAACACCTGCGCAGTGACCAACGAGGCGGTGCGCCAGGCGCGCCAAGCGATCCGCAAGGCCCGCCGCGAGCGGCCGGGCGCCAAGCTCATCGTCACCGGCTGCGCGGCCCAGGTGGACCCCGCCGCCTTCGCCGGCATGGCCGAGGTGGACCTCGTCCTGGGCAACGCCGAGAAGGCCGCGCCGGGCGCCTATTCGCCCCAAGCCGAGCCGGCGCGGGTGCGCGTCAACGACATCATGAGCGTGCGCGAGACCGCCGGGCACCTGATCGACGGGCTGAAGGACCGGGCGCGGGCCTACGTGGAGGTGCAGAACGGCTGCGACCACCGCTGCACCTTCTGCATCATCCCCTACGGCCGCGGGAACTCCCGCTCGGCCGCGGCGGGCGAGGTGGTGGAGCAGGTCCGGCGGCTGGCGGCGCAGGGCTACCGCGAGGTGGTGCTGACCGGCGTCGACGTCACCAGCTGGGGCGCCGACCTGCCGGGCCAGCCGACGCTGGGCCAGCTCGTCGCGCGGATCCTGAAGCTGGTCCCGGAGCTGCCGCGGCTGCGGCTATCCTCCATCGACGCGGCCGAGATTGACCCGGACCTGATGCGCTGCCTGGCCGAGGAGCCCAGGCTGATGCCCTACCTGCACCTCAGCCTGCAGGCTGGCGACGACATGATCCTGAAGCGCATGAAGCGGCGGCACAGCCGCGCCGACGCCCTGCGCCTCGTCGACCAGGTCCGGGCCGTGCGGCCGGACACCGCCTTCGGCGCCGACCTGATCGCCGGCTTCCCGACCGAGACCGACGAGATGTTCGAGAACACCCTGCGCCTCGTCGAAGAGGCGGGGTTGGCGTTCCTGCACGTCTTCCCGTTCAGCCCGCGGCCAGGGACGCCTGCGGCGCGCATGCCGCCGGTGGCGAAAACGGTGGTGAAGGCCCGTGCGGCGCGCTTGCGCGCGGCGGGCGAGGCCGCCCTGGCGCGCCACCTGGAGCGTCAGGTCGGGCGCACGATCTACGGCCTGGTGGAGCGCCCGGGGCTGGCGCGCGCCGAGGATTTCACGGAGGTGGCCTTCGAGGGCGAGGCCGCCGTGGGCGAGGTGGCGGCGCTCCGGGTCACGGGCCATGACGGACGGCGCGCGCTCGCCCGCGCGGAGGTGCTGGAGGCGGCGGAATGAGCCTTACGGGCGGGTGCCAGTGCGGCGCGGTGCGGTATCGCGTGGACGGAGAGCTGACCGGTCCCGGGATATGCCACTGCCGGATGTGCCAGAAGGCGTCCGGCGGCTTCTACGGCGCCTACGTCTCGGCGAAGGCCCACGAGGTGGTCTGGACCCGCGGCGAGCCGGCGCGGTTCCAGAGCTCCAACAAGGTCCGCCGCGGTTTCTGCCGAGCGTGCGGCACCCAGCTCACCTTCGAGGCGGTCCCCGGTGTGGTCGATCTCGCGATTGGCTCGCTGGACGATCCGGCTCCCTTCAAGCCTACGGGGCAGTTCTCGCGCGACGCGCGCCTGCCGTGGGTGGACGAGCTGGCCACCGTCCCGGAACGCCGGCTGAGCTACGACACCACCGGCATCGTCTCCTACCAGCACCCGGACCACGAGACGCAGGCCTGGCCGCCGCAAGCCTAGGGGTCGGGCGGCGCTCGGCCCGGAAAGCCCGGCAGCGACCAGCCGAACAGGATCGCCCCGCCCCTGACCACGAAGGCGGTGAGGAACCCGGCCGCGCCCGCCGCGATGAACGGCAGGCCCAGGGCCACCAGGGCGACGAATACGGCCGCCCCAACCAGCGCCGCCGTCACGTAGAGCTCGCGCCTGAGCAGCACCGACGGCTCGTTGGCGAGCACGTCGCGCAGCACCCCGCCGAAGGTGGCGGTGAGCACGCCCATCACGATGGCGGAGAGCGGCGGGGCGCCCAGGGACAGCGCCTTCAGCGCGCCGACCACCGCGTAGGCGGAGAGCCCCACAGCGTCGAACCACAGGAGCAGGCGGCCGCGCGCCCGGCCCCAGCCCGAGAGCCAGATCGCGACGGCTGCCGCCAGGCAGACGACCAGATAGGTGGGCTGGTGCACCCAGAAGACCGGCGAGCCGATCAGCAGGTCGCGCAGGGTGCCGCCGCCCACCCCGGTCACCGCGGCGAAGAATCCGAAGGTGATGATGTCGTGCTTGCGGCGGGCCGCCGCCAGGGCGCCGGCGACGGCGAACACGGCCACGGCCGCGTAGTCAAGAACCAGCAGGGTGGCGGCGAGCCCGTCCATGCCCCTGCTGTAAGCTGCACGTGACGGGACGCAAACTCGCCGTTAGAAGCCCCGCCCATGAGCGAACCCAAACGCGGCTGGTTCCAGCGCCTCACCGAGGGCCTGTCGCGCTCCTCCAAGCAGATGGGCGACCAGATCGCCACGGTGTTCGTCGCCAAGGCGCCGCTCGACCAGGCCAAGCTCGACGAGCTGGAGGAGATGCTGATCGAGGCCGACCTGGGCCCGCACTCCGCCGCGCGCATCACCGAGCGCTTCGCTGAGGAGAAGTTCGGCAAGGACGTGGACGAGGCCGAGATCAAGGCTGCGCTCGCCCAAGCCATCGGCGAGGAGCTGGCCCAGCGCGAGGGCGACTTCGATCCGCTGTCGGGTCCGAAGCCGTACGTCGTGCTGTTCATCGGGGTGAACGGGTCGGGCAAGACCACCACGCTCGGCAAGATCGCCGCCGACCTCACCGCCCGCGGGGCAAAGGTGCTGGTGGTGGCGGGCGACACCTTCCGGGCGGCAGCCGTTGAGCAGCTGCACGTGTGGGCCGACCGGGCCAGGGCCGATTTTATGTCGAGGCCGACCGGCTCGGACGCGGCGGGGCTCGCCTACGACGCCGTGGAGCGGGCGAAGGCCGAGGGCTATGACGTGGTGCTGATCGACACCGCCGGGCGGCTGCAGAACAAGCAGGGGCTGATGGACGAGCTCCTGAAGATCATCCGGGTGGTCAAGAAGCTCGACCCCGAGGCGCCGCACGAGACGCTGCTGGTGCTGGACGCCACCGTGGGCCGCAACGCGCTCGCTCAGGAGAACATCTTCGGCAACCAGATCGGGGTCTCGGGCATCGTCATGACCAAGCTGGACGGCACCGCCCGCGGCGGGGTGCTGGTGCCGGTGGCCCAGGCCTCGGACAGTCCCATCAAGCTGGTGGGCGTCGGCGAGGGGATCGAGGACCTGCAGCCGTTCAATGCGCGGGCCTTTGCGCGCAGCCTCGTCGGGCTGGCGGAGCCGATCCGATGAGCGGCCCGACTCCCGCAAACAAGCGCAAGTGGGTCCGCTGGTTCGTCGACTACTCGGCACCGATCGGGTTCGCGGTGGTCTACTTCGGCTTCGGCCGCGATTTCATGCTGGCCTCCGGCTTCCTGGTGGCGATCTCGCTGGTGGCGGTCATCGTGGGCCGGGTGGTGGAGCGCCGCTGGGCGCCGCTGCCGATCTTCGTGGGCGCCATGGGGGTGATCTTCGGCGGGCTGACCCTGATCTTCCACGACCCGCGGATCCTGAAGGTGAAGCCGACGGTGCTGAACTTCACCCTCGGCGCGATCCTGCTGGGCGGGCTGCTGCTGAAGAAGAACCCCATCAAGGCCGTGGTGGGCGACGCGCTGGTGCTGCCCGACGACGCCTGGCGCAAGCTCATGCTGCGCTTCGGCCTGTTCTACTGGTCGCTCGCGGCGCTCAACGAATTGGTGTGGCGGACCCAGAGCGAGGCCAACTGGGTCCTGTTCCGATCTTTCGGCCTGCAGGCGCTCACCGTCGCCTTTGCGCTGACACAAGTGCCCCTACTTATGAAGTACATGAAGGCGGACGAACTCCCGCCTCCGCCGTCGGAATAGTGTCGATCGGCCGACATCAGTCGACTACCCCCGAATGGGCGCCGCTGATTCGGGGAACGGCGTTATACTCGGGACTCGGGTGGGAGCTAGATCGATGGCCAGGGCCAAGTCGTCCAAAGGCGGTGTCGGAGCACTGGATCGCTCGCCAAGCCAGTTGCTGCATCGTGCGCAGCAACTCGCGCTTGACGTGTATGCGCAGGAATTCGGGCCCGGCTCGATCACCCAGCGGCAGTTCGCCCTGCTGGCGGCGGTCGCCGACTACGAGGGCGCCAACCAGAGCGACCTGGTGCGGGTGACCGGCATCGACCGCTCGACGCTGGCGGACATGGCCGCCCGCATGATCGCCCGGGGCCTGCTCGCCCGCGAACGCTCCGCCGCCGACGCGCGTGCTAACGCCGTGCGCCTGACGCCGGCCGGCCGGCGCGTACTGGACGATGCCGGCCCGAAGATGGCGCGCGCCGACCAGCGGCTCCTGAAGATGCTCGGCGAGGCGTCCAAGCGACAGTCGCTGGTGTCCATGCTGCGCGAGCTGGTCAAGGCCGGCGAGGCGGCGGAACCCGCGCCGGAGCCGAGGCCCGCCTCGAGGGCGACCAAGCCACGGCCGAAGCCCGTGCCGAAGCCGGCGCCCAAGCCCGCGGCCCGCAGCGCGGCTAGGCGCTAGCGGGATCTATATTCGGGCCTGCGATGGTCGACGGCCGCAGGTAGGGCGACGCCAGACGTTCGTAGCCCTTCTCCGGGAGGCTCTTCATGATCACGTCGAGCATCATGGCGCCGTCCGCGCGGATCGGCGGCGGCTCGTTGAAGAGCTCGCGCCAGAGCGCGCTGGCTTCCTCGTAAATCCTGTCCTCGCGAACTTGCATTTGAGGGTCCGTCCCTTGCTCAGGGGCGTAACTCGCCCGCCGCGCGAGCCGTTCCGGACAAAGAAAGTTAATTTTTCAAAAGGTTAGCTGCACCATAGGCAGACCGAATGCTCAAACCCGGATGTCGAGCAGCGAGCCGGGGCGCAGCAGCTTTTCCGGCTTGGGGGCGCCCGCCTCGGGCGTCCGCTGGAGAGGCTTGGGAGCCGACGGCGCTGCAGCCGCCTGAGGCGCCGCGGCCGCCGGAGCGCGGCCGAGGGCGGCCTCGAAGAACGCCCGCTGGGCGGCGGCGCGCGCCGGGTCCATCGGGCGCTGGATATGGGCCTGGGACGATCCAGGCGGGACGTTGGAGGGGCGGGCGGGGTTCACAGGCCCAAGGCTCGCGAAACATGGTTAACGCGTCGCTAACCTTGTCCGCGTCAGCGCATCTTCGCGGCGAGCGCCCGGGCCTGCGCCTCGTCCAGCGGTCCCACGTGCTTTGCCAGGATCGTGCCGTCGCGGCCGACCAGGTAGGTCTCCGGCACCGCCGTCACGCCGAACTCGATGCCTGCGCGGCCGTCCTGGTCCACCAGGATCTCGGCGAACGGATCGCCCAGCCGGGTCAGGAAGGCCTGGGTCTGGGTCGGCTTGTCCTTGTAGGCGATGCCCACCACGCGGACCTTCTCGGCCTTCATCGCGACCAGCACGGGATGCTCGATCTCGCATGGCGCGCACCAGGAGGCGAAGAAGTTGACCAGCATCGGACCTTCCGAGGCGATCTCCTTGAGATTCACCGGCTGGCCCTCCGCCAGGGTGGGCAGGTCGAGGTTGGGGACCGGCTTCCCCACCATTGTGTGCGGCTGGTACTCGGCGGTGTTGCGCTTGAGCGCGTAGAGGCCGAACAGGCCGCCGAGCGCCACCAGCACCAGGAGCGGGATCAGCGCGACCCAGCGGCTCACTTGCGTCCGAGCTCCTCGGCCCGCTTGCGCCAGCGGCGCGCGAACGACAGCGACGAAACGACGAGCCCGCCCAGCACCAGCGCGGTGACGGCGAAGGCGCCCCAGACGTAGGGCGCGTACTTGCCGGCGTCGAAATCGAGCATCAGGCCCTCGCCGCCCTGAGCGCCGCCACTTCGGCGCGCCGCTTCCAGACCTCTCCGCGGATGCGGACCAGCCACAGAGAGCCGAACCCGGCCATGTAGCCCAGCGCCACGAGGATCACGGGGATCCAGTACTCGGGGGGCATGGCAGGGCCTTCGCCACGGAACACCGAAGCGCCCTGGTGCAGGCTGTTCCACCATTCGACGCTGAAGTGGACGATCGGCAGGTTCACCAGGCCGACCATTGCCAGGATCCCCGCCGCGCGGCTGGCCTTCGCCTCGTCGTCCAGCGACGCCCGCAGGGCGATGTAGGCCAGGTAGAAGAGGAAGAGCACCAGCACCGACGTCAGCCGGGCGTCCCAGACCCACCAGGCGCCCCACATGGGCCGGCCCCACAGCGAGCCCGTGGCGAGGGTGAGGAAGGTGAAGCCGGCGCCCAGCGGGGCGGCGGCCGCAGCGGCCGCGTCGGCGAGCGCGTGCCGGAACACAACGCCGAGGAAACTCGCCACGCCCAGGCAGACGTAGATGAACATGCACATCCAGGCTGCGCCGATGTGGATGAACATGATCCGCACG
Source organism: Phenylobacterium sp. (assembly GCF_036563285.1). Classification (GTDB taxonomy): domain Bacteria; phylum Pseudomonadota; class Alphaproteobacteria; order Caulobacterales; family Caulobacteraceae; genus Phenylobacterium. The sequence goes on from NZ_DATCMR010000011.1 coordinate 770,511, forward strand.
GTGTCGCCCTGCTGGTAGTCCTCGGGCGCGGAGAAGGCGAGGTAGAGGCCGACGGCGGCCAGCACGACGGCGATCGCGCCGAGCAGCGGGGCCGCCCAGCGCGAAAAGGCCATGAACCGCTCGGGGTTCGTCAGGAAGGCGGGCGCCGGGATCATCGGCCTTGCGGCTTAGACCCCGGCGGCGTGCGTCGCAAGTCGCCGTCTCTTACAGCCGCGGCGGCTCAGGAGGCGCGGGCGGCGCCGGCGGGCGGGGCATCTCGTGGCCGAAATGCTCCGGCGGGAACTGCACGTGCGGCAGCTCCCCGCGCGGCAGGTTGATCCGCAAGGCCCGGAACGGCGCGGGCATGGCGCCCGGGCCGATCATCAGCGGCAGCTCGTCGAAAGCCTTCTTCTGGCGCTCGTCCAGCTGGTTGTAGAAGCGGCGCACGGCGTCGATGCGGGCCTTCTGCTCCGCTTCGCGCTCGGCGATCCGGCGCTCCATGCGGGCCAGCTTCTCGGGCGTCGTGTCGGGACGGTCGTCTCGCGCCTCCATCCGGACGGTGCGGTCCTTGGGCTTCATCGCCTCGACATAGGCGGCCAGGGCGGCTTCCTGGTTGGGGCGCAGCTGCAGGATGTTGCGCAGGTGCTCGGTCTGCTCCTTGGGATCTCGGTGCATCGCGATGTGTTCTCGGCCGGGGCCGAGCCGCACGACGCGGCGCTTCCCGTCGCGCTGGACGATGACGCGGTCGCCGTCGCGCTCGATGCGGACTTCGCGCTGCACGCGGCGCTCGGCCGGACGATCCGTCTGGGCCTGTGCGTAGGCGGTCGCGGCCGTGGCGCCGACGGCGACGAGCGCCGCGCCGGCGATGAGCAGGTTGGTACGTCGTGACATGGCTGTCCTCCGCGTCTCTCTGTAAGGTCGAGGTTAGCGGAAGCTCCTGCCGGAAGGTGGCGAAACGGCGCCATCGCAGGTGAAGCTTTCGTAATCCTTCAGGAGAGCGCGTTCCGACAGGCGGCGGCCATGGCGAGCGGGCCGAGCGCGACGGCCGCGAGGGCATAGGCGCCGAGCAGCGCGAACCCCGGCTGCCAGGCCAGGCCGCCCGCAAACGCGTCCAGTGCGCCGCCGCCGAAGATCACCGGCGGGACGAACAGCGGCAGGACGATCACCGCCGTCAGCAGCCCGCCGCGCCGCGCGCCGAGGCTGAGCGCCGCGCCGATGCCGCCGACGAACGAGAAGGCCAGGCCGCCGGCGAGCGCGCAGGCGAACACCAGCGGCGCGAGACTGGGTGGGGCGCCGAGCGCGATGGCGGCCACCGGCGCGGCCAGCGCCAGCGGCGCGCCGGTGGCCAGCCACTGGCCGAAGCACTTGATGGCGCAGGTGAGCTCCAGCGGCGTCGGCGAGAGCGCCAGCAGATCCAGCGCGCCATCCTCGTAGTCCCGTTCGAACAGCCGCTCCAGCGAGAGCAGGGACGCCAGCGCCAGCGCCACCCACGCAATCCCGGGCGCCACCGCCGCCAGCCGCTGCGGCTCCGGCCCGATGGCCAGCGGCACCAGGGTGCCGACACCGGCGTAGAAGCCGACGCTGACCAGGGGCCCGCCGCCGCGGCCCCACGCCAGCGCCGCCTCGCGGGCGAGCAGGAGGGAGAGCCGGCTCACGCCGCGATCTCCAGCGACCTGGATTTCACCGGCAGCGGGTCGTGGACCGCGGCGACGATGAGGCCGCCGCCGTCCAGGTGTCGCTGCATGATCTCGCCGAAGCGGACCCGCCAGCGCGCGTCGAGCGGCGACAGCGGCTCGTCCAGCAGCCAGAGCGGCCGCGGCGAGGCAAGCACGCGGGAGAGCGCCAGCCTGCGCCGCTGTCCGGCGGAGAGGCGTCTCACCTCCAGGCCCTGCAGCGGCGTCAGCTCCAGCGCCTCGGCGGCCGCGGCGCTGGTCTCCGGCGTCCCGCCCGTCCAGCGGCTCCAGAAGCCGAGCTCCTCGGCGGCGGTGCGGGCGGGCTTCAGCCCATCCTGGTGGCCGACCAGGTGCAGGCCGGCGCCGCGCGCCTCGCCCGCGTCGAGCGCGCCGAAGCCGATCTCGCCCGCCTCCAGGCGCACCAGCCCCGCGATGGCCCGCAACAGGCTGGTCTTGCCCGCGCCGTTGGCGCCGGTCAGCGCGCAGGCCTCCCCCTCGGCGAGGTCGAGTCCCAGCCCGGAGAACAGCAGCCGCCCGCCGCGCCGGATCGCGACGTCCCTCAGCTCCACCGACCTGATCACCCGCCCCCCCCGCGCGCATGGACGCCGCGGACGGTTCGGCCTATGAAGCGCCCGGCCGCCGTCGCCCCGGGGGACGTACGCCGCGCGGGGACGGAACCTGTGAGTCCGCCTCTAAAAGCGCGCGATCCCTGTGGTGGACGTGATGCGGCCGGGAACAGAGAGAGGATCCCCTAAATGGCGTCAGTAGACAGCCTCAGAACCCGCCGCGAGCTCGTGGTGGGCGACAAGACCTATGCTTACTACAGCCTTCGCGCGGCGGAGGAAGCGGGACTTTCGGGCGTCTCGCGCCTGCCGAAGTCCATGAAGGTGCTGCTCGAGAACCTGCTTCGCAACGAGGACGGCGAGTCCGTCGGCGGGGACGACCTGAGGGCGGTCGCCGCCTGGGTCGAGAACAAGGGCGCGGTCGAGCACGAGATCAGCTTTCGCCCCGCGCGCGTGCTGATGCAGGACTTCACCGGCGTGCCGGCGGTGGTGGACCTCGCCGCCATGCGGGACGCGATGACCCAGCTGGGCGCGAACCCGGAGAAGATCAACCCGCTGAACCCCGTCGACCTCGTGATCGACCATTCGGTGATGGTGGACTTCTTCGGCCAGGCCAAGGCCTTCGACCGCAATGTGGACCGCGAGTACGAGCGCAACATGGAGCGCTACCGCTTCCTGCGCTGGGGCTCCTCGGCCTTCAACAACTTCCGCGTGGTGCCGCCGGGCACCGGCATCTGCCACCAGGTGAACCTGGAGTACCTGGCGCAGACCGTGTGGCTGAGCGACGACGCCGGCATGCCGGTCGCCTATCCGGACACGGTGGTCGGCACCGATTCCCACACCACCATGGTCAACGGCCTTTCGGTGCTGGGCTGGGGCGTGGGCGGTATCGAGGCGGAGGCCGCCATGCTCGGCCAGCCGATCCCGATGCTGATCCCGGAGGTCATCGGCTTCCGGCTCGACGGCAAGCTCGCCGAAGGCACCACGGCCACCGACCTGGTGCTCACCGTCACCCAGATGCTCCGCAAGAAGGGCGTGGTCGGCAAGTTCGTGGAGTTCTACGGCCCCGGCCTGCTGAACCTCACGCTCGAGGACCAGGCGACCATCTCCAACATGGCGCCGGAGTACGGCGCGACCTGCGGCTTCTTCCCGATCACCCAGGCGACGCTGGACTACCTGACCGCCACCAACCGCGACCCGGCTCGGGTGGCGCTGGTGGAGGCCTATGCCAAGCAGCAGGGCCTGTGGCTCGACCCGGCCGATCCGGACCCGGTGTTCACCGACAGCCTTGAGCTCGACCTGGGCTCCGTCGCGGCCTCGCTGGCCGGCCCCAAGCGGCCGCAGGACCGGGTGCTGCTCACCGAGGCGGCGGCGGAGTTCAAGACTGCGCTTAGCGGCGACTTCGCCAAGGCCGAGCAGATGGCCCAGCGCGTGCCGGTGGAGGGCGAGAACTTCGACCTCGGCCATGGCGACGTGGTCATCGCGGCCATCACCTCCTGCACCAACACGTCCAACCCCAGCGTGCTGATCGCCGCGGGGCTGGTGGCCAAGAAGGCGGTGGAAAAGGGTCTCCAGGTGAAGCCCTGGGTGAAGACCTCTCTTGCTCCAGGATCGCAGGTGGTGACCGACTACCTGAAGTCGGCGGGCCTGACCAAGCATTTGGATTCGTTGGGTTTCAACCTGGTGGGCTACGGCTGCACCACCTGCATCGGCAACTCCGGTCCGCTGCCGGAGCCAGTATCGGACGCTATCAACAAGCACGACCTCGTGGCGGTCTCGGTGCTCTCGGGCAACCGCAACTTCGAGGGCCGGGTGAACCCCGACGTGCGCGCCAACTACCTGGCCTCGCCGCCGCTGGTGGTGGCCTACGCCCTGGCCGGCTCGATGCAGATCGACCTGGCCACCCAGCCGCTCGGCGAAGGCAAGGACGGCCAGCCCGTCTACCTGCGCGACATCTGGCCGACCACCGACGAGATCGCCGCCCTGCAGCGCAAGCACGTGACGAACAAGATGTTCGCCTCGCGCTACTCCGACGTCTTCAAGGGCGACAAGAACTGGCAGGGGATCAAGATCACCGGCGGCCAGACCTACGCCTGGGAGATGGGCTCCACCTACGTGCAGAACCCGCCCTACTTCCAGGGCATGTCCATGGAGCCCACCCCGGTGAAGGACATCATCGAGGCGCGCGTCCTGGGCGTCTTCGGCGACAGCATCACCACCGACCACATCTCGCCGGCCGGCTCGATCAAGGCCACCTCGCCCGCCGGTGTCTACCTGCGTGAGCACCAGGTGCCGCAGTCGGAGTTCAACTCCTACGGCGCGCGTCGGGGCAACCACGAGATCATGATGCGGGGCACCTTCGCCAACATCCGCATCCGCAACCGGATCACGCCGGAGATCGAGGGCGGGGTGACCAAGCACTTCCCGTCGCAGGAGGTGATGTCGATCTACGACGCGGCCATGCGCTACCAGTCGGAGGGCCGCCCGCTCGTGGTGTTCGCCGGCAAGGAATACGGCACCGGCTCGTCGCGTGACTGGGCGGCCAAGGGCACCAAGCTGCTGGGCGTCCGCGCCGTGGTGGCCGAGAGCTTCGAGCGCATCCACCGCTCGAACCTGGTCGGCATGGGCGTGCTGCCGCTGCAGTTCACCCAGGAAGGCTGGCACAAGCTGGGCCTGACCGGCGAAGAGATCGTGACCATCCGCGGCCTCACCGAGCTGGCGCCGCGCAAGCAGCTGATCGTGGAGATGTACCGTCCGAGCGACGGCCGCATCGCCCGCTTCCCGGTCCGCTGCCGCATCGATACCCCGACGGAGCTCGAGTACTTCAAGCACGGCGGGGTGCTGAACTACGTGCTGCGCAGCCTGGCCCGCCAGGCCGTCTGAGCCATGAGATCGGCGGCCGGACCCTTACGGACCGGCCGCCGGCTTCTACTCACACCTTGTTGAACCGCTCCCCCTCCAGAACTCCGCTTAAGTGCCGCGCGATGCGGAAGGCCGCGCTGCTTCTCAGCCTGTTGCTCCTCGCCGGCCCGGTGGCCGCGCAGGCCAAGCCCCCCGTGGTGGTGGAGCTCTACACCGCCCAGGGCTGCGCCAACTGCGGCGAGGCCAACCAGTACGCGGCCAAGCTCGCCGCGCGGCCGGACCTGCTCGTGCTGACCTTCCCCGTGGACTACTGGGACTACCTCGGCTGGGAAGACACCTTCGCCAAGCCGGAGTTCTCCGATCGCCAGAAGGCTTATGTGGCGCGCCTGGACCTGCGCGAACCCTACACGCCCCAGGTGGTGGTGGACGGCCGCGACCAGGCTCCCGGACTGCGCGAGGAGCAGGTGGAACGGCTGCTGCGAGAGGCGCTGGCCGCCCGCAAGAACCCGCCCGACATCGCCTTCATCGGGCCGCGCCGCGTGGATGTGGGCGGCGGCCGTCCGCCCAGGGGCGGCGCCGAGGTCTGGCTGGTGCGCTACGACCCGCGCGAGCAGGAGGTGCAGGTCAGGAGCGGTGACAACCGCGGCCGCACGGTGGTGCAGAAGAACGTGGTGCGCGAGCTGAAGCGGCTGGGGCCGTGGAAGGGCCGACCGACGGCCTACCGCGTCAGGCCGGCCGAAGACGGGCTGCGCACCGTGGTCCTGGTCCAGGCCGCCCGCGGCGGGCGCATCCTGGCGGTGGAGCAGCAGGGCTCCTGACCCGTCGCGCAAACGAAAGCCCCCGCCGCTGGAGAGGTCGACGGGGGCTTGGCGTTCTGGGGAAGAATGTGTCGGCTGACCGGTTCGCCAATCCAGGGGGGCTGGGGGGGCTGTTCAGGATCCGGGACCAGCAGGACCTGCCAGCCGACACATCCCAATAAACGGATCGCGTCTGGCGCTGAGGGGACGGAAATAAGGTCATTTCGCGGCGGGCGGCGGCGCTTGCCCGGGCCGCCCCACACCCCATGTCAGCCGCCAACCCCTCGCCATCCTTGAGAGATTCGGTCTAGGCTTCCCAGCAATGGCATTCGATCCGTCCTATGCGGCGCCCGGCCAGGGGCGGGTTTTCTTCGAACGGCGCGAACTGGAGCGGCTGCTCCGTCTCTATGGCCGCATGGTCGCCGCGGGCGAGTGGCGCGACTACGCCATCGACGGGCTCTCGGACTTCGCCGCCTTCTCGGTATTCCGCCGCGCCTCGGAAGCCCCGCTCTACCGCATCGAAAAGCGCCCGGCCCTGGCCCGCAAGCAGGGCGCCTGGGCGGTGATCGGGCAGGGCGGCGTGGTGCTGCGCCGCGGCCACGACCTGGAGCAGGTCCTGCGCCTCTTCGACCGCGGCCGCTTCAAGGTGGTCGATTAGGCAAAGAAAAACCCCGGCGGTTTCCCGCCGGGGTTCGTCGTTCGGTCCTGCGCTGCGCCTTAGCGGCGGTCGCCGAAGAGGGCGAGCAGGAACTGGAACATGTTGATGAAGTCCAGGTAGAGGCTGAGCGCGCCGTAGCTGGTGGCCACGCCCATGGCCGCCTGGTCGCCGCCCAGCTCGTAGTACTGCATCTTCAGGCGCTGGGTGTCGTAGGCGGTGAGGCCCGCGAAGATCAACACGCCCAGGGCGCTGATGGCGAAGGCGATCGCCGGGCTCCCCAGGAAGATGTTGACGATGCCGGCGATCAGCAGGCCCCAGACGCCCATGATCAGGAAGCTGCCCATGCCGGTCAGGTTCTTCTTCGTCGTGTAGCCGAAGAGGCTCAGCGCGCCGAAGGCGGTCGCCGTGACCAGGAAGGTCGAGGCGATCGACGTGCCGGTGTAGCGCAGCGCCAGCACGCCCAGGGACGCGCCGATCAGGCTGACCACCGTCCAGTAGGTGATGCTGGCCGAGCGCGGGCTCTGGTTGCGGATCGCGAAGCCGGAGAACAGCAGCACGGCCAGCGGCGCGAAAGCCACCACCATGCCCAGGATGCTGTAGCCGACGCGGCCGTTGGCCACGACGAACATGGCGTCGCGTACGGGCGGGAACGAGCTCGTCACCCACGCCAGGGCGGCGGAGAGCACGAGGCCCAGCGCCATCTTGTTGTAGACGCCGAGCATGAAGCTGCGAAGACCCGCGTCCACCGACATGTCGGCGCGATCCGCGGGGATCGTGCGCGCGTAGCCGCGGTTGAAGTCGCTCATGAGAGGCAAAGCCCTTGTGTTTCCATCGTCCGGATTGGACGCAGCCCAGAATATCGGGGCCGCACGAGGCCTAAGCAAGAGCCTTGCCAGGCGCGGGGTTCCAAAATCGATCTTTTGCGCGTGTCGGCCGGGCGCGACGCCGCATGCCCTTGGCCCGCCACGATTGTTTCCTAGATTCAACGCCATGAGTTCATCGAACTGCTCCCGCCGGGCGGTGCTGGCCGCCGCCGTCGGCCTTGCGGCTGCGCCGACCCTCGCGGCGGAGGCCAAGGCCGCGCCCGCCCGCAGCGTCGCCATTCTGGGCGACTCCATCACCGCGGGCTACGGCCTGCCGGCCAGCCAGGCGCTTCCGGCGCGCTTGCAGGCGGAGCTCGCCCGCATGGGCGTGCCGGCCCGGGTGATTCCCGCCGGACGTTCCGGCGACACCACCGCCGGCGGCGCGGCGCGGGTGGACCGCGCCGTCCCCAAGGGCGCCGACGTCTGCGTCGTCGCGCTGGGCGGCAACGACCTGCTCACCGGCGAAGACCCCTCGCGGGTGCGCGCCAACCTCGACCGCATCGTTACCCGGCTGAAGGCGCGCGGCGTCACCGTGGTCCTGGCCGGCGTGCAGGTGCCGCCGCTGCTGGGCGGAGGGTACGCCAGCGCGTTCAACGGCGCCTTTTCGAGCGTGGCCAGGAAGCATGGCGTGCTGTTCCTGCCGGACCTGCTGGCCGGCGTGGCCTTGAACTCGCGCCTGAACCAGCCCGACGGGATCCACCCGAACGCGGCAGGGGTGACGGTGATCGCACGGCGCCTGGCGCCCGTCGTGGCGAAGGGCCTCGCCGCAGGCTAACTAGGCGGGATGATCCGCCTCTTCGCCGCCGTTCCGATACCTGAGCAGATCGGGCTTGCGCTGTCCCGCCGCCAGCAGGGGATCGACGGCGCCCGCTGGCGCCCGCTCGAGGCCCTGCACGTGACCCTGCGGTTCTTCGGCGATCTGCGCGAGGACGTGGCGCGCGACCTGGACGCCGAGCTTGCCGGGGTTGGGGGGCAGCCGTTCGACATGGTGCTGGAGGGTGCGGGCGCCTTCGGCGAGGGCCGCGAGATCCACGCCATCTGGGCCGGCGTCGCCGAGAGCGAGCCGCTGCGCCGGCTGGCGGCCGCCTGCGAGACGGCGGCGCGGCGCGCCGGCCTGAAGGCCGAGGGCCGCAACTACCGCCCGCACGTGACGCTGGCTTACCTGCGCAATCCCGATCCCGACGTGGTCGCCCGCTGGATCCAGGGCAACAACCTGCTCAAGTCGCCGCCCATCCCCGTCGAGAGCTTCGGCCTGTTCTCCAGCCGCCAGACCAAGGAAGGCTCCCGCTACCGCCTGGAAGCCGAGTACCCGCTCTAGGCCTCCACCGCGTGGTCCTTGAGGATGCCAAGCGGAACGATGGCGAGCGTCTCCTCGTGGGTGGCCTCCAGCACCACGCCGGGCGCGGCCTCGGCGTCGAGGGCTTCCTTCCAGCGCGGGGCGCAGAGGCACCAGCGGTCGCCGGGCTTCAGGCCCGGGAAGCCGTACTCCGGAACGGGCGTCGAGAGGTCGTTGCCCGCCGCGCGGGAGAAGGCCAGGAACTCCGCCGTCATCACCGCGCAGACGGTGTGCATGCCCACGTCCTCGTGGCTGGTCTCGCAGCAGCCGTTGCGGAAGAAGCCGGTCATCGGCCGGGTGGAACAGGGCTTCAGCTCGCCGCCCAGCACATTGCGGGCCCCCGGATCGAACCGTGTGGTCATGGCGCCATCCTAGCCGCTAAACCTGGGGACCCGCCAAGCGCATAAGGCGCCTTCGATGACCGTTTCCGCTCGTCCCCGCCGCAGCGCGCTCTACCTGCCCGCGTCCAACGCGCGTGCCGTGGAGAAGGCTCGCGGCCTGGCCTGCGACGTGGTGATCCTGGACCTCGAGGACTCCGTCGGGCCGGACGCCAAGGCGGAAGCGCGCGCCGCGGCCGTGGAGGCGGTGCGCGCCGGCGGGTTCGGGGCGCGCGAGGTGGTGATCCGGGTCAACGGGCTCGACACGGAGTGGGGCGCCGAGGACCTCGAGGCCGCCGCGGCCGCCGGGCCCGACGCGGTGCTGGCCCCGAAGGTGGGCTCGGCCGAGGCGCTCGCCGCCTATGCTGCGGGACTGAAGGGGCGCGCGCGGCTGTGGGCCATGGTGGAGACCTGCCAGGCGATGTTCGCGTTGGATGCGCTCGGCCGCGCCAGCCGCGAGGCGGGCTGCGACGTCTGGGTGATCGGCTTCAACGACCTCGTGAAGGAGATGCGCTGCCGGCCCGGACCCGAGCGCGCGCCGCTGCTGCCGGCGCTGGCGATGAGCGTCATGGCCGCGCGGGCCCATGGGCTGGTGATCCTGGACGGCGTCTACAACGACATCCCCGACCTAGAGGGGCTCGAGCGGGAGTGCCGGCAGGGCGCCGAGCTCGGCTTCGACGGCAAGACCCTGATCCATCCGAGCCATCTGCAGACGGCCAACTGCGCCTTCTCGCCGGAGCCGGCGGCGGTCGCCTGGGCGCGGACGGTGGCGCAGGCCTTCGATTCGCCGGAAAACGCCGGCAAAGGGGTGCTGAAGGTCGAGGGGCGGATGGTCGAGCGCTTGCACCTGGCCGAGGCGCGTCGTCTGATCGCGGTGGCCGACGCCATCGCGGCTCACGACACATGAGAGGAAGATGAGGCTCCAAGCCGCTGTCCTGCTGATCGCACTGCTGGCTTCGCCCGGGTGGGCGCAGCCTGCCGACCCGATCGGCGAGCTGCTCGATCGCCAGCAGGAGGAGCCCGCGCCGGTCGAGGACGACGAGGAGCCGGAGGTCCCGACCGCGCCCGAGATCCAGCCTTCGCTCGCCGTGCCGGTCGAGCCTCCCCGACCCCGGCCGCAGCTGACTGCCCCTGTGCACATCGACGAGACGGGCAAATCGCCCGACGCGCCGCCGACCACCCGCGACCTCGCCTATGAGTCGCGGGTCCGCTCGTCCTTCGCCTCGGCGCAGGGGTTCCAGGGGCCGCTCGACGGCGGCTGGACGCTCTCCGGCCCGGGGGGCGACCTCTATTCGTTCCGGCTGGTGGACAAGGGCCGGGGCTCGGTCGAAGGCGCCTGGCTCGACCTGCGCCGCAAGGGCGCGCCGGCGGGGTCCGGCTTTATCGACCAGGTGGAGCGGGTCGGCGACGAGATGATCCTGAGGTTCGCCGAGGGCGCGGTGGCCGAGCTCACCGGCGGCTCGGACGGCCGCTGGAGCGGGCGGCTCACCGAGAAGGGCGAGGCGCGCGCCGTGACGCTCCGCCGGACGCCCTAGAGCCCCAGCGCCCTGCGGGCGGCCTGGACCGCCAGCGCCAAGTCTTCCGGACGGTACCGCTCGGCGGCGCCCGCGCCCCACACCGGCCCGGGCCACGCCGGATCGTCCGAGCGCCGGCCGACCACGTGGACGTGCAGCTGCGGCGTCACGTTGCCCAGCTGGCCGACGTTGAGCTTCTCGATCCTGCGGCCGAGCGCCAGGCCCACGGCGCGCACCGCCTCGCCGGCCCGTACGATCTCCTCCATCAGCACGTCGCGCTCGCCCGGCGCCAGGTCCTCCAGCTCGCGGGCGCCCGCCACCTTCGGGATCAGCACCACCCACGGGAACCGCGCGTCGCCCTGCAGCCGCGCGTGGCAGAGCGCGAGCTCTCCGAGCGCCTCGGAGGTGGCGGCGAAGGCGGGGTCCAGGTGGGCCATCGCCTCATTCAGCACGGCGCCACCGTTGCAGCAACGGGCCCCTTGGGATAGGCAGCCGCCGACCGCGGCGACGCCGCGACCTCTTTCAGTTCCTGGAGCACCTCATGGCGACGAAGCCCCCTGTCCGCGTGGCGGTCACCGGCGCGGCCGGCAACATCGGCTACGCCCTCCTCTTCCGCATCGCCTCCGGCGCCATGCTCGGGCCCGACCAGCCGGTGATCCTGCAGCTGCTGGAGATCCCGGTCGAAGGCCCGCAGAAGGCGCTGAAGGGTGTGGCCATGGAGCTGGAGGACTGCGCCTTCCCGCTGCTGCAGGACATGGTGCTGACCGGCGAGGCCGACGTGGCCTTCAAGGACGCCAACTGGTGCCTGCTGGTGGGTTCCAAGCCCCGCGGCCCCGGCATGGAGCGCGCCGACCTCCTGAAGGACAACGGCAAGATCTTCATCGCGCAGGGCCAGTCCATCGACCGCGTGGCGGCCGACGACGCCCGGGTCGCGGTGGTCGGCAACCCCTGCAACACCAACTGCATGATCGCGGCCTCCCAGGCCAAGCGCCTGACTGCCGACCGGTTCACCGCGATGGTGCGCCTCGACGAGAACCGCGGCCGCGCCCAGCTGGCGCAGAAGGCCGGCGTCTCGATCAACGACGTCAGCGAGCTGTTCATCTACGGCAACCACTCGCCGACCATGTTCGCCGACTTCACCCACGCCAAGATCGGCGGCAAGGCCGCCCGCGACGTGATCGGCGACGAGGCCTGGCTGGCCAACGACTACCTGCCGACGGTGGGCAAGCGCGGCGCGGCGATCATCGAGGCCCGCGGCCAGTCCTCGGCGGCCTCGGCGGCCAACGCCCTGATCGACCACGTCCGCGACCTGGTCACCCCGGGCAAGGTGCACTCCGTCGCGGTGAGCTCGGAAGGCCGCTATGGCTTCGCCGAGGGTGTCTGGGCCGGCATGCCGGTGAAGACCACCCAGCCGGGGTCCTACGAGGTGGTCACCGACTACCAGATGGACGACTTCGCCAAGTCGAAGATCAAGATCACCAACGACGAGCTGGTCGGCGAGCGCGACACCGTGAAGGACATGCTGGGCTGAGCGCAGCAGCAAAAGTAGGGACCGCTTTGCGCTTGGCGGCGCTCCCCTCTCAGCTAGCGCGCGCCTCTTAGCTGGCGCGCGCTCGGGGCGGCGAACCGGCTCCCACTTGGCCCGAGCGCCCTAGAAGTCGTCTTCGGCGATGGCGTTCAGCTCGCGGATGCGCTGGCGGTAGACGCTGGCGACCGCCTCGGGCGAGCGCCTAGCCGCGTCTTCGCGGATGGAGAGCCAGTCGTCCTGCTCGCGGCGCAGCTCGCGGTAGGGGATGCCCGAGCCCACCGCCCGGTCGAAGGCCCGGTTCAGCCGCCGGTCCAGCATGGCCAGCTCGGAGTCGCCGCAGACCAGCTGTTCCGACCGGCTGCGGGCGTAGCGGCAGTTGAAGCTCGGCCTCACGTCGCGGTCGACGGACGCCGTCTGGGGCAAGGGCTGCGGCCGCACCACCGCGGTCCGGGCCGGCGGCGCCTCGCGCACCACCGCGGTCCGGGCGGGCGGCGCCTCGCGCACCACGGCTGACGCCGGCGATTGCGGCACGGCCCTGGCCACCTGGACCGGCGGCGGCCTGCGGACCACAGGCGCCGGCGCGATCACCGGGCGGGACGCTTCGGCGGCGCGCGCCAGGTCCTGCGGCATCACTTCCAGCGGCGCGGGCGCTTCCGGCGCGGGCGTGATCACCGGCGGCATGACCTCGATCGCCACCTGCGTGGCCGGCGCCTCCGCGGGCACGGGCGCGACCGCCTTCATCGGCTCGCGGGCGCGGCCATCCTCGCCGAACTCGGGCCGGGCCCAGAGGCCGAACAGCAGGCCCGCGGCCGTGGCGGCGGCCAGGCCGCCGAGCAGGGTCTTCTTGGTGATGCTCTCCCGGTGCGGCGGGGCCGCCGCCGGCGTCGCAGGAGCCGGGCCGGCAAAACCGTTATAGGTGGCCCCGCCCCAGGGCTCTCCGGTACGATGAGTCGGCATTGGCGAAATCTCGTCTGCGGCGTCCCGAAGGGCGTAATCCGCTGACGGACTCTGCAGTTGCAACAGCCAAGGCGCCCAATTTCAGGCGCAGTTGCTAGTAGCCGCCGCGCGCGTCCCTGGACATGTCGTTGAGTTCGGCGATGCGGGCCAGGTAGACGTCGTGCACGGCCCAGGGCGCCTCGCGCGCCGCTGCGGCGCGGGCGGCGAGCCAGCGCTGCTGCTGCTGCTTCAGCTGCCAGGCCGGCACGCCGGCGGCCTCGGCGTCGCGATAGGCTCGGGCGAGTTGCCGGTCGGCGGCGGCCAGCGCCGGGTCGGCGCAGACGATGGCCTCGCCCGGATCGGACGAGACGCAGCGCTTGCCGGATGTCCTGGCCTTCTTCGGCGTCTCGGCCTTGGCGAGCTTGACGTTCTCCGCCGTCTTCTTCGCCGGCCTGGCGATCTCCGAAGCCGCGACCTCCGCCTCGGCCTCGTCGGCCTTGCGCGCCTTGAACGGCTTGGCGATCACGCTCTTCAGCCGGCTGAGCCGGCCCGGCTGGCGGGTGTCGGACACCTCGATGCCGGCCTCTTCGGCCGTGACGATCTCCTTCGGCGGCTTCGGAGCTTTGGCGACCTTCAGTTCAGAGGCCTTCTTCGCCGCTTCCGCCTTGGCGCGGTCGACGCGGAGCTTCTCGGCCTTGGCCTTGGCGAGCTTCGCCTTCTCCAGCCGGGGCTTCGCGGCCTTCGCCTTCTCGGTCTTCTCGGCTTTCGCCGCGTTGCGGCTCCCGTCGGGCGCGCGGTCGATCTCCAGGACGCTGGGATCGAGATCCTGCACGCGCATCAGGCCTTCGGGCGGCCGGGTGGGCGGCAGCGAGGGCGCGGCGGCTGATGCGGCGGCCGGCTGGGCCATGATCTCGGCCGACACCGCAGGCCCCGAGATCGCGGCGGCCGTTGCGACCGCAGGCTTGGCGAACGGATCGGCGGGGTCGCTGAGCACGATCTCCAGCTTGCCGCGCGGCTGGGGCGCAGGCGCAGCCTTGGCCGCCACGGGCGGCTTCTGCTGGTCCTCGTCGGCCGGCCGGGCCCACAGTCCGGCGCCCGCGCCGAGCAGGCAGGCGCCGGCGATGCCCGCCAGCAGCACCTGGCGCGGCGCGGAACTGCTGCGCGCGCGGGCCTCGCCGCCGCCTTCGTTAGAGGTCTCGTTCGCCATTGGGCCGATCCTTCCCGAGGTCAGCCCCCCGAAGACCGATGCTCAAGGCCCGCTTGCCGCGCCCACGGCAAAGCTATAGCCCCCACTTCGGCCTCTCTCCCGCCGCTAAATGAGACGAAGACCGTGGAAATTCCAACTCCTACGCTTGAGACAGATCGCCTCATTCTGCGGGCGCCGATCGCCGCAGACTTCGAGGATTGGGCGCAGTTCGCCGCCGACGAGGAGACCAACCGGCACCTGGGCGGGCCCCAGGAGCGCGCCGGCGCCTGGCGCGGCATGTGCACCATGACCGGCGCCTGGGTGGTGCGCGGCTTCTCGATGTTCAGCGTCATCGAGAAGGAGACCGGCCGCTGGGTCGGCCGGCTGGGGCCGTGGCAGCCGGAGGGCTGGCCGGGCACGGAGGTGGGCTGGGGCATCGTCCGCGACTGCTGGGGCAAGGGCTACGCCACCGAGGGCGCGACGGCGGCCATCGACTGGGCCTTCGACGCGCTGGGCTGGGACGAGGTGATCCACACCATCGACAAGGACAATGTGAACTCCCACGCGGTGGCGCGGCGCCTCGGCTCGACCATCCTGCGCGAGGCCGTGCTGCCGCCGCCGCTGAACTGGCCGGTCCAGGTCTGGGGGCAGAGCCGCGAGCAGTGGATGGCGCGGCGCGGGCGCTAGATCCAGCGCTTCTCGCGCAGCTGGGCGGCGTAGGTGCGGCTCACCGGCACCTGGCAGCCGTCCTTCAGGGTCAGGGTGGCGCGCCCGTCGGCCCGCTTGGCGTCGGTGATGGCGTCGCGGGCGACCCACCAGGACCGGTGCACCTGCATGCCCTCGATGCCCTCCAGCTCGGCGATGGCGTCCGCCAGCCGCAGCAGGATCAGGTCCTGGCCCTTGGAGGTGTGGAGCCGCAGGTAGTGGTCCTCCGCCTCGACGGCCCAGACCTCCGCGCCGCGCAGCTTCAGCGGCAAGCGCTCCAGGAACTTCGGCGGCGCGGGCGGCGTGGCGGCCACCAGCGCACGGCGGCTCTCGATCAGCACGTTAAGCGTGGTCATCGCCAGCGAGATCACCGTGACGACGGCGAAGAGGGCGCCGGCGTCGGCGAGGGTGCGGTCCTCTCCCATCAGCAGGCGGTTCGCGGTCGCCACCACGAAGGTGAAAGGGCCGGACATGACGACGGCGGTGAGCGCGACGCGCAGCCAGCGGCCCTTGCGCTCCTGCGGACGCAGCAGCAGGCGGGCGACCATAGCCCCCCAGATGGTGCCCAGCGCCAGCAGGCCGACCCAGTAGGGGACGCGGATGCGCATCGGCAGCTCGTCCGTGCCGAAGGCGCCGGCCAGCGACAGGAAGACGCCGACCACGACCGACACACCCATGCCGCGCGCCCAGCCCCGCCAGTCGCTCCAGGGGCCCCAGTCCATTCCGCTGCGCTCGTTCGCCATGCTCACGACGGGGAGGTGAACATGATTGGCGCGGCGCGAGAAGGCGCCGGTCCACGAAGCGCGAATGGCGTCCGCGAAGCCGCCGCGGCGATTCATGAAAGCGCGGCTGCACGGGACGCGAAGCCCCGGCATGGGTCGGCGACTGCTTCGGACAAGGAGATCGCCATGTCGGACACCACCGCCGCGCCGGCCGCCCGCCGCCGCAACCTGATGATCGGCCTGGGCCTCGGGGCCGCCATCGCCGCCTTCTCCGTGGTCGCCTCTGGCGGGGTGGACAGCGTCGGGCGGATCGCTGCGTCGGCCCGGCCCCACGCCCCCGACCTGGCGCTGCTGGCCGCCCAGCCGCCGGCCATCCAGCTCCACCTCGTCTCCGTGGCCATTGCTTTCGTCGTCGGCGCCGTCCTGCTGCTCGGGCCCAAGGGGACCCTGCCGCACCGGACGCTGGGCTGGACCTGGGCGATCGCCATGGGGACGGTGGCCGTCAGCTCGCTGTTCATCCGCGAGATCAACGAAGGCGGGTTCAGCTTCGTGCACGCCATCTCGGGCTGGGTGATCGTGGCCCTGCCGGCGGCCCTCTACGCGGCGCGCCGGCACAAGGTGGCCGCGCACCGCGGCGCCATGACGGGGATGTACTTCGGCGGCATGTTCCTGGCCGGTGGGCTGGCCTTCCTGCCCGGCCGGCTGATGTGGCGCCTGTTCTTCGGCTGAGGCGCGGCGAACCGCGGAAAAGCGGCGCTTTTTCGAGGCTTCACGCGGTTGTCATAGGGGAGTGCGGCGCCTATAACCGCGCCCACTCGCCGCCCGGGCGAGGAAGCCTGAAAAGCGCGCCCGCTCTCCTCATGAACATCCACGAACACCAAGCCAAGGCCGTCCTCGCAGAGTTCGGCGTGGCGGTCCCGCGCGGCTATCCCGCGTTCACGCCCGACGAGGCCGTGCAGGCGGCCGAGAAGCTTGGGGGGCCGGTCTTCGTGGTGAAGTCGCAGATCCACGCCGGCGGCCGCGGCAAGGGCCGCTTCGAAGGCTTGGGTCCCGACGCGAAGGGCGGCGTCCGCGTCGTGAAGAGCGTTGATGAGGTGCGCACGAACGCCGAGGAGATGCTGGGCCGGGTGCTGGTGACCCACCAGACGGGTCCGAAGGGCAAGCAGGTCGGCCGCCTCTACATCGAGGAAGGCGCCCAGATCGCCAAGGAGTTCTACCTCTCCCTCCTCGTGGACCGCGAAACCTCCCGCGTTTCGGTGGTCGCCTCCACGGAGGGCGGCATGAACATCGAGGAGGTCGCGCACGACACGCCGGAGAAGATCGCCACCTTCACCATCGACCCGGTCACCGGCGTGTGGCCGCACCACGGCCTGCTGCTGGCCCAGGCGCTCGGCCTGAAGGGCGACCTCGCCAAGCAGGCGCGGATCCTGCTGACGCAGCTCTATGCGGCCTTCGTGGCCAAGGACATGAGCATGCTGGAGGTCAATCCGCTGATCGTCACCGCCGACGACCAGCTGCGCGTGCTCGACGCCAAGGTGAGCTTCGATTCCAACGCCCTCTTCCGCCACAAGGACATCGTCGAGCTGCGCGACGAGACCGAGGAGGACCCGAAGGAGATCGAGGCCTCCAAGTACGACCTCTCCTACATCGCCCTCGACGGGGAGATCGGGTGCATGGTCAACGGCGCGGGCCTGGCCATGGCCACCATGGACATCATCAAGCTCTACGGCGCCGAGCCCGCCAACTTCCTCGACGTGGGCGGCGGGGCGTCCAAGGAGAAGGTGACCGCAGCCTTCAAGATCATCACCTCGGACCCCAACGTGAAGGGCATCCTGGTCAACATCTTCGGCGGCATCATGCGTTGCGACATCATCGCCGAGGGCGTGGTCGAAGCGGTGAAGGAGGTGGGCCTGAAGGTCCCCCTGGTCGTCCGCCTGGAAGGCACCAACGTCGAGCAGGGCAAGGCGATCATCGCCAAGTCGGGCTTGAACGTCGTCTCCGCCAACGACCTCGCCGACGGCGCGGAAAAGATCGTCAAGGCCGTCCGGGGCGCCGCTTAAGAATGTCCATCCTCATCGACAAGAACACCCGCGTCATCTGCCAGGGCATCACCGGCGCGCAGGGCACCTTCCACAGCGAGCAGGCGATCGCTTACGGCACCAGGATGGTCGGTGGCGTGACCCCCGGCAAAGGCGGGACCAAGCACCTGGACCTGCCGGTGTTCGACACCGTCATGGAGGCCGTGAAGGAGACCGGCGCGGACGCGTCCGTCATCTACGTGCCGCCGCCGTTCGCCGCCGATTCCATCCTGGAGGCCGTGGACGCCGAGGTGCCGCTGATCGTCTGCATCACCGAGGGAATCCCGGTGGCCGATATGGTCAAGGTGAAGCGGGCGCTGGCCGGCTCGAAGTCGCGGCTGATCGGCCCCAACTGCCCCGGCGTGCTGACGCCGGAGCAGTGCAAGATCGGGATCATGCCGGGCAACATCTTCAGGAAGGGCTCGGTGGGCGTTGTCTCGCGCTCCGGAACGCTTACCTACGAGGCCGTCTTCCAGACCTCCCAGGTGGGCCTTGGCCAGACCACCGCCGTCGGCATCGGCGGCGACCCGGTCAAGGGCACCGAGTTCATCGACGTGCTGCAGATGTTCCTCGACGACCCCGAGACGGAGTCGATCATCATGATCGGGGAGATCGGCGGCTCGGCCGAGGAGGACGCGGCCGAATTCATCAAGAATTCACCAAACAAGAAGCCAATGGTCGGCTTCATCGCGGGACGCACCGCGCCGCCCGGGCGGCGCATGGGTCACGCGGGCGCGATCATCTCCGGCGGCAAGGGCGGGGCCGAGGACAAGATCGCCGCGATGGAGGCAGCGGGCATCCGCGTTTCTCCGTCGCCGGCGGCGCTCGGCACAACTCTCGTCGAGGTGCTGAAAGGCGCCTGACCAAAGTTCTAGTGTAAGGGCGGTCCGCGCTCGGCTCCTTCAGTAGAGAAGCTCCGCGGTCCCGCCGGGAAAGCGGACGACATGGCGGACGACGCAGGTCTTATCAACGAGGTGCTCGCCGAGACCTCGTTCCTCTACGGCGGCAACGGCGAGTACGTCGAACAGCTCTACGCGCGCTGGGCGTCAGACCCCGGCTCGGTCGAGCCGTCCTGGGCCGCCTTCTTCGCCCAGCTGTCGGACCGCGCCGAGGAGGTGAAGCGCGCCGCCGCCCAGCCCGCGTGGACCAAACCTTCCGCCCCCATGGCCCGTCCGGAGTGGATGAGCGCCATCGACGGCCTGTGGCCCGCGGTGGAAGCCAAGGTGGGCGCCAAGATCGCCGAGCGCGCGCAGCCGGGCGCGAGCCAGGACGAGGTCCGCGCCGCCACCCTCGACAGCCTGCGCGCCATCATGATGATCCGCGCCTACCGGATGCGCGGCCACCTGAAGGCCAATCTCGATCCGCTGGGCATCGCCACCACGCCCGGCGACGCCTCCGAGCTCGACCCGGCCACCTACGGGTTCTCCGAGGCCGACTTCGACCGCTCGATCTTCCTCGATTACGTGCTGGGCTTGGAGACCGCCACGATCCGCGAGATCCTGGCGATCCTGCGCCGCACCTACTGCGGCAACGTCGGCGTGCAGTACATGCACATCTCCGATCCCAAGGAGAAGGCCTGGCTGCAGGAGCGCATCGAGGGCCGCGACAAGGAGATCGCCTTCACCAAGGAAGGCAAGATCGCCATCCTCAAGAAGCTGATCGAGGCCCAGGGCTTCGAGCAGTTCCTGCACCGCCGCTTCCCCGGCACCAAGCGCTTCGGCCTCGATGGCGGCGAAGCCATGGTCCCGGCGCTCGAGCAGATCATCAAGCGCGGCGGCGCGATGGGCGTGAAGGACATCATCGTGGGCATGCCGCACCGCGGGCGCTTGAACGTGCTCGCCGCGGTGATGGGCAAGCCCTACCACGTGATCTTCCACGAGTTCCAAGGCGGCTCCTCGCTGCCCAGCGACGTGGAAGGCTCCGGCGACGTCAAGTACCACCTGGGCGCCAGCTCGGACCGCGAGTTCGATCAGAACACCGTCCACCTGTCGCTGACCGCCAACCCGTCGCACCTCGAGATCGTCAATCCCGTCGTGATCGGCAAGGCGCGCGCCAAGCAGGCCTTCACCCTGCGCGAGCAGCCCTCGGCGGGCCGCGGGCACGTGCTGCCCCTGCTGCTGCACGGCGACGCCGCCTTCGCCGGCCAGGGCGTGGTCGCCGAGTGCTTCGCGCTCTCCGGCCTGAAGGGCTACGGCGTCGGCGGGACGATGCACTTCATCGTCAACAACCAGATCGGCTTCACCACGAGCCCGAAGAACAGCCGCTCCTCGCCGTATCCGTCGGACGTGGCGCTGATGGTGGAAGCGCCCATCTTCCACGTGAACGGCGACGACCCGGAAGCCGTCACCTTCGCTGCCAAGGTGGCCACCGAGTACCGGCAGCTGTTCGGCAAGGACGTGGTCATCGACATGTTCTGCTACCGCCGGTTCGGCCACAACGAAGGCGACGACCCGACGATGACGCAGCCCTTGATGTACGCGAAGATCAAGGACCACCCGTCGGTCCGCGACCTCTACACGACCCGCCTGGTCGGCGAGGGCGTGACGACCAAGGAAGAGGTCGACGGCTGGGTCGCCGAGTTCAACGACTTCCTCGACAAGGAATTCGATGCCGGCAAGTCGTACAAGGCCAACAAGGCCGACTGGCTGGACGGCAAGTGGTCGGGCCTGAAGCTGCCCGGCGCCGACGACAGCCACGCCACGGGTGTCCCCAAGCAGAAGCTCATCGACCTCGCCGGCAAGATCACCACGGTCCCCGAGCGGATCAGCGTCCACAAGACCGTGCAGCGGGTGATCGACGCCCGCCGCGAGGCGCTGCTCGAGAAGCAGTCCGACATCGACTGGGCGACCGCCGAGCACATGGCCTTCGCCACCCTGCTGGACCAGGGCTACCCCGTGCGCCTTTCCGGCCAGGACAGCGTGCGCGGCACCTTCACCCAGCGGCACTCCGGCATCATCGACCAGAAGACCGAGGAGGTCTTCTTCCCGCTCCGCAACCTGGGCCCGACCCAGGCGCACTTTGAGGTGCTGGATTCAGCGCTCTCCGAAGAGGCGGTGCTCGGCTACGAGTACGGCTTCTCGTTGACCGACCCCAACACCCTCACCCTCTGGGAAGCCCAGTTCGGCGACTTCGCCAACGGGGCGCAGGTCGTCATCGACCAGTTCATCGTCTCGGGCGAGCGCAAGTGGCTGCGGATGAGCGGCCTGGTGATGCTGCTGCCGCACGGCTACGAAGGCCAGGGGCCGGAGCACTCCTCCGCACGTCTCGAGCGCTTCCTGCAGCTCTGCGCCGAGGACAACATCCAGGTCGTCTACCCCTCGACCCCGGCCAACTACTTCCACGCCCTGCGCCGTCAGTTGCTGCGCGAATTCCGCAAGCCGCTGATCGTGATGACGCCGAAGAGCCTGCTGCGCCACAAGCGGGCGGTCTCCAACCTCGTCGACCTGGCGGAGGGCTCGTCCTTCCACCGCGTGATGGTGGACGGCGCCGAGGCCGGCTGCGACGTGGGCGGCATCGCCCTGAAGCCGGACGCGGAGATCAACCGCGTCATCCTCTGCTCGGGCAAGGTCTACTACGATCTCATCGAGCAGCGGGCCAAGACCGGCCGCGACGACGTCTACATCCTGCGCCTGGAGCAGTTCTATCCATGGCCGCTGAAGTCGCTTTCGAACGAGCTGAAGCGGTTCAAGAACGCAGAGCTGATCTGGTGCCAGGAAGAGCCCAAGAACATGGGCGGCTGGATGTTCGTCGATCCCTGGCTGGAGCTCACGCTGGAGCGGCTGAACGTGAAGGCCAAGCGCGCGCGCTACGTCGGCCGCCCGGCTTCCGCCTCCACGGCCGCCGGCTTCATGAGCCGCCACCAGAAGGAGCTCGAGGCCTTCCTCACCGAAGCCTTCGCCTGAACGCCCGACCGCCTCAACGCCGCCCGCCGCTGACTTTGTGTGTGTAAGAGACTAGGAAGCCGTCCATGACCGACATCATGACCCCCGCCCTTGGCGAGTCCGTCACCGAAGCCACGGTGGCGCGGTGGACCAAGAAGGCCGGCGACGCGGTGCGCAAGGACGAGATCCTGGTCGAGCTGGAGACCGACAAGGTCAGCCTGGAGGTGGCCGCGCCCTCCGATGGCGTGCTCTCCGAGATCGCGGCGGAAGAAGGCGCCACCGTCGAACCCGGCGCGGTCCTCGGCCGCATCTCCGAAGGCGCGGCTGTCGCCCCGAAGGCCAATGGCGGCGCCAAGCCCGCGAAGGAAACCGCGGCGCCGGCGCCCACCTCCAACCCGCCGCCGGTCCCGGCCGGCGAGCTGCAGCCCGAGACCATGCCCGGCAAGGCGCCGCCCACCTCGGCCGCCGTGCCCGACACCAGCCCGTCGTCGAAGGCAAAGTCGGAGGCGGTGCTGGCCCCGTCCGCCCAGCGAATCGTGGCGGAGAACAAGCTCGACGCCGGCGCCATCCCCGGCAGCGGCAAGGATGGCCGCATCACCAAGGGCGACGCGCTCGCCGCTCTGGAATCCCGCGCCAAGGCGCCTCAGCCGGCGCCAGCCCCGAGCGCGCCCCGCGAGGTGCACGAGCGCGAGGAGCGGGTCCGCATGACCCGCCTGCGCCAGACCATCGCGCGCCGGCTGAAGGAGGCCCAGAACAACGCCGCCATGCTGACCACCTTCAACGAGGTGGACATGTCGGCGGTCATGGGCGTCCGAAACCAGTACAAGGACGTGTTCGAGAAGCGCCACGGGGTGAAGCTCGGCTTCATGAGCTTCTTCGTGAAGGCGGTGGTCCACGCCCTGAAGATGGTGCCCGAGGTCAACGCCGAGATCGACGGCCAGGACATCATCTACAAGAACCACTACGACATCTCGGTCGCCGTCGGCACGGAGCGCGGCCTGGTCACGCCGGTGGTGCGCGACGCCGACGCCATGGGGCTGGCCGACATCGAGAAGACCATCGGCGCCCTCGGCAAGAAGGCCCGCGACGGCCAGCTGGCGCTGGAGGACCTGCAGGGCGGGACCTTCACCATCTCCAACGGCGGCATCTACGGCTCGCTGATGTCGACGCCGATCCTGAACGCCCCCCAGTCCGGCATCCTGGGGATGCACAAGATCCAGGAGCGGCCGATGGTGATCGGCGGCCAGATCGTGGTGCGCCCGATGATGTACCTGGCCCTCAGCTACGACCACCGCGTCGTCGACGGCCAGGGCGCGGTGACCTTCCTGGTCCACGTCAAGGAAGCCATCGAGGACCCGCAGCGCTTGCTGCTCGACATCTGACGCCGGCCGGCGGACGCTGGGACCATGGCCCTGGTGGAAGTCGCCCGGTTCCTGGACCTCACCGAAGCCCAGGCTGCCGCCTCTGCGCTGCGCGCCTATGGCGTGCCGGTCTTTCTGCAGAACGAGAACTGGGGCCAGACCGAGGCCTATCTCCAGCTCGCCATGGGCGGGTTTCGCCTGTGGGTGCCTGAGGAGGAGGCCGAGGCGGCTACAGCGCTGATCGGCGAGGCCCGCGGCGAGCCGCTGGAGACACGGCCTCACGAGGTCGCGGTGTTCACCCTCGGCGCCGTGGTGCTGGCGGCGGCCACCGGGTTCCTGGGCTGGTTGATCCTGCCGTTCCGCAAGCGTCGCGAGCTGGCCGATGGCGACGAGAATTCCCCAGCCGGTTGACCTCGGCCTTTGCGCGAATAGGGTGCGCCCCCACTTCTTGGGACAGGCAGACCTATGGCTGAGACCACCTACGACCTCGTCATCATCGGGGGCGGCCCCGGCGGCTACAACGCCGCGATCCGGGCGGGGCAGCTCGGCCTGAAGGCGGCGTGCGTGGAAGGCCGCGGCACGCTGGGCGGCACCTGTCTCAACGTCGGCTGCATGCCGTCCAAGGCCCTGCTGCACGCCTCCGAGCTCTATGCCGCCGCACAGGGCGAGTTCGCGACCCTCGGCATCGACGTCTCGCCGAAGCTCAACCTTCCTCAGATGATGAAGCAGAAGGCCGAAAGCGTCGCCCAGCTCACCAAAGGCGTCGAGTTCCTGTTCAAGAAGAACAAGGTCGACTGGATCAAGGGCTGGGGCCGCATCGGCGGGACCGGCAAGGTCGAGGTGAAGGCCGAGGACGGCTCCACCACCACCCTCGAGGCCAAGAACATCGTCATCGCCACCGGCTCGGAGCCCGCGCCGCTGCCGGGCGTGGAGGTGGATCAGCAGCGGATCGTGGATTCGACCGGCGCGCTGTCTCTCCCGGAGGTGCCGAAGCACCTGGTGGTGATCGGCGCCGGGGTGATCGGGCTTGAGTTGGGCTCGGTCTGGAAGCGGCTGGGCGCCAAGGTGACGGTGGTGGAGTTCCTCGACCGGATCACGCCTGGCCTGGACAACGAGCTCGCCAAGACCCTGCAACGGACCCTCACCAAGCAGGGCTTCGAGTTCAGGCTCGGCATGAAGGTCACCGGCGCCCAGGCCGGGAAGAAGTCGGTGACGTTGTCGATGGAGCCGGTCGCCGGCGGCGCCGCCGACGAGCTGGAGGCGGACTACGTCCTGCTGGCCATCGGGCGCAGGCCCTACACCAAGGACCTCGGCCTTGAGAGCGTCGGCATCGAGACCGACAAGCGCGGCTTCATCGCCGCCGACCACTGGAAGACCTCCGCCCCCGGCGTCTGGGCGATCGGCGACGTGACGCTGGGCCCGATGCTCGCCCACAAGGCCGAAGAGGAAGCCGTGGCCTGTATCGAGACCATCGCGGGCAAGGCCGGCCACGTGAACTACGGCATCATCCCGGGGGTGATCTACACCGCCCCGGAGGTGGCCTCGGTCGGCAAGACCGAGGAGGAGCTGAAGGCCGAGGGCCGGGCCTACAGGGCCGGCAAGTTCCCCTTCACCGCCAACAGCCGCGCCAAGATCAACCACGAGACGGAGGGCTTCGTGAAGGTGCTGGCCGACGCCGCCACCGACGAGGTGCTGGGCGTGCACATGATCGGCCCTGCGGTCTCGGAGATGATCGGCGAGTACTGCGTGGCCATGGAGTTCCGCGCCGCGTCCGAGGACGTGGCCCGCACCTGCCACCCGCACCCGACGCGCTCCGAGGCGCTGCGGCAGGCGGCCATGGGGGTCGAAGGTTGGACGATGCAGGCTTAAGCGTGACGCTGGAGGTCCGCGAAGCCCGGCCCGACGAGCTGGCCGACTGCGCGGAACTCTATGTCCGCGTCCTGCGCGAGACCTTCACCTGGCTGCCCAAGGACCGGCATGACAAGGCCGACTTCCTCCGCTTCGCCCGCGAGGAGGAGACCTATGTCGCGGTCGAGGACGGCCGCATCGTCGGGGTGGCAGGCTTCTTCCGGCCGCAGAACTTCCTGCACTCGCTCTACGTGGACGCCCGCGGAAAGGGGGTCGGCAAGGCCCTGCTGGACCACATCGTTTCGGTGGCCGACGGCCCGGTCTCCCTGAAGGTCCAGGAGCCCAACCGCCGGGCCCAGGCCTTCTACGCCCGCGAGGGCTTCGCCTGCGTCGAGATGGGCCGCGACCCCGGCTCCGACGTCTCCTGGCGCCGGCTGGTGCAGCAGAAGCGTACCGAAACTTAACTTGGCCCCGGCCGGTTGAAGTGGCAGCTTCCGCGCCAGATACGCGAAAGGAGGCATCGAGATGATCGCTCTACTCCTCGCCGCCCAGGTGGCCGCCGCCCAGCCGACGTTGCCGGCGCACACCGCGACCATTCGGGTGCTGCCACGGACCTTCACGGCGCCCGATCCCCGCAACCCGTTCGCTGTGCCTGAGTGGTGCAAAAGCCGCGTGCAGCGCACCGCTCGCAACGTGAGAAGCGCACCGGAGAAGCTAGGCGACCTGCCCCGAGCCAACCTGGAATATGCCGTCGACCGCCGCGTCTCGGGCTGCCCAGTGCCCACGCCGGTTCACGACCGCACCGGGCCGATCCGCTCCCGCTAAGCTAGCCACCAAACAGATGTCATCCCGGTTTTCGCGTCAGCGAAAGACCGGGATCCATAAACACGGCACGTGGTGATCTGTGCGGAAGCGTAGCCGTTCGTCTTCTTCTCAGAGCGCCTCGTGTGTGGGTCCCGGCCTTCGGCTGCGCCGAAACCTGGAGGACATGAGGAGGTAGCCTAAGCCCTCGGGTGCGCGGCCTGGTAGGCGCTGAGCAGGGCCGCGGCGTCGACCTCAGTGTAGCGCTGCGTCGTCGACAGCGACGCGTGACCCAGCAGTTCCTGGATCGAGCGCAGGTCGGCGCCGGCGCCCAGCAGGTGCGTGGCGAACGAGTGGCGTAGAGCGTGGGGCGTGGCGCTGGGCGGCAGGCCCAGCCGGCCGCGCAGGTTCTGCACGGTGGCCTGGACGTGACGGGGGCTCAGGGGGCCGCCGCGCTTGGCCCGGAACAGCGGCTCGTCGGGCTCAAGGATGAAGGGCGCCTGCTCGACGTAGAGGTCGACGGCGTCGCGGACGGCGGGCAGCACCGGCACCAGCCGCATCTTCGAGCCCTTCCCGGTGATCCTCAGGCTGTCGCCCAGCGGCGCGTCGGAGCGCTTCAGGGACAGGGCCTCGGAGATTCGAAGGCCGCAGCCGTAGAGCAGGGTCAGCACCGCCTGGTCGCGGGCCACCTCCCACTCCTCGCGGTCGGGATCGAGGGCCGGCTCCTCGATCATGCCGCGGGCCTGGTCCTCGGTGACCGGCCGTGGCGCGCCGGGCTTCACGCGGGGGCCGCGGACCAGGGCGAGGGCGGCGTTGGGGGCGTCCAGGCGCCGGTCCAGGAAGCGGTGGAACGTGCGGATGGCGCTCAGCGCCTGGGACATGGAGCGCGGCGACAGCGGCTTGTCGCCCTGCCGCAGGTGGGCGAGCCAGGCGCGGACCTCGGCGGCGGTGACGCCCGCCAGGTCCTGCACCGTCAGCGCCTCGCCACGGTGCTGCTCGAGGAAGGCGATGTAGCGCGCGGCGGCGAAGCCGTAGGCCTCCAGAGTGCGGGGCGAGGCGCGGCGCTCGTTGGCCAGGTGCTCCAGCCAGAGCGCCCGGGCCTCGCGGGCGGTCACAGGACCGGCCATCGCTCCGCCGTCCTCTCCACGACGCGGGCGAGGAAGGCGACGAGCTCGGCGCCCATGTCCGGCGTGAAGCCCTGCGGGTCGGCTGAGCCGAAGGCGATCAGGCCCTGGCGCGCCGGCTCCCAGATCGCCAGGCGGACCATGGCCATGGATTGGATGGTCTCGCCGCGCTCGCCGAACAGGCCAAGCGCCGTGGGCGCGAAGCCCATGCGGGTGAGCCGCTGGTGGCCGTCGAGGATCATGTCCACCTGGCCCTCGACAAGGCTGCGCCAGCCGGCCGGCGTGTTCTCCGGGCCTTCCAGGGCCAGGACGCCCGCCGCGAGGCCGAAGCGCAACTGGGCGAGGTCGTCCACCCGGCGGGCCAGGTCGGCGTGGTTGCGGCTTTCCAGGAGGTCGATGACCGCCCCATGCGTCTGGGCCTGAGCCGCGAAGTTCTCGCGCGCGGTGGCCTCCAGCTTGCGCCGGACGGTGGCCTCGCGCTTGTGGGCGGCGTGCACGCGGGCGAGGGCGGCGGGGCCGAACTCCACGACGTTGTCGCCGGCCACGCGCAGGCCGAGGTCGCCCAGCAGGGCGTCGTCGTCCTTCAGCAGGTCGGGGTTTTCCAGCAGGAAGGCGCGGACCGCCTCGGGGTCGAGCCTCTGATCCTCAGCCCTGGCCCCGCTCATGTGTCCGTTCCCCTAGAGGATCGATTGGCCGGTCTTCGCCCAATCCTTCAGGAATTGATCAAGCCCCTTCTCGGTTAACGGGTGCTTGAACAGGGACAGGAAAACCTCCGGCGGGATGGTCGCGCAGTCGGCGCCGGCCATGGCGGCGTCGCGCACGTGGGTGGGCGAACGGATCGAGGCGGCGAGGATCTCGGTGTCGAAGCCGTAGTTGTCGTAGATGGCGCGGATCTCGTGGATCAGGTCCATGCCGTCGGCGCCATGGTCGTCCAGGCGGCCGATGAACGGGCTGATGTAGGTCGCGCCGACCTTGGCGGCGAGCAGGGCCTGGCTGGCCGAGAAGCACAGGGTGACATTGGTCTGGATGCCCTCGGCCGTGAACTGGCGGGTGGCGACCAGGCCTTCGCGGGTCAGCGGCACCTTCACCACGACATTCGGCGCCACGCCCGCCAGCTTGCGGCCCTCGGCGAGCATCTGTTGCGACTCCGTGGCCGCCACCTCGGCGCTCACCGGACCCTCGACGGCCTCGCAAATCTCGGCGATGACCTCCAGCATGTTGCGGCCGGACTTGGCGATCAGCGAGGGATTGGTGGTGACGCCGTCCACGAGGCCCGTGGCGGCGAGGTCGCGGATCTGGGCGACGTCGGTGGAGTCGAGGAACAGCTGCATCGAGAAGACCTTGGGGTTGCGAGGCACGCTTGTAGCGGCTGACCCCGCCGGCGCAAACCGATGAGCCGCATCGCCTCCGTCCTCCTGCCCATGCCGCTGCCGGAGGCGTTCGACTACGCCGAGCCTGAGGGCATGGGCCTGGAGGTGGGCGACCAGGTGGCTGCCCCGCTGGGCCCGCGCCTGCTGCGCGGCGTCGTGACGGCGGTGCGCGACGGCCATGGCGGCAACCGGCCGCTGAAGCCCGTGGGGGAGCGCCTCGACGACCCCAGGCTGCCGCCCAACACGATCGAGTTCGTCCAGTGGGCCGCACGCTACGCGGTGGACGCCCCCGGCGCGCCGCTGGCGATCGCGCTCCGCGGCGCACGCTGCCCCAAGCCCCGGCCCATCCGGGTGGTGGAGCCCACAGGCGCGGAGCCGGCCCGTCCGACCCCGGCGCGGCAGAAGGTCTTGGAGGCCGCCCGCGTGGAGGCCATGACCCCGGCCGACCTGGCCCGCGCCGCCGGCGTTTCGTCAGGTGTGGTGAAGGGGCTGGTGGACGACGGCGTCCTGGCGGTGCGCGCCATCCAGCCGGAGGCGCGGTTCGACGACCCGGACCTGGCCCGCAAGGGCGCGGAGCTCAACGCCAGCCAGGCCGCCGCCGCCGAGGCGTTGAAGGCCATGGTCGGGGAGGGCGCCTTCAATGTCGCCCTGCTGGACGGCGTCACGGGCTCCGGCAAGACCGAGGTCTATCTGGAGGCCGCCGCGGCGGCGCTCGCGGCGGACCCCACCGCGCAGGTGCTCATCCTGCTGCCGGAGATCGCGCTCACCCATGCGCTGATCGCCCGCGTCGCCGCCCGCTTCGGCGCCGAGCCCGGCGAGTGGCACTCCGACGTCCAGCCGCCGGCCCGCCGGCGCGTTTGGGAAGCGGTGGCGACCGGCCGCTGCCGGATCGTGGTCGGCGCCCGCTCCGCCCTCTTCCTGCCCTTCACCAACCTGAAGCTGATCGTCGTCGACGAGGAGCACGACGCCTCCTTCAAGCAGGAGGAGGGGTTCATCTACCACGCCCGCGACCTCGCTGTGGTGCGCGGCCGGATCGAGCAGGCTGCGGTGGTGCTGGCCTCCGCCACCCCCTCCCTGGAGAGTTTGCGCAACGCCGAGCTCGGCCGCTACCGGTGGCTGAAGCTCTCGGCCCGCCACGGGACCGCGCGGCTGCCCGACATCGAGTTGGTCGACCTCAGGAGCACGCCGCCCGAGCATGGGCGTTGGCTCTCGCCGCCGCTGGTGGCGGCCATGCGGGAGACCAGGGCCCGCGGCGAGCAGACGTTGCTCTTCCTCAATCGCCGGGGCTATGCGCCGCTGGTGCTCTGCCGGGCCTGCGGCGAACGGATGACCTCGCCGGACACCGACAGCTGGCTGGTGGAGCACCGCTATTCCGGCCGGCTGGTGTGCCACCTGACCGGCTTCTCCATGCCGAAGCCCGCCGCTTGCCCGCACTGTAGGGCCAAGGACAGCCTGGTCTCCATCGGCCCTGGCGTTGAGCGCGTGGAGGAGGAGGCGCGCCACCTGTTCCCTGAGGCGCGGATCGCCGTCTTCTCATCGGACACCGTCTACGACGCCCGCGAGGCCAAGCGGATGGTGGAGAGCATGGCGGCCGGGGAGATCGACATCCTGGTGGCCACCCAGGCCGCCGCCAAGGGCCACAACTTCCCGAAGCTCACCCTGGTCGGAGTGGTCGACGCCGACCTGGGGCTGCGCGGCGGCGACCTGCGCGCGGCCGAGCGGACCTACCAGCTGCTGGCGCAGGCGACGGGGCGCGCTGGGCGGCGCGACCGGCCGGGCAAGGCCCTGCTGCAGACCTATGCGCCCGAGCACGCGGTGATGCAGGCGCTGGCGGCGCAGGACCGCGACGCCTTCGTGGCGGCGGAGATGGAGGAGCGCGAGCTCGCGAAGCTGCCGCCGTTCGGACGGCTCGCGGCGGTGATCGCCTCAGGCGCCGACCCGGCCCAACTCGAGGCCTTCATGCGCCAGATGGCAGAGGCGGCCCCCAATGCAGAGGGGGTGGAGGTGTACGGCCCCGCCGACGCCCCGCTAAGCCTGGTGCGCGGGCGCCGCCGCAAGCGCTTCCTGGTCCGCGCGGATCGAAACGTCGACCTCTCGGCCTACATGGCCACCTGGCGCGCGCGGGTGAAGCCGCCCGCCTCCGTGCGGGTGGCCGTCGACGTCGACCCGTACAGCTTCCTGTAGGTCCCCCTCTCCCGCTGCGCGGGAAGGAAGGTCAGCTCGGCAGGTTCGCGACCTGGGTGGCGGTCATGGCGTTGAGCTGGGCCGAGGTCATCCAGCCGACCTGAGTCGTCGACAGGCTCTGGATCTGGGTGACCGTCAGCCCCGGGATCTGGGCAGGCAGTAGGGAGACGATCTGGGTGGCGTTGAGGCCGCCCACCACGGTGGTCGAAAGCGCGCCGACCTGGGGTGTCGTCAGGGCGCCGATCTGGGTCATGGTGAAGCGGCCGAAGTCGGTCAGGTCGATGCCCGACAGCTGGTTGATGGTCAGCCCCTTCACCTGCGTGGCGGTGAAACCCGCGATCTGTCCGGCCGACAGGCTGTAGAAGTTGGTCGCCGAGATCGCACCCACCTGCGAGCCGGTCAGCGACGAAAGCTGGGTGGCGGTGAGCGCGGTGAGCGCCGAGCTGGAGAAGGCGGCGATCTGGTCCGTCGACAGCGCGGCGAGCTGGCTGGTGGTGAACTCCAGGCCGTCGGCGGCGGTCAGGCTGTGCGCCTGGAAGGCCGACAGCCCGCGGATCTGGGTCGTGCTGAGCGAGCCGATCATGGTCGCGTCCAGCCCGGAGAAGTTGGTCGTCGACAGTCCGCCGATCTGGGTGGCGGTCAGCGCCTTCACCTGGGTGTCGGTAAGGCGGTCGAACTGGGTCGCAGAGAGGAAGCCCAGCTCGTAGGCCGAGAGCCCCTGGATCTTGGTGGTCGACAGCGCCTGCAGCTGGGTGTCGCTCAGCGACATCAGGTTGGTCGCGGTGACGCCGCCGAGCTGGGTGGCCGTGAAGCCCTCGATCTGGGTAGCGGTGAGCTTGGCGAAGTTGGTGGTGGAAAGCTGCGACAGCTGCCCGGCCGTGAGCCCGCGCAGCTGGGTGGTCGAGAAGGCCGCCACCTCGGTCGCCGACAGCTCGGTGAAGTGCGTGGCGGTCAGCGAGCCGACCTGGGTGGACGACAGCGCCCCCAGCTGGGTCGCGGTGAGCTCGTTGAAGTCGGTGGCGCTGAGGGCAGCGATCTGTGCCCCCTTCAGCCCCGCGACCTGGGTGGAGGTGAGCAGCGCCACCTGGGTCGCGTCGAGGCCGAACAGGCCGGTGGCCGAGAAGCCGCCGACCTGGGTCGCCGTCAGCGCGCCGAGCTGTGCGGCGGAGAGGTGCGAGGTCTGGTCGGACGACAGGGCGCCCACCTGGGTGACGGTGAGCGCGCCCACCTGGCTGGACGCCAGCTCGCCGATGTCAGTGGTGGTCAGCGCCGCCAGCTGTACCGGCGTGAGCCCCTTGAGCTGGGTCGTCGAAAGCCCCGCCACCTGGGTGGCGTTGAGGCCGGACACCTTCACCCCGGAGAGGCCACCAAGGGCGGTGGCGGTCAGCGCGCCGATGTGTGTGGCGTCCAGCGCGGCAAGCTGGGTGGTGGTCAGCGCGTTCACCTGCGCCCCGGAAAGCGCCACCAGCTGGTCGGTATCGAAGACCACGCCGCCGCCCAGGTGCGGGATCTGGGTGGTGGTGAGCCCCTTCACCTGCGCGCCCGAGAGGGCCGAGACCTGGGTCGCGGAGAGCACGCCGATGTTGGTGGTGTTGAGCGCCGCCACCTGGCTCGAGGTCAGCTGGGCCACCTGGGTCTCGGACAGCGACGCCACCCGCGTGGTCCGCAGGTTGGCGATCTGCGCGGCCGAGAGGTAGTTGATCGGCATCGGGGTTCCGGTCAGCCGGGCGGCTGATTCGCTCCTTGACGAGGCTACGGCCCCGCGGACTCCCCCTCAAGCCGCGCGCCGCCGCCAGCGTTGTCGCACGGGCATGGCTAAGGCCAGGTTCCGAAGGATGCTTTCAGCTTAGTGAAGCGTCCCCTTGTCCTGGCTGCGCTTCTTCTGCCCTGCCCGCCGGGCGGCCATGTTGAGGCCCTCCACGAGGCCCGAGAAGGCCATGGCGGCGTAGATGTAGCCCTTGGGCACGTGCACGCCGAAGCCGTCGGCGATCAGCACGGCGCCGATCATCAGCAGGAAGCCCAGGGCGAGCATCACCACAGTGGGGTTCTTGTTGATGAACTCGGCCAGGGGATTGGCCGCCAGCATCATCATGCCCACCGCCACGACCACGGCGGTGATCATGATCGGCAGGTGGTCGGTCATGCCGACGGCGGTGAGGATCGAGTCGATCGAGAACACCAGGTCCAGCAGCAGGATCTGGACGATGGCGGCGCCGAAGTTGGACGCCACCTTGCCCTTGGTGTTCATCACCCCTTCGGTGTCGTCTGGATCCACCTTCTCGTGGATCTCCGTGGTGGCCTTCCAGACCAGGAACAGGCCGCCGGCGATGAGGATCAGGTCGCGCCAGGAGAAGGCCAGGTCGAACATCGGGTGGCCATCGGCCCCCATCGGCGCCCGGATCGGCAGCGAGAACACCGGGTTCGTGAGGCTGACGATGAAGGCGAGCGTCGAGAGCAGCGCCAGCCGCATGATCAGCGCCAGCGCGATGCCGACGCGGCGCGCCTTGCTCCGCTGATGTTCCGGCAGCTTGTTCGACAGGATCGAGATGAAGATCAGGTTGTCGATCCCCAGCACCACCTCCATCACGATGAGGGTGACGAGCGCGGCCCAGGCGGCGGGGTCGCTGAGGAGGGTGGTGATCTGATCCATCGGGGCTCCGGTCGGTCGAACTCGGCCTTACCTAGGCGCCCGAACGGCAGAGCCAAGGGCTGGACACGTTATCCACAGGCAATCGCCCCGCTCGCGTTTTCGTGAGGCTCGGGTTCCCGCGGAAGGCGAGCACTTGGCCCGGAGCGGGCGGCGCCGTCCCACATCTTGTTTCGGGTTGTTTCAGTCGGGCCGACCTGTGTATTGCCGAGATGTGAAGCAGACCTTCGATGGGTCCGCTCAGCTCAATGACAGCCGCTCGCCCAGCCCGTTGTGATTAATTAACTGTAACTCGATTTTGACAGAGCATTTCGTCTCTTCTAATCTCACGGACAGGTCAGTTATTCGGAGGGCGCGGCATGCATTTCCGCGCATTGCTGTCCAACGAGCCGCTGTCCTGCGGCCGTAAACCCTCTTTTCACTCAGTGAGCGGTAAGGTTATCCCTTCGCTCGTTGCGTCGGGGAGTTCCCAAGTGATGCTGAAGCGACCGAGGACCCTGCTGGGTTCGCTGGCCGTTGCGGTGATGGTCGCGCTGGTTCCCGCCGGCGCCATGGCCGACACCTATTGGCAGTGCGTCCCCTTCGCGCGCCTGATCTCCGGCATCCAGATCTTTGGCGACGCGCGGACCTGGTGGCAGCAGGCCACCGGCAAGTACGAGACCGGCGTGCAGCCGAAGGCCGGCGCGGTGCTCTGCTTCAAGCCCACCCAGCGCATGAAGCTCGGCCACGTGGCCGTGGTCAGCCAGGTGCTCACCGAGCGCGTCGTCCAGATCACCCACGCCAACTGGTCGCCGATCGAAGGCTCGCGCGGCAAGGTGGAGAAGGACGTCACCGTCATCGACGTCTCGCCGGACGGCGACTGGAGCCAGGTGAAGGTCTGGTACGACCCCAACCGCGACCTCGGCGGCTCGGTCTACGCCACCTACGGCTTCATCTACCAGGACGCCAAGGCGCGCATGATCGCAGCCTCCGGCCAGTCGAACCCGGTGCTGGCCATGGCCCAGTCGGCCGCCAACCAGGTCGCCAACGCGGTGCGGCCGGGCGCGGGCCCGCTGTCCATGCTGGAACAGGCCGCCGACTCCACCGACCGGATCGGCGCGCTGATCGCCGCGGCCGCCCGCGGAGACTCCGGCCGCGACGATTGACGGGCTGAGCCCCGTCGGTCACCTGAGGGCGTTCGGATAGCGAGGCCCTGATCCCCGATGCTCCACGTCCTGCGCCGCGGCGTCCGCTGCTTCGAGGTCGCGACCGCAGCGCCCGGCTGGCGGCCCGCCGAGGACGTGGTCTGGGTCGACCTCCTGAAGCCTTCGCGGGAGGAAGAGCTGGCCGTCGAGGCGGCGCTCGGCGTCGAGCTGCCCACGCCGGAGGAGATGGCCCACCTGGAGCCCTCCAGCCGCCTCTTCCAGGAAGGCGGCGCCACCTTCCTTACCGCCAACATCCTGGCCCGCAGCGGCGAGAACACGCCCACCGTGGAGCCGGTGACCTTCGTCCTGGTCAGGGGGGTCCTCGTCACCCTGCGCTACCAGGACCTCAGGGCCTTCAGCGTGTTCGCCGACCGCGCGCCGCAGAACGACGTCGGCAGCGGCACCGCGGCCTTCCTGGGTCTGTTGGACGCCGTGACGGAGCGCCTGGCCGAGATCCTCGACCATACGGAGGACGCCGTGGAGGCGGCGTCGGTGGCCATCTTCCAGCGCCCACCGTCGGGGAACTTCCAGCCCCTGCTGAAGGACCTCGCCCGGGCGCAGACCGTCACCTCGATGACGCGCCAGAGCCTGGTGAGCCTCGCCCGCCTGCTCAGCTACGCGGGCCTCGCGCCGGAGATCGCCGGCGACCCGGACTGCCAGGCGCACCTGGTCTCGCTGCAGCGCGACGTCCAGTCGCTCACCGAGCACGCCAGCTTCCAGTCGACCCACGTGTCGTTCCTGCTCGACGCGGCGCTGGGCCTGATCAACATCGAGCAGAACGGCATCATCAAGTTCTTCTCGGTGGTGGCGGTGGTGTTCCTGCCGCCGACCCTCGTGGCTTCCATCTACGGGATGAACTTCGACCTCATGCCGGAGCTGCACTGGCGCTACGGCTACCCGATGGCGCTGGTCATGATGGTGGCCTCCGCCGTGCTGCCGATCCTTTGGTTCAAGCGGCGCGGGTGGTTGTGACGCTCTGCCCGCTGAGCGCGAAAGTGAGCTTGGCCGCAACCGTTCCTTAAGCGCGCACGGTCATCTTGCCTGCCGAGCAGCCCGCATGACCACCCAAGCCATCCCGCACCACGTGGCCCTGGACGCCAACGCCCTGCGTGACGCCGTCGAGGCGCACCAGCGGTACCTGGCTGGCCGCGCCGGCGGCCGCAGGCTCTGCCTGACCTACGCCGACCTCTCCAACTGCAGCCTGGAAGGGGTCGACCTGCGCGAGGCCGACCTCGCCGGCGCCAAGCTGGAAGGCGCCATGCTGGCGCGGTCCAACCTGTCGCGCGCGATCCTGTTCGGCGCCGACCTGCGCGAAGCCGACCTTCGGCGCGTGAACCTGAAGCGCGCCGACCTGCGCGGCGCCTGCCTGCGCGGCGCCAACCTCTCCGGCGCGGACATGGCCGGCTGCGACCTGCGCGAGGGCCGCATCGCCCTGCAGGACAAGCTCGACGGGTTCCGGGTGCTGCGCCACGAGCACCGGCCGGGCGAGCTGAACTACGCGATCCTTTCGGGCGCCAACCTTGCCGGTGCGCAGATGACCGGCGCGGTGGCCATGCAGTCCGACTTCACCGACGCCATCCTCACCGGCGCCCAGATGGCCGGCGCGCGCCTGCACCGCGCGGTGCTCGACGGCGCCGACCTGTCCGGGGCCGACCTGGGCGGAGCCGACCTCACCGGCGCCTCCATGAAGCGGGCGGTGCTCGCCGGGGTGAACCTGGAGCACGCGCGCCTCGACGACGCCGACATGACCGACGTGCTGCGCGGGCCCCCGCCGCTGGTGTTCGTCGACGACCGGCCGCTGGAGGAGATCCTCCGCGAGCACGAATCCTATTGCGACAGCGACGGCGCCCACGGCGCGGTCATGAACCTGCCGCAGGTCGACTTCCGGCCGCTCAAGAGCCTGAAGGGGCGCCGCCTGACCGCCCTGGTCGCGCCGCACTCTGTGTTCTTCGGCATGGACATGCAGGGCGTCGAGCTGCAGGGCGCCGACCTCTCCGGCTGCGACCTGCGCGGCGCCAACCTGCGCGACGCCGACCTGCGCGGCGCCCGCTTCGCCGACGCCCAGCTCGCCCGCGCCGACCTGCGCGGCGCCAAGATGGGGCCGCTGATGATCGCCGAGGGCCGCTATGTGCGGACCGACTTCACCCGCGCCTCGCTGCGGCACGCGGACTTCCGCGGCGCCCATGCCCCCCGCGCCCGCTTCCTGGAAGCCGACGTGGCCAATGCGCGGATGGCCGGCTGCGACCTCGCCGGGGCCGAGCTCGACGTCTAGCCCCCGCCTTCGGGGGGGGTGACCCGCTGCGCGGTCAGATCCCCGCGTACCATTCGTAGCCGCGGTCTTCCCAGAACCCGCCCTTGCCGCGGCCGAGGTGGGCGTAGTCCTCCACCGCCTCCAGGCGCATGACGTACTTGGCGTGCTTGTAGCCGAGCTGGCGTTCGACCCGCAGCCGCACCGGCGCGCCGTGCTTCACCGGCAAGGGCGCGTCGTTCATCTCGTAGGCCAGGATGGTCTGCGGGTGGTAGGCGTCGATCAGGTCGATGCTCTCGTAGTACTGACCGGTGCCGTCGAGCGTGGGTTCCAGGACATCGGCGCAGTGGAAGACGATGTAGCGGGCGTTGGGCTTCAGTCCCGCCTTCTCGAGCAGGGGGCCCAGGCGCGCGCCGCGCCACTTCCCGATCGACGACCAGCCCTCCACGCAGTCGTGCCGGGTGATCTGGGCCCGCGCCGGTTGCGCGCGCAGGTCGGCCAGGGTGAGCTGCAGCGGCCGTTCCACCAGGCCGTCGATCACAAGGCGGTAGTCGGAAAAGCCGCTCTCCACCATCGCGCCGTAGGCCGGGTCATCGGGGGCCGTGGAGCCGTTGGCGCGGAAGTCCCGCGAGATGTCGGCAGGCGTGAACTCGGGGGCGAGCGCCTTTCGGTCGATGACCAGGCGCTGGGCGCGGCGGGTGAGACCCTCGGCGCTCTGCAGCATGCCGCTGAAGCCGGCATGGGCGTTCAGCCGGTCGCAGGCCGACACGAACAGGCCCGCGGCGGCGGCGCCGGCGCCCTTCAGCCAGCCGCGGCGGTTGGCGTCGGTCATGGGCGGTCTCCTTCCACCTGGATCGCGTAACGGCCGGTGATCATCGAGCGCAGGTTGTTCCAGAAGCCCGACACCAGGACCATCACCACGTGCACCAGCACGAAGAGCACGATGCCGGCAGCGCTGAGGAAATGGATCGTGCGCGCCGACTGGCGGCCGCCGAACAGGTCCAGCAGCCAGGGCGCGGCGGCGTTGAAGCCCGGCGACATGGAGAGCCCGGTGAGCACCATCAGGGGCAGCAGCACCAGGATCACCGCGAGATAGGTGAGCTTCTGCAGGATGTTGTAGGTCCGCGCCTCTTTGCCCTTAGCAAAGCGCAGCCGGGCGTGGGTCCCGATCTCGTGGAGGATGTGGCGCAGGCGAAGCTGGGCGCGCGTGGGCCATAGGTCGCGCCGCAGATGCCCGCCGATGAGGCTCCAGAGCAGGTAGACGAGGCCGTTGATCACGAAGAGCCAGGCGAAGAAGAAGTGCCAGCGCCGGCCGCTCGCCAGGTCGCGGTAGCTCGGGATGGTGGCCCAGGCGGGAAACGCGCGGTTCTCGCCGGGATCGCCCGAGAAACCGAGCACGCCGGTGGTGGCGAACTCCGCCTTGCCGATGCGGGTGAAGCCCTCGAACTCGCCGCTCGGCTTTTCGCGGCCGTCGATCCACACCCAGGGCTGGGCGAAGGTCGACTTCTGGCCCCAGTAGAGGGCGGGGTGGGCGTTGAAGATCTGCAGACCGCTCATCAGCAGCACGCTGAGCGCCAGCACATTGATCCAGTGGGTGAGGCGCGTGACGGCGGAGTGCCGGCGGACCAGCACCTTGGCCGGGGCAGGCTTGGCCGTGTCGCTCATCGCAAGCTCCTCCCCCAGGCTCCCTCAGGCGAGTCTGCCACACTCCACGTACGCGGGCGAGCCGCGGCCGGATGCGGGAACAGGCGCCCCGCCCCGAGCGCTCTTCTCCCTGAATCGAGAGGAGCCTCCCATGGCGAACGACAACGACATCCAGAGCGACGGCCGCGACGAGAACGGCGCCCAGCCGCTGAACGCCAGCGACAACAAGGGCGGGCCCGAGCGCTATCCGAGCGTCCGCCAGGACGACTCCGTGGAGAGCGGCGAGCAACGCAGCTTCGACCCCTCGGCCGACGCGCCCACGCCGCGCCAGGGCGCCGGCGACAGCTCCCAGCCTACGTCGGCCAACGAGGGCCGCATCGGACCGGGCGGCGATCCGGCCGAAGGCAAGCGCTAGAGCGCCACGGCTTCGCGAAGGGCGGCGCGGACCAGCTCCGGCCGCTCCATCGGCAGGAAGTGGGTGGTGCCCGGCACGGTCTCGACGGTGATGCGGCCGGTCGCGAGGAGCTCGTCCAGGTGGGCGTCGACGCCTGCGGTGGAGCCTTGCTCGGCGCGCAGGATGCGGATCGGCGCCCGGCTCTCCCGGAAGGCGCGGAACGGATCGTAGTTGTGGGTCCGGAAGTTCGACGCCTCCCACTCGGGCCGGCAGGCGAGGGTCACCCCCTCGGCGGCCTCTTGGAAGCCTGCGTCGACGTAGTCGGCCAGCTGTTCTTCGGTCCAGGTCCTGAAGGCGCCGCGGCCGCGGTAGGCCTCCAGCGCAGCTCCCCGGCTCGGGAAGTCGGCCCGGCGGCGCAGGGCGCCCTGCACCAGCGGCGACTCCATGGGCTGGATGGGCTGGCTGGCGGCCTCGAAGACGACGGGGTCGAAGAGCGCCAGGGCGCGGACCCTCTGCGGCGCGACCGCGGCGGCCAGCAGGCTGGAGGTGCCGCCCATGGAATGGCCGGCCAGCACCACGGGCCCTTCGGTCGCAGCCTCCAGGAACGCCAGCAGGTCGTCGCGGAACTCCGTCCAGCCCTCGCGGCCCTCGATGACCGTCGGCAGGGTCGTGGCGCCGTGGCCGCGCAGGTCGATCGCGAGGATCCGCAGCTCCGCCAGCGGCTGCAGGATGCTGCGGTAGGTGCGCGCGTTGAAGCCGTTGGCGTGGGAGAAGACCACGTCCACGGGCCTGTCCTGCGGCCCGAACTCGAGGCAGGCCATGGCGCCGCCTCGGCCGGCCAGCGGAACGGCCCGCTCGCGCGGCTCAGGGTCGACCTTGGCGTCCATCGGCTCCCATATAGCCGGCGCGAGCACGAGGAGAACCCATGAAGCCGGTCGCCACCGTGGGATACCAAGCCGAGACCCAGCCGGCGGTTATCGAGCGGCTGAAGCAGGCTGGCGTGGAGGTGGTGATCGACGTGCGCGCGGTGGCGGCGTCACGGCGGGCGGGCTTCTCCAAGACCCTGCTGGCCTCCAGCCTGAAGGAAGCGGGCATCGACTACGTGCACCTGCGCGACCTGGGCACGCCCAAGCCCGGCCGCATCGCGGCGCGGGCCGGGCGGATCGGCGAGATGAAGCAGATCTTCGAGGACCACCTGGCCGAGCCGGGCGCCCAGCTGCAGCTCGCCCAGGCCGCGGAGATGGCCAGGGAGCGGAAGGTCGCCCTGCTCTGCTACGAGGCGGACCCGAAGGGCTGCCACCGCGCGATCGTGGCGGACCGCATCTGCGAGCAGCTGGGCTGCCGCATCGAGCACCTCTAGCTCACCAGGGCGTCTTCGCCGTGACCTGCGCCTCCGCCGCACAGCTCGCCGGCGCATAGGCGGCGGACTTGCGAACGGCCTCGACCTCGGCCCGAGCGGCTTCCAGGTCGGCGCGGAACTTGGCGTCGCCGTGCAGGGTGGCGAACAGCGCCGCCCCGTTGGTGCGGCCGGCCTCCACCGCGCTCCAGGAGTGGACGCCGCACACCGCGCGGCTCTCGCCGAACGCGCGGCCGCGGACCAGGATCGGGGTGGCGCGGTCCGGCGCGAGCTCGGTGAGGATCAGGCCCACGACCCAGCCCCAGGTCACGTGCCCAGACGGATAGTCGGGGCTGTCGGCGAGCGCCTTGGTCTTGTCCACGCAGATCGGGCCGTCCTCGATCAGGTACGGCCGCTTGCGCTTGAAGACGTCCTTCACGCTGGCCACCTGTTGGCCGGAGTCCAGGCCCACCCTGGAGAGCAGGGCCGCGAGGCGCGGCGCGTTCTGGGGCGTCAGCTGCGCCCCCATCGCGCAGGAGAAGTTCTCCAGCATCTTCGGCACCGCCGTCGGCACGTCGTTCTGCGCCAGGGCCCAGCGGGGCGAGCCCTGCAGCTTGCGCATCTCCCGGTAGGTCGCCTGGTCTATCCCCTCGCGCGGCGAGCCGGTGGCGGGCGCGGGGGGCAGGATCTTCGCCGCGTCCGGCCACTTGGCCGGGCCGAGATAACCGATGGGGGGCGCCGGCTGCTGGGCGACGGCGGCGCCGACAGCCAGAGCGGCCGCGGCGGTCAGCCCGATTGCGATGCGTTTCATGATCTCCCCACTGGCTTTGGGCAATCATGGCCGGGCGGGAGGCAAAAAGAAAACGGCCGGGGATCGCTCCCCGGCCGCATCGGCTTTGCAGCGGCGCCTAGGCCGCCTTGTTGAACAGGTCGGCCCAGCGGCGCTTCTTCCGCGCCTTGTGGGCGCCGAGGTGCCAGGCGTTCGACGCGATCAGCGGGATGACCGTGGTCGCTTCCGCGAACACCATCTGCTCCCAGGTCACGTCGACCTTGCCCCAGGAGCAGGCCTCCTTGAGCGTCGAGGACGAGCAGGCGCCGTCGCGCACGTCGGCCACGGTGATCTGCACCGCGTACTTGTGCATCTCGACGTCCTCGTGGCCGAGGATCTCGGCGCAGACCACGGTGTCCTGCGCGAAGTTCTTCGGCACCCCGCCGCCGACCATCAGCAGGCCCGTGCTGCCGGCCGCGATCTTGATCTCGGTCAGCTCACGGAAGTCGGCCGCGCTGTCGATCGACAGGTAGGGCTTGCCCGCCTTCATCCGCTCCACCTGGTGCTTCACGAGGCCGAAGCCCGCGGAGCAGTCGGAGAAGGCCGGCACGAAGATCGGCACGCCCTCGTGGTAGCAGAGCTCCACCAGGCTTTCCGGCTTCCTGGCGTTCCCCTCGGCCAGCCACTTGCCCATCTCGTAGATGAACTCGCGGGAGGAGTAGGGGCGCGGCTCGAGCTTCTCGCAAAGCTCGTAGATCACCGCGTCGCAGGCCTGCAGCTCTTCCTCGTCGATGTAGGTGTCGTAGATCCGGTCGATGTAGAGGTCGCGCAGGTCGCGGTCGTCGACGTTGGACTGGGCCTGGTAGTGCTTGAAGCCAAGCGCCTCGAAGAAGTCCATGTCGACGATGGAGGCGCCGGTCGCGACGATCGCGTCGATCATCCCGTACTTCACCATGTCGCGGTAGATGTGCATGCAGCCCGCCGCGCTCGTGGAGCCGGCCAGGGTGAGCCAGGTCGAGCAGGCCTGGTCCTCGAGCGACATGGTCCAGATGTCGGCCGCACGGGCCGTGTCGCGGCTCGTGAAGCTCATCTTGCGCATGGCGTCGATGATCGGGCGGGCGTCGTACTGGTCGATAGCCACGTGCTCGACGGTGTTGGCGAGCAGTTCGGCCTTGCGGTTGGTGTTCTGAACGGGAGCGTTCATTCCAAAAGTTCCCTTTGGGTTTGATCGCCCGTCCATAGAAGAGGCGCGACCGGGACGGAGCGACCGGCCGCGCCTTTAACACTTAAACGGCGTGTGTTGTTACCGCCGGCGGCCCTTCTTGCCGGCCGCGCCCTTGGGACGCGACAGGCGCACGACCTTGCGCTCCTCCTCCCGCTCGCGCGGCAGGCGGATGGTGCGGCCGGCGAGGCCGAACATGGAGGCCATGGGCGCATCGGACACCGCCACGGTCTCGGCGTCGCCGAAGCCGTTGAAGCGGGTGTTCATGGCGATCCCGTAGGCGCCCAGCATGCCGATCTCGATGTAGTCGCCCTCGCGGATGTCCTCCGGCAGCCAGAACGGGCCCGGCATATGGTCGATGGAGTCGCAGGTCGGACCGTAGAAGCGAAAGGGCTTCAAGGGGCCCTCCACTTCGCAGGCCTCGCCGTCCTCGCCGCGGTAGAGCTTCACCGGGAAGGGCCACTTGGAGTGCGCGGCGTCGAACAGGCTGCCGTAGCTGCCGTCGTTCAGATAGAGCGCGTCGCCCTTCTTCAGCTCGACCTTGGTGAGCACGGAGGAGGCTTCCGCCACCAGCGCACGGCCAGGCTCGGCCCACAGCTCGGTGTCCTCGTGGACGCTCATCTCCGCGAAGCCGCGGTGGATGGAGTCCGCATAGTCCGCCAGATCCGGCGGGACCATGCCCGGGTACACCGACGGGAAGCCGCCGCCCACGTCGACCACGTCCACCAGCACGCCGGCGCGGATGATCGCGCGGTTGGCCTGGGCCATTGCGGCCTGGAACGCCGTCGGGCGCATGCACTGGCTGCCCACGTGGAACGAGACGCCCATGCGGTCCTGGGTGGCGCGGCGGGCGGCCAGCAGCAGGGCCGGAGCCTCGTGGCTGGGGACGCCGAACTTGCCCGAGAGCGAGTAGGCCGCGCCGTCCGCGGAGACCGCCAGGCGCACGATCAGGGAGAGATCGTCCGCGTCGCCGGTCGCCTCGAGGATCTTGGCGAGCTCCTCGTGGGTGTCGAGGGCGAAGGTCTTCACGCCGTGGTCGAAGTAGGCCTGCGCGATCGCGCGGCGGCTCTTCACCGGGTGCATGAAAGCCATGCGGGAGCCCGGCGCGTGCTGCGCGACCAGCTCGATCTCAGGGACCGAGGCCACATCGAAGGACGCCACGCCGCTCGCCGCGAGGGTTTCGATCACCCACGGGGAGGGGTTCGCCTTAACGGCGTAGAAGACGTCGCCTTGAAAGTTGTCCTGGAACCAGCGCGCCGCTACCGCCACCGCATCCGGTCGCGCAAATGCGACGGGACGCTCCGGTGACCGCTCACGGACCAGGTCCAGGGGCGTATGGTACTTGTGCACCTCACGCAGCCCCCAACGTATTGTTGAACCCAATCCGGCGTTAGCAGCGCTTTTTAGGACATCGGGTCCGCCGGAAGCCGCGAGATAGGGCCCCCGGACCCCGATGTAAAGAGACTAACGACTGCGACGTCGCGTCTCTACTCGGAACAGCGTTACGTTATTCTCGTAACTGTGGCGCTCGGGACTCAGTAACAGCCCAGGCTGTGGCCGCGAAACACAGGTGATTCGCTTAGCGTTTCAGCGCCTTGCGGCGAAGGTCGAGCCGCGCTCCTGCAGCTCGATAAGCTGGTCGGCGGACAGCTTTTCGCCCGCCTCGGCGACCTTGGCCACGAACCCCGCGCTGATCCCACGATCTCGCAACTCGATGAGCTCGTCCGGGCTCAGGTGGCCGTAGCCCACCGAGACCAGCTGCTGGACGAAGGAGGTGGAGACGCCGTGGTCGCGCATGCGGACCATGTCGGGGGCCGACACGCGGCGATAGCCGGACTTCTGCAGCCCCTCGATGAAGGCGGCCGAGACCCCATGGTCGCGCATCTGCACCAGGTCGTCGGTGGAGAGCCCGCCGTAGCCCGCCTTGCGCACAGCGCCCAGCCAGTCGGCGGACACGCCGTGGTCGCGCAGGCGCACCAGCTCGTCGGCCGACAGCCGGTCGTAGCCGGCGTCCCGAAGGGCCGCGACGTACTTGGCGCTGACGCCGTGGTCGCGGGTGCGGACCA
The DNA here is from genome assembly GCF_036563285.1 of Phenylobacterium sp. Lineage (GTDB taxonomy): Bacteria > Pseudomonadota > Alphaproteobacteria > Caulobacterales > Caulobacteraceae > Phenylobacterium. The sequence continues at coordinate 814,367 of NZ_DATCMR010000011.1, forward strand.
GCGCGTCGACGCGGCCGAGACGATAGCCGGCGGCGCCCATCTCCTGCAGGTACGTCAGGTTCGCGCCGTGGTCGCCGGCGCTGACCAGGTCGTGGACGCTGGGGGTGGCATATCTCTGGCGCGCCAGCTCGTTCACGTAGGCCAGGCCGATGTTGCTCATGGTGAGCCGGAAGAGCTGGGCCTCGCTGGGCTCGCCGATCCCGCGCTGCCGCAGGGTCTGGGCGAAGGCGGCGCTGGCCTGGAAGCGGCAGTCCCCGGAGCCGCGCTGGGACTGGACCTCGCCCTGGCAGTCCAGCGCGCCGGCGTCGCGGGTCACGCGGAAGCGGACCGGCTGCTTCGTCTTCGCGTCCAGCTGGGCCGCCGTCAGGCCGGCGAGCTCGCTGACCGGCCGGGTGTGGCTGTACATGCTGCGGCCGCCTTGGGAGCGATAGCTCAGGCTGAGCTGCACCGTGTTCGGGTCGTCGTGGGGCGAGATCGCCCAGGAGAGCACCTCCGGGACCTGCTGGGCCAACGCGGTGACCGCGGCCACGGCCGCCAGGGCGCCGGCCATCCCCGCGGCGGTGATGATCGGTCGGCGGGGCAGGACGCGCGGGGCCATGGAGCTCTCTCCTTCGAGCCGACGCAGCCTCGTCCTTCGCCGAACGCCGGTAAACGGCTGGCGGGATTAAATTTTCGACAGGCTGAGGAGGAAGAGGCCCAGCGCGAGCAGGCCCGCTCCGACCCCGATCCGGGCCGCCACGACGGTAAGCCGCAGGAGGCGGCCGCCGAACTCGCGGTGTTCGTCCGTCCAGATCCAGACCAGCCCGGCCCACAACCCCGCGCGCGTGTCCCTGGTCGCCCACTCCGGCGCCCGGGCCCCGCGCAGCGAGGCCCGCGCCGCAAGCCGGCTGGACCAATCCGCAGGCGCCGTGTCATGAAGCCGTCGCAAGTTGTGGCCGACTCTCGCGTTTGCCGCCTTGCGCCTGCGCCACCGGGGAACCATCGCCCTCCATGTCCGACGCCGCCGTTCTGTCCATACGGAACGTCTCCAAGACCTTTGGCGCGCGCCGCGCGCTGGACCGTGTTTCGCTGGACGTGGCGAAGGGCGAGATGATCGCGCTCATCGGCCCGTCGGGTTCGGGGAAGTCCACCCTGCTGCGCTCGATCAGCGCGCTGCAGACCATCGACGGCGGCGAGGGCCGCATCGAGGCGTTCGGCGAGCCGGTGCAGGAGAACGGCCGGCTGTCGCGCCAGGTGCGCCGCATCCGCACCCGCATCGGCATGATCTTCCAGCAGTTCAACCTGGTCGGCCGCCTCAGCCTGTTCAACAACGTGGTGCTGGGCTCGCTGGGCCGCATCGGCGGGATGCAGGGCACCTTCGGCCTGTGGCCCAGGGAGACCAAGGACGCCGCCATGGCCGCCCTCCACCGGATGGGGGTCGCCGAATATGCCGGCCAGCGGGCGAACACCCTGTCCGGCGGCCAACAGCAGCGCGGCGCCATCGCCCGCGCCCTGGTCCAGAAGGCCAAGATCGTGCTCGCCGACGAGCCCGTGGCCTCCCTCGATCCCGTCTCCGCCCGCCGGGTCATGGAGGCCCTGAAGAAGCTGAACGACGAGGATGGCCTGACCGTCGTCGTCACCCTGCACCAGGTGGACTACGCCATGCGCTATTGCCGGCGGGTGGTGGCGCTGAAGGCCGGCAAGATGGTCTACGACGGCTCGGCCGAGGGCCTGACGCGCGACAAGCTCATCGACATCTATGGCCCGGAATTCGAAGACGTCTTCTGGGAGGGAGCCCCCAAATGATCCCCCACCTGGTTCGGCGCCGCCTGCTGGCCGGCCTGGCGCTCGCCGGCGTGATGACGCTCGGCGCCTGCGGCGACCAGCCGTCCCAGCGCGCCACCTCCACCAAGGAGCTGACGTTCTCGATCCTGTCGGCCGAGAACCAGGCCTCCATGGGCCCCATCTGGCAGCCGCTGCTCGACGACATGAGCGCCCAGATCGGGGTGAAGGTGAAGCCGTACTTCGCCACCAACTACACCTCCCTGATCGAGGCGATGCGCTTCAACCAGGTGCAGATGGGCTGGTTCTCGGCCCTGCCGGCGCTGGAGGCCACGCGCCGGGCGCAGGGCGAGGTCCTGGGCCGCGTCGTCGACGCCGGCGGCGAGGACAGCTACCTCTCCGTCCTGATCGTGAAGAAGGGCAGCGGGCTCACGCTCGACAAGGTCCTGCAGTGCGACCGGACGCTGAACTTCGGCCTCGGCGACGCCAAGTCGACGTCCGGCACCCTGGCGCCGATGACCTACCTGTTCACGCCGCGCAACATCGAGCCGGCCAAGTGCTTCAAGGCGGTGCGCTCGGCGAGCCACCAGGCCAACGCCTTCTCGGTCGCCAACGGCCTCGTCGACGTCGCCACCAACAACACCGTCGGCCTCCTCTTCCTGCAGCGGCAGAGCCCGCAGACCGCCGAGAAGATCGAGGTCATCTGGCGCTCGCCGCCGATCCCGGAGTCCTCGATCGTCGTCCGCAAGGACATGGACCCGGCCCTGAAGGAGAAGATCCGCCAGTTCTTCCTCACCTACGGCGTGGGCGAGGGGCCGGACAAGGACCGCCAGCGCGAGGTGCTGAAGGCGATGACCTACGGCGGCTTCCGCGCCGCGGACAACAGCTACCTCGACCCGATCCGCGAGATGGAGGCCGCAGAAGCCGTGGCCGACGCCCGCCGCTCCGGCGACCAGGGCCGCATCGCCAAGGCCCAGGCCGAATTCGACAAGATCCAGGCCGCGGCCGCCCAGAAGCGCGCCAAGGAACCCGACGTCTGATGAGCGCCGCAGACATCCATCCGCCCGGAATCCAGGACTCCGGGATCCCGCCCGCGCCGTCGCGGACGCTCGGCCAGCGCGCCCCGGACATCCTGATCTGGGGCGGGGTGATCCTGCTGCTGATGATCGCCTTCAAGCCGGTGGAGATGGCCAACGTCACGCGCCTGTTCACCAACTCCGAGAACATGCGCCTCTACGGCAAGGAGCTGCTCCAACCGGACTTCACCAACATCCGGCTGTACATCTCCCAGATGTGGCTGACGGTGCAGATCGCGCTGTGGGGCACCGCCCTGGCCGTCGTCTTCGCGATCCCCTTCGGCCTCGCCTGCTCGCGCAACATCGCGCCGGTATGGCTGCAGCAGCCCATGCGCCTGCTGATGAACCTGCTGCGCTCCATCCCGGACCTGGTGATGGGCACGCTGTTCATCGTGGCCGTGGGGCTGGGCCCGTTCGCCGGGGTGATGGCGCTGGCGTTGAACACCGGCGGCGTGCTCGCCAAGCTGTTCTCGGAGGCCGTGGAGTCCATCGACAAGGGCCCGGTCGAAGGGGTCCGCGCGACCGGCGCCACGCCGCTGCAGGAGGTGGTCTGGGGGGTGATCCCGCAGGTCGCGCCACTGTGGACGAGCTACGCCCTGTACCGCTTCGAATCCAACTCCCGTTCGGCGACGGTGCTGGGCCTGATCGGCGCCGGCGGCATCGGCCAGGTGCTGTTCGAGAGCCTCAACGCCTTCGCCTACAACCAGCTGTCGGCGATCGTCATCGTCATCGTGGTGGCCGTGAGCCTGATCGACCTGCTCAGCCAGGCCATGCGGAGCCGGCTGCTCTGATTTCCCTCCCCTGATGGGGAGGGAAAGGCCGCGCGAGCGCCCAGGGTGAGGAGGTCTGGGGCGGGATCTCGGAGTCGGCGTTTGATCGCGACTTCCTCACCCGGCTGGCCGTCGGGCGAGCTGTCCCTCCCCGGCGGGGAGGGAAACTACGCCGCCTCGGGGCGCCTGCGCCGCACGCGCGCCAGCCGGCGCAGCCTGCGCCAGAACCGCGTCTTCTCCGGCTCCGGGTAGGGCTGCAGGTTGCGCACGAAGTCCTCGGCGCAGGACCGCCACGAGAAGGTCTCGGCGAACGCCCGCACCTGCTTGCGGTCGAGGTCCAGGCAGGCCAGGCAGGCTTCCTTCAGCCCCTCGGTGGCGCTCTTGGCCAGGGCGCCGGCGCTGGAGCCCGGGATGATGTCGATCGGCCCCGGCGCCGGGTAGGCGGCCACCGGTGTGCCGCAGGCCATGGCCTCCAGCAGGACCAGGCCGAAGGTGTCGGTGAGCGAGGGGAAGACGAAGACGTCGGCGCAGTTGTAGTGCTGGGTCAGCTCCTCGCCGGACTTGGAGCCGACGAACACCGCCTCCCTGTACTTGGCCTTCAGCTCCTCGAGCTGCGGCCCTGGGCCGACCACCACCTTGGTGCCGGGCAGGTCGAGGCCCAGGAAGGCCTCGATGTTCTTCTCCACCGCGACCCGGCCCACATAGAGGAACACCGGCCGCTGCAGCTCGGCGAAGATGTCCGGCTCGCCCTCCCGCCTGGGGTGGAACATCTCGGTGTCCACGCCGCGCGACCAGGCCGAGATGTTGCGGAAGCCGTGCTGGGTCAGCTCGTCGCGCATGGTGGGCGTCGCCACCATCAGCCGGCCCGACGGCTTGTGGAACCACTTCATGTAGGCGTAGCCGGCGGCCAGCGGCAAAGGCAGGCGCGCCGAGACGTATTCCGGGAATCGCGTGTGGTAGCTGGTCGTGAACGGCAGCTTCCACTCCACGCAGATGCGCCGCGCGGCGAGCCCGATGGGCCCCTCGGTGGCGATGTGGATGGCTTCCGGCTCGAAGGCCTTGAAGCGCTCCTGCACCGGCTCGTAGACGCCGATGGCGACCTTGATCTCCGGGTAGGTCGGCAGGGGGAAGGTCTTGAACTCGTTGGGGTGGATCACGTCCACCACGTGCCCCATCTCGCGCAGCTCCTTCACCGTGCGGGTGAGGGTGCGGACCACGCCATTGACCTGCGGCTCCCAGGCGTCGGTGGCGATCAGGATGCGCATCGGCCGGTGCACGTCGCGCGCCGCATTGATCGCCTCGCGGATGCGCGGCAGGGCGCGGCCGGGCCTGGGCTTGGTCTCGCTGGTGACGGCCTGGTTCTGCATCCAGGCCCAGAAGGCGCCGAGCAGGGCCTCCTTGGTGGGGAAGTAGCGGTAGACGGTCCGCTCGCCGAGGCCGGCGTCCTTCGCGATCTCCGCGAAGGAGAGGTCCTCGAGGCTGCCGCGCTCCATCTGCCGGCCCACGGCCCGCATGATCTGTTCGCGGGTCTCCGCCCGTTGCCGGTCGCGGAGCGTCGGGGGCAGGGGCGTCTTCATGGCAGTGGCACTGTCATCAATTCGCCCCGGGTGTCAATCGACCGGCGTTATGCGGAATGGACTTCGTTGCACGTTCGCCGAACGGATTCTGCCGCTCGAAGAGGCGGTTTGGCCGTTCGTCGCGAACTGCCCCCTTGCAGGGCTGGCGGGGCGACCTCTTGTTCACTAGGTAGCGTGAGCTTGAGCAGACCCTCCCCAGGTCGCCTCCAAAGTTGGTCTCGATGGACGCCCGAACCTATCTGGCGAAGGCGACGCCCAAGTCGCTGCGCACCCGCGCGCGCATCCTGGACGCCGCCATGCGCCTCTTCGCGGAGATCGGCTATCACGCCGCCACCAATGCCCTGATCGCCGACGCCGCGAAGCTGACGCGCGGCGCGATGCTCTACCACTTCGCCACCCGCGAGGAGCTGGTGGAGGCCGCCATCGCCCATATCGAGGTGGAGCGGGCGCGGCTGTTCGAGCAGGCGGGATCGCAGCCGCATCCGCCGGGCGTGGACGCCTCCGAACACGCCATCGACGCCTACTGGGCGCTGCTGCACGAGACGCCCTTCGTGGCCTTCGCCGAGCTGGAGGCGGCGGCCCGAACCGACCCCATGCTGCGCGAGCGCCTGGCCGCGGCCCAGAGCGCCTTCGACCACGCCCAGGTCGGCCGCTTCGGCGCCATGGCCTCGGCCGGGGCCGACCCGCGTTTCCAGACCAGCCGCGACCTGGGCCGCTTCCTGCTGGAGGGCCTTGCCAGGGGCGCCATGACCTACGACGAACGCGCCCGCCGCGAACGCCTGCTGACGGTCGTGAAGCGCGCCGTCCGCATGCTCAACCGCAAGGGCGACATCCACGAGCTCTGGGCCGACTAGCCTTCCCTCCCCTGATGGGGAGGGACAGACCGCGAAGCGGTCAGGGTGAGGGAGTCCCGATCAAGCGCTGACCCCGGCCTGTTCCCTCTCCACCGAGCGGCAGCGAGGGGGAGAGGGTCAGGGTGAGGCCCGGCTGGGCAAACACCGGATGCCAGCCCAAGGGCCCTCCCGCCGGCCCGACCACCGGGGCCCTCGAGCCGTCATCCGGCGCACCCGGTCTTTACGAGCCGGACCTCACCCCGGCCCTCTCCCGCGCAGCGGGAGAGGGAGAGTGCGTCACCCTTCCCCCGCCAGCACGTCCTTCGGATCGGCCTCGTTGAGCAGCGGCTCGCCGCGCACGTAGCGGCCGAGGTTTTCGACGAACAGCTCGTCGTTTCGACCGCCCTGGCCTTCGGTGGCGCCCGAGTTGTGCGGCGTGAGGCTCACCCGCGGATGGGCCCAGAACGGGCTGTCGGCCGGCAGGGGCTCTGTCTCGAAGACGTCCAGCAGGACGTGTTCGGGAACGCCGCGGTCCAGGGCCGCCAGCAGGGCCGGCTCGTCCACGAGTCCGCCGCGGCCGACGTTCACCAGCACCGAGCCGGGCCTCATGGTCGCGAGGAACTCGGCATCGACCAGGTGGCGGGTTTCCGGCGTCAGCGGGCAGGCCAGAACCACCACGTCGGCGCGCGGCAGCAGGCGCGGCAGGTCGGCGAGTGCGGCGATCTCGTCGGCGCATGGGTGGGAGCCCTGGCTGCGGCGCACCCCCACGACGCGGGCCCCGAACGCCTTGGCGCGGCGGGCGACGCCCTCGCCGATCGCCCCGAAGCCGATCACCACCCAGTGGGTATCCATGATCTCGCGGACCTGCATCCGCTTCCACTCGCGGGCGGCTTGGGCGGCGCGGCGCTCGGGCCAGCGGCCGAGGTGGTCCAGGACGCCGGCGATCACGTATTCGGCCATGCCGACGGCCTGGCCGTGGCTGGTGGTCAGTCGCACGCCGCGGGCGACCAGCTGGCTGAAGATCGGATGGTCGAAGCCCGCAGCGCCGCTCTGCAGCCACTTCAGCGACGGCGCCTTCAGCAGGCTGACGGAGTAGTCGCGCGCCACGGGCCCGAACCAGACGTCGGCGTTGGCCCAGGCCGCTTCGGGCGCGGCGTCCTCGAGGGACACCGGCTGGCCATCCAGCGTCAGCTCGCCCGTTTCGCTGAAAAGAACGGGCTCGACTCCCAGGGGGGAGATCGAGCCCTGCAGCCTCCGGAAGGAGGGTTCGTAGATGAGTAGGCGCATGCGCTCCGTCCCTGGCCGGCTGGCGGCCAGGGACGGAGGCTTAGCTCATTGCCCGCCCGAGGACGAGCCGGCTTCGGCCGACTGTTGCCGGCGACGGTTGCCCATCATGGCCTGGGCGGCGGCGAGCTCGGTCTTGTCGAGCGCGGCGTCGCCGTTCTTGTCGAGCGCGGCCCAGTATTGAGCGAGCGCCTTACCCATCTGGCCGCGCAGCTCGGCCTTCTGCAGCTTCCCGTCGATGTCGTCATCGAGCATGAAGAGCATCCGGCCCTGGTTCATGATGTCGTCGTAGTTCACCTGCTTGGTCGCGGTCTCGTCGACCCAGCGGTAGCGAACCGCGGTGTAGAACATCTCCTCGAACGACTGGTCCCCCCACACGATCTCCTTGGTGGGGTCCGGGTTGGCCGGATTCCGCTTGGAGTTGTCGTACCAGTAGTGGGCGATCAGCTTCGAGCCCGCGGGCACCTTCAGCGGCTCGGCGAAGGTGTACTCGCGCTGCCAGTTGAAGTCGTACCGCGGCATGGCCAGGAGCAGCTTCTCCTTGCCGTCCGGGTAGCGGATCCACAGGTCCGAGGCGTAGCCGCGGTAGTGGGCGTGCGGGAAGGCGGAGTAGAGCAGGGCGTCCTTCGGGAACTCGAGGTACGAGGTCTCCTTGTGACGGCCTTCGCCGGCCGGGATGACGATCGTGTTGTCCACGATCACCGAGTTCCGCATGACCAGGCCGGGCTTCTCGTTCTCCTTGTAGAAGTAGAGGCCGAGCAGCGACTTGTCGGTGCTCTCCTTGCCGTAGGGCGTGTAGTGCGCCTGCACGCCTACCGCGCCGCCGGCGGGCAGGTAGGTGCCGACGTTCTTGGGCCACAGGGTGGATTCAGCGCCCACCGCATAGCCGCCGACGGACGAGCCCCAGCGGCTTTCGTTGCCCTTACCGTCCTTCGGCATCTCCTTCATGTAGCCGGTCAGGAAGTGGTGCACCGCCCGACGATCGCCGACCTTGAAGGTCGAGGCCTTGATCCACTTGCCCTCGGTCAGCGGGTTGGCGACCACCGGACGCTGGTAGTCGACGATGCCCGAGGCGGGGATGGTGTAGGTCGGGATTTCCAGGACCAGATCAGGCTTGCCCAGCGGCCAGTCGGCGGCCACGCGCTGCTTGGCGGCCAGCGGGTCGGGACCGGCGCCACGCGGGGCGCCCGCCTCGATCCAGTGGACCAGCGTCTTGATCTCGGCGCGCGTCAGGCTCTTGTCGTCAGCGAACTTGCCCACGTGCGGATCGACGTTCCACGGCGGCATCCGGTCGGTGCGGATGACCTCGCGGATCATCGGGGCGAAGCCCTTGACCATGTCGTAGCTGGTCATCGCGAACGGCCCGATGGAGCCCTTCTGGTGGCAGCCGACGCACTTGGCCTCGAGGATCGGGGCGACGTCCTTGGCGTAGGAGATCTTGGCGTGCTGCGCGCGCTTCGCCCGCTCGGGGAAGTCGATCAGGCAGCCTTTGGTCTGCATCGAGACCTGCTGGATCGGCTTGCCATTGATCACCGAGTCCAGCGCGTTGGCCGCGTACGGGGTGACGTTGGCCTTCTGGGCGCCGCCGTAGTCGATGCGGTCGTCCAGCGGGCCGCGGTAGACCACCTGCCAGGTCTTCGGGTTGATCACGAACACCTCGGCGGTGCGGGTCACACCGAGCTGCTCGCCGACCAGTTGGTTGGTGTCGAGCAGGACCGGGATGTCGAGGCCGAACTCCTTGGTCTCCTCGAGGATCGCCTCGCGGTTGTCCTGCAGGTTGGAATCGAACATCAGGAACTCGACGCCCTTGGCCTTGTAGGCGTCGCGCAGCTTCTTGATCTCGGGCGTCATCGCCCGCGAGATCGGGCAGCCCACGCCGTAGGACACCAGCACGACCGCCTTGGCGTCCGCGAGACGGTAGAGCTCGTGGCCCATCATCTCGGCGTCTGCGAGCATGAAGTTGTCGACCGTGGCCGGCAGGGCGGCGACCGCGGCTTCCGTGGTCACGGCCACCGAGATGTCGGAGGCGGCGCTGAGCTTGCCGTCGGTGGTGCAGCTGGCGAGAAGGGCGCTGCTCGCGAGGAGCCCGAGCACGCCAAATCGTGCGATCATCATCGTTCAATCCTCCCCAGATCCGGATCGGCGGTAAAATAACGCCGGCGCCCGGTCAGGTCCCCTGAAATTCGCGTAATGCGGTGCGATATAAGGCGCACACCGACGTTTCGCCAATATTTCTGATCACCGATCACCTGACAGTGCTTAGATCACACTTTCCCTCTCCCGCCACGCGGGAGAGGGCTGGGGTGAGGCCCGGCTGGGCTAGCGCCGGATGCCAACCCAAGGCCTCGCGGCCGACCCCCCCTACCGCTGCGCCGCAATCCACCGATCCACCCGCGCCTCCAGGACCGCCATCGGCAGCGGTCCGGCGAGCAGCACGGCGTCGTGGAACCTGCGGATGTCGAACTTCGCGCCCAGGCCCGCCTTCGCCTTCTCCCGCAGGCGCAGGTAGGTCAGCTCGCCCACCTTGTAGCCCAGCGCCTGTCCGGGCCAGGAGACGTACCTGGCAAGCTCGGTCTCGATGTTGAGCGGCGACAGCGCTGTGTTGTCGGTGAAGCAGGACCTGGCCTGCGCCATCGTCCAGCCCTTCCAGTGGATCCCGGTGTCGGCCACCAGGCGGCAGGCGCGCCACATCTCGTACGACAGCTGCCCGAACCGCTCGTACGGATTGCGGTAGATGCCCATCTCGCCCGCCACCTTCTCGGAATAGAGCCCCCAGCCTTCGACGAAGGCGGTCAGGTTCGCCTCGCGCCGGAAGGCCGGCACGTCCTTCAGCTCCTGGGCGAGTGCGATCTGCAGGTGGTGCCCAGGGACGGCCTCGTGGGCGGTGAGCGCCGGCAGCTCGTGCAGGCCTCGCTGGTCGAGCGCGTAGGTGTTGACCATGTAGCCGCCGGCGATCCCCTGCTCAGGGCTGCCCTGCCAGTAGCGGCCGGTGGTGTAGTCGCGCTCCATGTCCTTGGGCACCGGCCGCACGCCGTACGGCAGGCGGGGCAGGGTGCCGAACCAGCCGGGCAGCTGGTCGTCGATGCGCTTGGAGATCTCCGAGGCCTTCTCCAGCAGGTCCTCGGGCGTCTGCGGATAGAACCGCGGGTCCTTGCGCAGCATGGCGATGAAGCCGGCCAGGTCGCCGGTCCAGCCGGCATCGCGCATCACGACCTGCATCTGCGCCCGGATGCGCGCCACCTCCGACTGGCCGAGCGCATGCACCTCGTCCGGCGTCATGTTCGTGGTGGTGTGGAAGCGGACCAGCCACGGGTAGTACTGCTCGCCGGCGGGCACGATGCGCACGCCCAGCCCGCGCCGCACGACCGGCAGGTACTCCCGCTCCATGAAGGCCGCGAACTCCGCCTGGGCGGGGCGGATGCGCTCGGCGATGAGGCTCCGGGCGCGCGCCCGAAGCGCCGCCTGCTCGGACGCGGGAATGGTGTCGGGCATCTTCGCCAGGGGACCCAGCAGGGCGTCGCCCTCCACCGGCGCGGCGGCGGCTTCCCTGGCCTGCTTGGCCACCAGGCTCGCCACCTCGACCGGCTGGGTGAAGCGGGTTCGCGCGCCGCGCCGGGCGTTGTCCAGGCTCTGGCGGTAGTAGGCCGGCAAGGCTTCCAGCCGGGCGAGCCAGGCGCGGGCGTCCTCGACCGAGCGGATCGGCGTCGTCGCCGCGGCATAGGCCATGTCCGTGTGGAAGCCGCTGTCGTTGAAGAACGGGATCCGCGCCTCGTCGAAGTCCAGGCTGTCGATGCGGGTGGTCAGAACCCAGGCGAGCACGTCGCGGTTCAGGCGCGCGGCCTCGGAGAGCCCGGCCTCCGGGATCGCGTCGAGCCGGGCCTTGAACGCTTTGAGGGCCGCAAGCCGCCGCGCATCGGCCGCCGGCGTCACGTCCGGGAGCCTGGAGAGCGCGTCGCGGTTGCCGAGGCGGGCGGCGGTGAAGACGTCGTCCGACAGCCAGAAGCTCTCGTAGTCCGCCACCAGCCGGGTGACGGCGGCGTCCTGCGCGTGGGCGGGCGCGGCCAGCAGCAGGAGCAGGACGGCGAGGATCAGTCGGCGCATAGGAAAAACTCCCCCGGAAGCGCGCCAAGCTGGCGCAAGCCTGCCCCGGCGCCAAGGCTTGTGCGAGCGGTCATGCCTGAGCATGGTGCAGCCTGGGTAGGGGAGGGTTCGGATGAGCTTCGTCACGCGCAGGAAGCCGGTGGAGCCGGTGGCGAGCCAGGACGGCCGCGACCTGAAGAAGACGCTCTCCTGGCCGCACCTGGTGGCGCTGGGCGTCGGCGCCATCATCGGCACCGGCATCTACACCCTGATCGGCGTCGGCGCCGGCCAGGCGGGCCCGGCGGTGATCGTCTCCTTCGCCATCGCCGGCGCGGTCTGCGCCTTCGCCGCGCTCTGCTACGCCGAGATGGCCACCCTGATGCCGCACGCGGGCTCGGCCTACACCTACTCCTACGCCGGCATGGGCGAGCTGGTGGGCTGGGTGATCGGCACGAGCCTGATCCTCGAATACACCGTGGTCTGCGCCGCCGTGGCGGTGGGCTGGAGCGGCTACGCCCAGGGCTTCCTGGAGAGCCGCGGCTGGGGCCTGCCCGAGATGCTCGCCGCTGGCCCCGGCGGCGACCCCGCCGGCCTGATCAACCTGCCGGCGGTGGTCATCATCCTGCTGGTCACCGGCATGCTGATGGTCGGCACCCGCGAGAGCGCCACAGTCAACGCCTGGCTGGTGGTCTTCAAGGTCGTGGCGCTCGCCGCCTTCGTGGTCCTGGCGCTGCCGGCCTTCGACCCGGCCAACTTCCAGCCCTTCATGCCCTTCGGCTTCAACGCCCACGAGGAGGCCGACGGGATAAAACGCGGGGTGATGGCGGCCGCCGCGGTGATCTTCTTCGCCTTCTACGGCTTCGACGCGATCTCCACGGCCGCGGAGGAGGCCAAGAACCCGGGCCGCGACCTGACCATCGGCATCGTGGGCTCCATGCTGGCCTGCGCGGCCATCTACATGATCGTGGCCGGCGCCGCCTTGGGCGCGTCGCACTTCACCGTGTTCGCCAAGAGCGGCGAGCCGCTGGCCTTCATCCTGCGCGCGCACGGCCACGACCTGGCCGCCGTGCTGATCGCCGCGGCCGCCGTGATCGCCCTGCCCACCGTGATCATGGCCTTCATGTTCGGCCAGAGCCGGGTGTTCTTCGCCATGTCCCGCGACGGCCTGCTGCCGCGCGGCCTGTCCCTGGTGGACAAGCGCGGCGTGCCCGCGGCCGTGACCCTGTTCACCGGCCTCTTCGCCGCCGCCATCGCCGGCTTCGTGCCCCTGCAGCGCCTCGCCGAGGTCGCCAACGCCGGCACGCTGGCGGCCTTCATCGGGACGGCGCTCGCCATGATGATCCTGCGCCGCCAGCGCCCGGACCTGGCCCGTCCCTTCAAGACTCCGCTCTGGTGGCTCGTGGGCCCCCTGGCGGTGGCGGGCTGCCTCTACCTCTTCTGGAGCCTGGCCGACTTCACGAAGCTGTTCTTCTTCGCATTCAATGGCTTAGGCCTGATCGTCTACCTGCTCTACGGCCGCGTGAAGAGCAGGCTCTCGACGCAATAAGGACACTCTTATTCCGCCAGCTCGTCCGCCCCCGGCGGCTTGTCGGCGAGCTCGCGCAGGTACTGGCCGTATTCGCTCTTCTTCAGGGCGTCCCCGAGCTTCGCCAGCTGGGCGCCATCGATCCAGCCCTGGCGGTAGGCGATCTCCTCGATGCAGCCGATGCGCAGGCCCTGGCGCTGCTCGAAGGTGCGGATCAGCTCGCCGGCCTGGATCAGGCTGTCGTGGGTGCCGGCGTCCTCCCAGGCGAAGCCGCGGCCCAGCAGCTCCACGTGCAGCTCGCCCCGCTCCAGGTAGAGCTGGTTCAGCGCCGTGATCTCCAGCTCGCCGCGCTCGGACCGCGTCAGGCTCTTCGCGAACTCGCTGGCGCGGCCGTCGTAGAAGTAGAGCCCGGTGACCGCGTGGTTCGACTTCGGGACCTTGGGCTTCTCCTCGATGCTGAGAGCCCGGCCGTCGGGCGTCAGCTCTACGACGCCGTAGCGCTCGGGATCGTTCACCGGATAGCCGAAGACGGTGGCGCCGTGCTCGCGCGAGGCGGCGCTGGCCAGCATCTGGCTGAAGTTCTGGCCGAAGAAGATGTTGTCTCCCAGGATCATCACGCTGGGCTCGCCGCGGACGAAGTCCTCGCCCAGCAGATAGGCCTCCGCGAGGCCGCCCGGCGTGGGTTGGACCACGTAGTCAAAGCGGACGCCGAGCTGCGAGCCGTCGCCCAGCAGCCGCTTGAAGCCCGCCTGGTCCTCCGGCGTCGTGATGATCAGCACCTCGCGCACGCCCGCCAGCAGCAGGACAGACAGCGGGTAGTAGATCATCGGCTTGTCGTAGACCGGCAGCAGCTGCTTGGAGACGGCGATGGTCAGCGGGTGCAGCCGGGTGCCGGCGCCGCCGGCCAGGATGATGCCGCGCCGGTTCATGCGTGCGCCGCCTCTTCCGCCGCCAGTTCGGCGAGGATTTCGCTGAGCGCCTCGCGCCACGGACGCGGCGTGTAGCCGAAGGTCCGCTCCAGCTTGCCGGTGTCCAGCACGCTGTACGCCGGCCGCGTCGCCGGCGTGGGGTATTCGGCGGTGGTGATCGGCTGCACCGGCGGGGCCGAGGCGCCCATGGCCTGGCGCAGGATCTCCTCCGCAAACCCCCGCCAGCTCACCTCGCCGGCGTTGGCGAAGTGGAAGAGGCCGTAGCAAGGGTCGCCCGCCTTGCCCTTGGCCAAGCGCTCGGCCTGGCTCAGCACGAAGCGCGCGAGGTCGCCCGCCGCGGTAGGCCGTCCGCGCTGGTCGTCAACCACGCGCAACGGCTGGCCGGCGCGGCCGAGCCGCAGCATGGTCTTCACGAAGTTCTTGCCGTGGGCGGAGACCACCCAGGAGGTGCGCAGCACAAGCGCGCGGGGGCAGCACGCCACGACCGTCGTCTCCCCGGAGAGCTTCGAGGCGCCGTAGACGCCGAGCGGATCCGGCTCGTCCGTCTCGACGTAGGGCGAGCCCTTGCGGCCGTCGAACACGAAGTCCGTCGAGAAGTGGACCATCGCCGGTCCGGTCAGGCCGCACATGCCGACGATGGAGGACGGCGCCTCGGCGTTCACCAGGTGGGCGGTCTCGCCATCGGTTTCAGCCTGGTCCACGGCGGTGTAGGCGGCGGCGACGATCACGAGGTCGGGCTTGCGCTCCCAGACCATGCGCGCGGCGCCTTCGGGATCGGTGAGGTCGCACTCGGCGCGCGACAGCGCGGTCAGCTCGACGGGATAATCCGGGGCGTGGCGGATCAGCTCGCGCGCCAGCTGGCCCGTGGTCCCGAACTGCAGGACGCGCACGCTCATGCCTGCTTCACGAGCCCCAGGCGCTCGGAATGGAAGCCACGCTCGCGGATGCGCTCCACCCAGTCCCAGTTCTCGACGTACCAGCGGACCGTGTCCTCGAGCCCCGCCTCCACGGGGGTGCGCGCCGACCAGCCCAGCTCCTCGCGCAGCTTCGATGCGTCGATGGAATAACGGAAGTCATGGCCGGGGCGGTCGGCCACGAACTTGATCTTCTCGGCGTGAGGGGTGTTCGCCGGCGCATACCTGTCCAGGTACTCGCACAGCCGCTGCACCACCTCGATGTTGCGCCGGGTGCCGTCCCCGCCGATGCAGTAGGTCTCGCCCAGCCGGCCCTTCTCCAGCACCAGCAGCAGGGCGTCGGCGTGGTCGTCCACGTGCAGCCAGTCGCGCACCTGTCGACCGTCGCCATAGACGGGGATGTCCTTGCCCTCCATCGCCCGGCTGATCACCGTCGGGATCAGCTTCTCGGGGAATTGGAAGGGGCCGTAGTTGTTCGAGCAGTTGGTGATCACCACCGGCAGGCCGTAGGTGCGGCCCCAGGCGCGCACCAGGTGGTCGGCCGAGGCCTTCGAGGCCGAATAGGGGGAGTTCGGGTCGTAGGGCGTCTCCTCGGTGAAGTCGCCGTCCTCGCCGAGCGAGCCGAACACCTCGTCGGTGGAGACGTGGTGGAAGCGGAAGGCCGACTTCGCCGGCTCTTCCAGGCCGTTCCAGTGCTCGCGGGCGGCCTCCAGCAGCACGGCGGTGCCGACCACGTTCGTGCGCACGAACGTCCATGGGACCTTCGATGGCGCGGTCGTTGTGGCTCTCGGCGGCCAGGTGCATCACCGCGTCGGGCCTGTGCCTGGCGAACACCGCCCGCACGGCGGCCTCGTCGCAGATGTCGACCTGCTCGAAGGCGTAGGCCGGGTGGGCGGCCACGCTCTCCACGTTCTCCAGGTTCGCTGAATAGGTCAGGGCGTCGAGGTTCACCACCTGCCAGCCGTCGGAGATCGCCCGGCGCACCACCGCCGACCCGATGAATCCGGCCCCGCCCGTGATCAGGATCTTCATTGCGTCTTTCGTCGTCGAGCGCGGCCGGAGGCTGGCCGGGCTGGTGACCCCATCCCCTGGGGCGCCGTCTTACAGCGAAACGCCGCTGGCTCAACCCTTTGGGGCGGTCCGAAAGGTCGCGCCGGCTAGGCGTTCGTCTCCATCAGGGCGGAATAGACCAGCGTCCTGAGCTCGCGGCGGATGGGGTAGGTGGACGACGGGATGAGCTGGGTCATGAACACCGCCGTGACCTCCTCGACGGGATCGACCCAGAAGGCCGTCGAGGCCATGCCGCCCCAGTAGAACTCGCCCATGGAACAGGGGATCAGGGTCTTGGGCGGGTCGAACACGACGGCGAAGCCGAGGCCGAAACCGACGCCCGCGTTGGTGCTCTCGGAGAACAGGGAGCGGGACATCTGGGTGAGGTCCGCGCCGCCTGGCAGGTGGTTCGAGGCCATCAGCCGGATGGTCTTGGGGGCCAGGATGCGCGCGCCGTCCAGCTCGCCCCCGTTCACCAGCATGTTGGCGAAGCGCAGGTAGTCGGCCGCAGTGGACACCAGACCGCCGCCGCCGGAGAGCAGGCTGGGGGGAGCGAGGTAGGGGCTGGTCTGCGGGTCGTCCTGCAGCTTCAGACCGCCCCCGGGCTTGGCCTCATAGCAGGCGGCGAAGCGGGCCTGCTGGTCGTCGCGGACATGGAAGCCGGTGTCGAGCATCTGCAGCGGCCCGAAGATCCGTTCGGCGAAGACCTGATCGAGTGGCTTGCCCGCGATCTTCTGCACCAGGTAGCCCACCACGTCCGTGGAGACCGAGTAGTTCCAGGCCTCCCCTGGCGAGAACTCCAGCGGCAGGCCGGAGAGCTGGGCGATCATCCCCTCCAGGTCCGTCCCGCCGTGCATCAGCTCGACCTTCAGCTTGCGGTAGGCGGCGTCGACGTTGGTGCGGTTCTGGAAACCGTAGGTCAGCCCCGAGGTGTGGCGCATCAGGTCGACGACCTGCATTGGCCGGGCCGGAGTCTTCGTCATGAACACAGGGTCGACGCCCGCCTCGAAGACCCCGAGGTCCTTCCATTCCGGAATGTGCTTGGACATCGGATCGTCGAGGGCGATGAGCCCCTCCTCCACGAGCGTCATCAGCGCCACGCAGGTGACCGGCTTGGTCATGGAGTAGATGCGGAAGACGGTGTCGTCGCGAAGCGCCACGCCACGCTCCGGGTCCTGCTGGCCGAGCACCGACTGGTGGACGAGCTGGCCGGCGCGGGCGAGCAGGAACTGGGCGCACGGGATCTTGCCGGCGTCGACGTAGCGCTTCAGGTGCGCATCGATCCGGCCCAGCCGCTCGGCCGAGAAGCCCAGGGTCTTGGCGCGCGTCATCTGGTCCATGGCGGGTCCCCGAGGAAGTGCGCCGCCATTTGCCTCCGGCTACCTACCGCGCGCAAGCGCGGCCTTCGCCTCCTCGCGCGCCGGCCGCTTGCGTGCGCTCCGTGCGGCAGCCAGGGCGATCGCCGCCAGCAGACGGTCGCGCTCCACGGGCTTGGTGACCACCGCGTCCATGCCGGCCGCCGTGTAGGCCTCGCGGTGGTGGGCCATGGCGTTGGCGCTCACCGCCAGCACCGGCGTGCGGGGCAGGCCGCGCGCCTGCTCCTCGGCGCGCAGGGCGCGGGTGGCCTCGAGGCCATCCATCACCGGCATCTGCACGTCCATAAGCACCACGTCCCAGTCGCCGCGCCGCCACGCCTCCAGCGCCTCCTGGCCGTTGGCGGCGATCTCCACCTCGACGTTCGCCCCCTGCAGCAGCCCGCCCAGCACCAGCTGGTTGGTCGGATTGTCCTCGGCCGCGAGCACGCGCAGGGTGCGTTTCGGCATCGGCGCCGCCGGCGCTTTCGGGGCGGCCCCGGCGGCGTGCTTGCGGGCGCGCTCCAGGGGCAGCCGCACGATGAAGGTGGAGCCCGCGCCGAGCGTGCTTTCCACCCGGATCGAGCCGCCCATGAGCTCGGTCAGCTGCCGGCAGATCGCCAGGCCCAGGCCGGTGCCGCCGTGGCGCCGGGTGGTCGAGGAATCCGCCTGCACGAACTTCTGGAACACCTTGTCTAGGGCTTCCGGAGGGATGCCAGGACCTGTGTCGGCCACCTCGATCACCAGCGCGCCCGCATCGACTCCGACGCCGATCCGCACCGAGCCGGCGGCCGTGAACTTCACCGCGTTGCTGACCAGGTTGTAGAGGATCTGGCGCACGCGGACCGGGTCGCCGCGCCAGGCGCCACGGGCGGCCGCGGCGACGTCGACCATCACATAGATATCCTTCTCCGCCGACAGCGCGCCGAACGAGGCGCCGGCGTCGCGGGCGATCTCCTCGATGTCGACGACGCCGTCTTCCAGGTCGATGCGGCCGGCCTCGATCTTCGCCAGGTCCAGCAGGTCGTTGAGCAGGTCCAGCAAGGCCAGCCCTGAGCGATTGATGATCTCGAGCCGCTCCTTCTGCCGCGGAGACAGCTTCTCGCGGCCCATGGCGTGCGCCATGCCGAGCACCCCGTTGAGGGGCGTTCGGATCTCGTGGCTCATGTTGGCCAGGAATTCCGTCTTCGCCTGGTTGGCGGCCTCGGCGCGGGCGGTCGTCTCCTCTAGGGCCCGGCTGGCGTCAACCAGGCGCAGGTGCTCGCGATAGGCGGCGATCGCCGAGGTGAGCGCGAAGCCCACCAACAGGACGGCCGCGGCCTGGATGCTGCCGTAGCCGCTGATGCTCGACGCTAGGGTGATCGGCAGGAGCACGATCGCCATCGACGAGGGCCCGGCGGCGCCCGCCAGCAGGACCGGGCTGCGGTGGCAGGCGCGCACTGTGTAGGCCAGGGTGCCGGCCAGCAGGGCGAGCGCCACGAGCCGCCCGGCCTCCGTGCCCGTGCTCCAGATGGCGACGCAGAGGCACGCCCAGCCGCTGCCGGCGAGCGTGGGCACGACGGCGCTGAACCAGCGGCGGGTGTTGGCCCCGCGATAGTTGCGCCTGGGTGAGGTGGTCCAAAGCAGCGTCAGCTCGCCGAGCACGGCGAAGGCGCACGGGAAGGCGGCCAGTCGGGCGCCGAGCGGCAGGGCGCAGAGCAGCATGGCCGCGGCATAGATCGCCAGCCTCTGGCCCACCTTGCGGCGGGTATCGAGCGCCGTCTGGTCGAACGCGGCGTCGAACATGCTGTGCGCGTTCAAGGACAGCCGGCTCCGTCTCCAAAGCAGCCATTCAAGCTGAGCGGTCGGAAGAAACGGTTAAGCTCGTTTGCCGGCTGGCTTGCCTTCCGCGGCGTCGCCAGCGCCAGCATCACATCTTGAACGGGAGCCGAGGCGAATGGACTGGCGTGACTGGGCGCTCGTCGCGGCGGGCGTGATCGGATGCGCCGTGGCGGTGGCCCACGGCCTCATCCTCCAGCGCATCATGGTGCGACCGCTGCACGCCATGTTGGACAGCGCAGGCCGGATGCGCGCCGCCCGTCGGCTGCTCGCGCCCATGCTGCACTTCACCACGGTTTTCTGGTTCGCAGGGGGCCTGGCGCTGATCGCCGCCGCCGCCAGCGCCGACCGCGGCGCGAGGCTCGCCACCGCCGTCCTGGTTGGCGGCGCCTATCTGTTCGGAGCGGTCGGCAACTTCTGGGCTTCGCAGGGGCGTCATCCCGGCTGGGTGCTCTACGCCGCCGCAGTCGTGCTAATCGCGGCGGCGCTAGCGGGCCCGGTTTAGAAGGAGGCGTCCATGCACACGGTCGGCTACGAACGGCAGGGCCGGACGGCCATCGTCACGATCCAGCGGCCGGAGCGCCGCAACGCCGTGGACGGGGAGACGGCGCGGCAGCTCTACGACGCCTTCAAGGCCTTCGACGACGACGAGGGACTGGACGTGGCGGTCCTGACCGGTGTGGGCGGATATTTCTGCGCTGGCGCGGACCTGAAGGCGATCTCCGAAGGCAAGGGGAACCCCGTGAAGGCCGCGGGCGACTTCGGCCCCATGGGCTGCACGCGGCTGCAACTCGGAAAGCCGGTGATCGCCGCGGTGGAGGGCCACGCGGTGGCGGGCGGGCTGGAAGTGGCCTGCTGGGCGGACCTCCGCGTTGCAGCCGAAGGCGCGGTGTTCGGCGTCTTCTGCCGAAGGTTCGGGGTTCCGCTCATCGACCTGGGCACCGTGCGCCTGCCGCGCCTGATCGGCCATTCGCGCGCGATGGACCTGATCCTCACCGGCCGGCCGGTGGAAGCCGAGGAGGCGCTTCAGATCGGGCTGGCCAACCGGCTTGTCCCCAAGGGACAGGCGCTGGAGGCGGCCCTGGTGCTCGCCGAGCAGATCTCCGCGTTCCCGCAGCTGTGCCTGCGCAACGATCGGGCCTCGGCCCTGGCGCAGTGGTCGCTGGACTGGGGCGAGGCGCAGGCCTTCGAGGTCGAGGTTGGGATGCAGACCCTGCGCGCCGGCTCGGCGGTGGAGGGGGCTTCGCGCTTCGTCTCGGGACAGGGTCGCGGGGGCCGCTTCTAGCTGCGCGATGACACCGCAGGACACATTGGCGCCACCTATGGTTTAAGCTTGACCTAGCGGCGGTCGGTGAACGTCACCATATCACGGCTGCCGACGAGGGGTGGGGAATGTTCGGGGGCGATCCGGTCGAGGCGCGACGCTGCGCGTCGCTTCTGCCTGCAGGAGGTCGCGCGTGAACCGCTCGACCCTGCTCAGCCAGCTGCAGATCGACCGCGAGCCCGACCGGCGCGGCGACCCCGACCGGCCGTTTCCGTGGTGGATCGTGGGGGTCGCGGCCGGCGTCCTTCTAATCGCTGCCCTTGTCTGGTTCCTGGTGGCGCGGCCAGATCGCCCGGCAGTCCGCGTGGCGACCGCCGAGGCCGCCAGCCAGGGGACTTCGACCCGCGGCGGCTCGCTCCTGGACGCCTCCGGCTATGTGGTCGCCCGCCGGGCCGCCACGGTGTCCTCGAAGGTCACCGGCAAGGTCTCCGAGGTGCTTATCGAGGAAGGCCAGCAGGTGGCCGCCGGGCAGGTCATGGCCCGGCTCGACGACAGCAACATCCGTGCGAGCGTCGCCCAGTCCGAGGCCCAGGTGGCCGCCGCCGACGCCAATCTGAGGGTCGCCCAGGTGGCCGTGACCCAGGCCGCGTCGCGCGCCAACCGCGCCCAGCAGCTGCACGCCCAGGGCTTCGTCAGCGAACAGTCGCTGGAGGACGCCCGCAACACCTTGGAGAGCGCCCGCTCGAACCTCGAGCTGGTCCGGCGGCAGGCGGCCGTCGCCCGGGCGGGCCTGCAAGTCGCACGCCGCAGCCTGGAGGATACCGTCGTGCGTGCGCCGTTCTCCGGCGTGATCACCGTCAAGGCCGCGCAGCCGGGGGAGATGGTCTCGCCGGTCTCCGCCGGCGGCGGCTTCACCCGTACGGGTATCGGCACCCTCGTCGACATGAGCTCGCTCGAGGTGGAGGTCGACGTCGCCGAGAGCTTCATCAACCGGGTGCGGCAGGGCATGTCCGCCGTGGTGCGGCTGAACGCCTATCCGGACTGGGAAATCCCCGCCTCCGTCATCGCCGTGATCCCCACCGCCGACCGCTCCAAGGCGACGGTGGCGGTGCGGCTGAAGCTCAATGTGCAGGACCCCCGGATCGTGCCGGAGATGGGTGCGCGCGTGGCCTTCCTCGCCCCGGCCGCGCAGCAGGCGGTGGGAACGCGCGCCCGCACCGTGATCGTACCGGGCGAGGCCGTGCAGGCCGAGGGCGCGGACAAGGGCGTGGTCTTCGTGCTGGCTGACGGGAAGCTGGAGCGGCGCGCCGTGCGCCTTGGCCCGGCCGAGCCCAAGGGGCAGGTGGTGCAGGCCGGCATCTCGCCCGGCGAGACGGTGGTCGTGGGCGACCTGAACAAGCTGAAGGACGGCGCGCGGGTGCGGATCAACCGCAAGCCCGCCGAGGACGAGGAATAGCCCGCAGGCGCGGGGGGAGGCGACGATGGCTGAGCCGCTGGTTTCGATCCGCAACGTGATCAAGCGCTATCGGCGCGGCAAGCAGGCCGTCGAGGTCCTGCACGACCTCTCGCTGGACATCCAGCCGGGCGAGTTCCTGGCGATGATGGGGCCGTCGGGGTCGGGCAAGACCACCCTGCTCAACCTGATCGGCGGGCTCGACCGCCCGACCCAGGGCGAGGTGGTGGTGGGCGGAGAGCGGATCGACCGGCTGTCCTCGGGACAGTTGGCCAAGTGGCGCTCGCGGCACGTGGGCTTCGTCTTCCAGTTCTACAACCTGATGCCGACGCTCTCGGCGGAGGCCAACGTCGAGCTGCCGCTGCTGCTGACCAGGCTGAACGGCAAGCAGCGCAAGGCCAATGTCGCGGCGGCCCTTGAACTCGTGGGCCTCACCGACCGGCGCAAGCACAAGCCGAACGAGCTGTCCGGCGGCCAGCAGCAGCGGGTGGCGATCGCCCGCGCCATCGTAGCCGACCCGACGCTGCTGGTCTGCGACGAGCCGACCGGCGACCTGGACCGCGAGAATGCCGAGGAGGTGCTGGGCCTGCTGCAGCAGCTCAACCGCGAGCAGGGCAAGACCATCATCATGGTCACCCACGATCCGAAGGCCGCCGACCACGCCAGCCGCATTGTCCACCTGGACAAGGGCGCGCTCGCCGCCGAAGCGGTGGGGGCGGCGGC
Organism: Phenylobacterium sp.; assembly: GCF_036563285.1. Taxonomy (GTDB): domain Bacteria; phylum Pseudomonadota; class Alphaproteobacteria; order Caulobacterales; family Caulobacteraceae; genus Phenylobacterium. The sequence continues at coordinate 836,776 of NZ_DATCMR010000011.1, forward strand.
ATGAAGTTCCTGCACCTCGTCTGGGCGGGGATCTGGCGCAAGAAGGGCCGGGCGATCCTGACCCTGCTCTCCATCGTCAACGCCTTCCTGATCTTCGGCCTGCTCCAGGGCTTGAAGACCGGCATCGACAACGTGGCCCAGGGCACGGAGGCCAACGTGCTGATGGTGTTCTCGCGGGTGAGCCAGATCGAAGGGCTGCCGATGGGCCACGGATCGCAGATCCGCACCGTCGGCGGCGTCGAGGCGGTGACCCCGATGCTGATCTTCACCAGCACCTACCGGACGCCAACGCAGTTCGTCCCGGCCATCGCGGTCAACGTCGACGAGTACGTGGCCGTCTACCCGGAGTCCAAGCCAACCGAGGCGCAGCTCGTCGCCATGCGCCAGACGCGCAACGGGGCGATCGTCGGCGCCAACATGGCCCGCAACTACGGCTGGAAGGTCGGCGACACCGTGCCCCTGCGCTCGATGTTCTGGATGAACCTGGACACCGGCTCCACCTGGCCCGTGAAGATCGTCGGCATCCTGCCGAAGGGCGGGCCGGGGATGATGGTCAACTACGAGTATGTGGACGAGGGCCGCACCCAGCAGAAGGGCACCACCAGCTTCTTCCTGCTGAAGACCAAGGACGCCAAGCAGGCGGGCGCCATCGCCAGCCGCGTCGACGCCCTGTTCGCCAACTCGCCGTACGAGACCCGCACCATCACCCCGCGGCAGATGGCGCAGAGCCAGCTGAAGCAGATCGGCGACATCGGCCTGGTCATCAACGCCATCGTGGGCGCGATCTTCTTCGCCCTGCTGTTCTCGGTGGGCGCGGTGATGGCCCAGCAGATGCGCGAGCGGATCCCTGAGCTGGCGGTGCTGAAGACGCTGGGCTTCACCGACGGCGGGGTCCTGGCGCTCGTCGTCGCCGAGACCCTGATCTTCTGCGTGTTCTCCGCGGGGATCGGGCTGGGCATCGCCGAGCTGCTGTTCCCGCTGATCCGCGAGGCCATCGGTTTCAGGGCCGCGGCCGGACCGATCCTGTTCGCGGGGTTCGGCTTCGCCGTGGCCCTGGCCCTCATCGCCGGCCTGCCGCCGGCCATCCGCGCCATGCGGCTGCAGATCGTCGACGCCCTCGCCGGCCGATAGGAGGTGCCCATGACCCTGTTCCGCCAGATCTACGCCGCCACCCTGATGAACCTGAAGGGCGTGCCCCAGCGGCTGGGCGCCTCCCTGGTCACGGTCGTAGGCGTCGCGACGACGGTTGCGGTGATGATCTCGCTGCTCGCCATCGGCGCTGGGCTGATGCAGACGGGCGGCCGCAACGTGAAGCCGGAGAACGTCATCGTCCTGCCGGCCGGGGCGCAGTCGGAGTTCACCGGCTCCTTCACCCGCGAGGCGGTGGGGATCATCGCCCAGGCCCCGGGCGTGAAGAAATTCCCCGACGGCGAGCCGATGGCCCAGCCGGCCGCGATGGTGATCGTCGAGGTCGAGCAGAAGAGCGACGGGACCACCACCAACATCCCGATCCGCGGGATGACGCTGCGCGGCATCTCCATGGACCGGACGCTGAAGCTCACCGAGGGGCGCATGTTCCGCCCCGCGGTGCACGAGCTGATCGTCGGCAAGCATCCGCGCCGGCGGTTCAAGAACCTCGACGTCGGCGACCGCGTCTCGCTGCGCGGCTCGGAGTGGACGGTGGTGGGCGCCTACGACGCCAACGGCGGCATGGCCGACAACGCCCTGCTGGCGGATGCCGACACCGTGATGGCGGCCTTCGAGCGCACCGGTTACCAGAGCGTCGACGTGGTGCTGGAGAGCCCCGACGCCTTCAGCCGCTTCAAGGACGGGTTGACCGCCGACCCGCGCCTGGACGTGGAGCCCAAGCGGCTGAAGACCTACGTCAACGAGCAGATGAAGCAGCTGACCACGGTGCTGAATTTCGTGGGCTATTTCGTGGGCGGGGTGATGGCCATCGGCGCCGTCATCGGGGCGCTCAACACCATGTATTCGGCGGTCGACGCGCGAGTGCGGGAGATCGCCACCCTTCGCGCCCTGGGCTTCAGCGGCGCGGCGGTGGTGGTCTCGGTGCTGGCCGAGTCCCTGGCGCTGGCGCTGCCCGGCGCGTTGCTGGGCGCGGCCCTGGCCTGGCTGCTGTTCAACGGCCGGGACATCTCGACCGTGGGGCTGACCTTCCCGCTGGCGGTCACGCCGGGCCTGGTCTGGGCCGGGATCGTGCTGTCGCTGGTGATCGGCCTGATCGGCGGCTTCGCGCCCTCGATCCGCGCCGCCCGCCTGCCCGTGGCGACGGCGCTGCGGGCCGTCTGACCCGCCGGCGATTGCGCCTGTCGAACGGCTGTTTGATAGTGCCGCCGAGCCCGAGGCCGTTTTCGCGCGCCACGAAACCGGGATGACACTTGGAGTGAGTTGAAGTGCCCGACACCTGGCCCGTCATGTCCATCGCGGATGCGCATGCGCGCCTGACCGCCCCGGGCTCCCGCCTCGAGATCGAGGAGAAGGTGATCCGCGGAATCCCGACCAAGGTCTGGAAGAACGCCCCGCCGACCCTGCGCGACGTGTTCCTCAACGCGCGGGCCTTCGACCGCGAGTTCCTGGTCTACGAGGACGACCGCGCCACCTACGAGGCCTTCGCGCGCGCCACCCTGGCCCTAGCCCAACAGCTAGAGGCCGACGGGGTCCGAAAGGGCGACCGGGTGGCGGTGATCATGCGCAACCTGCCCGAATGGCCGGTCGCCTTCTTCGCCGGGATCCTGGTGGGCGCCATCGTGACACCGCTGAACGCCTGGTGGACCGGCCCCGAGCTGCAGTACGGCCTGGCCGACTCCGGCGCGAAGGTCGCCATCGTCGACGACGAGCGGCTGGACCGCATCGCCGAGCACCTGGACGGTTTGCCGGACCTGCGGCGCGTCTATGTCTCGCGCCTGAAGGACGAGCCTGCCGACCCGCGCGTCGGGCGGCTGGAGGACGTCATCGGCGCCGTGAACCGCTGGGGCGAGCTTCCGGACCAGCCCCTCCCGGACGTCCCGCTGGACCCCGAGGACGACGCCACCATCCTCTACACCTCGGGCACCACCGGAAAGCCCAAGGGCGCGCTCGGCACCCACCGCAACATGACCTCGAACATCGGCGCCGGCGGCATCTCGGCGGCGCGCAACTTCCTGCGGGCTGGCGAGCCCCTGCCGGAGAGCGACCCCCACAAGCTGCCGCAGCGGGTCACTTTGCTGGTGGTGCCGCTGTTCCACGCCACCGGCCTCTCGGCCACGCTTGGCCCGACCATGAACGCCGGCGGGAAGATCGTGCTGATGCGCCGCTGGGAGACCGTGCAGGCCATGCAGCTGATCGAGCGGGAGAAGGTCAACGCCACCGGCGGCGTGCCGACCATCGCCTGGCAGCTGATCGAGCACCCGGACCGGCCGAAGTACGACCTCTCCAGCCTGCAGGCGGTGACCTACGGCGGCGCGCCCTCGGCGCCGGAGCTGGTGCGCAAGATCAAGGAGGTCTTCCCGGCCTCCCAGCCCGGCAACGGCTGGGGGATGACGGAGACCACCGCCACCTTCACCTCCCACCTCGGCCGCGACTACGAGAACCGGCCGGACAGCGCCGGCCCCGCGGCGCCGGTCGGCGAGATGCAGATCCGCGACCCGGCCGACGGCGTGACGGTGCTGCCGCCGGGCGCCGTGGGCGAGCTGTGGTGCAAGGGCCCGCAGGTGGTGAAGGGCTACTGGAACAAGCCGGAGGCCACTGCGGAGACCTTCGTGGACGGCTGGCTGCGCACCGGCGACCTGGCGCGCATCGACGAGGAAGGCTTCCTGTTCATCATCGACCGGGCCAAGGACATGCTGATCCGCGGCGGCGAGAACATCTACTGCGTGGAAGTCGAGAACGTGCTCTACGACCACCCGGACGTGATGGACGCGGCGCTGGTGGGCATTCCGCACAAGACCCTGGGCGAGGAGCCCGCCGCGGTGGTGCACCTGAAGCCTGGCGGGACCGCCACCGAGCAGGAGCTCCGGGCCTTCGTGCGCGAGCGGCTGGCGGGCTTCAAGGTGCCGGTGAGGGTCTGCTTCTGGCCCGAGACCCTGCCCCGCAACGCCAACGGCAAGATCATGAAGACCGAACTGAAGAAGGTGTTCGAGAAGGAAGAGGCTTGAGCCGCGCCCCCCTCATCCTCGGTCTCGGCGGCGCGAACCGGGCGGGTTCCTCGACGGAGAAGGCGCTGGCTTGCGCCCTGCGGACGGCCGAAGCGCGCGGCGCGGAGACCCGGCTGGTTGGCGGCGAGGCGCTGGCCGGCCTGCCCCTGTTCGACCCGCGGGTCGGCGGCGAGGTCAGCGAGGCGCAGCAGGCCTTCGCCGATGCGGTGCGCGGCGCCGACGGCGTCATCGTGGCGAGCCCCGGCTACCACGGCTCGCTGTCAGGGCTGGTGAAGAACGCCCTCGACACCCTGGAGCTGACCCGCGGCGACGCCGAGCCCTACTTCCAGGGCAAGCCGGTGGGGATCATCGTCACCGCCGACGGCTGGCAGGCGGCGGGGACCACTTTGATGGCGGTGCGCGCGATCATACATGCCATGCGGGGCTGGCCCACGCCGTTCGGGGCTGCCCTCAACGCGACGACCGACCTCTTCGACGAGGCGGGCGGGTGCCGGGACGCCAAGGATGCCTGGCAACTGTCCACCGTCGCCGAGCAGGTGATGGACTTCGCGATCATGCGGGCCCAATCCCGCGCGAACGCGTCGAAGGCAGCGACATGAAGCGCCCCTACCTCGTCCCGCCCCCTGGAAGGCATGATCGGGGCGGACGCCCGCCGGAGGACGACAGCGTGACCTCCGCCATCAGCCCCATTGAGGACATCATCGAGGACGCCCGCAACGGGCGGCCCTACATCCTGGTGGACGCCGAGGACCGGGAGAACGAGGGCGACGTCATCATTCCCGCCCAGTTCGCTACGCCCGAGCAGATCAACTTCATGGCCAAGCACGCCCGCGGCCTGATCTGCCTCTCCATCACCGCCGAGCGCGCGCGCCAGCTGCGCCTGCCCCCCATGGCGGTGGAGAACGCCTCCGGCCACGGCACCGCCTTCACGGTCTCGATCGAGGCGCGCGAGGGCGTCACCACCGGCATCTCCGCCCACGACCGGGCCCACACCATCGCCGTGGCCGTGGACCCGACCAAGGGCGTCGACGACATCGTCTCGCCGGGCCACGTCTTCCCGCTGGTGGCCAGGGACGGCGGCGTGCTGGTCCGCGCCGGCCACACGGAGGCCGCGGTGGATATCTCCCGCCTGGCGGGCCTGAACGCCGCGGGTGTGATCTGCGAGATCATGAAGGACGACGGGTCAATGGCGCGGCTGCCGGACCTGGTCGCTTTCGCCCAGCTCCACGGCCTGAAGATCGGCACGATCGCCGACCTGATCGCCTACCGCCGCCGCACCGAGCGGCAGGTGGAGCGGGTGCTGGAGACGCCCTTCGACAGCGCCTACGGCGGCCGATTCCGGATGGTCATCTACCGCAACGTGCTGGACCAGACCGAGCACGTGGTGCTGACCAAGGGCAAGATCAGCGCCGACAAGCCGACCCTGGTGCGCATGCACCGCGTAGACATGGCCGCCGACATGCTGGGCCACGTGGAGGCGCGGCGGGACTATGTGCCCAAGGCCCTGCAGGCGATCAGCGCCTACGAGGGCGCCGGCGTGGCGGTGTTCATCCGCGACTCCAATCCGCACTGGCTCTCCGAGCGCTACGGCAAGCCGGACCAGCCGCAGACGGCGAACGTGCTGCGCGACTACGGCGTCGGCGCCCAGATCCTGCTGGACCTGGGAGTGCGCGACATCCACCTGCTGACGTCGTCCAGGACGGTGCTGCCGGCGTCCGCCGGCTACGGCCTGCGTATCCTGGACCGGGTGCCGCTGGACTGATCGCAACCGGCGGCCCTGCGGAGGGGTTTCCGCCGCATGAGCGCGCTACGCATCGGCTGCTCGGGCTGGGTCTACAAGGACTGGACGGGGCCCTTCTATCCGCCGGGGACCAAGGACAAGGACCGGCTGGAGTACTACGCGACCCGTTTCGACACCGCCGAGATCAACGCCAGCTTCTACCGCCTGCCCTCGGAGAAGATGGTGGAGGGCTGGGCGACGCGGGCGCCGGAAGGCTTCCTGTTCGCCTGGAAGGTCAGTCGGTTCATCACCCACAACAAGAAGCTCAACGACTGCGGGGACTCCGTCGCGCTGGTGTTCGGCCGCATGGCGCCGCTGGCGGACCACTACGGCCCGGCGCTGATCCAGCTGCCGCCGCAGCTCAGGCGCAATGACGATCGCCTGGCCGGCTTTCTGAAGCTCTTGCCGAAGGGCCGCCGCCACACCGTCGAGTTCCGGCACCCCTCCTGGTACGACGCGGCGGTGTTCCGCATCCTGGCGGACTTCGACGCCTCGCTGTGCATCTCCGACCACCACAGCGCGCCTTCGCCGTGGGAGATCACGGCTTCGTGGGTCTATGTGCGGGGCCACGGTCCAGGCGGCCGCTACTTCGGCCGGTACTCGGAAGACGAGCTGGCGGTCTGGGCGCAGAACATCGCCCGCTGGCGGGCCGAGGGCCGCGACGTTTACGCCTATTTCGACAACGATATCAAAAGTGCGGCCCCGTTCGACGCCGAGGCCCTGAAGGCGTTGACCGGCGCCGTCCCGTACGCCCAGGCGGCGTAGCGCCAAGCTTCCTCCTGTCGCAGCGGGGTTCAATCCAAGACTCCCCACATGGGCGGGTGCGCGATTGCGCCGCAAGCTCGGGTGGTTGCCGGGCATTAGCCATTCCCTTTAAGCGAACGGAGGGGATGGGTTGCTTAGGGTGCCCGTCCGATGACCTCCGCTTACACTGAAGCTTACTCCGACCTTGCGGTCCGAACCTACGACGACACCTCGGGCGCGCACCCCGGCGGCTGTGGCTGCCCGGTCTGCTCGGGCCAGGTGCAGGTGGTCGAGGACCCCAGCGTCTACCCGGAGCCGCAGGCCTATCTGAACGCCGACCAGCGCGAGGGCGCGTTCATCTCCGGCAAGACCAGCTTCACCGTCGAGCGCGCGGCCCTGCAACTCACCGGCTACAACCAGACCGCCACCGGCATGACGCCGCAGCCGGGCTGGGGCGGCGCGGCCGGCCGCGCGTTCACGGTGTCCTACGGCTTCCGGGCCGATGCGCCGGGCGCCATGCCTGACGACACCGCAGGCTTCGAGCGCTTCAACATGGCCCAGATCAATCAGGCGGAGCTGGCGCTCCGGGCCTGGGCGGACGTGGCCAACATCACCTTCGTGCGCGTAGGCTCCGGCAACGCGGGTGAGACCGCCTACACCAACAACGCGGCGATCCTGTTCGGCAACTACACCTCGGGCGCGGAAGGCGCCTCGGCATTCGCCTACTATCCCGGCTCTACCACCGCCTCGTCGCGGGCCGGCGACATCTGGGTGAACACCTCGCTGGGCTACAACGCCAGCCCGACGAGCGGGAACTACGGCGGCCAGACCCTGGTGCACGAGATCGGCCACGCCATCGGCCTGGCGCACCCGGGGACCTATAACGCTGACGCCGACACGACCTTCACCTGGGCCAACGACGCCGAGTATTACGAGGACAGCCGCCAGTACACGGTGATGAGCTACTTCAGCGAGCGCAACACCGGCGCGAACTACGGCGGCGCCTATTCGGCGGTGCCGCTGCTGGACGACGTCTACGCCGCCCAGCTGGAGTACGGCATCAACTGGACGACGCGCACGGGCGCGACCACCTACGGCTTCAACTCCAATGCCGAGCGGCCGTGGTTCGGGGCGACCTCCAGCGCCTCGAAGCTGATCTTCGCGGTGTGGGACGCCGGCGGGACCGACACCTTCGATTTCTCCGGCTTCTTCCAGAGCCAGGTCATCGACCTGCGCGAAGGCGCCTTCTCCAATGTCGGCGGGCTCGTGGGCAACGTGGCCGTGGCCATGAAGACGGTGATCGAGAACGCCATCGGCGGGACCGGCGCCGACAGCATCGTCGGCAACGCGGCGAACAACTCGATCTTCGGCGGCCAGGGCGGCGACTCCATCGTCGGCGGCGAAGGCTCGAACTTCCTGCGCGGCGACGACGGGGCCGACACCCTGGTGGGCGGCAGCCAGTTCGACGACCTGCACGGCAACAAGGGAAACGACACCCTGCGCGGCGGCGGCGAAGGGGACTGGGTGGTCGGCGGCCAGGACAACGACCTGCTATTCGGCGAGGACGGCGGCGACGTGGTCCTGGGTAATATCGGCTCCGACACCCTCGACGGCGGCTCCGGCAACGACGTGGTGCGCGGCGGCCAACAGGACGACGTGGTCCGCGGCGGCGACGGCGCGGACTGGGTCTCAGGCGACCTGGGCTTCGACACCCTCACCGGCGGCGCGGGGGCGGACATCTTCCACTTCTTCAACGCTGCCGGAAGCGACCGGGTCACCGACTTCAACGCCGCGGAAGGCGACCGGGTGAACCTGCTCGCCGGCACCACCTACACGGTGGCGCAGGCAGGCCTCGACGTGGTGGTCACCACCGGCGCCGGCGCCCAGCTGACCCTGGAGGGCGTGCAGCTCTCGAGCCTCACCGGCGGCTGGATCTTCGTGGGCTGAGGCGACGGCGGGCGCAATTGCGGACCGCCCGGCGATCCCCTAAGAGTCTGAAGGGGTTGGGTAAGGTAGAGTTCCGTCGGTCATGTCCGCTGAAAGCCTCGCGCCCGCCTTCGAGACCGGGCTCGCCTACACGCACCTCTCTGCGGATGGCGGAGCGAGCGGCCGTTGCCCCTGTCCGGTATGCCGCGGACAGGTGCTGGTGGTGGACGCTCCGGCCGACGCAGGGGGCGGGGCCCAGGGCTTCCTGAACGCCGACCAGCGCAACGGCCCCAGCCCCAACGACAAGCCCAGCTACACCGTCGAGCGCGCCGCGCTGCAGATGACCGGCTACTACCAGGTGGAGACGGAGAACGGCCTCGAGCTGCGTCCGGCGCCCGGCTGGGGAGGGTTGGCAGGCCAGGCCTACACGGTGACCTACGGCTTCCGGGCCAGCGCGCCCGCGCAGATGCCGAAGGACGACGACGGCGAGGCCGGCGGCTTCACGCGCTTCAACGAGCAGCAGATCCGCCAGGCCGAGCTCGCCCTGCAGGCCTGGGCGGACGTGGCGCGGATCACCTTCGTCCGCGTGGGCTCGGGCACGAGCGGGGAGGGCGCCTACACCGACAACGCCTCGATCCTGATGGCGGGCTACACGAGCGGGTTCAAGGGCGCCTCGGCCTTCGCCAACTTCCCCGGCAATCCCGCCGTCTCCGACAACGACGGCGACCTGTGGGTGAACGTCTCCATCAGCACCAACGCGTTCCCGGTGACGGGCTCCGTCGGCCAGCAGGTGCTGCTTCACGAGATCGGCCACACCATCGGCCTGGCCCACCCGGGCGACTACGACGCCAGCGACGACGGGCCGGTCACCTACGCCGGCAGCGCCGAGTACTACGAGGACAGCCGCCAGTACACGGTGATGAGCTACTTCAACGAGGGCAACACCGGCGCGAACTTCCGCGGCTCCTACCCCGCCGCCCCCATGCTCGACGACATCGCCGCCGCCCAGGTGGAGTACGGCGCGAACATGACCACGCGCACCGGCGACACCACCTACGGCTTCAACTCAAATGCCGGACGGCCGTGGTTCGAGGCGACCTCGGCCGCCTCGCGCATGGTGTTCGCCGTCTGGGACGCCGGCGGGAACGACACCTTCGACTTCTCCGGCTACACCGCCTCGCAGGTCGTCGACCTGCGCGAGGGCTTCTTCTCAAATGTGGGCACCCTGGTCGGCAACGTCGCCGTCGCCATGGGGACCGTGATCGAGAACGCCATCACCGGCATCGGCTCCGACACCCTCAACGGCAACGCGGTTGCCAACCGGCTGCTGTCGGGCGCCGGCAACGACACCCTGTCGGGCTTCGCGGGCCAGGACCTCCTGCGCGGGGAGGACGGCGACGACGTGATCTACGGCGGCGCCGACTTCGACGACATCCACGGCAACAAGGGCAATGACACGGCGTACGGCGGGGCAGGCGACGACTGGGTCGTGGGCGGCCAGAACGACGACCTGCTGTTCGGCGAGGACGGCGACGACCTGGCGCTCGGCAACCTCGGCGCCGACACCATCGACGGCGGCCTGGGCGCGGACGTCCTGCGCGGGGGCCAGCAGGACGACGTGGTGCGCGGCGGGGCCGGGGCCGACTTCATCTCCGGCGACCGGGGCGACGACACCCTGACCGGGGGGGCGGGGGCGGACATCTTCCACATCTTCGACGGGGCGGCCGTCGACCGGGTGACCGACTTCAGCGTCGCCGAGGGCGATCGCGTGCAGCTCCTGCCCGGCGCGACGTGGGGGGTGCAGCAGGAGGGCGCGGACACGGTAGTGCTCACCGGCGACGGCCGTCTGGTGCTGGTGGGCGTGCAGATGTCGAGCCTCCCGCCCGGGTGGATCATCACCTAGGCCGCAGGTGCAGGCGACGGATTCTCGTTCCCTTGGGCCGTGATCCGGCCTATATGACGACCCTCACCGCCCGGCCGAAAGGCCGGGCGCCTTCATTTCCGGACGACCGTAAAATGACCGACATCCTGATGCCGAAGGCGACCGCCGTCTGGCTGGTGGACAACACCTCCCTGACCTTCGACCAGATCGCCGACTTCTGCGGGCTGCACCCGCTCGAGGTGAAGGGCATCGCCGACGGCGAGGTGGCGCGCGACATCCGCGGCGCCGATCCGATCGCCAACGGCCAGCTCTCCCGCGACGAGCTCGACAAGGCCGAGAAGAACGACAAGTACCGCATGGTCGCCCAGAAGAGCCGCCACGCCGAGCTGCTGAAGCCGGTGAAGAAGGCCCCGCGTTACACGCCCGTGTCGCGCCGCCAGGACCGCCCCGACGCCATCGCCTGGTTCCTGCGCAACCACCCGGAAGTGCCGGACAGCCAGGTGGCGCGCCTGCTGGGCACCACCAAGGCCACCATCGACCAGGTGCGCAACCGCACCCACTGGAACTCCGCCAACATCAAGCCGGTGGACCCGGTGACGCTGGGCCTCTCCACCCAGTTGGAGCTGGACGCGGTGGTGCGCAAGGCGGCCGACAAGAAGGCCAAGGAAGACGCCCGCAAGGGCATCGTCGAACCGGAAGGCCCGACCCTGCGGCCGGCGTCCGAGACCGGCGCCCTCGATGCGGACGCCGACGAGGACCTGCACGACGACGCCGCCCCGGCCTATGAGGACGAGGCGGAACACGCCGACGACTAGTCATTGAAAACCCGCTCACCCCCGCGAAGGCGGGGGCCCAAGCGGCGTTCGGGCCTGTAGACGGCTCTGCATGGGTCCCCGCCTTCGCGGGGATGAGCGGCTCTAGCTAGTGGACGTTGCCGCGCAGGGCTTCCAGCTGTTCCTTCAGCTTGAGCTTCTGCCGCTTGAGTTCCTTCAGCTTGATGTCGTCGTGGCCAGGGTGTCGCAGTTCTTCTTGAATGGCTTGTTCAAGGGACTGGTGACGGGATCCGAGCTCCCGGATCCGGGCATCTAGCGCCATGACGAGATGTCTCCTCGCTGTTTGGACGTCGGGAAGTGAACACCCGCTGCGTCCCGCTGTCAGATCACATATGTTTGCGGAGGCGGTGCTGAAGCGGCGCCGCATTTCCGGGCGTTGGGGACCTTCTGGATGAGCAGATCCGAGCGGCCGAGACTGGTGGTGGGCCTCTCGGGCGCGTCCGGGATCGTCTATGGGCTCCGGGTGCTGGACGCCTGCCGCGAGCTCGGCGTGGAAACCCATCTGGTGGTCTCCAAGGGCGCGGCGCTGACGCTGTCCCAGGAGACCGGCCTTTCGGTAGCCGACGTCCAGTCGAAGGCGAGCTTCAGCCACAAGGCGTCCGACATCGGCGCCTCCATCGCCTCGGGCTCCTTCCCCACCCTCGGCATGATCGTGGCGCCCTGCTCGGTGCGGACCATGAGCGAGATCGCCACCGGGGTGACCGCCTCCCTGCTGACGCGGGCCGCGGACGTGACGCTGAAGGAGCGCCGGCCGCTGGTGCTGATGGTCCGCGAGACGCCGCTGCACCTGGGCCACCTGCGCACCATGGTGAAGCTGTCCGAAATGGGCGCGGTGATCGCCCCGCCGCTGCCCGCCTTCTACGCCAGGCCGGCCTCCATCGAGCAGATGGTGGACCAGTCTGTGGGCCGCGCGCTGGACCTGTTCGGTCTCTCCTGGAAAGGCGTGAAGCGCTGGGGCGAGGACCTGGGCCCTATCAAGGAAGAGGCGTAGTGGCGATCTGGGAGTGGGCGCTGGACGCCTATGGCCAGCCGGGCGTCCCCGAGGCCTGCCTGAGGCTGCAGGACGAGCACGGGCAGAACGTCTCCTACCTGCTGTGGGCCGTCTGGGCCGAGGCGCGCGATCCCGCCCTGCTGGCCCGCGCCGCCGAGACGGCGCGGGTGTGGGAGACGGTGGCGCTCGCCCCCCTGCGGGCCGCTCGCCGGGAGTTGAAGGCGCCCCGTCCGCCGGTCGCCGACGGCGCCCGCGCGGCCCTGCGCGAAGACGTGAAGGCCGCCGAGCTGCGCGCCGAGCGGGTGCTGATGGAGACCCTGGCCGGCCTGGCCGGCGCCGCCTCCGGTGGAGGGCACGCCTTCGACGCCCTGAAGGCCGCTTCCCTGGCTTGGGGAAAGCCCGCCCCGGACGAAGCTCTGGCTGCGCTCGCCGCGGCGCTGGGTTAGGATCGGCCCCGCATGAACGACCAGGAATTCCCCTCGGAAGAGGTCCTGCAGGCCCGGCTCACGGAGCTGCGCCAGGACCACGCCGACTTCGACGCCGCCATCCAGGCCCTCGCGCTCTCGCCGCTTCCCGACATGATGCTGATTGCGCGCCTGAAGCGAAAGAAGCTCGCCCTCAAGGACGAGATCGCCCGCCTCGAGGACATGCTGACGCCCGACATTATCGCCTAGGGGGCGCGCCGCGCCCGCTTCCGCGCGTACATGGCCTGATCGGCGGCGGCGACGATCTCTTCCGGCTCCAGGTCCTGGGTGATCTCGCAGACGCCGTAGGTGACGTGCAGGGGCGCGGACCAGTCGCCGAACTGCAGCGGGTCGCGCTCGATCGCCTTCGCCAGGGTCTCGGCTTTGGCCTCCGCCACCTGGGCGTTGGCCTGCACGAGGATGACGGCGAACTCGTCGCCGCCCATCCGGCCGACCACATCGCTTTCCCGGACGCTGGCCGCCAGCCGCTCGGCCACCGTCTTCAGCGCGGTATCGCCCGCGGCGTGGCCGAAGCGGTCGTTGACGCTCTTCAGGTCGTCCAGGTCGAAATAGACCAGGCTGGCGCTCGCCCCATAACGTAGGGCGAAGGTGCGGATGCGCCCCAGCTCGCGGACCATCGCGCGACGGTTCAGCAGCGGGACCAGGGCGTCGCGGTCCGCCATCCCCTCCGCCTCGGCGAGCTTGGCTTTCAGCCGGCCGACCTCGGTTCGCAGGTCGTCGATCTCGGAGAGCAGGGTGGTGATCGCGCCCTGCACGGCCGGCGTCAGGTCGGCCGGCCCCAGGCCCAGGAAGGCCGCGGTGTCGCCGGTCTTCTGCGGTCCGCGCGCCTGGGCGCCGGCCTTTTCGAGGTCGCGCCTGCGCATGGCCTGGAAGGCTTCCGTGCGCGCTCCGGTGATCTTCACGTCGAGAATCACGCTCCGCCAAAGGGTTAACGCAGAACCTACTCGCGCTTGGTTGCGGGCGCCAAGCGGGCGCCTATACTCCGCCGCCTTCCGGGGCAGGGCCCCGCCGGGGATGACCTGCACATGAGCGCCCCAAAGAGCGCACAGTCCGCGCCCGTCGCCATCATCATGGGCAGCCGCTCCGACTGGCCCGTGATGCGCGCCGCCGCCGAGAGCCTGGAGGCCCTGGGCGTGGCCTACGAGGCCAAGGTCGTCTCCGCCCACCGCACGCCGGAGCGGATGTTCGACTTCGCCAGGTCCGCCAAGGCCCGCGGCGTGAAGGTGATCATCGCCGGCGCCGGGGGCGCCGCCCACCTGCCGGGCATGACCGCCTCCATGACCGAGCTTCCCGTCCTCGGCGTGCCGGTGGAGAGCAAGGCGCTGAAGGGCATGGATTCCCTGCTGTCCATCGCCCAGATGCCCGCCGGCATTCCGGTCGGCACGCTGGCGATCGGCGAGGCGGGCGCCCGCAACGCCGGCCTGCTGGCGGCGCAGATCCTGGCGCTGTCCGATCCGGCCTTGGCCGAACGTGTCGCCGAACACCGCCGCAAGCAGACCGCCAGCGTCGCCGAGACGGTCGAGGACGCCTGAGTGGCCGCCCTGCCGCTCGCCCCGGGCTCGACGGTCGGAATCCTCGGCGGCGGCCAGCTCGGCCGGATGCTGGCGCTGGCCGCCGCCAGGCTTGGCTTCGACGTCGCTGTGCTGGAGCGCCAGGCCGACAGCCCAGCCGGACGCGTGGCCATGAAGCTGATCGTCGGCGCCTACGAGGACGAGGCGGCGCTCGAGGAGCTGGCGCAGCTTACCGACGTCGTCACCTACGAGTTCGAGAACGTGCCGGCGAAGTCGGTGGAGTGGCTCGTGACCCGCGGCGTGGAGGTCGCGCCGGGCCCCAAGGCGCTGGCCGTCGCTCAGGACCGGGTGGCCGAGAAGACCTTCCTCAACGCCAACGGCGCCCCCACCGTGGCCTTCGCGGAGGCCGACACGCCCGAGGCAGCCGTCGCCGCGGTCGCGCAGATCGGCGCGCCAGCGCTGATGAAGACCCGCCGCGAGGGCTACGACGGCAAGGGCCAGCGGTGGGTGGAGCATGCGGCGGACGCCGCACGCGTCTTCGCCGAGCTCGGCTCCGTCCCGGTGATCGTCGAGGCCCGGGCCGACTTCGTCCGCGAGCTTTCGATCATCGCCGCCCGCGGCCGTGACGGCGGGACAGCCGTCTATCCGCTCGCCGAGAACCACCACGAGAAGGGAATCCTGCGCCGCTCCATCGCGCCGGCGAAAGCGCCCAAGGCGCTGCAGGACCGCGCCGAGCGGATCTCGGCGCGCGTGCTGAGCGGCCTCGAATACGTCGGCGTGATCGGCATCGAGCTCTTCGAGCTGAGGGACGGGACCCTGCTGGTCAACGAGATCGCGCCGCGGGTCCACAACACCGGCCACTGGACCATGGACGGCTGTGAGGTCGACCAGTTCGAGCAGCACATCCGCGCCGTCGCCGGCTGGTCGCTGGGGCCGACCCACCCCACGCACCAGGTGGAGATGCTGAACCTGCTGGGCGAGGAGGCGCTCGCCTGGCGCCGCTTCGCCGCTGAGCCGGAGACCCGCGTCCACCTCTACGGCAAGCGCGAAGCCAAGCCCGGCCGCAAGATGGGCCACATCAACCGGGTCAAGCCGCTGTGAGCATCGGCTTCTACGACGAGAACGCCGAGGACTTCTTCGCCCGCACCAAGGACCTGCCGCCCCTTCCCCAGCTCGCCCGTTTCACTGCGCTCCTGCCGCCCGGCGGCCGGGTGCTGGACGCGGGCTGCGGCTCCGGCCGCGACGCACGGTTGTTCCGGCAGATGGGCTTCCAAGTTACCGCCACGGAGGCGGCGCCGAGGCTAGCGGCCCTGGCCAGTGGCCACGCCGGCGTCCAAGTGCTGGTGAAGCGCTTCGACGAGATGGCTTGGCGCGAAGCCTTCGATGGTGTTTGGGCGTGCGCTTCCCTTCTGCACATCGGCCGGCGAGAGCTCGTCGACGCCGTAGGTCGGCTGCGCGACGCCCTGGTCCCCGGCGGCGCGCTCTTCATGTCCTTCAAGTATGGGTCCGGAGAGCGCGAAGCGGACGACCGCCGCTTCACCGATCTCGACGAAGCCGGCGCCGCAGCCCTGCTGGCGAAGGTCGGCGGGCTCGCGCTGCTGGAGTCGGAAGTGACGGGCGACATCAGACCCGACAAGGCTCAGGAGCGTTGGCTGAGCCTCCTGGCAAAGCGAGCATGATGTAAGGTTGACCTGACATCGGCCGCATGTAAGGTGTGCCTTACATGAAGGAGCGCTCGATGTTCAATGACGACCCGCCCACCGACGCTATTTCTTCCGAACCGCCGGGTTCATGAGCGGCTACGTGAGCATCAACCTCGCCGCCATGGCCGGGGCCTTCGACGATATCCAGCAACCCGGCGCCTGGGCCCTCGCGCTGGCGGTCGCCGCCCCGGTGGCCGGCCAGATCTGGGCGACCCTGGCCCTGATCCGCGATAGCGACGAGTTCGTCCGCTCGCTCACCGCCAAGCGGTTCATCATCGGCTCCGGCGTCGCAATGGCCCTGTTCTGCGCCTGGGGCTTCGGGGAGAGCTACGCGGACGCGCCGCATGTGCCCGGCTGGATGATCTACCCGCTGTTCTGGCTGGCGTTCGGGGTGATCTCCCCGTTCGTGCGGACGACTCGGCCATGAAGAACCGGCTGCGCGAGCTGCGCACAGCCCGCGGCTGGACCCAGGAGGAGCTCGGCAAGCGGTTGGGCGTCTCCCGCCAGGCGGTGATCGCCCTCGAGAGCGACAAGCACGACCCCTCGTTGGACCTCGCCTACCGCATCGCCGCCCTGTTCGAGGAGGCGGTGGAAGCGGTGTTCGAGAACCCGCATCGGTAAGCTGTCCCTCCCCATCAAGGGAGGGAAATCAGGGTGCGTCGCCCACGTCCGCAGCAGGCCCCGCCTTGCCGTAGCGGGCTTTGCCGAGAGCCTGGGCGATGCCGGCGACCCAGCGCTCCGGCCGGAAGCTGGTGGTGGCCTTCCACTTCTCGAAGTCCATGACGTGCTGGATCTGGCGGTCGACGAAGGCCATGGCGTCGGCGCGGTTGTTGGCGATCCGCATGGCCAGCGCTCCGGTGAGGATGCCGCCCAGGATGGCTCGCTTGGTGTAGTGGTTCTCGTCCGTGGCGGTGTCGCCGGCCCAGCGCCAGAGCACGTCGGCGCTTTCCCAGGCGAGCTTGCCGCCCAGGTGCAGGTTCTGCGGCAGCGCCAGCCAGCCGGCCCAGCGGCGGGTGGCGGGCTCGTCGGCGGCGGCGACGTCGATCCGGGCTTCCACTGCGCGGCGGATGCGCTCGCGGATCTTCAGGGCGGCGGGGTCGACGTCCTTCAGCAGCACCATTGCGCGCTGGTCGTGGCGGCGCGACAGCAGGGCGGCCAGGTCCGCCGGGCCGCGGGGGATCAGCAGCTCGGTCTCGCCGTCGGAAAAGCCCAGGGCGCGGCCGGCCTGCCTGGCCATCCGCCAGGTCCAGCCCTCGCGCGGCGCGATCCTCAGCGCCTGCTCCAGGAGCTGCTGCTCGGCCTCGCTCGCCCAGTCCGCCTTGGTGTCGCTCATGGTAACCATCCTAGCGGCCTGGAATTGCGGCGTCTCGGCGTGGACAGCCGGGGTGGCTTCTGGTATCTCGCCGCGCTCAAACCCGAAGGCTCTCGCCTCCGGGCCCGTTCATATTGTTCGCTCGCCGCCACCCGAGGGTGGACGCTGGGCGGTGAAGCGATCCGCAGGAGAGAGACCCCTGGTTCAGATTTTCGTCCGCGACAACAACGTCGACCAAGCCCTCAAGGCGCTCAAGAAGAAGATGCAGCGCGAGGGCTCGTTCCGCGAAATGAAGCGGCACGTGCACTACGAAAAGCCTTCCGAGAAGCGCGCCCGCCAGAAGGCGGAAGCCGTCCGCCGGGCCCGCAAGCTGGCCCGCAAGCGCGCCCAGCGCGAAGGCCTGATCGCCGCGCCGAAGAAGCCGAGCCGCTAAGGCCGCTTGGGCCCAGGGGCCTAAAAGAAGTCGGGTTCGATCCCTATCTAGTGAGGGCCGCGCCACCGGGCGCGGCCCTTTGCATTTACGGTCAAGGCGAGGCCTTACGCCGCGCGGTGGCCGGGTTGCTGGTGGAACGTCGGTCGCTTCTCTAGATTAGAGCAGTAGCCGGAAGCCTCTTTCGAACGGTCCTGACCTGATGAACCTGCGCAATTTCGTCATCTGGGGCGTCATCATCGTCGTCCTGATCGGCCTTTATTCGATGATGACGGGCGGCGGCCGGACGGCCGGCGCGGCCGAGATCCCCTATTCGCAGCTCCTGACCAAGGTAAGCTCCGGCGAGGTGAAGCAGGCGGTGCTCCGCGGCTCCGTCGTCGAGATCAAGGACAACGGCAACAAGACCTACACGGCCATCACCCCGCAGAACAACGAGGAGCTGGTCAAGCGCCTCGAGGCGCAGGGCGCCGAGATCCTGGTCAAGCCAGCGGGCGGGTTCACCCTCGTGGGCTTCCTGATCCAGAGCCTGCCGATCCTGCTGCTGATCGGGGTGTGGATCTTCTTCATGCGCCAGATGCAGGGCGGCGCCCGCGGCGCCATGGGCTTCGGCAAGTCCAAGGCCCGGCTGCTCACCGAGAACAAGAACCGCGTCACTTTCGAGGACGTGGCCGGGGTCGACGAGGCCAAGGAGGAGCTCTCCGAGATCGTCGACTTCCTGAAGGACCCGCAGAAGTTCCAGCGCCTGGGCGGCAAGATCCCCAAGGGCGCCCTGCTGATCGGCCCTCCGGGCACCGGCAAGACGCTGATCGCCCGCGCCGTCGCGGGTGAGGCGGGCGTGCCCTTCTTCACCATCTCCGGCTCCGACTTCGTGGAGATGTTCGTGGGCGTCGGCGCGAGCCGCGTGCGCGACATGTTCGAGCAGGCCAAGAAGAACGCCCCCTGCATCATCTTCATCGACGAAATCGACGCCGTCGGCCGCCACCGCGGCGCCGGCCTGGGCGGCGGCAACGACGAGCGCGAGCAGACCCTCAACCAGCTGCTGGTCGAGATGGACGGCTTCGAGGCGAACGAAGGCATCATCCTGATCGCCGCCACCAACCGGCCCGACGTGCTGGACCCGGCGCTGCTGCGCCCGGGCCGCTTCGACCGCCAGGTCGTGGTGCCGAACCCCGACATCAACGGACGCGAGCGCATCCTGCGCGTGCACATGAAGAACGTGCCGCTGGCCGCCGACGTGGACGTGAAGGTGATCTCGCGCGGCACGCCCGGCTTCTCCGGCGCCGACCTGGCCAACCTGGTCAATGAGGCCGCTCTGATGGCGGCGCGCAAGAACCGCCGCATGGTCACCATGGCCGACTTCGAGGACGCCAAGGACAAGGTCATGATGGGCGCCGAGCGCCGCTCCATGGTCATGACCGACGACGAGAAGAAGCTCACCGCCTACCACGAGGGCGGCCACGCCCTGGTGGCGCTGAACGTCCCGGCCACCGACCCGGTGCACAAGGCCACCATCATCCCGCGTGGCCGCGCACTGGGCATGGTGATGCAGCTGCCGGAGCGGGACCGCTTCTCGATGTCCTTCGAGCAGATGACCTCGCGCCTGGCGATCCTGTTCGGCGGCCGCGTCGCCGAGGAGATGATCTTTGGCAAGGACAAGGTCACCTCCGGGGCCTCGTCGGACATCTCCCAGGCCACCAAGCTGGCCAGGGCGATGGTCACCAAGTGGGGCTTCTCCGACAAGCTGGGCGCGGTCGAGTACGGGGAGAACCAGGAGGAGGTGTTCCTGGGCCACTCCGTGGCGCGCAACCAGAACGTCTCCGAGGAGACCGCCAAGATCATCGACCAGGAGGTCAAGAAGTTGGTCAAGGCCGGCGAGGAAGAGGCCCGGCGGATCCTGACCGAGAAGCTCGAGGACCTGCACACCCTGGCCAAGGCCCTGCTCGAATTCGAGACCCTGAGCGGCGACGAGATAATCAATGTGCTGAAGGGCGTGCCGCCGCACCGCGACGAGCCCGAGGCCAAGCGCCCGGCCGGCCCGTCGGTGGCGGTGCCGATCTCGCCTCGCCCCGACGCCGAGCCCCAGCCGGCCATGCGGCGGGCGAAGGAAGATTAGCCGGACGCCACGTTGGAGGGATCAGGGGCCGCGCCGGTGGTGCGGCCCTTTTTCTTTGCCCTTCGTCAGGACGCGAAGATCCAGTCACCTGTGAGCTGGGAGATCTGCACGCCGACCAGGATCATCTGGTTGCCGCCGCCCATGTCGATGACCACGTCGGCGCCCTCCTGGCGGACCGTGTACTGCGTCCCCGCCAGCACGTTCACCCGGTCGCCCTCGCTCCTGTTGAAGTCCATCACGCGGTCGATGCCGGCTTCCGCGAACGTGTGGAAGACGTCCGCGCCGCTCCCGCCGGTGACGGTGTCGGCGCCGCGGTCGCCCGCCAGCCAGTCCGTCCCCTCGCGGCCGAACAGCGTGTCGTCAGCCTGACCGCCGCGCATGACGTCGCCGCCCACGCCGCCGTCGAGGTAGTCGGCGCCGAGGTTGCCCAGCACCACGTCGGCGCCGTCGCCGCCGCTCAGGCTGTCGTTGTTCTGGCCGCCCACCACCCAGTCGCCGCCGTGGCCGCCGATGACCGTGTCGTCGCCCATGTTGCCGTGCAGGTCGTCGAATTCGAGCCCGCCGTAGATCAGGTCGTTGCCCGCTTCCCCTCGGATGAAGTCGCTGGCGTCGCCGGCTCCCGCACGGGGCGTCAGCCGGTGGATGTCGCCGTCCAGTCCGATCACGTACAGCCGCCCCGAGCCGTCGACCGCGAAGGACGAAATCTGGTCGAGGTCTCCGCCGCTCACAACGATCTGGCCGTTGCGGTTCAGGAAGTCCTGCGCGACCCCGTTCACGACCTTCACCGTCCAGATGTAGCCGGTGGCGAAATCGCCGAAGACATAGAGGCCGTTGGCCCCGCCCGGGCCGTGGTAGACGTAGCCGCCGGTGACGGCGACGCCGGAGTAGTTCGGTGTCGTGCGGTCATAGTCCAGCACGGGATCGGTGAGCCCAGCCGGCGCAGTTCCATTGTGCGGCTGGAAGCCCTCCTTGAACCGCCAACCGAAGTTCAGGCCGCCCTGGCCCGCGGCGGCCCAGTCGAGCTCCTCGCGCTGCCCTTGGCCCACGTCGCCGATGTAGAGCTCGCCGGTGGCCGCGTCGAAGCTGGCGCGCCAGGGATTGCGGAGGCCCAGGTGCCAGACCTCGTCGGCGCCCGGCGTGGCGCCGGCGAACGGGTTGCCCGCTGGAATCGCGTAGTTGCGGTTTGGATCGCCCGGGAAGGCGTCGCCGTCGACATCGATCCTGAGGATCTTGCCAAGCAGGCTATCGGGGTTCTGGGCGTTGTTCTGCGGATCCCCGCCCGAGCCGCCGTCGCCCGAGGCGATGTAGAGCATCCCGTCCGGACCGAACGCCATCCAGCCGGCGTTGTGGTTGGAGAACGGGTGGGTGAAGGTCAGCACGACCCGGCCCGAGCCCGCATCCGCATGGTCGGCGTCGCCGCGCAGGTACTCCCTGACCTCGACGTTGCCCTGGGCATTGGTCAGGTAGACGAAGAACCGGCCGTTGGCGGCGTACTGCGGGTGGAAGGCCAGCCCCAGCAGGCCCTCTTCGCTGCCGCCCGAGAGGCTCGAGTTCGGCAGGTCGAGGAAGGCGTCGCCCTGCACCGTGCCGGTGTTCAGGTCCACGATGCGGACGCGGCCCTCGCGCTGCTCGACCACGAACAGCCGGTGCGGATCGCCCGGCGGCGAAGCGGCGAACACCGGGGATGCAAGTCCAGAGGCGACCCTGACCGCGTCGATCATCCCGTTCGCGGGGTCGGTGTCGCTGGCGCCGTGCCCGTAGAGCACGTCGTCGCCGGGGCCTCCGAAGAGGGTGTCGGAGCCTTCGCTGCCGGAAAGGGTGTCGCGGTCCGTCGTGCCCGTCAGCGTGTCGCGTGCGCTGGTTCCCGTGATCTCGGCCATCGTGGGTCTCCAAACCCAAAGCCCCGCTTGTGGAAACGCAGGGACTGGCCGGTTGTTCGATCAGACGTGCTTGCGCAGCAGTACGATGGCGCGCTTGACCACCTTGCGGCCCCAGGCGGTGAGGTCCAGGCGCATCAGCTTCTCCTTCGCGGCGTGCATGGCCATCGCGCCGTGGCGCCGGCGCAGCAGCTGCGCCTCCTCGAGCGCGTCCTGCTCGAGCCGCTTGCGCCGCCGGTAGAGCCTGAGCGGATTGATGGTCATCCGCAGCCATCGTCCTCGATATGGTTCGGCTTCGCCTGCTAAGAAGCGTTCCTCGCCCCAGGTTCCCTGACCCAGCATTTGACGACCCCCTTCGAATTCCCCGCGCCAGGAGGCCGGACGGTGCAGGTCATGGCTGTGACGAACGTCACCCCTGACAGCTTCTCCGACGGCGGCCGCTACCTCGACGCCGGCGCCGCCCTGGCCCATGCGCGCCGGCTCATCGCCGATGGGGCCGACATCCTGGATGTGGGCGGTGAATCGACCCGGCCCGGCGCGGAGCCGGTGGACGCGGCGGAGGAGATCGGCCGTGTGGTGCCGCTGATCCGCGGCGTGCGCGCGGAGAGCGCGATCGCGATCTCCATCGACACCATGAAGCCCGCGGTGGCGCGTGCGGCGGTGGAGGCCGGCGCGGCGATGTGGAACGACGTCACCGCCCTGCGCCACGATCCGTCGAGCCTCGCCGTCGCCGCCGAGCTGGGATGCGACGTGGTGCTGATGCACATGCAGGGCGAGCCCCGCACCATGCAGGCCGAGCCGCGCTACGATGACGTCGTCGAGGAGGTGGCCGGTTTCCTTTCCGGCCGGGCGGAGGCGGCGATGGCCGCCGGCGTGGCGCGGGAGCGGATCTGGCTCGATCCGGGCATCGGCTTCGGCAAGCACATGACCCGCCACAACCTGCCGCTGCTCGCCGGTCTCGAGCGGATCGTGGGGCTGGGATTCCCGGTGCTGCTGGGCGCCAGCCGCAAGAGCTTTATCGGCGCCGTGGACGAGGGCGGCCGGACGCCGGACCAGCGGCTGGGCGGGTCGATCGCCGCAGCGCTCGCGGGCGCAGCGGCCGGTGTGGCGGCGGTGCGGGTGCACGACGTGCGCGAGACCGTGCAGGCGCTGCGCGTCTGGGCCGCGATCGAAGCCGCGCGCTAGCCCTCGCGGGCGCGGAACAGTCGGCCCAGGCCCTTCAGCTTCATGGGCTGGCCGGCCTGCAGCAGGTTGGCGCGGAACACCTTCCCGAGCACCAGCAGCTCGACGACCACGAAGACCCCCAGCAGCACCGCCGACCCCAGCACCTCCAGCGGCGAGACCCCGCCGCCCAGCCGCGCCATCATGGCGAAGGGAGTGTAGGGCGGGATCCAGGAGAGGATCCGCGGCAGCGGCCCGTCGGGGTTCTGCAGCACCGCGCTCATCACCGCCACGAAGGGGAGAGTGAGCGCCAGGATGATGGGCGTGAGGTAGCCCTGGGCGTCGCGCATGCTGTTTGAGACCACGCCCACGGCCAGGAACACCATGGAGATGGCGACGTATCCGGCGAGGAAGAAGTAGACGAGGGCCGCGATGGTCCAGGGCGAGCTGATCGAGGTCAGCGCCGGCCGCAGGAAGTCCGCCACTGCGCCCTGCACCGCGAAGGCCGCGCCGACGGCGAAGGCGATCCAGACCAGGATCATGGTCATGCCGACGCCGACCACCCCCAGCAGCTTGCCGTAGAGCAGGTCGTCCGGCGCGACGCAGGCCAGCACCGCCTCCAGCAGCTTGTTGGACCGCTCCTCCACCAGACCCTGCAGCGCCCACGAGCCCGAGAGCATCAGCGACATCAGCAGCAGGTAGGCGAAGCCCAGGGGCAGGGCCGAGCGGATCAGCATCTGCTCGCGGCCGCCCGAGGTCGGCGGGACGGCGAGGCCCACCGGCGCGCGGATCGCCCCGATGCGCGCCAGCGTGGCGGGATCCACCCCGGACGCGGCCAGCGCCTCAGCCTGGACGCTGCGGTCCAGCTCCAGCCGCACGGCCTCGATCAGGGCGGCGTTGGGACGGGCCGTGGTCCAGAGCTGCGCGGCGACGCCGGACTGGCCGAAGGCCGCGGGGATGTGCACGCCCAGCACCAGCTGACGCGGCCCGCTGGGTGTCGGCACGTCCTTGCCCAGGTGCGGCCCCAGCGTGCGTCCGAACGCCTCCGCCCCCTGGCCGCGGGCCACGTCGGCGGGCGCCTGGGCCGCCACGAAGCGGGGCTGCGACGGCCGGAACGGCGGGGCGGCGGCAGGCTTCAGCCGCGCGAGCTCGGCCTCCGCAGCTGCCTGTCCGCCGGCCGCCTCGAACGCGGCGACCTCTGCCTCCGTGAAGCTGCGCGGTCCGTGGCCCCACAGCGCGTGGACGCCGCCGGCCCGCACCTTCCAGCGCGCCGCATAGGTCGAGAGCTCGGTCAGCACCTGCCGCTGTCGCTCCAGCCGGATGCGGCGCTCGATCGCCGGCGCATAGCGGCCGGTCTCGTCCACCACGACATAGGCGACGCCCGGCGCCGGCTTGAACATCCGCGCCGAGACCTGGGTCAGCACGATGGCCAGAGGCAGGAGCAGCAGGGTGAGCCAGAAGCTCCGGGTGGCGGCGATCTGGCGGAACTCGCGCGCGGCGACCAGCAGCATGGGGTTCATGAGGCGGCTCCCGAATGCTCGCCGACCAGGTGCAGGAACACCTCGTGCAGGCTGGCGCGGTAGGGCTCGAAGCGGCGCAGCGCGAAGCCCTGCGAGGTCGCCGCCTCCAGCACCTGCCCTGGGTCGGCGCCGGGAGCGAGCGCCAGCTCCCAGTCGGTCCACCCGTCATGCGCAGCCCCGGCCGTGGCGCTGGCCACGCCGGGCAGTCCGCCGGGGTCGGCGCGGGCGGTGAGCGAGAGCCGGGAGGGCAGGCAGGCCCGCGCCTCTTCCTGGTTTCCCTGGAAGACCTTGCGGCCGCGCGCCATGAGCAGCAGCCGGTCGCAGAGCCGCTCGGCGTGCTGCATGACGTGGGTGGAGAAGACCACCGTCGAGCCGGAGTGGGCCATCTCCAGCACCACCTCCTCCAGCACCGCCTGGTTCACGGGGTCGAGGCCGGAGAAGGGCTCGTCGAGGATCAGCAGCCGCGGCGTGGTGACCAGGGCGGCGGCCAGCTGCACCTTCTGCGCCATTCCCTTGGACAGCCGCTCCACCTTCTCGCGTCCGAAGGCGGCCAGGCCGAAGCGATCGATCAGCCGCTCGGCGGCGGCGCGCGCGTCGCCCGCCGTCATGCCCTTTAGCCGGCCGAAGTAGATCACCGTCTCCAGGGCCGTCATCTGCCGGTAGAGTCCGCGCTCCTCCGGCAGGAAGCCGATCGCCCCGCGGATCTGACGGCCCGGCGGCTGGCCCAGCACCTCTATGGCGCCGGTGGTGGGCCGCAGGATGTCGAGCGCCATGCGCAGGCTGGTCGTCTTCCCCGCGCCGTTGGCGCCCAGGAAGCCGAAGATCCCGCCCTCCGGGACCAGGAACGAGAGGTCGTCGACCGCGACGAAGTCGCCGAAGCGCTTGGAGACGCCGTCAAAGGCCAGGACCGACAGGCGCGCCTCCCGAACAATCGCGCCGGCAGTGAACCCGGTTTCGCAGGCCTCGCCAAGGCCGCCGGGGCGCGCTATCGGCTCGCCATGCAGCCGCTGGGACGAGTCCTCATTATCGCCGGGTCGGATTCCGGCGGCGGGGCGGGGATCCAGGCGGACATCAAGACCGTCACCGCCCTAGGCGGCTACGCGGCCACGGCGGTAACCGCCATCACGGTGCAGAACACACTTGGCGTCACGGGCGTCCACCCGATCCCCCTGGACGTGGTGGAGGCCCAGGCGCGCGCCGTGCTCGACGACATCGGCGCCGACGCCTTCAAGACCGGCATGCTGGGCGACGCCGCGACCGTGGACGTGGTGGTCCGCATCCTGGAGCGCGCCCCGAGTATCCCTGCCGTCATCGATCCGGTCATGGTCGCCAAGGGCGGGGCCGCGCTGCTGGCCGCCGAAGCCGTGGCCGCGGTGCGCGAGCGGCTGGTCCCGCACGCCGCCCTGCTCACCCCCAATGCCCCGGAAGCCGAGGCGCTGACCGGCCTCTCCATCGCCTGCGCCGACGACCTTCGCCGCGCCGGCGATGCGCTGCTGCGGGCGGGCGCGCGGGCGGTGCTGATGAAAGGCGGCCATGTGCCGGGCGAGCGGGTCACGGACATCCTGATGACCGCGTCGGGCGAGACGGTCTTCGAGGCCGAGCGGCTCGACACCCGCCACACCCACGGCACCGGCTGCACCCTGGCCTCGGCCTGCGCCGCGGGTCTGGCGCAGGGCCGGCCGCTCACCGACGCCGTGGCCCGCGCCTGGGCCTATGTGCAGGAGGCGATGGCCCGCGCTCCGGGCTTCGGACGCGGCCACGGACCCCTCGACCACGGCTGGCCGCTGAGGGAGGCCCGATGAGCTCCGACCTGGACGCGCGGCTGGAGACCATCATCCGCGGCGTGCCGACCACCATGCAGGTGCTGCAGACGGCGCGTGAGCTGGACCTGCCGGACTGGCTGATCTTCTCGGGCGCCGTCTACCAGCCGGTGCTCAACCACCTCACCGGCCGCGCGCCCGACTACGGCATCAAGGACTACGACCTGGGCTACTTCGACGCCTCCGACACCTCCTACGAGGCCGAGGATGTGGTGATCCGGCGCGTGGCCGAGGCCTTCGACCCGCCGCTCAGGGACATGGTGGAGGTGCGCAACCAGGCGCGCGTGCACCTGTGGTTCGAGGGGAAGTTCGGCGAGGCCTACGCCCCGCTCACCGGCACGGCCGAGGCGCTCGGCCGCTTCGTCAGCCCGCTGTTCGCTGTCGGCGTCCGGCTGGAAGCCGATGGCCGCATGACGGTGCTGGCGCCGTTCGGCCTGGAAGACCTGTTCGCCATGCGGCTGCGGCCCAACCCACGCCGGCCGACCAACGGCTTCGCCCGCACGGCGGCCTCGCTCAGCGCCCGCTGGCCCGAGGTCTCGATCGAGCCCTGACGGCAGAACGCCCCCGGATCGCTCCGGGGGCGCTTGGGCCAGCTGTCCTGGAGGGGTTAGCGCCAGCCGTAGCCGTAGGCGTACGGCGGGGCGCGCCGGCTGGCGTAGCTGGTGGCGGTCATCCGCTCGATGCGGTCGACGACACGGGCCAGGCGACGGTACTCGCCGTGCGAGGCGACGCCGGTCTGGACGCGGTAGGCGATGGGCTGCACCGTACGCAACTGCGCCCTCAGGTTCGCCGCCTGGTTCCAGCTGATCTCGCCCATGCGGGCGGCGTTGTTGATCCGCCAGTCAAGGCTGTCTACGTAGGAAGACGTCAGCGGTCGATCGTAAGTGACAACCGGTGCGCGCCAGGGCTGAGCCATAGCAGGCGTGGCAGCAGCCGCCCCGAGCGTGAGTGTAGAAGCTGCAACGATACCAATAGTCTTGAGCGTGTTCATAATCGTATCCTCTGCCTTGGTCGTCCCTCTGCTTCGGATGTGGCCATAGAAACTCACGTGAAACCGGTTGGTTTCATGCGATTACATGAACCGAAAATGAACGTGGCCCCGGCTGTTGCCAGCCGGGGCCACGCTTGACGCCCTTTAGAGACGGGGCGCGGGGTTAGCGGTAGCCGTACCCATAGCCGTAGTCGCGGTCGCGGCTCTCGAAGCGGACGGCCGCGGCCAGCCGATCGAAGCGGCGGTCGAGGTCGGCCCGTTCGCCCATGGTGAGGCCGTTGATGCGGTAGCGGGCCTCGAGGCGCGCCAGCTGGCGGAACTGGCTGTGCAGCCGGCGGGCCTCGGCCGGGGTGAGCGCGCCGCGCTGGATGCCGCGCTCGATGCGCCGCTCGAGCTGGGCCTGACGGGCGTTGATGGGCTCCCAGCGATCCCGTCCGTAGCCGTAACCGTACGGCTGGGCCGTGGCGGTGGTGGCGGCGGCGGTCAGCGCCGTGGCGGCGACGACGGCGAGGGTGGCGATCTTCTTCATGGTCTTCGTCCTTTCAGGGGCTGAAGGGTGGTCGAGGGAGAAGTTCGGCGCCCGCCCCACCAGGGGGACGGGGGGAGGAGGAGCGGGCGCCTGGCGGCTTAGCGGCGGTAGTCGCCGCCGTAGCCGTATCCGTAGTCGCGGTCGCGACGGTCGTAGCGGGCGCGGGTGTTCACGGCCTGCTCGATCCGGTCGACGACCCGCGTGAGGCGCTGGCGCTCCCAGCCGGAGGCGCGGCCGGTTTCGACGCGATGGGCAAGGGTCTGCACCTGGCGGAACTCGGCCATCAGCTGGCGGGCTTCCTGGCGGGAGATGCGGCGCTCCTGCGCCGCGTTGTGGATCTTCCACTCCAGGCTGTCGACGTAGGCGCTGGTCAGCCGGTGGTCGCCGCGGCGGTCGTAGCGCTGCTCATAGCGCTGGTCCCACTGACGGTCGTTGTCGCGGCGCCAGTCCTGGGCGGCGGCGGGGGCGGCTGCGGCGGCGAGCGCGGTGGTGGCCGCCAGAGCGATCAGGATCTTCTTCATGAGCGGGTCCTCCAAGACCTCGTTCGCCGGGGAAGCCCGGCCTCGATGGACTGGAGAAAACCACACGGGCCATGACGCCAGTCTGAGCCTGGCGTTGTGTTGCGTTCAGCTAGGTGAGGGCCTGTTCAGGCCCGCGTCAGGCCCGCGTCAGGCCGCGTTGGTCTGGGCCTCAGCCGGGGCGACGCCGCCGGTGGCCGCCGCGTTAAGGGCGGCGGAGATCGCCTCGTAGAGCTTGGCGATCTCGATGGGCTTGGCCACGTGGCCGTCCATGCCGGCCGCCAGGTACTCGGCCACCTGGTGGGACAGGGCGTTGGCGGTGAGCGCGACGATCGGGGTGCGCGGCCGCTTTTCCTGCCGCTCCGTCTGCCGGATCGCGCGGGCCGCTGCGATGCCGTCCATGACCGGCATCTGGATGTCCATGAGGATCAGGTCGTAGGCGCCCATGCGCCAGGCTTCCACCGCCTGCTTGCCGTCGGCCACGACGTCGAGGTCGATGTCGAGGCTGTCCATGACCGCGCGCAGCACCTGCTGATTGGTGGGATTGTCCTCGGCGGCCAGCAGGCGGAGGTTCTGCTCGTCGCGCTTGGCCACCGCTTCCTGGCGGCCCTCGGCGACCTGGCCGCGCTTCAGGGGCAGTTCGACGGTGAAGGTGGAGCCCTTGCCCTCGCGGCTCTGCACGTCGATGGAGCCGCCCATCATCTGGACGAGCTCGCGGCAGATGGCGAGGCCGAGGCCGGTGCCGCCGAAGCGGCGGGTGGCCGAGTTGTCGGCCTGGGTGAACTTCTCGAACAGCGTCGGCAGCTTCTGCGGCGCGATGCCGATGCCGGTGTC
Source organism: Phenylobacterium sp. (assembly GCF_036563285.1). GTDB lineage: Bacteria > Pseudomonadota > Alphaproteobacteria > Caulobacterales > Caulobacteraceae > Phenylobacterium. The sequence continues at coordinate 865,890 of NZ_DATCMR010000011.1, forward strand.
CTTGACCACGATGCGCAGGGCGCCGCTCTTCGGGTTGACGTCCACCAGCCCCTGGACCGAGCCCTGGGGCGTGAACTTCACGGCGTTGGAGAGCAGGTTGCCGAGCACCTGGCGCAGGCGGTCGGCGTCGCCGCGCCACCAGCCCATGGCGTCCGGCGTGACCTCGACGTTGTAGCCCAGGCCCTTGCCGCGGGCCATGACCGCGAAGCTGTCGCGGGTCGCCGACAGCGTCGGCTCCAGCTCGAAGTCGTCGACGATCAGGGTCAGCTTGCCGGCCTCGATCTTGGAGAGGTCGAGCACGTCGTTCAGCACCGCCAGCAGCAGGCCCCCCGACTGGCGGATGATGTCCAGGCGGTCGCGCTGCTTGGCCTCCAGCTCGCCCATGGCCATCACCTCGGCCATGGCCAGTACGCCGTTCAGCGGCGTGCGGATCTCGTGGCTCATATTGGCCAGGAACTGGGTCTTCAGCGTGTTGGCGGCGTTGGCCTCGTCCCGGGCGGCCTCCAGCTCGCGCAGGGTGCGCTTCAGGTCGGCCTCGCGCTCGCCAAGCTTGCGCAGCAGGTGGTTGAAGCTGTCTGTCAGGCTGCGGAACAGCTCGTCGTGCGCCACGACGTTGACAGGCTCGAAGCTGCCGCCGGCCGCGACCTCGTGCATGGCCTCCGACAGTTCCTGCACCGGGCGGATCACCCGTCCGGCCAGGCTGCGGGCCAGGAACAGCGCCACCCCGATGCCGCCGAACAGCAACACGAAGGTGAGCGCGACGAACTTCGGCAGCATGGGCCCGAGCTGCGGCGTCGCGACCGTCAGCGACAGCTCGCCGAGCTTGTGGCCGCCGGCGACGATATCGGCCTTCAGCGTCTCGCGCGGCGCGTTCGGCTTGGCGGTCCGGGACTCGTAGGCCGCCAGCGGCCGACCATTGAGGTCGACCGCCCGGGCGGAGATGACGTTGGCGCTGTTCTCCAGCGAGGCCAGCGGCGCCTGGACGTGGACCTGGTCGCGCTCGACGACGGCGGGCGCCATGCTCTCGGCGGTGATCTTCGCCAGGGCTTCGTAGGTCTGGTGCGACTGGGCCTTCGCCACCGCCCACTGCTGCAGCATGAAGGTGCCGCAGGCCGCCAGCAGCACCACCAGGGTCGTGACAAGTCCGACGCTCGCAATGCGGGCGTGGAAGGTGGCGACGGGGGCCTGATCTTTCTGACCGGCAGGGGGTGTCATGACGCTCGCGGGCTTCTGCACGAGCCGCCGGTTGTAAAGCCTAACTCCTAACGCTTCGCTTCCGGCGAGCAGCACTCGCCTTTAACGTGAAGTGTAGCGGCCGCGCCACGCTACAACCCCGAGCGGTAAAAATCGTACTTAACCACTCGTAAAACGATTGCCGGAAGCTTCACCATTCGTTTACCGTGTATCTCGTCGGGAAATCGCCTGGAGGGGTGCTTATGGAAAAGATTTTTGTGGCCAAGCAAGTCGCGGAGAAGCTCTACGCGACGGAAGCGGCTGTCGACACGGCTCTGACCGAAGCCGCCGAGTTCATGAGCGTTATGCTGGCCGCCCGGAAAGACGTGAACGCGCCGCTCACGTTCGCGGACGGCACGCAAGTGAAGCTGATGGACGCCATGAAGGCGCTTAGCGACGCGCGCACCGCCATGGTGGCCGTGCACGAGGAACTGCATGAGGCCAAGCTGCGCCTCGGCATCCGCACGAAGATGGGCTTCCAGTCCGAAAACGCGCCCACGGGCGCGCACGAAGACGCCACCGTTCTGCGCGACGTCGGCTAAGGTTAATTCTTCGTCATTAACGCTTGCTGCACCCCTTTGAACCTAGGGGTGCAGCAAGATGCCTGTGGAACCTCTGCTCGCGGCACTGATCCTCTTCGGAGTGTCTGCCTGCGTATTCGCCCTGATCAGAGGCGGTAAGGACGAGCGCATCGGCGCGGCGGTGATTCTCGCGAACCTGGTCGCGGCGCTCATCAACGAACTGCTGGGCCAAGCCCAGATCGGCACCTTGCTTATCGACGGCATAACCGCCCTCATCCTCCTTGGGGTGGCGGTGCGGTTCGCCAGCGCATGGCTAGGGGCGGTCATGCTGCTGTACGGGCTGCAGTTTACGCTCCAGGCGTACTACCTCGTCATGGACAGGGCCCGGGACGTCTTGAGCGTTCGGCTGAACAACCTCGACTTCTTTCTTGTGTGTCTCTGCGTCGCCGTGGCCACCGCCCTTACGGAGATCAAGCGCCGGAAGGTGGCCGCAGGTCGGCCGGGCGCTGACCATCCCACCTAGGCGGCCGCTTTCGGCCGCGGCGTCAGCGTGACCAGCCCCACCCCCGCCAGGATCAGCGCGAGCGCCGCGATCGCCGGCCAGCCCGGCCGCTCGCCCAGCGCCAGCACGCCGAGCGCCGTGGCGCCCAGCGGCGCCAGGTAGATCGCCATCGACATGAACAGCGGCCCCCGGCGGTGGATCAGGAAGACGTAGCCGATCGTCCCCAGCGCCGTTGAGATCACCCCCATGGCCAGCACCGCCAGCAGCGACGGCAGCGGCGGCCAGGACGGGATCGGCTCCAGCACCAGCGCGCCGGCCAGCGCCACGGGCGCGGCCCACAGGCACATCAGCAGAGCCCCCACAGCCGAGGGCGCCGGCGGCGCAGTCCTCGTGAGCACATTGGAGACCGCATAGAGCACGGCGCCGATCAGCGCCGCGATCAGGCCGGCGGCTTCCACGGTCATCCCTTGCGAGAACTTCGGCGCCACCAGCACCACCAGCCCGGCGAAGCCCAGCAGCACGCCGCCGGCCTTGCGCGCGGTCAGCCGATCGTCCGCCAGCACCATGTGGCCGAGGATGCCCGTGAAGATCGGCGACGCGCCGTTGCAGATGGCGTTGACCGCGCTCGGCAGCCGCTGGGCCGAATAGGCGTAGAGCGCGAACGGTATGGCCATGCCGATCAGGCCGATGAAGGCGTAGGCGCGCCACAGCGGGTCGCGGCGGCCCGGCAGCGGCTGGCCGCGCGAGGCGAGCACCGCCACCAGCACAGGGATCGCCACGATCAGCCGGATGGCCGTGTTCCACATCGGCGAGAAGTGGGCGGTGGCCAGCTTCAGCACCGCGAACGACGAGCTCCACCAGGCCACAAGCAGGCCCAGCACCACCCAGTCGATCGCCGCCCCGCGCTTCATAACCGGCCGTAAACCACGCGCCGCGACAGAGCGCCGCTCAAAACCGCTTTCAGAAAGTTTCTCTTGCGCTGCAGCGAGAACGAAGGCCTTTGGCCGGCGGGCCACGCCCTCCCAACGGGGCGCAGTCCATCTGCAAGGATGGGAGACATCGCAATGACTACCCCGCCGAAGCCGGCCATGCGCCCGGCTCGTCCCGAGTTCTCTTCCGGCCCGTGCGCCAAGCGCCCCGGATGGACCCCTGAAAATCTCTCCAATGCAGTGCTCGGGCGGTCGCATCGCTCCAAGCTCGGCAAGGCTCGGCTGAAGGAAGCCATCGACCGCACCCGCGAGGTCCTGGAGGTGCCTGACGACTTCCTGATCGGCATCGTCCCCGGCTCGGACACCGGCGCCGTGGAGATGGCCATGTGGTCGATGCTGGGCCCGAAGCCGGTGCAGCTGCTGGCCTTCGAGAGCTTCGGCAAGGACTGGGTCACCGACGTGACCAAACAGCTGAAGCTGGAGGCCGAGGTGCTCGGCGCCGACTACGGCGAGCTGCCCGACCTCACCAAGGTTCGCAAGGACGCCGACCTGGTCTTCACCTGGAACGGCACCACGTCTGGCGTGCGCGTTCCGAACGCCGATTTCATCGCCGCCGACCGTGAAGGCATCACGATCTGTGACGCCACCTCGGCGGCCTTCGCCCAGACGCTGGACTGGGCGAAGCTCGATGTGGTCACCTTCTCGTGGCAGAAGGCGCTGGGCGGGGAGGGCGCGCATGGCGTCCTGATCCTCGGCCCCCGCGCCGTCGCTCGGCTGGAGAGCTACACGCCGGCCTGGCCGATGCCGAAGCTCTTCCGCATGACCAAAGGCGGCAAGGTCAGCCTCGACATCTTCGAAGGCGCCACGATCAACACGCCCTCCATGCTGTGCGTCGAGGACTACATCGACGCCCTGAAGTGGGCCGCCTCGATCGGCGGCGTGGCCGAGATGAAGCGCCGCGCCGACGCCAACCTCGCGGTGCTGGAAGCCTGGACGCAGCGCGCGCCCTGGGCCGCCTTCCTGGCCGAGGATCCCGCGATCCGCTCCAACACCTCGGTGTGCCTGAATGTGATCGACAGCCGGGTCACCTCGCTTGCCGAGGACGCCCAGGCCGACTTCGCCAAGAAGCTCGCGTCCGTGCTCGAGAAGGAAGGCGTGGCCCTCGACGTCGGCGGCTACCGCGACGCCCCTCCGGGCCTGCGGATCTGGTGCGGCGCCACCGTCGACACTGCCGACCTGGACGCGCTGACGCCCTGGCTCGACTGGGCCTTCGCCACCGTCGCCTCCGAGCTGCAAGCCGCCTAAGCCGCCGCCCCTTCGCGGCATCCCACATCAAAGTCCCTCTCCCGAAGCTCGGGGGAGGTCTCCGCCTCAGGACATCCGCCCATGCCCCGCGTGCTCATCGCAGACAAGCTCTCGCCCGCCGCCGTCAACATCTTCAAGGAGCGCGGCGTCGACGCCGACGTGAAGACCGGCCTGTCGAAGGACGAGCTCCTCAAGATCATCGGCGACTACGACGGCCTGGCCGTCCGCTCCGCCACCAAGGCCGACAAGGACGTCATCGCCGCGGCCAAGAAGCTGAAGGTCATCGGCCGCGCCGGCATCGGCGTCGACAACGTCGACATCCCCGCGGCCACCGCCGCCGGCGTGGTGGTCATGAACACGCCCTTCGGCAACTCGATCACCACCGCCGAGCACGCCATCGCCATGATGTTCGCGCTGGCCCGCCAACTCCCCGCCGCGGACGCCTCCACCCAGGCCGGCAAGTGGGAGAAGAACCGCTTCATGGGCGTAGAGCTCTACGGCAAGACGCTGGGCCTGATCGGGGCCGGCAACATCGGCGGCATCGTCGCCGACCGCGCCAACGGCCTGAAGATGCACGTGGTCGCCTACGACCCGTTCCTCAGCCCTGAGCGGGCGGTGGAGATCGGCGTGGAGAAGGTCGAGCTCGACGCGCTCCTGAAGCGCGCCGACATCATCACCCTGCACACGCCGCTCACCGACAAGACCAAGAACATCCTGTCGGCGAAGAACCTCGCGAAGACCAAGAAGGGCGTGCTGATCGTCAACTGCGCTCGCGGCGGGCTCGTCGACGAGGTGGCGCTGCGCAAGCTGCTCGACGAGGGCCACGTCGGCGGGGCCGCCTTCGATGTCTTCGTCGAGGAGCCGGCCAAGGAGAACCCGCTGTTCGGGGCGGAGAACTTCATCGCCACCCCGCACCTCGGCGCCTCCACCAACGAGGCCCAGGAGAAGGTGGCGCTGCAGGTCGCCGAGCAGATGAGCGACTACCTGATCACCGGCGCCGTCACCAATGCGCTGAACAGCCCGTCGGTCACCGCCGAGGAGGCCCCGCGCCTCAAACCCTTCATCGCGCTCGCGGAGAAGCTCGGCGCCCTCGCCGGCCAGATGGTCGACTACGGCATCAAGGGCATCGACATTGCCTACGAGGGCGAGGTCGCCAAGCTCAACACCAAGCCGATGACGGCCGCGGCGCTGGCCGGGATCATGCGGCCCATGCTGGCCGAGGTGAACATGGTCTCGGCGCCGGCCATCGCCAAGGACCGCGGCATCTCGGTGTCGGAGTCCAAGCAGGAGGACTCGCCGATCTACGAGAGCCTGATGCGCATCGTCATCGAGACCGAGAAAGGCCGCCGCGGCTTCGCCGGCTCCGTGCTCGCCGGCGCGCCGCGCATCGTCGAGGTGAAGGGCATGGACCTCGACGCGCCGTTCTCGCCGCGGATGCTCTACGTCAACAACCTGGACAAGCCGGGCTTCATCGGGGCGCTGGGCGGCCTGCTCGCCGAGCACGAGATCAACATCGCCACCTTCAACCTCGGCCGCGTCACCATGGGCCAGGACGCTATCGCCATGGTCGGCGTCGACCAGGACCCGTCGGACAAGCTGCTGGGCGCCATCCAGGCCCTGCCGCACGTCAAGGAAGCCCGCGTCCTGCGGTTCTAGCCGCCGGAGAGCGCGCCGAAGATCAGCAGCTCGTCGCCCGCCCTCAACGGGCGGGCGACGTCGCGGGTCTCCTCCTGGCCGACGAAGATCCGCATGTGCCTGCGGACGCGGTCCTGCTCGTCGACGACGCGGAACTTCAGCCCCGGGAAGCGGCGGTCGAGGTCATCAAGGGCCTCGGCCACCGTCGCGCCTTCCGCCGCCGCGCGCGTCGCGCCGCCGGTGTAGGAGGTGAGCTGCGAGGGTATGAAGACGCTGATCATCGGACGTGCGCGGCGCTCACCGAATAGATCTCCGGCAGGTGCGCGGCGATCTGGCGCCAGCTGTCGCCCTCGTCGCCGCTCATCCAGATCTCCCCGCCGGTGGTGCCGAGATATAGGCCATGCGGGTCGCCCCCGTCGCCGACGAACGCCTGGCGCTTGACCGTGAACCAGCCCTGCTCTGCGGGGAATCCGCGGTCCTGCCGCTCCCAGGTCTCGCCGCCGTCGCGGGTGCGATAGGCGGCCGGCCTGCCGCCCGGACTTACCCGCGGCCAGACCTCCGTCCCGTCCATCGGCCAGACCCACGCGGTCTTGTCGCAGCGGGGGTGCGGCACGATCGAGAAGCCGATGTCGCCGACCTCCTTCGGCATGGCGTTGCCGATCCGCTCCCAGCGCTCGCCGGGCCGGTCGAGCCGGTAGATGCCGCAGTGGTTCTGCTGCCAGATGCGGTCGGGATTGGTCGGCGCCAGCGCGATCTGATGGCTGTCCTGGCCGTACTCCGGATACGGGTCCGGCAGGAAGTTGGCCTCGACGTTCTGGTTCAGCGGCCGCCAGGTCGCGCCGTAGTCGGTGGTCTCCAGCACGCCCGCCGAGCACGTGGCCAGGTACATGTGGCCCTTGTCGCGCGGGTCGATGCAGATGCCGGCGACCATCGCCCCGTCCGGCGTCCCGCCCTCGGGCGGCAGCCACTCCATGTACATCGGATGGTCGTTCAGCCCCGACACCGGCTCCCAGGTGTCGCCGCCGTCGGCGCTGCGGAACAGGCCGGGCGGCGAGGTGGCCGCCCACCAGACGCCGGGCTCGTCGGCGTGGCCGGGCTGGAGCCAGAAGGTGTGGTGCACCGACCTGCCGTGCGGGTCCCCCTTGGGAAAGGCCGGCGGCTGCTTCACCTCGGCCCAGGTGCGGCCGCCGTCGGTGGAGCGCTGCAGGGTCGGCCCCAGGTGCCCGGTCGCCGCGGCCGCGAGCAGCGTCCTGCCGTCCCGCGGATCGGCCACGAAGTGGTTGATGATCTGGCCCAGGAACAGCGGGCCCTCGACGGACCAGCCCTGCCGGGCCGCGTCGCTCCTGTAGATCCAGGCTCCCTTGCGGGTCCCGACGAGCAGTTGGATCGCTTGGGTCATCTGAGCACCTCCCCCCAAAGGACGTTCCAGACGAGACCTATCCTACACCTGTGGCCGCAGAATCCGAGGGGGGCGGCTAGTGGGGCCGCGGAGGTTCCAGCCCGACGCCCGCGACCTTCCCGCCGGCGTCCAGGAAGATCGCGACCACCATCGACCCTGTGGCCCCCTTCAGCTCGTAGCGGTCCATCCCGGCGGGACCCACGCTGGCGAAGGAGATGCTCTGGATCGCGCCCAGTCCGGCGAACTGCGGCTTCAAGCTGGCCAGTTGGTCGCGGGTGATCTGCGCCACGTCCGGTGTCATGGCCTCGTACTTCGGCGCGCCGCTGGCCAGGCCCTCGGCGAGCACGCGTACCGCGCTCTCGCTCCCCGGCTGCGGCGTCGTGCGGGGGGTGAAGAGGCGCGCCTGCGACAGCGTCTCGACCGCGCCGTCCTCCGGCGCCTGGCCGAGCTTCTGCAGCGCCGTCTTCAGCGCCTCGCCGGCCGGCACGGCGATGTCTGGCTTCACGCCCACCCCTTCCCAGTTGGTCTTGGTGACCGGGTTCACGGGGCGCGCGTCTGGCGTGAACATGGCGAACTGCGGCGTCAGGGGCCCGCCGCCGCCCGGGTTGGCGCCGCCGCCGGTGGTCTCCCCCACCAGCACGCCCAGCTTGAACGCCTGCATGTCGTAGGCGAACTCCTCGCCGCCGGAGAAGGTGCGCGCGCTGGTCAGCACATAGACCGGCTTGCCGCGCAGCGAGATCGGCGTCGGCACGCTCATCGAAGCCTTTTTGTCGTATTCGGTGCTCCCGGCGCGGCGGTCAAAGAACTCGTTGATGAGCATGGGCTTGGCCGGATCGACGAAGTGGCTGACGAGATAGGCGACGCTTTGCGGCGAGCCCCCGCCATTGCGCCGCAGGTCGATGATCAGGGCCGGGGCGTCCTTCAGCCCCGCCAGGGCCCGGTCGACGGCCGGCTTGAACACGCCCGGCGGCGGGAACGCCGCCACCTCCACGTAGCCGATCCCGCCGGTCAGGCGGTCGGCGCGCACCACGCCGCCTTCGCTGCGCGGCGGCGGGGGGCCGGGCGGCCCCGCAGGCGGCCGCTGCGGGCCGGTAGCGCGGATGTTGAGGTGCTTGTCCTTGGTCACCTCCCTGAGGTCCGCCGTGAGCCGGTCGGCGAACGTCTGCGGATCGCTGATCTGATCGTAGGCGCCTGAGGCGAGCGCCTTCTCGATCTTCTCCGCGGCCTGGGCGCCCACGTCCGGGAAGACGTAGCGCTCGCGCAGCCGGCTCGCGGCCGCCTGCACCGCCGCCTGCCGCGCGGCTGCATCCAGGCTGGGCGCGGGCGCCTGGGCCAACGCCGCAGGTCCGCAGAACAACAGGGCCGCACTGGCGGCGGCGGCGAAACGGGCGCGCAGTCGATCGACGGTCATCAGCTTCTGCTTGATATGGATTACAGATGTAAGTAGCTTACTCCCGTAATTAACGGGGGGCAAGATGCGGTCGGCGCTGATGGCACTCACCCCGCTTGCGCTTCTTGCCCCTGGGGCCGCACTCGCGCAGGCTCCGCCGCCCAAGCCCCCACCTCCGAAGACGGTGGACGAGGTGGTGGTCAGCGGGGCGGCGCCGGACGTGCGCACCTCCATCGACCGCACCAGCTACAACGTGGCCAAGGACCTCAGCAGCGTCTCAGGCTCCATCGCCGATGGGTTGCGCAACGTGCCTTCGGTGGAGGTCGACGTGCAGGGCAACGTCTCCCTGCGCGGCGATCCCAACGTCACCATCATGATCGACGGCAAGCCCTCCGGACAGTTCCGAGGCGAGGGCCGGGGCGCGGCGCTGCAGGCCCTGCCCGCCGAGCAGATCGAACGCGTCGAGGTCATCACCAATCCCAGCGCCGAGTTCAGCCCGGAGGGCGCGGCAGGGATCATCAACCTGGTCACCAAGAAGGCGCGCAAGCCCGGCTATTCGGGGTCGGTGCGCGCCAGCTACGGCACCGAGGGCCGCACCAACGGCGGCCTCACCGGCGCCTATAACGCCGAGCGCCTGGCGCTGAACGGGTCCTTCAGTTGGCGGACGGACCCGCAGAAGTTCAAGCTCACCGACCAACGCGAGTACATCGACCCCGCCACCGGCGCCGTCACCTCCAGCTCTGGCCAGACGGACCAGCGCGGGCGCGGCCGGATCCTCAACCTTCGTGGCGGGGTCGACTACGACCTGGACGAGGCGAACCGTCTCAGCGGCGAGCTGCGCTTCCTCAACATCGTTCCGGAAGTCGAGCTCTTCGAAGGCTTCGAAGCCCGCGACCCCGATGGCCGGGTCGTCCGCGCCTATCAGCGCCTCGGCCGCAGCGATCTCGACCACGCCAACGGCGAACTCTCGGGAACCTGGCGCAGGAAGTTCGGCCAGGACCACGAGCTCACGGCGGTCGCGAGCTACGAGGTCACCCGGGTGGAGAACGATCGCCCATTGCGCGTCTTCGACATCGTCCCGGTGGCTCCCGAACAGCGCGACGACTTCTCCGCCGCGCCGACCTTGCGGCAGACGGAGTTGAAAGCCGACTACGTCCGGCCGCTGGGCGGCGAGGCCAAGCTGAAGGCGGGCTACGCGCTGCAGGTCGACGCCAACCGCTACGAGAACGCCGCCTCCGTCCCCGGCTTCACCAACCTCTTCAAGTACGCCCAGCAGATCAACGCCGGCTACGTCACCTACGAGAAGCCGCTGGGCGACTGGACGGTGCTGGCGGGCCTGCGGCTCGAGGACGTGCGCATCGACCTCGACCAGGTGACCACCGGGCTCACCGCGGAGAACGACTACTTCCGCGCCTATCCCAGCCTGCACGTCTCCAACCAGCTCAACGAGCGCGACCGGGTGACGGTGAGCTACAGCCGCCGCGTCCAGCGGCCGTTCCCGTTCGACCTGAACCCGTTCGTCACCTACAGCGGGCCGTTCGATCGCCGCTCGGGCAATCCCAACCTCAAGCCGCAGGAGACGGACTCCTTCGAGGCGCTGTGGCAGCGGCGCGAGGGCGGGACCTTCTACCAGGCGACGCTCTACTACCGGCGGAGCCGCCACGGCTTCACCGACGTGATCCGCGAGCTGCCCGGCGGCGTGCTGCTGACCACCAAGGAGAACCTCGGCAGGGGCCGCGCCGCCGGGGTGGAGCTGGTGGCGAATGGACGTCTGTCGGCCAAGCTCACCTACAACGCCAGCGTCAACGCCTATTGGAACGAGATCGACGCCGCCGGGCTCGGCTTTCCCGGCAAGCGATCGGGCGCGACGCTCGGCGGGCGTGCGAACCTCAACTGGCAGCCGACAGCGAAGGACTTCGTGCAGGTGAACGCCGTCATGAACGGCGAGCGGCTGCTGCCGCAGGGCACGCTCGACGCCATTGGGGTCGTGAACCTCGGCTACCGACGCAAGCTGACCGACAACCTCGCGGCCCTGGTCACCTGGAACGATGTGTTCGCGAGCCTGCGGCAGGTGCAGAGGATCGACACGCCCACCCTGCGCCTGCGCCAGGAGTTCACCGGCAATGGCCGCGCGGCCTTCGTGGGCCTGGTGTGGACCTTCGGCGGCAACGGCCAGAAGCCCCGCGAGCCCGGGTTCGACTTCGGCGGCGGCCTCTGAAACTCCTGCGCGCGGGCTGCACAGGAACCTTACGTAAACTTCACCCCATTCCGGCCACGCTTGGTTGTAATCAAAGGCCTCGGAGCTCGGCTGTACCGCGCCCGCCAGAGGGGACGAAATGCGCCGAAGACTGATGCTGCTCGCCGCTGCGGCGGCGATCGCCCCCCTGTCGCCAGCGTTCGCGCAGCAGCGGCCTGCGCCACCCGCGGCGCAGCAGCCCGCGCGTCCGCCGGCGCCTACTCAGGGTCGTGCGCCGCCCACCGTCGGCGAGGTCACCGTCACCGGCCAGGGCCAGGAAGTCCGCACCTCCGTCGACCGCCGCAGCTACTCGGTGACCGGCGACCTGCAGGCGACCACCGGCTCGATCGGGGACGCGCTGCGCAACATCCCCTCCGTGGATGTCGACGTGCAGGGCAACCTCTCCCTGCGCGGCGATCCCAACGTCACCATCATGATCGACGGCAAGCCGTCCGCCATGTTCTCGGGCGAGGGCCGCGCCGACGCCCTGCAGCGGATCCCGGCCGACCAGATCGAGCGCGTCGAGGTGATGACCAACCCGTCGGCGGCCTTCAACCCGGAGGGCACCGCCGGCGTGATCAACCTGGTCACTAAGAAGGCCCGCGGCGTCGGCGCCTCCGGCACGGTTCGCGCCCAGTACGGCTCGCACGGGCGCTACATGGCCAGCGGCAGCGTCGGCTACAATTCGAAGAAGCTCTCGCTCTCGGGCGACCTCGGCTACCGCCATGACAAGAACCACGGCCACCTGGAGGACACCCGCAGCCGCACCGATGCGGCCACCGGCCACACCATTTTTCAGAGCACCCAGGTCGGCGACTTCTACGGCGCCGGCGACTTCTGGAACGGCAGCGCGGGCGTCGACTACGACCTCGACGACAAGAACCGGCTGAGCGGCCGGGCCAACTTCTTCGACCAGGACTTCGCCAACCGCCAGTACAACCGCTTCACCGGCACGAGCATCGCCGGGCCGGTCGGCTTCCACCGCGTCGGCGGGGCCACCTCGCTGTTCAACAACAAGGAAGTCTCGGGCAGCTGGCGGCGCAAGTTCTCCGGCGAAGAGCACGAGCTGGTGGCGGACACCAGCTTCGAGCGCGGCGTCTTCCGGGGCCACCGCTTCTACCAGACGTTCGGGCGGGCCGGCGGCCTGCCGGACCTGTTCGAGGACCTGAACGGCCGCTTCGTGCAGCAGCAGACGGAGCTGAAGATCGACTACAAGCGGCCGCTGCCGGACGAGGCCAAGCTGAACCTTGGCTACAATCTGCAGTACGACGATAACGACTACGACAACACCGGCTCGCGCGGCCCCTCGCCCACGGCGCTGACGCCCGACGTCCAGCTGATCAACCACTTCCTCTTCGAGCAGCAGATCCACGCCTTCTACGGCACCTACGAGCGGCCGTTCGGCGAGGTCACCGCCAAGCTGGGCTTAAGGCTGGAGCAGGTGCTGGTTGACCTGACGCAGGTCACCATCGGCCGCCAGGACGAGAACGACTACTTCCGCGCCTACCCGAGCGTGCACCTGGGCTACAAGCTGTCCGACGCCCAGCAGCTCACCTTCGCCTATTCGAAGCGCATCCAGCGGCCGCAGCCGCAGGAGCTGAACCCGTTCCGCTTCTACCAGGACGAGTTCACCTTCCGGGAGGGCAATCCCGGGCTCGAGCCGGCGGAGACCGACTCCTTCGAGCTCGGATACCAGTACCGCCGCGCCCAGACCTTCTACCTGGCGACCCTCTACTACCGAGCGCGGGAGAACGAGGCGACGGACGTCATCTACGACCTGGGCGGCGGGGCCTTCCTTTCGCGCCGCGAGAACCTGGGCTCGAGCCGCAACGGGGGACTGGAGCTGGTGGCCAACGGCCGGCTGAACCCGAAGCTGTCCTACAACGTCAGCGCCAACGTCTTCTGGGCCGAGATCGAGGCCCGCAACCTGGGCTTCGCCAGCACCCGCTCGGGCGCCTCCGTCTCCGGCCGCGCGAACCTCAATTGGCAGGTGACGGCCAAGGACTTCGTGCAGTTCAACCTGTTCGCCAACGGCAAGCAGCTCCTGCCGCAGGGCTACCGCGAAGGCACGGGGATGCTGAACATCGGCTACCGCCACAAGTTCACCGAGAAGCTCTCGGCCACGGTCATGGCCCAGGACGTGCTCGACACCTTCAAGTTCAACCTGGTGCTCGACACGCCCACGCTGAAGCAGCGCATCGAGCAGCGGCAGAGCCAGCGCGGCGTCTTCGTGGGCCTCAGCTACGCCTTCGGCGGGCCGAGCCGCCGACGCCAGCCCGAAGGCTTCGACTTCGGCGGGCCGGCCCCCGCGGGCCCGCAGTAGGCGCTCAGCCGCGCGGTCCCGGCGCCGGCGGATTGGCGTCCCACCAGGCACGGATCTCGGCGCGCGGGTTGAAGTCCACCCGCGTGTCGTCGTCGAAGATCATCACCGCCCGGCGCGCGTCGTCGTAGGGCTGCCACGGCGGCAGGCGCTCGTTGTTCGGGTTGCCCGTGCGCACGAATGACGACCATGCCGAAGCGAACCGGTCGGCCATCCGCTTGCCCTCAAGCGTGCCGTTGAAGAAGCCGTCACGGTACGAGTGGAACGAGGCGGAGACGTCGATGCCGTGCACCGCCCCGAATTTCCCGTCGTAGGCGGGCGTGCGCCAGTTCCACTGGAACATGTAGGCCGGGGCGCCGCCCGCCTGGCTCTTGCGGGTGGCCAGCGTATAGGCGCTGCGCCGGCCGCCGGCCTGGGCCTGGATGAGGTACGGCGTCGCGATCGGATCGTACTTCCGGTAGAGCCCCACCAGGTCGCGGCCCTTGCCGGGGTAGCGCTGCTCCAGCAGCGCGCGCAGCCCGTCCTCCGTCAGGTCGAAGTTGGTCAGCGAGAGCGCGGCGTCCTCCAGCGTGGTGCCGACGATGATCGGCACGTCGTGGCTCTCCGGCGGGGCGGCCGGATCGAAGGGGTGGTGCGGCAGGGCGTCGGTGCCGATCACCGGCGAGAAGTTGGCGCCCACCGCCGTCTGCGCCTCCAGGATCTGCTGCCAGGGCAGGCGCTGGGCGTCGGCGGCGTTGCGGCGGGTGAGCCCCAGCTGCTTGATCAACCGCTCGGTGGCCTGCGCGCTGGTCTCCGGCGTCGCCAGCCGCAACGCCGAGCCCGACTGGATGGCGGCGGAATGGAACAGGCCCTTGGCGCCCGGCATGGCCAGCACCGTCGAGGTCTTCGCCCCGCCCCCCGACTGGCCGAAGATCATCACCCGGTTGGGGTCGCCGCCGAACGCCTCGATGTTCTGGCGCACCCACTGCAGCGAGGCGACCATGTCCATGGCGCCGCAGACCCCGGCGTAGCGGAACTCGGCCGGCGCGCCGGCGCCCACCAGGTTGGCGTAGCCGAAGCTGGCCAGCCGGTGGTTGATCGTCACCACCACCGCGTCGGCGAAGAGGGCGAGCTGCTTGCCGTCGAAGCCCGGGCCGTTGCCGGAGCCTGTGGCGAAGCCGCCCCCGTGGAACGATACGAACACCGGCTTTCGCGCGCTGCGCTCGGTATTGGGCGTCCAGACGTTGAGGACCAGGCAGTCCTCGCCCATGCCGCCCACGTGACGGTCCCACATGATCAGCTGGCCGTATTCCCCGCGCAGGTCCGACTGGGTCTGCGGACAGATTTGGCCGAAGGCGAAGCACTCGCGCACCCCGCCCCAGGCCGCCGCGGGCCGGGGCGGCATCCAGCGGTTCCGTCCGCCGGTCGGCGCGCCGTAGGGGATGCCGCGGAACTCCCAGATGGGGCCGTTGGCGATGCCCATCACCCGGCCGGTGGCGGTCTCGGTGGTCTGGAAGAGCTTGCGCGGGGTCGCGCCCGTGCCGAGCCCCGCCGGCGGCCGGGCCGGAGCCCGCGGCGTCTGGGCCAGCGCAGGCGCGGCGATGGCTGCGCCTGCGGCCAGCGCAGCCCCCAGGACCGCGCGGCGGCCCACGCCGTTCGACGTGTCGTTGCTTATGGTGATGTCTCCCTCCCACGCGCCGCCTCTGTGACCGGGCAGCGTCGCCATACCGAACCTTGGAGCGGGGCTGTCCCTGCGTCAAATGCGGACGAGGGGGAACTTGACTCCCCCTGTGCCGGGTTTAGAACAAAGATGGAACAAAAGGAGTCCTGAAGCCATGTCCGATTTTCGCGCGCGAGGGCTGGCCGCCCTCAAGGCGAAGATCGCCGCCCTTGAGGCGGGCGGGCGGGCGGACTCCGACTCCGTGCCGTTCGGGAACGACCGGATCGACGCCTGCCTGCCGGGCGGGGGCCTGCCGCTCGGCCGCTGGCACGAGCTGACAGCCGACGGGATGGAGGTGGAGACCGCCGCCGCGCCGGCCGCTTTCGCTGCGCTCATGGCCACGCCGCTGGCGAAGCGGGGCGAGGCGGTCTGGGTGGTGCGCCGCGACGACCTCTGGGCGCCGGGTCTGGCGGGGCTGGGCTTCCCGGCGGAGAAGCTGATCCAGGTTTGCGCCCGCGACGAGGCCGACGCGCTCTCGGTCATGGAGGATGCGCTCGCCACCGTCGGCGTCGCGTGCGTCTTCGGGGAGGTGGAGGCCGTGGACCTCACCGCCGGCCGCCGCCTGCAGCTGGCCTGCGAGAAGCTGGGGTCCACCGGGTTCGTGATCCGTCGCCGGCCCTACGGCGGGACGGCGAAGCGCGAGGCGGCCGGCTCGACCGCCGCCACCCGCTGGCGGGTCGCCCCGGCGCCCTCGGAGCCCGCCGCCGGCGAACTCGGCCTGGGCGCGCCGCGCTGGGCCGTCACCCTCGAACGCTGCCGCGGCGGCCGCACCGGCGCGTGGCTGCTCGAAGCCGCGGGCCTTTATTCACTGGAGACGCAGGATGTCGCGCATCCTCTGCGCCTGGTCGCCGACCTGGGCGATCGCGAACTGGCGCCGGCGCAACCCGTCCGACACGCCGCCTGAGCCTCCGCCCTTCGCCCTCCTCGAAACCGCGAGGGGCGTGCGCAGGATCGCGGCCGTGAGCCTCGAGGCCGCGCAGCTGAAGCTCTATCCCGGCCAGAAGGCGACGGACGCCAAGGCGATCGCGCCGGAGCTCGTCACCGCCGAGGCCGAGCCCGAGAAGGACGCCGAGGCGCTGAGCGCCCTTGTCGACTGGTGCGTGCGCTTCGCCCCGGCGGTGGCCGCCGACGCGCCGGACGGCCTGTTCCTGGACGTCTCCGGCGTGGCCCACCTGTGGGGCGATGAGGCCGAGCTGCTGGCCGACTTCCTGGATCGGCTCGGAACCAACGGCCTGCCGTTCCGCGGCGCCATCGCCGACACCCCGGGCGCGGCCTGGGCGCTGGCCCACTACGGCCGGGACCGGACCATCGCCCCGCCGGGCGGGCAGGCCGACCTGCTGGCGCCCCTGCCGCCGCAGGCGCTCAGGCTGGACGCCGAGGCCGCCGCCCAGATCGAGCGTCTCGGCTTCCGCCGGCTCGGCCAGCTCATGGAGCTGCCGCGCGCCCCGCTCGGCCGCCGGTTCGGACAGGCGACGCTGGAGCGCCTCGACCAGGCGCTGGGCCGGGCGAAGGAGGCGCTGACCTTCCGCCGCCCGCCGACGCCGTGGATCGCGCGGCTGGCCTTCGCCGAGCCGATCAGCGCGCCGGAGGACATGGCCCGCGTCGCACACGACGTCACCGCCAGGCTCTGCGCCCGGCTGGAGGCCGAAGGCCAGGGCGCGCGCAGGTTCGAGCTCTGCTACCACCGGCTGGACGGCAAGGCCCTGCCGGTGGCCGCCGGGCTCTCGCTGCCGGGGCGGGACGCGGGCCGCATCGCCAAGCTCCTGGTCCCCAAGGTCGAGGCGGTGGACCCCGGCTTCGGAATCGAGGTGGTGACCATCGCCGCCTTCGAGGTGGAGCCGATCTCCGGCCGACAGGTGAAGCTCGACGCCCGCCGCGAGGCCGCGGTGGAGGACGGGCTCGCCCCGCTGGTCGACCGGCTGGCCAACCGCCTGGGCGAGGACCGGGTCTGGCGCGCCGTGCCGGTCGAAAGCCACGTGCCGGAGCTCTCGGTCGGCCGCGCCCGGCCGCTCGCGCCGCCCCCCGAGGCGCGGGCGTGGGACCCGGAGGCGCCCCGGCCCGTGCGCCTGTTCCGCAAGCCGGAGCCGCTGGACGCCGTCATCGCGCTGACCCCGGACGATCCCCCCAACCAGTTCCGCTGGCGCGGCCGCACGCACCGGGTGCGCCGGGCGGAGGGGCCGGAACGGATCGGCGAGGAATGGTGGAAGGGCCAGATCGAGGACGTCTCGGTCGGCCACGTCCGCGACTACTACCGGGTGGAGGACGCCGACGGGCAGCGCTTCTGGGTCTTCCGCGCCGGGCTGTACGACCCGCGCGAGCCG
Organism: Phenylobacterium sp.; assembly: GCF_036563285.1. GTDB lineage: Bacteria > Pseudomonadota > Alphaproteobacteria > Caulobacterales > Caulobacteraceae > Phenylobacterium. Next base: position 883,380 of record NZ_DATCMR010000011.1, read on the forward strand.
GCCAAGTGGTGGCTGCACGGGATGTTCGGATGAGGAGAGCCCGATGAAACCGAAGATCAGCCTGATCACCTTCGGCGCCCGAGACCTGGAGAAGATGGTCGCCTTCTACCGGGACGGCCTGGGCTTCCCCACGCCCAACTATACCCCCGGGGACGAGATGGTGATGTTCAAGCTGGAGGGGACCTGGCTCGGCCTTTTCCCGCGCGAGGCGCAGGCCGCCGAGGCCGGTCTCTCCGCCGAAGGCTTTGGGTTCGGCGGCGTCGTAGTCTCCCACAACGTGCCGTCGCGCGAGGCGGTCGACAGCGTGTTCGCCGAGGCCCTGGCCGCCGGGGCCTCCGTCAGGGCGACGCCCAAGGCGCATCCGTGGGGCGGCTACTCCGGCTACTTCGCCGACCCCGAGGGCAACGTCTGGGAGGTCTGCTTCAACCCCCACACGGACCTCACATGACGGTCCGCTACGCCGAGCTGCAGGCCGCCACCAACTTCTCGTTCCTGCGCGGGGCCTCGCATCCGGGCGAGCTGGTGTTCGGCGCCGACGCCCTGGGGATCGAGGCCATCGGCATCTGCGACCGCAACTCGCTGGCCGGCGTGGTGCGCGCCTGGTCGGAGATGCAGCGGCGCCACGAGGCCGGCTCGAAGATCCGCGCGCTCACCGGCTGCCGGCTCGACTTCGCCGACGGCACGCCGAGCCTGCTGGTCTATCCCTCGGACCGCGAGGCCTACGGCCGCCTCACCCGCCTGCTGACCGTGGGCCAGCTACGGGCCGAGAAGGGCGGGTGCGAGCTCGATTGGGCGGACTTCCTCGCCCACGCCGAAGGCCAGCTCGTGCTGGTCGTTCCGCCCGACCGGATCGACGAGAGGTTCGAGGCCGACCTGCGCCGCATCTGCGGCGAGCTGCCCGACGTCTGGCTGGCGGGCGCACGCAGGTACGGCGCGCGCGACCTGAACCGTCTCTCGCGTCTCGCGGCCCTGGGCCAGGCGCACGGCGCTGCGATGGTGGCGGTGAACGACGTGCTCTACCACGGCCCCGAGCGGCGGGCCCTGCAGGACGTGCTCACCTGCATCCGCGAGACCTGCACCATCCAGGAGGCGGGGCTCAGGCTGGAGGCCAACGCCGAGCGCCACCTGAAGAGCCCGCAGGAGATGGCGCGGCTGTTCGCTCGCTTCCCGGGCGCGGTGGAGCGCAGCGTCGAGATCGCCGAGCGGATCGGCTTCGACCTCTCGCAGCTCTCCTACGAATATCCCGACGAGCCGGTGCCTCCGGGCAAGACCGCGATCCAGCACCTGCGCGACCTCGCCTGGGCGGGCGCCGAGTGGCGCTATCCCGCCGGCGTGCCCGAGAAGGTGAAGAAGCTCGTCGCCCACGAGCTCGACCTGATCGAGAAGCTGGGCTTCCCCAACTACTTCCTCACCGTCCACGACATCGTCCAGTGGGCGCGGGACCAGAGCATCCTGTGCCAGGGCCGCGGGTCCGCCGCCAACTCCTGCGTCTGCTATTGCCTGGGCGTCACCGCCGTCGATCCCACCGCGCCGGACCAGGACCTGCTGTTCTCCCGCTTCATCTCGGAGAAGCGGGGCGAGCCGCCGGACATCGACGTCGACTTCGAGCACGAGCGGCGCGAGGAGGTGATGCAGTACGTCTACCGGCGCTACAGCCGCGAGCGCGCCGCCATCGTGGCGACCGTGATCCACTACCGCCCGCGGATGGCCATCCGCCAGGTGGGCAAGGCGCTGGGCCTGACCGAGGACATCACCGCCGCCCTCGCCAACACGGTCTGGGGCTCCTACGGCGACGGCGTGCCCGACGAGCATATCCGGCAGGTGGGCCTCGATCCCGACGCGCCGGAGATCCGCCGCGCCACGGCCCTGGCCCAGGAGCTGCTGGGCTTCCCGCGGCATCTCTCGCAGCACGTCGGCGGCTATGTGCTGACCAAGCGCCGGCTCGACGAGACGGTGCCGATCGGCAACGCCGCCATGCCCGACCGCACCTTCATCGAGTGGGACAAGGACGACATCGACGCGCTGGGCCTGATGAAGGTCGACATCCTGGCGCTCGGCATGCTGACGGCGCTGCGCAAGAGCTTCGAGATGCTCCCCGCCCTGCCCGACGGGACGAGGATCACCGACATCGCGCACATCCCGCAGGCCGACCCGGAGGTCTACGAGATGCTCTGCCGCGCCGACTCGGTCGGTGTGTTCCAGGTGGAGAGCCGCGCGCAGATGTCGATGCTGCCCCGCCTCAAGCCGCGGAAGTTCTACGACCTGGTCATCGAGGTGGCGATCGTCCGGCCCGGCCCGATCCAGGGGGACATGGTGCACCCCTACCTGCGCCGCCGCGAAGGTACGGAGAAGGCGGAGTGGCCGGCGCCGCATCCGGACCACGGCGACAAGGACGAGCTGAAGCAGGTGCTCGGCAAGACCCTGGGCGTGCCGCTGTTCCAGGAGCAGGCCATGCGGCTGGCCATCGAGGCGGCGAAGTTCACCGACGACGAGGCCGACGGCCTGCGCCGGTCGATGGCCACCTTCCGCGCCAACGGCAAGCTGCACGAGTACCGCGACAAGTTCATCAACGGCATGGCGGCGCGCGGCTACGATCCCGACTTCGCCCAGCGCTGCTTCAAGCAGATCGAAGGCTTCGGCTCCTATGGCTTCCCGGAGAGTCACGCCATCAGCTTCGCGCTGCTGGTCTACGCCTCGGCCTGGGTGAAGAAGCACCACCCAGACGCCTTCCTGGCCGGGCTCCTGAACAGCCAGCCCATGGGCTTCTACCAGCCGGCCCAGCTGGTCCGCGACGCCCGCGACCACGGCGTCGAGATCCGCGCACCGGACATCACCTTCTCCGACTGGGACTGCACGCTGGAGGAGAAGGACGATCCGCGCACGCCGTACCGGCCGGTCCGCCTGGGCCTGCGCCAGGTCAAGGGGCTCAAGGAGGAGGAGGCGCGCAGGCTGATGGCCGCGCGGGAGGCCGGCGCCTCCACGGTGGAGGACTTCGTGCTCCGCGCCGGGCTGTCGCGCCGCTCGCTGGAGCTGCTGGCCGAGGCGGACGCCTTCCGCTCGGTGGGCCTCGACCGCCGCGCCGCGCTCTGGGCGGTGAAGGGCATGGCCGGCGAGATCGGCGCCGAGGACGACGCGCCCCTGATCGCCCGCAACGCGCCCCGCGAGGCCCAGGTCCAGCTGCCGTTCATGAGCCAGCCGCAGCACGTGGCCGAGGACTACCGGACCACCAGCCTGTCCCTGAAGGCCCACCCCGTCGGCTTCTTCCGCGAGGAGCTGGTGCGCGCCAAGGTGGTCCCCTGCGCCGCGCTCGCCACGATGCGCGACCGCCGCCGCTGCGCGGTGGGCGGCCTGGTGCTGGTGCGCCAGCGGCCGGGCACCGCCAAGGGCGTGGTGTTCATGACGCTGGAGGACGAGACCGGCATCGCCAACGTGGTGGTCTGGCGCGACTGTTTCGAGGCCAACCGCAGGCTGGTGATGGGCGCGTCCTTCCTTGTCGTCCACGGCCAGCTGCAGAAGGAAGGCGAGGTGATCCACCTGGTCGCCGAGCGCTTCACCGACCTCTCCTGGAAGCTCTCGGCCATGCGCGACGGAGAGGTCGCGGAAAAGGTCCCGCCGGCGCCGTCCGTCCGCAGCAAGGTCACCGGCCGCCTGATCCGCAGCCGGGATTTCCATTGACCGCGCACCACCCGCGCCGAATCCTTCCCACAACGAACAAGGGGAGGCCGTCCGTGGTCCGCATCGTCAGCTTCATCGCCGCCGCCGTGCTCATGGCCGCCGGCGCGGCCGGCGCCCAGCCGGTGAAGGCGAAGATCGAGACCGGCGTCGTGGCCGGGGAGGCCAACGACCGGGCCAACGTCTTCCGCAACATCCCCTTCGCCGCCCCGCCGGTTGGCCAGCTCCGCTGGGCGCCGCCGCAGCGGGCGAAGCCCTGGTCCGGCCAGCGCGACGCCACCCAGAACGGCCCCTCCTGCCCGCAGCCGATGAACGCGGACAACAGCCCGAACGGCGGCGGCGCCAACGGCCCGGTCTCCGAGGACTGCCTGCAGCTCAACGTCTTCGCCCCGAAGGGCGCGAAGCGCGCGCCCGTGATGGTCTGGATCCACGGCGGCAGCCACCGCACCGGCGCCGGCTGGGTCTACGACGGCTCCAACTTCGCCCGTGACGGGGTGGTGCTGGTCTCGATCAACTACCGGCTGGGCCCGTTCGGCTACTTCGCCCACCCGGCGCTGACCAAGGCTGCGAAGCCCGGCGAGCCGCTCGGCAACTACGGCCTAATGGACCAGGTCGCGGCCCTGCAGTGGGTGCAGCGGAACATCCGCGCCTTCGGCGGCGATCCGAAGAACGTCACCGTCTTCGGCGAGAGCGCCGGCGGCATGTCCACCCTGGCCGTGCTGGCCACGCCCAAGGCCAAGGGCCTCTACCGCAAGGCCATCGTCCAGTCGGGGCTGGGCTGGTTCGAGCCCCTCGACCTGGCGGCCAAGGAGAAGCAGGGCGCCGAGGCCTTGCAGAAGGCGGGGCTCTCCGGCGCCACGGCCGCCGAGCTGCGCGCCATCCCGATGGAAAAGCTCACCCCCGTCAGCATGAACTACGCCCCCTTTGTGGACGGCCGGCTGATGACCGAGACGGCGACCCAGGCGCTGGCCCGCGGCCGTTTCGACGACGTGCCGCTGATCATCGGCTGGAACTCCGGCGAGGACAGCCTGATGGGCCCGCGCGTCAGCCCGCAGCAGGTGGCCGCCATCCCCGCCACCACCCGCGCGATCTACAGGGACGAGGCCTCGGCCGGCGACGAGCGGCTGGCCCGCGCCGTCTTCACCGACCGGGTGTTCGGCGGCCCCGCCCGCTGGGTGGCCGCCAGGGCCGCGCCCGGCAGGCCCGCCTGGCTCTACCACTTCAGCTATGTCGCCACGCGCATGCGCCCCGGGACCACCACCGCCGCCCACGCCGCCGAGATCCCCTACGTGTTCGAATACTGGGGCCGGCGCACGCCGATGAGCGTCGTCTCGGAGGAGGACAAGCGGCTGGCGAGCCTCATGCACGCCTGCTGGGTCTCATTCGCCAAGACCTCCGTCCCGCGCTGCGGCGGCCAGGCCTGGCCCGCCTACGACCCCGCCAGGGACCAGCTGATGGAGTTCGGCGCCAGCTCCGGCCTGCGGGCGAACTTCCGCAAGGTCCAGCTCGACGCCCAGGAGACGGCGGCGCTGCCGACGCTGGGCCTAAAGTAACGAACTGAATCGCCAACCCCGGCGTTTCCGGACTCTGGAATTTGCCTCCGGAGACCGGCATGGCCACGCGCCCCACCTGGCAGGGCTACCTGCGACTGTCCCTCGTGAGCTGCCCGGTGGCGCTCTACACCGCCACCTCGCGCACCGGCGAGGTGCACTTCAACATGCTGCACAAGGACACCCACAACCGGATCCGGATGATCCCCACCGACCCGGAGACCGGCCCCGTGGAGCGCTCCGAGATCGTCAAGGGCTACGAGATCGAGAAGGGCCGCTACGTCGTCGTCACCGACGAGGAGATCAAGGCGGTGCGCCTGCCCACCACCCGCACCCTGGATATCGAGCGGTTCGTCGGCGAGGACGAGATCGACCGCCTCTACTGGAACGACCCCTACTTCCTGGCCCCGGACGGCGAGATGGCCGTGGAGGCCTTCACCGTCATCCGCGAGGCGATGAAGAAGGAGGGGCGCGTGGCGCTCGGCCGCCTGGTGATGCACCAGCGCGAGCGGCTGATGGCGCTCGAGGCCAAGGAGAAGGGCATCCTCGCCTACACCATCCGCAACAAGCGCGAGGTGAAGGACACCAAGGAGATCTTCGGGAACATCCCCGCGGTGAAGCCGCCGGCCCAGATGATCGAGATCGCCGCCAAGATCATCGACCAGCTGGAGGGCCCCTTCGACCCCAGCCAGTTCACCGACCGCTACGAGGACGCGCTGCGGGCCCTGATCAAGGAGAAGGAGAAGGGCGCCACCGTCACCGCCCCGCAGGAGCCCAAGGAGGCCGAGGTCATCGACCTTATGGAGGCCCTCAAGCGCAGCCTGGGCCAGACCTCCGGCGGCGGCGAACGCCGCAAGGCCACGCCCCGCAAGGCCGCCTCCACCTCTAAGTCGACCGCCAAGAAGCCTGCCGCCAAGAAGACGCCGGCCAAGAAGCGCGCCTGAACGCCCTAAGCCATGGACGGCCTCGCCGACCTCTCGGTCCAGCTGCTCGGGCAGAAGGACGACATCAGCTGGTGGCAGATGTGCGTCCGCGCTGGGCTGATCCTGCTGTTCGGCCTGGCGCTGGTGCGCGTCGCCGGCAAGCGGGTGTTCGGCAAGTGGGGCGCCATCGACATCATCCTGTCGGTGATCATCGGCTCGAACCTCAGCCGGGCGCTGACCGGCACGGCGCCGTTCTGGGAGACCCTGCTGGCGACGACGCTGCTGGTGGCGCTGCACGCGGCCCTGGTCGCGCTCGCCACCCACGTCCGGCCGCTGGGGCCGCTGCTGAAGGGCAATCCGGTGCGGATCGTCCAGAACGGCGAGCCCGACCACAAGGCCATGCGCCGTCACGGCATCGGCGAGCACGACCTCGAGGAAGCCTTGCGCGAAGGCGGCGTGCTCGACTGCAAGGACGTCGCCGAGGCGTGGGTGGAGCGCAACGGCGACATCAGCGTGATCAAGCGCTGATCACCTCGCCGGCGCCGCGTACTCGGCTTCCACGGCGTCGCGCCAGTCCTTCAGGAACCGCTCCCGCGGCTGCGGCCCGTCGGCGCCGAACTCGATCTGGGCTTCCCGCGCCAGGGTGAACCTCGGCCACGGCGCGCCGGGATCGCCCTTCTTGGCGAGGTTCGCCCAATGGGTGTTCATCGCGTTGGAGAGCGGCAGGTCCTCCGGCGCGAAGCTGTTGCGCGGGCTGCCGAACACGAAGCGGATTTCGTCGGTGTGGCCGGCGCCGTAGGGCTTGCGCGCCCTCTCCGCCGCCGGGACGTAGGAGAAGTAGTAGACCCAGGTCGGCGCGCCGTTCTTCGCGTGCAGCCGCGCGATGAACCGGTCCGGCTCGGTGATCGATCGCACCGTGACGTAGTCGTTGATGATGCGGGCCTTGTCGCCCGAGCCCTGCGGGTCGAAGGCCTTGGTCACCGCCGCGCGCTGGGCCTCCGGCATCGCGTCCAGCATCGCCGCGGTCGGCCGCGTCAGGCTGGCCTCGTGGCTGTTGCCGCCAATCACCAGCGGGACCTTGTGCTCGCGCCCGGCCTTGAAGGTGTCGGCGATCGAGGCGGTGATGGTGTCGCCGTCCAGGATCGGGAACGGCCGGCCCGGCGCCGACAGCCCGCCCTGCGGCGCGATCGCCGACAGCGGCAGCTTGCGCAGGGCCGCGGCGGCGGCGGCGTCGGAGCCCTTCACGCCGGCGGCCTCGGCCACTTTCACCCCGGTCTCCTCGGCCACCTTCAGCGGCGTCGGCTCGCCCCGGCCGAAGCTCGAGTGGGCGATGGCCTTGTGGAACAGGCCCTTCGTCTGCGGCGTCCCCATCAGGTAGAGCACCGCGATGCCGCCGGCGCTCTCGCCATAGATGGTGACGTTCTTCGGGTCGCCGCCGAAGTCGGCGATATTGGCCTGCACCCACTTCAAGGCCGCGATCTGGTCCATCTGGCCGTAGTTCGCGCCATGCCCCTCGCGGGTCAGCGCGGGATGGGCGAACCAGCCCGGGCGGCCCAGGCGGTGGTTGGCGCTGACGTGGACGATGCCCTTCCTGGCGAACTCGCTGCCTTCGGTGTCGCCGCCGAACGCGCCCATGGACGTGCCGGTGACGAAGGCGCCGCCGTGGATCCACACCATCACCGGCAGCTTCTGGCCCTTCCTGGCGCCGGCGGGCCGGACCACGTTCAGGAACAGGCAGTCCTCATTGGTCTGGCAGACGGCGCCGGCCTTGGTGGCGTCACGCTCGCCGGTCCAGCCCGCCGCGGCCTGCGGCGGCCGCCAGCGCAGGTCACCCACCGGCGGCGCGGCGAAGGGGATGCCCAGGTGATAGGCCACGCCGTTCGCGACGCTGCCCTTCAGCGCGCCCTGCCTGACCTTCACCACCTGCGGCTCGCCGGCCGGCGCCGCGGTCTGCGCCTGGTAGCGGGGCGGCTGTGCCGCCTGCGGCGCCTGCGCGACGGCTTGCGAGGTGGACAGCACGCCCACGCAAAGGGCGGCGGCGACAAGCGCGCGACGGAACATGCGGTTTCCCCCAAGTACTGAGTTTTCGAACCGCTAGCGCCCCCAGGTTTCCGGAATGTGTCGGGCGTTCTCCCCCCCTCTCCCGCCGAGGCGGGAGAGGGGCAGGGGTGAAGACCGGCTCGTGCAGCGGCGGTGCGCCGGATGGCGGGTCAAGGGCCCTGTGCGAGCGGGCCGGCCGCCGGCCCTTGTGCCGGCATCCGGAGTCAGCCCAGCCGGGCCTCACCCCGGCCCTCTCCCGCAAGCGGGAGAGGGAGAGGGAGCGGGAGAGGGACAGGCCCTACGTCTTCTTCCCCATCACCATCCGCCCGATCAGCACCAGCAGGCAGACCACGAACGCCGCGCCGGCGAAGAACCGCAGCGCGTCCACCACGAACCCCACGATCGCCAGGCCGATCATGGCCACCAGCAGGATGCCGACCCACTTGCCCATGCTCATCGCCCCAGCTTCCGGATCGCGGGCTCCAGCGGCCGCTCGCTGTCGAAGTAGTCGGCCCAGGCCTTGGTCTTCTTCAAGAGCGCCGGCGCCGTGCGGATCGTCCAATTCTTCGGGTCGAGGCCCGGCTTCACCAGGTCCCAGGTGATCGGGAACGACACGGGCGCCAGCGGCCGCGCCCGCGGCGACAGCGGCGCCACCGCCGTGCTCATCCGGTCATTGCGCAGGTAGTCGAGGAAGATCCGGCCCACCCGCTTGGCCTTGGCCATGTTGACCACGTACTTCGCAGGCTCGCGCGCGGCGATCTCCAGGCAGACGTCCTGGGCGAACTTCTTGGCGATCTTCCAGTCGATCTGGCCCTTCCCGCCCTTCAGCGGGGTGACCACGTGCAGGCCCTTGCCGCCGGTGGTCTTGCAGAACGGCACGAGGCCCAGCTCCTCGAGCTTCGCCTTCACCGTCAGCGCCCCCTCGATCACCCGCTCGAACGGGATGTCCTCGTCCGGGTCGAGGTCGAAGATCAGCCGCCCCGGGACCTCGGGCGTGTAGGGCTGGTTGCCCCACGGGTGGTACTCGACGGCCCCGATCTGGGCCATGGCGGCCAGCGCCTCGATGCGGTCGAGCTGCAGGTACGGCTTGTGGTCGCCGAACACCTCGACCTCGGTGATCAGGGCCGAGGAGCCCTTGCCGGCGTGGCGCTGGAAGAACCGCTGGTCGCCATTGATGCCGTCCGGCGTGCGGATGATCGAGCACGGCCGGCCCTCGATGTGCCGCATCATCCAGGGGCCCACCGTCTCCAGGTAGCGGGCGAGCTCCAGCTTGGTGATCGGCTTGCCGGTCCCGTCGTCGGGCCACAGCGCCTTGTTGGGGTTGGAGATCACCACGCCCATCACCACGGCGTCGGACGAGGGCGCCTTCACGATGGAGGACTTCGCGGTCGCCTTCTTCGGCGTCGGCTCGGCGAGCTCGGAGTCCACCGGCATCGGCGTCTCGGCCTCCACCTCCTGCGCCGGCTTGTCCTCGCGCAGGCCCTTGAAGGCCCCCTGCCGGACCATGCCGCCGCCGGTGAAGCCCGCGAATTCAATCTCGGCCACCAGCTCGGGCCTGGCCCAGTTCAGGTTCGCTTCCTTCTTCGGCGCGTTAGGGCCGGTGAAGGGGCTCTTCTCGGCGGCGACCTTCTGCAGTCTGGGCAGCACCCGGGCGACCGTGTCGCGGCCGAAGCCGGTGCCGACCCGGCCGACGTAGACCAGCTTGTCGTCGCGGTAGACGCCCACCAGCAGCGAGCGCAGTTGGCCAGCCTCGCCGCTCCAGCCGCCGATCACCACCTCGTGCCCGGCGCGGCACTTGGCCTTCACCCAGTTCTCGCTGCGGCCGGAGCGGTAGGGCGCGTCGAGCCGCTTGGAGACGATGCCTTCCAGGCTCATCCGGCAGGCCGATTGAAGGACCGCGTCGCCCGCCGTCTCGAAATGGTCGACGTAGCGGATCCGCGGCCACACCTTCTTGCCCGCGTCGTCGAGCGCCGCCTTCAGCCGCGCCTTGCGCTCCCGCAAGGGCAGCTGGCGCAGGTCCTCGCCGTCCAGGAACATCACGTCGAAGGCGAAGTAGATCAGGTCCTTCGTCTTGCCGTCGGAGATGGCCGCCTGGAGCGCCGGGAAGTCCGGCGAGCCGTTGTGGTCGAGCGCGCAGGCCTCGCCGTCATAGATGCCGTCGGGCAGCTTGCCGGCGTCGAGCGCGATCTCCTTGAACTTGCCGCTCCAGTCGAGGCCCTTGCGGGTCTTCACGGTGGCCTTGCCCTTCTGCACCCGAAGCTGCAGCCGATAGCCATCGAACTTGATCTCGTGGCCCCAGCCGGCGCCCGGCGGCGGCCGGTCCACCGGCTTGGTCAGCTCCGGCGGCACGAAGCCGGGCAGGGCGGCGGCCTTCAGCTTCGGCGGCGGCGCCGCCTTCAGCGCCGCGGCGGCCCGCGGCTTCTCCTCCGTGGCCTGCTTCTCAGCGCGGTTGGACTGCCACACCGCCTTGGCCGAGGCCCGCGCCTTGCCGCCGGTCATGAACGGCTTGGGGCCCTTGCCCTTGCCCGCGGCGATCTCCTCCATGGTGCGGCCCGAGGCGATCGAGGTCAGCTCCGTCTCCACCGGCCCGGCCTCGTCCAACTCGTGGCCGTCATGGTGCTTGATGAGGAGCCAGTTCTCCTTCTTCTCGAAGTCGCGCTTCTTCATGCGCACGAGCACGAACGAGCCCTGCAGCCGCTCGCCGTCGAGGCGGAACTTGAAGTCGCCCTTCTTGAGCATGGCGTGGGCGTCGCCCTGCGGCTCCCAGTAGCCGCGGTCCCACAGCATCACCGTGCCGCCGCCGTACTGGCCCTTGGGGATGGTGCCTTCGAAGTCGCCGTAGTCGAGCGGGTGGTCCTCGGTCTGCACGGCCAGGCGCCGGTCGGCCGTATTGAGCGAAGGGCCCTTGGTCACCGCCCAGGACAGGAAGACGCCGTCCAGCTCCAGGCGGAAGTCGTAGTGCAGGCGCGTGGCCGCATGCTTCTGGATCACGAAGCGCAGGCGGTTCGAAGGCTTGGTCTTCTCCGCGCCCGCGGGCTCCGCGGTCTGCGAGAAGTCCCGCATCTGGCGGTAGCGGGTGAGCTTCTTGTCGGCCTCGGCCAAGGACCCTCCGTCAGCTGGCCAGCGCGGTCCGCCTCGGCTCCACGCCGGCGAGCTCGTTGACGAAGGCGTCCCGCCAGGCGGTGACGTCCTCGCGCTGGACGTTGTCGTAGAGAGCGCGCCAGCGCCGGATTCGCTCCGGCTTGTCCATGGTCAGCGCCCGCTTGAGGGCGTCGGCCATCTCCTCCGGGCTGTTCGGATTGACCAGCAGCGCTTCCTTCAGCTGCCGGGCCGCGCCGGCGAAGCGGGAGAGCACCAGCACGCCGGGATCGTCCGGGTTCTGGGCGGCCACGAACTCCTTGGCGACCAGGTTCATGCCGTCGCGCAGCGGCGTCACCAGGCCCACGCGGGCCGCGCCATAGATCCCGGCCAGCTCGTCGCGGCGGTAGTTCTTGTTCACATAGCGGAACGGCTGCCAGTCCACGTCGGCGAACTCGCCGTTGATCCGGCCCGACAGCGCGTCCAGCCGCCCGCGGATCTCCTGGTAGGCCTCGACGCCCTCGCGGCTGACAGGTGCGATCTGCAGCATCAGGACTTCGCGCCTGAGGTCCGGATTGTCGGCCAGCAGCCGCTCGAAGCCGATGAACCGCTCCTCCAGCCCTTTGGAATAGTCCAGCCGGTCGACGCCCACGATCAGGCTGCGGAAGACGGTGCAGGCGGTCATGATGTCCCGCATCCGGCTGGCCCGGGCGCTCTTCATCATGCGGGCGAAGTCGGCGGCGTCGATGCCGATCGGGAAGTGGCCCACCTTCACGGTGCGGCCGAAGCACTTCAGGCAGCCGTTGGGCATCTGGACGCCCTCGGCCTCGGTGAGCACATATTCCTCGAAGGCCTGCTGGTACTCGTGGGTGTGGAAGCCCACCAGGTCGTAGTCGAACATCGCCTGCACCAGCTTGCGGTGCCCCGGCAGGGTCGTGAAGATCTGGTAGGCCGGCCACGGCACGTGCAGGAAGAAGCCGATCCGGTTCTTCACGCCCAGCTTCCTGAGCTCCCGCCCCAGCGGGATCAGGTGGTAGTCGTGGATCCAGATCAGGTCGTCCTTCTCGATGAGCGGACGAAGCGTCTCGGCGAACCGCTTGTTGACCCGCTCGTAGCCCTCGCCATAGGCGCGGTCGTAGGCCGTCAGGTCGGTGCGGTAGTGCAGCAGCGGCCAGAGCGTCTTGTTGGCGTAGCCGTTGTAGTACTCGTCGTAGTCGTCCTCGGCGATGTCGATGGTGGCCGTGGTGACCCCGTCGATCTTCATCATCTGCAGCTGGCCGGTGAAGTCCGGCGTGGTCTTGCCGCTCCAGCCGAACCACAGGCCCGAGTACTCGCGCAGGGCCGCGGCCAGGGCCATGGCCAGCCCGCCGACGGTCTCCTCGCCCTTCGAGTTGGGCGGGCTCACGCGGTTGGAGACGACGATCAGCCTCGTCATAGGGAGGCCTCTAGCCAGGAGAGCACCTCTTCCACCCCCGCGAGCCGGAAGCGGGCGTGGGTCTCGCGCGGCGGCCCCACCAGGACGCCGTAGCCGCCGGCGGCATGCACGGCCTCGAAGCCGTGCTCGTCGGTGGCGTCGTCGCCGATGAACACCGGCGTGCAGCCGGCGAACGGCTTCTTGTCGAGGAAGCTCTGGACGCTGTCGCCCTTCGTCGGACCTGGCGTGCGCAGCTCCTCGACCATGTCGCCGCTCTGCAGGGTGAGCCCGGTCTCCTCGGCGATCTCGCAGGCGAGCAGCCGCGCGGGGTGGGCGTGGGGCCGGGCCAGGCGGTAGTGCAGGGCCACCGACAGGCCCTTCTCCTCGACGATCAGCCCGGAATCGCGGGCGGCGAACTCCTCGAACCGCTCGAAGGCGTAGGGCAGGGCGGGGTGCGGCTGGGCCTCCTGCACCACGCCGTCGGGCGAGCGCCGGACCAGGCCGTGCACGGCCGCCACCGAGGTCACGCGGCCTTCCAGGATGCGGTCGACGTCGGCCAGGGTGCGCCCGCTGACCACCGCCAGCCGGCCCTTCATCACCTCGTTCAGGCGCTGGACGAGGCTGGTGCGGCGGGGATCGGGGCGCACATCCTGCGGACGCGCGGCGATCGGCGCCAGCGTGCCGTCCAGGTCAAGGAACAGCGCCGCCTCGCCAAGCTGCAAAGGCCTAGGGGCCGGCAGTCCTATGGTGAGATCCTCGAAGGCCATCAACGCCCCGCCCAACTAGCCACACAACGCACAAGCGTGGCGGGTGATCCAAGCTTTGCCATGGCAATGTAGCTCAACGCCTGGAGAGGCCTTGACGTTGCATCCGCCGCTGTCCCTATGCGCCCGGGACCTGAGCCGCGGGGGAGCGCTACCTATGGCGGAGACGCCGCAAGCCGATGTGATCGTCCTCTTCGGCGGCGCCGGCGACCTCGCGCGGCGCATGCTGCTCCCCTCGCTCTACTTCCTCTCCGCCGACGGGTTCCTGCCCGAGGGCTTCCGGGTCGTGGCCACCGCCAGGACCGAGATGAGCCGCGACGTCTTCCTGGAGCAGGTCCACGCCGACCTCGCCGCGCGCTCGGAGGCCCTCGACGAAAACGCCTGGAAGGCCTTCGCGGCCCGCGTCGACTATGTGGCGGCCGACGCCACCACGCCCGAAGGCGTCGCGGCGCTGAAGCCTCACCTGGAGTCAGCCAAGGCGCCGATCTTCTACCTCGCCCTGTCGCCAAGCCTGTATGGCCGCGTCTGCGTGGCCTTGGCCTCGGCCGGCCTCGCCACCGACGAGAGCCGCATCGTGCTGGAGAAGCCGATCGGCCGTGACCTGGAGAGCTCGCGCCTGATCAACGTGGCGGTGGGCGCCGTCTTCGAGGAGAGCCGGATCTTCCGGATCGACCACTACCTGGGCAAGGAGACCGTCCAGAACCTCATCGCGCTTCGCTTCGCCAATACCCTCTTCGAGCCGCTCTGGAACAACCTCACCGTCGACCACGTGCAGATCACCGTCGCGGAGACCGAAGGGGTCGGCGACCGCTGGCCCTACTATGACGAGTACGGGGCGCTCAGGGACATGCTGCAGAACCACATGCTGCAGCTGCTGTGCCTGGTGGCCATGGAGCCGCCCAGCGACATGCACCCGGAGTCGTTGCGCAACGAGAAGGTGAAGGTGCTGCGCTCGCTGCGCTGCTTCACCCGCGTGGACGCGCAGGCCGCCTCGATCCGCGGCCAATACACCGGCGGCGTCGTCGGCGGGAAGCAGGCCTCCGGCTACGAGCAGGAGCGGGGCCAGCCCACCGGCACGGAGACCTTCGTGGCGCTCAGGGCCGACATCGACAATTGGCGCTGGGCCGGCGTGCCGTTCTTCCTGCGCACCGGCAAGCGGCTGCCCGAGCGCCGCACCCAGATCGTCATCCAGTTCAAGCCGGTGCCGCACTCGATCTTCGACGGCGAGGCGCGCCACGACCTGCAGGCCAACCGCCTGGTCATCGACCTGCAGCCGGACGAGGACATCGAGCTCACGCTCATGAACAAGACGCCCGGGCTCACCCGCGGCGGCATGCGGCTGCAGTCCCTGCCGCTGTCGCTGTCCTTGCTCAAGGCCGCGCCCGGGCAGCGCCGGCGGATCGCCTACGAGCCCCTGCTGCTCGACGTCATCGACGGCCACGGCGCCCTGTTCGTCCGTCGCGACGAGGTGGAGGAGGCCTGGCGCTGGGTCGACGGCGTCGCCGAGGCCTGGGCCCAGGCGGGGCTCACGCCCAAGCCTTACGCCGCCGGCTCCTGGGGCCCCTCCGGCGCCTTCGCGCTCATTGAGCGCGCCGGCCGGGCCTGGCTCGACTGAGCTTTATTTTGGCGCAGCTGCGCCGCTGCGCTACAATGAGAGAGGATGTTTCTCATTGTATGTCAGGGACTTAGCGCTCTTCGAGAGTTGTCGCGCTGAGTCGTGCAACTAGGCCTGCCGCGGCGTGTAACAGGCCTAGCCGGTGTTGCCTGCGCTCGCGAGCGGCGTCCGCTCGCCCCAGCGCTCCGGCTCCTGGCCGAGCGCCATCCGGATCGTGGCGATCTCCGGCGCGGTCTCCAGCATCTCGACGATCTCGTAGAAGGCTTCCTTCTCGTCGAGGCTGTCGCCCTTCTTCGCCAGGTGGTCGGCGATCCTGTCCTCGATGCGGCTGATCAGGGCGTCGGCCGCCTCGAGCGCTTGCTTCGGGTCGTGGTGCGTTTCCATGCCCAAACGACTCCCGGGCGCGGCGAAGGTTCCTACCGCGCGCTCGTCCAGGGCTTGGACAGCAGGGTCGCGCAGTTGATCAGCCCGACCAGGGAATAGGTCTGCGGGTAGTTGCCCCACAGCTCCCCGTCGCCCGAGAACGAGATGTCCTCCGACAGCAGGCCCGCGGCGGTGCGCCGCCCCAGCATCTCCTCGAACAGGTCCCGCGCCTCGGCCGTGCGGCCGGACAGGTGCAGGGCCTCGATCAGCCAGAAGGTGCAGAAGTTGAAGGCCGTCTTCGGCTCGCCGAAGTCGTCGGGGATCGCGTAGCGCAGCATGAACGGCCCGCGCCGGAGCCCCTCCTCCACGGCCGCCATGGTGGCCTTCATCCGCGGATCGTCCGGGGAGGTGAAGCGCACGTCGATGAGCTGCAGCAGGCTGGCGTCAAGCTCGTCGCCGCCGAAGGTCGCGGCATAGCGCCCGAGCTCCTCGTTCCAGGCCCGCGTCTCGATGGTGTGGCGCACCTGCGCCGCGCGGTGGTTCCAGAACTCGGCGCGGTCGGTGAGCCCCAGCTTGGCGGCGGCGTTGCCGAGCCGGTCGCAGGCCGCCCAGCACATCACCGAGGAATAGGTGTGCACCGCCTCGCGGCCGCGGAACTCCCAGAGGCTGGCGTCCGGCTTGTCGTGCAGCTCGTAGGCCCGCTCTCCCACCGCCTCCAGCGCCCGGAAGTCGTCCTCGTTGGCCATCCGGAACAGCCGCTCGTCGAAGAACGCCTGCACCGTCGACAGGATGATCTGGCCATAGACGTCGTGCTGCAGGTGCTCGTGGGCCTGGTTGCCGACCCGGACCGGCCCCATGCCGCGGTAGCCCGGGAGGTGCGGCGCGATCCACTCGGTGAGCACCGGCTCCAGCCCCACGCCATAGACCGGCTGCACGTGGCCGGCCTTGGACCGGTCCGCGACGACCGCGGGACCCAGCCCGGGCAGCGCCGGTTGGTCGCCCGTCTGGGCGCCCACGAACTGCAGGCCTGCGCCATAGACCGGCTGCATGTTCCCGCGGCAGGCCTGGTCCACCAGGTTGCGCAGGTAGGAGAGGTAGTTCTCCAGCATGTCCGCCGCGCCCAGCCGGTTCAGCGCCTGGACCACGTAGTAGGCGTCGCGCAGCCAGCAGTAGCGGTAGTCCCAGTTGCGCGCCTTGCCGCTGTCGTCGGCGTGCTCCGGGATCGAGGTGGTCAGCGCCGCCACGATCGCCCCGGTCTCCTCGTAGGCGCAGAGCTTCAGGGTGATCGCCGCGCGGATCACCGCCGACTGCCACTCCAGCGGCACGGCCAGCGTCCGCACCCACGCCTTCCAGTAGTCGGTGGTCTCCCGCAGCATCTGCGCGCAGCGGGTGGAGACGTCGGCGTCGAACCCCTCGTCGGGGCCCAGGAACATGCTGATCGGCTCCTCCAGCCGGAAGGTGCGCTCCTCGACGATGTGGCTCACCGGCGCGTCCGTGGTCAGCCGCAGGGTCTCGGCGCCCACATAGCGGATGTGGTTCGAGCCGAAGGTGATCGCCGCCGGGTGCTCGCCGTAGTTCGCGGTCGGCCGCAGCCGCACGCGGATCCTGGGCACGCCCCTGAGCGGCCGGATCAGCCGCACGAACGCCAGCGGCCGGTAGGTCCGCCCGTGCTGCCGGTAGCGCGGGCAGAAGTCGATGATCTCCAGCGCCCCGCCGGCCGCGTCGGTGATCTCGGTGCGCAGGATCGGCGTGTTGCGGATGTAGGCCTGCTCCACCCCGGCGCAGTCCTCGACCTGCACGTCCCACAGCCCTTGGGCGATCTCGTCGTTGGGGTCGCGGCCGTGCAGCAGGGCGGAGAAGAACGGGTCGCCGTCCACCCTGGGCACGCAGGCCCACACGAAGCGCCCCGCCCGGTCGACCAGCGCGCTGGCGGTGCAGTTGCCGATCGGGAACAGGTCGACCGTCTGGTTCAATCCGCGGTTTCCCCGTGCTTCGAACATCGTCAGCTGATCGCCCCTCGCCGTGCCCGTGGAGCTAAACGTCCCTTTGGCAGGCTTGGCTCCACGGTCAAGCCTGCGTCGGCTCTTCGACCCTTGCGTCGGAACGCGCACCCTGTAGACGAACGCCATGATCCGAGCCCGCCGCGCCCGCATCGTCGCCACCCTCGGCCCCGCCACCCGAGAGGCGGCGAAGATCCGGGAGCTCGCCACCGTAGGCGCCGACGTCTTCCGGGTGAACTTCAGCCATGGCGCCCATGCCGACCACGCCCGCACGATCCTGGCGGTGCGGCAGGCCGAGCAGGCCCTGGGCCGGCCGCTGGCGGTGCTGGCCGACCTGCAGGGCCCCAAGCTGCGCCTGGGCGAGTTCGCCGACGGGGTGATCCGGCTGAAGGCCGGCCAGGACCTGCGCCTCGATCTGAAGTCCGCGCCCGGCGACGCCAGCCGCATCGGCGTGCCGCACCCGGAGGTGTTCGCCGCCCTGCGCTCCGGCGCCCTGGTCCTGCTGGACGACGGCAAGGTCCGCCTGCGGGTCGTCAAGCACGGGCCCGACTTCGCCGACACGGTGGTGGAGGCCGGCGAGCAGCTCTCCGATCACAAGGGCCTGAACCTGCCGGGCCTCGCCATCCCGATCCCGGCGCTCACGGACAAGGACCGCGCGGACCTCAACTTCGCGCTCAGCCAGGGCGTCGACTGGGTGGCGCTCTCCTTCGTCCAGCGCGCCGCCGACATGGCCGAGCTGCGCCGCATCGTGAACGGCCGCGCCGGCGTGCTGGCCAAGATCGAGAAGCCGGCGGCGCTCGACGTCCTGGACGAGATCCTCGACCTCTCCGAGGCGATCATGGTGGCGCGCGGCGACCTCGGCGTGGAGCTGAACCCCGAGGACGTGCCGGTCGTCCAGAAGCAGCTGATCCGCGCCGCCCGCCTGCGCGGCATCCCGGTGATCGTGGCCACCCAGATGCTGGAGAGCATGACCAGCTCGCCCACCCCCACCCGGGCGGAGGCCTCCGACGTGGCCGGCGCGGTCTACGAGGGCGCCGACGCCCTGATGCTGTCGGCCGAAAGCGCCGTCGGCGACTACCCCATCGAGGCGGTCTCGATCATGGACCGCATCATCACCCGGGTGGAGCGCGACCCCCGCTGGCCGGAGCTGATGCGCGCCGAGTACCCCGTCGAGGACGCCGACGCCGACGCCCTGGTGGCCGCCGCCCGCCGCGCGGCGGAAGCCGCGTCCACCGCCTGCCTGGCCGCCTTTACCACCACCGGCCAGACGGCCCTGCGGCTGGCCCGCGAGCGGCCGCTGCAGCCGACTCTGGCGCTGACGCCCAACCTGTCGACGGCGCGCCGGCTGGCGCTTTCCTGGGGCGTCGAACCGCGCGTGGTGCCCGAGCTGTTCGATCCGGAGGACCTGGCCCGTGTCGCTGTCGAGCAGGCCGTCGAGACCGGCCTCGCCCCGCCCGGCCAGCGCGTCCTAATCCTCGCCGGCCTGCCCATGGGCTCGCCCGGCGCCGCCAACATCCTGCGCCTGGCCCACACGCCCAGGCGCTAGCGCTCGGGATAGGACGCCCGCACCTTCACCTGGCGGTTGTCGGTGCGCACCACAACCCGCTTCTTGTGCTGGCTGAAGTCGAGGGTGATCTTCCGCTCGCCCACCTGCAGCCCGTCGATGCGGAAGTGGTCGATGCCGATGGGCAGGTGCGGGTCGCGGATCTCCACCTCGCCGGCCAGCCCGTCGACGCGGATCCCCAGGCAAGCCTGCAGCATCATGAACACGCTGCCCGCGGCCCACGCCTGCGGCAGGCAGGCGACGGGGTAGGGGACCGGCGGCTCGCCCGGCACCCGGGGGAAGCCGCAGAACAGCTCCGGCAGGCGCATCTCCATCTGCACCGCGGCCTCGAACAGGCCGGAGGTCAGCCGCGCCACTCCCTCGCGCTCGCCGTAGCGCGACAGGCCCATGGCGCAGAGCGCGGTGTCGTGCGGCCAGACCGAGCCGTTGTGGTAGCTCATGGGATTGTAGCGGGCCTGGCCCGTCGCCAGGGTCCGCACGCCCCAGCCGGAGGCGAACGCCGGCGACAGCAGCGTCTCGGCCACACGCGCGGCCCGCTCCGGCGACGGCAGGCCGGTGAACAGCAGGTGGCCCGGGTTCGACGCCCGCACCCGGCAGAGCTCGCCCGCGCCGTCCAGCGCGATGCCGTAGAACCCCTGGTCCTCCATCCAGAACAGCCGCTCGACGACCTCGCGGATCTTCTCCGCCCGGAACGCCCAGGCCTCGGCGGCGGCCTTGTCGCCGCGGGCTTCGGCGAAGCGCGCCATGGTCTGGAAGCAGGCGTAGGCGTAGCCCTGCACCTCGACGAGCGCGATCGGCCCCTTCGGGAAGCGGCCGTCGGCGTGGAAGACGGAATCGCCGGAGTCCTTCCAGCCCTGGTTCGAGAGGCCGCTCTCCGCCCCCCTCGCATAGTCCAGCAGGCCGTGCGGATTGGCGTCGCAGGCCCGCGCCACCCAGTTCGCCGCCCGCTCCAGCGCCGGCCGCAAGGTCTCCATCAGCGCCTTGTCGCCCGTCCGCTCCAGGTAGGCGCCGGCCAGCCCCACGAACAGCGGCGTGGTGTCGACCCCGCCGTAGTAGCGGCCGAAGGGCACCTCGCCGAGCGCGCTCATCTCGCCGCGGCGGGTCTCGTGCATGATCTTGCCAGGCTGGCTGTCGCGGAACGCCGAGGCCACCTCCGCCTGATGTGTCGCCAGGTAGGTCAGCACCCCCTTCGCCAGGCTGGGGTCGAACCAGAGGATCTGCCAGGCGGTGATGATCCCGTCGCGCCCGAAGGCCGTCGAGAACCACGGGATGCCGGCATAGGGGTAGGGCCCGGTGTCCATCGGGGTGGTCAGCAGCGCCAGGTCCGCCCGGGACTTCTCGATCCAGTCGTTGAACAGTCGCCCGCCGCTGCGCAGGCGCGCGCCGCGCCGGCTGCGCGCCCGCATGGCGAACCTGGCCCGCGCCATGGCGCCGCGGTACCGCTCGCGCGTCGGCGGGACGGCCGCCTGGGCCGCGATCTCCATGTGCAGCTCGATGCGTCCCTCGCCGGGCAGGGCGTACATGAACTCCGCCCGGTGCGCGCCCAGGCGGGCCGGCGGGTCGGAGAAGGCGATCACGCTGGTGCGCTCCACCCCGTCCAGTCCCTCGTAGCGGAACCGCACGCTGCGCTCGCCCACCTCCGGCTCGTGGCGCCGGCCGCGCCTCGGCCGCTTGGCGCCGCGCACCTCGAACATGTCGCGGAAGTCGGCGTCGAACTCGAACACCAGCGGCAGGATCACCACGGCATGGCTGTAGTTGACGATGGTCAGCCGCTCGTAGAGCCGCTCCTCCCACAGGAACCGGGACCGCTCGATGTGCAGCACCCCGGGCGGTCCCGCCGGCCCGCCGGGCGCCGGCATGGCCTTGTTCAGGCCGTGGAAGGTGAAGACCACGTTGTCCTGGGTGATCGCGCCGGCCAGCAGCGTCGGCGGCCGCGGTCCCAGAAGCATCCGCCAGTGCGACAGGATGCGGGTGTCGTCGTGGAACAGCCCGTCGCCCGCGCCGCACACGTCGCCGTAGCTGTCGGCCACCATGAAGGTGTCGCGGTCCTTGAGCGGGAAGAGCCGCTGCGGCGTCCGCGGCTCTTCGATCTCTCCCCACTCGAGCGGCGCCTCGAGGTCCGGCGCGATGTCGTTCACGCCTCCGCCGCCTCCGGCAGCGCCCACTGGGCCCGCACCGGCGTGGTGAGCCGGGTGTAGAGGTCGAGGTAGCGCCTGGCCATCGCGGTGGACGAGAACCGCTCCTCGAAGCGCCGGCGGACCGCCGCCCGGTCGAGCACCCTGGCCCGCTCCACGGCCTGGGCGGCTTCCTCGTCATTGCTGACGATGAAGCCGGTCAGCCCGTTCTCCACCACCTCGCGCACCGAGCCGCAGTCGTAGGCGATCACCGGCGTGCCGCAGGCCATCGCCTCGATCATCACCAGGCCGAACGGCTCGGGCCAGTCGATCGGGAACAGCAGGGCGTCGGCCCCGCCCAGGAAGTCCGACTTCGCGTCGTCGCCGATCTCGCCCACGTACTCCACCAGCGGGTGGTGCATCAGCGGCTCGATCTTCTCGTCGAAATAGGCGCGGTCGGCATTGTCGACCTTGGCGGCGATCTTCAGCGGTTGCCCGGCCGCGATGGCCAGCGCGATCGCCCGGTCGGGCCGCTTCTCCGGCGAGATGCGGCCCAGGAAGGCAAGATATCCGTGGCCCTGCGGGCTGAACCTGTAGAGGTCCGTCGAGACCCCATGGTGCACGGTGGCCATCCAGTTGGCGGCCGCCAGCGGCCGCCGCTGGCTCGTGGAGATGGAGACCAGCGGATAGTAGCTCCAGCGCCGGTAGACCTCCGGCAGGTCCTTCAGGTCCAGCCGCCCGTGCAGGGTGGTGATCGTGCGCTCCGCCACGTCCTCGAAGAACGGGAAGTGGATCATGTCGGTGTGGAAGTGGATCACGTCGAATTCGTGAGCCCGCCGGCGCACCTCGGCCAGCTGGGTCATGTGCGCGGCCAGGTCGGACTTCAGCGGCGCGGGATCCAGCCGTATCGCCTGGTCCCTGACCGCCGCGAGCCTGGCCTTCGTCTGCGCTTCCGCCGTGGCGAACAGGGTCACGTCGTGGCCAAGATCGACGAGGGCGTCGCTCAGATGCGCGACCACCCGTTCGGTGCCGCCGTAGAACCGCGGGGGCACAGCCTCGTAAAGAGGCGAGACCTGAGCAATCTTCATATGGGCAACCCACCACCAAGCCCGCCGCTTATCCCTGCGGCGTGGAGGGCCCCCGACCGGACGCTCAAATAACGTGGCCATTGTTCCGCTTGCGGTCAACGCCAAGCTTGCGTCCCACGTATCCGTGATCGGCTTGAGGCGTTAGAAGCCCCGCAATGATCGAAACCTATCCGTCCGCGGACGCCCTGGCCGACGCCGCCGCCCACGGGGTGGAGGCCTGGCTGGCCCAGGGCCTGCGCACCCGTGGCCGGGCCTCGCTGGTGGCGACCGGCGGCCGCTCGCCGGGCCCGGTCTACGACCGGCTGCGCGCCGCCAGGGTCGACTGGGCCCGGGTGATCGTCACCCTCTCCGACGAGCGCTGCGTCGACGAGGCCTCGCCCGACTCCAACCTGCGGCAGGTGCGCGAGCGCCTGCTGGTCGGCGAGGCCGCCAAGGCCCACGTCCTGCCGCTCTGGCCGGCCGCGCACGAGGCGGCGCTCGAGGCCCTGCTGCCCTTCGACGCCGTGCTGCTCGGCATGGGCGAGGACGGCCACGTCGCCTCCCTGATTCCGGGCAGCGCCGCCCTCGACGAGGGCATGGATCCGGCCACGCCGAAGCTGGTCCTGCCGGTGGAGGCGGGTCTGGGCTCCCCGCCGCTGCCCCGCGTCACCCTCACCCTCGCCGCCCTGCTGAATTCCCGGGCCATCTTCCTCTTGATCGCAGGGGACGCTAAGCGGCAGGTGGTCGCGCGCGCCCAGGCGGGAGAGGACCTGCCGGTGCGCGCCGTACTCGCCCATGAGCGCCTGCGCGTGCTCTGGGCGCCGAGCCACTGAGGTAAGCGGATGCATCCCGTCACGGCCGAGGTCACAGAGCGCATCGTCGAGCGCAGCCGCGAGAGCCGGGCCGACTACCTGGCGCGGATGGACGCGGCCCGTCACGCCGGGCCCGGCCGGGCCAAGCTCTCCTGCGCCAACTTCGCCCACGCCTTCGCCGCCGTGGGCGAGGGCGACAAGCAGCGGATGCGCGACCCCACCGCCCCCAACCTGGCGATCGTCTCCAGCTACAACGACATGCTCAGCGCCCACCAGCCGCTGGAGCGGTTCCCCGCCATCATCAAGCACGCGGCGCGCGAGGTCGGGGCCACGGCCCAGTTCGCCGGCGGCGTGCCGGCCATGTGCGACGGCGTCACCCAGGGCCGGCCCGGCATGGAGCTGTCGCTGTTCAGCCGCGACGTGATCGCCATGTCGACGGCGGTGGCGCTGACCCACGACGCCTTCGACGCCGCGCTGATGCTGGGCATCTGCGACAAGATCGTGCCGGGCCTGACGATCGGCGCCCTGGCGTTCGGCCACCTGCCGGTGATCTTCGTCCCCGGCGGGCCGATGACCAGCGGCATCTCCAACGCCGAGAAGGCCCGCACCCGCGCGCTCTACGCCGAGGGCAAGGCCACCCGCGAGGAGCTGCTGGACTCCGAGATGAAGTCCTACCACGGGCCCGGCACCTGCACCTTCTACGGCACCGCCAACTCCAACCAGATGATGATGGAGATGACGGGCCTGCACCTGCCCAACTCCGCCTTCATCCAGCCCAACACGCCGCTGCGTGACGCCTTGGTGGCCGCGGCCGCTCGGCGCGCGGTGGAGATCCGCGACGGGACCAACGACTACATCCCCATGTCGGCCGTGTTCGACGAGAAGAGCGTGGTCAACGCCCTGGCCGGCCTGCTGGCCACCGGCGGCTCGACCAACCACACCCTGCACCTGGTGGCCATGGCGCGGGCGGCCGGCATCGTCATCACCTGGGAGGACTTCGACGACCTGTCCCGCATCACGCCCCTGATCGCTCGGGTCTACCCGAACGGCAGCGAGGACGTGAACGCCTTCCACGCCGCCGGCGGCATGGCCTTCGTGGTCCGCCAGCTGCTCGACGCCGGTTTGGCCCACGAGGACGTCATGACCGTCGCCGGCCCGGGCCTGCGCCGCTACATGGCCGAGCCCTTCCTGGATGGCACCGACCTGGTCTGGCGCGAGGGGACGGCCGCCTCCCTCGACCGGGACCTGCTGCGTCCGGTGGACGATCCCTTCCAGTCGGAGGGCGGCCTTCGCCTGCTGTCAGGTCCGCTGGGCCGCGCCGTCATCAAGACCTCGGCCGTGAAGCCCGAGCACCTCGTCGTCGAAGCGCCGGCTGTGGTCTTCGACGACCAGGACGAGCTCATCGCCGCCCACCGGCGCGGAGAGCTGAACCGCGATTTCGTCGCCGTCGTCCGCTTCCAGGGCCCGAAGGCCAACGGCATGCCGGAGCTGCACAACATGACGCCGGCCCTGGGCGTCCAGCTCGACAAGGGCTTCAAGGTCGCCCTGGTCACCGACGGGCGGATGTCCGGCGCCAGCGGCAAGGTGCCGGCGGCGATCCACGTGACGCCGGAGGCGGTGGACGGCGGCGCGCTGGCCTATGTCCGCGACGGCGACGTGATCCGGCTGGACGCCGTGGCGGGCAAGCTGGAGATCAAGGTGGACGAACGGGAGCTCAGGAGCCGCGAGCCGGCGCGTGTCACCCAGGCGGGCTTCGGCTACGGCCGCGAGCTGTTCGGCTGGATGCGCCGCGCCGCCGGTCCCGCCGACGCCGGCGCCTGCACCCTCTTCGAGGCCGCCTGATGGGGCGGATCCAGTACACCGGCCTGGTCGGCGACGTGGGCGGCACCAACGCCCGCTTCGCCGTGGTCGACCAGCAGGGTCATGTCCGCAACCCGCGCATCTTCCCGGCCAGCGAGTACGACAGCCTCGCCGACGTGATCGCCGAGTACGTGGAAACCACCTGCGGCCGCTCGCGCCCGACGCGGGCGGTGATCGCGGTCGCCGGGCCCGTCGTCGACGGGGAGATCGAGTTCACCAACCTGGACTGGCAGATCTCGGAGGGCGACCTGCTGGCCCATTTCGAGTTCGAGGCGGTGAAGCTGATCAACGACTTCGCCGCCCAGGCCCTCGCGGCCCCGCGCCTGCATCCGGAAGAGCTCAAGGCCATCGGACCCAAGATCCGCGGCGGCTCGGACTGTCCGCTGGTGGTGCTGGGCGCGGGCACCGGCTTCGGCGTGGCCGGCCTGGCCCGCGGCGACCGCGGCGACGTCGCCGTGGCCACGGAGGGCGGGCACGTCGGCTTCGCGCCGACGGACGAGGTCGAAGACCAGATCCTGGCCCACTTCCGCAAGGTGTTCGGCCGGGTCTCGGTGGAGCGCATCCTCTCCGGCGCCGGCATCTTCGAGCTCTACAAAGCGCTCGCCGCCATCGAGGGCCAGCGCCTGACCGCTGCCGACCAGAAGGGGGTGGTCGAGGCCGCCAACCAGAAGGACCCGCTCGCCGAGGCGGCCCTGGAGCGGTTCTGCGCCATCATGGGCTCGGTCGCGGGCGACATCGCCCTGACCTTCGGCGCCCGCGGCGGGGTCTATGTCTCGGGCGGGATCGGCCCGAAGATCGCCGACCGCCTCGCCGCCTCGTCCTTCCGCGCCCGCTTCGAGGACAAGGGCCGGCTCACCGGCTACATGCAGCAGATCCCCACCTCGCTCGTCCTGCACCCCTACCCGGCGATCATCGGGGCCGCGCGCGAGCTGGAGCAGATGGAGCGGCTATGACCCTCGACGACATCCTCACCCGGGCGCCCGTTGTCCCGGTGCTCATCGTCGAGGACGTCGCCCACGCCGTGCCGCTCGGCCGCGCCCTGGTGGCCGGGGGGCTGACGGCGCTGGAGATCACCATGCGCACTCCGGTGGCGCTCGAGTGCATCAAGCGTATGTCGGCCGAGGTGGAGGGCGCCGTCGTCGGCGCCGGCACGGCCCTGAACCGCGCGATGCGCCAGGCCGCCGCCGACGCCGGCGCGAAGTTTGTCGTCAGCCCGGGCCTGATCGACGGCGAAGGTCCCGATGGGCCCGCACCCCTGCTGCCGGGGATCGCCACGGCCAGCGAGCTGATGCGCGGGATCGCGGCCGGCTTCACCCGCTTCAAGCTGTTCCCGGCCAATGTCGTGGGCGGCGTGGAAGCGCTGAAGGCCTTCTCCAGCCCCTTCCCGCAGGCCAGGTTCTGCCCCACCGGCGGGGTGAGCGCGAAGAACGCCGCCGACTACCTCGCCCTGCCCAACGTGCTTTGCGTCGGCGGCAGCTGGGTGGCGCCTAGGGACGCGGTGCAGGCGGGCGACTGGGGACGCATCACCGCCCTGGCGCGGGAGGCCTGCGCCCTGGCCCAGCGGGCGCCGTCGCCGGTCGAGGGCTGACCATGTCTGACAAGTCCAACGAACAGCTGCGCTGGCTGGTGACCGCCCGCGCCCGGCCGGGCGATCCAGGCTCGGCCACCGTCGCCGTGCTGGCGCGCAACGCCATGGTCCCGGAGCTCAGCTTCGACATGATGGTCGACTGGCACCCGGGCGCCGAAGCCCCGGACGTGGAGGGCCGCGCGCTCGTGATCCTCGCCCTGCTCTTCAAGGAGCTGGCGGAAGAGTGCGAACGCGCCGCCGGCGCCAGGTTCGCCGAAGGCTGATTTCCCTCCCCTGACGGGGAGGGACCGGCCGCGCAGCGGCCAGGGTGAGGGAGTCTGGGGACAGAACTCCCACGCCTGGGCTTGATCCGCACCTCCTCACCCGGCTCGCCTAAAGGCGAGCTGTCCCTCCCCAGGAGGGGAGGGAAACTAGCGCCCCACGAAGTTCCCGGGCCGGCGCTCGGAGACCGACTTCACGCCTTCCTTGTAGTCCTCGGTCGCGCGCAGCCAGCCCTGCTCCTTGGCCTCGATGTCAGTCTGGGCGCGGACGGCGGCGGCCAGGTCGCCGCGCAGGGTCTTGCGGGTGGAGACCAGCGCCAGCGGCGCGTTCTCGGCGATCTCCCTGGCCAGCCGCAGGGCCGCGGGGCGCAGCTCCTCGAGCGGCACGACCTCGTCCACCAGGCCCCAGGGCAGCCCCTCCTCCGCCTTCACCCGCCGCGCGGTGAGGAACATCAGCTGGGCCCGCGAATGGCCGATCAGCCGTGGCAGGGTGTGGGTCAGGCCGAAGCCCGGGTGGAAGCCCAGCTTCACGAAGTTGGCGGCGAAGCGCGCCTCCGGCGAGGCGACCCGGAAGTCCGCCATCACCGCCAGCCCGAGCCCGGCGCCCACCGCCGCGCCCTGCACGGCCGCGACGATCGGCTTCTGGGCCGAGAACAGCCTGACCGCCTGGTCGTAGAGCGGGTTGACCGCGCCTAGGCCGCCGGCGTCCTCGCGCGCCACCAGGTCGGCCCCGGCGCAGAAGTTCTTCCCCTCCGCCTGCAGCACGGTGCAGCGCAGCTCTACCTCGGCGTCGATCGCGTCGAAGGCGTCGGCCAGGTCGCGCATGAAGTCGACGGTGACGTGGTTGTGCGGCGGCCGGTCGATGGTCACCACCGCGACGTTGCCGTCCTTCGCGACCCGCACGTGGTCGCCGAACTGGTCCTGCATTATTTCCTCGTCCCCAGAAGGTTGCGCGCCACCACCCACTTATGGATCTCGGTGGCGCCGTCGTAGATGCGCATGGTCCGCAGCTTGGCGGCCATCAGCTGCAGCGGCAGCTCCTTGGTCATGCCCATGGCGCCGAAGGCCTGCATGGCGCGGTCCACCGTCTCCCAGGCCATTTCGGTGGCGAACCACTTGATCATGCTGATCTCGTTGCGCACGTCGCGGCCCTGGTCGAGCTTCCAGGCGCAGTCGTAGGTCATCAGCCGCGCCGCGTGGATCTTGGTCGCTGCCTCGGACACCCAGAACTGCACCGCCTGCCGCTCGGAAAGCGGGACCCCGAAGGTCTTCCGCTGCGGGGCGTACTCGATGACCATCTCCAGCGCCCTTTGCGCCATGCCGATGGACCATGCCGCCATCTGGATGCGCCGGGTGCCGAGCCGCGTCTGCATGGGCGCAAAGCCCGCGCCTTCCT
Organism: Phenylobacterium sp.; assembly: GCF_036563285.1. Lineage (GTDB taxonomy): Bacteria > Pseudomonadota > Alphaproteobacteria > Caulobacterales > Caulobacteraceae > Phenylobacterium. The sequence goes on from NZ_DATCMR010000011.1 coordinate 911,460, forward strand.
GGCCGAGCAGCTTCCAGCCCTCGACCCGGCAGTCCTCCAGCGCGATCTCGTAGGTGTAGGCCCCGCCGATCATCGGGATGCGCCGCAGCACGTTGAAGCCCGGCGTGCCCTTGTCCACCAGAAAGGCCGAGATACCGCCGCGCGCCCGCTTCTCGCTGTCCGTCACCGCCATCAGGATGGTGAAGTCCGCGTGATCGGCCCGCGAAATCCAGATCTTCCGGCCGTTGATCACCCAGTCGTCGCCGTCGCGCACCGCCCGCGTGGTCATGGCCGCCGGGTCCGAGCCGGCCCCCGGCTCGGAGATCCCGATCGCCGAGACCGTCTCGCCGGCCACGTAGGGCGCCAGGTAGGCGACGCGCTGCTGCTCGTTCACCGTCTGCATCAGCATGCGCAGGTTCGGGCTGTCCGGCGGCAGGGTGTAGGGCGTCATGCAGCGCCCGATCTCCTCCTCGACGCCCACCATGGCCATCATGGGAAGGTCGGAGCCGCCCACGTCCTCGGGCGCGTCCAGCCCGAACAGCCCCAGCTCGCGGGCCTTGGCGTCCAGCCGGGCGTGCTCTCCCGGCTCCAGGGCCAGGCCCTTGCCCTCGGCCTCGCGGGCCAGGACGCCGGCTTCCAGCGGCATCAGCTCGTCGCGCACGAACCGCGCCACGAGGTCCTTCAGCATCCGGTGCTCTTCAGAGAGCTCGAAGTCCACTGGCTTCCCCCCAACCGCTTCTGGCCTTATTGCCCCCAATCATAACCGGCAAACCGGGGCAGGGGAGAGCGCACGTGGCGGAAGTGAAGGCGTTGGCGACGAAGGCGACCGGGCCGCTGGCCGGAGTCCGCATCCTGGACCTCACCAGCGTGGTCAACGGCGCCTATGGGACCCAGATCCTCGCCGACCAGGGCGCCGACGTGATCAAGCTGGAGGATCCGGGCTCGGGGCGCGGCGACGGCGGCGACATCATGCGCTGGGCCGGCCACCCGCCGGAGGGCTCGCCCAAGGGCATGGGCCCGATCTTCCTGACCATCAACCGCAACAAGCGCTCCATCGTCCTGGACCTGAAGCAGGAGAGCGCGCGGCGCGCCGTGCGCCGGCTGATCAAGTGGGCCGACGTCTTCGCCGCCTCCGTCCGCTACGACGGGCTGAAGCGCCTGGGCCTGGGCTACGAGGACGTGGCCGCCATCAAGCCCGATATCGTCTATGTGCACGCCGCCGGCTACGGCTCGGACGGCCCCTACGCCGGCCAGCCCGCCTACGACGACCTGATCCAGTCGGCCTCCGGCTGCGCCGACGTCCTGCCGCGCACCGACGGCAACCCCACCCCGCGTATCCTGCCGACCCTGGTGGCCGACAAGGTCTCGGGCCTGTTCATGAGCCAGGCGATCACGGCCGCGCTGTTCCACCGCCAGCGGACCGGGGAGGGCCAGTTCGTCGAGGTGCCGATGCTGGAGTGCGTGACCAGCTTCCTGATGGTCGAGCACCTCTACGACCAGACCTACCAGCCGCCGACCGGCCAGTACGGCTACGTCCGCGTAGTGAACCCCAACCGCAAGCCGTTCCGCACCAAGGACGGCTGGATCGGCCTGCTGCCCTACACCGACAAGCAGTGGGACCAGTTCTTCGAGGTGGCCGGCTACGGCGACACCATCGCCAAGGACCCGCGCTTCTCCGACTACTTCACTCGCATGAAGCACATCAGCGAGCTCTACGGCCTGGTGGAGGAGGCGGCCGCCACCAAGACCACCCAGGAGTGGCTCGACCTGCTCAAGCCGCTGTCCATCCCCGTGGTGAAGACCAACCGGCTGGACGACCTGCCCGACGACCCGCACCTGAAGGCCGTCGACTTCTTCCAGACTTACGAGCATCCGCAGATCGGCGCCTACCGCGCCATGCGCCCGCCGGTGAAGTTCTCGAAGACGCCCGCCAACATCCGGATGCACCCGCCTACGCTGGGCGAGCACACCGATGATATCCTCGCCGAGATCGGCGCCGACGAGGAGGCCTGAGGACCGGCCATGCGCATCATGGTTGTCGGGACCTCCGGGTCGGGCAAGACGACCATGGCGCGGCGGCTGAGCCGGGCGCTCGGCGTCCCGCATGTCGAGCTGGACGCCATCAACTGGCAGCCGGGCTGGGTCGCGCTCACCGACGGCGACGAGGCGGAGTTCGTTCGCAGGGTGGCCGCCGCGACGGCGGGGGAGGCCTGGGTCACGGACGGCAGCTACACCCAGACGTGGCCGGTGCTACTGCCGCGGGCGGAGGCTGTGGTCTGGCTCGACTACCCGCGTCGCCTGATCATGCGCCGCGTAATCCAGAGGTCCTTCGTCCGCGCGCTCACGAAGGAGGAGCTCTGGCCGGATACGGGCAACCGGGAGGAGTTCCGCCGCTGGCTGGACCGCGAGCACCCCATCCGCTGGGCGTGGGACACCTACAAGGCTCGCCGGTCCAGCTACGAGGCCCGTCTGGCGCAGGCGGTCGCGGCGGGCGCGCGGGTCCACCGGCTGCGGCATCCGCGGGAGGAAGACGGCCTCTTCCGCACGCTTTCCGGGGGCCCCGCCAAAAAAGCCGCAGGCGCAAACGCCGAAATTTTCGTGTAATGCGCCGGGCCTAGTAGGTTTGCTGAACGCCGGTCGGAGAGCCGGCGACTGGGAGGATCGTTTCGACATGCGTGTCCGTGCTTTCGCGCTCGCCTTCACTGCGCTCACCGTCATCGCCGCGGCCCCGGCCGCCGCACAGGCCCAGGCCGCCAGCCCGGCCGCGAAGACCGCCTACAAGGCGCCGCGCACGCCGTTCGGCCAGCCGGACTTCCAGGGCATCTGGACCAACAAGACCATCACCAACCTGACCCGCGATCCGAAGCTCGGCACCCGCAACGTGCTGACGCCGGCCGAGGCCGAGGCGCTGGAGCGGGCCACCCGCGAGCAGGTGGCCCGCGCCGACGCGCCGACCCCGCCGGAGACCTCCGTCACCGACCTGAAGAACGCCAACTGCGGCCCCGACGGCATCTCGGGCTTCAACTGCGGCTACAACCAGGGCTGGAAGGATCCGGGCTCCAGCGTGATCGAGCTCTACGGCGAGAAGCGCGCCTCGATCATCACCTCGCCCGCCAACGGTCAGTTCCCGCCGCGCAAGGCCGGCGTGCAGCGGGCCGCCAACCGCGCCATGCCGGCGCGGACCGACAACCCGGAAGGCTTCTCGCTCGGCGAGCGCTGCCTGCTGTCGTTCGGCTCCAGCTCGGGCCCGCCCATGCTGCCGCTGATGTACAACAACACCTACAACATCGTGCAGACGCCGGACGAGATCGTCATCCAGGTGGAGATGGTGCACGACGTCCGCCACATCCGCCTGAACTCGAAGCACCTGCCGCCGTCCATCAAGCAGTGGATGGGCGATAGCATCGGCTGGTGGGAAGGCGACACCCTGGTGGTCGAGACGACCAACTTCCGTCCCGAGCAGGGCCTGCGCGGCGGCAACATCAACCAGAAGGTCACCGAGCGCTTCACCCGCATCGGCCCGAACAAGATCGCCTACCAGTTCAAGCTCGAGGATGACGGCTACGAGGCCCCGATCGTGGGCGAGGTCGCCTTCAACCGCGAAAACGGCATGATCTACGAATACGCCTGCCACGAGGGCAACTACGGCCTCGAGAACATGCTCGCCGGCGCCCGCGCCGAGGAGAAGTCCGGCCGCAAGGTGGCCAGCAACGCCAGCGACGCCGACGGCGAGCAGTAACCGATCGCGCGGGCGGGTGCGGCGTCCTGCTGCGTCCGCCCGCGTGGCCCGGCCCCGGCTGCCGTGGTAAGCGCGAACACTCCTTCAGCGCAGGCGCCCAGGCATGATGTACGTCGGTCCCGAGATGTTCGTCGAAGTGACGGACCGGGACGTCGCGCGCCGGGTGTTCAAGGAGACCGTCAGCCGGGTCGAGATGGAGACCCACTCCTACTGCAACCGGCGCTGCTCCTACTGCCCCAACGTGGTCGGTGACCGGCTGGGCCCCAACCAGCTGATCCCCGAGGACATCTGGCAGACCATCATCGGCGGGCTGGAGGAGATCGAGTACGACGAGCTCCTCGTCCTCAACTACTACAACGAGCCGCTGGCCGACCGCTCGATCCTTGCGCGGATCCGAGAGGCGCGCACGCGCCTGCCCAAGGCGCGGATCATGATCTACTCGAACGGCGACTACCTGGAGCCGTCGCTGATCGAGGAACTCGCCGACGCCGGGCTCAACTACCTGCACGTCTCCATCCACCTGAAGCAGGGGGACGCCTACACCGACCGCTACGTGCTGAACCGGATCATCGAGGTCTCGGTGCGCATGGGCATCCCAGCCCAGATCACCGCGCTGAAGTCGGCCCAGTACATCGTGGCCAAGGTCGCGCACCGCCGGATGGAGATCGAGGTCCGGGCGATCAATTTCTACCACCTGGGCACCGACCGGGGCGGCCTGATCGGCGACATCCACACCGCGGCGAAGCGCAAGGACTCCTGCTTCTTCCCGTTCGCCCACTTCGTGGTGTCGTACAACGGCCTGGTCGCGCCCTGCTGCCACATCCGCAGCGACCGGCCCGAGCACGAGGCCTTCATCTACGGCAACCTGCGCGACTACGGCTCGATCTTCCAGGCGTTCACCAGCGCCCCGGCCGCGGCCTGGCGGCGCGAGCTCTCCAGCAGCGACGAGAAGCGCTCGCCCTGCGACACCTGCTCGGCCGGCGTGCTGACCAATGCGGACTCGGTGAAGATCGTCGCCGCCGCCCACCAGCGGCACGTCCTGGGCGCGCCCGCGGCGGCCGGGTCCAGCTAGGCGGGCGCGAACACCGGCGCGGGCGGGCCGCCGCCCTCGGTCTCCTGGAACTTCACCTTCACGCGCATGCCGATGGACAGCCCGTCGGGCGCGACATCCACGAAGTTCGTCAGCACCGCCGGGCCTTCATCCAGCGTCACGTAGCCGATGGCGTAGGGCCCGGTCGGCGAGCGGTGCATGACCGAGTAGGTGTAGACCACCCCCTCGCCCGGGCTCTCGGCCCATTCGATGTCGCTCGATAGGCAGGTCGGGCAGGTCCCCCGCGGATACCAGAACGGCGTCGCGCAGGCCCGGCAGCGGGGCAGCAGGAAGCGACCCTCGGCGGCGGCGTCCCAGAACGGCTTGGTCTCGATCGACACCTGCGGCGAGGGGATCGGCCGGGTCATGTGTTCGCTCACTTTCAGGCCTCCCGCTCGAGGATCACCGTGGCGGCGCCGTGACGGGTGCCCAGCGAGCCGCCCGTGCCGTGCGCCAGCGCCAGGTCGCAGTTGGCCACCTGCACCTTCGGGTGCGCCTCGCCACGCAGCTGCCGGACCGCCTCGATCACCTTGGTGATGCCGCCGCGGTTGGTGGGATGGTTGTTGCACAGGCCGCCGCCGTCGGTGTTGAAGGGCAGCTTGCCGACGCCGGAGATCAGGTTGCCGTCGGCCACGAACGTCCCGCCCTCGCCCTTCTTGCAGAAGCCCAGGTCCTCGATCTGCATCAGCACGGTGATGGTGAAGCTGTCGTAGATCGAGGCGTACTTGATGTCGGCCGGCGTCACGCCCGCCTCCTCGAAGGCCCGCGGCCCCGACCACACCGCGCCGGAGTGCGTCAGGTCCAGGTCGTGGCCGCCCATGTGCCCCTTCGGAGCCTCGCCGGCCCCGATCACCCGCACCTTCGGCCGGTTCAGGCTCCTGGCCACCTCCGGCGAGGTGACGATCAGCGCGCCCCCGCCATCGGTCACCACGCAGCAGTCCAGCAGGTGCAGCGGGTCGGAGATCATCCGCGAGTTCACCACCTCTTCAACCGTGACCACGTTCTTGAGGTAGGCGTGCTCGTTCCACTGCGCGTGGTGCGACGCGGCCACCTTGATCCAGGCCAGCTGCTCGCTCGTGGTGCCGTACTCGTGCATGTGGCGCATGGCGCACATGCCGTAGGTGTTGTGGGTCGAGCCGCCGTAGATCGCCTCGAATCCGCTTTCCGGCGGCCCGTCCGACAGCCCCGCACCGCCACCGCCGCCCCTCAACGACGCGCCCGGCCGGTTGCCGCCGTTGCGCGGTCGGCCCGCCAGCGTGATCAGCGCCACGGAGCACTTGCCCGCGGCGATCGCCTGCGCCGCGTGGCCCACGTGGACGATGTAGGAGGAGCCGCCGGTCTCGGTGGAGTCCATGTGCCGGACGTTCTTCAGGCCCATGTAGTCGATCATCGACATGCCGCCGAAGCCGGGCGCATCGCCGGCGCAGAAGTAGGCGTCCACGTCGTCCTTCGAGAGCCCGGCGTCCTGCAGCGCCCCCAGCGCGCTCTCGGCGTGCAGCTGCGGCGTCGACTTGTCCGGCGCGTCGCGGGTGGGGTGCTCGAAGGCCCCCATGATGTAGGCCTTGCCCTTGATGCTCATGCCCCTTCCCGACGCTCGTTTGATGACGGCTTACCCGCCCGAGGTGACGAGCGGAAGGAGTGACGCTAAGGAAGCGCGCCAAACAGTTGTTTGAGGACGAGCGTCATGACCGCCGAGGACCTCCTGGCCCAGGATTTCGGGACCATCGCCGACGTGATCCGCGCCCAGGCGCAGGTGCTCGGCGACAAGCCCGCCCTCGTCGACGCCAGGCGCACCGTCTCCTACGCCGAGCTCGACGCGCTCATGGACCGGATCGCCGCCGCCCTGCAGCGCGACGGCGTGGGCAAGGCCGACGTCGCGGCCATCTGCGCCTCCTCGTCCGTGGAGTACGGCGCGGTCTTCTTCGGAACCTTGCGCGCCGCGGCGATCGTCGCCCCGCTGGCGCCGTCCTCCACGCCCGAGAGCCTGGTCGTCCAGCTCAACGACTGCGGCGCGAAGGTCTTCTTCCTCGACCGCCAGCTGGCCGACCACATGGCCGGCGTGCTCGACCAGGTCACGGCCACGCGCGTCAGCCTCGACGGCTCCGACGCCGGCCAGCCGTTGGAGGACTGGCTCGCGCCGGAAGGGTCGAAGCCCGTCCTGCACGAGGTCGAGCCGGACCAGGGCTTCAACATCATCTATTCGTCCGGCACCACGGGCGCGCCCAAGGGCATCGTCCAGCCGCACCGCATGCGCTGGGGCCAGATCCGGCGCGGGGTCTATCCGGCCGACGCGGTGACCATGATCTCCACCCCCCTCTACTCGAACACGACGCTCGTCTCCTTCCTGCCCACGATCTCCAACGGCGGCACGGCCGTGCTGATGCCGAAGTTCGACGTGAAGCAGTTCCTGGAGCTGTCGCAGAAGCACCGGGCCACCCACGCCATGCTGGTGCCGGTGCAGTACCGCCGGCTGATGGAATACCCGGAGTTCGACCGGTACGACCTGTCGTCCTACCGCATGAAGTTCTCCACCTCGGCGCCGTTCTCCGCCGAGCTGAAGCGCCAGATCCTCGACCGCTGGCCGGGCGGCCTCGTCGAGTACTACGGCATGACCGAGGGCGGCGGCTCCTGCGGCCTGCAGTGCCACGAGTTCCCGGACAAGCTGCACACCGTCGGCCGGCCGCTGCCCGGTCACGACATCCGGCTGATCGACGAGGACGGCCAGGAAGTCCCGCAAGGCGAGATCGGCGAAGTGGTCGGCCGCTCCGGCGCGATGATGGTCGGCTACCACAACCAGCCGTCCAAGACCTCCGAGGCCGAGTGGTGGAGCCCCGACGGCCAACGCTACATCCGCACCGGCGACGTGGGCCGCTTCGACGAGGACGGCTTCCTCACGCTGATGGACCGCAAGAAGGACATGATCATCTCCGGCGGCTTCAACATCTATCCGTCGGACCTGGAAGCCGAGCTCCACCAGCACCCGGCCGTGGTGGAAGCCGCCGTGGTCGGCGTCCCCTCCAAGGCGTGGGGCGAGACCCCGGTCGCCTTCGTCGCGGTGAAGGACGCCGTGGCCGCCGACGAGCTCCGCTCCTGGGTCAACGGCCGCGTCGGCAAGACCCAGCGCCTCGCCGACCTGCAGATCGTCGACGCCCTGCCGCGCAGCCACATCGGCAAGGTCATGAAGCGCGAGCTGCGCGACGCCTACCAGGGTCCCGCGACGGCCTGAGGCCGGTACAGAAGCTGCACCGGGGCTTGTCTTACGCAACGTCCGTCCCCCACCTGCGGCTGAACGGAGGTGGTGCGCGATGATGGAAGGCAACCAGGCGGCGTTCTTCGCCCAGCGGCAGCAGGGCATGCTCCCCGGCGAGCTCGCGATCGAGTGGGAGACCGTGGCCAAGGACGGCGCGGTCGGCCGCTTCACTGCGCAGAAGAAGCACATGGCCCCCAACGGCTTCATGCACGCCGCCTCGGTGATCTGCCTGGCCGACAGCGCCTGCGGCTACGCCTGCGTCTGCGCCCTGCCCGAGGGGGCGAGCGGTTTCACGACGGTCGAGCTGAAATCCAACTTCCTTGGCACGGCGCGCGAAGGCGAGGTGGTGGTCACCCGCGCCCGCATGGTCCACGGCGGCCGCACCACCCAGGTCTGGGACGCCGACGTCGTCAACGAGACCACCGGCAAGACCATGGCCGTCTTCCGCTGCACCCAGATGGTGCTCTGGCCGCGCTAGACGTCAGTCGGGATGGCGGAGAGGGAGGGATTCGAACCCTCGATACCCTTGCGAGTATGCCGCATTTCGAGTGCGGTGCTTTCAACCACTCAGCCACCTCTCCGGACCGGGTGCGGGGCGCCTGTCGAGAGAGGCCCTGCCGAGTGAGCGGCGGAACCTAGTCAGGAGAGTGCGCTCGCGCAAGAGCGTCGTCCGCCATTCCTCCACCATAGGAACAGCTTGTAAGTTCAGGTGTTCGCCCCTGGCAGAGGCCGGGGAGTTCCATGGACAGGACGCAGCTTGGCGCGGACGACAGCCCGGCCTATGCGGACGCGCCGCTGGAGCCTGCGCCTGCCGCGGCCCCGCAGCCTGAGTCCGCCAAGCCGCAGCAGCCCCCCGCCGCCTGGATCGCCCAGGCGCTGATCGGCCCGGCCGAAGCGGCCGCCAGGACGGGCCTCCTCTACGTCGCCTCCAGCGAGCGCCGGGCCGACGAGATCGGCCGCACGCTTCGCCAGGTCGGCCCCGAGGTCGAGGTGCTGGTCCTGCCGCCCTGGGACTGCCTGCCCTTCGACCGCGCCTCCCCGTCGCGTGAAGCGATGGGCCGGCGGATGGCCGTGCTCGCCCGGCTGTCCGAGCCGTCGGACGGCCCGCGCGTGCTGGTGGCCAGCGTCGAGGCGTTGATGCAGCGCATCCCGCCGGCCGAAGCCTTCGAGGGCGCCTTCCTCTGCCTGCGCACCGGCGAGAGGATCTCCCGGGAAGACCTGGAGGCCTTTGCCCGCCGCACCGGCTATGTCTTCGACGACCGCATCGACGAGCCCGGCGAGATCGCCATCCTGGGCGAAGTGGTGGACATCTTCCCGCCGGCCGGCGAGGCGCCCTTCCGCGTCGCGCTCACCGAAGACGGGGTCATCGGCGAGATCAAGCGCTACGACCCGCTCAGCCAGCGCACCGAGGCGCCGACGCGGCGGTGTCTGCTGGGCCCCGCCTCCGAGCTGATCCTCACTGGCGAGGAGGAGGTGGCGCGCGGCCCCGGCGTCGAGCATCGCGCGCCCGAGGTCTACGGCGAACTGCGAACCGTCTTCGATCTGCTCGGCGAGACCGCCGTCGTCCTCGATCCCAAGGCGCCCGCCCGCGTCGACGACATCGCCGCCCAGGTGCGCGAGGCCTACGAGGCGCACACCTCCCTGGCCGCCCTGGACCACGGGCGACTGCCGGCCCCGGACCGCCTCTACCTCGACGCCCAGGCGCTCGACGCCGCGCTCGCCAAGCTCAAGCGCGTAGAAGTCGACTCCATGGGCGTCGCGCGCCTGCCCAACTTCGCCCTGGAGCGGAACCCCGGCCGCGCCTTCGCCGACTTCGTGGGCCAGCGCCTCGACGCCGGCGCCCGCATCGTCCTGGCCGGCCTCGCCCACGAACTCCGCCCGCTCGCCCGCGCCCTCCAGCGTGGCCTCGATCGGACGCCGGATCGCCTGGAGCGCTGGAGCGATCTCGACGGCGCGGGGCCCCTGCTCGGTCTCACCGCTGACCTGGACGCCGGCTTCCAGGACGCCGCCCGGCGGCTCGTCGTCGTCACCGCCTCCGACGTCCTGGGTGGCCGCGTCGCCCGGCGCGGGGCGAGCGGCGCCGAAGCCCTGCTCGCCGACCCCGACCTGCGCGTCGGCGATGTCGTGCTGCACGAGGACCACGGCCTGGGCGTGCTGCGCGCCCTGGAACGCGTGGACGTCGACGGCGAGGTCCGCGACGCGGTGCGCCTCGAGTACCACGGGGGCGCCAGCCTGCTGGTCCCCGTGGAGGAGTTCGGCAAGCTCTGGCGCTACGGCGCCGAGGCCGACGCCGTGACGCTGGACCGCCTGCACACCGACGCCTGGTCGAAGCGCCGCGTCGAGCTCTCCGCCGAGATCGATCGCACCGCCGAGCACCTCGTCGGCCTCGCCAAGGCCCGGGCCGAGACCCGCGGCGAGGCTATCGAGCCGCCGCGCGCGGCGCTGGCCCGCTTCGCCGCCCGTTTCCCCTATCCGGAGACCCCTGACCAGGCGGCCGCCATCGAGGCCGTGCTCGCCGACATGGCCTCGGGCCGTCCCATGCGCCGGCTGGTCTGCGGGGACGTCGGCTTCGGAAAGACCGAGGTGGCGCTGCGCGCCGCCGCCGCCGCGGCGCTCGCCGGCAAACAGGTGGCCGTCGTCGCCCCCACCACCGTCCTCGCCCGCCAGCACTTCGAGACCTTCCGCCGCCGGTTCGCGGGGTTCGGGATCGAGGTCGCCCGGCTCTCGCGCCTCGCCACCCCCGCGGAGGCCAGGCAGGTGAAGGCCGCTCTCGCGGATGGCTCCGTCGGCGTGGTGATCGGCACCCACGCGCTCGCCGCCAAGGACGTGGCCTTCAAGAACCTCGGCCTCCTGGTCATCGACGAGGAGCAGCGCTTTGGCGCCAAGCTGAAGGCCGAGCTGAAGGCGCTCGCTCCCGACGCCCACCTGCTCACCATGACCGCCACGCCGATCCCGCGCACCCTGCAGCTGGCGCTGGTGGGCGTGGAGGATGTCAGCGTGTTGGCCACCCCGCCCGCGCGCCGCCGCCCGGTGCGCACCTTCCTGGCGCCTTATGACGCCGCGACCGTCCGCACCGCGCTGGCGCGTGAGAAGCAGCGCGGCGGCCAGAGCTTCCTGGTGGTCCCGCGCATCGAGGACATCGGCCCGATGGTCGACGAGCTGGAGCGCATCGCTCCCGACCTCACCACCCTCGTCGCCCACGGCGAGCTGCCGCCGGAAGAGGTGGACGAGGTCATGGTCGCCTTTGCGGCCGGCCACGGCGACGTCCTGCTCGCCACCAACATCATCGAGAGCGGCCTGGACGTTCCCCGCGCCAACACCATGCTGGTCTGGCGCGCCGATCGCTTCGGCCTCGCCCAGCTGCACCAGCTGCGCGGACGGGTCGGCCGCGGCCGCACCCAGGGCGTCACCTACCTGCTCACCGACCCGGCCGAGGAGATCGCCGAGGCCACCCGCGCGCGGCTCTCCACCCTGGTGGCCTTCGACCGCCTCGGTTCAGGCCTGGCCATCTCCAGCCGCGACCTGGAGATCCGCGGCGCCGGCGACCTGATCGGCGAGGAACAGGCCGGTCATATGAAGCTGATCGGCACGTCTCTGTATCAGCGCCTGCTCACCCGCGCCGTGCGCGTGGCCAAGGGCGAGATCGCGGGCCCCGACTACGAGCCGGAGCTCAACCTGGCGCTGGCGGGCCTGATCCCCGAGTCCTACGTCCCGGACCCCGTGGTGCGCATCAACCTCTACGCCCGCCTCGGTCGCATGAGCGAGGCGGAGGAGGTGGACGCCTTTGCCGAGGAACTGGAGGATCGCTTCGGCCCCACGCCGGCGGAAGCCGCCGCCCTCCTGGACCGCGCCCGCATCAAGGCGCTCGCCGTCGCCGCCCAGGTCACCCGCGTCGACGCGGGCCCGAAAGCGGTCGCCGCCACCCTGGCTGCCGGTAAGCCGCCGAAGCTGACGCTGGCCCCGGAGCCCACCTTCAAGGATGGCCGCATCCTCTGGCCTAAGCCCGCCGAGGACGGCGACGACCGCGCCGCCGACGTCCGCCGCCTGTTGGAGGCGCTCGCGGCCCGCTAGCGCTCAGGCCGCCTCGTGGTCATCCAGGCGGCGATGGCGATCGCGCCCAGCCCGATGCCCAGCAGCAGCAACGCGCTGAAGAACGGCCCCGGGAACACGCCGAAGACCGGATGTGGATCGGGCGCATTCCACGTCCGCCCGAGCAGCGGTCCCAGGCCGCCGATCAGGGCGATCAGCGCCGCGATCAGCGCGATCTGCTCGCCCGGCTTCAACGGCCGCTTCATGCGCTTTCCTTGTCCGGAACCGGCGCCTTGGTCAGGTCCACGGAGCGGTTGCCGTACCGCGCCGTGAAGGCGGCGGTGTCGATCTCCTCCAGCTCGATCTCCCCGGCCATCACCTTGGCCTTCCATTCCTCGTGGGCGGGGATGTTGGCGTGGAACTCCGGCATCACCTCTTCCGCGAACAGCTCGAGGCTGTCGCAGATGTCCTGGTGGCTGTTCCGGCCCGCCTGGTTGAGCAGGATCACCTGGTCGATGTGGCTGGCCTCGAATTTCCTGAGCTTCCGGCGGATGGTCTCCGGGCTGCCGATCAGCCCGCCCGCCAGGGCCGCGGCGGCGGCGTCCGGATTGGCCGCCTTCCACTTGTTGTACTCTTCCCACATGTCCACGGCGCCGGGCGGGGGCCGCTTGCGGTCGGGAGTGTTGTAGTAGCGCAGGCAGAACTGGAAGAAGGTCGCCCCGTCGGCTTTCTCGCGGGCCTCCTCGTCGGTCTTGGCGCACATGAACATCGAGACCAGCGCGATGTTCGGGTTCACCGGATAGTCGGCCAGCTTGTCCAGCCGCTTGGTCATCCCGTTGTAGTAGGCGTGCACCCAGGCGTGCGCGGCCTCGGCGCTGACGAACTGGAAGCCAAGGGCGCCGAGCCCCTTCTCGCCGGCATAGGCGATGGTCTGCAGCTGCGAGCACGCGGTCCACAGCGGCGGATGCGGCCGCTGACGCGGCTTCGGCAGCACGTTCCTAGGCGGGAAGTCGAAGTACGGTCCCTTGTAGGAATGGTTGTGCTTGGTGAACATCGGCACGAGGCAGCGCACCGCGTCCTCGAAGATCTCCCGCTTCTCCCCGAACTCCACCCCGAACGGCTCCAGTTCGGTGAGCGAGGCTGACTCGCCCATCCCGAACTCCACCCGGCCGTGGGAGACCAGGTCCAGCGCCGCCACCGAGGCGGCCACCTTCGCCGGATGGTTGGTGGTCAGGTGGAAGATGCCGTGCGCCAGCCGGATCTGCTTGGTCCGCTGGCTCGCCGCGCCCAGGAACACGCCGGGCGCCGAAGAGTGCGAGTACTCCTCCAGGAAGTGGTGCTCCACCTCCCAGGCGTAGTCGTAGCCCAGCCGGTCGGCGAGCTCGAGCTGGGTGAGCGCATCCTGGTAGAGGTTGTACTCGTCGTCCGGACCCCAGGGCCTGGGCAGCTGCAGCTCGTAGAAGATGCCGAACTTCATCGCGTTCTCTCCTTAGGCCGGGGTGTCGCCGCCGCGCTCGCCGGGCCGCGGCAGCTCGCTCTGCCGGTCCTGCTGCGAGCCGAAGCTGAGCATGAGGCGCCGCTGCTCGCCGCGCGGGTCGTTCTCGATCCGGCTCCTGGGCTCGTCGAACACCATCGCCGGCCGGGTGCGGGCGTTGTAGACGGGCCACGCCGGCAGGCCGGGCGCCGAAGGCTTGCCGGTCTTGGCGAAGTTGGCCCACGCCGCGCTCATCTCGTCGGCCAGCTTCTGCGCCTGCGGCGTCACCGGCCCCACCATCAGGGGCGCGTTGGCCAGGCTGTCGAAGACGAACGGGATCTCCTCGGCGTGGGGCGTGAAGTAGCGCCCGTTCTGCACCGGGGTGTGGCGGTAGAAGGCGTAGTAGTAGGCCGGCGCGCCGCCCTGCGCCGCCTTCCGCTCCGCCTGGATGGTGGAGTCCAGGAAGTAGCTGCGGTCGGTGGCCGCCATGTAGAGGATTTCGGCGCGGCTGCTCTTCGGATAGAGCCGGCGGTAGGTCGCGAGCACGCGGCCGGCGTGCTCGCGCGGAACCCAGTTGCCCAGCTCCCGCGTCAGGCCGGCGTCGTCCAGGGCATCCATCGCCGGGTCGCCGCCCAGGAAGGCGGACTGCTCCGTCCGGTTCGTCCCGATCATCATCGGGATGTTCCTGCTCATCCCCGGCGCATCAGGCTCGAACGGGTGGCGGGGCAGCAGCTTCCCATCGACCACCGGCCGCCATTGGCCCAGGCCCGCGCTGGCCTTCGCGCCCGCCCGCTGCAGGTCCTCGAGCGGGACCTCGTGGATCTTCCGGATGTCGCCCGGCGCGATGGAAAGCTCCGCCAGCAGCCGCCGCGCCTTCTCCCGCGCCAGCGCCTGGCCGTCCATGCGCAGGGCCGAGCCCGACTGCACCACCGCGCGGTGGAACAGGCCCTTGGCCGGCTCGAACGCCATCATCATCGAGGTCTTGCGGCCGCCGCCGCTCTCGCCGTGGATCAGCACCCGGTTGGGGTCGCCCCCGAACCGCTCGATGTTGTCGCGCACCCACTTCAAGGCGAGCACGCAATCCAGCATGCCGACGTTGCCGCTGGCGGCGTACTGCGGCCCGTAGGCCGACAGGTCGGCGTAGCCCAGCACGTTGAGCCGATGGTTGATCGTGACGATCACCACGTCCTGCTTCCGCGCGATGTTGGTCCCGTCGTACCAGGCCGACGAGCCCGAGCCGGTGGCGAAGCCGCCGCCGTGCATCCAGAACAGCACCGCGCGCTTGCCGGTGGTCGACGGCGTCCAGACGTTCAGGACCAGGCAGTCCTCGCTCTGCGCCGGCGGCGTGCCCCCACCGGCGATCGGGCTCGGATGCCGCGCCGGCGCGCCCGCGGGCGGCGGCGGACGCGACGGCGCCGAGCCCCCCTGCGGCGCCGTCGGCCCATAGGCCAGCGCCTCGCGCACCCCGCTCCAGCCGGCCTTCGGCTTCGGCGGCATGAACCGGTTGGCGCCGGCCGTGCTCTCGCCGTAGGGAACGCCCTTGAAGATCAGCGCCCCGTTCCGGGCTGCGCCGCGCACGCGCCCCGCCGTGGTCTCCACCACCGGCTCCGCGCTCTGCCCCAGCGCCGGCGACGCCGCCACCCACAGCCCCCCCGCCAGCACCCACCGCCGGTTCAGCTCCAGCGAACCCATGGTCTTCCTCCTATCACCAGCGCTCTCGCGGCGCTTACCGTCACGTTAGACTGGAATTCTCCCGGCCGTCACTGCGCAGCCTTTCAACACGAAGACCACAAAGGACACGAAGACCGCGAAGCTAGCGGACGAAACGGCGAAGCCCTTGCCTGAGCTGGACGGCGTTGAAGTTGAGGAGGAAGCCGAGCCGCAGCCCCGAGAGCCTGAGATAGGTGAGCAGTTGCGCCTCGTAGAGGCGCGAAATGGCCTCGACAGCCTTCACTTCCACAATGACTGCATCGGCCACGACGAGGTCGAGCCGATACCCGGCGTCCAGCCGTAGTCCTTCATATTCGATGGGCAGACCGACCTGCCGCCGGACGACCAAACCCCGCCCTGCCAACTCGTGAGCCAGACAATGCTCGTAAGCCGACTCGAGAAGGCCAGGCCCCAGGGCGCGATGAACCTTGATCGACGCATCGACGACCTCGCGGCCGACCTTCTCGATCTCTGGCGGTAAGCGGAGCCCAACTTCGTGGTCTTCGTGTCCTTCGTGGTCTTCGTGTTTCAAGCAGCCCCTCCGCGCCTCAGACGTGACCTCCGCCACGCGACACGTCCGGTCGCACGGCATCGAGGGCGCGGCGCTGGTCGTCACCGCCGGCCATCTCGGCAGGCCCTTGTGGTTGGGGTCGCCGGTGCGGGTGCCGCCGGTGTCATCGCGTCTCCCCGTCGATCTCCGCGAAGCTCTTGCCCTTGGTCTCGCGCGCGATCAGGGCCGCGGCCAGGCTGATGGCCCCGGCGATGGCCACGTAGATGGCCACCGGCGTGGCCGAGCCGAATTCCTTCAGCAGGAACACCGCGATGATCGGCGCCAGCGACCCTGCGAAGATCGACGTGCCCTGGTAGGCGAGGCTCGCCGCCGAGTAGCGGATGCGGGTCGGGAAGAGCTCGGAGATGAAGGCTGCCTGCGGGCCGTACATGGCGGCGTGGAAGACCAGGCCCACCACCACCGCCGCGGTCACCGCCGGCGTCGCGCCGGTGTCCAGAAGCCGGAAAAAGGCGAAGGCCCACAGCGCCGTCCCCGCCGCCCCGATGACGTAGACCGGCCTGCGCCCGATCCGGTCCGACAGGCTGGCCCAGAGCACGATCGCCACCGACTGCACCGCCGCCCCGATCAGGATGGCGTTCAGCGCCATCTGCCGCGAGGCGCCCACCGTCGTGGTCAGGTAGGTGATCGAGAAGGTGGTGATGACGTAGTAGCTGATGTTCTCGGCCACCCTCAGGCCCGCGCCCACCGCCAGCCCGCCGGGCCGTTCGCGGATCGCCTCGAGGATCGGGGCGCGGTGGACCTTCTTGTCCTGCTGCAGTTCCTGGAAGACCGGGCTCTCCTCGACCGTGGTGCGCACCCACCAGCCCACGCCGATCAGCACCACCGAGAGCAGGAACGGCACGCGCCAGCCCCAGGCCAGGAAGTCGGCCTCGCTCATCAGCGCGGTCATGATGGCCAGCACGCCCGCGGCCAGCAGGTTGCCCGCCGCCACGCCCGCCTGCGGCCAGCTGGTCCAGAAGCCGCGCCGCGCGTCGTCGCCGTGCTCGGAGACGATCAGCACCGCGCCGCCCCACTCGCCGCCCACGGCGAAGCCCTGCACGAGCCGCAGCGCGATCAGCAGCAGCGGCGCCGCCGCCCCGATCTGGCCGTAGGTGGGCAGCAGCCCGATCAGCACCGTCGCCCCGCCCATCAGCATCAGCGACAGCATCAGGAGCTTCTTGCGTCCGATCCGGTCGCCGTAGTGGCCGAACACCAGCCCGCCCAGCGGCCGGGCCACGAACCCCAGCGCATAGGTGGCGAAGGCCAGCATGGTCCCGGTGAGCGGGTCCGAGTTCGGGAAGAACAGCTTGTTGAAGACCAGCGCCGCGGCGGTCCCGTAGAGGAAGAAGTCGTACCACTCGATGGTGGTGCCGATCATGCTGGCGGCGACGACCTTCCGAAGGCCCCGCCCGGTAACCGCCCCCTGCGCCACCCGCTCAGCCCCGCTCGCCGCGGCGCGTGCGCCAGGCCCGCGCCTGGTCGCGCACCCGGGCGATCAGGTCACCCATGGCCACCGGCATGTCGAGCGAGTGCAGCCCCCAGTCCGGCTGGATCTGCCCGTTGGCCATGTGGTCGCCGGTGATCTCGTCGGTGCGCGGGTCGGCCGGATCGGCGTTGACGCTGACGCCCAGCCGCGTGCCGGCGGCGTCCGACAGGCACTCGCCGCTGATCAGGCCCGGGACCTTCACGTAGCGCGTCTCGATCGGCCGCATGGGGTTCACCCACGGCTTCGGCGGCAGCGCCGTCGGGTGCATCGAGGTCGCCCCGAACACCGAGTCCATCACCGCCTTGCCGCCGCCCAGCCGCGCCGGGTTGGTGCAGGCCACCTGCATGCCCGCCTGGGTGGTGCGCCCGAAGCGGCTGTTGGCCGGCGGCGGCGTGGCCGCGCGGAAGCTCACATAGCTCATGACGCAGCCCGTCTGGCCGTTGCTGCGGCACAGCGGCATGGACTTGAAGTCGCCGCCCACGTCGCGCCCGGCGGGGACCAGCACATTGGTCCCGATCAGCAGCGCCGAGACGATCCTCGCCTGGTCCGGCTTGCCGTCGATCTCCTCCTGGATCAGCCGCTTCAGCACGCCCGCGCCCTGGCTGTGGCCGATCAGGACCACGCCGCGGCCCCCGTTGTCGCGGCGCAGGTAGTCGCGCCAGGCGTCGCGCACGTCGCCGTAGGCCAGCTCGCGGTCCGTCGCCATGGGGTTGCCGGCGGTGGCCGCCCTCAGCGCCGGGATGGTGATCTGCCGGTAGACCGGCGCGAAGATCCGGCACACCGAGCCGAACCGCGCCACCTGGCGGGCCACCGTGCCGATCTCCTCCGGCCCCGGGACCATGTCGGAGTTCGGGGTCGTGTCGGCCGAGGCGGTCGGATAGACGTAGAAGCAGTCGATCCCGGCGTTCGGGTCGCGCGTGAACGGCTCCAGCGCATAGGCGCCGTTCGGCCGGATCACGGTGGCCCGCAGGTCCACGTCGCAGGCGTCGCCGCTGCGGCCCGGCCGGCAGAGCCAGGTCTCGTCCTTCGTGTAGTCGTTCGGCCCCGGCCGCGCGCCCTGCGCCTGCACGTCCACCGCACCCACGCCCAGCGCGAGCGCAAGCCCCGCCATCCATCCCAGCCGCATCGTCTCCTCCCAGCCGTCCTTATGGTTGGGCCGCAGACCAGCACGCGGCCTTGCTCCCGCGCAAGCCTTGGTCCTTCATGCCGCCCTCAGTAGGGGGAGCTTTAAGAACATGCGCGCCGCCGCCGCCGCGATCCTGGCCCTGGTCCTCGCCGCCTGCGCCAGCGGGCCCAGCCCCGCGCCGGCGCCTGCGCCGCGGCCCTGGATCATGACCAAGCTCGTGCAGGGCTCGGCCTTCCACGGCGTGCACGGGATCCGGCTTTCCCCCGACGGCCAGCTCTACGCGGGCTCGGTGGCCGGCCAGTCGCTCTACCGCATCAGCCCGGAGACCGGCGGCGCCACCCTGGTCGTGGGCCCGCCGCAGGGCCAGGCCGACGACATCGCCTTCGGTCCGGGCGGCCAGATGGTCTGGACGGCGATCTCGCAGGGGATCGTCTACTCGCGCCGCGGCGACGGCCCCGTCGAGGTGCTGGCCCGCATCCCCTCGATCAACTCCATCGCCTTCTCCCGCGACGGCCGCCGGCTGTTCGCCGCCCAGGTGTTCGGCGGCGACGACCTCTGGGAGCTGGACCCCACGGGCCAGAAGCCCCCGCGGAAGATCCGCGAGAAGATGGGCGGCTTCAATTCCTTCTGGCCGGGCCCGGACGGCTGGCTCTACGGCCCCCTGTGGTTCAAGGGCCAGGTGGTCCGCGTGAACCCCGACACCGGCGAGCTGGTGGTGGTCGCCCAGGGCGTCGGCACGCCGGCTTCCGTGAAGTTCGACAGCCGCGACAACCTCTATGTGATCGACACCGCCACCGGCCAGCTGTTGCGCATCGACCGCGCCAGCGGCGAGGCCCAGCTCGTCGTCCAGCTGCAGCCGTCGCTGGACAACTTCACCATCGGGCCGAACGACCACGCCTTCGTCACCAACATGGCCGACAACGGCGTGCAGGAGATCGACCTGCGTGGCCAGCGGATCCGCCAGGTGATGCGCGGCGCGCTCGCCTACCCCATCGACCTCGCCGTGGCCGGCGGCCCCGACGGCGAGACCCTCTACGTCGCGGACAGCTTCGCCTTCCGCGCTGTCGACGGCCGCTCGGGCGTGGTGCGCGACCTGGAGCGGGCGCACGCCGCGGGCTCGCGCCTGACCTATCCCAACGCCGTCGGCGCCGGGCCCCGCCACGCGGTCGTGCCCGCCGGGACCAACGTGCTGCTCTACGCCCACGGCGCGGGTGGCTACGCCTCCACCCTGCGCGGCTTCGGCGCGGTGGCCGACGCCGTCGAGCTCGCCGACGGCGACGTCCTGGCGCTCGAGCGTTCGGGCCGCCTCGTCCGGGCCAGGGGCGAGGCCAAGACCGTGGTGGCCGAAGGCCTCACGGGCGCGATCAGCCTCGCCGCCTCCGCCGACGGCCGCGTGGCCTACGTGTCCCACCCCGCCGCCGGGAAGATCACCCGCATCGACCTGGCCAGCGGCGCCAGGTCGGACGCCGCCACCGGGCTGGCCATGCCGCGCGGGATCGCCGTCGCGCCCGACGGCGCCGTCGTGGTGCTGGAGGTGGGCGCCAAGCAGGTGAGCCGCATCCTGCCGAACGGGGCCAAGGAGGTCGTGGCGCAGAACCTGCCGGTTGGCCTGATCACCACGCCGATCCCCGCCGCCGGCGGCGTCGCGGTCGGGCCCTCAGGCACCATCTACGTCGCCTCCGACGTGGAGAACGCCATCTACCGGATCAGCCGCTAGCCCCTAGAGGATCGGCTTGCCGCCGGTCACCGCCACCGTCGCGCCCGAGACGTAGGACGCCTCGTCGGAGGCCAGCATCACATAGACCGGCGCGCATTCCGCCGGCTGGCCGGGGCGCTGCATCGGGACCTGCTTGCCGAAGTCCTTGACCTTCTCCATCGGCATGGTCGCCGGGATCAGCGGCGTCCAGATCGGCCCCGGCGCCACGCAGTTCACCCGGATGCCCTTCTCAGCCAGCATCTGGGCGAGCCCGCCGGTGAAGTTCTGGATCGCGCCCTTGGTCGTGGCGTAGGCCAGCAGGTTGGGGGAGGGGCTGTCGGCCTGCACCGAGGTGGTGTTGATGATCGAGCCGCCCTGCGGCATGTGGGGGACCGCCGCCTTCGACAGCCAGAACATCGCGTAGATGTTGGTCCGGAAGGTGTAGTCCCACTCCTCGTCGGAGAACTCGTCCACCTCGTCGAAGGTGAGCTGGTGGGCGGCGTTGTTCACCAGCACGTCGATGCGGCCGAATTCCTCCGCCGCCCGCTGCACGATGGCCCGGCAGTGCGCCGCGTCCGAGATGTCCCCGGGCATCAGCACCGCCTTGCGCCCGGCCTCCTCCACGAGACGCTTCGTCTCCTCGGCGTCCTCGTGCTCGTTGAGGTAGCTGATCAGCACGTCGGCGCCCTCGCGCGCAAAGGCCAGCGCCACCGCCCGTCCGATGCCGGAATCGCCGCCGGTGATGATCGTCTTCTTGTCGAGCAGCCGGCCCGAGCCCTTGTAGCTCGCCTCGCCGTGGTCCGGCCTGGGGTCCATCTCGCGGGTCAGGCCGGGCGGATTGATGCGGTCCTGCCCGTCGAACGGCGGCTCGGGGAAGCTGTTGTCGTCGGCCATCGCTATTCCTCGATGTCGTCGTCGCCGAAGCGCTCGTCGGCGTCCGGCTCGGCCTCGCCGTCCATGGCGATCCGGGGACCGTCCGTGGAGCTGCCGGTGCGGTGGCCGTCCGGGGTCACGCCGGGCGCGTCCCAGGAGCGGGCGGTCTGCGCGGCCTCGCCGTGGTGGGCCCGGTCGCCGCCGGCCCCAAGGCCGCCTGCGCCATAGCCGGCGCCCTGCGCCGCCCCGTCACCTGATCCGGTACTTGGGCCGGTGCGCGGACCCTCGCGGTCTTCTGTGTCGCGGATGTCTTCGGACATGTCGTCACCTCGTGCCTGTCGGGGAGCCAACCGCGCGGCGAGGGCTTCGTTCCCCGCCCATGAAAAAGCCCCGTCCGGGGGGCGGACGGGGCTCTTCATCTCTCCTCGCGAGGCTGGGCTAGTAAGCCCGGCGGCCCCGCATGGCGTGGTAGATGAACAGGACGACCACCGCTCCGATGGTGGCCACCAGGATCGAATACAGGTTCACCCCGTCCACGCCCCCTCCGCCGAAGCGGGTGAACAGGAAGCCGCCGACGAACGAGCCGACGACGCCCAGGACGAGGTCCAGGATCAGGTTGCCCCCAGTGCGGTTCACAAGCTTCGAGGCGATGAAGCCGGCGATCAGCCCCAGCACGATCCAGGAAAGAATCGACATTCCAACTCTCCGAAAGCGCCGGATCCGGAAGAATGACCCCCGGTTGCCGGCGAGGTGGCCCAGAAAGGCTGCAGCGCCCCCTGCGGTTCCCCCGATGACTGCGACGTGAGTCCGGCCCGGCTTGGCAACCGAACGCCGGCCCTGCGAGTTGATGGCCTCCGAGGGGGAACCAGAGGGACATCGTCGGCGCCGGCAACGGCGCGCAACTCGTGGTTCTTGAAGACATGGCTTCCGAATTCCGCACCATCCGCCCCGCGGTCCTGGCCCTTGGCGTCAGCGCCGCCGCGCTCACCCTGGCAGCCTGCAAGGTGGACAGCCGCCCGCTGCTGGCCCGCAGCGAGCCCGCCTACCTGACCGGCGGCGTCCAGCCGGTCGGCTACGGCTACGACCCCGACGACCTCGGCCTGCCCTACGCCCAGCCGGCGCAGCTCATGCCGATCGACGACATGTACGACGGCTACGCCATCGCCGAGCGGGCCTACGCCTACGACCGCGCGGCCTACCGCACCCCGCCGGACTATGCCTTCCGCTACGGCGAGGCCGAGCCCTGGGCGTGGCAGATGGCCGACAACTCCCTGATGTTCGCCGAGCCGTACCAGGACGACTACCGGTTCTACTATTACGAGCCCGGCGAGGCTTACCCCTACTTCGTCCGCGACGACCGCTACGGCTACGCCTACGGCGACAACGGCGCGCTGATGGCCGTCCTCGACGCCACCGGCGCCCTGCTGCCCAACAGCCAGCTCTCGAGCCTGGCCGACATCGCCGGCCGCTACCTCTACCGAGGCCAGGCCCTGCGCGACGTCTACTACGACGCCCCCCACTACGCGGTCGCCGAGTCCGTCTGGATGGACCGCGCCCCGGTTCTCTACGCCTACCAGGAGCCCTGGATCGAGGTCGCCCAGGCCCAGCCGGTGTGGCGCCAGTACCGGGTCTCCAGCGGCGAGCAGTGGCTGCGCGCCTTCGAGCCCGAGCGGCTCCGCCGCGAGCGCATCGCCGCCCGCTACGAAGACCGCATCGACTGGGGCTCCGCCAAGGCGGTCCGCAAGGACCTAAAGGAGCAGCGCAAGTTCGAGCGCGAAATCGCCAAGGAAGACCGCAAGGCCTTTCGCGAGGTCGCCAAGGAGGACCGCAAGTTCGTCCGCGAGGTGGCCAAGGAGGACCGCAAGGCCTTCCGCGAGGCGTCGAAGGATCAGCGCAAGTGGGAGCACGAGCAGGCCCGCAACGCCTACCAGGCGTCGCGCCCCGCGGCGGTCGTGGTGCGCGAGCGCCATGACGACGGACACCGCGGCCGCGGTCGCGACGACCATCCGCGCCAGGTCGCCCAGTTCGAGCACCGCGGCGGCGGCGACGGCGGCGGCTGGAAGGGCGACAACCACGGCGGCGGCAAACACGACGGCGGGCCCAAGCACGATGGCGGCGGCAAGCACGGGGGCGAGGGCCACGGCAAGGGCGGCGACGGCCACGGCAAGGGCCATGGCGGCGGCGACGGCGGCAAGGGCAAGGGCGGCAAGGACTAGCCGCCCCCACCTCTCCCTCTCCCGCTGAACGGGAGAGGGAGCCGTGAAAGGCCCCCGCTACTCCTCCACCATTCCCGGCGCGGGCGTGATCCGCACGCTGCGGCGGCGGCGCTCCACCACCGGGAACGGCCCGGCCAGGAACATCCGCCCGCCGCCGTGGTCCAGCGTCACCCGGAACCGCTTCAGGATGCCGAGTCCCAGCAGCCCGTCCGGGATCGGTCCCTGCGGCGCGCGCGCGAACACCTGCACGTCCATGTCGTGGAAGGTGTGGCCGGCGAAGCTCAGGGTGCTGGCGCGCACGACCTCGTCGCGGCTCACCCCGCCCAGCGTCACAGACCGGCCCCGGCGAACGTGGCGTCCGTCCAGCAGCCCGGCGGCCTCGGCGGCGTCCCGCGCCAGGGCCAGGCCTGAGGTGGCGCCGGTGTCCACCATCACCTCCAGCGGGGCGGCCTGCTCGACCTGGATATCCGCCATCAGGGCGCCGCGCACGCCGCGCGCGCTCACCGCCCGGTCGTCGAAGCGCGGCGCCCAGTCGTCGCGGGCATGGAACGCCGCCCGCCCGGCCGGGAAGTCGATCTCCGCCACCACGGTCCTGAGCAGGTCCCGGCCGATCAGCATCGAGAACGGCCGCCGGGTCAGCCTGGCCAGGGCGTGCAGGTCCAGCGTCGCGGCCCGCAGGCCCTCGAGCTTCAGCGCCCCCATGTCCAGGTCCAGCCGCACCGAGCGGGTCACCGTCGGCGCCCCGCTCACGCCGAACGCCAGCATCGGGATCGGGCTCGCCTGCGGCAGCTTCAGCTCCAGCGCGAGCGCCGCGTCGATCGCCGAATACTGCGCCCCGGAGTCCACCACGATGCGGATCTCCCGTGCTCCGATGCGGGCCGGCAGCTCGATCATCCCGCCCTCGGGGAACGGTATCCAGCCGCTGGTGTGGCCGCCCGCCAGCGACACCTTCGGCGGCGGCCAGATCAGCCGCTCGCGCGCCAGCAGCAGCCCCGCCCCGGCCAGGCCCAGCACCCCCAGCTGGACGAGCAGGCCTCGGCGGGACGTGCGGCTCAAAGGGCGGTGAACAGGATGAGCGCCAGCACCGCGGCCGCTGCGACCCCGAGGATCAGGCCCATGGCCATCCCGCGGCTCCCGCCCGCCCGGGCGTTCGGCTGCAGCTCGGGCGTGGCGGCGTTGGTGGTGGCGCTGTTCGGCCGCCCGGCGGTCTCCTGCTCACGCGCCAGCGCGATCTGCTCAGGCGTCGGCGAGACGCCGCCCGCCTCGTCGTCAACGCCCAGCGGGGCTGCGGCCGGGTCGAAGCCCGCCACCTTGTCGCCGGTGCGCCCGCTCTGGATGTCGTCGCGCAGCTGCGCAGTGGTGGGGCCGCGCCCCTGGGATTGGCTCTGGTCCTGGTGGGTCATGATCCGTCTCGCTCCTGGGACACGAGATAACCGCGCGCGGGCGGCGCGGTTCACGCGCCTGACTTAAGCGTCAGGCGGATCCCGCAGCGAGCGGGCCAGGATCTCCAGGGTGATCCGCGCGGCCTGCCGCGTCTCGTCCTGTTCGCCCTGCTCGAAGGTGATCAGGCCGGCCTCGAACAGCTGGTCCAGCTCCTGGCTGGTCAAGAGGCCCTTGCGCTTCAGGGTCGACAGCGTGCCGACCACGATGGCGTGCAGCGCCGCCAGCATGCCGGCCCGTTCGGCCTCGGGGGAGATGGCGTTCTCGTCCATGGGGGCTCCGCTCGTCGTCTGATCCGCACATCGCAAGGCTGCGTCCGCAAGTCCAGCCGGGCTGTAGGAACTCTGGCCGGCTCAGCCAGTTGAAGCCCGCTATGCGAGCGAGACCCAATAATCCGTCCACCCGCTATTACACCGCCATCCGCGTCGGACTTGCCGCCTGGGCCGCCTTCTCCGGCCTCAACGCCCAGGCCGCGACCCTGGAGGACGTGAAGGCCGCCTTCGGCAACACCGTCCTGGCCACCTATCCCGACGGCCGCCACCAGCGCATCTGGCTGAAGGAGGACGGCGCCTACGAGGCCATCGGCCGCCGCGGCAAGCCGTCGGTGGGCACGTGGTCGATGAAGGGCGAGAAGGTCTGCCTCAAGCAGATCAAGCCGTTCCGCGCCCCCATCTCCTACTGCACCGCCTTTCCGGCGAACGGCGGCGTCGGCGCCACCTGGACCGGCAAGGACATCTCCGGCACGCCCATCAAGCTGACCCTCCTGAAGGGCGTCCAGCGCCCCACCGCCGGCGCCGGGACCTAGCGCGGCGGCAGAGTTGCTCCTGGTTTGTTGATCCCCAGGCCCCGAGCGGCTGTGGTAACGCTTCCGTGTTCGCAGATACGGGGACCGGCATGAGGAGCAATCCGCTCGACAACACCCGTGAGTTCAACCCGCGTCGTTTTCTGGGGTTCGCTGTCGCGTCCCTCGTGGTCCTGGCGGGCGCAGGCGTGATCGCGAACGAGCTCACCGAGACCCAACGCATCCACAACGTCAGGGCCTTCCTGCAGGCCCAGGGCTATGGCGACGCCCGCGTCGAGCCCATGCCGGGTAACCAGTGCTGGCGCGCCGCCGAGGGGTTCGCGTGGAAGACGCCCACAGCCCGTGGGACGGCCTGTGCTGGCCCGCGGGACAAGGTCGTGATGCGCTCGCTGGAGAGCTAGAGCGCCGGCTCCGTCGCCGCCTGGCCCTCGGCCACCACCTGGCCCACCGGCGCCGCGTTGCGCGTCCGCGCCCAGTGCGTCGCCAGCGTGCTGCTCGCGGCCTGGAAGAACGCCTGCCGGTTGCCCACCGGCTTGGCCGTCTTGCGCATCATCACCGCGATGGCATAGACGCGCCCGTCCGGGGCGGTGACCAGGCCCACGTCGTTGATGCCCACGGAGTAGCCGCGCCAGTCCTGGCCAGTCCCGGTCTTGTGGCCGAGCCGCCAGCCCGCCGGCAGGCCCGCCTTCAGGCGCCGCGATCCCGTGCGGCAGTCGTTCAGCAGGCCGATCATCACCTGGGTCGAGGCCGGCGAGAGCAGCTCGCCCCGGTGCAGCGCCGCCAGCGCCTGCACGATCCCCACCGGCGAGGCGCCGTCGAGCGGGTCCGCCAGGTAGGCCGCCATGGCGTCGTCGCGCACCTGGTTCGGCAGCCGCTCGCGGGCGTGCTGGAAGTTCCAGTCGACCCCGTACTCCGGCCGCCAGCTCATGCCGGCGATCTGCGCCTGCAGGTCGCGCTCGTAGGCGCCGACGCGGACGTTCTGCAGGCCCTTCTCCGAGAGCAG
This sequence comes from Phenylobacterium sp., assembly GCF_036563285.1. GTDB lineage: Bacteria > Pseudomonadota > Alphaproteobacteria > Caulobacterales > Caulobacteraceae > Phenylobacterium. The sequence continues at coordinate 937,923 of NZ_DATCMR010000011.1, forward strand.
GCCGGTGACCGCGTCGGCCCCGCCCAGTTCGCGCATCAGCTTGTCGTTGGCCGAGTTGTCGCTCTCGGTGATCGCCCAGCGCAGCAGCTCGGCGATGCTCACGCTCACCGGCCGCGTGTCGCGGATCCTGCGGCCCAGCGGCTGGTAGAAGACGCTGCGGTCCTCCGCCGTCATCGAGACCACCCGGTCCAGCGTGGTCTCACCGCGGTCCACGGACTCCAGGGTCGCCAGCGCCACCCACAACTTCGACACGCTCTGCTGCGGGAACAGGGCGTCGCCCTCGACGTGGGCGATCCAGCCGCTCTCCACGTCCATGATCGCGACGCCCACCGGCTCCTTGTAGCGCTCGGCGAGGATCTCGATGTCCTTCTGCAGGTCGGCCGGCGCCGGCGGCCTGGGCTTCGGCGCCTTGGCCTTCTGGAGCTCGCCGCCGGTCATGGCGACGTCGCCGCCCCGGCCCTGCGCATGGCCGGCCACCCAGCCGGTCGTCCACGCCCCGCCTGCCGCCACCACGGCCACGGCCGCCAGCACCAGTGGCCGCTTGCGCGCCCGCGCCAGGAGATCACTCAACATCGACGCCATCAGAGCCCTAACGCACGAAGAGCGTCAAACGGGCCGAAGCTCCTAGTGCCGGTGGCCGTGCTCCGCCCCCGCGCCGCGGACCTCGATGGTCACGTGGCTGAGCCCCGGCAGGCCCGCCAGCCGCGCGCGGTAGGCCTCCACCGGCTTGGGATGGTCGTCGGTCACCACGGCGATCGCCGCATGGTGCCCCGGCCCCAGCCGCCACAGGTGCAGGTCGATCACCCGCTCGCCGTCCGCCTCCAGCCGGCCGCGGATCTCCGCCGTCAGCTCGGCGCTGGGATTGACGTCCAGCAGGGACAGCCCCGCGCGCTTCAGGAGCGTCCAGGCGAAGTGCCCCACCAGCGCTGCGCCCACCAGCCCGGCCAGCGGGTCGAACACCGCCCAGCCCAGGTACATGCCCGCCAGCATCGCGATCAGCGCCAGCATGGAGACGATGGCGTCCGCGGTCAGGTGCAGGTGCGCCGCCGTCAGGTTCAGGTCCCCCTCGCGGTCGTGCCGGTGCGACTGGCCGCCCGTGGGCCGGAGCAGCCACATGCAGACCAGCGTGATCGCCAGCCCGGCCGCGGCTATCGGGAAGGCGCTGACATAGTCCACCGCCTCCGGGGCCAGCAGCCGCTGCACGCTCTCCACCGCGATCAGCAGGGCGGTCATCGCCAGCACCACGGCGTTGGCGAACCCGGCCAGGTAGCCCAGCTTGCCGGTCCCGAAGGCGAAGCGCGGGTTCTCCGCATGGCGCCTGGCCAGCGCATAGGCGCCGGCCGCCACCAGCAGCGCCGCCACGTGCGCGGCCATGTGCAGCCCGCTGGCGGTCAGCGCCATCGACCGGAACGCCAGCCCGCCGGCAACCTGCGCCACCAGCGTCACGGCGCAGATCCCCGTCACGATCCAGGTGCGGCGCTCGTTGCGGCGGTGGTCGGCCCCCAGGTAGGTCCGGTCCTCGCGGAAGGCGTCCAGCGCCTCGCGGGCTTGTTGGGGCTCGGCCGTGGTCATCTGGTGTTACTAAATAACACCGGCTCCGCAGAACGCCACTTCATAACCGCCGGCCCTCGGCTTACATGCGGGGCATGAGCGCCCCCGCCACTCCGACCAAGACCCCCGTAACCGTGCTGACCGGCTACCTCGGCGCCGGCAAGACCACCCTGCTGAACCGCATCCTCTCGGAGGACCACGGCAAGCGCTACGCCGTGATCGTCAACGAGTTCGGCGAGGTGGGCATCGACAACGACCTGATCGTCGGCGCCGACGAAGAGGTCTTTGAGATGAACAACGGCTGCGTCTGCTGCACGGTGCGCGGCGACCTGATCCGCGTCGTCTCCGGCCTGATGAAGCGAAAGGGCGGCTTCGACGCCATCATCGTCGAGACCACCGGCCTGGCCGACCCCGGCCCGGTCGCCCAGACCTTCTTCGTGGACGAGGACGTCAAGGCCAAGACCCAGCTCGACAGCGTCACCACCGTCGTCGACGCCAAGCACCTGCCGCTGCGCCTGAAGGACAGCAAGGAAGCCGCCGAGCAGATCGCCTTCGCCGACCAGATCATCCTCAACAAGACCGACCTGGTCTCCGAGGCCGAGCTCGCCGACGTGGAGCGCGCCATCCGCACGCTCAATCCGCTGGCCCCCATCCACCGCGCCCAGCGCTCCAACGTGCCGCTGGAGCAGGTGCTCGGCCGCGGGTCGTTCGATCTCGAACGGATTACCGGCCTGGAGCCGGACTTCCTCAACCCCGCCCACGGCGAGCCGGGCCACGTGCACGACGAGCACTGCGACCACGACCACCATGGCCACGATCACCACCACCACGATCACGACCACGGGCACATCCACGACCACGTGGCCGAAAGCGGCATCAAGGGGATCTCGCTGACTGCCGACCGGCCTCTGAACGGCAACAAGGTCACCGCCTGGCTGAACAACGTCCTGCAGACCCAGGGCCCCGACATCCTGCGCGCCAAGGGCATCCTCGACATCGCCGGCGAGGAGCGCCGCCTCGTCTTCCAGGCCGTGCACATGATCCTCGAAGGCGACTTCCAGCGCGACTGGAAGGCGGGCGAGAACCGCTACTCCCGCATGGTCTTCATCGGCCGCAACCTCGACGAGGCCGCCCTCCGCGCCGGCTTCGAGAGCACGATCGCCTAGGATCGTTCAACCTCGAACGATCAGATCTCCTCGCTCATCAGGCCCACCCGCTCGAAGCCGCCGTCGCGCAGGGTGTTCATCACGGCCATGAAGTCGTCGTACCGCACCGAGCGGTCGGCGCGGATGTAGACCCGGTCCTGCCGGCCGATCATCGTCCCGAGGTCCCCGGTGAGCGCCGGCAGGGTGGTCGGCAGGTCGCCGATGTAGAGCCGCCCCTCGTCGGTCAGGCTGATGTAGGTCGGCGCCTTGGGCGGATCGCCGGCCGCCGCCTGCGGCAGGTCCAGCTTCACCGACACCTGGGTGGCCGGGATCGCCACCATGAAGATGATCAGCAGCACCAGCATCACGTCGACGAACGGCGTGACGTTGATGTCCGCGTTCTGGCCGACCCGGTAGCGTTCCCCGCCGCCGGACGCCGTCGCAAGCCGCATACCCATTACGCAATCCTCCTCCGACTGAAGGCGCGGCGCTATGGGCCGCGCACGCAGGAATGGGACACCCGCCGGTATATTATGTCAATACTGCAAGAAAGTTGCAGAAGCGAAACGCCTCTGCTCCGCCCACGAAAAAGCCCCGCCGGATCGCTCCAGCGGGGCTCTTCGATCTGTCTGTCGAAGCGCCCTAGAGCTCTTCGTTGATCAGGGCCACCTGATAGAAGCCGTTGCCCTGCAGGGTGTTCATCACCGCCATGAAGTCGCCGTAGCGCACGGTGCGGTCGGCGCGGATGTACACCCGCTGCTCGGTCGGCGGGATGGTGGGGTCCTCCACGGCCAGCACGCCCGACAGGTCCGCCGGCAGCGCGCCCAGGCTGGTCGCCCGGTCGCCGATGAACAGCAGGCCGCCCTGCTGGATGTTGACCATGATGGGGTCCTTCACCTTGGTCCCCGGGGGCGGCGGGATGGCCGGCGGCAGGTCGAGCTTGATCGACACCGTCGCGGCCGGGATCGCCACCATGAAGATGATCAGCAGCACCAGCATCACGTCCACGAACGGCGTGACGTTGATGTCGCTGTTCTGGCCGAGGTCGAACTTGCTGCCGCCCCCGCCGCCCATCTTGGCGCCCATGTGTGTTCCTTCCCTGAGGCGCTCGCACGCGCCCGCAAATTCTCGGCCCGACCTTTGGCAAGCCGCCCGGCGCTTGTAAAGCCCTTCGCCTCGCGTCTAGGGGAGGCGGATGAATTTCAGCTTCGACGCCTACGTCACCGCCGCCCTCTTCGACCGCGCCGGCAGAGCGGCGTTCGCCCTGGGCGACGGCACGGTCCGCTTCGAGGACGGCGAGGCCGTCGAGGCCCACGCCGGCGCCGTCCTTTCCGCCGCCCCGCACCCGAAGGCGCCCGGCGTGCTGACCGGCGGCGACGACGGCCGCCTGGTCTGGTCGGGGCCCGAGGGCGCCCAGGAGCTGGCGAAGCTCCCCGGCCGCTGGATCGACAGCCTGGCCGCCAGCCCGGAGAGCGGCCTGGTCGCCTTCGCCGCCGGCCGCGAGCTGCACGTCCGCGACACCGCCGACCCCGGCTTCGCGCGGACCTTCCCCCACGAGAAGACCGTCGCCGGCCTGGTCTTCGACCCCAAGGGCCGCCGCATCGCCGCGGCCACCTACGGCGGCGTCGCCCTCTGGTACGCCCGCATCGAGGGCCAGAAGCCCGCCTTCCTGAAGTGGGGCGGCAGCCACGTCGCCGTCGCCTGGAGCCCCGACGGCAAGTTCATCGTCACCTCCATGCAGGACAACGCCCTGCACGGCTGGCGCGTGGCCGACGAGAAGAACATGCGCATGGGCGGCTACCCGGCCAAGGTGAAGAGCCTCAGCTTCATGACCCGCGGCCAGCTGCTGGCCACCTCCGGCGCCAACGGCGTCGTCGTCTGGCCCTTCGCCGGCTCCACCGGCCCCATGGGCAAGCAGGCGGCGGAGATCGGCTACGAGGAATCCGCCGTCGCCACCCAGGTCTCGGGCCAGATGAGCGGCAACTGGGTCGCCTGGGGCCTCGACGACGGCCGCGTGCGGGCCTGCGACCTGGTCGGCCAGAAGGTCATCGAGGTGAAGGCCGAGAAGGGAACCCCCATCACCGCGCTTTCCCTCACCCCCGACGCCAAACGCGTCGCCTGGGGCGACGAGGAAGGCAACGCCGGCGTCGCGGACCTCTAAACCCCTCCCAACGGGAGGGGGCAGGGGGAGGGCGGCTCCGCCTCACCGCCTCACGGCGAGGGGCCGAGCATCCCTGACCGACCCGTCCCCTCACCCTGCCAGCGTCCAGGCGGAGCCGCCCTCTCCCAACCCTCTCCCGATGGGAGAGGGCTAGAACCCCCGCATCTCCCCCCACGCCTCGAACGGGTCCCGCGACGCCACCAGCCCGTTGATCGGCGCGGCCTCGTCACGCCACCCCATCGCCATGCCCGAGAACAGCATCAGCTCCTCCGGAAGGCCCAGCACCTCGCCCACCGTCACCGGATACCGCGCCCAGTACTCCTGCGGGCAGGTGTCCAGCCCCCGCTCCACCGCCAGCAGCATCACGTTCTGCATGTACATGCCCAGGTCCGCCCACTGCGGCGGTCCCAGCTTGCGGTCCAGGCAGAAGAAGATCCCCACCGGCGCCCCGAAGAACTCGCCGTTCTTGGCCAGCTGGCGCAGCCTGGCCGGCCGGTCCTCGCGCGGGATCCCGATCGTCGCGTAGAGGTCCTCCCCGTTCTGGAACCGCCGCGTCCGGAACGGGTCCCACAGGTTCGGCGGATAGACGTCGTACTCCGGCGTCTCCCCCATCGGGTTGGCCGCCACCTTGGCCTTCAGCGCCTCCAGCGGCGCCCCGGCGAGCGCATAGACCCGCCACGGCTGCAGGTTGCCCCCCGACGGCGCCTTGGCCGCCCGCTCCAGGATCTCGCGCACCACCGCCCCCGGCACGGGATCGGGCCGAAACGCCCGGATCGACACCCGCCTCGCCACCGCCTCCGACACGTTCATCGCTTGGCAACCGCTCCCCTCAAGACTCGCGATCGAGCTAACAGGGCGCCGGAAGGTCATGGCAAGGATGCCCAACCCGGAAGGCAACCCATGAAGCGCTTCCTCTCGATCGTCGTCAGCCTCGTCCTCATCTTCGGCTTCGTCGGCCCGGTGCTCACCGTCGCCCTCTACCGCTTCGTGCCCCCGCCGATGACCTTCCTGATGGTCCAGCGCATGGCCGAGGGCCGCGGCTTCCAGCGCCGCTGGGTCCCCATGGAGCAGATCTCCCCGACCCTGGTCCGCGCGGTGATCGCGTCGGAGGACTCCCAATTCTGCCAGCACCGCGGCTTCGACGTCGAAGCCATCGAGAAGGCGCTCGAGGCCAACGCCGCGGGCAAGGCGCTGCGCGGCGGCTCCACCATCAGCCAGCAGACCGCCAAGAACGTCTTCCTCTGGCCCAGCCGCGACTGGGTGCGGAAGGGCCTCGAGGCCTACTTCACCGTCCTCATCGAGACCATGTGGGGCAAGCCGCGGATCATGGAGGTCTACCTGAATTCCATCGAGTGGGGCCCGGGCGTCTACGGCGCCGAGGCCGCCGCCCAGGCCAACTTCGGCGTCCCCGCCAGCCGGCTCACCGCGGCCCAGTCCGCGCGCCTGGCCGCCATCATCCCCAACCCCATCAAGCGCCGCGCCACCAGGCCCTCCCGCTTCGTCCGCCGCCATTCGGGGCGCATCGTCGCCCGAGCCGGCGTCGTCCGCCGCCAGGGCCTGGCGGAGTGCGTGCTCTGAGCGCAAGGCGCCGCTGACGCGGCGGCGCTCAGGCCGCGCGGCCTGGACACGAAGATCACGAAGGACACGAAGACCACGAAGGCCGCCCGAGCCGCCAGCGAGGCCGGGCCCGTCCAACCGCCGCGCGCGTCGCCCCCGATCCTCGTCGATCCGCCGCCTGGCGACCGGTAGGGCTTCTTCGTGTCCTTTGTGTCCTTCGTGGTCTTCGTGTCGGATGGGTCTGCGCCCCGCACCGCGCTTGCCAGCAGCCGGGGGAATCCCCCACACACGCGACCCATGCCCCGCATCGTCTACCTCGCCTTCCCGAACGGTAAGCTCACCGGCGGCCAGAAGATGATCCTGCGCCACGTGGAGACCCTGCGCGACTTGGGGTTCGACGCCGTCGTCCGCCGCAACGTCGACAATGTGGACTCCGGCGCCTTCGACCACCGCGCGCCGATCCAGGTCGGGGGCCCCTTCGAGCCCGACGACATCCTGGTGCTCCCCTCCGACGCCCCCAGCGCCATCGGCGCCGTCGCCCGCGGCCCGTGGAAGTCCCTCGTCTTCGTCCAGAACCAGTTCGACTACGCCGCCATCGGCGCCGCCGCCGTCGCCCAGTTCCCCGGCGGCGTCCCGTCGGCCTTCATCTCCGTCAGCCCCTCGGTCACCGCGGCGCTCGCCCGCCTGCACCCCGGGGCTCCGGTCGAGTTCATCCCCGCCTTCGCCGACGAGCGGATCTTCAAGCCCGCCCCGGCCGGGCGCCACGACGCCATCGCCGTCTCGCCCCGCAAGCGCCGGCTGGAGCTGAAGTCCATCCAGGGCTTCCTCGCCGCCTCGCATCCGCGCCACACCGCCGTCCCCTGGCGCGTCCTCGAAAACATGCGAGAGACCGACGTCGCCGCCGCCTTCCGCTTCTCCACGGTCTGCCTGTCCCTCTCGCGCCTGGAGGCGCTCGGCCTCACCCCGCTGGAGGCCATGGCCTCGGGCTGCATCGTCGCCGGCTTCACCGGCGTCGGCGGCCGCGACTTCGCCACCGCCGGCAACGGCTTCTGGGTCGCGGAGGACGAATGCGACCTCGCCGCCGACGCCTTGGCCCAGGCCCTGGACCTCGTCGCCACCGGCGGACCGCTCCTGAAGGCCATGCGCGACGCCGGCCACGCCACCGCCGAGCAATGGAGCTACGCCCGCTTCCGCACCGCCCTGGAAGACACCTGGATGCGCCACGCCCCGCAGGCCCGCATCAGCAGCGGTCCCCTGACCTAGGCCCTTGAAGCGTCACCGGAAATTCTAACCGGAGCTGTCGGAACAAGACCGCCGCGCGGCCGTCTAGTGAGCAGGGGACGTTTCCAGACTCGAACGAGTGACGCCATGAGAATCAACCCGCTCGGCGGCAGGCCTGAAGCGGCGACGCGACACCTACCAACACGCCGCCCGCCGGGCCCCCGGAAAGCCCGCGCCTCCGTGACCGTCCCTCGACCCAGGCCGCCATCGACGAGCGCGTCGACATGCTCGCCAACGAGGCGGTCAGCCGGTTCGCCGCGCTGTCGTCGCGCCCCTATTTCCGCTCGGCCATCATGAAGGCCGGGCTGGACGAGATGTGCCAGCGCTTCGTCGCCCTCGACGGGATCTCCCGCGAGGAGCTCGCCGCCCACCTCATCGCGCTCGGCCAGAAGTTCGGCGCCCGCGCCTCCCAGCCCGAGTACGCCCCCGCGGAGCACCCGCCCGGCGGCCCCGTCGCCTACTTCGGCCCGACGCCGCTGCGGAACTGAGCGACCTTCAACTGGCGAACAGGAGGGGCCGCGGCCCCTCCCAGCCTTAAACCTCATGGCAGGCTCGCATCCACCGTGAGATTTAAGCCCCCCACCCTCTCCCAACGGGAGAGGGCAGGGAGAGGGCGGCTCCGCCTCGAAGCTTCGCCGGGGAGGGGCCGAGCATTCTCAGCCCCCGCCGCCGCCGCCGCCCCCACCCCGCCGGTCCCGCATCCGCCGCGCCGTCTCCAGCACCGACTCCGGCATCGGCTCCCACGCCCCCTCGCTGGTCCGCACCGGTTTCTGCGTCGCGTCGTCGGGCGTGTAGCCCACCACCCGGCACACGCCCCGCTCCAGGTCCTCCTCCAGGTGGAAGTGCCGGTAGCGGATCACCTGCACCTCCTGCGGCTCCGGCGGCTCGCTCTGCTTCGGCCGCATCACCCGCGGCGACAGCACGCCGGCCATCCAGCGCAGCTGCGTCAGCCGCACGTGCACCGCATAGGGCGCGTCGCCCGAAAGCCCCCGCACCAGCTCCAGCCCCTCGTCGGCCAGCCGCTCGGCCTGCACCTCGCGCGCCTGGTCGATCATCGCCCCGAACTCCGGGAACGCGCGCCGCCACCGGTACACCGTCGAGAACGCCGGCAGCGTCGGGTCCCGGCAGATCGCCGCCAGCGGCTCGCCCTCGCTCAGGCGGTCGCAGATCTCCTGCGCCGCCAGCGGGCACCAGCTCGCCAGCGCCTGCTTCCCGCCCCGCGCCGCCGCCGTCCGCGCCAGCCGCATGGCCTGCGCGAACCGCGGCTTGGTCTTCACCCACCGGTGCAGCGTCGCCCGGTGCGGCATGGCCGGCTCCGAGCAGATCGCCTCCAGCGTCTCGCCGGCCGCCACCCGCCGGCACACCGAGCGCCCCAGCGCCGCCGTGAACGGCGTCGACCGCTCCCTACCTCCCCTGCCGACGGCAGCCGGCGGGGGAGGGGGGTGAGGAGCGACCGATTGCGGCACGCAATCGGTATCCGATCGCTCCAGTGGAGCGATCGGCGCGACGAACGCCGGCGTCTCGGACGCCGGCTCGGCGGCCGAAGAGCCGATGGTGGAGGGGGCAGGCCGCCCCTCGAACCCCTGATCATCCATGTCCGAAACCCCAACGCTCCGCCCACGACCAACCGATCCTCCCCCGCACAACGGGGGAGGGGGACCGCGAAGCGGCGGACGCGGCGCTGCCACCACAAGGGCGCACCCGTCCAAGATTGCTGAAACACCCGCAGCCCGACCTACCCGGGCCGCCTGCGAAACCGAAACCGTCCGAGACCGCCCGCCCCGCCGCTCGTCAGCCGCCCAATCCGGTCACCCGGGAACAGCCCGCCTCGCGAAACCCGCCTCACCAGCCCCCGGGGTCCTGCGCCGAGACGCAGCTTCCTGAGCTGATCCGAGGATAGCAGGCGGCGGGGCGGGGGTCAAGAACAAAAATAGAACATAGCCCGCGGACTGCGCGGCTGGACCCGCTTCGAAGCTCATGCTCAAGTTGGTTCACTTGTCCGGGGTCGGCAGATCATGCGCCACGTCGTTACACCCGTCCTGCTGGCGGCGATCATCGCCGCGCCCGCTGCTGCTGAGGATACTGCGCCTAAGGTGATCCAACGGCCGGAAGCCGATGCGTTCTATGCCGTCGTTCCAAAAGATGCGGCTGGCAAACGGATAGGCGGGCGCGTCGTGTTCCGCTGCAGGGTGGACGCGGCGGGCAAGGCGTCAGACTGCAGCTCATCGAACCCGATTAATGCTGATCCTGCGGTGATCGATGCGCTGCGTAAGGTGCTTCTCACCACGAAGTTTGCCGCTGCAACTCGTGGCGGGGTGCCGGTTCACGGCGAGATTGTGCAGCCGATCCAGTGGTTCCGGAATGACACTTCTCCGACGTGGGTCAGGCGACCGACGCCGGCGGACCTCCTCTCCGTTTATCCCGTGGCCGCTTACAAGCAGGGCTTGGATGGCCGCGCGGTGATCAGCTGTGTCGTCAGCCTCCAGGGAGCGCTGTACGACTGCGTGGTTGTGTCGGAGGAGCCGGCGGGTGCCTCGTTTGGAGCAGCCGCGTTGGCGCTTACGCCACAGCTCTTGATGAAGCCAGCCATGCTCGACGGGCGACCGGTGCTTTCGAGTGTGACAATCCCTATCAACTTCGAGACGTCCGGACGCGCGGGAACCCGTCCGGGGGGACCATTCTCCACACGGGTAGTGTCGCCCGTTAACGTCTGGGCAGAGGCGCCGACATTTGCCGACGTCGCAGACGCCTATCCTGAGAAGGCTCGGGCGGGACGCGTGGGCGGCACGGCTACGGTCGCATGCAAGTTTGGCTCGAGTGGGCGGCTGAGCCATTGCGAGGTGATCGCAGAGGCGCCTAAGGGCCACGGGTTCGGAACCGCGGCGAAGGCGGTGGCCAAAAAGTTCCTCGCGAGACCGCCTGAGGACGGCAAACTGTCCGACGCCATGGTCCAATTACCGGTCTCGTTTCACCCCGCGATGTTGGAGCAGTCGGAGGGCATAGTGGGTAAGCCGCAGTGGGCGGCCATTCCCAGCCAGGGCGACATGGCAAGCGCACTGGCTGGCGCTCCCAAGGGGCTGGGGCCGGTGCGGGTGGCGCTCAGTTGCGTGGTCCAGCAGAAGGGCCTCGTGTCGGACTGCAAAGTCCTCTCCGAAGACCCAGCGGGACTAGGGTACGGCGCCGCGGCCGTCGGCCTTTCCAGCCGTTTCCAGCTTTCCACCTGGACTGCTGAGGGCCTTCCGGTCGTGGGCGGCCGTGTGCAGATCCCGATCCGGTTCGACACAGGGGGCGCAGAGCCGAGCAAGACGCCGTAGGCGCTTTGGTTTAGGGCTGCCCTCCCACCTTGACTCCGCAACCTTCTCCCCTCAAACCGCCGCCGTCCCGCAACAACGTTCCCCCAAGGAGCCCCACATGCGCGTCGGCGTGCCTCGCGAGATCAAGCCGGACGAATACCGTGTCGGCCTCACCCCCACCGCCGTCCGCGAGTATGTGACCCACGGCCACGAGGTGGTGGTGGAGCTGGGCGCGGGCTCAGGCGCCGGCTACGCCGACGAGCAGTACGTGCGCGCCGGCGCGCGCCTGCTGCCCAACGCCGAGGCGGTGTTCGCAGAGGCCGAGCTGATCGTGAAGGTGAAGGAGCCCCAGGCCGTCGAGTGGGCCCGGCTCACCGAGAAGCACATCCTCTTCACCTACCTGCACCTGGCGCCCGACCCCGCCCAGGCCGAGGGCCTGGTGAAGTCCGGCTGCGCCGCCATCGCCTACGAGACGGTGACGGATGCGCAAGGCGGCCTGCCGCTGCTGGCGCCGATGTCCGAGGTGGCCGGCCGCATCGCGGTCTTCTCCGCCGGCGAGACCCTGCTCAAGCACAACGGCGGCATGGGCCTGCTGATCGGCGGCGTGCCCGGCGTGCCGCCGGCCCGCATCGTGGTCCTGGGCGGCGGCGTCGTCGGCGCCAACGCCGCGCGCATGGCCGCGGGCCTGGGCGCCGAGGTGGTGATCGTCGAGCGCTCGATCCCGCGCATGCGCCAGCTGGACGACATGTTCCAGGGCCGGGTGATCACCCGCTACTCCACCCAGGACGCGGTGGAGGAGGAGGTGCTGAAGGCCGACGTGGTGATCGGCGCGGTGCTGACCGCCGGCGCCAGCGCGCCCAAGCTGGTCCGCCGCGAGCACCTCTCCCGCATGAAGCCGGGCTCGGTGCTGGTGGACGTCTCCATCGACCAGGGCGGCTGCTTCGAGACGAGCCGGCCCACCACCCACAACGACCCGACCTACACGGTCGACGGCGTGGTCCACTACTGCGTGGCCAACATGCCCGGCGCCGCGCCCCGCACCTCTTCGGAGGCCCTGGTCCACGCCACCCTGCCCTTCGGCCTGCAGCTCGCCGACAGCGGCCTGGGCGCGCTGAAGAAGAACCCCCACCTCGCCAAGGGCCTCAACGTCCTGAAGGGCGACCTCACCCACCCCGCCGTCGCCGAAGCCTTGGGCAAACCCTTCAGGGACCCCTACAAGGCCTGGGCGTGAGCCGAGGGGGCGGGGACCACCAAAGACCCCGCTCATCCCGCGAAAGCGGGGACCCAGCAAATAATCCGCTCATCCCCGCGAAGGCGGGGACCCAAGCTGACTCAACGGCCCCTCCTCCCGGAAGAATCCCTCGTACAGATCCTCCCAGCGCGGGTTCATCTCCTCGATCAGCCGGATTTTCCAGCGGCGGTTCCACTTCTTCAGCCGCCGCTCGTGGTGGAAGGCGCCCGCGCGGGTGTCATGGACCTCGTACCAGACGAGGCGATGCACGCCGTACTTCGCGGTGAAGCCGCAGAAGCTCTTCTCCCGGTGCTGCGCGATGCGCCGCTCGAGGCTGTCGGTGTGGCCGCAGTACAGGGTGCCGTAGGGGGCGCTCGCCAGCAGATAGGTGAAAAAGGCCAATGCGCTCTCCGGGTCTCCAATCAGTTATAGCACCAGAACAAATATGGAACACTCCGCGCTAGCTCAGCTTGGGTCCCCGCCTTCGCGGGGATGAGCGGGGGTTGGCCATCCCGGTTCACCCCAGGTGCGAAACACCCTTGCAACATCGCCCCGCTCCCTTTCCGATGACACGCTGAACATCGGGAGGAGCCGCCATGTGTGACGACGACATCCATCCAGGTCTTGTGACCGACCCCACCATCTCGCGCCGCAACCTCGGCATCGGCACGCTCGCCGTCGCCGGCGTGGCGGCGGCGACCGCCGCCCGCGCCCAGGCCAAGGTCGTGGAGAAGGACGTCTCCATCAAGACGCCGGACGGGACCTCGGATTCGGTCTTCCTGCACCCGCAGGGCAAGGGCCCCTGGCCGGCCGTGCTGATCTGGCCCGACATCATGGGCCTGCGTCCCGTGAAGCGGGAGATGGGCCGCCGCCTGGCCGCCCAGGGCTACGCCGTGCTGGTGGTGAACCCCTTCTACCGCTCGCACACCGCCCCGGTGATGCCCGGCGACATCAACTTCTCCGATCCGGCCACCCGCCAGACCCTGATGGGCTACCGCCAGAAGATGACCGACGCCGGCATCGACGCCGACGCCATCGCCTACGTCGGCTGGCTCGACGCCCAGCCGCAGGTGAACAAGAAGAAGAAGGTGGGCGTGCAGGGCTACTGCATGGGCGGCCCGCTGTCGTTCCGCACCGCCGGCGCCGTCCCGAACCGCATCGGCGCGGTGGGCAGCTTCCACGGCGGCGGCCTGACCACCGCTCAGCCCAACAGCCCCCACCTGCTGGTCGCCAAGACCAAAGCCGAATACCTGGTCTGCGTGGCCCAGAACGACGACGCCCGGGCGCCCAACGACAAGGAAACCCTGAAGAAGACCTTCGCCGAGACCGGCAAGAAGGGGAACGTCCACGTCCACCCCGCCGACCACGGCTGGTGCGTCCCCGGCAGCCAGGTCTACAACCAGGCCGAAGCCGAGAAGGCCTGGGCCGAGCTTTCCGCCATGTACAAGCGCGCGCTCTAGAGCGACATTCCTGCCCGTGAAGGCGGTCCCCGAGCGACATCGGGGCCAAGAGGGAACAGGGGTGCAGGGCTTCGGCTCCAATCCCCGGCTGTGCCCGCAACTGTGAGCGGCGAGGGCCGCGTCCGACCTGCATCCGTCCGTCTACGGACGAATGCGGCGCCACTGGGAAACCGGGAAGGCGAGGACGAGGCCCGCACCTAGCCGCAAGCCAGGAGACCTGCCGTCTTCCGTCGCTCGTCCGTGGCCCGGGTCCAGGCCGACGGCGCGGGTCGGGACGCATGGTGCGCCCCCTCCGTCGCAGCGACTTCGCTGACGACGGAGGACTGACTTGAAGACGCTCTTTCTCACCGCGGCCCTGGCCGCGCTCATCCCTGCGACCGCGGCCGCCGAGGAGGTGGACGAGGTCATCGTCACCGCCACCCGGCTGCCCTCCGGCGTCGATCTGGTCACCGGCGCCCGGGTCGTTGACCGCGCCGAGCTGGAGGCCCGCCAGACGCCCTTCGCCGCCGAGGTGCTGGCGACCATCCCCGGCGTCGGCATCGCCCGCACCGGCCCCTTCGGCGGCATCGGCGCCATCCGCATCCGCGGCGCCACCCCCGACAAGACCCTGGTGCTGATCGACGGCGTGCCCGCGGGCGACCCCGCCGACCCCAACGGGACCTTCGACCCGGCCTTCCTGCAGCTCGCCGACATCGAGCGGATCGAGGTGCTCTCCGGCCCGCAGGGCTCGCTGTGGGGCTCCGAGGCCATCGGCGGCGTGGTCGCCTTCACCACCCGCGAGCTCGCCGGCTGGCGCCTGGAGGCCGAGGCCGGCAGCTTCGCCACCGCCCGCGGCGTCGCGGCCGCCGGCCACGCCGAGGAGGCCTGGGCCCTGAACGGAAGCCTCGCCGGCTTCCGCACCGACGGCGTCAGCAAGGCCGCCTCTGGCGCGGAGGACGACGCCTTCCAGACCGTCACCGCCACGGTGGGCGGCCGCTGGGGCCGGTTCGACGGCCGCCTCCGCTACACGGACGCCGAGGTGGAGATCGACGGCTTCGCCCCGCCCACCTTCCAGCTCGGCGACACCGCTGACCGCAACACCAGCCGCAGCTGGTCCGGCTTCGGCCGCGCCACCCTGGACGGCCTGGGCTTCACCCACCGCGTCTCGCTGAGCGCCTACGACCTGGTCCGGGAGAACCTCTCGTCCTTCCCCAGCCGCTTCGAGGCCGACCGCCAGGTGCTCCGCTGGACCGCCGAGCGAGGGCCGCTGGTCCTGGGCCTGGAGCGCCAGGAGACCCACGCCGACCTCTCCGGCCGCGCCGCCGAGGACCTCTCGGTCTCCTCCGCCTTCGCCGTCGGCCGCACCGCGCTGGGCCCGCTCACCCTCACGGCCAGCCTGCGCCACGACGACCCCGACCGCTTCGGCGCCAAGACAACCGGCCGCCTGTCCGCGGCCTGGGACCTGGGTCGCGGCTTCGTGGCCACGGCCTCGGCCGGCCAGGGCTTCAAGATCCCGACCATCAGCCAGGTGCTCTGCGACTTCTGCTTCGCCCCGCCGGTCCCGCTGCGGCCCGAGGAGGCCGAGGGCTACGACCTGCGCCTCGGCTGGCGCTCGGACCGCTTCGCAGCGGCCGTGACCGCCTATCGGCTCGATGTGAAGGACCAGATCGCCTACGTCGGCCTGCGCTACGTCAACATCGCCCGCACCCGCTCCGAGGGCCTGGAGGCCGAAGCCGACCTGCAGCTCACCGAGGGCCTGCGCCTGAAGCTCGCCTACGCCCGCACCGACGTCGTCGACGCCTCGACCAACCAGAGCCTGATCCGGGTCCCCGACCACTCCGGAGCGGCCAGCCTGTTCTGGACCGGCGAGCGCCTGGCCGCGTCCGTCACCGTCCGGGCGGAGTCCAGCCAGACCGACACCGACGTGGACGGCTTCAGCCGCGTCGTGCGCGACGGCTTCGCGGTCGCCGATCTGGCGGCGAGCTGGTCAGTGTCGGATCGGGTGAGCCTCACGGCCCGGCTCGAGAACCTCACGGACGAGCGCTATTCGGAGACCTACGGCTACGGCGAGCCGGGTCGGGCGCTCTACGTCGGTCTGAGGTTGCGGAACTAGGCCGCGGCCCAGGCGCGGGGATCGAGCGCGGCGGGGTCGTTGATCGCCATCTCGTCCCAGTCGAGGTCCGGCGGCGGGCTGGAGGCGGCGGCGACCACCGCGCTCATCTCCGAGGCCGAGGCCACGCCCACGAGCACGGTCGTCGCTTCCGGGCGCGAGAGGGCGAAGCCCAAGGCGGCCTGCAGCGGGTCGGAACGGCCCTCGGCGATCAGCCGGCGCGCCCGGCTGATGCGGCCGGCGGCCGCCTTCAGGTGGCTGGGCGCCCGGTCCGGCGGCAGGAAGAGGACGCCATTCAGGAAGATGGAGCGCAGGTGCACCTCGACGCCCATCTCGGCCAGGGTGGCCAAGGTGCCGTCGATGAGCAGCCGCTGGTCGAGCAGCGAGGCGGGCGCCTGCACCACGTCCGGCTTGAACCGCCGCGCCACGCCCACCGGGTCGTCGGAGGCATAGACGGAAACGCCGATCTTGTCGCAGAGGCCGGCGTCCTTGAGCGCCCGCAGGCGGTCCCACAGGGCCGGGCCGCCGGGGCTGAACAGGTCGGTGGCCGACGGCGCCAGGATGGTCCCCAGGCGGTCGACGCCCAGGCGCTGCATCTGGCCCCGCAGCTCGGCTTCGGCGAAGTCGGCGCCCCGTTCGGGGCGCACGGCCGTCAGGGTGACCTTGAAGGGGGTCGGACGCGGCATGGACTGGGCGAGCTTGGCGTCCGCCGCAGCGCTCCAGCGGTCCACCTCGAGCACGGCCACGCCGGAGCGGCCTGCGATCGACAGGATGTCGCGGGCCTCCGCTTCCCGCGGTCGGCCGCGGAAGGGCGCCTGCTGGTCGAGGCCGAACTGCCCGCAGCCGAGCCCTAGCTTTCCGATCGGTGATGTCATGGAGGGGCGGCTGGTCAGCGTCCTTATGAGACTGCATCCTTGGGCCAAGATGCCTAAGAAGCCGTATCCACGTCCTTTCCAGAGGGTAAATTCTTGAGCCAGCGCCAGCCGCTGCCCGAATGGCCGGAGTTCGGCATGGCCGACGACGTGCGCCCGGCCCTGCGCCAGGCCCGCGAGGCGGGGCTCGCCTGCGCGCTCGCCACCCTGACCGGCGTCGAGGGCGGGGGGCCCCGGCCGCCGGGGACCCAGATGGTCTTCGCGCCCGGTATCGTGTCCGGCTACTTCTCCGGCGGCTGCGTTGAGAGCGACATCGCCGACCACGCCTTCGCCTGCCTGGAGGACGGCCAGCCCCGCACGCTGGTCTACGGCGAGGGCAGCCCCTGGCCGGACATCCGCCTGCTCTGCGGCGCCCGGATCGAGATATTCCTCGAGCGGGTCCCGGCCGAGGACCCGGCCATCGCCGGGCTGCTGTCCGCAGAGCGCGACCGGCGGCCGGTCACCTACATCAGCGACGGCTTCGCTCGGGCCTGCGCGCCCGAGGTGGAGCCCTGGCCCGAGGCCGCCGTGGAGCGCCCCTACGACCCCGTGCCGCGCCTGGTTGTGGTCGGCGGCGATCCGACGGCGCTGGCCATCGCCACCCTCGGCGTCCAGTCGGGGATGCAGACCACCCTGGTCCGCCCCAAAGGTCCCGAGGCGCCGCCGCCCGTCCCCGGGATCGCCTACCTGCGCGACGAGCCGGCCGAGGCGCTGGCGCGCCTGCACCTCGACCCCTGGACGGCCATCGCCATCGCCACCCACGACATCGAGACGGACCATGCCGCCCTTCACGCCGCCCTGCCGTCGCGGGCGGGCTACGTCGGCCTGCTGGGCGCCAGGCGCAGGCTCGCCGGCCGCCTCGCGGAGCTGCGCGCGGAGGGCATGCCGGAGAGCGCCATCGCCCGGCTGCACGCCCCCATCGGCCTGGATATCGGGGGCAAGGCGCCCTGGGAGGTCGCCGTCTCGGTGATCGGCGAGATCATGGCCCTGCGCTATGCGCGCGCCAGCGGCAGCACCTCGACCACCTCGCCGGCCGCCGCCGCCGGGGCGCCGGGCGCGCGGCGCAGCAGCGCGTCGGAGGCGGCGAACACGCTCACCAGCGACGAGTCCTGATCGCGGTAGGAGCGCACCCGCGCCTCGCCCGCCGCATACGACAGCTTGGCCCGCATCCAGTGCTCCCGCGGCCCGTTGGCCGGCAGGTCCAGCTCCAGCTTCGCGGTAATGGTCGCCGGCTCGGGCGGCGCGCCCTGGTAGACATTCAGGATCGGGCGCAGGAACATCTCGGCGCAGACGAAGGCCGAGGCCGGGTTGCCCGGCAGCCCCAGCATCCGCCGCCCGTCCGCCAGCACCCCGAAGAAGGTGGGCTTGCCCGGCCGCACCGCCACGCTCTCCACCCGGAACGACAGCCCCAGCGCCTCGCCGGCCCTGCGCACCAGGTCGTGGTCGCCCACGGAGGCCCCGCCGACGGTGACCACCAGGTCGGCCTGGGCCTCGCTCAGCGCCGCCATCACCGCCTCCAGCTCGTCGCGGACCGGCCGGGCGCGGATCACCTCCGCCCCCCACCCCTGCGCCATAGCCGCCAAGGCGGGCGCGCCGGAGTCGTAGATCTGGAAGGGGCCGGGCTGTCCCGGCGGCTCGACGATCTCCTCGCCCGTGGAGAGCAGCGCCACGAGCGGCCTGCGGTGGACCGCCACCTCGGCCCGCCCGGCCGAGGCCGCCAGCGACAGCCGCCAGGGATCGATCCTCACGCCGGGCGAGACGAGCAGGTCTCCGGCACGGAAGTCGCCGCCGGCGGCCCGGACGTGGTGACCCGGCTTGACCTGCGGCGCCGCGACCTCCTCACCCTCCCGCCGGGCGTCCTCCTGGATCACGATCGCGTCGCAGCCGCGCGGGATCGCCGCCCCGGTGAAGATCCGCACCGCTTCGCCCGCCGCGACTGACCCTTCGTAGCCGTGCCCCGCAGCGCTCTCCCCGACGATCCTCAGTCGACCAGGGCAATCCGCCGCCCGCACGGCCCAGCCATCCATCGCCGAGGCCGGGAACGGCGGCTGGTCGCGCACCGCGCGGACCTCCTCGGCCAGCACGCGGCCGATCGCCCGGCTCAGCGGGACGATCTCGGCCGGCAGCGGCGCGATCTCCGCCAGCATGCGGGCCCGCGCCTCGTCCACGGGCAGCAGCTTCATGCGCTCCAGGCGCCCGACTTGCCGCCGGTCTTGGAGACTAGCCGCACGTCCTCGATGACCATGCCCTTCTCGGCCGCTTTCAGCATGTCGTAGAGCGTCAGGCAGGCCACGGACACGGCAGTCAGCGCCTCCATCTCCACGCCAGTTTGGCCGGTGGTCTTCACCCGCGCCGTCACCGCGAGGCCGCCGTCGGCCGGCTCGACCCGCACCTCCGCCTTGGAGATGGCCAGCGGGTGGCACATGGGGATCAGGTCGGACGTCTTCTTGGCCGCCATCACGCCGGCGATCTCGGCCACGGCGCGGACGTCGCCCTTCTTTCCTTCGCCGGACAGAGCCAGCTTCAGCGTCTCCGGGCTCATGCGCACGAAGCCCTGCGCCAGCGCCTCGCGGGCGGTCGCGGCCTTGTCCGACACGTCCACCATGCGCGCGCGGCCCGTCTCGTCGATGTGGGTGAGCTTGCTCACGCCTCGAGCAATCTCGGCATCAGCTCGACCATGTTGCAGGGCCCGTGGCGGCTGTCGAGCTGGGCCGAGATCACCTTGTCCCAGCCGTCCTTCACCGCCCCGTTCGAGCCCGGCAGGCAGAAGACGAAGCAGCCCTTCACGATCCCCGCCAGGGCCCGCGACTGCAGCGTCGACAGCCCCACGGACTGGTAGCTCACCAGGTGGAAGATCACCGAGAAGCCGTCGATCTCCTTGTCGAACAGCGGCCGGATCGCCTCGGGCGTCACGTCGCGCCCGGTGATGCCGGTGCCGCCGGTGGTGACGATGGCCTCCACGCCCTGGTCCACCCAGGACATCACCTGCGCCCGGATCGCCTGCACGTCGTCCGGCACGATCCCCTTGTCGACCAGCTCGTGGCCGGCGGCCTTCACCCGCTCGACCAGCAGGTGGCCGGAGGTGTCGCTCTCTTCGTCGCGGGTGTCGGAGATGGTCAGCACAGCGACGCGGACGGCCTTGATCGGCAGGCTCTCGTTGATCCGTCCGCCGGGGGTGAGCACAGGGGCGTTCATGGCAGCTCCTTTCTTCACGGCGTTTCTAGCGCCTCAGCGGCGGACTTGTCGCGTCGGGCGCGCGCACAGGCCGGCGTCTGGCAGGTCCTTCTGCGCCAGCGCGCGGGTCAGCACCGCGTAGAAAGGGGCTTTGCGCAGGTCGGTGTAGGGCGCGGGCTTTGGGTGGTACTGCTCCACCTCGTTGCTGCCGGTCAGCTCTAGTCGACCGGCCCGCCTCGTGTAGGTCTGGCGCAACCGCTCGTCGCTGGAGGCGTAGCCCACGTCGCGTGCGACAGCGACCACGGTCCAGCCCTGCAGGCTGTAGGTGTCGGTCACCAGCCAGTCGTAGCTCTGCGGACCCCACACCACCTTTAGGTCTACGATCCCGCCGGCCGCGGTCCAGGCGTTCACCACAGTCAGGGCGTTGTCCTTGTCCGCGCGCGCCGAGGCCAGGGCCACGGTGTCGAAGGCGCACCAGCGTGTGCCCTCGGCGTTCTCAGTGAGGATCAGGTTCGGCGTCGACGCCAGCGCAGACGCCGCAACCAGCAGAGCGAGAACCGCCATCAGGGCTCCCAGCGCGCCACGTCGGCGTGGTCCTGCTCGCGGGGCTCGATCCAGCGGGCGCCGTCGGGGCCGTGCTCCTTCTTCCAGAAGGGCGCGCGGCTCTTCAGATAGTCCATCAGGAAGTCACAGGCCTCGAAGGCTTCTCGGCGGTGCCGGGCGGCCGTGGCCACGAAGACGATCGGCTCGCCGGGGGCGATCCTGCCGATGCGGTGCAGCACCTGCAGGTCGATCAGGCGGAAGCGGGCCTTGGCCTGCAGGGCGATTTTCTCGATCTCGCGCTCGGTGAAGCCTGGATAGGCCTCAAGCTCGAGGGTGGTGGTCTGGCCCTCCTCGGCCCGTGCGATGCCAGTGAAGGTCGCCACGGCGCCCACCTCCGTGCGGCCCCCGCAGAACTCGGACACCAGGGCGCCCGGCTCGAACGCCGCCAAGGTGAGGCGGACGCTCATCCGCCGCTCATCGGCGGCAGGAAGGCGACCTCGGCCCCGGCGTTAAGCGCCGTGTCGCCGCGCACGATCATCTGGTCCACCGCCACCTGGACGCCGGAGGCTGCGAGCGCCTCTCCTAGGCGCGGGTCGTCGTCGGAGAGGCGGCTGCGCAGCGCAGAGAGGAACGGGCTCTCCACCTGGCGTTCGCGCCAGCCGGCGATGTCGGCGAGGCGCCCGAACAGCAGCACCTTCGCCATCTCAGCCGCCCGTGGTCGACATGTGCCGTGCGACGGCCGGGGCGGCGGCGCGGGCGATCTTGAAGTCGTGCCCCTTCGGCTTGGCGTCGACGCCGAGCCGGATCGCCTCGATCAGGTCCTCGTCCGAGGCGCCGGCGCGCAGCACGGCGCGAAGGTCCGTGGCGTCCTCCTGCCCGAGGCAGGTGTGGAGAGTGCCGGTGCAGGTGAGCCGCACGCGGTTGCAGGCCTCGCAGAAGTTGTGGCTGAGCGGGGTGATGAAGCCGAGCCGGCCGCCTGTCTCGGCCACCTCCACATAGCGGGCCGGACCGCCCGTGGAGAGCGGGATGTCGCTGAGCGTCCAGTAGCTCTCCAGCTCCCGACGCACGTCCTTGAGCGACAGGTACTGGTCAGTGCGGTCGGCCTCGACCTCGCCCATCGGCATGGTCTCGATCAGGGTCATGTCGCAGCCGCGCCCGTGCGCCCAGCGGATCAGGTCCGGCAGCTCCTCGGCGTTGTCGTCCTTCAGGGCCACCGCATTGATCTTCACCTTCAGGCCAGCGGCCTGGGCCGCTTCGATCCCCGCCACCACCTTGGCGAGGTCGCCGCCGCGGGTCAGCCGCCGGAACAGGTCGGGCTTCAGGGTGTCCAGCGAGACATTGATCCGCTTCACCCCGGCGTCCGCCAGCCGCCCCGCGAATTCGGTCAGCCGCGTGCCGT
Source organism: Phenylobacterium sp. (assembly GCF_036563285.1). Lineage (GTDB taxonomy): Bacteria > Pseudomonadota > Alphaproteobacteria > Caulobacterales > Caulobacteraceae > Phenylobacterium. Next base: position 959,718 of record NZ_DATCMR010000011.1, read on the forward strand.
TGGTGGTCAGCGTTAGCTCCGACAACGCCCCGCTCTGCAGGTGGCGCGACAGGCCCTCGAACAGCCCCATCACGCCCTTGCGGACCAGCGGCTCGCCCCCGGTGATGCGCAGCTTCTTCACGCCGAGCCGCACGAAGGCCGAGGCGATGCGGTCCAGCTCCTCCAGCGTCAGCACCTCCGCCTTCGGCAGGAAGGTCATGTGCTCGGCCATGCAGTAGACGCAGCGCAGGTCGCAGCGGTCGGTGACCGAGACCCGCAGGTAGGTCACAGTCCGGCCGAAGCCGTCGATCAGGCCGGGCTGGCCTTGCGCTGGGCTGGCGTCGTAGGGCGTCATGCTGGAGCGAACATAGAGGGTAGAGGGCCTTGGCGACAGGGGCGGGGGAGACGCAGGTGCTCGAAGCCGTGGTGCTGGCCGCCGGATCCGGCTCCCGGTTCGGGGGCGGCAAGCTCCTGGCGCCCTACATGGCCGGGGTCCTGGTCGACGGCGCGCTCGCCGCCGCCTTCGCCGCCCCAGTGCGCAGCATCACGGTGGTGACGGGCGCCGACGCGGACGCCGTCGCCGAGGCCGCCACCGCCTTCGCGCGCAAGGTGGGACAGGCGGAGCGGGTGCGCGTCGTTCACGCCCACGACCACACCGAGGGCATGGCCCACTCCCTCAGGATGGGCGTCGCCAGCCTGCCGCCCGACACGGCCGGCGCCTTTGTCTTCCTGGGCGACATGCCGCGTGTCCCGCGCGAGATCCTGACCCCGATGGCCGAGGCGGTCCTGGCCGGTGCGCCCGCCGCGGCCCCGGTGTTCCAGGCCCGGCGGGGCAATCCCGTCCTGGTCGGTCAGGCCCTGTTCCCCGAGCTCATCGCGCTCGCCGGCGACGCTGGCGCGCGGCGCATCCTCGACGGCCTCGGCGACCGCCTCGCACTGGTCGAGGCGCCCGACGATGGCGTCCTCTTCGACGTCGACCGGCGGGACGACCTCGCCTAGGTCTTCACGAACGGCTGGCTCAGCATGGGCTGCCCGGTCATCGCCAGGATCGCATTGGCCACCGCCGGCCCGATCGGCGGGGTGCCGGGCTCGCCCACGCCGCTCGGCGGGTTGGGGGAGGCGACGATGTGGGTCTCCACCTGCGGCGCCTCGGAGTGGCGCAGCACACGGTAGCTGTCGAAGTTCGACTGCTCCACGGCCCCGTCCTTCAGCGTGATCTCTCCGAACATGGCGCCTGACAGGCCATAGCAGACGCCGCTCTCGATCTGAGCGGCGATCTGGTTCGGCGCGACCGCCGTACCGCAGTCGATGGCGGCGACGACCCGGCCCACCTTCGGCTGGCCGTCGACCATCCGCACCTCGGCGATCTCGGCCACGACCGAGCCGAAGCTCTCGTGCACCGCGACTCCGCGGGTCCACTCCGCAGGGGCCGGCGTGGTCCAGCCGGCCTTCTCGGCGGCGAGGTTCAGCGCGGCCAGGTGCCGGTTCGCGCCGACCTTGGCGTAGAGGGCGCGGCGGTACTCCACCGGGTCCTTCCCGGCCGTGCGGGCCAACTGGTCGATGGTGTGCTCCATGACGTAGGCGGTGTGGGTGTGACCCACCGAACGCCACCAGAGCACCGGCACGCCCACGTCGGTGGTCAGCAGTTGGGCGTCCACCACGGGCGTGGCTTTCAGGTACGGCGAGCCCTTCACCCCCTCGATCGAGCTATCGTCGATCTTCGGCGTGCCCATGGGCGAGCCCTTCATGATCGACTGGGTGACGACGCGATGACGCCAGGTGGCCGGGAAGCCGTCCTTGTCCAGCGTGACCCGAACCCTGTGATGGACCATCGGCCGGTAGTAGCCGGCGCGCATGTCGTCCTCGCGGGTCCAGACCAGCTTCACGGGCCGGCCCTTGCCGACCTTCTTGGCCACCTGCACGGCCTCGGCGACATAGTCGGACTGGAAGTTCGTGCGCCGGCCGAAGGAGCCGCCGGCGAACAGGGTCTCCACCTTGATGGCGCCGGGCAGGTTGCCGACGATCTTGGCGGCGGCCAACTGGTCGAGGGTCGGGGACTGCGAGCCGTGCACCAGCGTGCAGTTGTTGCCGTTGACGATGGCGACGCAGTCGAGCGGCTCCATCGCGGCATGCGCCAGGTATGGGAAGTCATAGGTCACGTCGACGGCGGCTGTCCCGGCCGCAGCCTGGGCGGCCTCGCCCTTAGAGTCGAAGGCGGCCCAGCCTGCCTTGTCCGGCGGGGCAACCTTGCCAGAGGCGAGGTCGCGGTAGCTGGCGAGCAGGGTCTCCGAGCTGCGTTTCTCGGCCTTGGACTCGTCCCAGGTGACCTTCAGGGCGTCACGCCCCTTCCGCGCCGCCCAGGTGTTCTCGGCGACCACGGCCACGCCCGTCGGGATCTGGAAGACGTCGACCACGCCCGCCACCTTGCGGGCCTCCGTCGCGTCGAAGCCGGTCGCCTTGGCGCCGAACCGCGGCGGGTGGGCGACCATGGCCACCAGCATGTTCTCGAGCCGCACGTCCTGGGTGAAGCGCGCCGCGCCTGTGCTCTTGGCGTGGGAGTCCTTGCGGCGCACCCGGTCGGTGCCCACCAGGGTGAAGGTCTTCGGGTCCTTCAGGACCGGCTTCTCGGGGACCTTCACCTTCGAGGCGTCCTCGAGCAGTTCCGCGAAGCCCGCCTGCTTGCCGGAGGCATGGCCGACGACGCCGTCCGCCACCGTGATCTCCCCGGCGGGCACGTTCCAGCGCTTGGCCGCGGCCTCGACGAACATGGCCCGGGCCGCGGCGCCGGCCGTGCGGAGCTGCGTCCAGGAGCTGGAGATGGCTGACGAACCGCCGGTGCCCTGCACCCCGCCCATCATGGGGTTGCCGTAGACCTTGGCCACGCCCGGGGCCTGCTCGACGCGGACCTTGCTCCAGTCGGCGCCCAGCTCCTCGGCGGCGATGGCCGCCAGGCCGGCGTGGTTGCCCTGGCCGAACTCGATGTGCTTGGAGACTACTGTCACCCAGCCGTCCGGAGAGAACTTCAGGAACGGCCCGAAGGCGCCGAAGTCCTTCTTCGCGCCGACGCTCAGCAGGTCTGCCGGCGAGCAGCCGACCAGGAGGGCGCCGCCCGCGAGGGTTGCGCCGACCACCAGGGCCTCGCGCCGGGTGGCGCCTTTCGCCAGGTCCTTGAGGGGCTTGTTCATGGCTTCAACCCTTGAGCGGCGGGACGGCGAGCGGCGCCGGGGCCACTGCCACCGGGGGCGGCGTCACCCCTGCCGCTTCCTTGATCGCGGCGTGGATGCGCTGGTAGGTCCCGCAGCGGCAGATGTTGCCCTCCATCGCTGCGTCGATGGCCGCATCGTCCGGCTTCGGGTTGGACTGCAGCAGCGCCACCGCGCTCATGATCTGGCCCGACTGGCAGTAGCCGCACTGGGGCACGTCGTTCCTCACCCAGGCCTGCTGGATCGGGTGACTGCCGCCCAGCGCCTCGATGGTGGTGATCTTCATCGCCCCGAGCGCGCTCACCGGCAGCTGGCAGGAGCGCACCGGCTGGCCGTCGGCGAGCACCGTGCAGGCCCCGCACTGGGCGATGCCGCAGCCGTACTTGGTCCCGGTCAGCCCCAGTTCATCTCTGAGCACCCATAGGAGGGGGGTATCGGGCTGGGCCTTCACCTCGTAGGCCTTGCCGTTCACGTCGAGCGTCGCCATGGCGGAAAGCCCCTCCCGATCTTCGCCTTTGATCATCCTAACGCCGTTCAGACGGCCGGGTAAGCCTCTGCCCCCTTGGCGGACCGGCGTTTCGAACGGTACTTAGCGCCGCAATATTCTTTGGGGAGATTTTAAGTGAGCCGTATTGCCTTCGCCGCCCTTGCCGCGAGCCTCGCCGCCACACCGGCGCTCGCCGCCGACGGGGAGACCCTGTTCAACACCCAGTGCAAGATGTGCCACGGCGGCTCGGTCATGGGGCCGAAGCTGGAAGGCGTGGCCGGCGCCAAGATCGCCGCGCGGCCGGACTTCAACTACTCTCCCGGCCTGAAGGCCAAGGCCGACGGGACCTGGACCGACGCCAACCTCGACGCCTTCCTGAAGGCGCCGACCACCTTCGCGCCGGGCACGCGGATGATGATCTCCGTCCAGCCGGACGATAACCGCAAGGCGATCATCGGCTACCTGAAGACCCTGAAGTAGGATGGACGCCTTCCCCGCCTTCTTCCCGCTCGCGGGCCGCACGGTGGTCATCGCAGGCGAGGGGGAGGCGGCGGAGGCGAAGGAACGCCTGCTGGAGTCCTCGCCCGCCACGATCCGGCGGCTGAAGGGCGACGACGCCAAGAAGCCGATCAGCTACCAGGGCGCGATCCTCGCCTTCGTGGCCAGCCGCGACGACGCTTTCGCGCTCGCCGCCTGCGCCGCGGCGCGCGCCGCCCACGTGCCGGTGAACGCGGTGGACCGTCCCGAGCTCTGCGACTTCACCACGCCGGCCGTGATCGACCGCGGGGAGGTGGTGGCCGCCATCGGCACCGCCGGCGCCTCGCCGATGCTGGCGACCATCTTGCGCCATGACATCGAGGTCCGGGTGCCGGAGGGCGCCGGGCGCGTCGCCGCCCTGTTCCGCAAGCTGCAGACGGAAGTGCGCGAGGCGCTGCCGGAGCCGCACCGGCGGCGCGCCTTCCTGCGCGCGGCGCTGACCGGCTCGGCGGCCCAGGCCGCCATCTCCGGCGACATGGAGGCCGCCGAGCGGCGCCTGCGCGAGGCGCTGGCCAAGGGCGAGCAGGGGCTGGGCGTGGTCCAGCTGCTCGACGCCCGGGGCCCCGCCGAGCTCCTGACCCTGAAGGCCAGCCGGGCGCTGGCTGAGGCCGACGTGCTGGTGTGCGACGCCGGCGTCGACCCGAACGTGGTGTCGCTGGCCCGCCGAGACGCCGAGCGCCTGGCGCCGGGCATGGTCACGCCCGCCCAGCTCAAGGCCCTGGTCGAGGAGGGCAAGCGCGTGGTGCGCCTGACCGAGGGCCCCGTCCCCGCCGACGACCTCGCGGAGGCGGGCGTGGTGGTCGAGATCCTGCCCTTCGCCGCCAACAGCTAGGCGTCCAGCGGCCGCCCCTTGGTCTCCGGCAGGAAGAACAGGCAGGTGACCACCGACAGCGCCGTGAAGGCGAACGGGTACCAGAGGCCGGAATAGATGTTGCCCACGGCCGCCACGATCGCGAAGGCGGTGAACGGCACGAAGCCGCCGATCCAGCCGGTGCCGATGTGGTAGGGCAGGCTGAGCGCCGTGTAGCGGATCCGCGTCGGGAACAGCTCCACCAGGCAGGCGGCGATCGGCCCGTAGAGCGCGGTCGCGGCGATCACGAACACCAGCAGCACGCCGAACGCGCCCAAGAGGTTCATGCGGCTCACGTCGGCCTTGGCCGGATAGCCGGCCTGGGTCAGCGCCTGCTTGATGCGGGTCTCCACCGCCCCCTTCACCGCCTTAGTGACCTCCGGCGACAAGCCCGCCGCGCTGACCGACGGGACGGTGTTGGTCCCCACCCGCACAAAGGCGGCCGAACCGCGGGCGCCTTCCTCGGTGGCGTAGGATACGCCGGCGTTGGCCAGCGTCGACTTGGCGATGTCGCAGGACGAGACGAACTGCGCCTTGCCGACGGGGTCGAACTGTAGCGAGCAGTCAGCCGGGTCGGCGACCACCACCACCGGCGTGCGCTGCTCGGCCTCGGCGAGCGCCGGGTTGAGCGTCTGCGACAGCATGTGGAAGCCGGGGAAGTAGGCCAGCAGCATGAGGGTCATGCCGAACAGCATCACCGGCTTGCGGCCGATCTTGTCCGAGAGCCAGCCGAAGACGACGTAGAAGATGGCGCTCACCGCCGTGGCCGAGAGCATCAGGGTGTTGATGGTCTCGGGCGGCACCTTCAGGAACCGCTCCATGAAGGTCTGGGTGTAGAAGAAGGCCGTGTACCAGACGGCGCCCTGGGCCGACATGATCGCCACCAGCGCCAGCAGCACGATCTTCAGGTTGGGCCAGTGGCCGAAGGATTCCTTGTAGGGCGCCTTCGAGGCTTGGCCCTCGGCCTTCATCTTCTCGAAGGCCGGGCTCTCCGACAGCTTCATCCGCATCCAGATGGAGATCGCCAGCAGGCCCGCCGAGAACAGGAACGGTATGCGCCAGCCCCAGGCGTCGAAGGCCTCGGCGCCGAACAGGGCGCCCACCACCAGCCGCGTCACCAGGATCACGATCAGCGCGCCGAACAGGCCCAGCGCCGCCGAGGTCTGCACCCAGCTGGTCGAGCGGCCGCGGGCGTTGGCGGGCGCGTGCTCCGCCACATAGATCGCCGCGCCACCGTACTCGCCGCCCAGCGCGAAGCCCTGGATCACCCGCATCAGCAAGAGGAGCATCGGCGCGGCGATGCCGATGGCCGCGTAGCTGGGCAACAGGCCGATGGCGACGGTGGCGCCCCCCATCAGGGTCACGGTGACGAGGAAGGCGCCTTTTCGGCCCAGCCGGTCGCCGATCCGGCCGAAAACCAGCGCGCCGAGCGGCCGGAACAGGAAGCCCGCGCCGAACAGGCCCAGCGCGGCGATGTAGCCCGCCGTCGGCGGCAAGGCCGAGAAGAAGGTCTTCGAGATGACCTGGGTCAGGCTGCCGAAGACGAAGAAGTCGTACCACTCGAACGCGGTGCCCGCCGCCGAGGCCGCCACCACGGTGGTGAGCGGCGTCTCCTTCTTCGCAGCTGCGCTGCCCTCAGCGGCGATCTCCGCCATGCCCTTGTCTCCCCCGGTACTTGCCCGCAGCTCTAGCATTCTGCCGCAAGTGCGTGGAAGGGTCAGGCCCGCGGATAGGCGTGCAGGCCGCCGGTCGGGTCCTCGATGTCCTGGCCGTGCAGGTAGCAGGGGCCGATGGGGACCTTGCCGTGGCCGCCGGGAATGTCGAGGACGTAGGTCGGCTGTGCGAGGCCAGAGACGCGGCCCCGCAAGCTCCGCATCAGCGCCTGGCCCTCGGCGACCGAAGTGCGCAGGTGCGAGGTGCCGGGCGCCAGGTCCCCGTGGTGCAGGTAATAGGGCTTGATCCGGCTCTCAACCATGGCCCGGAACAACGCCTCCAGCGCCGCCGGCTCGTCGTTGACGCCCTTCAGCAGCACGGTCTGGCCGAGCATCGGGACGCCCGCGTCGACGAGCTTCGCACAGACCGCCCGCGCCTCCGCCGTCAGTTCGGCGGCATGGTTGGCGTGCAGCGCGACGTACACGGCCTTGCCGGACCGCTTCAGCGCCGCGACGAGGGCGTTCGTCACCAGCTCGGGCGCGACCGCCGGCACGCGCGTGTGGAAGCGGACGACCTTGACGTGGTCGATCGCCGCCACCCGGTCCATTATCGCCTGGATCCGCCGGGGCGACAGGATGAAGGGATCGCCGCCGGTGACGATGACCTCCCAGACCTCCGGCCGCCCGGCGATGTAGGCGAAGGCGGCGTCAAGCTGGGCTCGGGTGAGGGGGCGCAGGCCTTTCGGCCCCACCATCTCGCGGCGGAAGCAGAACCGGCAGTAGACCGCACAGGCGTGGTTGGCCTTCAGCAGCACCCGGTCGGGGTAGCGGTGCACGATGCCAGCCACCGGCGAATGCGCCTCGTCGCCCACGGGATCGGCGCTCTCCTGCGGCTGCACGTCCAGCTCCGCCTCCGTGGGCGTGAACTGGCGCGCGATGGCCGGCTCGTCAGACAGCGCCAGCATCGCCGGCGTGATCGCCACCGCGTATTGCGCCGCCACCTGCTCCAGCTTCGGCAGGTCCTGCGGCCCCACGAGGCCAAGCTCGGCGAGCGCCTGCGGCGTCCTGAGGGTCTGGGCGGTCATGCGCGCGCCATATGGCCCCTCAGGGGACGGGCGTCCACAGGACCTGCTCGATGTGGCTGGCGCCGGTCGCCAGCATCACCAGCCGATCGAAGCCCAGCGCCCCGCCGCTGGCCGGCGGCATTTGCGCCAGCGCGGCCAGGAAGTCCTCATCGAGCGGATAGCGCTCGCCGTAGACCCGCTGCTTCTCGTCCATCTCGATCTCGAACCGCCGGCGCTGCTCGGCGGCGTCGGTGAGCTCGGCGAAGCAGTTGGCCAGCTCCACCCCGCACGCATAGAGCTCGAACCGCTCGGCCACCCGCGGGTCCGACGGCTTGGGCCGCGCCAGCGCCGCCTCGCTTGCCGGGTATTCGCACAGGATCGTCGCGCGGCCTCGGCCGAGGTTCGGCTCCACCTTCTCCACCAGCACCCGGCTGAAGATGTCGGCCCAGGTGTCGTCTGCAGCGGTCCGGACGTCGGCCGCCGCCGCCAGGGCGTCGCGGTCGTCCAGCACGGCCATAAGGTCGATCCCCGCCCAGCGGTCGAAGGCCTCGGCCAGGGTCACCCGCTCCGGCTGCGCGAACGGATCGACCTCCACGCCCCGGAACCCGAACGCTCTGGTCCCCGCCGTCTCCGCCGCCAGCGCCATCAGGGCCGCACAGTCGGCCATGAGGGTCTCGTACGGCTCGCCCATCCGATACCACTCCAGCATGGTGAACTCGGGATGGTGCAGCGGCCCGCGCTCCCGGTTGCGCCACACATGGCCCAGGCTGAAGATCCGCTCCTCGCCGGCGGCCAGTAGCTTCTTGCAGGCGAACTCCGGCGAGGTGTGCAGGTAGAGGGGCTCACGCTCCCCACCCGGCCCGATCGCCTCTGTGGCGAAGGCGGACAGGTGCGCCTCGTTGCCGGGCGAGACCGCCAGCGCCGCCGGCTCCACCTCTACGAACCCGCGGGCCTCGAACCAGCCGCGCACCGCCCGCGTCACGGCGTTGCGCGCCAGCAGGAACGGCCGGCGGTCGGCGTGCCGGCCGGGGCTCCACCAGGGCGAGGGCGTGTCGGGCAAGGGGGGTGCGACCAAGGCTAGGGCTGGAGATTTCGACGTTTGCCGCTATAGGAGCGCGCCAACCAATCTCTTAGCGGACCGGCGAGAACAGGCGGCCGCGCATCATCGAGGATTTCACGTGAGGGTCCAGGCCAGCTCGCTCCGCAAGGGCAATGTCGTCGATCTCGAAGGCAAGCTCTACGTCGTGCTCACCGCCCAGAACATCCACCCGGGCAAGGGCACGCCGGTCACCCAGCTGGACATGCGCCGCATCTCCGACGGGGTGAAGGTCTCGGAGCGCTACCGCACGACGGAGTCCGTGGAGCGGGCGACCGTGGACGAGCGCGAGTACACCTTCCTCTACCACGACGGCGAAGGGTTCCACTTCATGAACCCGGAGACCTACGACCAGGTCGTGGCCTCGCCGGAGATGGTCGGCGACGCCCACTACTACCTGACCGACGGCGTCACGGTGAAGCTGCTCACCCACGAGGGCGTGCCGATCGGCATCGAGCTGCCGCGCCTGGCGACCTTCGAGGTGGTCGACACCGAGCCCTCCGTGAAGGGCCAGACCGCCTCGTCCTCCTACAAGCCGGCGGTGCTCTCCAACGGCCTGCGCACCATGATCCCGCCCTACATCACCGTGGGCACGCGCATCGTCGTCCTGACGGAGGACGGCTCCTACCAGGAACGCGCCAAGGACTAGGCCCAGGCGGGGTGCGAGGCCTTCATCCAACGGGTCATGTGCCGCATCTCGGCGATGAGGCGCCCGTCCTGGTCGCGGAACTCTGAATCGAACCACGCGAACTCGGTCTTCGGCGAGGCGCCGACGCAGACCACGCGGCCGGTCTTGCGGTACGGGACCCCGGTGCGGATCGGCCCGGCCCGCAGCGCGATCTCGGTGGCTCCGTAGAAGCCCACCGCCGGCCCCAGCTCCACACCTGTCGTGTAGACGCTGAGCGCGCGGTGCATCTGCTGCGGATCGCTGACAATCCCGTCCACGCCCACGTCGCCGGGGATCACGTAGTCGTCCTTCGCCCCGATCTCCTGGCCCACGGTCATCGCCTTCAGGATGCGGATCTCGTCTGCCGGGGCGTTCTCCAGCGGCAGGCCGCGCACGTAGGGGACCGCGTCCGGCCGGCCCACCGAGACCGCGCCCTTGCAGACGGTCTTGCCCTCCGGCGTCTCCACCCAGGCCTCCAGCTGCACGTCGGCCGCGTCGGTCTCCGGCGCCTTTGCGACCGCGCGGACCTCTTCTCCGTCCAGTGTGGCGAAGGTGTAGAACATGCTGATCGTCCCCTGCGACAACCAGCGGTCGCCGAACAGCTGCGTCAGCAGGGGCGCGAAATGGGAGAGGTGCACGGTCCCCGGGATAGTGCCGCCGCGCATGCCCACCTTCTTCGCCACCGCGTCGTTGTGGATCGAGGTCGGGCCGACGTTCTGCCACCGGTTCTTCGGCCGCACCCATTCGCCCGCGATCCCATCAGCCCTGACCAGGGTCTCGCTCGCCATGGTCTCCTCCCACCTACCGTTGTTTTGCGGACAATAGGCCCGCGGGAGGAGCCCGGCCAAGCGCGGGTTGCGGCCGCCGCCGTTCCGGGCGATGACCTTGGCCCGTGTCCGAGGCCCTGACCGAAGAGGCGCCGCTCGCCGCCGAGCGCATCCTGGAGCTGCTGCCCGACCCGGTGCTGGTCGTGCGCGGCGCGCCGGCTGATCCCGCCATCGCCTATGCCAACGCCGCGGCGCGCGAGCTCTTCCGCATGGAGCTGGTGGGCGCCCCGGTGGGGGCGGCCCTGCGCCACCCCGCCGTGCTGGAGGCCATCGACCATGGCGGCCCGGCCGAGGTCGCCTTCGAGACGATCGGGGTGCAGCCCCGGTTCTGGCGCGCCTTCCTCCGCCCGCTAGGGGAGCGCGAGCTGACCCTCGTGCTGCGCGACGAGACCGACGCCCGGCGCACCGAGCGCATGCGCGCCGACTTCCTGGCCAACGCCAGCCACGAGCTGCGCACGCCGCTGGCCTCCCTCGCCGGGTTCGTCGAGACCCTGCAGACCCACGCCAAGGACGATCCCGGCGCCCGCGACCGCTTCCTGGCTATCATGGCCGAGCAGGCCGGGCGCATGTCGCGCCTGATCGACGACCTGCTCTCGCTCAGCCGCATCGAACTCAACGAGCACGTGCCGCCCTCCGGCGAGGTGGACCTGGCCCACGTGGCTGGCGACGTGCTGGACGCCACCCGGCCACTCGCCGTGCAGCGGGGCGTCGCCGTCGAGTTCGCTGCGGCGCCCGACTTGCCGCGGATCGCCGGAGACCACGACCAGCTGGTGCAGGTCGCGCAAAACCTGATCGACAACGCCCTGAAGTACTCCGCCAGGGGGCAGGCGGTGAGCGTCTGCCTGGAAGCCGCACCGACGCTGGAGGCGGCGCGGGCTCCGACGCGCGAGGGCGGGGTGGCCTTGTCGCTGCTCAGCCCTGACGCCGGCGAGCCGGCCGGCTACGCCGTGCTGCGGATCGCCGACCGCGGGCGGGGGATCGCCCGCCAGCACCTGCCGCGTCTGGCCGAGCGCTTCTATAGGGTCGAGGGCCAGAAGAGCGGCGGCACGGGGCTCGGCCTCGCCATCGTCAAGCACGTCGTCAACCGCCACCGCGGCGGCCTGGTGGTGGAGAGCGCGGAGGGGGAGGGGACTACCTTCAGCGTCTATCTGCCCGCGGCGTCGGCCTGACTGTCGCAAAACTGTCGTGAGCCGCCGCTAAGGTGGCGCTCAAGAGTGCGGAGTCGCATGTGACCAGTTCCTGCCAGGCCGAGCTGCGCAAGCTGACGGCGGAGGTGATCCGCATGGGCGGGCTCGCGGAGGCGCAGGTCGTCGACGCCGTCGACGCGGTGGTCCGCCGCGACGTGGCGCTGGCCCAGGCGCTCATCGTGCGCGACCTGCGGCTCGACAGCATGCAGGCCGAGGTGGAGCGCCGGGCCCTGAAGCTGATCGCCGGCCACAGCCCGGGCGAGCCCGACCTGCGTCGCGCGATCTCGGCGCTGAAGATGGCGATGAACCTGGAGCGCTGCGGCGACCTGGCCCGCAACATAGCCAAGCGCAGTCTGGTGCTCTCGGCCGCCGAGCCCCTGCTGCCACTGGTTGGCGCCATCGAGCGGATGGGCCGGCTGGTCTCCGCGCGCCTTCGCGAGGCGCTCGACGCCTACGCCGCTGGCGAGATGGAGCTGGCGCTGGCCGTGTGGCGCCGGGACGGCGAGGTGGACGAGCACTACGAGAGCCTGTTCCGCGAGCTGCTGGCCTACATGGCCGGCCAGCCCGACGCCGTGGCGTCGGGCGCCCACCTGCTGTTCATCGCCAAGAACCTCGAGCGGATCGGCGACCACGCGACCAACATCGCCGAGATCCTGCACTTCCAGATCACCGGCGAGGAGATCGCCGGCGAGCGGCCGAAGGTGAGTCTGCCGCAAGCCGAGGCCTTCACGTGACGCCCTATGTGCTGGTGGTCGAGGACGAGGACCCGATCGCCACCCTGCTCGACTACAACCTCGGCAAGGAAGGCTTCCGCGTCGAGCGCGCCGCCGACGGCGAAGAGGCCCTGCTGAAGGTCGAGGAGGAGACGCCGGACCTCATCCTGCTGGACTGGATGCTGCCGAAGGTCTCCGGCGTGGAGGTCTGCCGCCAGCTGCGCGCCCACCCTGAGACCCGCCGCACACCGATTCTGATGCTGACCGCCCGCGGCGAGGAGACCGACAAGGTCCGCGGCCTCGACACCGGCGCCGACGACTATGTGGTCAAGCCCTTCGCCATGACCGAGCTCGCCGCCCGCATCCGCGCCCTGCTGCGCCGCGCCCGGCCCGAGCTGGTCGACGAGCGGCTGGAATATGCCGACCTGGTGCTGGACCGCGGCAGCCATCGCGTCACCCGCGCCGGCCATGCCGTCCACCTGGGTCCCACCGAGTACCGCCTGCTGGACTTCCTGATGCAGCGGCCCGGCCGGGTCTTCACCCGCGAGCGGCTGCTCGACGCCGTCTGGGGCTCCAACACCTACGTCGAGGCGCGCACCGTCGACGTCCACGTCGGCCGCCTCCGCAAGGCGCTGCATCGCCCCGGCGCGCCCGACCTGATCCGGACGGTGCGCTCGGCCGGCTATTCGCTCGACGAGCGGGCCTGACCGCTAGAACGTGCGGTCCGCGAACCGCGCCGCCCAGTAGAACAGCGCCGCCACCAGGCCGGACATGGGCAGGGTGATGATCCAGGCCCAGACGATCCTGCTCGCCACCCCCCAGCGCACGGCCGACATCCGCCGTGCGGCGCCCACGCCCACGATGGCGCCGGTGATGGTGTGGGTGGTGGAGATCGGCACGCCGATGTGGGTGGCCAGGAAGATGGTGATGGCCCCGCCGGTCTCGGCGCAGAAGCCCTGCTGCGGCGACAGACGGGTGATCTTCGAGCCCATGGTGTGCACGATCCGCCAGCCGCCGAACAGCGTGCCCAGCCCCAGCGCCGCCTGGCAGGTGATCACCACCCAGAACGGCACGTGGAACTCCCCGCCCAGGTAACCGTGCGAATAGAGCAGGACGGCGATGATCCCCATGGTCTTCTGGGCGTCGTTGCCGCCGTGCCCGAGCGAGAACATGGCCGCGGAGACGAACTGCATCTTCCGGAACACCGAGTCGGCGAAGGCCGGCGACGACTTCACGAAGGCCCAAGAGACGATGAACACCAGCAGGAGAGCCAGCCCGAAGCCCAGGCTGGGCGACACCACGATCCCGGCCAGGGTCTTCAGCACCCCCTGCACCACGATGCCGTCGAACCCGGCCTTGGCGATGCCTGCGCCCAGCAGGCCGCCGATCAGGGCATGCGAGGACGACGACGGGATGCCGACGAGCCAGGTGATGACGTTCCAGGTGATCGCCCCGCCCAGCGCCCCGAAGATCACCGCGTCAGAGATGATGTCCGGCGAGACGATGCCCTTGCCGACGGTATTCGCCACGTGCAGGCCGAAGAACAGGAAGGCGATGAAGTTGAAGAACGCCGCCCACGCCACCGCGGCCCGCGGCGACAGCACCCGGGTCGAGACAATGGTGGCGATGGAGTTGGCCGCGTCGTGCAGGCCGTTCAGGAAGTCGAAGGCCAGCGCCACGACAACCAGGAAGATCACGATCAGGCTGACGCCTGCGATGTCCATCGGGGCCGCCCGCTAGAGGTGTTCGATCAGCACGCCGCTGATCCGGTTGGCCACGTCCTCGAAGCGGTCCACCACCTTCTCCAGGTGATCGTAGATCTCAGCGCCGACGATGTAGGCCATCGGGTCCGACTTGCCGACGTCGCGGTAGAGCGCCGCGATGCCGGAATCGTAGAGCTGGTCGCTCTCCTCCTCGAGGCGGGTGACCTGGTCGGTAATCTGGTTCAGCCGCGCGGCGTTGCTGTTCATCGAGCGCAGCAGGGGCACGGCCTCGGCCGTCAGGCTGGCGGTCTTCACGATCACCTCGCCCAGCCGGAGCATGTCGGGCTGGAAGCTGCGCTGCTCGAACAGCGTCGTGACCTTCGCGGTCTTGTGCATCTGGTCGATGGCGTCGTCCATCGAGGTGATCAGGTCGATGATGTCCGATCGGTCGAAGGGGGTGATGAAGGTCTTGCGGACCAGCAGCATCACCTCGCGGGTGATGTCGTCGGCGTCGTTCTCATGCTTGGCCACGGCCGCACAGTGCTCCGGCGTCTGCGGACCGCCCTGCAGGAGCTGGTGGAGCGCGCCGGCGCCGGCGCAAAGCGTCTGCGCATGCCGGTCGAAGAGGTCGAAGAACCGCCCCTCCTTCGGCATGATCGCCTGGAACCAGTTCATCGCGTCCTCGATGGGTGTGACACTTTTGGCGCCGGGAGCCCTAGGACCTGACCCGGCCGCTGTAAATGGGCGGCGTCATCGAACTGTTGCAAAACCTTCGCCGAACGGTCGCGCGGCCCCGGTAGAGCGCCTCTCATCCCTTCAGTGGAGTGCGCGATGGATCGGCGACTATTCCTGGCCCTGGCGGCCAGCCTGGCGGTTGCGGCTTGCAGCGGCGGCGACGCGGCGAAGTCGGACGGGGCGGCTGGCAAGGGCGGCGCGCAAATCGCCGGCGCCGGCGCGACCTTCCCGGCGCCCCTCTACGCCAAGTGGGCCGAGGCGCAGCGCGCCGAGACCCGGCTGACGCTGAACTACCAGCCGATCGGCTCCGGCGGCGGCATCAAACAGATCAAGGCCAGGACCGTCGCGTTCGGAGCGTCCGATAAGCCGCTGAAGCCCGAGGAGCTGACCGAAGCGGGCCTGGCGCAGTTCCCCACCGTGATCGGCGGCGTGGTGCCGATCGTGAACCTCCCCGGTCTCGCCGCGGGCCAGGTGCGGCTCACCGGGCCGGTCCTGGCCGACATCTACCTGGGCAAGGTGAAGAAGTGGAACGAGCCGGCGCTCGCCGCGCTCAATCCGGGCGTCGCCCTGCCCAACCTGCCGATCACCGTGGTGCACCGCTCAGACGGCTCCGGCACCACCTTCCTGTTCACCTCCTACCTCGCCGGCGTCGCGCCCCAGTGGTCGAGCGTGGGCGCCAGCGACGCCATCGCCTGGCCGACCGGCCAGGGCGGCAAGGGCAACGACGGGGTCGCGGCCTATGTGAAGCAGACGCCGGGCGCCATCGGCTACGTGGAGTACGCCTACGCCAAGCAGAACGGCATGGCCCACGCCCTGCTGCAGAACGCCGCCGGGACCTTCGTCGCGCCGACGGCCGAGACCTTCGCCGCCGCCGCCGCCGGCGCGGACTGGTCCAAGGCGCCGGGCTTCTACCTCCTGCTGCTCAACCAACAGGGCGCCAACGCCTGGCCGATCACCGGCGCCACCTTCATCCTGATGCATAAGGCTCAGGCCGACGCCGCCACGGGGCGGACCGTGCTGACCTTCTTCGACTGGGCCTACAACAAGGGCGACGCGGCGGCGAACGAGCTCGCATACGTGCCGCTTCCCGCCGACCTGAAGGCCCGAGTGCGCGCCAGCTGGGCGCAGATCAAGGGACCCGACGGACAGCCGGTCTACGCCGCCAGGTAATGACCGCCATCGCTCCCGCCGCGGCGCCGCGGGCCCGCGGCGCCGTCTTCGACCGCGCCTTCGAGTGGCTGTGCTTCGCCGCCGCCACCCTGCTGCTGACGGCCCTGGCCGGCGTGGTGATCTCGCTGGCCATCGGCGGCTGGCCGGCGCTGGCGAAGTTCGGGCCCACCTTCTTCATCCATGCGACCTGGGATCCGGTGGCCGAGGTCTACGGCGCCCTGGGCGCGGTGGTCGGCACCCTCGTCACCTCGGCCGTGGCGCTGCTCATTGCCCTGCCGCTGGCGCTGGGCGTGGCCATCTTCCTCGTGGAGCTCTGCCCGCCGATTCTGCGCCGCCCGATCGGGACGGCCGTGGAGCTGCTCGCGGGGATCCCCTCCATCGTCTACGGCATGTGGGGCCTGTTCGTCTTCGCGCCGTGGTTCGCCAGGCACGTGCAGCTGCCGGTGATGATGATGGCGCCGCCCGGCACGATCTGGGAGACCCTCACTGCCGGCGTGCCCAACGGCGCCGGGATCCTCACCGCGTCGATCATCCTGGCGATCATGGTCCTGCCATTCATCGCCGCCACCTTGCGCGAGCTGCTGCTCACGGTGCCGGCGCAAGTCCGCGAGAGCGCATACGGCCTGGGCTCCACCACCTTCGAGACCGTGCGGCTGGTGAGCCTGCCCTACATCCGCACCGGCGCGGTGGGCGCGGTCATGCTGGGCCTGGGCCGCGCGCTCGGCGAGACCATGGCCGTCACCTTCATCATCGGCAACGCGCACGGCCTGCCCACCTCGATCTTCGCCTCGGGCTCGACCATCGCGTCCACCATAGCCAACGAGTTCGCCGAATCCGCCGGGCTGCACAGCGCAGCCCTCATCGCGCTCGGCCTGACGCTGTTCGTGATCACCTTCATCGTGCTGACGCTGGCCCGCGCGCTGATTGGCCGGCAGGTCCACGCATGAGCCGCGCCCATGCCCCGCGGCTGAGCCGCCGTCTCGCTGAGCTGGCTTTCCTGGCCTTCTGCTGGATGGCCACCGCGATCGCCCTGCTCGCGCTGTTCGCGATCCTGTGGTCGCTCTTCAGGCAGGGGATCGAAGGGCTGAACGCCCAGGTCTTCACCATGTCGACCCCGGCGCCCGGCTCGGACGGCGGGCTGCTGAACGCCATCCTTGGCTCAGTCATGATGTGCGCCCTGGGCCTCGCCGCCGCCGTCTTCGTGGGCGTGCTGGCCGGCACGTGGCTTGCGGAATACGCCCGCGACAGCCGCTACGGAAAGGTTGTCCGGTTCATCAACGACGTGCTGCTCTCAGCCCCGTCGATCCTCATCGGCCTGTTCATCTACGGCATCATGGTCGCGCCGATGAAGGGCTTCTCCGGCTATGCGGGCGCCGCGGCCCTGGCGCTGATCGCGGTCCCGGTGATCACGCGCACAACCGAAGACGTCCTGCGCCTGCAGCCGGTGTCCCTGCGCGAGGCCAGCGTGGCCCTGGGCGCGCCGGTCTGGAAGACCATCCTGTCGGTGCTGTGGCGTTCGGGCCAGGCCGGCATGCTGACCGGCGCCCTGCTCGCCTTCGCACGAATCAGCGGCGAGACCGCGCCCTTGCTGTTCACCGCGCTGAACAACCAGTTCCTCAGCCTCGACCTGGGCAAGCCGACCGCTAACCTGCCGGTGGTGATCTTCCAGTTCGCGCTCAGCGCCTACGACGACTGGCGCCGCCTCGCCTGGGCCGGCGCCCTGCTGATCGCGCTAGCCGTCCTCACCGTCACCATCATCGCCCGCCTGCTCGCCCGGGAGCCCCGCCGCTCATGAACATCCAGACGGATCCACCCGACACCTCGGTGATGCAGCTGCCGGCCGAGCGGGTGAAGATCGCCATCCGCGACCTCGATTTCTTCTACGGCGGCAAGCGCGCGCTGCACGGCGTCACCGTGGGCTTCGCGAGCAACGCCGTGACCGCGCTGATCGGGCCCTCCGGCTGCGGGAAGTCCACCCTGCTGCGCACGATCAACCGCATGTACAGCCTCTATCCGGGCCAGAAGGCCAGCGGCCACGTGCTGCTCGACGGCGAGGACGTGCTCGGGCGCACCGACCTCTCGGCCCTGCGCGCCCGGGTGGGCATGGTGTTCCAGAAGCCGACGCCGTTCCCGATGTCGATCTTCGACAACGTCGCCTACGGCGTCAGGCTCTACGAGCGCCTGCCGAAGGCCGAGCTCGCCAGCCGCGTGGAGGAGAGCCTGCGCCGTGCCGCGCTCTGGGACGAGGTGAAGGACAAGCTGAAGGAGAGCGGCCTGTCGCTGTCCGGCGGCCAGCAGCAGCGGCTGGTGGTGGCTCGCGCCATCGCGGTGAAGCCGCAGGTCCTGCTGCTCGACGAGCCGGCCTCGGCCCTCGACCCGATCTCGACGGCCAAGCTCGAGGAGACCATCGCCGAGCTGAAGGCCGACTACACTGTCGTCATTGTCACCCACAACATGGGCCAGGCCGCGCGCCTGTCGGACCAGACCGGCGTCATGTACCTCGGCCACCTCGTGGAGTTCGGCGACACCGAGCAGGTCTTCACCAATCCGGTCACGGCGCGGGCCCGCGACTACATCACCGGCCGATTCGGCTAGGGAGCGCCGCCATGGACCACACCCTGAAAGCCGTCGACGAGGAACTCGCCGCCCTGGCCCGCGACGTCGCGGAGCTCGGCGCGCTGGCGGTCTCGCAGCTGAAGGACGCCCTGCGCGCTTTCGCGCAGCGCGACGCCGAGCTCGGCCGGGAGGTCGCCGCGCGCGACGAGCGGCTCGACGCGCTCGACGCCGCGGTGGAGCGAAACGCCATCCGCTTCATCGCCCTTCGCCAGCCCATGGCCGACGACCTGCGCCGCCCGATCACCGCCATGAAGACAGCCATGAACCTGGAGCGCTGCGGCGACCTCGCCAAGAACATCGCCAAGCGGGTGGGCAAGATGGCGGAGGCGCCCGGACAGGCGCAGGCCGAAGCCATCGCCGACCTGGGCCGCCTGGTCGCCGAGCGCCTGGAAGCAGTGATGACCGCCTACGCCGCCCGCGACGCCTCGGGCGCCCTGGAGGTCTGGGCGAGGGACGAAGAGGTCGACGCCCTGCACGACCGCGTCTTCGCCGAGATCCTGGCCTGCATGAGCCGCGACGCCGGCCAGGCGCGCGTCTGCACCCACCTGATGTTCATCGCCAAGAACCTCGAGCGCATCGGCGACCACGCCACCAACGTCGCCGAGATGGTCCACTACCAGATCACCGGCCACGACCTATCGGGAAGGCCTAAGCTGTGAGCCTTTGCCCCCCCTGATCGGGAGGGAAAGCGCGCCTGCAGCGCGCCCATGGGAAGTGTGGGCCCCGCGCTCGCCACCCTGCCCATGAAGCAGGGAGGTCAGGCGCTCTTCACCTCTGGCCCGGTTTCCGCCGTGTCCTGCGCTTGGCCGAGCCTGGCGATCTCGGTGATAAGGGCGGCTGGGGAGATCGGCTTGCCGACTACGCCGTCCATGCCGGCGTCGAGGTACTGCTGCCGCTGGTGCGAGAGCACGTTGGCGGTGAGCGCCACCACCGGAGTCTGGGCGGCCGGGCCCCCAAGCTCACGGATGCGGCGCACCGCCTCCAGCCCGTCGATGCCGGGCATCTGCACGTCCATCAGGATCAGGTCGAAGCCGCCCCTGGCCGCGCGCTCGACGCCCAGGTAGCCGTCGGAGGCGGTCTCGACCGAGGCGCCCAGGTGCTCGAGCATCTTGGTGGCGATCATGCGGTTGGTGGCGTTGTCCTCGACCACCAGGATGCGGACGCCCTCCAGGACGTGGTCCTGGGCCTCGGTCGGCGCAACCGGCGCCGCGGCCGGCTCGGCCGAGACCTCCATCCAGAACGTCGAGCCCTGGCCTTCGACCGAGGTGAAGCCCACGTCGCCCTCGAGCATCTCGGCCAGCTTTTTCGTGATCGCCAGACCCAGGCCCGATCCGCCGAACTTGCGCGTCGTGGAGGCGTCCCCCTGGTCGAAGCGCTGGAAGATGCGGTGCTGCACGTGGGCCGGAATGCCGACGCCGGTGTCTTCCACCTCGAAACGCATCCGTCCGTTGCCGGCCGCCCGGCAGCGGACGATGACATGGCCTGCCTCGGTGAACTTCACGGCGTTGCCGATCAGGTTGAACAGCGACTGGCGCAGTCGCACGGGATCGGAGCGCACCCAGCCGAGGGAGGCGTCCGGCTCGACGATCAGCTTCAGCCCCTTGGCGTCGGCGATCGGCCGCAGCAGGCGGACCACGCCCTCGACGAGGTGCTTTGGGTCCACCGGCTCGCAGGCGAGCTCCAGGCGGCCGGCCTCGATCTTGGAGAAGTCGATGACGTCGTTGAGCAGCTCCGCCAGCATGTGGCCGCAGTTCAGCGCCTCCTGCAGCATCGAGCGGCCCTCGTCGGTGAGGTTCTCGTGCTTGAGCAGGTGGAGCACGCCCATCACGCCGTTCATCGGCGTGCGGATCTCGTGGCTCATGTTGGCGAGGAAGGTGGCCTTGGCCTCCGCGGCCGCCTCCGCGGCGCGCTGGGCCTCCACGAGCGCCAGCTCCTGGCGCTTGCGGTGGTCGATGTCCAGGAACAGGCCGACCGCCTTCAGCCAGCGGCCGTTGCGGCTGACCAGCAGGTGATGGAACACGCGCACCCAGCGCTCGGTCCCGTCCGGCCGGATGATGCGGGCGTCGAAGGCCTCGCCGGAGTTCTTCGAGCCAGAGTGCAGCTCGCGGAAGGACTGGCGCACATGATCCAGGTCGTCCGGATGGAAGCCCGGGTACTTCAGCTCTGTGGCGCCGCGGTAGCTGGCCCGGCCGCGGCCGGTGATCCGCTTGAATTCCGGCGAGCACCAGAAGGTCTTGTGGACGTGGTCGATCTCGTAGACGCCCGCCTCGGCCGCGCCCAGCGCCAGCTTCAGGCGCTTGGCGCTCTCGATCGCCGCCCGACGCGCCTCGCGCATCTCCTGCTCGCCAAGCCGCGCGGCGTCGCGCGCCTTGGCCAGCTCGGTGATGTCCTGGGAGATACCCTTCAGCGCGAAGGTCCCATCGCCGCGCGGCTCGCAGTGGAAGGTGGCGCGCACGGCGATCCAACCGTCGCGGACCCTCAGGCGGTGTTCCAGGTGTGCAGCCTCGCCGGTGGCGACGCCACGGCCCAAGGCGGCCACGGTCTTTTCGCGGTCCTCGGGGTGAACGACCTCCGCGAACTTCTGCGGCGTGTCGATCCATTCGGGGTCATAGCCCGTAAGGGTCAGCAGCTCCTCGGACCACCAGATGCGGTTCTCGAGCGGCTCGTAGGACCAGATGCCGATACCGGCGCTGGCGCCCAGCATCTTGCGGGTGCGCCGCGCGTCCTCGAGCTCTTCCTGGCGGGCGCGCTCGGCTCTCGCGTCGCGGGAGGTGACGATGACCGAGCCGCAGGCCAGCTTCTGGCTGCGGCAGGCGACCCACTGCCACTCGCCGTCCTTGCGCAGGAGACGGATTTGGCTCTCCCGGACATCTCCCGGACCCATCTCCGCGATCCGCCCCCTTACGCCCGGCAGGTCTTCGGGATGGATCAGGTCGCCGATGTAGCGGTCGATCAGCTCGGCCTCGGTCCAGCCGAGCACGCGCTCCCATGCCGGGTTGACGAGCTTCAGGATGCCGCCCGGCGCGGCCAAATGCATGAGGTCGCCGCTGTTCTCGAACAGCCAGCGGATCATGTCGACCTTGGCGGCGCCGGTCGCGCTCTTCCTCGCCATGAGCTCCCCTCAATCGGGAGAGCCTAACCTCGCCGAGGTAAACGGACCGTTTGTCGAGCGTGCGACAAACCGCAGGAACGGCGGGCTTAGAAAGCGTTCTCGCCGGTGATCGCCCTGCCCAGGATCAGGGCGTGGACGTCGTGGGCGCCTTCGTAGGTGTTGACGGTCTCCAGGTTCGCGGCGTGGCGCATCACGTGGTACTCGCCCGAGATGCCGTTGCCGCCGTGCATGTCGCGGGCGACGCGGGCGATATCCAGCGCCTTGCCGCAGTTGTTGCGCTTCAGCATGGAGATGGCCTCCGGCACCCAGGCGCCCTCGTCGATCAGCCGGCCGAGCGCCAGCGCGCCCTCGAAGCCCAGCGCGATCTCGGTAGACATGTCGGCCAGCTTCTTCTGCACCAGCTGGCGCGAGGCGAGCGTGCGGCCGAACAGCGAGCGGCTGGAGGTGTAGTCGCGCGCAGCGTGCAGGCAGAACTCCGCCGCCCCCATCGCGCCCCAGGCGATCCCGTAGCGCGCCTTGTTGAGGCACGAGAACGGCCCGCGCAGGCCCTGCACGTTCGGCAGCATCATGTCCTCGGGGACAAACACGTCGGACAGCGCGATCTCGCCGGTCACCGAGGCCCGCAGCGACAGCTTGTTGAGGATCTTCGGCGTCTCGAACCCCTTGGCGCCGCGCTCCACCAGGAACCCGCGGATGACGTTGTCCAGCTTGGCCCACACCAGCGCCACATCGCTGATCGGGGAGTTGGTGATCCACATCTTCGCGCCGTTGAGCACGTAGCCGCCGTCGACCTTCTTGGCGACCGTGCGCATGGAGGCGGGGTCCGACCCGCCGTCCGGCTCCGTCAGGCCAAAGCAGCCGATGATCTCGCCGCGGGCCATGCCGGGCAGGAACTTCTGCTTCTGCTCCTCGGAGCCGAAAGCGTAGATCGGGTACATAACAAGCGAGGACTGCACGCTCATCGCCGAGCGGTAGCCGCTGTCCACCGCCTCGATCTCGCGGGCGATAAGGCCATAGGCCACGTGGTTGACGCCCGCGCAGCCGTACTCTTCCGGCAGCGTCGGGCCCAGGAAGCCCAGCTCCCCCATCTCGGTCATGATCTCGCGGTCGAACCGCTCCTCGGCGAAGGCCGAGACCACGCGCGGCAGGAGCTTCTCGCGGGAATAGGCCCGCGCGGCCTCCCAGATCATCCGCTCCTCTTCGGAGAGGCGCGAGGTCAGATCCAGCGGATCTTCCCAGCGGTAGGTCTTCTGGCTCTGGCCGGCGTCGAGGGGCATCCAAAAATCTCCCAAAAGAATGGGGCGCCTTATGACGCCAAATCAGGTCCCCGTGTAGGCGCCTTTGCGTTTTTCGAGGAACGCCGCTCGGGATTCGGCGACGTCGTTCTTAGCCTTGCGGGCGAAGGCCAGTCCCTGCGACTCGTAGCGCAGGGCCGACTCGATCTCCGCTTCCAGGCTGTGCTGCAGCACCCGCTTTGACATCCGCAGCGCCAGCGGCGGCCACTGGGTCATCTCCTCGGCGTAGGCGACCGCGGCGTCGAGGAGCTGGTCGGCGGGCGCCAGCCGGTTGAGCAGCCCCAGCCGCAGCGCCTCGTCGGCGTCCACCGCCCGGCTGGTGAAGATGATGTCGGCGGCGGCCGCATAGCCCACGACTCTCGGCAGGAACCAGCTGAGGCCTGAGTCCGGCGACAGGTTTCGCTCGATGAACACGCTCTTGAACCGCGCCGCCGGCGAGCCGATGCGCACGTCGCAGGCCAGCGCCGTCGACATGCCCGCGCCGGCCGCCACGCCGTTGATCGCGCCCACCAGCGGCTTGTCGAACCCGTGCCACATCAGCGCCCAGCGGCCGACCCAGCCCATCTCGTCCAGCTTGCCGCCCTGGTCGGTGGGCTCCTCCACCCGCCCTGTCGCCACCGGCCCGCTGCCCAGCAGGTCCGCGCCCGCGCAGAACCCCCGTCCGGCGCCGGTGACCACCAGCGCTCGCACCCCGTCATCGGCCTTCACCGCAGCCACCGCCTGCTCCACCTCGCCCCGCAGTTCGACGCTGATGGCGTTCAGCCGGTCCGGCCGGTTCAGCGTCAGCACCGCGACCGGCCCGCGCGCCTCCAGGGTAATCGTGTCCATGCGCACTCCTCCTGCACCACCATCCCGCCGATCCCCGCCGCCGTCGAATCTGCAAATGCTTCTGCAAATCATTCTCATTGCAAAGCCGCGCTCGCCTAATTAAGAACCATTCGCAACAACAGTGAGGCGGAGAGAGAGACAGTGCGCAGCACCTCGCGCGGCGTCGTCGGGTACCGCAAGCCGAGGGCCGCGCGCCTGCTGGGCGGGCTGGCGATCCTCGCCGCCGCTCCCGCCGCAGCGGCCGAAGTGGAGATCGACCCGGTGACCGTCACCGGCCTGCGCCTGCCCCTGGACCACGACACCGGCCTTTCGATCCTGCCGACCACCGTCCAGGACACCCCCCAGGCGATCACCGCCCTCGACGCCGCCCAGCTGCGGGCGCAGGGCGTCACGACTCTGGAGCAGGCGCTACGCAACGTGCCCGGCATCACCATCGCCATCGGCGAGGGCGGCGCGCTCAACGGCGACCAGTTCAAGATCCGCGGCTTCGACTCCAAGGACGACGTCTATGTCGACGGCCTGCGCGACTTCGGCGTCTACACCCGCGACAGCTTCAACTACGAGGAGGTCCACGTCCTGAAGGGCCCCTCTGGCGCCATGTTCGGCCGCGGCACCACGGGTGGGGTGATCAACACCATCTCCAAGCGTCCGAGGCTCGCGCACCAGACCTCAGCCGACCTCTACGCCGGGGCCGGCGACTACTACCGGGGTCTCCTGGACGTGAACCGCCGGCTCGGCGAGCGCACCGCCGCGCGCCTGAACCTGATGGCCAGCTCCACCGGGGTGGCCGATCGGGACCTGATCAGGTCGGAGCGTTGGGGGGCGGCGCTAAGCCTGGGCTTCGGCCTGGGGACGGACACCACGGTCACCGTCGGCCTGCTCCACCAGTACGACCGCCGCCGTCCGGACTACGGAATTCTCCTGGTCCAGCGCCCTGGCGAGATCGTGGCCCGCCCCGCCACCGAGTACGACGTGGGCGTCGAGCGCTCCACCTTCACCGGCTTCCGCGCTGACCGCGACCGGTCCGTCGCCGACATGCTGACCGTGCGGGTCAGCCGTAAGGCCTCGGACGCGCTCAGCCTGACGTCCGACACCCGCTACGGCGCCTATCAGCGCTATTTCCAGTACTCGACGCTGGACCAGTGCAACGCCGCCTGCACCGCGGCCCTGTTCGACAACAATCCGGCCAACGAGCCGCTCGGCGGCATCGGCGGCTCGAGCCCCTACGACATGGAGGCCTGGGGCCTGCAGAACATCTCCACAGCCCGCTTCGACCACCGGCTCGGCGGGCTGCGGAACCAGGCCATCTTCGGCATC
The DNA here is from genome assembly GCF_036563285.1 of Phenylobacterium sp. Classification (GTDB taxonomy): domain Bacteria; phylum Pseudomonadota; class Alphaproteobacteria; order Caulobacterales; family Caulobacteraceae; genus Phenylobacterium. The sequence continues at coordinate 984,756 of NZ_DATCMR010000011.1, forward strand.
GACTTGTCGCGGCAGGTCAACGACAAGCTGTTCCTGGCCTACACCCTGCCGGTCGGCATCGCCACGCGGCCGGCCATGCCGCACACCTTCGTCAACCCGGATCCGGAATTCCCCACCGGCTACGGGGTGTTCCGCGCCGTGCCGGGGGCGAACATCAACTGCTCGGGGGCCGGCAACTGCCGCACCACGGCGAACGGTGTCAGCGTCTTCACGAACGTGACCGGCACGGGCATCTACGACACCCGCGGGGAGAGCACGGACGTGGGCGTCTTCCTCACGGACCGGCTGTGGCTCACCGAGCAGCTGTCGCTCATCGGCAGCTATCGGCAGGACGCCTACGCGGCCGTCGTCGACAGCATCACCTACGCCGGCCAGGCCTCCACCCTGAAGGCGAAGTCCACCCTCAGGAGCCCCCGCGCCAGCCTGGTCTGGGAGCCGGCCGACGACCAGACCTACTACCTCTCCTGGGGCAAGGCGCAGACCCCGCAGGGGACCTCCGTGGTGGGCTCCGGCGCGGCGCTGACGCTCACGGCGAAGGACCTGGAGCCCGAGAACAGCGAAATCCTTGAGGCCGGGGCCAAGTTCGCCATCCCCGGCGCCCTGATGTCCGCCACCGTCTCGGTCTTCGACGTGAAGAAGGACAACGCCCTGCAGGCGGACCCCAACACCGGCTTCCTGGTCGCCCAGTCGGGCGAGCGCCAGCGGGTGAAGGGCGTCGAGCTGGGCCTGACGGGCAGGGTGACCGAAGCCTGGTCGGCCACGGTCGCCTACAGCTACCTGCAGGCCACGATCGAGGAGTCCTTCTCCAACTGCGCCGTACCGGGCTCGACCGCCGGGACGCCGACCAACATCGTCTGCCCAATGGGCGTGACGGCGGCGATTCCGGTGCTGAACACCGTCGCGGTCGGCGAGCAGGTGGCCTTTGTGCCGAAGCACTCCGCCGCGCTCTTCACCACCTATGACGTCTCCGCGCGGATTCCCGGCCTGACCGTCGGCGGTGACGTCACCTACCAGTCGAAGATGTTCCTGGTTTACCAGTCCCGCAGCCAGAGCTTCGCCGACCGCGCAACCCTTGTCCCCAACCGGATCGGCGAGGTCCCTGAGGCGGTGACCGTCAACGCCTTCGCCAGCTATCGGACGGGGCCGTACCGCTTCGCGCTCAACGTCTACAACCTCACCGACGCGCTGAACTATACCCAGGTCCAGTCCAACCGGGCGATCCCGGGCGCCGGGCGGACGGTGATCTTCTCGGTGGGGGCCAGTTTCTAGCCATGCTGCTGCACCTGGGCGGCGTGCTGACGAAGGACGAGGTGGCCCGGTGTCGCCAGCGCCTCGCTGCCGCTGATTGGGTGGATGGTCGCGTGACCGCCGGTGAGCAATCGGCCCGCGCCAAGCGCAACCTGCAGGTCCCGGAGGACTCCGCCGCCGCCCGCGAGTTGGGCGAGCTGATCCTCGGCGCGCTCGGCAGGCACGAGGGCTTCGTGGCCGCCGCCCTGCCGCTACGTGTCTTTCCGCCGCTCTTCAATCGCTACGACGAGGGCATGGCCTTCGACACCCACGTGGACAACGCCATCCGGTTCGCAGGCCCGGTCCGCTACCGCACCGACGTCTCCGCGACGCTCTTCCTATCCGAGCCCGAGGAGTACGAGGGCGGCGAGCTGATCGTGGAGGATGCCTACGGCGAGCACGCCGTGAAGCTGCCGGCCGGCGACCTGGTGCTCTATCCGGCCACCAGCCTGCACCGCGTGGCGCCGATCGCGCGCGGCGCCCGCTGGGCTTCGTTCTTCTGGGTCCAGTCGATGGTCCGTTCGGATGAGCAGCGGACCCTGCTCTGGGACCTCGACAACGCCATCCGGAGCCTGAGCGCCCGCGTCGGCCAGGACGATCCGGAGGTGATCAGCCTGACCGGGACCTACCACAACCTCGTCCGCATGTGGGCGGAGGTCTGAGGCCCGCTACTCGGCGGCCATGAGCCGGGTCTGCGCCATCCGCCGCGAACGCCGCCGCAGCCACATGATCACCCCGGTGATCCCCAGCACCGCCGGCGCGATGCCGCCCAGGAAGATGACCGTCTGCCAGATCGGCCCGGTCCCGGCGCCGTCATGGATCTTGCGCATGAGCGGCGAGAGCGTGTCCGGCGCGCCGCCCGCCCCGCCCCTGTCGCGGGCGGCCTTCACGCGGCCGGTGGCGTCGGCCACCTGGACGGTGACGGGCGCCTTGGCGTCCGGCGTCTTCAGTTGCACGCGCCACGCCTGGTCCTTGCCGCCGGTCGGGGTCGAGACGCTGACGACCTTCGCCCCCGGCTTCGAGGCCTGCGCCGCCGCCACCGCGTCCGCGAGGCTGGTCTTCGGCTGCGGGATCGGCGGGGCGAAGCGGCCGGGTCCGCCGGCCGGGCCTTGCGGCGGGGCGACGCCGAACAGCGCGCGGCTGGTCTGGGGGAAGGAGATGTAGACACCGGTCAGCGACAGCACCGCCAGCGGCAGGCAGGTCCAGAAGCCCACCATGTGGTGCAGGTTGAACAGCTGCGAGGCGCCTCTGCGCCAGCGAAGGCCCTTCATGAAGCCGCCGTGCCGCGGCCACCAGAGCCACAGCCCCGTCGCCGAGCTGACGAACATCGCCCAGCCCAGCCAGCCCACCACCTTTCGGCCGATGTCGGGGATCAGCAGGCTGCCGTGCAGTCGATGCAGGACGTTGGTGAATGTCCTGGCGACCTCGCCTTCCGCCAGCACCTTGCCGGTGGGCGGATCGATCCAGACGTTGAGGGTGCGCGGCCGCCCGCCCGGGCCGGGCTCGCCTTGCAGCCGCCCCACCGCCACGACCGGGTCGCCCGGCTCCTGCGGCAGCCGCACCTGGGTCAGCGCCGCGCGCCCCGCGAAGGCCTGTTCCGCGGCCTGGGCGTAGGCCGCAGCCGGCAGCCGCACGTCTGGACCGGTGACCGCGTAGCGCTCCGAATAGAGCGCCCGGTCCAGCGCGTCGTGCCAGACCAGGGCCGAGCCGGTGAGGCTCACCGGGATCAGCAGGACCAGCAGCCCCGCCCCGATCCACAGGTGCACGTCCAGCCACAGCCGGCGCAGACGGGCGTTCAGGGTTTGGGTCATCCGAGATCCTCGCGGCTCAGCTATCCTGCTAATGCGAGACATTCGCAAAAACAAGCCGCAACCAAGCCCCACCTTCGGTGTTCTTCGGAGGTAGATCGGGGAATCCCGCCAATGCCGACCGCCGGCGCCTTCGACGCTCTGAAACCCTTCGTCTGGCTGGCGGCGATCGCCTTCCTCGTCGGCTTCGTCAGCTACCTGGCGTTCGGCCACCCCGCTCAGGCCGTGGCGCAGGACGCCGCCGGCTATTCTCCTGCCGTCTCCGGCGAGGCCTCATGGCCCACGTCGGAAGAGTGGAACGTACCCAAGCACATCTGAGCTCGCGGCTCGGCGGTTAGCGGCCGAGCAGTTTCGACAGCCACCCGCCGGCGGCCGCCTTGGTTGTCGCTTCGCGGGTGTTGGTCAGGATGACCATGTCCTGTGTCGGTCGCGCCTGCCCGGAACGCACCTCGACGACGTCGAAGAACCGCCCCCACCGCCTGCGGATGTACGGCTCGGAGTGCCAGGCGGTGTGGTAGAAATCCGGGAAGTGCTCTTCCCAGCCGTCCTCGGTGAAATACAGGTGCCCGTCGCGGCGGTAGCGCTTCTCCAGCTCCGCGAGGTTCGGGATGTTGTGGAGGATGTGCTCGCGCGTGTAGGCCCAGTTGAAGTCGCCGTGGGTGGTCAGCAGGACCGTGGCGCCGGGCTTTGCCACCCGCCGCAGCTCCGCAAGCCAGGCGTCCTGGTACTCCTCGTCGAAGTGCGAGAACACCGAGTATGAGAAGATAAGGTCGAAGGTGTTGTCCGGGAACTTCAGGGGCGGCTTGCCCCCGTTCACCTGGGCGTCGACCCCCGGAAGGTTCTCCCGCACCCAGGCGATCGCGGGCGCGTCGTAGTCGCTGCCGCTGATCCCGCCCTGCCGCTCGGCGAGCAGGTAACGCAGCACGCGTCCGCAGCCGCAGCCGTAGTCCAGGACGTGCTCGTAGTCGGCGAAGGTCTTGCCCACCACGGCCAGGGCGGCCTTGAAATCCTCGAGGCTCTCGCGCCCGCTGGCCAGGAAGACGTCCGCGTCGCGGCCGCCGGACACCCGGTACATCAGATCCGGCGGCGGCACGGGCAGGGTGGCGGTTCCCTGGCTCATCGGTCTTCCTGCGCCCGACTCAACGTGCGGTTAGACCGTTGTTTTATGGCTTCCGCCGCGGAAGGTGAAGGGCGGGGGGCTCAGGCGCCGCGCGCCACGAACCACCCATTGCGGAAGCCGTCCTGCGCCTTGCCGTAGACGAAGGCCCCGCCCTCCGGCGTGGTCAGCCGGCCGCCGGCCGCCTCCAGCACGGCGTGCCCGGCGGCCACATCCCATTCCATGGTCGGGCCATGGCGGGGATAGATGTCCGCTGCGCCCTCGGCGATGCGGCAGAGCTTGATGGACGAGTCCATCGGCTCGCGCCGGTCGAACCCGTACTGCTCGGCGAGCTTCATCGCTGTCTCGTCCTTCATCGTGTGGCTGACCAGGGCGAGCGCCTCGCCCGTGGGCCATGGCCGCGCCCGGACGGGCTGTGTTGCGCCCCCGTTCACCCGCTTCAGCGCCTTACCGCCCGCGGTCCACCACGTCTCCCCGGTCGGGGGCGCGCAGACCGCGCCGGCGACGGGCTGGCCGTCCTGGATGAGGCCGATGTTGACCGTGAAGTGCGGGTCGCCGCGGACGAAGGCCTTCGTGCCGTCCAGCGGGTCCACCAGGAAGAAGCGCGGCGCGATGGCGTCCGGCGTGCCGAATTCGCTGGCGTCCTCTTCCGAGATCACCGGCACGTCCGGAAAGCGCTCGGCCAGCCGCTGCAGGATCAGGGCCTCGCCGCGGCGGTCCGCCTCCGTCACCGGGCTCTCGTCGGCCTTTTGGATCACCGCTAGGCCGGAGCGCCAGAGCGGCAGGATGAGCGCGGCGGCGGCCTCGCAGATCTCGGCGAGCGCTTCGCCCACCTCGTCGTCGGTCTTGCTCAATTCATCCCCTCGGGTCGTCGGCGACGTACTCGAGCGTCACCACGCCCGCGTCGATCACCTGCTTGCCGGCGTGCTCGAAGTTGACCGTCACCCTGCGGCCGGCCACCGACTGGACCTGCCCCAGTCCCCAGTCCGCCTGTCCGGGATGCCGCACCAGCGCGCCCGGCTCGAGGAATGGGTCGGAAAACGCCTGCATGGCGGGCTCTCATATGGGGCGGCAGCCGTTTTCCAAAGGATCAAATCACCCCAAGGTCGCGCGCCATGAGTGACGCCCCGGTTTCCGCCCACCCCCAAGTCCGCGCCGCCGAGCTGGCCGCCTACCTGGCCGCCCGGATGTGCCACGACTTCATCAGCCCGGCGTCCGCGATCGTCTCGGGCCTCGACCTGCTGGACGATCCCTCGGCACAGGACATGCGCGAGGACGCCATGAGCCTGATCAGCGCCTCGGCGCGCAAGCTCGCCGACCTCCTGGCGTTCACCCGCGTGGCCTTCGGCGCCTCGGCCTCGGCCGAGACCTTCGACGTGCGCGAGCTGGAGAAGCTGGCGCAGGGCGTCTTCAACCACATGCGCGCCGAGCTGGACTGGGCGGTCGAGACCCCCTCCGTGCCGAAGCCCGCCGCCCGCACCCTGCTGAACCTCGCCCAGATGGCCGGCGCGGCCTTGCCCACCGGCGGGACCGCCCGCGTGCGCGCGGTCCAGGAGGGCGCCTCCATCGCCATCGCCGTCGAGGCGACCGGGCCGAAGCCGCGCCTGCGGCCCGAAGTGCTGACGGGCCTGCGCGGCGAGCCGCTCACCGAGGGCCTGCACGGCCATTGGGCCCAGGCCTACTACGTCCACCTGTTCCTGGCTGACGCGGGAGGGCGGGTGTTCACCGACCTCACGGAAGAGAAGGTCACCTTCGCGGCCACCGTGCCGGCGTAGTTTCCCTCCCCATCAAGCGAGGGAAAGCGGTCCTTAACCATACCGCTGCAGAACAGGGCGGAGGGAAGGAGTGGCCCCGCTTTGAAGACCTGTCTCCTCGTCGACGACAGCCGTGTGATCCGCAAGGTCGCGCGCCGGATCCTGGAGGACCTGGGCTTCGACGTGGCCGAGGCGGGCGACGGGGCCGAGGCGCTGGCCTGGTGCCGCGCCATGATGCCTGACGCCATCCTGCTCGACTGGAACATGCCGGTCATGGGCGGCCTGGATTTCCTGAAGCGCCTGCGCCAGGAGCCCGGTGGCTCGATCCCCAAGGTGGTCTTCTGCTCGGTCGAGAACGACCTCGACCGCATCCGCGAGGCGCTCGACGGCGGGGCCGACGAATTCATCATGAAGCCCTTCGACGGGGAGATCATGGCCTCGAAGCTGGCCGCCGCGGGGTGCGTGGCATGACCCCCGCTGACGGCGCCTTCGTGGCGGCCCTCTGCGCCCGGCGCGCGGGACTCGAGGTCGATCCAGTGAAGGTCTACCTGCTGGAAAGCCGGCTCGCGCCCGTGGCGCGCCGCGAAGGCTTCGGCTCAGCCGCCGAGCTCCTGCAGGCCATCCGTGATCGCGACGAGGAGCGGCTCGCCTGGGCGGTGGTCGAGGCCATGACCCACCCGGAGACCTCCTTCTTCCGCGACCCGGAGGTGTTCGCCGCCCTCCGCGACCAGGTCCTCCCGGAGCTGGCGCGCGGTCGCCAGGGACAGCCGGTGCGCATCTGGTGCGCCGCGTGCGGCTCGGGCCAGGAGGTCTATTCGCTGGCCATGATGCTGGCCGACGCGCCGCTCGGCGGCGCGCCGGTCGAGTTCTTCGCTTCCGACATCAACAGCCGCCTGCTGGAGAAGGCTCAGAGCGGCCTCTACACCCAGTTCGAGGTGCAGCGCGGCCTGCCCGCCCGGCTGCTGGTGCGGCATTTCGAGAAGCGCGACGAGATGTTCGTGATCTCGCCGCGCATCCGCCAGATGGTGCGCTGGAGGCGCGTGAACCTGGCGGAGGACATCACCCGCCTGGGCCGCTTCGAGATGGTGCTGTGCCGCAACGTGATGACCCAGCTCACCGATGCGGCCCAGCCCGTCGTGATGAAGAGCCTGGTGTCCGCCGTACGCCAGGGCGGCGCGCTGGTGATGGGCGCGGAGGAGACCGTCAGCGCGGCGCTCGGCGTCAGCGCGGGGGCCGCGCCCGGCCTCTACACCCGCGTCGCGGCGCTGCGGGCCGCCGCCTGAGGCGTTTGCCCGCCTCCAAAACGCAACAAGCCCCGCCCAACGGGCGGGGCTCGTCTAACGCACCTCTGTACGAGAGGGTTACGGGTTCTTGGCGTCCTCAGCCGTTTCGGAGACGGCCTTGCCCGCGGCCGAGACGTCCTTGCCGGCGCCAGACACGGTGTTGCAGGCGGCCAGGCCCATCGTGGCGGCGAGCATCGCCATCAGAACAACTTTGCGCATTCAAATTCTCCCGGGAGTGCAGTTCGCGTTCGCCAAACGGCTAGGCTGCAGCTTGGTTCCCTGACGCCGTCGAAGAAGCCGGCGCGGCTTCGGCCGCCGGCGTCGGGAAGATCAGCCGCGCGGTGATCCCGCCGTCGGGGTTGCGGATCAGCTCGGCGCGGCCCCGCAGCTGGCGCGCGAAGGCGGTCATCAGGGTGCGCCCGACACCTGAGGCGACCAGGGCGTCTTCCGGGGCGTGGCCGTCGTCGGCGATCTCCAGCTCCGCCTCCTCCCCGCGGACCTCGAAGTTCACCGTCAGGGTCCCGCCGCGCTCGGCGAACGCATGCTTCTGCGCGTTGGTGATCGCCTCCACGGCAAACAGGGCGAGGGGCGCCAGCCGGTCGGGGTCGATGACCAGGGCGTCGACGTGCAGGACGGTGCGCACCGGCGGCCCGTGCAGCATCTCGCCCGCCACGAGCTGGGCGGTCAGCTCTTCCAGGAAGGGCCGCAGGTCGACGCGCTTGAGGTCCGGACCCTGGTAGAGGGCGCGGTAGATCAGGGCGAGCGCGGTGATCCGTTGGCGGGTGTCGGACATGGCCGCCCGCGCCGCCGGGTCGGACAGCGCCCGCTGCTGCATATTGAGCAGGGACGAGATGACCTGCAGGTTGTTCTTCACCCGGTGGTGGATTTCGCGCATCAGCGCGTCCTTCTGGGCCAGCGAGTCGCGCAAGGACGCATCGCGGCCGACGATGGCGTCAGCCATCTCCTCCAGGCTCTCGGCGAGCTCGCGGATTTCCGGCGGCATCTGCTCGGCCTGGACGGGCTTCACGCTCAGCCGGCCGCGGGCGTAGAGGGCCGCGATCCGCTGCAGGTAGGCGATCCACCGGACCACCACGCGCTCGGTCACCACCGTCACCACGGTCAGCGCCAGCATGAAGGTGAGCAGCGGGAAGAAGATCCCCGTCAGCGGGTTGAGCCTCGCCCAGGACAGCAGGCCAGGCGACTTCGCCGACAGGACGACGAAGACGTCGTCGCCCACCAGGGGGGCGGCCGAGTAGATCCGCCGCTCGCCGCGGCTGTCGGGGCCGTACCAGACGGTCGAGCCGCGGCTCATAGCGCGTTCGCGCCAGTTGCGCGGCAGGCCGGGAAAAGTGGGGGCCGTGGCGCTGATGTAGTGGCCCGCCGAGTCCGCCAGCGCCACCTCGGCTTCCTTGGGCAGGGCCGGATCGCTCAACGAGGGCTGCAGGCTGGCCAGCGAGATCACCGCGGCGAAGGCGCCATCGAACGCGCCGTCCGGCCGCTCGGCGCGAACCGCCGCGATCACCGCCGGCTGGGACGCAGAGGCGGGCCCCAGCGCCGGCGTGATCACCAGTTGGTCGCCCCGCGCCAGCCGGGTGAACCACGGCCGAGCCGCCCGCTGCGGGTCATTCGGCACCGAGCCCGCGGCGCAGGCCACGCCCCCGTTCGCGCCGAAGCGCACAAGGTTGGTGTAGCCCGGGATTCGGCGGGTCACCTGCTCGAGCTTCTGCGCGCATTGGAACCCTACGGAGCTCGGCGCCAGGGTCTCGAGGAGGATGTCGGCGGCCTCCATCCGCGCACGCGCGGCCGCGGCGCTGCGCTGGGCGGCGAAGCCCAGGACCTCGCGCAGCTCGTTGCCTTCGTTGCGGTAGGCGATGGCAGCCTGCAGCACGCCCAGCAGCAGCACAGGCAAGAGGGCGACGGCCAGGGCCGCCGTGAGGCGGACCCGGATCGTGCTCAACGACGATCCCCAGGGCAGGGCGGTCATCACAGGCGAGTTCCCGTCCTTAACGGACGGTGCTTAGCCGCTCCGCGTCGGCGAGGATAGACCGCATGGCGTCTCCCGCGGCCGCGCCGTCGCGCTGGTAGGCGCCGTCCTCGAGGATCGCGTGCAGGGCGCGCCTGGCGCGGCTTACGCGGCTCTTCACGGTGCCGACGGCGCAGTTGCAGATCTCGGCGGCTTCCTCGTAGGCGAAGCCTCCGGCGCCCACCAGGATGAGCGCCTCGCGCTGCTCCGGCGGCAGCATCGCCAGCCCCTGCCGCAGCTCGTCGAGCGCCACCGGGGCTTCCGGATCGTCCACCGCCACCAGGGTGCGCTCGGCGGCTTCCTGGTCCAGCTGGCTCTGCCGCCAGGATCGCCGCTTCTCGGAGTAGAACTGGTTGCGCAGGATCATGAAGGTCCACGCCTTCATGTTGGTGCCCATCTGGAAGCTGGCGCGGGCGTCCCAGGCCTTCATCATGGCGTCCTGAGCCAGATCGTCCGCCGCGGCTGGGTCGCCGCAGAGGGTGCGCGCGAAGGCCCGCAGGTGCGGGATCAGCTGGACAAGCTCGCGCTTGAACGCCTCGTCGTCCGCGCCGGGGCGCGGAGACTCCTGTGCGGGGGTTTCCGACATCAGCCGTTCTCCGGCCGACTGTCGGCTCGCCGCAGGATCTCAAGGAATTCCTCGGGAACGTCCTCGTTGACGATCTCGTCGAACATCTGGCGCAAGCGTACGCCGATCGCCTGCTGACGCAGGCGGGCTTCGTCGAGTGCGGCGGAAGACTTGCGTCGTTCCTCGGAAGGCCGTTGTTCGATCATGGTGTCGGCGATCCGCTCACGCGGCAGCCGCCCCCTCTTAGGTTCCCTGTCGCCGCTCAACGCCCGACTGAGCCTCAGGTTCCACTTAAACGCCGACAAAGATGCGGAAAACCTCCGAACTTGGGAACCGGTTCCCCTCAGTGGCGTTTTCGCACCATGATGGGGCCTCGGTTGGGGGAACGCCTACCATGAGGCCTGCCATGCTCCGATTTTCCAGTGGGAGGGGTCACCCTTGAGTCTACTAGCCCGCCTGGCTCCGCACCTGCCTTACGTGCGCCGTTATGCCCGCGCCCTGACCGGGGACCAGACGACCGGCGACCATTACGTCCGTGTCGCGCTCGAGGCGCTGGCGGCCGGGGAGCGGGTGCTGGAAGCCAACCTGACCCCGCGCGTGGCGCTCTACCATGTATTCCACGCCATCTGGTGCTCCTCGGGCGCCCAGCTCGAGAGCCCGGCGGAGGATGACGGCGCCGGCGACGACACCACCCGGCGGCTGATGCGCATCGCGCCGCGGTCGCGCCAGGCGTTCCTGCTCACCGCCCTCGAAGGCTTCACCCCCTCCGAAGCCGCCCAGATCCTGGGCACCGACTTCAACGAGGTCGAGAAGCTGATCGCCGACGCCCAGGCCGAGATCGACGCGGAGCTGGCCACCGAGGTTCTCATCATCGAGGACGAGCCGGTGATCGCCGCCGACATCGAGGCGCTGGTGAAGGAGCTCGGCCACACCGTGGTCGATATCGCCGCCACCCGCACCGAGGCCGTCGACGCCGTCGCCCGCAAGACGCCGGGCCTGGTGCTCGCCGACATCCAGCTGGCCGACGGCTCGTCCGGCATCGATGCGGTGAAGGACATCCTGGCCCGCTTCGACGTGCCGGTGATCTTCATCACCGCCTTCCCCGAGCGCCTGCTGACTGGCGAACGCCCGGAGCCGACGTTCCTGATCACCAAGCCCTTCCAGCCCGAGACGGTGAAGGCCGCGATCGGTCAGGCCCTCTTCTTCCACCCGCGCAAGGCCAGCAAGCAGGCTGCGTAGGGGACCACGAGGTCGTTCCATGGGATGGGGGCGCCGCAGCGATGCGGCGCCCTTTCTCTATTCAGCTCCAAACGAAAACGGCCGCCCGGGGGCGGCCGTCACCGTTGGCTCGGGCCGAGCCCTTATTGCGGGTTCTGCACCGTCTTGGCGGGCGGGGCGGCCATCGAGGCGTCCTTCTGGGCCGGCGTGGTGTTGATGGGCGCGGGCTCCGGCGAGTTGAACATCTTGGCGTCGGCCACCTCCTTGCCGTTGTTCGGCTCGGTCGAGGCCAGGTCGCCGGACTTCCAGGTCCAGGCGCCAAACAGCGCCAGGGCGGCCAGGAGGGTGCCGAACAAGAGCACCCAGACCACGTGCCGGCCGAAGCGGCCCTGGCGCGCGCGGGTGGCGCCGAGAGTCGGTCTGTGGGAATTGGCCATGGTCGAAGAAGCTCCTTACTCGGACGGGAAATAGCTGAAGGGGCCGGTCGTGACCTGGCCCACGACGGCGGCATTGGGGGAGGTGAGCGAGCCGATCACGCCGCTGGCCAGCGCCAGCGCCAGGATGCCGGAGATGACCGCCAGCTTCCGGCGGCTCTGCTGCTGCCGGGTGCTGGGCGTCTTGGCGAGGACGAAGCCGCCCCGGCTGGTGAACTGGTTGCGCACGGTCGAGCGCTCCCTCACGGACCCGGCGGGCCCGTTCGCCCGCCATGGGCCTAACGCACCGCTCCGGCCGGCCGTTCCGCGCCCCCCCTTCCAAATGGTTAAGCTTGAAGAAAACCCTTGCGTTTTCAAGGCTTGTGGATAACTCTGGCGTCGATTGGCTCCCGGCGAAAGCGCCGGCTGCGAGCCTGCGCGACTTTTTCCGAAAATTTTTAACGGCGGGCCGGAACGCACTTCTGGCGAGTGTGTTCTAAGGGGTGCGGAGGCGGCGACGCCCCCCCCGACTTGAGACTGGCGAACATGCCAGTCTGCCGTCTCCGCACCCCTTTTCTCGATGATGCACACTCCGGCGGGTCCCAAGGGACCCGCCCTTTCTTTGTGCCGTGTCACACGCCGTGTCAGGCCTAGTTGCACGAGTCAGCGCGACAACTCTCGCGTTGCGCTAAGCTACTGATTCACATCGAGAAGACCGTGCACAGGAGTGTACGCGGGCGCTATCGTCCGGCCAAAGAAAGGCGTCTGCTATTTCCTGTCGGCGAGACGCAGCACGACCTCGGCGCGGCGGCGCAGCGGCGCGGTCTTGCCGTCGGCTGTGGTGGCGCCCGCCTGTCCGGCGGCCGAGACCTTGAACTCGGCGTTGGGGAGGCCGGCCGAGGCCAGCGCGGCGGTCACCGACTGCGCGCGGCGCTTGGAGAGCTCCAGGTTGGCCTCGGGCGCGCCGGCGGCGTCGGCCAGGCCCAGCACCTCCACGGCGGTGACGCTGCAGCGCCGGGCGGCGTCGGCGGCGGCCTTGATCACCGCGCTGCCTTCCCTGGTCAGCTCGGCGGAATCCGGCTCGAAGTAGATCTGGGCGGTCTGGTCGGCGCACGCGGACGGCGCGCGCACGATGCGCTCGCGGGCCTTCTGCACGGTGGCGCAGGCGGCCAGGCTCAGAGCCAGAGCCGTGATGGCGAAAGTCTTGGCGACGCTCATTTCACCCCTCCCTCGAAGGCACGACAAAGGGCGGTCGGGAAGCCGACCGCCCTCGCCGTTTAGATTGGCGAGCCGGCGCCTCAGCGCGGCGAGCCGTCTTCCCAGTAGTAACGGCCGGTGCCGGAGTCGTAGTAGTAATAACGGCCGACCCGCTCATCGTAGTATTGGCGGCGGTTCGCCGTCGTAGCGCCGCAGCCGCCGTCTTCACGGCAGCCCTTCACCGCGCCGGCCGTCGCGCCGACAGCGGCGCCGATGGCAGCGCCGGTCCCGGCGTCACCGCCGCCGACGTTGTTGCCGATCACGGCGCCGGCGATGGCGCCCAGGGCGGCCCCGCCGACGGCATTGCGCTCGGTGTTCCCGGTGGCGGTGCAGGCCGAAGCGAGCACGGCGGCCCCGGCCAGGGCGATCCATGGCTTGAGCATAGGTTAGCTCTCCTTGTTGTGTCCCCTGGCCGCCCTAACGCGGGGCCAAGCGTGACAGTTCCGCCGGAACCCCTCCACTCCGCGCCACGTTGGAGCGGCATCATTGTTCTTGGAGCCCTCAAATGGTTGGCGTACGCCACGACGCGAACGGCACGGACGAGCTGAAGGCCGACCTTCGCGAAGCCTACGAGCGGGGCCGCCGCGACGAGCGCGCCATGCGCAAGCGTCACCCCGTCCTGATGACCTTCACATTCATCGCCGCCGCCATCGGCATCGTCCTGCTGGCGCTCGCGGCCGTGAACGGCTCGTTCAGCGGCGCTGGCGGCGTGGTCGACAAGAACCTCGCCGTGGCCGCCAACAAGGCCGAGCCCGCGGTCCGCGACGCCGCCTCCAGCGCCGGCGAGGCCGTGCGCGATGTCGGTCAGGACGACACGCCCGCCACGCAGCCCGCCACCCAGCCCGCCGGCTGACGGCGCAATCATGGGGGAGGGGGCGGTGACGCGCATCAGTCGCGTCGAGGTGGTGGCGAACATCGCCTCCGGCAGCGTGAACGACGACGCGCCCGAGGATGCGGCGAAGATCTTCGCCGACTTCGGCGTGCAGGCGCACGTCTGCGCCCCGGAAACCCAGGACCTGGAGGCCTGCCTGCGCCGGGCCGTCGACGCCGCGCCCGACCTTCTGGTGGTGATCGCCGGCGACGGCACCGCGCGCGCCGCCGCCGAGATGTGCGGTCCGCAAGGCCCCATGATCGCGCCATTGCCCGGCGGGACCATGAACATGCTGCCCCACGCCATCTATGGCCCGCGCTCCTGGCAGGACGCCCTTACCATCGCCCTGCACCAGGGCGGCGAGCGGATGCTGGGCGGCGGCGAGGTGGAGGGCCACAAGTTCCTGGTGGCCGCGATCCTCGGATCGCCGGCGCTGTGGGCCCCCGCCCGCGAAGCGGCGCGCTACGGCAACAAGAAGCTGGCGTTCATCCGGGCGCGGCGCGCGATGCGCCGCGCGTTCTCGGGCCGGCTCCGCTACAACCTCGACGCCGGTCCGCGCGAGAAGGCCGAAGCGCTGGTGTTCATGTGCCCCGTCACCTCCCGCGCCCTGGCCGAGGAGGAGCAGGCCCTGGAGGCCGCCGCCCTGGACATCAAGGGCGCCCGCGACGCCTTCGAGCTGGGCTTCCATGCCCTGAAGGGCGACTGGCGCGACGCGCCCGCCGTCGAGACACAGCGCTGCCAGGTGGCCCGCATCTGGGCCGCCCAGGGCGTGCCGGCGATCCTCGACGGGGAGTCCGTGCAGCTCAAATCCCTCGCCGAGGTGGTCTACAAGCCCGACCTCGTGCGCGTGCTGGCCATCCCGAAAGACGTCTGACGTGACGATCCGCTTCGCCCATCTCTCCGACATCCACTTCGGCGGCGAGAACGCCGCCGCCGTCGCCGCGGCGGCCGAGATGATCAACGACGGCAGCTTCGACCTGGTGATCGTCTCCGGCGACCTGACCCGTTACGGCGAGAAGAACGAGTTCGCGGCCGCCGCCGAGTGGCTCGGCGGCCTGAAGGGCCCGCAGCTGGTCACCCCCGGCAACCACGATGCGCCGTATATCGCCTGGCTTGAACGCATCCTGACGCCGTTCCACCGGTTCGAGCAGGCGATCGGGCCCTCGCGGTCGCAGTTCTACCTGGGCAACGGCTTCGCGGTGCGCGGGGTCAATACCGCCCGCGGCGCCCAGCCCCGCCTCAACTGGTCGAAGGGCCAGATCGCCCACGCCCAGGTGCAGGAGGCGACCCGCTGGTTCGAGACGGCGCCGCAGGAGTGCTTCCGCATCGTCGTCTGCCACCACCCGCTGATGGAGATGGTCGGCGGGCCCATGACCGCCAAGGTCTGGAACGGCGCCGCCGCAGCCAAAGCCTTCGCAGAGGCGAAGGTGGACCTCGTGCTGTCCGGCCACATCCACGCGCCGTTCACCTGGCCCTACCCGTTCGGCGACGGAAAGACCTATGCGGTGGGCGCGGGCACCCTCTCTGTCCGCGAGCGCGGCGTGCCGCCGGGTTTCAATGTGGTGGAAATAGAAGGGGCGGCGATCAGAGTCGCCGCCCTCTGTTGGGGGGGCTCGAAATACGAGCCCTATCGCACCTGGTCCTTGGACCGTCGTGCTACGCCCTCCTAAGCGGGCGTGTCCTTAAACTGTCGGCCTACCTCGGACGAAGTGCATCACGATCGAGACGAGGAAGAGCACGAGGAAGACGAAGAACAGGATCTTGGCCACGCCCATCGCGGCGCCCGCGATAGAGGTGAAGCCAAGCAGAGCGGCGATCAGAGCGACCACCAGGAAAGTCAGAGCCCAACCGAGCATTTCGCTTTCTCCTTGCGCCCGAAGGCGCACGTTGCTGTGTCACGAGCTTTGGAAGCTCGGCGTCACAACGTTTCGCGAAATGGCCGTGTTCCGTTTCCCTCCCCTGATGGGGAGGCACGACCGCGCAACGGCCAGGGCGAGGAGGTGGTAGAAATATCCGGGCGCCACAGCTTGACCCCCACGTCCTCACCCGGCTTGCCTGCCGGCGAGCTGTCCCTCCCCGGGAGGGGAGGGAAGCGACTAGCGCTTGCGGGGGTCAGGGGCCCGGGCGGCGCGGCCGGCGACGGCGGCGCTGATGATGGTGGTCACGATCCGCGGGTTGCGGGCGATCACCAGGGCCGCGGCCACCGCGCCGATGCCGGCCACCACCGGCCGCTCGCGGGCGAGCTCCACCAGCCGGGTGGTCAGCGTCGGCTCCTCGGAGCCGGCGGCCTTGCGCATTTCCTTTGGCGCGCTCTTGCGCAGCACGAACACGGCGAGGAGCACGATCAGCAGGGCGGCGACGCCGGCCACGACCGCCGATGCCCCGGCGGGCGTCATGTACTCACGGGCCACGGCATAGAGGGCGTAGGCGAGGGCGACCACGCACACGCCCGCCGCGGCCGCCATCGCTGCGAAGGCGGCCGCAAGCGTCAGTATTCGTTTGATCAACGGCGGCCGGCCGACAGCAGCAGGCCGATCAGCACGCCGATGCCCAGGGCCGCGCCGGTGGCGGCGAGCGGACGCTCGCGGACGCGCTCGGTCACGTACTGCTGGGCCACTTCGAGTTGCTGGCCGGCGTTGTCGGTGTAGACGCGCGACTGGGTGCGCAGCTGCTCGATGCCGTCCTGCACGACCTTCTCGATCCGCGCGCGGGCGTCGTTGAAGGTGCGCTGGGCTTCGGCAGTCAGCTTGTTGGCGGCATCGGAACCAGCGCCGGACTTGGTCTCGTCAGCGGCGTAGTCGGCGTTCGCGGGCATGTCGATGTCTCCAATGAGGATGGCCCCGGCGTGCAGCGGGGGAGCCTAGCCTGAACGTCGGACACGATACGCGGGTTCCGCCTTTCGCGCAAAAGGCAGAGCTTCCCCTCCCCCGCAGACCAAACGCTGTGGGAAACGCACGGTTCCTGTCGACAGGTCGGCAAGCGGCCCTATGTTCGGGCCCATGACGCGTATGGAGTCCGGCCGAAGAGTCGATCCCGAACGCCTGGAGCTGGCCCTGGAGGCCGCAGGGCTGGGCGACTTCCAGTTCGACATGATCCGGGACCAGTTCCTGGTCTCGCGGCGGATGGCGGCCATCACCGGGCTGCCGGAGGGCGTGGTGCCGGCCAACGGCGGTCAGGCCCTGGACAGCTACGTCCATCCTGACGATCTCGAGGCCTTCCGCCGCGACCGGGTCGAAAAGACCAGCAACGGCGGTCCCTACGAGATGGAGTTCCGGCAGATCCGGCCGGACGACGGGCGCACCATCTTCGTGCGGCTGGCGGGCGTGGTGAGCCGCGACGAGACCGGCCGGCCGATCGCGGTGACCGGGATCGTCCAGGACGTCACCTCGCAGCGCCAGGAAGAGGAAAGCCGCCAGCGCCTACTTGCCGAGCTGGACCACCGGGTGAAGAACGTCCTGGCCGCCGTCCAGGCGCTCGCCCAGCAGACCGCCAAGCGCACCACCTCGCTCGACGGCTTCCTCGCCAACTTCAACGGCCGCCTGAAGGCCATGGCCTCGGCCAACGAGCTGCTCACCGCCGCCCGCTGGCGGGGCGCGGCCATCGACCACCTGGCCGCGGCGGAGCTGGGCGCGCTGGCCCCCGGCCAGACCAGCTGGGAAGGCCCCGAGCTGTTCCTGACGCCGCGGGCCGCCAACGCCCTGTCGCTGGCGCTGCACGAGCTCGCCACCAACGCTGTGAAGTTCGGCGCGCTGTCGACCGAGACCGGCCACGTCCAGCTGCGCTGGAGCCGGCGCGGGGACGGCGGCTTCGACCTGCGCTGGACCGAAAGCGGCGGCCCCACGGTCGCCCAGCCCGGCCGCCGGGGCTTCGGCTCGACCCTCCTGGAACAGGTCACCGGTCGCGAGCTGAACGGCGAGACCACGGTGGAATACCGTCCGGCCGGCGTGCAGGTGCGCCTGCGGGCCGGCGCCGCGGCCGTCGCGCCCAGGCCCGACACCGTGCCGGAGGCGCCCGCCGCCCGGGTGGTGGAAACCGTCGCCGCCTCCAGCGGGCCTACCGACCTCAAGGGCGCGAAGGTGCTGATCGTGGAGGACGCCGTCCTGCTGGCGCTGGAGCTCGAGACCGGCCTGTCCGAGGCCGGCGCCGAGGTGATCGGACCCGCCTACGAGCTCGAGGAGGCGATGGCCCTGCTCGACCGGCAGATCGACGCCGCGGTGCTGGACGCCAACCTGAACGGCCGCTCGGTCACCCCCGTCGCCGAGGCCCTGGCGCGCCGCAACGTGCCCTTCGTGTTCGCCACCGGCTACGGCGAGACTGCCGGCGCCCCCGGGGGCTTCGACGCTCCGGTGATCCGCAAGCCCTACGACGTCACCCAGGTCTCCGCCGCCGT
This sequence comes from Phenylobacterium sp., assembly GCF_036563285.1. Lineage (GTDB taxonomy): Bacteria > Pseudomonadota > Alphaproteobacteria > Caulobacterales > Caulobacteraceae > Phenylobacterium. The sequence goes on from NZ_DATCMR010000011.1 coordinate 1,002,742, forward strand.
CGCGGAGCTGCTCCGGGCGCGCTGACCGACGCCGCCACCGAGGGAAAAGCCGGGGGCGGGCCGGGTTCCACCCCTGAGACAAGGCGCCGCCTCTGCAACTGCCAAGCTTCGCTATACAAACTGTGCCTGGGGGACCTGCGGACACCGCAGGGGCCGGACCGGCGGCCCAGGGACTTCGCCCGGATCAAGCGACCCGACCCTCTTTCTGACGCGCGGAGCCTAGCGCCTCAGACGACGCCTTGGGCTCTTAGCGCCGCGATGTCCTCTGGCGAGCACGCGGCGCGCTCTTTCAGCACCGCGTCGGTGTGCTCGCCCAGCGCCGGCCCCGGCCACCGCACCCGCCCGGGCGTCTCCGACAGCTTCGGGAAGGCGTTCTGCATCCTGATGGCCCCGAACACCGGGTGGTCGGTGGTCACGATGGCCTCCCGGGCGGCGAACTGCGGGTCCTCCAGCATGTCCGGCGCGCGGTAGACCCGGCTGGCCGGGACGCCCTTGGCCTCCAGCAGCGCCAGCAGGTCCTCGAGCGCGAAGCCGCGGGTCCACGCCGCGATGATGCCGTCCAGCTCGGCTTGGTTCTGCCCGCGCGCGGCGTGGCTGACGAACTTCGGATCGTCTTTCAGGTCGGGGCGGGCCATGGCCTCGGTGAGGCGGCCGTAGACCGTGTCGCCGTTGCCGCCGATCAGGATCATCTCGCCGCCGGCGCACGGGTAGGCGTTGGACGGCGCGATGCCGGGCAGGACGGACCCGGAGCGCTCCCGGACATACCCGGTCAGGTCATACTCGGTGACCAGGTTCTCCATCACCGCCAGCACGCTCTCGTAGAGGGCCGCGTCGATCACCTGCCCGCCGCCGGTGCGGGCGCGGTGGTGCAGGGCCATGGTGATCCCCATGACCGCGTGCATGGCCGCCAGGCTGTCGCCGATGGAGATGCCGGCGCGGGCCGGCGGCCGGTCGGGCTCGCCGGTGACGTACCTCAGGCCGCCCATGGCCTCGCCGATCAGGCCATACCCCGCCCGCTGCGCGTAGGGCCCGGTCTGACCGAAGCCGGAGACCCGGGCCATGATCAGGCGCGGGTTCTCCGCCGCCAGGCTCTCGTAGGAGAGGCCCCACTTCTCCATGGCGCCGGGGCGGAAGTTCTCGATCACCACGTCGGCCTGGGCGATCAGGGTCCGCGCGATCCGCTGCCCCTCGGGCTGGCGCAGGTCGAGGCCCACCGACTTCTTGTTGCGCCCGATCACCGGCCACCAGGGCGACAGACCCTTGGGCAGGCTGCGGCCCCACTGGCGCATGGGGTCGCCGACCCGCGGGTCCTCGATCTTGATCACCTCCGCGCCGAAGTCGCCCAGGATCTGGCCGCAGAAGGGGCCGGCGATGAGGGTGCCCATCTCGATCACCACGAGGTCGGAGAGCGGGCCGGGGCGGTCGGTGGCTTCGGGCATGGCGGAACGGGGGCGGACCTTGGCGGTTGAACCCTGAAGGGGCAGCTGGAGCCGAGGCCTTGTCAATCGCGCGCGCCGTTCCCGTCCTCCTCGCCGTGGTGGCGCTTGGCGCCTGCGGGCGCCCCGACGACGCCCAGCGGATGGCCGCCAAGGAGGCCGCGACCCAGCCGCACAAGTCCTCGGTCACCGTCCCGCCGCCGGCGCCCGTGCCGTCCGCCGCCGACTTCGTGGCCAGGTCCTCGGCTGCCGACCTGTTCGAGGTGCAGTCCGGCCAGATGGGCCAGAACCGGGCGGCCAGGCCGCAGGTGCGGGCCTTCGCAGGCAACCTGGTGCGCGACCACACCAGGTCGTCGCAGGAGCTGAAGAAGGCGGTGGCGGAGTCCGGCTACACCATCCAGGCCGGGCAAGCGGCGACGCCGGAGCTGCAGGCGGCGATGAGCGCGATCGGCTCGGCCGCGCCGGGAGACTTCGACCGGGCGTTCATGGAGGCGCAGGTGAAGGCGCACGAGCAGGCGCTGGCGCTGATGCAGGCCTACGCCCAGGACGGCGACGTGCCGTCGCTGAAGGCCTTGGCCGCCGAGCAGGCCGGCGCCATCGCCCAGCACCTGAAGGAGGCGCGAGAGCTGCTGTCTTCCCTGCCCTGATGGGAGGGGACAGGCCGCGCAGCGAGCTGTCCCTCCCTGTGCGGGGAGGGAAGGGTTCACTTCCGGCTCTCGCCGTGGTTTAGGCGACGCCATGAGCGCTTACGTCTTCGAGCCCCGTCCCGTCGCCGTCGTGCCCGTGGAAGGCGAGAGCCGCGGCTTCCCGGTCCGGCGGATCCTCTGCGTCGGCCGAAACTACGCCGCCCACCGCCGCGAGATGGGCGGCGACGACCGCGACCCGCCGTTCTTCTTCGCCAAGCCCGCCGACGCGGTCGTGCCGCCGGGCCAGGATCCGGCCTATCCGCCGCGCACCGAGAACCTGCACTACGAGATGGAGCTGGTGGTGGCGCTGAAGGGGGGCGGCTCCGACGTACCCACGGAGGAGGCGCTGGACCTGGTCTACGGCTATGCCGTGGGCGTCGACCTCACCCGCCGCGACCTGCAGACCGCCAGCCGCGAGAAGGGCCAGCCCTGGGATTCCGCCAAGGGCTTCGACGACTCCGCGCCCATCTCGGCGATCCGCCGCTGGGACGGCCCGCCCCCGCAGGGCCGCATCCGCCTGAGCGTGAACGGCGAGGTGAAGCAGGACGCCAGCGTCGCCGACATGATCTGGAACGTGCCGGAGATCGTCTCGGAGGCCTCGAAGCTGTGGCGCCTGGAGGCCGGCGACCTGATCTTCACCGGCACGCCGGAGCGCGTCGGCGCCCTGAAGCGCGGCGACCGGGTGGAAGGCGAGGTGGAGGGGGTCGGCAGGGTCGCCTTCCAGGTGGTCTGATGGGGCAGGTCGTCTGATGGCCTGGACCTTCCACGGCTACTGGCGCGCCACCGCGCCCTACCGCACCCGCATCGGGCTGCAGCTGAAGGGCTGCGCCTACGACACCGTCTCCATCGACCTGGTGGCCGGCGAGCAGCGGGAGCCCGCCTTCAAGACCGTGAACCCGCAGGGGCTGACGCCGGCGCTGGATCTCGGGGACGGAAATGTGCTGGCCCAGAGCCTGGCGATCCTGGAGTGGCTGGAGGAGACCATTCCCGAGCCCGCGATCCTGCCGAAGGACCCGTTAGACCGCGCCATGGTGCGGCGGATGGCCGGGATCGTGGCCTGCGACATCCATCCGCTGAACAACACCCGGGTGGGCCGCAAGCTGGCCAGGATGGGGCACGCCCAGCCCGAGATCCTCGAGTGGATCCAGGGCTGGATCGGCGAGGGCTTCGACGCCCTGGAGCCGCTGGTGGCCCAGCACGGCAAGGGCTTCGCGTTCGGCGAGACGCCCACCATCGCCGACTGCTGCCTGATCCCGCAGGTCTATTCCGCCCGCCGCTACGAGGTGGACCTCGCGCCGTGGCCGGCGATCGCCGCGGTCGACGCCCGCGCCCAGCAGCACCCCGCCTTCATCGCCGCCCACCCCGACCAACAGCCGGACGCCAAACCCGCATGACCATGCTCGACGACCTGAAGGCCAACAACCGGCGCTGGGCCGAGCGCAAGGTCTCGGCCGACCCCGGCTTCTTCAAGCGGCTGGAGGGCCAGCAGGCGCCGGAATACCTGTGGATCGGCTGCTCGGACTCACGTGTGCCCGCCAACGAGATCGTCGACCTCGATCCCGGCGAGCTGTTCGTCCACCGCAACGTCGCCAACCTCGCCCCGCCGCAGGACGCCAACTACCTTTCGGTGCTCCAGTTCGCCGTGGACGTGCTGAAGGTGAAGCACATCCTGGTGGTGGGCCACTACGGCTGCGGGGGCGTGGCCGCCGCCGTGGACGGCCAGCGCCGGGGCCTGGTGGACCACTGGCTGCATCCCATCCGCGAGGTGCATCACGACCACAAGGCCGAGCTGGAGGCGATCGCCGACGGGCGCAAGCGCTGGGACCGGCTGGTGGAGCTCAACGTCATCCGCCAGGTGCGCAACGTGGCTTCCGACGTGTTCGTGCAGGACGCCTGGGCGCGCGGCCAACAGATCTGCGTGCACGGCTGGGTCTATTCGATCTCCAACGGCCTGGTCACCGACCTCGACGTCAGCGTGGACTGCGCCAAGGACCTCGACCGCCTGGGCTAGTTGGCCTTGACGCAAGGTCTTCGTCGGGGCTTGCATCCGCGCCACAGAGAGCGGCGCTGCGGCGCCGTCGGAAACGCTCAGGACACCCGCATGAAATCGAAGCTGATGGCCGCTGCGGCGGCCGCCGTCCTCCTCGCCGCCGGACCCGCCGCCGCGCAAGGCGCGCGGCCCACCCCCGCCGAGGCCAAGGCCTTCGTCGAGCAGGCCGAAGCCCGCCTGGCGCAGGTCAACGAATACGCCGCCCGCGCCTCGTGGGTGCGCGCCAACTTCATCACCGAGGACACCCAGTGGCTGGAGGCCAAGGCCTCGGCCGAGCAGAACGAGCTGGCCACCCGCCTGGCCATGGACGCCGCGCGCTTCAACGGCGTGCAGGCCGACCCGGTCACGGCCCGCAAGCTGAAGCTGCTGAAACTGTACCTAGTCTCGCCGGCCCCGAACCGGCCGGGCGCGGCGGAGGAGCTGTCGAAGCTGCTGACCCGGATGGACTCCACCTATTCGACGGGCAAGTTCACCCACAAGGGCAAGCAGATCACGCTCAACGACGCCGAGGACATCCTGGCCGAGAGCCGCGACCCGGCCGAGCTGCGGGCCGTGTGGGAGGGCTGGCACGGCGTCGCCAAGCCCATCAAGGCCGACTACGTCCAGTTCGCCAAGCTCTCCAACGAGGGCGCAGTCAGCCTGGGCTACAAGGACACCGGCGCGCTGTGGCGGTCGAACTATGACATGGAGCCGGACGCGTTCGCCGCCGAAACCGACCGTCTCTGGAAGCAGGTGGAGCCGTTCTACCGGAACCTGCACTGCTACGTGCGCGGCCGGCTGAACGCCAAGTACGGCGACGCCGTGCAGCCGAAGTCGGGCCCGATCCGCGCCGACCTGCTGGGCAACATGTGGGCCCAGTCCTGGGGCAACATCTACGACGTCGTCCAGCCGCAGGGGATCACCTCCAGCTACGACCTCGACAAGCTGCTGGTGTCCAAGGGCTACGACCCGATCAAGATGGTGAAGACCGGCGAGAACTTCTATTCGTCGCTGGGCTTTGCGCCCCTGCCGCAGACCTTCTGGGAGCGCTCGCTGATCGTCCGGCCGCAGGACCGGGAAGTCGTCTGCCACGCCTCGGCCTGGGACCTCGACGACAAGGACGATATCCGGATCAAGATGTGCACCAAGGTGAACGGGGAGGACTTCCGCACCGTCCACCACGAGCTGGGCCACAACTACTACCAGCGGGCCTACAAGAACCAGCCGACGCTGTTCCGCAACTCGGCCAACGACGGCTTCCACGAGGCGATCGGCGACTTCGCCGCACTGTCGGCGTCCACGCCCACCTACCTGCAGCAGATCGGCATGCTGGAGAAGGCGCCGGGCGCGGAGGAGGACATCCCGTTCCTGTTGAAGATGGCGCTCGACAAGATCGCCTTCCTGCCGTTCGGCCTGATGGTGGACCGCTGGCGCTGGCAGGTGTTCTCGGGCCAGACCACGCCGGACCAGTACAACGAGGCCTGGACGAAGCTGCGGACCCAGTACCAGGGCATCGTGCCGCCGGGCCCGCGGCCGGCCGACGCCTTCGATCCGGGCGCCAAGTACCACGTGCCGGGCAACACGCCGTACACGCGCTACTTCCTGGCCCACATCTACCAGTTCCAGTTCCACCGCGCGGCCTGCAAGCAGGCCGGCTGGAAGGGCCCGCTGCACCGCTGCTCGGTCTACAACCAGAAGGCCGTGGGCGAGCGCTTCAACAGGATGATGGAGCTGGGCCAGTCGCAGGAGTGGCCGAAGACGCTCGCGGTCTTCACCGGCGAGACGCGCACCGACGCCAGCGCCGTGGCCGACTACTTCAAGCCGCTGGACGCCTGGCTGGTGAAGCAGAACAAGGGTCAGCAGTGCGGCTGGTGACTTGACCGGCTCCGCGCGCCGGCTGGGGCCAGGCGGGGCCATCCTGGTCCTGGCGCTGGCCGGCTGCGCGACGGCGGACGGGTTCACGATCCCGGCCTGGCGGTTCCGCGAGGACTTCCGTAACGACTACATCCCCAGGGGGCCGCCGGATCCGGAGGGCATGGTGACGGACTTCGAATTCCCGCCCCATGGGATCTCGGCGGCGCGCTGCGCGCAGCTTCCCGGCGCCGACGTGGCCGAGTGCCGCTGGACCTACCGCGACATGAGCGGAGATCGTGTCCCGGTGGCCGGGCGGTTCAGGCGCGACGCCCAGGGCCGCTGGCGCTACGTGCCGGACAGCGCCCGCTACGTGGGGCCCGACGCCTAGGCCGGGTTCACGCGTAGCAAGCGGTGGCGGTCAGCGGCACCTTGCCGATCTGGGGCACGAGGCCGAGGTCGTAGGTGGCGGTGGCCGTCACCCGGTGGCCGCAATCGGCGAACTCGTAGCTGAACACCGGCGAGACCTGAGGGCCGGCATAGCGGGACAGCGCATAAGCCCGGGTCGTGCTGGCGTCGGTGCAAACGGTGGTCTTCACCGCCGCGCAGCGCGCGGCGTCCTCGGCGGCGAACTGCAGGCTGTTCACGGAGAAGGCCAGCATGCCGACCGACAACAGGCCGAGCATCATCGCCACGAACACAGGCAGGACGAGGCCGAACTCGACCGCCGTCGCGCCTTCGATGTCTCGGGCGAGGCGCCGGATCATTTCATCCTCATCCAGGCGCTGCGCTGGATCGGGTTGGCGAAGGTGTCCGCCACCGTCGGCACGCCGAGCAGCTTGGCGTGGGTGTAGGTCGTCTGGACGCGCAGGTAGAGCCCCGGGCGGATGCCGCTCTGGCTGACCGACGAGCAGTCGGCGGGCGGGCTGTCGGCGGCGCTCACGTAGGTGAGCTTCCCGGCGGTGCTGACGCAGTAGTAGCCCTCGGTGAGGGGCGAGAGCTTGACGGCGGCGCCCAGCGGCGTGCTGGCGACCGCCGCGCCGGTGGTTGTGGCCAGCTCCGGGCACTTGGTGGTCGCGGGGGTATGCACCGGGTCGCAGGTGGCGAAGGCCGCCTGGGCGGCGGCGTGGGTCGCGGCGCTCACCTGCCGCGCGCTCGAGGCATAGCGGGCCACCTCCACCGCGTTCACGGTGCAGACGCAGAGCAGGCTTGCGATCAGCGACATCTCGACCGCGGCGACGCCGCGGCGGTCACGGGCGAAGCGGATCAGCACGGCCTGGATCATCAGAACACCAGTCGCCCGCGGCTGGGCACGTCGGTGGAGGGCATGGTGAGCCCCGCCTGTTCGCACTCGCCCTTCGCCAGGATGCTCCCCGTGCCGTTCACGCGGATGGAGTTGGCCACCATCACGAAGCAGGACTTGCCGTTGCTCGACTTGTTCACCGCCCCGCTGAAGGTCAGGTCGGCCTTGGGCAGGTAGACCAGGCCGGTGATGTTCCAGGTGGGATCGTTGCCGGCCGCCGACAGGTCCACGCCATCGGTCAGCGCCGGGTCTTGGTAGATCGCCACGCCGGACCACGGGCCCGTCGTCGGCGCCTGGATGTCGATCTCGCCCCCACCCGTAGGGATGTGATCGTAACCGGCGCCAGACCCCGTGAAGACGATGGTCAGGCCCGAGCCGCTGGTGGTCCGCAGCGTATGGCCGTTCAGGTCGAGCCCGCCGTTCTTGATGATCAGGGTGGCGTAGCCCAGACCGGTGTCGATGGTGACGTCCCCGGTCAGCTGGATGTCCCCGCACTTCACCATGTCGCCGCTCCAGTTGAAGTAGCCGGCGAGTTGGTTGGCGGGGGGCAGCGGGTCGCCCTTCTTCTTCTCCGGCGCCTGCGGGTAGCTGGCGCAGTTCTGGGCGGGAAGATTGTCGACGAGGTCCTCGTAGGGATCCTGCAGCGGCTTGACGCCGGAGTTCTGCTTCAGGCCGCAGTTGCTGCTCACGCCTGCGGCGTCGCCGTACTCGGCCTTCAGGTTGTGGCCGTTGCAGTCGGCGTTCGAGTTGGACATCACGCTGCAGCCGGACAGGTCCGCCTTCGGCGCGCCGTTGGTCTGCAGGGCCGTGCCGGAGGTGGACAGCGCCACCAGGCAGTATTCCCGCGGGGCCACGTCCTGGATCGACAGCGCCGTGGCGCTGATCCGCTTGGCCGGGGCCCCGGCCAGGGTGGCGTCGCCGGCATAGCCGACGATACCGGCCAGCAGCAGCTTGGCGGTATGGGTGAGGGTGACGCGGTAGCAGGTGGTCTTGCCGTCCGGGCAGGTCTGGCTGCCCACGACGCTCACCGTCACCCCGTTCTGGCCGTTCACGTAGCCGTACTGCGCGGCCACCGCGACCGCCTCCTCGTCGAAGAATTCGGTGGCGTTGGTGGCCGCCGCCAGAGCCGCGGCGTCGGCGGCGTTCTGTAGGTTGCGTTGCGTGCCGTACCAGCCGGCCACCTCGGTCCCGAGGCCCACGGCGCCCAGCAGGCCGGGCAGGCAGAGCGCCGTGACGATCGCCACGTTGCCGCGGCGGTCGCCGATCAGCTTTCGCAGAAGGGAAGTCTTCGGTCGCATGACCGCAGACCCTAGCGGTCTTGTGTTTAAGCCCCGGCTGACGAGCTTGGTTAGCGGCCCGTTAGGCGAGTTTGATCTCGCGCAGCCGCTCCTGGAGGTAATCGTCCGCGGTGATCGGCGTCGGGTACCGGTCAGGGTGAGCGGCGTCGATGCAGTTGGGCAGGGTCTTGATCTCGTAGTCCGAGTTGAAGTGGAGGAAGAACGGGGTGGAGTAGCGCGGGAAGCCGCGGCGCTCCGGCGCCGGATTGACCACCCGGTGCGTCGTCGACGGCAGGCGGTGGTTGGTCAGCCGCTGCAGCATGTCGCCGATGTTGCAGACGAGCGCCCCCGGCGGCGGGTTGATGGCGATCCATTGGCCGTCGTGGTCCTTCACCTCCAGCCCAGCCTCTTCCGCGCCCAGCAACAGGGTGATGACGTTGATGTCCTCGTGCGCCCCGGCGCGGATGTGCGGCCCGTCCTTGGGCACCGGCGGATAGTGCAGCAGCCGCAGGATCGAGTTTCCGAAGTCCACCGTCGGATCGAAGAAATGGCGGTCGAGGCCAAGGTAGACGGCGATCGCCTCCAGCACCTTCAGCCCCATGTCGTCGAGCGCCTGGTAGAGCCAGCCGACGGTTTCGCGGAACTCCGGCGCCTCCTCGTCCGGCCAGACGTTGTCCGGCATGTGGTCGCGGTAGCGGTGGCCCGGCGGCAGGTCGCGGCCGACGTGCCAGAACTCCTTCAGGTCGTAGTGGGCATGACCCTTGGCGGTCTCGATCCCGAAGGGCGTGTAGCCCCGCTGGCCCATCACCGGCAGCTTGTACTTGAGCTTCTTCTCCTCAGGCAGGGCGAAGAACTTCTTGGTGGCCGCCAGCGCCGCGTCAATGCGGTCCTGCGGGATGCCGTGCTCGGAGATCACCGCGAAGCCGTAGCGCTCGAAGGAGCCGCCGAGGGTCTGGGTGAAGCGGTCGAAATCGCGCCCGAACTCCTGGAAGGAGACCGGCTCGATGGTGCGTCCAAGGGCAGTGATGTCGTTCATGCGCGGATTCCTACACCCACCGGCTTCAGGCCTCTAGACGCCGCGGCGCCTCGCCCGCCTCGTCCTCGTCGTCCTCGTCGTCCAGGCGCTGCATCTCCTCGCGGATCAGCCGCTCGAAGGTCTCGCGGGACGCGCGGCTGGCGCTGACGTAGCGCTCATCCTCGAGGGCGACGTTGCGCAGCTTGTCGAACAGCGCCTGATCGTGGTCGCGGAACAGCACCGCCGCTTTCAGCGCCCTCCGCTCGGAGAGCCCCAGCCGCTCCAGGGCGGTGCGGCCGAAGTTCAGCGCGCTCTCGTACGTCTCCCGCTCCACCTCGTCGGCGCCGGCCTTCAGGAGCTCGTAGGCGTGCCGCCGATCGTAGGCGCGCGCGATGATCGTGAGGTGAGGGAAGGTTTCCTTGGCCGCCTCGACGATCTCTTTCGCCTTGTCGCGGTCGTCGATCGCCACGATCAGCAGCCTGGCCTTCTCCGCGCCGGCGGTCCGCAGCAGGTCCAGGCGGCTCGCGTCGCCGTAGTGCACCCGCCAGCCGAAGCGGCGGATAAGGTCGATCTGGTCGATGCCCGAATCCAGCAGCACGACGTTGAAGCCGTTGGCGATCAGCAGGCGGGTGGCGATCTGGCCGAACCGTCCGAAGCCCGCGACGATGGCGTCGGGATCGCCCTCATCGAACGGCAGCCGCTCCGGCTCCTCGCGCGCCTCCACCCGGTCCAGCACAAACCGCTGGTGAGCGCCGAGCAACAGCGGCGTGACCGCCATGGAGAGCGCGATCACCGCGGTCAGCAGCCGCGACAGTTCCGGCGCGATCACCGCGGCGCCCACCGCCACGCCCAGGAGCACGAAGGCGAACTCCCCGCCTTGGGCCAGCGCCACGGCGCTGGTCAGGGCGTTGCGGGGCCGGTGGCGGAACAGGCGGCCGGCCACGTACATGGCGGCGGTCTTCAGGGCCATCAGCCCGATCACCAGCCCGGCGATCAGGAGCGGCTGGCGCGCGACGAGGCCCAGGTCCAGGCCGGCGCCGACGGTGATGAAGAACAGTCCCAGCAGCAGGCCGCGGAACGGCTCGATGTCGGTCTCCAGCTCGCGGCGGAACTCGCTCTCGGCCAGCAGCACGCCGGCCAGGAAGGCGCCCAGCGCGGGCGACAGGCCGACCAGCTCCATCAGCGCCGCGACGGCCACCACCAGCAGCAGGGCCGAGGCCGTGAAGATCTCCCGCAGGCGCGCCGCGGCGATGAACCGGAACAGCGGGCGGGTCAGGTAGCGCCCGCCCACAACGACCGCGGCGACGGCGGCAATCACCGCCAGCGGCTGGGCCCACTGTGGGAGGTCGCCCAGGAGGCTTGCGCCGTGCCCGGCGTCCACGTCGCCGACCGGCGACAGCGCCAGCAGCGGCAGCAGGGTGAAGAGCGGGATCACCGCCAGGTCCTGGAACAGCAGCACGCCGAAGGCCGACTCGCCCACGGGGCCTTGCCGCAGGCCGCGCTCCTCCAGGCTCTGCAGCACGATGGCGGTGGACGATAGGGCCAGGATCAGGCCCACGGCCAGGGCCACGCGCCAGTCGAGGCCGAAGGCCAGCGCCGCGGCCCCCAGCAGGGCGGCGGTCCCCAGGAGCTGCGCCAGGCCAAGGCCGAAGATCGTCGTCCGCATCCGCCAGAGCAGGGCCGGCCGGACCTCCAGCCCGATCAGGAACAGCAGGATCACGACGCCGAACTCTGCGAAGCTCATGACGTCCTCCGCCTCGCCCACCAGGTCGAGGAGGAAGGGGCCCACCAGCACGCCCGCGATCAGGTAGCCCAGCACCGACCCCAGCCCCAGCCGCTTGGCGATCGGCACCGAGATCACCCCGGCGGCCAGATAGACCAGCGCCTGGATCAGAAGGGAGTCGGACTGCATCGCGGCAATGGACGGCGCCGTCGCCTGTGGCGCAAGTTCATCACCTGATGAATTTGACGAGGGGGCAGTTCTCAAGCCGCGCCTGGCGCCGTAAACGGCTGGCCATGGCGAACAAGGTGCAGAAGACCGCCGAAGAGGCCCTCGCGGGCCTGCTCTTCGACGGCATGACCATCATGGCCGGGGGCTTCGGCCTCTGCGGCATCCCGGAGAACCTGATCGCGGCCATCCGCGCCTCGGGCGTGAAGGACCTGACGGTCGTCTCCAACAATTGCGGCGTCGACGACTTCGGGCTCGGCGTCCTGCTGGCCGGCGGCCAGATCCGGAAGATGATCTCCAGCTACGTCGGTGAGAACAAGCTGTTCGCCGAGCTCTACCTCTCCGGAAAACTGGAGCTGGAGTTTAACCCGCAGGGCACGCTGGCCGAGCGCATCCGCGCCGGCGGGGCGGGAATTCCGGCCTTCTTCACCAAGACCGGCGTCGGCACGCTGGTGGCGGAGGGCAAGGAAGTCCGCGTCTTCGACGGCGAGGAATATGTGATGGAGCGCGGCCTCACCGCGGACCTCTCCATCGTCAAGGCCTGGAGGGGCGACGCGGAGGGCAACCTCGTCTACCGGCGCACGGCCCGGAACTTCAATCCGATGATGGCCACCGCCGGCAAGGTGACGGTGGCGGAGGTCGAGGAACTGGTCGAGGTGGGCTCGATCGATCCTGACCACATCCACACGCCCGGCATTTACGTGGATCGCCTGCTGAAGGGCCCGGCGTTCGAGAAGCGCATCGAGCAGCTGACGGTCCGCAAGCGCGAGCTTCAGACCGCCGGCGCAGGAGACGAAGTCTGATGGCCTGGACCCGTGAAGAGATGGCGGCGCGCGCCGCCCAGGAGCTGCGCGACGGCTTCTATGTGAACCTCGGCATCGGCATCCCGACCCTGGTGGCGAACTTCATCCCGCCGGGCATGAGCGTCACCCTGCAAAGCGAGAACGGCATGCTGGGCATGGGCCCGTTCCCCTACGAGGGCGAGGCCGACCCGGACCTGATCAACGCCGGCAAGCAGACCATCACCGCGCTCCCGAGCTCGTCCTATTTCAGCTCTGCCGACAGCTTCGCGATGATCCGCGGCGGCCACATCGACCTGTCCATCCTGGGCGCCATGCAGGTGGCCGCGAACGGCGACCTCGCCAACTGGATGGTGCCGGGCAAGATGGTGAAGGGCATGGGCGGCGCCATGGACTTGGTGGCCGGCGTCAAGCGCGTGGTCGTGGTCATGGAGCACGTCGAGAAGTCGGGCGCGCCGAAGCTGGTCAACGCGTGCTCCCTGCCGCTCACCGGCAAGGGCGTGGTCGACCTGGTGGTCACCGACCTGGGCGTCTTCGACGTGGCCCGCGGCAAGCGCCCACTGACGCTGCTCCAGCTCGCCCCCGGCGTCACCGCCGACGAGGTCCGCGCCAAGACCGAGGCGCCCTTCGAGGTGGCCGAGAAGGCGGCCGCCTGATTGGATGGCGGCCATGAGCGAGCCGTCCACCCCGCCCATCTCCGAGGCTTACCGCCGCGAGCAGCAGTCGCTGCACGAGAACCCGGCCTACGGCGTCTCGTCAATCGAGCACGCGCCGCTGGTGAAGCAGCTCATCGAGCAGGTGGGCGTGCGCTCGCTCACCGACTACGGCGCGGGCAAGCAGCACCTGAAGCATGCGCTTTCGCAGCTCGGGCTCGAGATCGAGTACCACCCGTACGATCCCGCGTTTCCGGAGTACGGCGAGGCGCAGCCGGCGGAGCTCGTCTGCTGCATCGACGTGCTGGAGCACATCGAGCCGGAATTCCTCGACCGGGTCCTCGACGAGCTGAAGGCGCTGACCCGCCGCTACGGGTTCCTCACCGTGCACACCGGCCCCGCCAAGAAGGTGCTGTCCGACGGGCGCAACGCCCACCTGGTCCAACAGCCGTCATCCTGGTGGATGCCAAGGATCTGCGACCGCTTCGAGATCGAGACCATGCGGCGCACGCGCGGCGGCTTCTTCGTCGTGGTGAGCCCCAGGGCCGAGGGGGCCTGAGCCGTGGACGCGCCGCGCGTCATTTCCGACGACTATCGCCGCCTGCAGCAGGCGCTGCACGATAACCCTGCTTACGGCGTCTCCTCGGTGGCGTTCGCGCCGCTGGTCAAGGCGCTGGTCGAGCGAACGGGCGCAAGGACGGTGATGGACTACGGCGCCGGCAAGCGGCGGCTGCGCGATGAACTGGTCGACCGGTTCGGCCTGCCGATCGACTACCTCGCGTACGATCCCGCCTTCCCGGAATACGGGCCGCCCCGGCCCGCTGACCTCGTCTGTTGCATCGACGTGCTGGAGCACATCGAGCCGGACTTCTTGGATGCGGTGCTCGACGAGCTCGCCGTGATCACCGTCCGCCAGGGCTTCTTCACCGTCCACACCGGCCCGGCCAAGAAGGCGCTCGCCGACGGCCGCAACGCGCACCTGATCCAGCAGCCCTCCGCATGGTGGCTGGAGAAGCTGAAAGATCGCTTCAGCATCGACCACCTGCACGAGCCGCCGGGCGGCTTCTACGTGGTCGTGTCGCCGCGAAAGACTGGCTGACCCTGGCGTCCGGCGCGGGCGCGCCTACGTATCGACGTGACGTGACCGCCCACGAGTGAGAGAATTCGAGCCATGAACGCCAAGCTGCTCGCGGCCGTCGCCGCCTCGTCCCTTCTGCTGGCCGGCGCCGCCGCGCCGTCCGGCGCCAAGCTGAAGACCGCCGTCTTCGCCGGCGGCTGCTTCTGGTCGATCGAGAAGGCCATGGAGCGCGCGCCTGGCGTAGTCAACGCGGTCTCAGGCTATTCCGGCGGATCCAGCGCCAAGCCGACCTACGAGAACCATGAAGGCCACCTCGAGGCGGTCCGGGTCACCTACGATCCGAAGAAGACCAGCTATGCTCAGCTGGTGGACTACTTCTTCCACAACATCGATCCGACCGACCCCAACGGCCAGATCTGCGACATGGGCCCGTCCTACCGGACCGCCGTGTTCGTCGCCAACGCCGAGGAGAAGCAGGCGGCCGAGGCGGTCAAGGCCAAGGTCCAGAAGGAGCTGAACGTCCGCGTGGCCACCCAGGTCCGCAACGCTGCGCCCTTCTGGATGGCCGAGGGCTACCACCAGGACTTCGCCAAGAAGAACCCCGTCCGCTACGAGGCCTACCGTATTGGCTGCGGCCGCGACCGCGCCCTCAAGGTGGTGTGGGGCGACCGGTATCGCCCGGCCTAGGCCGGGGCGCGAAGTCCTCCCCGACGAACATCTCCACGCGCCGCTTGCGCCTGCGGTCGAGGCTGACGTTGGCGATCTCGAAGCCGAGCGTGCGGCGGAAGTCCGCCATCATCTCCGGCCGGTAGTTGCCCTCAAGTGCGACGCCGAGAACGCGCCGCCCCTCGGCCGGGATGAGCGGCGCGCTGGTCTCGGCCTGGTTCTGCGGCGTCGCCGCCAGCAGCCAGGCGCGTAGCGGCGGCATCCCGGGCAGGCGGTCACGCCCATAGTAGTTCATGGCGTAGTAGAGGAAGCGGTTGTTGACCGCGATGGCGGAGAGGCCCGCGCTCCGCTCGACCTCGGCGCGGTCGAGGATGAGGTCGGTCATCTGCGACCAGCCCTTGGCGCGCTTGAAGCTGTTGGCCGCGCCGGCTTGCTCCGCGAGGCGCGGGGAGACCGCGAAGGCCAGGAACACCGCCGCCAGCACCGCCTGCAGCGCCAGCGCCGCGGTGAGCCACCGCCGGGCCCGCCAGCGCATCAGCCAGGCGGCCGCCAGGATCGCCCCGGGCAGGTAGCTCGCCCCTGACCAGTTCGCGTTGGCCCGGCTGATGAAGGCCTGGCCGGTGACGATCAGCAGCGGCGGCAGGGTGAAGCAGAGCAGCAGCAGGTCGCTCCGGTCCCAATGCCGTCGGCGCAGGCCCAGCACGAGGCCGACGATCAGGGCGCCGAACGGGATCGGCCCAAAGACCAGGAACTGGGTCCCCAGGAATTCCCCCAGCTCCTCGAAGTTGAACAGCTGCCGGCCGCCCCAGGCGGCATTGGCGGCGGTGTGCTGGACGGTGGAGAACCCGTGCTGGGCGTTCCACACCAGGTTCGGCGCGAGCACCGCCGCGAACGCCAGCACCGCAAGGCCGATCGCCGCCAGCGACCAGGGCCGCCGCGCCTCGCGCGACAGGACCACGTGCAGGGCGATGCCCACCAGGCCGTAGACGGCGGCGTACTTGGACAGGAAGGCGAGCCCCAGCGCAGCGCCCACCCCGGCCGCCAGCAGGAGCCGGTTGCGCCCCTCCGCAGTCTGCAGCGCCACATAGGCCAGGATGGTCAAGCCGAGGAAGAACAGCAGCGGCGAGTCCGTGGCGATCACCACCGCCGAGAGCTGGATCGCCGGCGCCAGGGCGTAGAGCCCCGCGGCCGCCAGCGCCACGCGCCCGCCGTAGAGCCTGCGCGCAATGGCGAACACCAGCAGCATGGCCCCCGCCTGGAACAGGGGCGCCCCGAGCCTCACCCAGGCCTCGGCGTCACCGCCCAGCGCCGTGGTCGCCCAGATGGTCCAGGCCACCATGGGCGGCTTCGAGTAATAGCCGAAGTCCAGCACGCGGGACCAAAGCCAGTACTGGGCCTCGTCCGGATAGAGCTCCAGCGGGGTGCGGAAGAGGGCGACGATCCGGGCGAGCGTCAGGCCGGCCGCCAGCAGGATCGCCGCCCGCCAGTCATCCGCCGCGCTCTTCGCCCCGCTTTCGGCCATTTGCCGCCCTCGCTGCCTGCTTTGGGCGCGGACCGTACGCGACGAGCGCCGCATCTTGAAGCAGCGGCCGCGTGCAATTCGGCCACAGTTTGCGACGGGTTGTCGCCGTCACAAAACCTTCGCCCACAACGCCGAAACCCCTGCTATAGGGCTGCCAAGACTCATGGTTTCGTCGGGGGCGATGGGACCGGGGGGTTATGGCAAGGGGATTCTGAATGGCTTGGATGACTAGGCTCGCGTCCGGCGCGGCTACGATGGCGCTCGTGTGTGGCATGTCCACCGCGGTGTACGCCCAGGCGACCACGGGCGCGATCCGCGGTCAGGTGATCGACGAGAACAGCGCTGCGGTCCCCAACGCGACTGTCACGGTCACCCACGTGCCGACGGGCTCCTCGTCCACCTCCATGACCGACGCCCAGGGCTTCTACTCGGTGCGCGGCCTGCGTCCGGGCGGCCCGTACCGGGTGAGCGCCAAGGCGCCGAACTTCGAAGCCTCCACCTCCACCGTGGCGGGCATCGGCGTCGGCGAGCCGGCCACCGTCGACGTGTCGCTGTTCGCCGCCGGCGGCGCGCAGGTCTCCGAGCTGGTCGTCACCGCCACGGCCCTCGCCCCGACCCAGGGCGGGCCCAGCACCAACTTCTCGGGCGCCGCCCTGCAGGAGCTGCCCTCGATCAGCCGCGACCTGAAGGACGCCGCGCGGATCGACCCGTTCGCCAGCATCGACCCCACGAACCAGGACGCCCTGTCGTTCGCCGGCACCAACACCCGGTTCAACCAGCTGACCGTCGACGGCGTGCGCCAGAACGACGACTTCGGCCTGAACAACAACGGCTACCCGACCCAGCGCTCGCCGATCTCGCTGGACTCCATCGCCGCGGTGAACATCTCGGTCGCGCCGTACAGCGTCGTGAACAACGGCTTCACCGGCGGCCAGATCAACGCCGTCACCAAGTCAGGGGGCAACGAGTTCTCGGGCTCGGCCTTCATCCAGAAGTCCGGCCGTGACTTCCAGGGCGATACCCTCGAGGGCGTCCCCACCGGCGCCGAGTTCGAGGAGAAGATCTGGGGCGCCACGCTGGGCGGCCCCATCATCCGCGACAAGCTGTTCTTCTTCCTCTCCTACGAGAAGTTCGAAGGCGAGCTGGGCTTCGACGAAGGCCCGGTCGACTCCGGCGCCAGCGTCACCGTCCCGCGCATCACCCAGGCGGCGATCAACACCTTCCGCGCCGCCACCCAGAGCGTCTACAGCTACGACCCCGGCAACTTCCTGTTCGGCGCCTTCCCCGTCGAGGACGAGAAAAAGCTCGCCAAGATCGACTGGAACATCACCGACAGCCACCGGGCGACGTTCACCTACCAGAACACCCTCGGCAATTCGCTGAACGGCTCGGTCTCCTCGACCTTCGCCCAGGGCAACAGCATCACCCAGCCCCGCATCGGCCTGGAGTCGCACGACTACAACAAGATCGAGGAGCTGACGGCCTACACCTTCCAGCTCAACTCGGACTGGACGGAGAACTTCTCCACCGAGCTGCGCTACTCCAGCAAGGAAACCGACACCCAGCAGCTGCCGCTCGGCGGCCTGAGCGTCGGTGAAGTCACGGTCAACGTGGCCGACCTGCCGGGCGTGCTGCCCGGCGCCGGCACCCCGCAGATCCGGTTCGGCGCGGACATCAACCGCCACGACAACTACCTGAACGTGAAGCTGGAGACGTTCGAGGCCATCGCCCGCTATCGCTTCGGCGCCCACGACATGCTGGCCGGTTTCCGCACGGAGCAGGACGACATCTTCAACGTGTTCGTCGCCACCTCGCTCGGCCAGTGGACCTTCGCGAGCTACGCCGACTACCTGAACCGTCGCGCCTCCGCGTTCTCGCTGACCGGCGGCGTCGATCCGGCGGCGGGCACCGTGCAGGCCCAGCTGGGCACCGCGCGCCTCGGCGCCGCGGCCTTCGGCTTCCGCCTCTCGAGCCTCTACGCCGAAGACCGGATCCAGATCCTCGACAACCTCGATGTGTCCGTCGGCGCGCGCTACGACTGGTACTCGATGGACGACAGGCCGCCGCTCAACACGGCCTTCGTCTCGCGCAACGGCTTCGCCAACACCGAGAACCTGGACGGCAAGGGGCGGTTCATGCCGCGCGTGTCGTTCAACTACGAGCCCACCGACCGGCTGACCATCTCCGGCGGTTTCGGCCGGTTCTCGTCGACGGGCCTGAACGTCTGGCTTTCGAACTCCTTCTCGAACACCGGCGTGACCCAGACCAACGCGGTCTGCACGCCCGGTGCGCCGTTCACCAACGTCAGCCTGACCCAGGCTCCGGCCAGCTGCCGGTTCACGCCCGGCAACGGCGACGTGAACGCGCTGATGCCGGGCTTCCAGATCCCGACCGTATGGAAGGCCAACCTTTCGGTCCGCTACGACCTGGACCTGGAGCGGTTCCGGCTGGGCGAGGGCTGGGTGGTGCAGGCCGACTACCTGCGCGCCGGCAACGAGAACGCGCTCTACTGGTACGACGCCCGGGCCGTGCAGACCGGCGTCGCGCCGGACGGCCGTCCCGTCTACGGCCGCACGACCGCCGGCACCACCACCGGCAACAACTTCGACTTCCTGCTGTCCAACACTGACAAGGGCGGTTCCGAGTCGGTGGCCTTCACCTTGGCCAAGGACTGGCGTGACGGCTGGTTCGAGGGCCTGAGCGCCAAGTACATCTACACCTACACCGAGGCGGAAGACGCCAACCCGATGACGAGCTCGATCGCGTTTTCGAGCTACACCCGGTTTGCGACGACCGACCCGAACCGGCCGCCGGCGGAAACCTCGGACTACGAGATCCGCCACCGCCACGCGCTGGACGTGAACTACAGCCGCAAGTTCTTCGGCGACAACGAGACCAACATCCACATCTTCGCCCAGCACCGGTCGGGCCTGCCGTTCAGCTACACCTTCGCCAACAGCCGGACCGGCAACTTCGACAACGACTTCGGCTATGCGGCCTCCAGCTACTCGGGCCGCCAGGCGAGCTCCAACGCCCTGCTCTACGTCCCGATGGCCAATGACCCGCGCGTCGTCTACGGCGCGGGCTTCGACACCGCCCGGTTCCAGCAGTTCCTGAACAACTCGGGCCTGTCGGACTACGCCGGCCGGATCGCGCCGCGCAACGCCTTCCGGCATGCCGACGTGACCACCATCGACGTGCACCTGTCGCAGGAGCTCCCGGCCTTCGTGCCGAAGGGCGCGAAGTTCGAGGTCTTCATGGACATCGAGAACCTCGGCAACCTGCTGAACGACGATTGGGGCGTGCTCGAGCAGTACGACTTCTACCGCGGCGTCCCCGTGGTGAATGTCAGCTGCATTGCCGCCGCCAGCACCGCGGCCGCCAACTGCGGCGCGCCGGGCGCCCGCTACCTGATCACCGGCACCGGTGTCGGCGGCGCGTTCGTCGAGCCCGTGCGGGCCTTCCGCCGCGAGCAGTCGCTCTGGCAGGTCAGCATCGGCGCCCGCTACCGCTTCTAAGAGCGAGACGAGCCGGATGGATCGGGGCGGCCGCAGCGATGCGGCCGCCCTTTCCTTTTGTCGCTATTGACGGGGGGACCCCCTGGGGCCATCTGCGCGCCTCGATACGCCGAGGGGGGCTATGAGCTTCACCGTTCCTGCCGAGTGGGCGCCGCACCGGGCCATGTGGCTGGGTTTTCCCAGCCATGCGGACCTGTGGGAGACCGACCTGGAAGCCGCCCAGCAAGAGGTGGCGGCGCTGGCCCGCGCGCTCGCCGGCCCGGGCGCGGAGCGCGTGCGCCTCATGACCGGGCACGAGGACGGCGAGGCCGCCGCGCGCCGGCTGCTGGGCGACGTCGACGGGATCGAGATCGTCCCGGGCCGCTTCGGTGACATCTGGCTGCGCGACACCGGCCCGATCTTCGGCTTCGGCTCGCAGGGCGTGGAAGCCCGCGGCTTCCGCTTCAACGGCTGGGGCGGCAAGTACGAGCTGGAGCATGACGACACCGTCGCCCAGCAGATCGCCGAGGCCTCCGCCACGCCGCTGAAGGCCTACGGCTTCGTGCTGGAAGGCGGCGCGGTCGACCACGACGGCCAAGGGACGGTGCTGACCACCAGCCAGTGTGTCCTCAACCCCAACCGCAACGGCGACTGGACCGAGGCCGACGCCGAGTCGGCGCTCGCGGACTCCCTGGGGGCGCGGGCCGTGATCTGGCTGGGCGACGGCCTGCAGAACGACCACACCGACGGCCACGTTGACAACCTGGCCCGCTTCGTGGCGCCGGGCGTCGTTGCCGTCCCCGTGGCCTGGGGCAAGGGCGATCCCAACGCCGACGCGTTCGACGAGGCGGCCCGCCGCCTGGGCGCAGCCAGCGACGCCACGGGCCGGCCGCTGAAGGTGGTGCGCATCCCCTCGCCCGGCTGGGTGGAGGGCGACGAGGGCAAGGCCGTGCCGGCCAGCCACATGAACTTCCTGATCGCCAACCAGGCGGTGATCGTGCCCGTCTACGAAGAGCGGCCCGGCGAGCTCGCCGTCCAGGCGCTGGAGCACCTGTTCCCCGACCGCAAGGTGATCGGGCTTCCGTCCACCGCCATCCTGACCGGCGGCGGATCCTTCCACTGCATCACCCAGCAGGAGCCCGCCCGATGACGCGCAAGCTCTCCGTCGCCGCCCTCCAGACCTCCTACGGCTCGGACATGGGCGCAAACATCGCCAGGACCGCGGACCTCATCCGCGAGGCCGCGGCCAAGGGCGCCCAGGTGATCCTGCCGTCCGAGCTGTTCCAGGGGCCGTACTTCTGCGTCACCCAGGAGGAGCGCTGGTTCGCCACCGCCCATCCGTGGCGCGAGCACCCCTGCGTGACCGAGCTGGCGCCGCTGGCCAAGGAACTGGGGGTCGTCCTGCCGATCTCGATCTACGAGCGCGAGGGGCCGCACTACTTCAACAGCCTGGTGATGATCGACGCCGACGGCTCGCTGATGGGCGTCTACCGCAAGAGCCACATCCCCGACGGGCCCGGCTACCAGGAGAAGTACTACTTCCGCCCCGGCGACACCGGCTTCAAGGTTTGGGGCACCAAGTTCGGCCGCATCGGCGTCGGTATCTGCTGGGACCAGTGGTACCCCGAGGCGGCCCGCGCCATGACCCTGCTGGGCGCCGAGGTGCTGCTCTACCCCACCGCGATCGGGTCGGAGCCGCACGACGCGACGCTGGACACCGCCGCGCCGTGGCGGCGCGCGATGCAGGGCCACGCCGTCTCCAACGTGATCCCCGTGGTGGGGGCCAACCGCACGGGCTTCGAGCCCTGGGACGGCTACCCGAACGGCGGCCAGCTGTTCTACGGCTCGAGCTTCATCGCGGACCACCGGGGCGACCTGGTGGCGGCCTTCGGGCGTGAGGACGAGGGCGCGCTGGTCGCCGAGTTCGACCTCGATTTCCTGCAGACCCACCGCGCCGCCTGGGGCTTCTTCCGCGACCGCCGCACCGACCTCTACGCGCAGATCGCGGGGACCTGTCCGGCGTGATCGAGACCGACCGGCTCATCCTGCGTCCGCCGACGGACGCCGACCGTCCGGCCATCGCCGCGCTCAACGCCGACCCGCGGGTGGGGGAGTGGCTCTCCGGTCCGCTCACGCCTGCGGAGAGCGACGCCCTGGTGGACCGCATCCTGGCGATGATCGCCGAGCACGGCTTCGGCTTCTGGGCGGTGGAGCGGAAGGCGGACGGCGCGGTGATCGGCCTCGCCGGCCTGCTGGCCATGGGGGCCGACCTGCCGCCGGGGCCGGCGCTGGAGGTCGGCTGGCGGTTCGTCCCGGAAAGCTGGGGCCACGGCTATGCCACCGAGGCCGCCCGCGCCGCCGTCGACTGGGGCTTCGCCACCCAGCCCAACGACGAGATCGTCGCCATAACGGCCTACAACAACCTGCGCTCCCAGGCGGTGATGGAGCGCATCGGCATGGTCCGTGACCCCGCCGCCGACTTCCTGCATCCGAAGCTGTCCGAGGACCATCCCCTCCGGCCGCACGTCACCTATCGGCTCAAGCGCGGCAGCTGAGCGGCTTCGCGCGCGAAAGCTCCCGCTTCGCGGCAGCCAGGTCGCGCTGGAACGCCGGCTCGGCGTGCAGGCGAGCCACCATGGCCGAGGCGAGCGTACGCCCGGCCTCCACGTCCGAGGGATAGTGCACGCCGCAGACGACCCGGCTGTCGCCCACCTCGCGGCCGGCCTCGATCGCCGCGGTGGCGCGCTCCGGCGCCAGCTCCGCCACCACCAGGCCCCACGCCCAGCCCGTGCCGGCATGCCCCGATGGATAGGAGCCGTTCGTCTTCATCCAGTCCTCGCGCGGCACGCACACCGGACGGTCGTCACCGATCAGCGGCCGCACCCGATTGAACCGGCGCTTGGCCGGCGAGCCGACCGTCACCACGTCGATCTCCACCCGGTGCAGCAGCTTCCAGGTCAGCGGCGTCGCGGTCTCGGTGATCTCCCGGCCGACGGCGCAGGCGTAGCGGCGCATGGCGCCGCCATACCAGAGGTCGTTGTCCCGCTTGGCCGCCTCCCAGCGCGGCGTGCCCGCCAGCGCGCGGGTGGCGAGGTAGGTCGCCCGGTCCGCCTGACCCCGGGGTGTGTCCGGATCGGGGGGCGGGCCCAGGATGGCGAGCCCGTCCAGGGCGTCGGGCCTCAAGTAGCCCTTCAGGTCGGTCTTCGGCGGACTGACGATCGAGGGATCGACTGGCGCAGCGGCCACGGTCGGCGGCGGCGCCGAGACGCGGCCGCTGGCGGCGCAGGCGGCCAGCGCCAGCGCGGCGGCGAAGATGAGCGGGCGGATCAAAGCGCTCAGCTGCGCAGCAGGGTCTTGCCGTTGCGGATCACCGTGGCGCCACGGTCCAGCACGCGCGCCTCGAAGCTCACCACGTCGCGGTCCTTCCAGAGGTCCACCGTCACCGTGTCGCCCGGGAACACGGGGGCCGAGAACCGCGCCTGGTGGGAGAGGATCCGGTCCGGATCGTAGTCGCAGATCTCCTGCAGCACGGCTCGGCAGGTGATCCCGTAGGTGCACAGCCCGTGCAGGATCGGCCGCGGGAAGCCCGCCTTCTTGGCCACGTCTGGATCGGAGTGCAGCGGGTTCCTGTCCCCGTTCAGGCGGTAGATCAGCGCCTGGTCGGCGCGGGTCTCGAACGGCACGGAGATGTCGGGCGTGCGGTCCGGGACCTTGTGCGGCTCGGGCGCGCCTTCGCTGGGGCCACCGAACCCGCCGTCCCCCCGGGCGAAGGTCGAGCCGGTGAGCGTCGCCACCTTCTCGCCCGCCTCGTCGGTCCAGACGGTCTCGTTGACCACCACCGCCCCCTTGTCCTTGCCCTTGTCGTAGGCCCCGATCGTGCGGCTGGTCGCCGTGTAGGTCCCCGACGCGCTCAGCGGCTTGTGCAGCTCCACCTTCTGCTCGCCGTGCACCACCATCAGGTAGTTGAGCTGGGAGACCCTCAGGCCCTCCTTCTGCTCGACGTTGGCCGCCCTGCGGCCCGCCCCCGACGCCAGCACCGTGGCCGCCGTCGGCACGACCTTCAGGCTCTTCTCGTAGACGAACGGCAGCTCCCGCTCGTCCATGGGATCGCGCCCCATGCCGATGCCCAGCGCATAGAGCATCACGTCCTTGTCCCCGTAGGTGAAGGTCCTGGGCTCGGTCTTCTGCTCGAGGATGTCGGGGTAGTAGATCGGCATGACTTCGTCCTCCCGCCTGTTGGGCGAATTGAAGACTCCGCTCCGGCGAGGGCGCAACCGCATTTGCCGCCCGACCGGTGATCGGTTAGAAGCGGCGACCTCGCGCGGGCGGCCTTGAGGGCTCCCGCGGCTCAAGTTCTTGCAAGGCCCTCCATGTCCGAACAGACCACCCTTCCCGGCGGCCAGATCACCGGCAACGTCCTCTTCTATTCCCAGCCGGAGCCCCTCTCGCCCGAGCTGCACGGCAAGCTGGGCGTCAAGCGCATGGACGGGCCGTTCAAGTTCGCCAGGACTGGCCACGCCATCCCGCTGACCGTGGGCGAGTTCCCGCTGGCCGCGGTCACCGGACCGATCATCTTCGTGGGGGACGAGAAGCTGCCGATCGCAGTGATGGGCCTCAACGCCGGGGAGAACATGTTCGTGCGCGACGACGGCCTGTTCGAGCCGGGCGTCTACATCCCCGCCTACGTGCGCCGCTATCCGTTCGTGTTCGCCAACGATGACAACGCGAACCAGATGGTGCTCTGCATCGACCGCAAGGCCGAGTTCATCGTCGAAGGCGGCGACATGCCCTTCTTCGAGGGCACCGCGCCCAGCCCGTACACCCAGAATTGCATCGAGTTCTGCAACAACTTCGAGATCGAGCGCCAGCGGACGGTCAGCTTCGTGCAGATCCTCAAGGACCTCGACCTCTTCGAGACCAAGACCGCGCAGTTCACGCCCGCCAACCCAGACGGCACCCAGGGCGCGCCGCAGAAGATCGCCGACTACTTCGGTGTCTCCGAGGAGAAGCTGAACAAGCTGCCGACCGAGAAGCTGGTGGAGCTGCGCGACAACGGCGCCCTGTCCCAGATCTACGCCCACCTGCTGTCGCTGGTCGGCTGGGACCGCCTCATCGCCCTCGCCATGGCCCGCGCGGCGCAACAGCAGCCGATGGCCGCGAACGCGTAATCCGATCCTCATTCCCTCCCCTTCTGGGGAGGGCGACGCGGCGAAGCCGAGCGGGGTGGGAAAAGGACGGGCGCACTGCCGGCGGCTTTTCCCACGCGTCTCACGCCCGCGGGGCGATCCACTCTCCGCAGGCGGGGAGGGAATACGCCGTTACCGCGCGAACAGGCTCCGGGTGAGGCACGAGAACACCAGCCGCCCCGCCTCATCCAGGAGGTCGTGCTGGGCGATGATGATGCCCTTGCCGTCGCCCACCGGGTCCTTGGCCATGATCGTCATCCGCCCGCGCAGCAGCTCGCCGGCGGGCGGGTTGCGCATCCAGCGGAGCGCATCAGTTCCCAGGCGCTTGGTCTGCGGCCAGTCGGTGGCGGACACCGCGTCCAGCTTGGCCCAGATCGCATAGACCATGGCGTCGGGCGCCCCGCGGTCGGCGGTCCAGCCCGGCGTGAAGGCCTTGATGAACGCCGCCAGCGCCTCGGGCTCCACGGCGCAGGCGCCCAGGTTCTCCACCTGGCCGATCTGGATGTCGTCGAACGATGCGGGCACTTAAGGCTCCTCAATTGAGAGGACGGCGGTATGCCTGCGCTGGCTCCGATGTCCAGCCGCTTTGCGCAACCGCAATGCCCGCGCCATATAGCGGCCAAGGCTTTCGAGGACCTTGTGCGGATGATGCGGCTTCTGGCGGGCTTACTGATGGCGCTGGCGTTTGCCGGCGCGGCGGCCGCGCAGCCGGTGGACACGGGGCACCTTACGGCCGAGCTGGTTCCCCAGGCCCGTGGGATCGCGCCCGGGCAGACGATCTACGTCGCCCTGCGCCAGAAGATCGACAAGGGTTGGCACACCTACTGGAAGAACCCCGGCGACTCGGGCGAGCCCACCCAGATCAAGTGGACCCTCCCGCCCGGGTTCACCGCCGGCGACATCGTCTGGCCCGCCCCCCACAAGCAGCCCATCGGGCCGCTGATGAACTACGGCTACTCCGACGAGGTGGTGCTGCCTGTCCCCGTCACCGCGCCCGCCGACGCGACGCCCGGCCAGACGGTGACGCTCAAGGCCGCGGCGTCCTTCCTGGTCTGCGCGGATGTCTGCGTTCCGGAGGACGCGGTCCTGCAGATCAGCCTGCCCGTCTCCGCCGGTCCTGTCGGCGCCGATCCGCAGGGCGGCCGCGCCATCGACAAGGCTCTGGCCCAGGCGCCCAAGCGCGCGGCGCTGCAGGCGGCTTTCCAGCAGCGCGGACCGGCGCTGCAGCTGGCGGTCACCGGCGCCCCGCTGAAGGCCGCCAACTTCGTCGACGCCTACTTCTTCCCCTATTCCGCCACGGTGATCGACCACGCAAAGCCCCAGGCCATCGAGCAGGGGACGGAAGGCCTGACCCTCACCCTCGCGCCCGGCTACGACTTCCAGAACGGCCCCGGACCGTCCGAACTCGCCGGCGTGCTCGCGGTCGGCGGCCAAGCCTACGAGATCACCGCCCGGCAGGCCCCGCTCCCCGCCGCCGCCGCCGGCCTAGGTCCGCCCGCCGCCGCCGGCGGCAGCGGGGCAGGGAGCTCGACGATGAGCCTCATCCCCGCCGTGCTGCTGGCCTTCCTCGGCGGGCTCATCCTCAACCTGATGCCCTGCGTCTTCCCAATCCTGGCCATGAAGGCCGCCTCCCTGGCCGGGCACGCCCACGAGGCGGCCGCGGCGCGCCGCCAGGGCCTGGCCTTCGGGGTCGGCGTGCTCGCCACCTTCCTGATCCTGGCCGCCGTGCTGATCGCCCTTCAGCAGGCCGGGCAAGCGGTGGGCTGGGGCTTCCAGCTGCAGTCGCCGGCGGTGGTGGCGGGCCTGGGCCTGCTGATGCTGCTCGTGGCGCTGAACCTCTCCGGCGTCTTCGAGATCGGGACCTCGCTGCAGGGGGCGGGCGGAACCCTCGCCACCCGCAGCGGCCTCGCGGGGGCCTTCTTCACGGGGGCGCTGGCGGTGGTGGTGGCCGCTCCCTGCACCGCGCCTTTCATGGGCCCGGCCATTGGATGGGCGCTCACCCAGACCGAGCCCGCTGCGCTGGCGGTGTTCACGGCCCTCGGCCTCGGCTTCGCGCTGCCCTTCGTCCTCGTCGCGTTCGTGCCGGCCTTCATCGGCCGCCTACCGAAGCCTGGCCCGTGGATGGACATCTTCAAGAAGGCGCTGGCGTTCCCGATGTACGGCGCGGCCGCCTGGCTGCTGTGGGTGGTGGCCCAGCAGGCCGACGCCGCCTTCCTCGCCCGCGTGCTGGCCGCCGCCATCCTGGTGGCCGCCGCCGCCTGGATCGGCGGCGCGGCCCAGCGCGGCCACGCCATGGGCCGCCGCCACGTCCCCCAGGCGGCGCTCGCCGCCGGCATCGGCGCCGTGGCCGTGGCCGCCGCCTTCTGGCCGGTCAGCGCCCCGCACGTGGAGGCCGAGCCCTACAGCGCCGAGCGCCTCGCCGCCCTGCAGTCCGAGGGGCGGCCGGTGTTCGTCAACTACACCGCGGCCTGGTGCGTCAGCTGCCAGGTGAACGAGCGGGTGGCGCTCTCCACCAAGGGCACGGCCCAGGCCTTCAAGCGTTACAACGTGGCCTATCTGAAAGCCGACTGGACGAAGAAGGACGACGTGATCGCCGCCGATCTCGCCCGCTTCGGACGCGCCGGCGTTCCGCTCTATCTTGTGTATCCCGGGGGCGGCGGAGATTACGCTATTCTGCCCAACCTCCTGACGGAGGCTTCCGTCGTGAAGGCCGTGGAAGCCGCCGCCAAGGGCAGCCGTTGAGCCAAGTCTGGTTGTGAGAAGGAGCCGAACGATGACGTCTCTCGCCTACACCCGCCGCGCCGCCCTGGTTCTGGGAGTGGCCGGCCTCGCCATCGCCGCCGCCCCGGCGCAGGCCGCGCCTGCGGTGGGCCAGCCGGCGCCCGCCTTCCAGGCCGTGGACTTCAACGGCAAGACCCGCTCGCTTGCCGAGTTCCGCGGCAAGACCGTGGTCCTGGAGTGGACCAACAACGGCTGCCCCTACGTCCAGAAGCACTACAACTCCGGCAACATGCAGTCCCTGCAGAAGCAGGCGACGGCCGAGGGCGTGGTGTGGCTCACCATCATCTCCTCGGCCCCGGAGACCCAGGGATACCTGACCGGCCCGCAGGCGAAGGCCTGGAAGACCAAGGCGGGCGCGGCCTCGACGACCGTTCTGCTCGACCCGACCGGCAAGGTGGGCCGCGCCTACGATGCGCGCACGACCCCGCACATGTACGTCATCGATAAGGCCGGCAAGCTCGTCTACATGGGCGGCATCGACGACAAACCGACGGCTAATCCGGAGAGCCTGAAGGACGCCAAGAACTACGTGAAGGCCGCGCTCTCAGACGTGAAGGCAGGGCGTTCCGTGGCGGTCGCCACCAGCCGCCCGTACGGCTGCAGCGTGAAGTACGCCCAGTCGGTGGCCGACTAATCCTCCCAGCCTAGAGAGGCCCTGTTGTCCGAGACCGACGCCGCCTGGGCGGCCCTGCATGCGGCGGCCGAGCGGGCGCGCGTGCGCCGCATAGCAGGTCTGTTCGACGCCGAGCCGGAGCGGCTGTCGCGCCTCACGGTCGAGGCGGCCGGCCTGACTGTGGACCTCTCCAAGCAGCCCTGGTCGCTGACCGACCTCGGCAATGCGCTGGACCTCGCCCGCGCCTATGACGTTGAGGCGGCCCGCGAGCGCCAGTTCGCGGGCGAGGCGGTCAACGCCTCCGAGAACCGCGCAGCCCTGCACATGGCGCTGCGCGCACCCAAGGCCGCCGACTTCCGGGCCAAGGGCGAGCCGGTCTCCCCCGAGGTGGACGCCACCCGGGCGAAGATCGCGGCCTTCGCCGAGAAGGTCCGGGCCGAACGCCGGATCCGCGCGGTGCTGCACATCGGCATCGGCGGCTCCGACTTCGGTCCGCGGCTGGTCTGGGACGCGCTGAAGCCCCTAGACCCTCATATCGAGCTGCGCTTCGCCGCCAACGTCGACCCCGCGGACATCGCCCAGGCGCTGACCGGCCTCGACCCCGCTTCGACCCTGGTCGTGGTGGTCTCCAAGACCTTCACCACCCAGGAGACCATGACCAACGCCGAGACGGCGCGGGCGTGGCTGCGCGAGGCGCTCGGGTCCGCCGCCGACGCCAACCTCGTCGCCGTCTCGGCCGCGCCCGAGGTGGCCCACGCCTTCGGCGTCCCCGCCGACCAGGTTTTCGGCTTTCGCGACTGGGTGGGCGGGCGCTATTCGGTCTGGTCGGCCGTGGGCCTCTCCTGCGCCATCGCGCTCGGTCCCGACGCCTTCGAGGCCCTGCTGTCCGGCGGGGCGGCCATGGACGACCACTTCCGGACAGCCCCGCTGGAGCGCAACGCACCCGTCCTTCTGGCGCTCGCCCATGTCTTCAACCGCAACGGCCTGGGCCGTCCGGTGCGCGCGGTCGTGCCCTACGCCCAGCGCCTGCACCTGCTGCCGACCTTCCTCCAGCAGCTGGAGATGGAGTCCAACGGCAAGCGGGTCACGGCCGATGGCCGGCCGGTCCGCGGCGGCACCTCGACCACCGTCTTCGCCGACGCGGGCACCAATGTTCAGCACGCCTTCTTCCAGATGCTGCACCAGGGGACCGACGTGATCCCTGTCGACTTCATCGCCGTGCGCGACGCCTCGGAGGGCGACGCCGCCGCCCAGCGCAAGCTGCTCGCCAACGCCATCGCCCAGGCCGAGGCGCTCATGGTCGGCAAGCCGGAAGCCGAGGTCCGCCGCGAGCTGGAAGGGAAGGGGATGTCGCCCGACGAGATCGCCCGCCTCGCGCCCCAGAAGACCTTCCCCGGCGACCGCCCCTCCAGCTTCATCCTGATGGACCGCCTGACGCCGCAGACCCTCGGCGCCCTGATCGCCCTCTACGAGCACAAGACCTTCGTCGAAGGCGTCCTGTGGGAGATCAACAGCTTCGACCAATGGGGCGTTGAGCTCGGCAAGACGCTGGCCAACCGCATCCTTCCGGAGCTCGAAGGCGGCCAGATCGGCGCCCACGACCCCTCCACCGCGGCGCTCATCGAGCGGCTACGCGGCTAGCGTCCGACTCGCTTCCTTCACACTTCTCCGCTACAAGCCCCGCCCGATGACCGGCGTCGCGCACCATCACGGCCACCACCATCCGACCCTCGCGGGATCGGCCGGGACGCGTTTGGCCTAAGCGCACCCTCCGAGCCCCGCCTTAGCGGACGGGGCCTGGCATCTGAAGCTCCGTCCGTCGCCCCCCTGCAGGACCGACGAGACATGACCAACCTTCCTTCCGAAAACGCCTTGTTGAGCCCGGACGCCGCAGCCGCTAAGCGCGGCGCCATGGCCGACAGCACCCGACCCGAGGCGCGGATCCCGCGCGGCTTCATTGATCGCCGTGCGCGCGACCTCGTGGCCGAGCGGGCCATCCTCGACGCCGTCTCGAGCATCTATGAGCGTTACGGCTTTGAGCGCCTGGAGACCGGCGCGTTCGAGTATGCCGACGCCCTGGGCAAGTTCCTCCCCGACGCCGATCGGCCGAACGAGGGCGTCTTCGCCCTGCAGGACGACGACGAGCAGTGGATGGCGCTGCGCTACGACCTGACGGCCCCGCTCGCCCGCTTCGCCGCGCAGAATTGGGAGACCCTGGCCAAGCCCTTCCGCCGCTACGCCTACGGGCCGGTGTGGCGCAACGAGAAGCCGGGGCCGGGCCGCTTCCGCGAATTCGTGCAGTGCGACGCCGACACGGTGGGCTCCGCCCGCCCGGAGGCCGACGCCGAGATCATCGCCATGGCGGTCGAAGGCCTCGAGGCCGCGGGCCTGCCGGCCGGCTCGGCCATCGTGAAGATCAACAACCGCAAGCTCCTCAATGGCCTGATGACCGCGGCCGGTGTCGCCGACGAGGGCCAGAAGCTCGCCGTCCTGCGCGCCGTCGACAAGCTCGACCGACTGGGCCGGGACGGGGTCCGCCTGCTGCTGGGGGAGGGCCGGAAGGACGAGTCGGGCGCCTTCACCAAGGGCGCGGGCCTGAACGCCGCGGCGGCCGAGCGCGTGCTGGCCTTCACCGCCGCCGGCGTCGGCGGGCGGTCGGAAACCCTGGCCAAGCTGGCCGAGGTGATCGGCGGGTCGGAGGAGGGCGACGCGGGTCTCGCCGAGTTGGACGCCATCGACCGGGCGCTCGCCGGCCTTGGCGTCGGCCCCGACCGGGCGGTGGTGGACCCCTCGGTCGTCCGCGGCCTGGAGTACTACACCGGCGCCGTCTTCGAGGCGGAGCTGCTGCTCTCCACGACCGAACGGTTCGGCTCGGTGGGCGGCGGCGGCCGCTACGACGACCTGGTGGCTCGTTTCACCGGCGAGCGCACCCCGGCGACCGGCTTCTCCTTCGGGGTCTCGCGCCTGGCTGCCGCCCTGCGCGCCGCCGGCCGCGACCTGGCCGCCGAGGTGCGCGGGCCGGTGGTGGTGATCGCGTTTTCACAGGAGCGCATGGCGGACTACTTCGCCGTCGCCGGCGAGCTGCGCGCCGCCGGCATCCCCGCGGAGGTCTACCTCGGCTCTTCCGGCATCAAGGCGCAGATGAAGTACGCCGACCGGCGCCTCTCGCCCGCCGCGGTGATCATCGGCGACGACGAGCTCGCCGCTGGTACCGCCACGGTGAAGGACCTGGACCTCGGCCGTGAGCTCGCCAAGGGCGTCGCCGACAACGCCGCCTGGCGCGAGCAGCGGCCGGGCCAGCAGGTCGTCCCGCGCGCCGAGCTTGTGCAGGCGATCCGCAAGATCCTGGACGGCCGCCCGTGAGGGCCGAGCCCGCCGCGCCGCGCGAGGCGCTGGCCGCCATCCGCGCGCCGCTCCACGCGACGGGAGCGGAGCCGGCGGACGCGCCCATCCTGCAGCCGCTGAACCTGCTTCTCGACCTCGCCGGCGAGGCCATGCGGGCGCGGCTGTTCATCGTCCAGGCCGAGGGCGGGGCGGAAGCCTGCCTGCGCCCCGACTTCACCGTCGCCATCGCCCGCGCCCACCTGGAGAGCGGCCGCGCCGAAGGCCGCTACGTCTACGAAGGCCCCGCCTTTCGAGCCTCCCCCGAGGCGGACCGCCCGGAGGAGTTCGTCCAGCTGGGGCTGGAGATGTTCGGCGGCGACCCGCTGGCTGCGGACGTCGAGGCCGCCAGTCTCGCCTGGGCCTCAGCTGCAGCGGGGGGCCGCAGCGATCTCACGCTCTGGCTCGGCGACGTCGGCCTGCTGGGCCCCTTCATCGAGTCGCTGTCCCTGCCGGCCGCCCTCGCCGCGCGGCTGAAGCGGGTGGCCGGCCGTCCCCGTCTCCTCGCCGCAGAGCTCACCCGTACGGAGCGGGCCGCGCCCGCCGCCGGCGGCCAGCTCGCGGGCCTGCTCTCCGGTCTGTCGGAGACGGAGGCCGCCGCCATGCTGGAGGAGGTCTGGGCGCTGGCCGGCGTGGAGCCGGTCGGCGGCCGCGGCCCCGCCGAGATCGCCGCGCGCCTGATCCGCAAGGCCGAGGCTGCCGCCGCCCCGGCGCTGACCGAGGACCAGGCCATGGCGATCCGCGATTTCATGGCGATCTCGGCCACGCCCTCCGAGGCGCTCACCTGCGTGCGCGAGCTCGCCGGCCGCAAGACCAAGGCGCTGGACGCCGCCCTCGACGCCTGGAGCGCCCGGCTGGACGGCCTTGCGGTCCCGGAAGACCGGCTGCGTTTCGCCCCCGCCCTCGGCCATGCCTTCGACTACTACGACGGCCTCACCTTCGAGGTCCGCTCCGAGGCCCTGGGCGACGACCGCCCCGTCGCCGTCGGCGGTCGCTACGACGGCCTGCTCGCCCGCCTCGGCGGTCAGGGCGGCCGCGCGGTGGGCTGCATGGTCCGGCCCTGGCGCGCCTACGCGGGAGGCGAGGCATGAGCGGGCTCCCAACAAGCGAACTCGTGATCGCCGTCCCCTCCAAGGGCCGCCTGAAGGAGCAGGTGGAGGCCTGGCTCGCCGACTGCGGCCTCGACCTGCGGATCACCGGCGGGGCTCGCGGCTACCTCGCCGAGCTTAAGGGCCTGCCCGACGCCCAGGTGCGCCTGCTGTCGGCGTCCGATATCGCCGATGCGCTCGACGCGGGCGATGTCCACCTGGGTATCACCGGCGAGGACCTGCTGCGGGAGCGCGGCCAGGACCTGGAGCGCCGTGTCCTGCTGCTCAGGGCCTTAGGCTTCGGCCGCGCGGACCTGGTCGTGGCCGCGCCGAAGAGCTGGCTCGACGTCGAGACCATGGCCGACCTCGAGGAGGTGGCCCATGACTACCTCGCCCGCACCGGCGGCCGTATGCGCGTGGCCACCAAGTACCTGGCGCAGACCCGCGCCTTCTTCGCCCGCCACGGGGTGGTGGACTACCGCATCACCGAGTCAGGCGGCGCCACCGAAGGCGCGCCCGCATCCGGCGCGGCCGAGGTGGTGGTCGACATCACCACGACCGGCGCCACCCTGGCCGCCAACGGCCTGAAGGTGCTCGCCGACGGCGTCATCCTGAAGAGCCAGGCGCAGCTCGCCGCCAGCCTGCGCGCTGCCTGGACGCCCGCCCAGCTCGCCGCCGCCGAGCGCCTGCTGCGGGTCGTCGAAGCCCGGGCGGCCGCGCTCACCAGCGCCACCCTGATCTGGCCGGCTGCCGGCGACGCGGCCGAGGCCGAGGTAGTTGACGCCCTGGTCGCCGCCGGCGCGTCGCGCCGTCCCAACGGGCTGCTGGTCGGCGCCGACGGCGTGGCGGACGCAGCCGCCGCGCTCGCCGGCGCGGGCCTAGGCCCAGTGACCGCGGCGCGACCCGACTTCGTCTTCGAGGTCGGCTGCCTGCCCTTTGAAGCGCTGGTCAAACAGGTTCTTTGACGCGTGAGTCAAAAAACGGTGTAAATTTGTGCCAGCTCGCGAAAATGTGGCCTCAACGTGCCCGTGGGACCTCCCCGGGCCGTTGACTCGGGCACAAAATTGCCGTTCCTTCAGTCCGCGAGAGACATGACGGCGCTAGTCCTGAGGTCTCCGGCGTTTCGGGGAGGAAACGCCCGCTCTATCAGAGCGACTGCTCAAAATACGGCCCGCTGCGATTATCCCCCGCAGCGGGCCAAATTTTTGCCTACAGCCCAGTTTTGACATGAACGTCAGAAAAGGCGGCGCCGAAGCGCCGCCCTCCGGACGATCACCAGATCCGCACGCGCTCGCCCGGCGCCACGTACATCTTGTCGCCGGCCTTCACGCCGAACGCCTCGTAGAAGGCGTCGATGTTGCGGACCGGCACGTCGACCCGGGCCTGCGGCGGGGAGTGCGGGTCGGACACGAGCTGCTGGCGCAGCCGGTCCTCGCGCATCTTGCCGCGCCAAACCTGCGCCCAACCCAGGAAGACCCGCTGGTCGCCGGTCAGCCCGTCCAGCACCGGGGCCGGCGCCCCCTTCAGCGAGGCATGGTAGGCGTCGAGCGCCAGTTGCAGCCCGCCCAGGTCGGCGATGTTCTCGCCCATGGTCAGCTCGCCGTTGATCTTGGCGCCAGGCAGCACTTCGAAGGCGGCGTACTGCGTGCCGAGCTTCTCGGCCTGCGCGCTGAACTTGGCCGCGTCCTCGGCCGTCCACCAGTCCGTGAGCCGGCCCTTGGCGTCATAGCGCCGCCCGGAATCGTCGAAGCCGTGGATCAGCTCGTGGCCGATCACCCCGCCGATGCCGCCGTAATTGATCGCCGGATCGCCGTCGGGGTCGAAGAACGGCGGCTGCAGGATCGCGGCCGGGAAGACGATCTCGTTCTTGGTGGGATTGTAGTAGGCGTTGATGGTCGGGGGCGTCATGCCCCACTCGTCGCGGTCCATCGGCCCACCCAGGCGTCCCACCCGGTAGTCCCAGTCGAAGTCGATCGCCCGCTGCACGTTGCCGTAGAGGTCGCCCTCGCGGATCTGCAGCCCCGAATAGTCGCGCCACTTGTCGGGGTAGCCGATCTTCACCGTGAAGCTCGAGAGCTTCTCCAGCGCCTTGGCCTTGGTCGACGGGCTCATCCAGTCGAGCCGCTCCAGGCGGCCGTTCATGGCGGTCCGGATGTCGCCCACCAGCGCCAGCATCTTGGCCTTGCTCTCTGGCGGGAAGTAGGCGTCGACGTAGAGCTTGCCGAGCGCCTCGCCGATCTGGCTGTCCACCAGGGTCACGCCGCGCTTCCAGCGGGGCTTCTGCGCCTGCTGTCCGGACAGAACCTTGTCGCGGAACTCGAAGCGCGCCTGCTCGAAGCTGTCGGAAAGGTAGGGCGCCGCCTGGTCGGCCAGGTTGAACGCCTGCCAGGCCTTCAGCGTCTCCACCGGCGTCTTCGCGTAGATGGCCGCGATCTTCGGGAAGGCGCTCTTCTCCTGCACCACCACCTTCGATGCCTTGGTCAGCTTCGCCCCCTGCACGAAAGCGGCCCAGTCGAAGCCGGGCGCAACGGCTGACAGCTTCGCCGTCTCCGTGAGGTTGTACATCTTCTCGTCGTCGCGCCGCTCGGCGAGCGTCCAGGACGCCTTGGCGATCTCGGTTTCCATGGCCAGGATCGCCTTGGCGTGCGCGTCTGGTGTCTCCCAGCCGGCCAAGCGCAGGATGCGGGCGATGTACTTCTCGTACTCGGCCCGGTGCTTGGCGAACGAGGCCTCGAGGTAGTAGTCGCGGTCGGGCAGGCCCAGGCCCGCCTGGCCCACATAGACCGTGTACTGGTCTGGATCCTTGGCGTCGGCCTCCACATACGCCGAGAAGAACGAGCCGCCGAAGTTGTGCAGCGAGGCGCCCATGGTGCGCGCCACGTCGCTGCGGGTCTTCTCCGCCCGGATCGCCGCCAGGTCCTTCGCCAGCGGCTTGGCGCCCAGCGCCTCCACGGCCTTCTCGTCCATGAAGCTGCGGTAGAGCGCCCCTACCATCGCCCGCTCCCCGCGGGCCGCGCGGTCTGCCGCGGTGGTGTCGAGCAGGACGTGCAGCCGGTTCTGCGACAGCTCGTTCAGCGCATCGAAAGCTCCGAACCGCGAGCGGTCGGCGGGGATCTCCAGGGCGTTCAGGTAGCCGCCGTTGGCGTGCTGGAACAGGTCGTGCGCCGGGGTCACCGAGGTGTCACGGCCGGCTAGGTCGAAGCCCCAGGTCCCCATCCGCGGCGCCTTCGAATAGTCGGCGCCGGATGGGCCGCCCGGGGTGGCCTGCTGGGCGAGGGCCGCGGGCGCGGCCAGGAGGGCGGCCGCCGCGGCGGCGCCGAGCCAGAGGGATTTCATCGATGAGCTCGCAAAGGCTGTTGTTGTGGGCCGACCATGGCCCCTGGGCGAGCCGTTACGCCCGTTACATTTTGGTCAGGATCGGCAGGCGGCGCGCCCGGCGCCATCAGTGGTGGTGTCCCTCCACCGGCGGGCCCATCCCGTCGGAGACGGTGAAGGCCACGGACAGCGTCCGGCCGCTGGCGAAGGTCAGGGTCGCGGGGAATTTCTGGCCGGCCGTGAGCGGCGACTTCAGCCCCTTCAGCATCAGGTGGTAGCCGCCCGGCGCCAGGGCCACCTTGCCGCGCGGCGGGATCACCAGCCGCTCCACACGGTCCATGCGCGAGACCCCGCGGGCCAGGTTGGAGCGGTGCACCTCAACGGCCGCCGCCACCGGGCTCTTCACCGAAACCAAGGCCTCGGCGCTGCCGCCGCTGTTGGTAAGCGTCAGGAACCCCGCGCCGGTCGTGCCCGCCGCGGCCGGTCGGCTCCACGGCTCGGCCGCACTCACCGGCCCGGCCGTGTAGGTTCCCGCCTGGGCGGCGCTGGCGGCGATGAGGAGGGCGGCGCCCGCGGCGAGAGGCTTCATCGGCTGTGCAATTCCCGGGCGGGCGGACGGCTCCTGGTGGTCTAGGCCCATCGCGGCGTTTGGCAACCCGCTCCGGTACGCCATATTCAGGACCGAACCGGAAAAGGAGATCGGATGGAAGGCCACGGCGCCGGCGCGGCTGCTTACAAGGATCTGGTGCTGTTCCTGGCCACGGCGGGCATTGTGGTTCCGCTGTTCCGACGCTGGAAGATCAGCCCGATCCTCGGCTTCATCGGCGCGGGCGTGTTCCTCGGCCCCTATGGCCTGGGCCAACTGGCCGACGAGGTCCCCTGGCTGGGGGCATTCACCATCGACAACCCCGACGAGGTCGCCCAGCTCGCCGAGTTCGGGGTCGTCTTCCTGCTCTTCATGATCGGCCTGGAGCTGTCGTGGGAGCGGCTGCGGCTCATGCGCCGCTACGTCTTCGGCCTGGGCGCCCTGCAGGTGGCGCTCTGCCTGGCCGCGGTGGGGACGGCGGCGGTCGTGTTCGGCTCACCCCCGTCGGCGGCCATCGCCATCGGCGCGGCGCTGGCGCTCTCCTCCACCGCCGTGGTCATGCCGATCCTCACCGAGCGGCGGCGTCAGCATTCCACCGCCGGCCGCGCCACTTTCTCCGTGCTGCTGTTCCAGGACCTGGCGGTGGCGCCCATCCTGGTCACCCTGGCGCTGTTCGGCAGCGGCTCCGGCACCGCGCTCTCCGGCAACGTGGTGCTGTCCTTCGTCACCGCCGCGGCCGGGATCGTCGCGCTCCTGGTGTTCGGTCGCCTGCTGCTGCGGCCCATGCTGCGTTCGGTGGCCAAGGCCAAGAGCGAGGAGCTGTTCGTCGCCGCCTGCCTGCTGGTTGTGATCGGCTCGGGAATGGTGAGCGCGCTCACCGGCCTGTCCATGGCGCTGGGCGCCTTCATAGCCGGCCTGCTGCTCGCCGAGACCGAGTACCGACATGAGGTCGAGGTCACTATCGAGCCCTTCAAGGGCCTGCTGCTGGGGTTGTTCTTCGTCTCCGTCGGCATCGGCCTGAACCTGCCGCTGCTGCTGGAGCGTCCCGCCGAGATCCTGCTCACGGCCGGCGGGATCATCGCGCTCAACGGCGCCGTCGTGTTCGGCCTGGCGCGGCTGTTCGGCCTGCCCACCCGCAGCGCGGCGGAATCCGCCCTGCTGCTGGCGGCCGGCGGCGAGTTCGCCTTCGTGATCCTTGGCCAGGCCATGGCCCAGGGCCTGGTGAGCCGGGTGCAGGGCGAGAGCGTGCTGGTCGCCGTCACCCTCTCCATGGCTGCAATCCCCTTCCTCGCCGCGCTGGCGCTCAGGATCGGCGGTCGCAAGGCCCTGCCGGCGGAGGTGGCGCCGGAGCCGGAGGCCCAGGCGGTCGACGGCTCCGAGCCCAAGGTGCTGATCGCCGGCTACGGCCGGGTCGGCAAGCTGGTGGGCGAGATGCTGAAGTCGCACGACATCGCCTGGGTCGCCGCCGAGCAGGATCCGCGCCTGGTCGAGCAGGCCCGCCGCGCCGGCGAGACCATCTACTTCGGCGACGCGGCGCGACCGGAGTTCCTGCGCCGCTGCGGCCTGGAGAGCGCGCCCGCCCTGGTGGTCACCATGGACAATCCGGAAGGCGTCGAGGCGATCGTCGCCACCGCCCGCGAGCTTCGTCCCGACCTCACCATCGTCGCCCGCGCCCGCGACGCCCGCCACGCCAAGCGCCTGTACGAGCTCGGCGCCACCGACGCGGTGCCGGAGACGGTCGAGGCCAGCCTCCAGCTCTCCGAGGCCCTGCTGGTGGAGATCGGTGTGCCCATGGGCCTGGTGATCGCCTCCATCCACGAGCGCCGGGACGCGTTCCGCGCGGCGCTCAACCGCCCCGAATCACTTGGCGGCCGCGCGCGCCGCTACCGGCGGTCCGGCGGCGCCTGATCGGCGCCGGAAAAAAGGCGTAAGGCGGACGAATGCCCAAGCCTCCGCAAGGAACGAACCTCAACCTTGAGCGTTGAGGGGACGGCGCCGCAGGGGTGCGGGCCGTTGGCTGGGGCGGGAATGTCGCCGGAAACATCGCTGATTGCGCTGGGCTGCGCGCCGCCCGTCGGGCGGCCGATGGCTGGCGTTTCGTGCGACGGTGCTGAGGCTTTACAAGTAATTCCAGAGAGTTGGCTGACCGCCTGCGGGGTGGCCGCCAACCTTTGCGAAGATGCCGGCCAAGTCGCCGTCCAGGATTCGGTGGTCCGCGGCGCTTTCAGCGTCTCCGGCTGCCAAGGCCAGGAGGCAGGACGTCTCCCCTCGAAGTTGATCATTGAGGGGTTAGTCGTATAGCGTCCTGGTCTAGGTTCGTGTGGCGCGGGAAATTGGGGTGTCGGTGTGTCTTCGGCGCACTTACGCAACCAACTGGCGCTGATATAAGAAACGCTGGGTCAATTGGCCGCAGCAAGTGGGCAACAAGAGGGCTCTGATTATGAAGTTGAAACTCCTTGCAGGGGTCGCCGCGGTTGCGGTGTTCACCGCGACCGGCGCCGCCGCCCAGGTGGGCTGGT
Organism: Phenylobacterium sp.; assembly: GCF_036563285.1. Classification (GTDB taxonomy): domain Bacteria; phylum Pseudomonadota; class Alphaproteobacteria; order Caulobacterales; family Caulobacteraceae; genus Phenylobacterium. The sequence continues at coordinate 1,041,972 of NZ_DATCMR010000011.1, forward strand.
ACGGCGCGGTCGATCTCGGCTACCACTGGCCCGACGGGCTGGAAGCCACGTCTTCGAACAATGCCGCGAACGGCATCCCCTACAGCTGGAATTTCAACCAGGAAGAAGACTGGGCCGGCTTCGCTCGCCTGGGCTACCAGCTGAACGACAACTGGCGCGTCGAGCTCGAGCTGGGCTATCGCGGCGGTGACGTGGAAACCGTGCGCGGCGGCACCAACCAAGCCGTCCTCGGGCTGTGCACTCCCGGCGTGACCCGCACCGCGGCCGCGCCGACCTGCGGCCCGGTCCAAGGCGACATGACGTCGTGGACCGTCATGGGCAACATCCTCTACGACTTCGCCCCGGGCGCGACGCTCAATCCGTTCCTCGGCGCCGGCCTCGGCGTGAACCACGTCTCCATGGACGTGCTCGGCCAGTTCTCGAACGTGACCGGCACGCTCACCGGCGCGACGGGCGCGAACCCGCCGCTCCAGAACCTGCGCATCGACGACGACGACACCTCCTTCGCGTGGCAAGTCATCGCCGGCCTGGCCTGGCGTGCGACCGACCGCCTGAACGTCGACTTCACCTACCGCTACCTCGGTGGGTCGGATCTCGACTTCGCTTCCACCGGCACCGCGGCCCTGCAGCCCGGCGTCTTCTCCGGCGAATACCGCGACCAGTCGGTGACCGTCGGCCTGCGGTACTCCTTCGCGGCTCCGCCGCCCCCGCCGCCGCCGCCCCCGCCGCCGCCGCCGCCTCCTCCGCCCCCGCCGCCTCCGCCCCCGCCGCCGCCTCCGGCCGCGGCGCTCGAGGCCCGGCAGTTCATCGTGTACTTCCCCTTCGACCAGTACATCCTGACGCCGGAAGCCCAGAACGTGGTGACGGAAGCCGCCAACTACGCCCGCGGCGGCAACGCCACCCGCGTGGTGGTCGTCGGCCACGCCGACACCTCGGGCTCGCAAGCCTACAACGTCCGCCTGTCGGAGCGCCGCGCCAAGGCCGTGGCCGACGCGCTGGTGGGCGCTGGCGTCAGCCAGACCTCGCTGTCTGTCGACTGGAAGGGCGAGACCATGCCCGCGGTCGCCACCGGCGATGGTGTGAAGGAACCGCTGAACCGTCGTTCGACCATCGACATCGCGCCGTAAGCGATCGACCGTTCAGAGTAAGCGTTAGCGGGAGCCCGGCCGAAAGGCCGGGCTCTTTGCTTTTTCCGTCGCCGCGAGCAGGGGGAAAATCAGCTCCTGTCTCTTGCTTTCCACGCAAGCCGCTCCCATTGACCGGCCAAGGAGAGGCGCGCGCATGTCCTTCGACCACCTGGATCAGGCAAAATTCCTCGATGAGCGTCAGGCGGTCGCCGCCGCCCTCGCCGCCAAGCCCCTGGCCGCCGACGACCGCCAGGCGGTGCGCGAGGAGGCGGAGGCCCTGGTCCGCGCCGCTCGCCGCACCGCACGCCGCCAGGGTGTGGTGGAGAGCTTCCTGCAGGAGTTCTCCCTCTCCACCCGCGAGGGCCTCGCGCTGATGTGCCTGGCCGAGGCTCTGCTGCGCACGCCGGACGAGGAGACCCGCGACCGGCTGATCGCCGAGAAGATCGCCTCGGCCGACTGGGCGAGCCACGCCGGCCAGTCAGACTCGATGCTGGTCAACGCCTCGACCTGGAGCCTGATGCTCACCGGCAAGCTGATCGACCCGGACGAGGAGGCCCGCGCTGACCTGCCGGGCTTCATCAAGCGCCTGGCCGGTCGACTCGGCGAGCCGGTGATCCGGCGCGCGGTGGGCGCGGCCGTCCGCATCATGGGCGAGCAGTTCGTGCTGGGCGCCACCATCGAGAAGGCGATCAAGCGGGCGAGCCAGGACGGCTTCACCTGCTCCTTCGACATGTTGGGGGAGGGCGCACGCACCGCCGCCGACGCCGCCCGCTACGAGGCCGCCTACGCCGCCGCCATCGCGGTCGTCGCCAGGCACGCCAAGGGACAGGGCCCGGAGGCCGGACACGGCGTCTCGGTGAAGCTCTCGGCGCTGTCGCCGCGCTACGAATCTCGCCAGGCCGAGCGAGTCTGGGCCGAGCTGTATCCCTCGGTCCGCCGCCTCGCCATCCAGGCCGCCAAGGCCGACATCAACCTCACCCTCGACGCCGAGGAAGCCGACCGCCTGGTGATTTCGCTGGAGCTGCTCGACCGCCTCGCCCGCGAGCCGGAGCTCGGCGGCTGGACCGGCCTGGGCCTCGCCGTGCAGGCCTACCAGAAGCGCGGGCCACAGGTGGTCGAGGCCGTCGCCGGCATCGCCCGCTCGTCGGGCCGCCGGCTCATGGTCCGCCTCGTGAAAGGCGCCTACTGGGACAGCGAGATCAAGCGCGCCCAGATGGCCGGCCTGCCGGGCTATCCGGTGTTCACCACCAAGGCCGCGACCGACCTCTCCTACCTCGCCTGCGCGCGCGCCCTGCTGAACGCCGCGCCCGCGCTCTACGGCCAGTTCGCCACCCACAACGCCCACACCCTGGCCGCCGTGCGCCAGATGGCGCGGCAGGCCGGCCTGACCTGCGAGTTCCAGCGCCTGCACGGCATGGGCGAGGCGCTCTATGCCGCCGCCCACGAGCGCTACGGCGACTTCCCCTTGAGGGTCTACGCCCCGGTCGGCAGCCACGAGGACCTGCTGCCCTACCTGGTGCGGCGCCTGCTGGAGAACGGCGCCAACACCTCCTTCGTCCATGCCCTGCTGGACGAGCGCACGCCCGTATCCAAGGTGGTGACCGACCCGTTCACGGCAGTGGAGACCACCGGCGGCGCGCCCCACCCGCGCATCCCGCTGCCCGTCGACCTCTACGGCCCCGGCCGCAGGAACTCGCTCGGCATGGACCTGTCCATCGCCGCCCATCGCGACAAGCTTGCCGCCGCCATCGCCGCCTTGCCGGTCCTGGAGGCCGGCCCGATCGTCTCCGGCAGGCTCTCGACCAGGGACGCCTCGGAGCGCGCCGCCCCGGCTGACCTTTCGATCGTGGTGGGCCGGGTCGCCGACGCCACCCCAGCCGATGTCGCCGCCGCCTACGCCGCCGCCTCGAAGGCCCAGCCCGCCTGGGATGCGCTCGGCGGCGAGGGCCGAGCCAAGGTGCTGCGCGCCATGGCCGACGCCCTCGAGGCGAACCGCGAACGCCTGATCGCCGTCTGCACCCGCGAGGCGGGCAAGACACTGTCGGACGGCATCGCCGAGGTCCGGGAGGCCGTCGACTTCTGCCGCTACTACGCCACCCTCGCCGAGAAGCAGTTCGCCCACCCCGAGACCCTGCGCGGACCGGTGGGCGAGACCAACCGGCTGTCCCTGCACGGCCGCGGCGCCTTCGCCGCCATCAGCCCGTGGAACTTCCCGCTGGCCATCTTCACCGGCCAGATCGCCGCGGCGCTCGCCGCCGGCAACGCGGTCCTCGCCAAGCCCGCCGAGCAGACCCCACTGGTCGCCGCCGAGGCCGTGCGCCTGTTCCACGCCGCGGGCCTGAACCCTGACCTCCTGCATCTTCTCCCTGGCGAAGGCGCCGTCGTCGGTCAGGCCCTGGTCAGCCACCCCTCCTGCGCGGGCGTCGCCTTTACGGGCGGCACAGACACCGCCTGGGCGATCAACCGCACCCTGGCGGCCCGGCAGGGGCCGATCGTCCCCTTCATCGCCGAGACCGGTGGCCTCAACGCCATGTTCGTCGACACCACGGCCCTGCGCGAACAGGTGATCGACGACGTGCTGGCTTCCGGCTTCGGCTCCGCCGGCCAGCGCTGCTCGGCGCTGCGCATGCTGTTCGCCCCGCACGACACCGCCGACGCCCTGATCGAAGGGCTGACCGGCGCCATGGAAGCGCTGGTGGTCGGCGACCCGGCCGACCCGCGAACCGACATCGGCCCGGTCATCGACGCCGAGGCCAAGGCTGCGCTCGACGCCCACGTCCGCAAGCTTGCCAAGGATGCCAGGATCATCCACCGGGTCGCCGCGCCGAAGGGCGGCCACTTCTTCGCTCCGACCCTGGCCGAGATCCCCGGCGCCGACTTCCTGCAGAAGGAGGTGTTCGGCCCCATCCTGCACGTGGTCCGCTACGACCCGAACGCCCTCGAGGCGGCCTCCCTGCCGCTGCGCAAGGCGGGCTACGGTCTCACCCTCGGCGTCCACACCCGCATCGAAGCCTTCGCCGAGGAGGTCCGCCGCGCCGTCCCCGCCGGCAACGCCTACATCAACCGCTCGATGATCGGCGCCGTGGTCGGCGTCCAGCCGTTCGGCGGCGAGGGCCTTTCCGGCACCGGGCCAAAGGCCGGGGGCCCGCACGCCCTGCTCCGCTACGCCGTCGAGCGCGCGGTCAGCGTCAACATCGCCGCGCAAGGCGGCGACCCGGCGCTGCTGAACCTGGACGCCTAGCGCGTCGTGAAGCGCAGCACGGCCGGCGTGGCCGGCCGGCCGTCGTCGCCGACGAAGTTGCGGTGCAGGTCGTTGTTGAAGCCGACCTCGTAGCTGCGGCCGGGCTCCACCATGCAGCTCAGGGTGAAGGTCCGCCGGTCGGCGGACAGCACCGGCTTGGCGCCGCACGCCGGGAAGCTCCTGCGGTCGCGCATGATGAAGGAGTAGCTTTCCGGACGCATCGGGCGATCGAAGGTGACGCTGAGCGTGAGCGGCCCGGGCGCCACCTGTGCGCCGGGGGCGGGGCGGGTGGCGACGACCCGTGGCGGCGCCGGCGGGGCGGATGTCTGCGAGACGGCCAGCGCGGCAAGCGCGCCCACGGCGGAAGCGATGACGATCATGGCGAGCATCCCCACGAGTACCGGCGCGCCGAACCGCCGCCGCGCCGCCTGCACCAGGTTTTCGCCGCCGCGGGCGGGCTGGACCATCCCGATTTTCTCGTCACCAGTTTCCTGGGTGGCCTTCCGCCGGCGCGCCAGTTCGCGGCTGCTGCCCGCTCCCGTCTTGCGCCGCGCCTGGCGCAGGCGCTCGTTGACCGCGGCCTCGGTCAGCCCCAGCTCGCGGGCCACGCTCTTGGCGGTATGTCCCTCGGCCAGCAGCCGCAGGGCCTGCCGCTCGCTGTCGCTCAGGCGCGCAAGGTCGCTCATCGCAGGCAAGGTCAGCACGGTTCGCCGCGCGCGGGCAACGGCGCTGACGGCGCCTTGGCCGGAGGCCCCCGCCTACTTCTCCACCGGACCGTCCAGCCTCGACCACTCCTCGAAGGATCCGTCGTAGAGCAGGGCGTTGATGCCCAGGGTCCGCGCCGCGAACAGCGTCGCCGTCGCCTGCTGGCCGACGTGGCAGTAGGCGATCACCGTGTCGCCCTTCTTCACGCCGGCAGCCTTGAACTTCGCGGCGATATCCTCAGGGGAGGCGAGCTTCAGGTCGGCCGTCGTCACCGCGCTGAACGGCACGCTCTTGGCGCCCGCGATATGCCCCGCCTTGTGCGGCTTTTGCGGCGGGCCCCCCGGCCGGGCGCCCGAGTAGAAGTCCGGCGCGCGAGCATCGACGATGGCGTAGCCCGGCGCACTGATGTGCTTGCGCACAAAGTCGGCGTCGACGATCAGCGGCTTCAGCTTGAACGCCGAGAGCTTGCCCGCAGCCGGGGCGGGCTCGTCCTTCGACAGCGGCCGTCCCTCGGCGCTCCACGCCATGGTCCCGCCGTCCAGCAGCACCGTGCGTCCGCCCAGCCCCGCCGCGTCGAGGGTGAACACCACCCGCGTCGCCGACTGCACGCCCTCGCGCGTCGGGACCACCACGATCCGCGAGCGGTCGGAGATGCCCAGCGCTTCCAGCTTGCCGCGCAGGGTCTCGGCGTCCGGCATCTCCAGCGTCAGGCGCTCCCCGCCCATCGGCGCCGCGATGTCTTGCAGGGTGAGGAGCCGCGCGCCGGGGATGTGGCCGGCCTCGTAGCCCGCCTTGTCGCCCACCTGCAGGATGACCAGTTCGCGCTCGCCGAGCCGCTTGGCGAGCCAGTCGGTGGAGACGACCAGCCGGTCCCGGACCCCGTCCGCCGCCGCCGGCCCCGCCAGCACCGCCACGGCGAGCGCCGCCGCCAGAACCTTGCCCCGCATCCGCCTGCTCCTTCTTCGTCTGCGGCAGCCTATGGACTTCCGACGCCGGGCGGAAGGATTGCCGCAGCGTAATTGTCTGCCGGACGCGCTGCGCTATCCTTATCCTGAGCCCGCCCGCAGAAGGCGCGCCGCTCGAGGAGGAAGACCGTGACCAAGCCCGTCCTGGCGTTCGCCATAGCCATTTCGCTCATCGGAGGCGCAGCCCAGGGCGCCGACTACAAGCCGCCGCGCATGGCCGACGGCCGCCCGTCCCTGGAGGGCTACTGGAACAACGGCACGCTCACCCGCATGGAGCGCGACGCCAAGTACGGTACGCGGCTCAACCTGACGCCGGACGAGCTCGCCGCCATCGAAAAGACCAACGACGAGCGCTCTGCGCGCCTCAACGCCCCCACCCCGCAGTCCAAGGGCGTTGACGACCTGCCGGAATGCCAGAGCGGGGCCCAGGGCGCGGCTTGCGGCTACAACGCCGGCTGGACCGATCCTGGCAGCCGGGTGATGCGCGTCGGCGGCCAGGCCCGCACCTCGCTGATCACCTTCCCCGCGAACGGTCGCATCCCGCCGCGCCTGCCGACTGCGCCCCGGGTCCGCGGCCGCCTTACCCAGGCCGACGCCGAGCGCGGCGAGAGCGGCCCCGCCGGCCAGGCGGACAACCCGGAGAACCGCAGCCTGGGCGAGCGCTGCATCATGAGCTTCGGCATCAGCGCCGGACCGGTGATGACCAGCCAGCTCTACAACAACAACTACCAGTTCGTTCAGACGCCCGACCACCTGGCCATCTGGGTGGAAATGGTCCACGACGTCCGCGTTATCCGGATCGGCGGCAAGCACCGCACCGACGGCGTCCGGCCCTACATGGGCGACTCCATCGGCTGGTGGGAAGGCGACACCCTGGTGGCCGAGACGATCAACTACCACCCCAGCCAGAACCTGCGCGGCGCCAGCCCCAACGTGAAGGTCACCGAGCGCTTCACCCGCGTCGGCGCCGATCGCATCCGCTACCAGTTTCGGGTCGAGGACCCCACCGTATGGGCCGAGCCCTGGGGCGGGGAGTACGAGTTCGCCGCGTCCGGCCCCGTCTACGAGTACGCCTGCCACGAGGGCAACTACGGCCTGGAAGGCATTCTCGCCGGCGCCCGCCACGAGGAGAAGACGGCGGCCGCCCAGGGCGGGGCGAAGTCGGACTAGAAGTCCCAGGCGCAGCCGATGCCGGCGGCTGCGCCCTCCTTGCCCATCACCGTCACCGTGCCCGCCGCCCGCACCTTGCAGCCGTTCTTCGGCTTGCGGACCAGCCAGGGCTCCGCGCCGCCGCGCGCCGCGTCGAACTCCGCCTGCCGGCTCAACGCCAGCTGAGGCGCCTTGACCGCCGCCAGCCGGTCCTCGCAGCGGCGACGCTCCTCCTCGCTCAGCGCCAGCAGTCTGGCCCGCTCGCACCCCACCAGCCCCCGCAGCGCCTTGCGCACCGCCTCGGCCTCGGCCCCGGCCACCGGCGCCTCCGTCACCGGCGCGGCCGGCGGGACCGCCTCGGCCGGTCGGCTCAGCACGGGCAGGGCGCTCGCCGCGCCGGCGGACCTGGCGAGGCTGTGGACCGGCGGCGGCGGGCGGCGGCGTTCTGCCGGGAGCGGCGCGAGCTCGACGGTCATGATCCGGGGATCGGGGTAGAGCGGCGTCTCGCCGAGACGCCAGGCCAGCACGCCGAGCACCAGCAGGTGCGCGCCGACCGATCCGGTCAGCACGAGGGCGCGCGTCCTGCCTGCCGAGCGCTGTCGTCCGCCAGCCATCCGCTTGCCGTCCCTGCGGTGGAGCTCCGAGGCGAGAAGGCCGTCCCCCGGTGGCGAAAACAAGGCTCCGGCACGTGCAGTCGCCGCCAGATTTACCGTTTCTTTTCAGAAACTAGCTAAGCGGCAGGGGATGGCGTTCAGTATCGATCACAAGCGGCGGGTCGCCGAATTCACTGCCGGGCCGGGGTTCTCCGGGACTGTCCTGAGCCGCGCCGTCGCCGCCATGTTCGACAAGGATCCCCGCACCGCCTCCTACGACATCATCATGGACGTGCGCGAGAGCGACACCGGCGCCACGCCGGCCGACATCCAGATCGTCGTCGACGCCTACCACCGCCACAAGCGGGCCAAGGGGCCGAAGTACGGCTGCTTCGTCACCACCGATCCCAACTACCCGCTCTGGACCCAGGTGATGGACCAGATGTTCGGCGACCGGCAGCACAAGGTGTTCGTGACGGTTGAAGGCGCCCGCGCCTTCCTCGACCGGGCGCGCAGCCAGGCCGCCTAGGCCGCCGCACCCTTCCCCCCGGTCTCGCGTTTACCGAGCGGGAGTCCGGCGTTGGGGCCGGCGCGAAGGGATGCCATGACGCTTCAGCAGGCCCTGGCCTTCGGGCTGATCGGGATCACTATCGCCTGCTTCATCTGGGGCCGCTGGCGCTACGACGTCATAGCGCTGGGCGCGCTCCTGCTGGGCGTCCTGGTCGGCGTGGTGCCGGCCAAGGAGGCCTTCTCCGGCTTCTCCAACGACGTCACCGTCATCATCGCCTGCGCCTTGGTGGTCAGCGCCGCCTTCGCCCGCTCCGGCATCGTCGAATCCGTGCTGCGGCCGCTCATCCCGCACCTGAAGAGCGCGCGCACCCAGGTGCCCCTCTTCGTCGGCGCGGTGACCCTGCTTTCCATGGTCACCAAGAACGTCGGCGCCCTGGCCATCATGATGCCCATCGCGCTGTCCGTGGCGAAGCGCACCGGGACGGCGCCCTCCTGCCTGCTGATGCCCATGGCGTTCGGGTCGCTGATCGGCGGAACGGTGACCCTCGTCGGCACCTCGCCCAATATCCTGGTCTCCGAGGTGCGCGAGCAGATCCTGGGCCGGCCGTTCGGCATGTACGACTACGCGCCGGTTGGCCTCGGGATCACGGCGTTGGGCCTGGTCTTCCTCTCCTTCGCCTACCGCCTGCTCCCTGCCTCGCGGCCGCCGCAGGAGACGCTCGACGCCGCCCTGGACACCGGGGCCTACTTCACCGAGGTCGCCGTCCCCGACGATTGGCCGCTGGGCAAGAGCACGGTGCGCGAGCTGCAGGCCATGGCCGGCGGCGAGGTCCGCATCATGGCGCTGGTCCGCGGCCGCCGCCGCCGCCAGGCGCCGCATCCCAACACCGGAGTGTCGGCCGGCGACACCCTGCTGCTCGAGGGCGAGCACCAGGACCTCGACCGCTTCCTCCAGCGTACCAAGCTGAAGCTCACCCGCTCGGATCGGCCGGTCGCCATGGAGGAGCCCACCGAGGAGGTGCGGGTCGTCGAGGCGGTGGTCGGCGGCGACTCCCTGCTGGTGGGCCGCACCGCCGCCCAGGAGGACCTCTACGGCCAGCACGGGGTGAACCTGCTCGCCGTCAGCCGGGCGGGCTACCGCATGACCCGCGAGCTGCGCACCGTGCGGCTGCGCGCCGGGGACATCGTCGTCCTGCAGGGCGGCGAGCGCACCCTTCCCGGCGCCCTGAAGACCCTGGGCCTGCTGCCGCTCGCCGAGCGGGAGGTGCGGCTTGGCGGCATCCGTCACCGGCTGGCGCCAGCCCTGATCCTGCTCGCCGCCATGGTCGCCGTAGCCTTCCAGGTGTCCCCCGTCGCCATCGCCTTCTTCGCGGCCGCGGTGACCATGGTCCTGGTGGGCTCGATTCGGATGCGCGAGGTCTATTCCGCCCTGGACGGGCCGGTGCTGGTGCTGATCGCCGCCCTGATCCCGGTGTCGGACGCCATCCGGGCCACCGGCGGCGCCGACCTGCTCGCCGGAGCGCTCGCCAGCCTCTTCAGAGGACAGCCTCCGATCTTCGCCCTGGGCGCCGTCATGGTGGTGGCCATGGCCGCGACGCCGTTCCTGAACAACGCCGCCACCGTCCTGATCGTGGCGCCCATCGGCGCGGCGCTGGCCAGGCTCCTGGGACTCAATCCCGACCCGTTCCTGATGGCCGTAGCGCTGGGGGCGGCCTGCGACTTCCTCACGCCCATCGGCCACCAGTGCAACACCCTGGTGATGGCGCCAGGCGGCTACAGATTCGCGGACTACCCGAGATTGGGCGCGCCGCTGAGCGCTCTCGTGCTGGTTGCCGGAACGCCGCTGATCGCCCTGGTCTGGCCGTTGGGCGGCTGAATTTCACCTCCGCGCGGATTCTCACATGCTCGTGAGCTGGGTCGTTCCGGCGACTCCCGACAAGGTTCCTCTCCGAGTGGGGCGGGTGCGCGTTAAGGTCTCGGTAACGAAAAACCTGGGCGCCGATCCCTCCGCCTCATTGACGACTCCTTAGGGGCTGTGTCCCCATATGTGGGTTGTCGGCTGGTGACAGCCACAACATGTAGGGGGAGCGGGGCGGAGGCCGGGTGAGCCGAAGTCCCTCAGTCAGGGTCAGGGAGCTATGAGCGAAGCGGCAAAGGTTGGGATCGCCGAAGAAGCCAAGGCGGTCCACGCGCGGCCTGAACGGCCGCAGCTCCAGCTGGTGCGCAAGGTCGAGGTCGACCGCTCGCGCGACGCCCTGCTGACCGATTTCGGAAAGACCACGCTGGAGGACCGCTACCTCCTGCCCGGCGAGAGCTATCAGGACATGTTCGCCCGCGTCGCCACGGCCTTCGCCGACGACGCCGAGCACGCCCAGCGGATCTACGACTACATCTCCCGCCTCTGGTTCATGCCGGCCACTCCCGTGCTGTCCAACGGCGGCGCCCAGCGCGGCCTGCCGATCTCCTGCTTCCTCAACGCCGTGCCCGACAACCTCGAAGGCATCGTCGGCGTCTGGAACGAGAACGTGGCGCTCGCCTCCAACGGCGGCGGCATCGGCACCTACTGGGGCGGCGTGCGCTCCATCGGCGAGAAGGTGAAGGGGGCCGGCCAGACCAGCGGCATCATCCCCTTCATCCGGGTGATGGACTCGCTCACCCTGGCCATCAGCCAAGGCTCGCTCCGCCGCGGCTCGGCCGCCGTCTACCTCGACATCCACCACCCGGAGATCGAGGAGTTCCTGGAGATCCGGAAGCCCTCCGGCGACTTCAACCGCAAGTCGCTCAACCTGCACCACGGCCTGTCGATCACCGACGAGTTCATGGAAGCCGTGCGCGACGGGGCGATGTTCGGCCTGCGCAGCCCGAAGACCGGCGAGGTCATCCGCGAGGTCGACGCCCGCTCGCTCTGGCAGAAGATCCTCGAGATCCGCCTGCAGACCGGCGAGCCCTACCTGATCTTCTCCGACACGGTGAACCGCTCGATGCCGCAGCATCAGCGCGAGCTCGGCCTCCAGGTCCGCCAGTCGAACCTGTGCTCCGAGATCATGCTGCATACCGGCAAGGACCACCTGGGCGCCGAGCGCACCGCGGTGTGCTGCCTGTCGAGCGTCAACGCCGAGAAGTTCCTGGAGTGGCGCGACCACCCGACCTTCGTCGAGGACGTCATGCGCTTCCTCGACAACGTGCTGGAGGACTTCATCCAGCGCGCCCCGCCGGAGATGGCCAACGCCGTCTATGCCGCGCAGCGCGAGCGCTCGGTGGGCCTCGGCCTGATGGGCTTCCACTCCTTCCTGCAGCAGCAGAACGTCCCCTTCGAGAGCGCGCTGGCGAAGAGCTGGAACATGCGGCTCTTCAAGACCCTGCGCCGTCAGTGCGACGCCGCCTCCCGCACGCTGGCCGCCGAGCGGGGGCCCTGCCCGGACGCCGCCGACCGCGGCGTGATGGAGCGGTTCAGCCACAAGCTGGCCATCGCGCCCACCGCCTCGATCTCGATCATCTGCGGCGGCACCAGCGCCGGCATCGAGCCGATCCCGGCCAACATCTACACCCACAAGACGCTCTCGGGCTCCTTCGCCGTGAAGAACCCCTACCTGGAGCGCCTCCTGGACGAGAAGGGCCAGAACACGCCCGGCGTCTGGGACTCGATCCTGCAGAACGAAGGCTCGGTGCAGCACCTCGACTTCCTCAGCCAGGACGAGAAGGACGTCTACAAGACGGCCTTCGAGATCGACCAGCGCTGGGTCATCGAGCTTGCTGCTGATCGGACTCCGGATATTTGCCAGTCCCAGTCCGTCAACGTCTTCCTGCCTGGGGACGTGGATAAATGGGACCTGCATATGCTGCACTGGCAGGCGTGGGAGCGGGGGTGCAAGAGCTTGTACTACCTGCGGTCCAAGTCGGTGCAGCGGGCGGCGCATGCCGGGGGCGAGGCGCTGGCGGCGGTGGACATGTCGGGGGCGGCGAAGACCGACTACGAGGAATGCCTCGCCTGCCAGTAATATTCCGCGGGCTGAAGCTTAACGGCCGGGACGGGCAGTTCACCTAGGTGGAGACCTTGGCCTTAAGCGTGAATATTCACGACCACCGCTGTCCGCTAACCAAGCGGAACCTATTTGCACTTTGCGACTTTCGCTGTTCGTGAAATTGTAGAGCTCGAACCGCGCGCTCTACGACGCGGGCTGGGAGAGATGCAGGATGCGGGTCTTGGCTGGGCTGGCCACGATCGCCTTGTGCGCAGGCGCCTCCGGCGCTGCGGCGGCTGAGTCGCTGGCGGCCCGGTCGCTGGCCGACGCGGCCTTCGCCGCCTCCGCCGTCCGTCCCGACGCCGACCTCGCGAGGCTGATGGACCGCGACCGCACCTCCTCGCAGGTCACCGTCTCGGAGCGCGCCGGCGGCCCGGTCGACTCCGTGCGCCTGTCCACGGACGGCTTCACGGCCCCCCCGGGCGGCCTGCCCATCAACCTCGAGCGGCCCGAGTTCGCCGGGCGTGACTACGAGCTCTCGGTGATCCGCAACTGGCCCCGCGCGCTCAGCTTCGACACCGGCCGCTTCGACATCGGCCTGTCGCCCCACGCCGGCGTCGGCGTCGGCAACCGCGGCGGCTCGGCGGAAGCCGGCGCCGAGATCCGGCTGCAGTCGAAGGACGACCGCGCCGCCAAGGGGCTGAAGAGCCTGGGCGTGAAGGACGGCTCGATGTTCGGCGACCAGGGCCGCTGGTACCTGTTCGCCGCCGCCGGCGCCCGCGCCGTGGGCCTGAACATGCTGAAGGGCGAAGGCGGCTGGGACCGCGCCGGCTGGACCACCGACCCGGCGGCCGCCGTGGTGGGCGACGCCCACGTGGGCGTGGGCTACCGCAAGGGCCCGCTGCAGACCTCGTTCGGCGTCATTCACCGCGAGGTGAAGGGCCAGCACATGGTGTTTGGCCAGGAGACCAAGGAGGACACCGTCGCGGCGTTCACCTTGTCCATCAAGCCGCGCCTGGGCCACTAAACCCCCGATTGTCAGCTTGACCTTTTGCACCTAGCGTTCCCTCCGGGGACGGAGGGGCGGTCATGGTCGAGCGGTACGATCCAAACAATCTGCAGCCGCTGAAGGACCACTTTCCGGCCGAGCGGCGGCCGGACCTCACCCGGTTCGAGATCGCGATCGCAGCGACCGGCGGCACCTCGACCGGCGCCTACATCGCCGGCGTCCTGGACTTCATCTGGGAAGCCTTCGAGGAGTGGACCGCAGCCCAGGCCCGCGGCGAGGCGCCGAAGCACGACGTCCGCATCACCACCCTGGTCGGCACCTCGGCCGGCGGCCTGAGCGTCAGCCTCGCCTCCATGATGGGGGTGAAGCAATTCCCCCATGTCTACGACGACCGTGTCTGGAAGGAGGGCCTGGGCAAGACCGGCCAGCAGGACAAGGACGCCAACCCGCTCTGGCGCGCCTGGGTGAAGGAGATCACCCTAGACAAGCTGCTGTCGAACCCGAAGCAGGCCGAGACCGGCGAGCCCTCGCTGTTCTACGACGCGCCCTCCGACGTGCGGACGACCGTCTTCGAGCTGATCCGCAACGCGCAGCCCGCCCAGGGCCGCAAGTGGCTCGCCCACCCGATCGACCTGCGCCTCGTCGTGGGCGACCTGCGCGGGGTGCCGTTCGCGCTGGACTTCCGCAACACGCAGCACCAGCCGGGCGTGAACCAGCGGCTCCTCATGCACCGCGACCACATCGCCTTCGCCGTGCAGAGCGCCGCCGCCGGCGCGATCCCCACCGGCCTCGGCGACGCGCCCGACGCCCACCATGTCGATCCGCAGGGGTTCCCGCAGGGCGACGCCTGGTCGCTTTTCAGCCAGGCGGCCGTGGCCAGCGCCGCGATCCCGCTGGTCTTCCAGACCAAGAAGCTGAAGCAGGCGGCGGCCGCCTACGACTGGCGCAACAGCTGCTGGTTCGACGGGCGAGGCGCGCTCGTCGACCTGCCGCTCTGGGACGACCCGGCCCCCACCGACTTCGTGTTCACCGCCACCGACGGCGGGCTCTTCGACGACGCCCCCTTCGACCTCGCCCGGCGCAGGCTCGCGGGGGCGCGCGGCCAGAACCCTCGCGCGGCGCTCGACGCCTGCCGCGCCGTGATCCTCATCGACCCGCTCGTCAATGACACCGCCCGCACGCCCACGGACGTATCGGACGCGGACAACGTCACGACGAACGCCGAGCTCACCAAGACCCTGGCCTCGCTGTTCTTCGGCCCCGTGGACCAGGCGCGGCTGAGCACCTTCGACCTGGCGCTCATCAAGGACGAGGGGATCTACAGCCGCTACATGATCTCGCCATCTCGGGAGAGCGCACACGACTCCACCGTCATGTGGGGCCCGGCCCTGAGCCTGATGACCTCGCCAATGAAGGCGGTGCTGGGCTTCGCCCACCAGGCCTTCCGCGAGCACGACTTCCTGCTCGGCCGCCGCAACGCCCAGAGGTTCCTGGAGCTCCACTTCACCCTGCCGAAGCGGCACGACCTTTTCAAAGGCCAGACGGGCTGGACGGACGACGAAGAGGCGCGCGACGAATACCCCATCGTGCCGCTCCGCGGCACGGCCGCCATCGATACGCCCTTGCCAAAATGGCCGTGGGAGGCGCTGACGCCGGACGACATCGACCGGCTCACCGAGGCGTTCGGGAAGCGCGCCGACGCGCTGCGCAAGAACCTGACGAAGCGGTTCGCCGGCGGCTGGGGCTGGGCGGTTGGCCTGGTCTGGGGCCTGGCCTTCAAGAAGAAGGTGCGGGCGGCCTTCCGTGACCAGCTCGCCAGCGCCAAGAAGGGGCTCGACCCCGCGCACCGCGTCGTCGATGTCCGCTCCATCGCCCCGCCGGTGGGCTCGGTGACGCCGGCCGACGGCTGAGGCGGCGGCTAGCCCTCCCAGCCCTCCTCGAACGGCATGCGCTCGGCCCAGAAGGCCGCCAGGCGCGGGTCGGCGTCGACCCGCTTCACCACCTCGCTCATCTTCGGGGCGATCTCGTAGAAGCGCCGGCGCCTCGGGCTCCAGCGGGAGATGACGGTGACGTAGAGGTCGAGCACTGTGAGCGCCTCGCCCAGGAGGTAGCGGCCGGGGCTCACCTGGGCCTCCATCATCGCCCAGCAGTCGGCGATGCGCTCCACCGTGCGCGCCTTGAGCAGCTCCTGGGCGGCCTCCTCGTCGCCGGCCAGCCGCGAGGGAATGTCGCGCACCCAGTACATCGAATAGATCTGCGCCGGGATGTAGCTCATCCAGCGCAGGAACTGGGCGCGGCGCGGATCGCCGGGCGGCGGCGCGAGCCCGGCCTGCGGATGCTGTTCGGTCAGGTACAGGAGGATGGCCGCGCTCTCGGTCATCAGCTCGCCGCCGGGCAGGATCAGCGCCGGCACCTGGCCCAGCGGGTTGATCCGCGCGAACTCCGGGTCGTCCTTCGGCCACTTGCCGTAGGGCAGGTCGACCCGCTCGAACGGCTCGCCCATCAGGTTGAGCGCGGCTTCCACGATCACCGAGCCCCAGCCCTTGGCGCCGTAGAGGATGTACTGGTCGGGCATGTGTTTCTCCCTTGATCCCGGGGGATCGAAGCACAACCCTGTCGCCGCCGTCGTGGCAACAGGCGCGCCCCGGACGACGAGCGCCGCAGGCCGGCTATCCCCAGCTTGTTCACAACATCTTGGGTCGGTGCGCCAACTTGGCGCTAGATGTGGGCCAAATTCGCGGTATCGTTCGGGCATCGGGAATGGGGAGAGACACCGTGGCCAGCGCCAACAACAAGACCCTGCCGGGCCTGCTCACGCCGTCCTACGCCTACAAGCCGTTCCGCTATCCTTGGGCCTACGACTTCTGGAAGAAGCAGCAGCAGGTCCACTGGATGCCTGAGGAGATCCCGCTGGGCGAGGACCTCAAGGACTGGGCGGTGAACCTCACCGACCGCGAGCGCAACCTGCTCACCCAGATCTTCCGATTCTTCACCCAGTCCGACGTCGAGGTGAACGACAACTACATGGAGCGCTACAGCCGCGTCTTCAAACCCACCGAGGTGAAGATGATGCTGGCGTCGTTCTCCAACATGGAGACGATCCATATCGCCGCCTACGCCCTGCTGCTCGAGACGATCGGCATGCCCGACAGCGAGTTCACGGCCTTCCTCGACTACAAGGCCCTGCGCGACAAGCACGACTACATGCAGCAGTTCGGCGTCGACACCGAGGCCGACATCGCCCGCACGCTGGCCATGTTCGGCGGCTTCACCGAAGGCCTGCAGCTGTTTGCCAGCTTCGCGATGCTGATGAACTTCCCGCGCCACAACAAGATGAAGGGCATGGGGCAGATCGTGTCGTGGTCCGTGCGCGACGAGAGCCTGCACTGCGAAGGCATCATCAAGCTGTTCCACGCCTTCAACGCCGAGACCCAGTGCGTGACCAAGGCCGTGGCCGACGACATCGTCGACTGCTGCAAGACGGTGGTCGGGCTGGAGGACAAGTTCATCGACCTGGCCTTCGAGGCCGGCGAGGTCACCGGCATGACCCCGGACGACATCAAGAAGTACATCCGCTTCATCGCCGACTGGCGCCTGCGCCAGCTCCACCTGCCGGAGGTGTACGGCGTGAAGGAGAACCCGCTGCCGTGGCTGCAGTCGATGCTCAGCGGGGTCGAGCACGCGAACTTCTTCGAAGCGCGCAGCACGGAGTACTCCAAGGCGGCGACCCGCGGCCAGTGGCACGGGAGCGAGGGCGTCTGGGCGAGCTTCGACCGGATGCAGGCGAAGCGGGCGAGCGCCGAGGCGGAGGGGATGCCGGCGGAGTAGGGGGTTACGGGATCCCTTGGTACGCCGGGTTGATCACCCTCATCCGGTCGACGTGGGTCTCGCCGCTCGCCGCATCGATTGAGACGACCCACGGCTCGCCCGGGTTTGGATTTTTCTGAGTCGCGCGCGCAACCCAGACTTCGTCCTCGCGGCGAATATCCAGCGGCCCGAAGTCTCCCCGTGCACGTAGCACCTCAGTTGCGAGGGTCCGGGCCTCCGCCTCCGTCCGCACCCGATCCTGCTGAGAGCTGCAGGCGCACAGCATCGCCAAAATGAGCGGGACCACGTGGCGCATGCGTCCCTCCGAGGAGCATCGTCAGATGCTTCCTAGCCATTGATCTCACGGTGGATGCGAGCCTGCCGGCCTCGGCAAGTCAAGGACGGCCCCGTAGGGGCCGCCGCGGCGCGGCCGGCCTGCGGCCGGTCCTTGAGTTGCCGAGGCCGGCACGCAGAATGGTGCCATGAGATCTAAGGCGGAGTGTCCATTCCGCTGGCCCGTCGCCTGATCATTTCAGGGGGCTCGCCTCCGCGACATCGGTCAAGGCCTTGATGGCGTGGTCGTGGAGCGCTTGCATTGGCTTGAAGAACTGCTTCTCGGCGAGTCCGCCAAGCTTGTGGCGCTTGCGGTCGTCGCTCGGAGCGAAGAAGTCGGCGGCCTTGCACTCCATGGAGATCACCCGGCGACCGTCCATGACGGGATGCTCCGCCTGCTCAAACTCCTTGAGAACATCGCGGATGTAGGACTCGGCCGACTTAAGGCTCTTCTCCACCATTTCAGGCGAGTCAGCCAGACCGAGCGTGTTCCGGTTGATCCCCACCTGTTTCTTGATCCGCTCCAGGTCGAGCTGGGCTCGTTCGAGAGTGATGAAGATCTCCTGGTATTGATCCTCCCGAACTCGAAAGGGATCGGTCGGAGTTCGCCGTCCCAGCTGTTGCCCGTGGAAGCGCATCATCCTGCGGGCGAGCTTCACCGCGTTGTAAATTGATAGGACCTCTAGCGCTGTCGTGCGGAGAACATCGAGGTTGCGTCGGCGGAGCTCTTCCTGCCGCGCCGCTTCCTTCGCGGTCTTCGCCTGAGCGTCCTCCCGTGCCTTGATGCGTGCCTGCCGTTCGGCCTCGAACCACCGGAAAACGAAGGCCACTCCACCGCCGAGAACGGCGACTCCGAAGAGCTGAAGCGAGGCTTTCAGTAGTTCGAGCCGAACGGGCGGCACGTCTTTGCTTTGCAGGTTCCAGTGCTCTACAGTGAGCCAAGCGGCAGGAACAAGCGACAGAACGCTGACGATCCCCAGAAGGGTGAGAAGCCGCCGCAAGCCCGTAGCGCCGGTGGATGTATAGTCCGCCATTGTCTCTCGCCCCAGTGGGTGATCGCGGACGTTGCGTTGAGTTCCGCGACCACGATCGGTTGCGATGCGAGCCTGCCGGCCTCCGCAAGTCAAGGACGGCGCCGACAAGCAGGCTGCCCGGTGGGGAAGAGCAACCGACCCTCGTCATAGCGGCTGATGGCGAGCAGGACGTCCGTGTGTGCGCGTCGCGGGAAGGGCCGAGCCGGCGGGGTGGAAGGGTTGCCATATCCGCGGCCGTCGAAGGGAACGACCGCCACATAGGGGCGCAAGTTACCTCCGCCTCTTACCAAGACGGTGATGTCGCGCCACCCGTTCGTCTTGCTCCCGGCGATGCCGATGGGAGGACGGCTCAGCAGGTTACGCCGCTCTCGGAAGCCGGACGCGGTCCGCTCCAGGACCAACAAGTGGCAGCCACCGGTGCCGCACCAGCCTGCGCCGCGAACGTACGCCAGCGCATCGGGTAGGTTGTCGCCGTTCAGGTCGAACCAAGCCGTCTGGTACTGGGTGGGCTCTCCGGGGAGGCACCCTTCACGCGAGCCCACCCTCTCAAGCAGGAAGGCGTGGAGGGATTCTTCAGCGTGGGCTTCTGCCCGGGCGCCAGTGGGAAGGAAAGCCAGGATGGCGGCGAGTGCGGCAGCTTGGATGCGGAGCATCGTCAGATGCTTCCTAGCCATTGATCTCCCGGTGGATGCGAGCCTGCCGGCCTCGGCAAGTCAAGGACGCGTCCGAAGGACCCGCCGCGGCGCGGCCGGCCTGCGCCCGGTCCTTGAGTTGCCGAGACCGGCAGGCAGACTGGCTGCCATGAGATCCAAGGCGGGGTGTCGGCCGTGAGCCGAGGTGACAAGCGGGCGCCGGCGCCGGATTTCGAGACTGTCCGCACGTTGGCGGCGGACCTTGGGCTCGCCCTGCGCGAAGCTGAGTACAATCACCGAGCCTTCGGGAGTTGGTACCTCACGGTGGCGGCCGGCCATCGAGAGCTGCGCATTGTTTATGATGGACGGGACTTCCAACTGCGGATCGACGAGCCGGTCACGCCAGTCGGCAACTGGGAACCTTGGGCGGAGTGTTGGGCGGCAGAGTCGGAATCGGTGGGCCAGCTTGCCGCACTGAACCGCGAACTCGTCGGACGCTTGTCGTTGGACCCCTAGCGGCTTCAGGCGGGCCCGGCCGGCCTGCGGCGGTCCTTGAGTTGGCGATACCGGTAGGCAGAATGGCTGCCATGAGATCCAAGGGCGGGTCAGGGCTCGGGCGGGCTCGGTGGGCGCGGCGCCCTCTGCGGGGTCCAGAACGCGATAAGCCAGAAGATCCCGCCGCTGAAGGCGCCGAGAAGGCAGACGAGGGCAATGAAGGCGAGGCCGCTCGGCCGTTCCTCGGCCAGCCCGCTCAGCAAGGAGGTCCAGACGAGCAACGGAAGCCCCGCGATCATCGCGCCGGCGATCATAACCGGCAGCGGCCGCGTGGCCGCCTTGATCTCTCGGAGTTGGAAGTAGAGCGGCAGGCCGAGCAGGAGGGTCGGTCCGTACCCATGGTAGAACAGTGCAGCCAGGAAGACGGCGAGGATGGCCTCCAGGCCGTCCCTTCCAGCCGCGAACGCGGCCACGCCCAGCGCGGGGATGACGGGGGCAGCGATGAACGCCAAGACGGCGCGTCCCCCGTCCCAGCGGTGGGGGTCCAGGGTGGACCGGTCGTTGGCGCGTGATTGCCTCACACCCGGCGCAGCATCGTCAGCTGCTTCCTATCCACTGATCTCTCGGGTGGATGCGAGCCTGCCGGCCCCGGCAAGTCAAGGACGGGAGCGGTAGCCTTCAGTCGGGTCCGGGGACCAGCACGGCCTCCGCCACCGCTCCTGCGAGCAGGCCACGCAACTGGCGCTGGAAGTTTGAGAGTTGATTGTAGCCGACAAGAAACCAGGTCTTCGCCTCCAGCGGGTGGGGGGATGCGGAATCGGCCATGGTCGCTTCCAGCCTGAGGGTCCCGAGACCATCGTGGGGGAACACTGCGATGGACAGATGGGTAGCCTCGAGCCTTTCACCCGTCGGGTCCCAATAGCCTCCGGCAAGGCTTGGGAGGTCATCAGGTTGAAGTGGATAGTCTCCGAGGCGTTCGCAGAAGGCTGCCAGCGAAGTCTCGTCGAAATAGGCCGCTCCGGAGCCAGCGACCCCTTGAGCGTCGACGAACGCGCGGAGCTCTCCGGTACCATCTCCATCCGGCGAGTACGTGACCCGTAGCATCACCGGATGTCTCCCAACCATTGATCTCACGGTGGATGCGAGCCTGCCGGCCTCGGCAAGTCAAGGACGGCGCGCAGAGCGCGCCGCCGCGGCGCGGCCGGCCTGCGGCCGGTCCTTGAGTTGCCGAGACCGGCAGGCAGAATGGCTGCCATGAGATCCAAGGCGGGCCCTGGCCGAGTTGGCCCCGGGCCACAAGATGGACCTCCCGAAGGTAGCGGCGGATGACGGATGACCCGCGGCTCAGCGGCGTCCGAGCCCTGCACACAGCGATCTATGCGGTCATGGTGGCCGGGATCCTCGTCATCCTCGGGGCCGGGGTGGCGGGCTCCCGCGGGCTGTGGCTCTGGATCGCGCTCGGCCCGCTCGGCGTGGAGCACACCTTGCAGGTTTTGGGCCGCTGCTGGCGGTCGGGCTGTCGATGCTGGCGATGCGGTTCGCGCTCGGCCGATGGGCTATGTAGCCCTTGTCGAGGTGCGACCTCCTCCCCGTACCGGAGCTCAGCCCAGCCACCGCGAAGGGCGTCGGCGGATCGGCCACCAGGGTCCATAGGTATGCCGCTTAATGGGCCGTCGCATTGAAGCTCTTCGGTGAGTCGTCCTGAGCAGGGACAAAGTCGTCTGCGGCCATCACACAAGAAGTGTGCGGGGCCGGAACTTAACGTGTGTTATAAAGCCCGCGGCTGCTTGGGGGCGGCCCGGCATGAAAACCTACTCGTTCTACGGCTTCGGACGCGACGGCGCGATCATCCAATCGTCACTTCATGACCTCGTCGACGACTCGGCGGCGTCTGAACTCGGTAGGACGCTGGAGAGGCGATACGAGCGGGTAGAGCTTTGGCTCGGTCCCGTTTGCTGCTTCCGTTCCTCGCGAGCAGAGCGCCTGGCCCAGGTCTAGGGTCCGCGGACCAGCACGACGTCGACCACTCCGTCTCGCTGGGGGAGACGGATGGTCAAGCCGGCGCCAGCTCTGCTGGCGCCGGCGGGTCCGCCACCAGAGTCCCCGCCGCCGGTACCTCAGCAGTCCCGAATGGTCCGCGGTGCAGTTCAGCCACGCAGAGGGGCCCCGAGCGGATCACCGCCGCGCCTGCATTAAATGTTAAGTGAGCAACAATCCCCGCTCCCCTGCTGTTCAGCGCCCACGGCAGCGATCTCGCTGCGCAGAACGATGGGAGAGAAGATGCGCAAGATGGTGAGCGCCGCGGTCGCGGCGAGTTTCCTCGCGATGGCTGCGGCCCCGGCGATGGCCCAGGACACGACCGCCACGACCACGACCACGCCTGCGGTCGAGACTGAAGACGACGACGGCTTCGACCTGGGCTGGCTTGGCCTGCTGGGCCTGGCCGGCCTGCTCGGCCTGCGGCGCAAGCGCGACGACGTGCGCACGACCGACGGCGTGAGGCGCTAGCGGCCTCCGCCGACGAATAGCCTCGGGGAGCCCTGGCCCAGCGCCGGGGCTCTCCTCGTTGCCGGGTGCTGCAGGACTGATCGACCGCCTCGCCGGCCTGTGTCGTCCAGGTCCGCCCGTGCCTTCACCAGAACCGGAATCAGCGTTCTTCGAATAACGCGTTCTCTGGCTCGTTTGGGCCGGATCTCGCGGAAAACACCGCGAAACACGGCCCTTCGGACGGGAAAGGCTTGCGTCGGGTAGTCGTCACTGACGTTTACCCGCCGCATGAAGAAGGCGTCTGAATACCGGCAGCACGCGCAGGAGTGCCGCGACCTGGCGGCGACGATGGAATCCGCCGCCCAGCGCGATCAGCTGCTGGAGATGGCCGCCCATTGGGAAAAGCTCGCGCAGGACCGCGTCGGGCTGATCGCCCGCCATCCGGAGCTCGCTCACGAGGGCGAGCAGGAGGAGGAGCGCGGCCGGGACGCCGAGCCCAGGAACGGCGCGCGGCGCTAGCGAGGCCCGCGGCAGGCGGGGCTTCAACCATGAAATGAGAAAAATCGTATGGAACCTTCGCCGTGGCGATTTGTTCCGTAACCGGGTGCCTGATGACCGCTGATCCAGTTCTCACCGACGATACGCTGGCATCCGCGGCCGCCCTGCTCAGCGGCAAGGACTATGGCCTTCGCGCCCTGCTCGATGCGCTCGAAGCCGCGACGTATGTCACCGATAGCGATGGCCTCGTGATCTATGCGAACGCCGCGTGCGCCACCTTCGCCGGCCGGGAGCCGGAACCTGGCGTGGACCGGTGGTGCGTCACCTGGAAGCTATACAGCCGCAGCGGCGAGTTCCTGCCCCACGAGGAATGCCCAATGGCCATGGCCATCAAGCTCAAGCGGCCGGTCCGCGGCGTGTCGGCCCTGGCGGAGCGGCCGGACGGAACGCGCGTGGGCTTCACCCCGCTGCCGACGCCGATCTTCGGGCGCGACCGGGAGCTGATCGGCGCGGTCAACATGCTGGTGCCCATCGAGGCGGAGGCCGCGTGAAGAAGGCGTCGGAATATCGGCAGCACGCCCGGGAGTGCCGCGACCTCGCGGCCACCATGGCCTCGGAGGAGCAGCGCACGCTGATGCTCCAGATGGCCGAGCACTGGGAGAAGCTGGCCAACGACCGTATCGCCCTGATCGGCCGCCATCCCGAGCTCGCCCATACCGGCGAACACGAAGAAGAACGCAGCTGGGCGGCGACGCAGAGGCCAGCGGACGATTACCGCGAGGACAGCGTCGGACGGTAGCGAGCTGGCGGCCCGCCTGGCCGCCGCAGAGCGCGCCTAGGCCGGCTCCGCAACCCCTACCGGCGTCGGCGGGTCCGCAACCAGTGCGCCCCGGGGCGGCCCCTGCAGCAGCCCGGAATAGTCCGCCGTGCAGTCCAGCCAGGTCGCCGCGCCCGCGGCGTCCAGGAACACCGGCTGGCGGTTGTGGAAGGCGCGCATGTCGTCGCCTTCGCGGGTCTCCTGCATGACCATGGTGTAGCTGAGGGTCTCCTCGCCCTCCCAGCGGTGGGAGGCCCAGAGGCCGGCGAGGAAGTGCGGGGCGCCGTCGGCGCGGGTGATCAGGTGCTTGGTCTTGGCGCCCTGCGGGCCCGTCCACTCGCAGATGGCGGTGGCGGGGATGATGCAGCGGCGCGCCTTCACGCAGTCGCGGAAGCTGGACTTGGTGGCCATCTCCTCGGAGCGGCAGTTGTTGGTGGGGAACTTCCAGGCCTTGGCCGGGCCCTTGTGGAAGAAGGGCACGACGCCCCAACGGCCGACGACGGGCTCGAGGCCGGCCGCGGGGTCGTTCGGGTCGACGGGACGGGCGAAGAGGCCCTGGTACTTGGGGTAGACCACCTTGGCCCACGGCTGGTTGGACAGGGTGTCGGGGCCGGCGGCGAGCACCAGCTCCAGGGAGAGGAAGCGGTGGAAGTCCTCCGCCAGCTCCTTCAGCGCGGGATCGAGGGTGTAGAGGTTGCACATGGCCCGCCACGGTGCGGCGGCGGGCGGGCGCGCGCCACCCGCCTGCGGTTGCAGCGGCTCGCGGTTTACGAGAAGTCGACGAAGCCGGGGATGCGGCCCTCGCCGTCGCAGGCCGAGCACTTCAGGCGGCGGCGCGCGTCGGTGACCATGCAGTCGCCGCCCAGGCGTTCGCGGGCCTGCTGCACGCTCCAGACCACCCGGTGTCCACAGGTGGCGCAGGTGATCACGAGGGGCCGGACGAGGCGGCCGATGCGGTCGATCTGGGGCATGGCCGCGAATTATGTTCGGGAAATGTTCCAGTTTCCAGCCGCATCGTCAGGCTCTTGGGCACGGCTCACCCCATCCCCGAAACGCGAGCGCGGACATTGCACAGCTCGCGTGGAACGCGGTGTTCGGCGACGAGGGCGGCCGCGTCGCCGAGGCCATCGACGAGATCGAGGCCGCCCCGGCAGGCTAGGCCGGCGCCCTAGTGGTCGCCGCGGTCGCCCTGGCCCTTCTTGGCCTTGGTCTTGGCCTTCTGGCGGCGGTCGGCGGCCAGCGACTTGCCGACGTCGACGCTCTCCTTGAAGCGGCCCTTCTCGTCGCGGCGCACGTAGCGCTTGTCGGTCCCGGTGTCGATCAGCTCGCGCTGGGCAGGCATGAGGTGTCTCTCCTTTGATGTCCCTCGGAGAGCCTTGAACCGTGCTAAGGCGCAGGCCGTTCCCGGCGGCGCTTGCGGAAGGGGGCGGCGAGGTCGTGCTTCAGCCGCCGCCAGGCCAGCCACGCGCCGGTGAACACCGTGGCGGTGGCCGCCGCCAGCAGCAGGGCGACGGCGAGCGCCCAGCCTGCTCCGCCCGCGCCGGGCAGGAAGTCGAACCGGTGCAGGCCCAGGTGCAGCCAGCGGTAGGTGCGGCCGGGCGCGTCCACGGTCTCCAGCACCTCGCCGCTCGCGGGGTCCAGGTAGTGGCGCACCCCGTCGGCGCGCACCACGCGCCAGGCCGGCAGGACGGCGCGCTCATGGTGGCTGAAGTGGTAGGCGTCGCCCTGGGCGATCAGGCCCTGGCTCTCGATGGGCCCCAGCGATGCGCCGGCGCGGGCGAGCTCCGCGGCGCTGAGCGGCGCCGGCCGGCCAGCGGCGTCCAGCCGGGCGCGGTCGGCCATCACGTAGACGCGCCCCTGGAAGGGGACGAGGCGCAGCTGCTTCACCTTGGGCTTGCCCGCCGCCGCCGCGGTCAGGGCGGGGCGGACCTGGCCCCAGGTCGGCGCGGCGCCCCTCAGCCGCTGGCCGGCGGGATCGCCGCCGCTCTCCAGCAGGCCCCAGGGGTTCATCGAGAGCAGGCCGCTCACCACCCAGGTGAGCGTCAGGATCCCGGCGGCCAGGCCCGTGAGGTGGTGCCAGGTCATCAGACCCTTGTAGGGCGACAGCCGCCGGTCCCCCCACGGCCGCCAGGCGACGATCCCCAGCCACAGGCCCGCCAGTGTCAGGAAGGTCCCGACCAGCGACGTCCAGATCACCACCTGGGTCCACAGCTTCACGTCCTGGCGCAGGATCGCCGGATAGAGCCAGTGGGGGATGGCGCCGAACCAGTTCCACAGCCGCTCGCCGGAGGTCGTGGCCTGGGCGACCTCGCCGCTCGCCAGGCTGACGTAGACGTGGCGGCCGTCGCCCATGCGCACCCGCCAGAACGGCCGCTGGTCGTTGTAGTAGCCGGTGACGGTCCACTGGTCGCGCTCGACGGCGACCATGTTCACCACCTTCTCGCCGCCGGTGTGGGTGGACGCCACCAGGGCGGCGACGTCGGGGCCGAAGATGCGGATGCCCTCGCCGTCGCCGAGGTCCAGCGCGCCCTGCGAACCGTCGGGCAGCGTCAGGCGCAGCACCGGGCGGCCGGCGACGCCCTCGATGGCGGCGGACTCCACCGGCAGGGCGTCGGGCAGCTCGCGGCCGAAGTCGCAGCAGCGGCTCCAGTCGATCGGGGCCAGGCCCGCGGCCCGCTCGGCCTCGCTGACTTCCGGCCATTGCACGAACAGCATGACGAAGCCCGACAGGCACCAGGCCAGCATCAGCGGCGCCATCACGAGGCCGACATAGCGGTGCGTCAGCACCAGCCAGCGTGGGGCCAGGGCCTTGCGTGGGCGTGTCAGGGCGGCGTCAGAAGGAATAGCTGTAGGTCACGTGCGCGGTGCGGGGGACCCCGCGGAAGCGGAACAGGAAGCGGCCCGCGCCCGCATCGGTCAAGGCGGAGTTGATCCGCGTGGCGTAGGCCTCGTCGAAGGCGTTCTCCAGCCGCGCGGTCAGCCGGTGGCGGTGGCGCTGCCCGTCGAGGAAGGCGTGGGCGGCGAGGTCGACCACCACGTAGCCGCCGTAGTCCCTGCGCCCGAAGCCCGAGACGGTCTGGAAGACGCTCCCCGTCCAGGCGGCGGTCGCCGAGGCGCCGAACGGCCGGTCCTGCGGGTCCCAGACCAGGCTGGCCTTGGCCAGCTGCTCGGGGATGCGGTCGAACTGCAGGTCGGAGCCGTACCCCCGGGCCCGCGCCCACTGGTAGGAGGCTTGGGCGGTGAGGCCCTCGGCGAGCGTCAGCACGGCCTGGGCCTCGATCCCCTCCACCTTCACCTCGTCCTCGGTGTTCAGGTAGATGCCGTCGGGCAGGCCGGGCTGGTCGTAATCGTCGACGATCAGGTCGGTGATCCTGCGGTAGAAGCCGGTCAGCTCCCAGCGCCACCGCGCACCCTCACCGCCGAAGGTGAGGTTGGCGTTGAAGCTCTCCTCGGGCCGCAGGTCCGGGTTGCCGATGGCGCAGCAGGGGTCGATGCCGAACAGCTGCTCGGCCGAGGGCAGGATGAACGACGTCCCCACTAGCCCGCGCACGAACAAGCCGTCCGTCACGTCATAGTGCCCGGAGAGGTTCCAGACGGTGGCGTCGGTCTCCCCGCTGCGGTTGTGGCGCACGCCGGCCGCGAAGCGGGCGCGTGTGGAGAAGTCGTCGGTGGTGCGCACCTGGGCCACGAAGGCGTGCACCTGCTCGGTCTGGTCGGCGATCAGCAGGACCTCGTCGCGGCCGTTGAAGTTCTGGAAATCGTAGGCGAGCTGGTACTCGAACCCGCGGTGCAGGTTGAGCTTGGCGAGCAGCGAGACGCCGTAGTCCTCGTAGCCCCAGTAGGTGAGGTCGTCGACGATCACCGGCGGGGCGGACGGATTGCCCGGCACGTTGTTCACCGTCGAATAGACGCTGTCCCAGTCGTGCCAGTAGCCCTTCGCCGAGAGCTGGACGGCCTCGCTCATCCGCCAGTCGAGGCTGGCCGAGGCGATCTCTTCGTCGCGGTCGTTGAACGACAGCCGCGTCAGTCGCGGGTTCGGATAGTCCAGGTGGGCGTCGGTGTGCTGGACATAGAGGTTCAGCGACAGGTCGGGCGTCAGGTCGACGCCGTACTTGCCGCCCAGGCTGACCACGTCGTAGCCGCGCTTCCTTGCCGTTGCGCTGGGCTGGAACACGTCGAAGGACTCGTAGCCCTCCGCCTCGTCCTTCGAGGCCCACAGCACGAACCGGTGGGCGCCCACCGTGTCGCGCACATAGGCGTCGGCGTGCACCCCGCCGTTGGTGTGGCCGCCCACCGTCAGCAGCCCGGCGAAGTCCGGCGAGTACGCGCGGGTCACCACGTTGATCACGCCCGCCGCCGCCTGGGTGCCGTAGAACAGGCCCTGGCCGCCCTTCAGCACCTCCACCCGCTCGATCATGCTGGCGGGCAGGGTGTCGGCCGGACTGGTCGAGGTGTAGAGCCGGTTGTTGATCCGCACCCCGTCCACCAGCCACAGCACGTCGCCGGTGCGCGAGCCCTGCAGCGACAGGTCCACGTAGCTGAACGGGCCGTTGCGCGGCGAGACGAAGAGGCCGGGCGCCTGCATCTGCAGGGCCTGGGACAGGTCCACATAGGCGTTGTCGCGGACCACCTGCGTCGAGATCGTCTCCAGCTCGGAGCCGTAGCGGGCGAGCTCCTCGGGCAGGGTCTCCTCCAGGCGCGCGGCGGTGACCACCACGGTTTCGACCTCCACCGTCTCGGCCTCGGCCGCCTGAGCGCCCCCGGCGAGCGCCAGGACGGCGGCGGACGCCGCCAGCGCCAGCTTCAGCTTCATCTCGTATCCCCCAAGGGCGGGCCGCCGTGTTCGGCGTGCGCGCCACATCAATGGATACTTTGCCAAGCCTGCGCCCGCCCGGTTATGAACGGTCGCCGGGGGGTTACCGGACGTTACAGGCGGGTTCGGCGTGGCCGCGGACGAGGCGATCGAGGAGCAGGCGGCGGTGGTGCGCGCCAGCGGGGCGCTCGGCCGCTCGGCGGGCCTCAACCGCCTGTTCGACTACCTCGTGGACGCCTCCGGCAGCGAGGTCCGCCCCAAGGAAGTGGAGATCGCGCTGGCGGTCTTCTCCCGCGACTCCGGCTTCGACGGGGCGCAGGACGCCAGCGTGCGGGTGGCCATGCACCGCCTGCGCCGCAAGCTGGAAGACTTCTACGCCGGGCCGGGCCGCGACCAGCCGCTGCGGCTGTCGATCCCCAAGGGCGAATACCGCATCGTCGCCGAGCTCCAGGGTCCCGCGCCGCTCCCCCCGAAGCCGCCCCGCCGCTGGCCCTGGGTCGTGGCCGCCGTGGCCGTCGTCGTGGCGCTGCACGCGGGCGTCTGGGCGTTCCTGGCCGGCCGGGGCGGCGAGCTGGGCGAGGTGCGGCGCTCGGCGCCCTGGGCGGAGCTCGCCCGCTCGAAGCGTCCGCTGATCCTGGTGGTGGGCGACTACTACATCTTCGGGGAGACCGACCCCCGCACCGGCGTCAGCCGGCTGGTCCGCGAATACGGCATCAACAGCCACGAGGACCTCGACGCCTGGATCACCGAGAACCCGGAGGACGTCGGCCGCTTCCGCGACCTCGACCTCTACTACCTCCCGGTGGGCGCCGCCTTTGCGCTGAAGGACGTTTCGCCCGTGGTCGCCGGCGAGGACGTCCGCGTGGTGATGGCCTCGGACCTGACCTCCGACATGATCCGGCGCAACGACATCGTCTACGTGGGCTACTTCAGCGGCCTGGGCGCGCTTCGCGATCCCGTCTTCGGCGCCTCGCGCCTTGCGGTCGGCGACACCTGGGACGAGCTCGTCGACACCCGCTCCGGGACGACCTACGCCAGCCAGGAAGGCGGCCCCGGCGGCGGAGCGGACACCAAGCGCGACTACGGCTACGTCTCCAGCTTCCCGGGGCCGCAGGGCAACCGCATCGTGGTGATCGCGGGCGCGCGCGACATGGGGTTGATGCAGGCCGCCGAGGCGGTGACCGGCGCCGACACGCTGAAGGCCCTGCTGCGCCAGGCGAAGGACGCGCCGGCCTTCGAGGCGCTCTACGAGGCCGAGGGCATCCGCCGCGCCAACCTTGGGGGCCGGCTGTTGCTGGCCGCCCCGCTGGACCCGAACCGGATCTGGAGCGGCGCCCGCCGCGAGCTGCGCTTCCCGGCGGGCTGAGCTCCTAGTGCTTGTCGGCCGGGGCCGCTGCCCCGCCGCCTTCGTTGCCGGCGCTCGCCGCGCCGTCCGCCGGAGCCGCGGCGGTGACTTCGGGCGCGTCGAGCGCGCCGCTCGCCGCATTGGTGCCGGTGGTGGGCACGACCTGGCCCGTGGGGGTGTTGGCGGCGGTGCCCACCGCCCCTTCCGAGACGGCGCCGTCCGCGGACTGGGCCGACTTGTCGCAAGCGGCGAGGCCGGCGAGGCCCAGTGCGGCCGCGGCCAGGAGGAGGCTCTTCATCTGACATCCTTTCGAAGCGGTTCCCGGCTCCCAAACCGGGGCCGGCCCGCGCGGTTCCCGCCGCCTTGCGGCCACGCTTGCGCCACAGACGCAGGGCCATCTCCCGGCAACTTGGCCATGACCCTGAGGGTTTAGGGCCCGACACGAAGAGGAGAGTTCCATGCGCAACAAGCTCATCGCGGCCGCCGCGCTCGCGCTTTCGGCCGGCGCCGTCGCTGCCGCCCCCACGCTGGCGGAGGCCCAGACCACCAAGCGGGTGCTGGTCTGCCCGAACCAGAAGAAGTCGGCCAACACCGGCACAGTCGTGGGCGCCGTGGCGGGTGGCCTGCTCGGCAACGCCGTCGCGTCCCGAGGCGTGAAGACCGAAGGCACGGTCCTGGGCGCCGGCGTCGGCGCCGTCGTCGGACACCAGGTGGCGAAGAAGAACGCCCAGAAGAACTGCTACTACAAGACGGTGCGCCGCTAGCCTTCCTCTCCCCCGCGAAGCGAGAGGGAGAGGGTAGGGTGAGGGCGGCGCGTCAGCGCCGCACGCACAGCCACCGGGCGCGGTGGAAGTTGAGCGCGTTGCCGACCCAGCCGGTGACGCGCGGGTTCACCAGCGCCTTGTTGACCACGAAGTAGATCGGCGCGGTCGCGTCCTCGCTGAGCATGAGCTGCTCGGCCTCGGCGAGGATGCGGGCGCGCCTGTCCATGTCCGGCTCCAGGTCCGCCTGCGCCAGCAGGGCGTCGTAGCGCGGGTTGTTGTAGTCGCCGTAGTTCTGCGCGCCGGTCTGCGACTGGAAGAGGCCCAGGAAGGTCAGCGGGTCGTTGAAGTCCGCGTACCAGCTCATCGAGCCCACTTCGAAGTTGCGCTCGCGGTAGTCGGCGAAGGCGACCTGGCCCTCCGACTGCACCAGGCTCACGTCCACGCCGATCGAGCGCCAGTCGGCCTGCACCGCCTCCATCAGCAGCAGCGTCTCGGTGACGTTGGCCGACTTTATCTCCACCTTGAGCGGCCGGTCGTCGGTGTACCCGGCCTGGGCCAGCAGCGCCTTCGCCTGCGCCTGCCGCTGTTCGTACGAAAGCCCCGCCCAGGACACCTGCGGCGGCGGATCGACGTAGCCGGCGGTCCCCGGCGTCACGAAGCTGTAGGCCGGCACCTGGCCCGCGCGCATCAGCTTGGCGGTGATGAAGTCGCGGTCGATCGCCATGGACAGCGCGCGGCGCACCCGCACGTCGCGGAAGGCCGCCACGTCGCGGGTGTTGAACGACAGATAGGCCGTGGCCAGCGAGACGTGGGTCCGCGCATATCCCGGCATCACCTCGTTCAGCCGCTGCAGGCGGTTGGACTGGAACTGGGTGTTGATGTCGAGTTCGCCCCGCTGCACCCGCCGCTCGGCGGAGATCACGTCCGGCGTCGGGTAGTAGTTGATGCGGTCGACGCAGACCTTCGGCGCCTCGAAGAAGTGCGGGTTCTTCACCGCCTGGATCTTGTTGCCGAGCTGCCAGGAGACCAGCTTGTAGGGCCCGTTGGAGACGTACTTCCCCGGCTGCACCCAGGCGTCGCCGTATTTCTCCACCACGTGCTTGGGCGCCGGGTAGAAGGCCAGCAGCATGAGCAGCTGTGGGAGGTAGGGCACGGGGTGCTCGAGGCGGATCTGCAGGGTCTTTGCGTCCAGCGCGCGGACGCCCAGCGTGGACAGCGGCGCCTTGCCCTCGGTGATCGCCGAGGCGCCCACGATGGGGCTGGCGAGGTAGGCGTAGATTCCCGCCGTGTCCGGATCGACCAGCCGCTGCATCCCGAAGACGAAGTCCCCGGCGGTGACCGGGACGCCGTCCGACCAGCGCGCGTCGCGCAGGTGGAATGTCCAGGTCAGGCCGTCGGGGCTGGTCTCCCATCGTTCCGCCATGCCGGGGACCGGATTGGCCTGCGGGTCCTCGGTGGTCAGCCCCATCATCAGGTCGCCGATGATCCGGAACTCGGCGATCAGGTTGGCCTTCTGCGGATCCAGCGTCAGCGGCTCGATTTCCGCGCCGTACTCCAGGCACACCTGCCCCTGCGGACAGGCCGGCCGCGAGACCTTGCCCTGGCAGGCGGCGAGCGCGAGCGCGCAGAGCGCGGCGGTGAGCGGCTTCCTCATCGGGAAGCATCACTCCCGCGCAATCGTGGAAATGTCGAGGCGGACTAGTTCAGCTTGAACTCCGCGCCTATGGCCTGCAGCTCGGCCGGCTTGATCAGCTTGCAGTGGCCGATGGTGACCTTGAACAGCGGCCCATCCAGCGTGCGCTCCCAGAACTCGAGGAACTTCTTCAGCACCGGGAATTCCGGGAAGATGTCGTAGTCCTGCCAGATGTAACTCTGCAGCAGGGACGGGTGGTCGGGCATCCGGTAGAGGATCTCCGCCGTCGTGAGCGAGTAGCCTTCCAGCTGTTTCCGGAATTCGGGCGACGCCTGCATGGCAACCTCAAACACAGTTGGTCCAAGGCGCGGCGCGTATGGCTCAGGCCGCGCACGCTACAAGTTACGCATGATTCGGATGAATGTTCCCTGATTATACAATGACTTAGCACTCAACAAGCGCAAGTGCTGCCAGGGTCAGGGATAGCCCTTGGGCTCCAGCTTCACCGGGATGGTCTCGGGGAGCGGCGTCCAGCCGTTCTCCTTGATGACGTTATTGCTCTCCTTCGCCTGCCGCCCGGGCGAAAGCGACCAGGTGATGTGGTAGGTGGAGCCGTCCGGCCGGTCGGTCGTGCCGCCAATCTCCACCACCATGGCCTGCACGCCGCGCCCGTCGTCGGCGACGCCGACGATCACGCCGGAGGTCTCTGTCGGCAGCTCGGCCTTGCGGTCGCCGAACTTCAGGGTGACGTGGTCGGCCACCGCGGTCTCGTAGCGGGCCGGGTAGCGCTCGAGCAGCTCGCGGCGCTGCGAGCGGTCGAGCGCCCAGCCAACGAAGCCGCCGCCCCGTCCACCGTTCGTGGCCATGGGAAAGCTCCTTCTGCTGGCTCGGCATCTGATCCCGACAACCGGCGTGCCGCGGCGGGGTTCCGGCGCGTCTGGCTCGGCCGTACTCCGCGGATCGATGTCCGGTTTTGTCGGCACAATGTCGTTTCCAGACACCGACGGAAGGGCGTAGCGTCGCCGCATGATTGCTCGCCGCCTTTTCCTCGGAGCCGCCTGCGCCTGCGCAGCGGCGCCGGCCGCCTTCGCCCAGTCTGCCGATCCGCCGCCTTCGGGGGCGAAGTACGTCTGTCCGCCTTGCGGCTGCTCCCAGGATGGCAAGGAGTTCGACAAGCCCGGGGCGTGCCCCGACGCCGCGTGCGGCATGCCCTTGATTGCCAAGCCGCAGCCGCCTGCGCCTAAGCCGGGCCCCTAAGAAAGGCGGGCCGGCTCCGCCAGCGCCGGGTGGCTCAGTCGCCCCGCCGCGCCGCCTCGATCTTGGCCACGTCGATCTTCTGCATCGTCATCATGGCTTCGAACACCCGCTTGGCGACGGCCGGGTCGGGGTCCTTGACGCCTTCGTTCAGCTGCCGTGGCGTGATCTGCCACGAGAAGCCCCAGCGGTCCTTGCACCAGCCGCATTCGCTTTCCGCGCCGCCGTTGCCGACGATGGCGTTCCAGTAGCGGTCGGTCTCCGCCTGGTCCTGCGTCTCGATCATGAACGAGACGGACTCGTTGGGCTTGAAGTTCGGCCCGCCGTTGAGGCCCATGAAGGGCGTGCCCAGCACGGTGAATTCCACGGTCAGCTCCGCACCGGCCTCGCCGTCCGGATAGTCGCCGGGCGCCGTCATCGCCTCTCCGACGGAGCTGTCCGGGAAGACACTGGCGTAGAATTCCGCAGCCTTGCGCGCCTCGCCGTGGTCGAACCACAGCACATTGGTCACCTTGCCGGTCATCGGTCCCTCCACCTTGGCGTCTTTTGATACCAGTCCCGTCCTAGCTCCCAAACAGCTCCGGCCTTCTCACCCGCAGGGCGTAGGCCAGCGCCAGGGTCTTCATGTCCTCGATGCGGCGTTTCTCGATCCAGGCCCAGAGCTGGTCCAGCGGGACCTCCATGACGGTGATGTTCTCCTGCTCGCCCTCGACGCCGCCGCCCGCCTCAACGCGGTCCTTCGCGGAATAGGCGGCGAGGTAGAGGTCGACCCGCTCGGCCGACACGCCGGGGGAGGAGAAGGGCGAGCCGATGTGCTCCAGGCGGTCGAGCTTCACGCCGGCCTCCTCCAGCGCCTCGCGCCGAGCGGCGTCCTCCGGGTCCTCGTCCTCGACCATGCCGGCCGGCGCCTCGGCCAGCTCCGGCGGGCCGCCGGCCCAGATCACCGGCGGACGCGGCGCGCTGACCAGCAGCGCCATGCGCCGCTCGGGGTCGTAGGGCAGGACGCAGACGGCGCGGCCGTGGTGCTCGATCTCGCGGGTGAAGGTCGCCCCGTCGGAGCCTGCGAGCGTCGCCTTCATGATCGTCGAATAGCCCTGGTAGACCGTCTCGACCTTGCGCAGTTCCACCGTCATCCGCCTCTCCCGTGGGCATCCGCCATAGCACGTCGGAACCGGCTCTGCGGCCGCCCGGTTGCCCCGCCATGAGCGATCCCTTCGAAGACCTCTGGCGCAACGAGGCCAAGCGCCGGCGGCGCACCAGCGCCGATCCCGCCGAGGCCCGGACCTTCGACGAGAGCCGTAAGATCTCGGAGCTGATCCGCGAGGCCGCGGTCCCGCTGCCGGACTTCGACGACCCGCTGTTCGGCGCCCGCTTCGACAGTTTCGCCGACGCCCGCGTGGTGCTGCTGGGCGAGGCCAGCCACGGGACCAGCGAGTTCTACCGGGCCCGCGCGGCGATCACGCGCCGGCTGATCGAGCAGCACGGCTTCACCATCGTGGCGGTGGAGGCCGACTGGCCGGACGCCGCCGTCGTCGACCGCCACGTGCGCCACCGCGGCAAGCCGCCCACGAACATCAAGCCGTTCAGCCGCTTCCCCACCTGGATGTGGAAGAACCGCGAGGTGCAGGCCTTCACCGAGTGGCTCCGCGACCACAACCGCATGCGGCCGATGGAGAAGCGGGCCGGATTCTACGGCCTCGACCTCTACAACCTCTCGGCCTCGATCACCTCGGTGATCGGCTATCTCGACAGGGCTGATCCGGAGGCGGCGAAGGTGGCCCGCGCCCGCTACGGCTGCCTGACCCCGTGGAGCCACGAGCCGGCGGACTATGGCCGCACCGCGCTGACCCGCGGCTATGCGCCCTGCGAGGACGAGGTGGCGGCGATGCTGCGCGAGATGCTGGAGAGCGAGCTGGCGCAGACCAAGGACGGCGAGGACTTCCTCGACGCGACGATGAACGCCCGCCTGGTGCAGAACGCCGAGGCCTACTACCGGGCCATGTACTACGGCGGGGCGGAGAGCTGGAATCTGCGCGACACCCACATGTTCGAGACCCTGGAGGCGCTGCTGGCGCACGGTGGGCGCGACGCCAAGGCGGTGGTCTGGGCGCACAACTCCCACATCGGCGACGCGCGGGCCACGGAGATGGGCGAGACGCGCGGCGAGCTGAACATCGGCCAGCTGTGCCGGCAGCGGTTCGGCCGCGACGCCGCCCTGATCGGCTTCGGGACCCATTCGGGCCGGGTGGCCTGCGCCTCGGACTGGGACGAGCCGATGGAGGTCAAGACGGTGCTGCCCTCGCGGTCCGACAGCTACGAGCGCCTGGCGCACGACGCCGGCCGCCCCCGCGCGCTCATCGACCTGCGCGAGGGCGAGCTCCGGGACCGTCTCATGGCGCCGCGCCTGGAGCGCATGATCGGGGTGATCTACCGCCCCGAGACCGAGCGCTGGAGCCACTACGTCGAATGCCGCCTGCCGGAGCAGTTCGACGCCTGGGTGTGGTTCGACGAGACCAGCCCGGTCACCCCGCTCTCCACCACGCCGGACGAGATCGAGCCCGGCGCGGAAGAGACCTGGCCGTTCGGGCTCTAAGCCGGTGCGAGGTCGGCCTGGCGGTCCCGGCGGGCATTGATCTTCGCCCAGATCCGCTCGTGCAGAGCGAAGGCGAACGTCTGGAAGAACGGCTCGACGAGGCCGATGGCGAGCGCCGCGCGCCAGTCGCGCGTCAGCGCGTAGGCCACGGTGAAGGCGATCAGGAGGTGCATGACGGCGTAGCTGGCGGTCTTCTGGGCAGTGCGCACGGGGTGTCTCTTGCGAATTGTTCGCAACTATACGCCTGGCACGCGCCTTGGCTCCATTGATTGTCCCTGCATCTAGGATTGATCTTCTCGATGACCTTGGCGCCCGCCGGCCTTCGGTTATCGTCGTTCAGCTGACCGTCCCGACAGAGGGCGGCGGGGTGGAGGACGCCGGCGATGAAGTTCACCTGGTTCAACCTGATGCCATGGCCGCACCTGCCGGACGACTTCCGGGAGAAGCACCGCAGCGTCTGGGTCGATATCGACCAGAACCTGTTCGACCCGGCCAGGAGCCACGAGGTCTACAACACCTACATGGACCTCCTGGAGTACGCCGGGACGCTGGGGTTCGACGGCATCGGGGTCAACGAGCACCACCAGAACGGCTACGGCATCATGCCGAGCCCCAACATCATCGCCGCGGGCCTCGCGCGCCGCACGAGCGACGCCGCCATCGTGGTGCTGGGCAACTCCATCGCGCTCTACAACCCGCCGGTGCGGGTGGCGGAGGAGTTCGCCATGCTGGACTGCATCTCGGGCGGGCGGCTGGTGGCGGGCTTCCCGGTCGGCACCTCCATGGACACCAACTACTGCTACGGCCAGATCCCCTCGCTCACGCGCGAGAAGTACGCCGAGGCGCACGAGCTGATCATCAAGGCCTGGACCACCCGCGAGCCGTTCGCCTTCAACGGCCGCTACAACAAGCTGCGGCACGTGAACATCTGGCCCCGGCCCATCCAGCAGCCGCACCCGCCGGTGCACATCCCCGGCGGCGGCTCGGTGGAGACCTACGACTTCTGCATCGACAACACCTACTCCTACTCCTACCTCAGCTTCTCCGGCTACCTGCGCGCCCAGGCGCTGATGAACGGCTACTGGAAGCGGGTGGAGGAGCGGGGCGCGCCGGACACGAGCCCCTACCGGGCCGGCTTCGCCCAGACCATCTGCGTGGCGGAGACCGACGAGGAGGCCGAGCGCCTCTACGCGCCGCACATCGACTACTTCTACAACCGCTGCCTGCACGTCTATCCGGGGTTCGCCGACGCGCCGGGCTACCGCACCATCAAGACGATCCAGTCCGGCGCGCTCTCGCAGTACGCCCCGCCCAAGGGCGGCTACGGCACGCTGAGCTGGAAGGAGCTCACCGAGGGCGGCCATGTGATCGCCGGCTCCCCGGAGACCGTGCGCCAGCGCATGGAGGACCTGATCAGGAGCCTGCGGGTCGGCAACATCTTCTGCCTGATGCACGTGGGCGACATGCCGGCCGACAAGTGCATGTATTCGACCAAGCTGTTCGCCGAGAAGGTGATGCCGAAGCT
The DNA here is from genome assembly GCF_036563285.1 of Phenylobacterium sp. Lineage (GTDB taxonomy): Bacteria > Pseudomonadota > Alphaproteobacteria > Caulobacterales > Caulobacteraceae > Phenylobacterium. The sequence goes on from NZ_DATCMR010000011.1 coordinate 1,079,263, forward strand.
GCGCGGCATCTTCCCGGAATACGCCGACGACGGGCGGTTCTGGTGCAAGCCGCTGGAGACGCGGGTGAAGGCGGGCTCGCTGCCGGCGGCGCCCAGCCGCGCCCCGGTCCCGGCGGAATAGGGGAGGGCCGCATGGAGCTGAAGACCGTCGCCACCCGCCACGTCCCGGTCCGCTACTTCGAAGGCGGAGAGGGGCCGGATCTCGTCTACCTGCACGGCGCCGGCGGGGTCACCGCCGAGGACCGGTTCCTCAAGGCGCTGGCCAGGAGCCACCGCGTCTACGCCCCGCTGGTCCCCGGCTACGGCGACAGCGAGGAGGCGCCCGAGATCCGCGACATGCTCGACTTCACCCTGCACGGCTGGGACGTGGTCCAGGCGCTGGGGCTCAAGGACCCGATCCTCGTCGGCCACTCCATGGGCGGGATGATCGCCGCCGAGATGGCCGCCGTCGCGCCCCACGACGTCTCTCGCCTGGCGCTGATCGCCCCGGCCGGGCTGTGGGACGACGCCCACCCCATCGCCGACCTCTTCGCCACCCTGCCCTACGAGATGCCCGCCCTGCTCTTCCACGACGCCGAGGCCGGCGCGGCGATGCTGACCGCCGGCCGCAACGTCGAGGACCCGGGCTTCCTGCAGCAGTACCTGGTCACCAACGCCCGCCAGCTCGGCATGGCCGGCCGCATATTGTTCCCCATCCCGGAGAGGGGGCTCCAGCAACGCCTCTACCGCATCAAGGCCAGGACCGTGATCGTGTGGGGCGATAGCGACCGCCTGATCCCGCCGGTCTACGCCCACGCCTTCAAGAAGGGCGTCGCCGGCGCGGAGCTGGTCTCCATCCCCGAGGCCGGCCACATGGTGATCCACGAGAAGCCCGAGGCGGTGGTGGAGGCGGTGGGTCGTCTGGGGTGAGGAACACGCCCCCAGGCCCCTCTGTTGAGGCGCGATGATGCTGCGCCTGGCAGCCATGGTGGCGGCCGCACTTTCCATGTGCGCCGGAGCGACCGCGGCGGCCGCCCAGCCGCGGGGCGCGGAAACCTACTGGGAGCCCGACTGCGACTACTCGCTGGAAGGCGGCGAGGACCCCAGGAACCGCGAGACGCTCTGGACCGCGCGGATGCAGGCCGAGCCGATTTGCCTGCTCGCCGGAGCAACCGCCTGGGCCAGGCATGACAAGGAACGATCCGCTCGGCTCTACGCCCTCGCCAACGTGAGGCGGTACTACGACATCGGGCGCTGTCAGCAGGGCGCGTACGGACCTTTCTCGTCGATGATGGCGGCCCTCGGCATGAGCGCCGGAGAGAAGCTGCGAGAGGCTGGCGTGCTGCTCGGGCTGGAGCAGATCCGGACGGTGGCGATGGACGAAGAGACCTATCGTTATCGAACCGACCATCTGCGGACGATGTGCGACGGCGCCGTGAAGCCGACGCGCGCGTGGCCGGCCGAGCAGGCGAAGATCAAGGCCGAGGTCGAGGCGGCAGCGCGTCAGGCGAGATGAGCGGCGCCTGGCTGAGGGTCCGCGCCCGGCCGGTCGACGTAGAACGTCACCACCTCCTCGAACACGGTCGAGCCCACGTTGACGGCGCGGTGCACGCGCGCCTCGGGGGCGTTCCAGCCTGCCTCGCCAGGCTGCACGTCGAACTCCTCGACCTCGCCGTCGCGGTACTCGATCCGCAGGCGGTCGCCGCGGATCACCACGGAGAAGCGGTGGAAGGGATCGACGTGCCAGCCGAGCTCCTCGCCGGGCTGCAGGACAAGCCGGCGGATCACCAGGTCGTCGCGCTCGGTGATGACTTCCATCGCCATGCCCTAAGAATGCCAGAAGCGCCGCTGAAGCGTTAGTCCGCCATGGCCCGCAAAGCCGCCACCGACCAGCCCGGCCTCTTCGAGGCGCCGCCGCCCTCCGGCCTGCCGGAAGGGTTCGTCTACCGCCGCGACTTCCTCACCGCGGACGAGGAGCGGGCGATCGCCGCCGAGCTCGCGAAGCTGCCCTTCGAGCCCTTCCAGTTCCGCGGCTACGAAGCCCGCCGGCGGGTGCATTCCTTCGGCTACCGCTACGACTTCAACGCCCAGCGTCTGGAGCAGGCCGACCCGATCCCGGACTGGCTGCAGCCGGTGCGCGAGCGGGCCGAGGCCTTCGCCGGCGTAGAGCCCGGCGCCCTGCAGCAGCTCCTGATCAACGAGTACCTGCCGGACGCGCCGATCGGCTGGCACCGCGACCGGCCGCAGTTCGAGAAGGTGGTGGGGATCTCGGTCGGCGCGTCGTGTGTCTTCCGCCTGCGCCGGCGCGTCGGCTCAGGCTTCGAGCGCGCATCGCTCACCCTGGAGCCCCGCTCGGCCTACCTGATCTCCGGCGTCGCCCGCGAGCAGTGGGAGCACTCCATCCCGCCCGTGGAGGCCCACCGCTACTCCGTCACCTTCCGCAGCTTCCGCGAGGGGCGCGCGCCCTAGGCGGCTTGCCTGCGGAGCCGGTTCGGCGGCAAGGTCGTACCTGAACGACGGTCACCAAGACCTCGGGGAGGAACATCATGCGCAAACTGGCCCTGGTCGCCGCGGCGGCCGTGCTGGCGGCGCCTGCCGCGCACGCCAAGACCATCGCCGTCACGCCGGGCGGCGACGCGCAGGAGAAGCTGCAGACCGCGCTGCTGGACGCCAAGCCGGGCGACGTGGTGGCCATCGCCGCCGGCCGCTACGAGCTCACCGACGGCCTGTCGCTGGACGTGGACCACGTGACGGTGAAGGGCGCCGGCCCGGGCGCCACCGTGCTGTCGTTCAAGGGCCAGAAGGGCGCCGGCGAGGGCCTGCTGGTCACCTCCGACAAGGTCACGGTGCGCGACCTGAAGGTGGAGGACACCAAGGGCGACGGGCTCAAGGCCAAGGGCTCGGACCAGATCAGCTTCGTCAACGTCCACGTGGTCTGGACCGGCGGGCCGAAGGAGACTAACGGCGCCTACGGGGTCTATCCGGTCAGCTCCACCAATGTGCTGATCGACAAGGTGATGGTGAGCGGCGCCTCCGACGCCGGCATCTACGTCGGCCAGTCCAAGAACATCATCGTCCGCAACTCGCGCGCGGAGTTCAACGTCGCCGGGATCGAGATCGAGAACTCGATGAACGCCGACGTGTTCGACAACGTCGCCACGCACAACGCCGGGGGCATCCTGGTCTTCGACCTGCCGGGCCTGCCGCAGATGGGCGGCCACTCCACGCGCATCTTCCGCAACAAGGTGGTCGACAACGACACGCCGAACTTCGCGCCGAAGGGCAACATCGTCGCCCGCGTGCCGACCGGCACCGGCGTCATGCTGATGGCCAACAAGGACGTGCACGTCTTCGACAATGAGATCGACGGCAACGCCTCGTCGGCGGTCATGCTGATCTCCTATTCGCTCGACTACACCGACGTGAACTACAACCCGCTGCCGCGCGACATCGTGGTGCGCAACAACAGGATTGGCCGCAACGGCTGGGACCCGCAGTTCCCGGGTGGCCGCGAGCTCGCACAGGCCATGGGGGGCAAGGTGCCGGCGATCATCTGGGACGGGGTGAACAACTACACCCGCAAGGGCGCCACTCAGCCGGAAGTCGTGCGCGTGCGCATCACCGACGGGCCGGTGATGAACCTCAACCTGAAGAAGCCGGGCGACCTGCTCACGGCGAAGCCCGAGGTGAAGGCCACGATCGAAGCCGGCGCTTTCCCAGAGCCGAAGCCGGTGGTGCTGCCGAGGGGGCAGGCCGGCTCTTGAGGTCAGTGCTCGCCGCGCTCGCGGCGCTTTTCCTGGTGGGCGCCGCGGAGGCGCCGCCGCCGGTGGCGGTGAATGCGCTGCTGGCGGAGACCCCGGCGCCGAGCCTCGACGCCTACCGGCTGTTCGTGGATGCGGGCGGGCGCAAGCCCAACGCCGGCGTCGTGCCCTATACGCTGAACACGCCCCTGTTCAGCGACTACGCCGAGAAGCAGCGGTTCGTCTTCCTGCCCCCGGGCAAGAGCGTGCGCTACGCCGCCGAAGGCGCGTTCGACTTCCCCGTCGGGACAGCGCTGGTGAAGACCTTCGCCTATCCGGCGGACTTCCGCCGGCCCGACGAGAACATACGGTTCCTGGAGACCCGGCTCCTGGTGCGCAAGAAGGCCGGCTGGATGGCTTCGGCCTACGTCTGGAACGCGGACCAGACCAAGGCCGTGCTGAAGCGCGCGGGCACGCGGCTCGATGTGAGCTTCGTCGACGGCCAGGGACAGCGGCGCGAGGTGGACTACGCCGTGCCGAACCAGAACCAGTGCAAGGAGTGCCACTCGGTCGCCAAGGTGCTGAAGCCGCTGGGGCCCAAGGCGCGCAACCTCAACGGCGATTTCGCCTACGCCGACGGGCGCGAGAACCAGCTCGCGCGATGGCGCAAGCTCGGCCTGCTCACCGGCGCGCCGGAGCCCGCGGCTGCGCCGCGCACCGCGGTGTGGGACGATGCGCGCGAGCCGCTTGAGGCCCGCGCCCGCGCCTACCTCGACGCCAACTGCGGCCACTGCCACAACCCCAAGGGCATGGCCTCGAACTCAGGGCTGAACCTGAACGCCGAGGAGACGCGGATGTCGGCGCTCGGCGTCGGCAAGCGGCCGGTGGCGGCAGGCCGCGGCAGTGGCGGGCTGGAGGTCTCCATCGCCCCCGGCCACCCGGAACAGTCGATCCTGGTGCACCGCATGGCGTCCAACGAGCCGGGTGTCATGATGCCCGAGCTCGGCCGCAACCTCCGGCACGAGGAAGGGCTGAAGCTGATCCGCGACTACGTGGCGAACCTGAAGCCGTAACCGGCCCTATCCGGCCGACCGGGGGAACGTGAGGCGGAAGACAGCGCCTCCCTGGGTTTCGCGGGTGACGTGACCCCGCAACTGGTCGGTCAACGCGGCGATGACCCGCGTCCCCAGGCCTTCCCGGTCCGGCTTCCCCTCGGCAGGATACCCCTGTCCGTTGTCGCGGATCTCGACCTCCACGTCATCCAGGCGGTTGCGCCGGACCCGCAGCAGGATCTCGCCCGATCCGTCGGGACCGAAGGCGTGCTTGAAGGCGTTGGTGAGAACCTCCGTCACGATGAGCCCCACCGGGGTCGCCTGCTGCGGCATCAGCGGGACCGTCTCCATATCGGTCTTCAGGCGAATGTCCCGCGCGGCCGCGCCATAGGCTTCGGCGATCTCAGCGGAGAGGGCCGTGAGATAACCCGCCAGGTCCACCTCGTGCAGGCTCGATCCGCTGTAGAGCGCCTCATGCACCAGGCTGATCGAGGTCAGGCGCCGGCGGGTGCTCTCGAACGCCTCGCGCACCTCAGGGTCGTTGAAGCGGCGTTCCTGGAGGTGGATCAGGCTCGCCGTCATCGCCAGGCTGTTCTTCACCCGGTGGTGCACTTCCTTCAGCAGCAGCTCGCGCTGCCGGATGGCCTCGGCGGCCACGGCGTTGGCGCTCTCCAGGGCCTGCCGCACCTGCCGCTCACGACCGGCCGTCCTGACCCCCAGGAAAACCAGCGCGCCGATCCCCAGCGCGCTGAGCAGAAGCACGGCGATGGTCTCGTAGACGTGCTGACGCCACTCGGCCAGGACGCCCCTGGTGTCGAAACTGGCGACCGCGATCAGGGGCCACCCGGCGACCGGGCTCGACGCGGTGAGGGGGGCGACCTGGTTGGCCGATCCGGGAATCCCCAGGCCGGACGGCTTTTCTGGCGGGATGGGTTGTCCCTGGGCGTCGAAGTCCACGAAGCTCGCGGCGATGAAGGTCCCGTCCTGCCCCCAGACCGTGAGCAGCGGATCCTGCGGCCGGCGGGCGGCGGTGGGCCGAATTCCGTCCGGCCGCACGTTCACGCCGACCACGCCTGTGAACGCTCCGGAGCTGTCGTGCAGGCCGCGGCTCAGGGAGTAGATGACCGACCCGCTGAGCCGGCTGCGCATCACCGGCAGGACCCGGCGCTCGGTTCCGGACCACCGGCGCGCGAAGTCGGGCGAGCCGTACGCCGTGGGGGGCGGCGCCGCGGACTCGGAAGTGGCGCGGACGACGCCCTTCGCGTCGAGGACTACGATGTAGTCGTTGGCCGTGGTGTCTCCTGCGCGCTCATCGAGATAGCGGTGAAGCTCAGCGCCGGTCAGTTCGGGCCCGTTCAGGCGTTCGGCGACGGTGTCGGCCAGCGCCGCGGACTGGTCGTAGAGCCGCGAGGAGTAGGTCGCCGCGAACTGCGCCAGCGTCGCCGCCTGAGCCTGGCGCTGTTGGAGGACATTGCGCCGCTCGGCCAACAGGGCGTCGGCGCGCACCGCCGCGATCGCGACGATGGCGATCAGCCCCAGCACCACGAAAAGCCGGCCAGGGGTCAGCAGCAGAGCCCATGGCTCGGCTGTGTCGGCCCCGCGCCCGGCGCGAGCCGCCGGCTCGGCCGCGTCCGCTGCGGCGGGCCGTTCAGGCAGGACGGCGTTCATCGACCACCTTCATGGCGCCACTTGTGGCCCAGGTGGTCTTCGAGGGCCAGCAGCAAGCTTGGGCAGAGGCGCTTTGGACGGTCCCGCTTGGCGCGTGCAGGGGCTTAGCGCCCCGCGGGATCGACGCCGCGGGCGGCGATCTTCTGCAGGGCCTCGCCGTCGCGGCGGTAGAAGTCGGGGCGGAAGCTCAGGCCCTGCGCCGTCGGCTGGACCGTCAGATAGGTGATGTAGACAGGGACCGGTTCGGGCAGGTCGACCCGACTTTCCGGGTCCGTGGTCTCCGGCGTCTCGCCGAGCAGCAGTTTGGCCAGGGCGACAGCGTCCTCCAGGCGCACGCAGCCGGAGCTGGCGGTGCGCCGCTCGTCGCCGAACAGCTCCTTCATCGGCGTGTCGTGCAGGAAGATGCCCAGCGGGTTGCGGAACTCCAGCTTCACCTTGCCCATCATGTTCTTCGGCCCGGGGAGCTGACGCACGCGCACCTCGAGGCGTCCGTCGGCCACCGCCTGCCAGTCCACCTGGGCGGGATCCAGCCTGGGGGAGTCGTCCTCGTAACCGGCGAAGACCTCCATCCGCTCGCCCTGCAGATAGCCGAGGCCCTCCTTCAGCGCCCGCGGGGCCACGCTGGTCCGCACCAGGTCCTCGGGCACGTTCCAGTAGGGGCTGAAGACCGCCTGGCGGATCACGCCGGCCATCAGCGGCGTGGGCATGGTCTCCTTGCCGGTGACCACCTTCATGGTGGTGACGATCTGGCCCCGGTCGTAGAGCCAAAGGCGCTGGGAGGCGGCGTCCACCAGGATGTAGCGCTGGCCCAGGTCTGCGGGCAGGGCGCGGGCGCGCTCCAGGTTGACCAGGATCAGCTGCTCGTAGTGCGCCGGACCGCGGTCCAGCGCCTCGCGGGTGGCGGCGTCGGGCTTGCCGGTGGCGGGAAGGCCGTGCGCGGCCTGGAAGCCGGCTAGCGCCTCGGGCGAGGCGTCGCCCTCGGCCACGCTGTCGCGCAGATCCTCGAACCGGCCCTCGCCCCAGTGGGCGCGGTATTCGACCAGGGCCGTGCGGAGTTTCTCGTAGAGAGGGTTCATGCGCCGCAGATCGGCCAGTCCCTCGGCGAGCGACGGGGCCGCGGTCAGGGTGGCGAGTGTCGGCGGCTTGGGCGCGAGCTCAGGGTCCACGAAGTCGAGCTCGACAGCGCCGCGGTGAAGGTCGCGGGCATAGGCCGTCACGGCGGTGGCCAGGCGCAGCTCGGCCTCGGCCAGCGCCCGCGGATCGTTGGTGCGCGCGAAGTGGAGCGCCTCCTCCAGCCGGTACATCTCGTAGGCCGTCGGATCGAGGCCGTCGTCTGCGGCCTCCCGCAGCATGATGAGGACGTCGAGCGCTTCGGGACGCAGCTCGCCGGGCGTCCAGAGCGGGCGGTGGTCGCGGGCGGCGTAGAACTCGGCGACCTCTGGCGGCGCGGAGACGGCCAGCCGCTGCAGCTCCTGACGGACCGCGTCGGCCGGGTCGAAGGCGGGCTCGGACCAGGCGGGCGGCTGCGGCGGCGGGTCGATCGGGAGCGGCGGGATGGCCGCCGCAGACAACGGCAGCGCCATGGCGCAGGTCAGCGCCATGGCGCCTGCGATGGTCGCGAGGCGCGCGCCCGAGCTCGGCTTTGACGCGCGCCCCCGCATGGCCTCGATCAGCCGCGTTCGCCCGTGCGGGCGGTCGTGCTGGCGTCCGTGCCCGACGAGGTCGCGTCGGTGGTGGCCGAGGTGTCCGCCGGCTGGGTCTGCTGCTGGGGCGGCGACACGCTGGTGGTGGCGGAGACGTCCGCCGCCGCGCCCGTCGAGGCGCTGGTGTCCATGGCCATTTCGTCGGACCGGTGGGCGCAGGCGCTCAGCAAGGCGCCGGCTGCGACTGCGCAGATGATGAAGCGCATGGGTTTTCTCCTTGGAGGTTCAGCAACGCCGCAAGAATTTTCGAGCCGGGGCGCTTGTTCCCGGTCGTCTCGTTTCGCGGCGGGCCTCGCGGAGAGGTGAAACGCCTTGGCTATTCGGTGAACGGCGCCCGGGTGGAGATCGGCGCGTCGGGATCCGCAGGGGGCGGCGCGGCCGGGCGCGGCTGAGGCGCTGGCGGACTGGGCGCGGCCGCACTGAGCGCAGCCGCCACGGGCGGCGGCGTGAGCGGCGGGGGGGCGACCGCGGGCGCCGGGATCGGCGCCGGTCCGGGGACCACCGGCCGGACGGCGCGGCGGGCAGGCGCCTTGGCTGTGCGTACGGCCCCGCTGCGGCCGCGCAGCACCGGCGGCGGTCCGGCCGGCTGGGCGGCCGCAGGGGCGGGGGCCGGCGGCGCGGGCGCGGCGATCGTCGTGGGGGTGTGCGGAGCCGGCAAGGGGGCCGGGGGCGGCTCGCGCGTCAGCACCAGCACCGTCACCACCAGGCCGGCTGCGCCCACGGCGAGGCTCGCGAACAGCGGGAGCCGATCGGCCAGCCCTGCGCGGCGCCGGCGTTGCGGCCGGGCCGGAGCGACGAAGGCGCTCTCCCGCAGCGGCGGCGGGGTGGCGGGCAGGGCCGCGATGTGCGGTGGATCGGGGCGCGGCGCCGGCGCGGCTGCAGGCGGCTGGCGAGCTGGCGCCGGCGCCGGCTGCGGCCGGGGCGGCGGGGCCAGGGGGATCGCCGATCCCGAGAAGATGCTGTTGCGCGGCTGGGGCGTGGGGAACGGCTTGGGAGCGGGCGCTGGCTTGGGCGCGGGCGCGGCCGGCTTCGGCAGCGGGCCCACACGCAGCGGCTGGGCCGGGAGGCCCGGCCAGGCGCTCGGTCGGGCGTAAGGGTTGCGGTTATCCGGCTCGGGCGGCATCGCAGGCTCCCAACGGGAGAGAAGACTGGGGCGACACGTAAGCCTCGCCGCCGACTTCGACCCTTGTGTGACACGCGTCGGGCGGCAACGGGAACCCCTCTAAAGGGGCCCGCATCCTTGACTCGCGCCGACCGTCAGGCTCGCATCTCGCGCTGAGGACGGAGGGCCCATGGAACTGACGCGACGCGCCGTCCTGGCAGGGGGAAGCCTGGCCTTCGCCGCGCGCGCCGCCGGCGCCGCGGCGCCCACCCGGCTCGTGTTCCTCTCCGCCAGCGCGGTGTTCAGCTGCGCCCTCGACGGCTCCGACCTTCGCAAGCTGCATGAGGCGCCGGCGCGCTCGGGCGTGAACGACGGGGTGGCGTTCGATCCGGCCAGCCGCCGGGTCTTCTGGACCAACATGGGCCGGGCCTCGGCCGACGACGGCTGGATTTCCAGTTGCGCGCTGGATGGGGGCGACGTGCGGGTGGTCGTCCCGCCGGGCGGGACCTTCACGCCCAAGCAGCTGAAGATCTCCCGCGGCCGGCTCTACTGGTCGGACCGCGAAGGCATGCGCGTGATGCGCGCCAGGCTCGATGGCTCAGGCATCGAGACTCTGGTCCGGACCGGTGCCGGCGACGCCGACCGCGCCGACCCCGCCCGCTGGTGCGTGGGTGTCGCCGTCGACGAGGCGCGAGGCGTCCTCTACTGGACCCAGAAGGGCGGCGACGACGCCGGCCAGGGCTCCATCCGCCGCGCCCGCCTGGACCGGCTCGGTGACATCGAGGTCGTGTTCGACCGACTGCCCGAGCCCATCGACCTCGACATCGAACCGGCCAGCCGGCGCCTCTACTGGACCGACCGCGGCGACAACACGGTCAGCCGCTGCGCCCTGGACGCGGCCCGTCCGGCCCGGGAGGTGCTGGTGCGGGGCGCCGGCGAGGCGATCGGCGTCGCGGTCGACCTGGGCCGGGACCGGATGTTCTACACCGCGCTGGGCGGGGAGCTGTCCAGCGCCCGCCTCGACGGCTCGGACGCGCGCGTCCTGCTGCGCCGCCTGGGCATGCTGACGGGGTGTGTCCTGGTCTAAAGCGTTGTCGTTACGGAACAACCGCCACGGCCAGCCGTTGGACGGAATGGCCAGAATCCTCATTTCATGCCCAGCCGGTCGCGGCGACGTGCCGACGGGCTACCGTACCGGCGACCTTGACCTCGGCGCCGGGCCGTTCAGCCGGTCCTTCCGCTGCACCTGCGGCGACATCCACACCTGGGACGAGACGCAGGCCTGGGCCGAGGAGATCAGCCAGGCCGCCACGATCCGCAGCTACGAGATCGAGGCCGGCACGGACGTCGGCGCCTCTCCGAGCTGAGCGCGGCGAATAAAGCACCTCGAAAAATTTGGGCGTCCTTGAGCGACCGTGGCAGGCTGGAACGGCCGTCGCGAGCGACGCCGCGCCTGGTCTTTCTCAAGTGGATTTACGCCTCGGAGGCCGTTGGCGAAATGCAGACGGCCTGGGCGCAGGGCCCTGCCATCCGACGTCGCTCGCTAGTCGGCGGCGGTGCGGCGGGCGATGACCAGCAGGATGGCGGCGTTCAGCGCGATCGGCGCGGCCCCGCCGAGGGCCATGAGCAGGTAGGACATTCTTCTCTCCCTAGCTCGGCGAGCATGACCTGCATCGGTGGAGAAACCGTCAACGCGCCGGCCGGTCTGGGCCGAGCTGGACGGAATGGTAGGGCTCGTAGGACGCCTTGCCGGTCGCCGCCTCCACGGTGACCACGTGGCCGGCCTTGGCGCTCTTCTTCGAGCGGGTGATGACGGTCCAGACGGTCCCGGTGCGGTTGGCGGCCACCACCTGCTCGTTCAACCCGCCGGCCCGCAGCGCGGCCTGCGCCGCCTCGATGGCCTGCATGGGGGTGCGCACCTCGGTCGGGCCGCTGCGGGCGCAGGCGGCGAGCAGGAGGCAGAACGCCAGGATGCGGATTGCGGAAGCCATGGTTCTCTTCGAGGATGCCAGCCTGCCGCGCAGACAGGCGGCCGTCCAGGGGAGGCGACCATGCCCGATTTTGCACCTGTGTTCGCCGAGCTCGCCGAGCTGATGAAGCGCAACGCCCCCGGCATGGTGGTGAAGAAGGACGGGCCCGACGGGCTGCTCCTGCTGGCGCCGTGGGCCCACCCGAGGAAGCCGGACGAGGCCATGTGGTTCGGCTCCGTGCGGCCGGGGAAGGCCTACGTCAGCTACCACCTCATGCCGCTCTACATGAACGACACCATGCTGGCGAAGGTGCCCCCCGAGCTGAAGAAGCGGATGCAGGGCAAGACCTGCTTCAACTTCAAGGCCGCCGACCCGGCGCTGTTCTCCGAGCTGGAGACCCTGACCCGCGCCTGCGCCGAGGCCTACGCCAAGCCGCTGGTGCTGTGAGGCCTACTGCGGCCGGGGCGTGCCCTCGGCCTCGGTCCAGCTGAAGCGGGTGCGGTCGGCGGCCTCGGTGGTGACCGCCTCGACCTGGCGCAGGCTCGGGCGGCCGCCTCGATCGCTGGCGGCGCGGAACGGCAGCAGCAGCCGGCCCACCCGCCGGTAGTCGGAGAGCTCGGTGGTCACCGGCCGGCCGCCGGTGCGGTCGACGACGCGGGACAGCAGCCGGCTCGACCGGTCGAACCACAGCTCGCGCGGCTCGCCCGAGGTGGGCTGGACGCGGATCACGTCGAAGGACCTGCCGCGGGCCTGGCGCACGCCCAGGTGGGCAGTGTCGGCGGCGAAGCGGCTCGGGAACAGGAAGGCCCAGGCCGCGAGGTAGGCCTGCGACCGCGCCTGGGCCAGGCTCGCGCGGTCCGCGCGGCCGGTGATGACGCGGTCCGGGGAGATCTGCCAGGCGCCCACCCCGTTGAAGCCGCGCACGCGCCTGCCCGCCGGCTCCTGGGTTTCGATGCGCACGCCGTAGCGGAGCGGGTCGTACCAGGCCTCGTAGCGGACGCCATCCTCGACGCCGGTCTCGTGCAGCCCGCGCAGCTGGTTCCAGGCCGAACCGCCCGACGCCGCCCGATGCCGGGCCACGACCTGGGCGGCCGCCGCCGACGTGGTCTGGGCCTCGGCGGGTCCGGCGAGCCACATCAGGGCGGCGGCGATGGCCGCGATGATCAGGCGCATGGGGCGGGCTCCCTCCGGGCCCCGCCGTATCAAGCCATCAAGGTTGACCGCAATGGGGCAATCCTCCCCCTCCTGGGGAGGTGGCGGGCCGGCGCAGCCGGCCTGACGGAGGGAGCTTCAGCTCCACGGTCCGCGGCGCGTGGTCGGCACCGCCGTCCCGCGCCCGCCGAGGCCGCTTCCGGTGAGCGCCATCAGCGCCTCCACGCGGTTGGCCGTCGCCGGGTGGGTGGAGAACAGGCTGTCGCCGCGGCGGGCCAGCGGGTTGACGATGAACATGTGGGCCGTCGCCGGATTGCGCTCGGCGTCGGGGTTGAAGTAGCCGCCCTTGGCGTAGGCCTCGATCTTCTGCAGCGCGGAGGCCAGGGCGCCCGGGTCGCCCGAGATCGCCGCGCCCTCCGCGTCGGCCTCGTACTCGCGGTGGCGGCTGATGGCCATCTGCACGAGCGCGGCCGCGATGGGGCCGAGGATGGCGACCACGATGGCGCCGACCATGCCGGCGGGGCGTCCTTCCTCGTCGCGGCCGCCGAAGAAGAAGGCGAAGTTGGCCAGGGCAGAGATGGCGCCCGCGATAGTCGCCGTGATGGTCATGGTCAGCGTGTCGCGGTTCTTCACGTGCGCCAGCTCGTGGGCCATGACCCCGCGGATCTCGCGGCGGTCGAGCATCTGCAGCAGGCCGCGGGTAGCGGCGACGGCGGCGTGGCTCGGGTCGCGGCCGGTGGCGAAGGCGTTCGGCTGGTCCTGGTCGATGACGTAGACCCGCGGCCTGGGCAGGCCGGCCCGGTCGGACAGCTCAAACACGTCGCTCAGGTAGTTGCGCAGCAGCGGCTCAGGCGACGCGGGATCGACCTCCCGGGCGCGGTACATGGAAAGCACGATCTTATCGGCGTTCCAGTAGCTGACCAGGTTCATGGCCGCCGCCAGCCCGAAGGCGATCAGCATGCCGCTGGGCCCGCCGATCATGTAGCCGGCGCCCACGAAGAGCGCCGTCAGCGCCGCCAGCAGCACGAAGGTGCGAAGGTGGTTCCTCATGCCCGGAATATGGGGCCGGTGGCGGCTCGTTTAAGCCCGCGCCCGGCGCTTCAGGACGTGTTGGCCGGCCCGCAGCTGGGCGTCCATTTCGTCGCCGGGCATGGGCCGGGCGAACAGGTAGCCTTGCATCCGGTCGCACCCGGCGGCGCGCAGAAACAGCGCCTGGCCCTGGTCCTCCACGCCCTCGGCGACGATGGAGACCCCGAGCGCGCGGGCGGCGTGCAGCATGGCGCCGACCAGCTTGGCGACGCGGGCGTCCTTGGCCACGTCGCAGATCAGGGTGCGGTCGAGCTTCACGGTGTCGATCGGCAGGTTCATGAGCGCGCGCACGTTGGAATAGCCCATTCCGAAGTCGTCGAGGGCGATCTTCACGCCCTTGGCGGCCAGGCGCTCGATATGGCGGCGCGACAGCGCCAGGTCCTGCAATAGGAAGGTCTCGGTGATCTCCACGGTCAGCGCGGTCGCCGGAAGCTCGGTCTGCTGCAGCCGGCCGATCAGCTTGCGGGAGAAGGCCGGGTCCAGCAGGTCGCGCGGGGAGACGTTGCACGAGACGAGCTCGATCAAGCCCTCGGCCACCCAGGGGGCGGCGCGGCGGCAGGCGGCTTCGAAGACGGCCTCGTCGATGCGGCCGATCAGCCCCAGCTCCTCGGCGGCCGGCACGAAGGCGGCAGGCGACAGCAGCCCCTGCTCGGGGTGGTTCCAGCGGGCCAGCACTTCGACGCCCACTGTCCGGCCGTCGGCGCTATCCACCACCGGCTGGAACCAGGGGACGATCTCGCCGGCGGGCAGGGCGCGGCGCAGCTCGGCCTCCAACGTGCGGCGACGCTCGTTCTCGGCCCGCAGCTCGGCGTCGAAGGCGCTCCAGCGGCGGCCGCCGCGGGTCTTCACGCGGTAGAGGGCCATGTCGGCGAAACGCTGCAGGTCGGCGGCGTCCGGCGCGTCGTCCGGGAAGACCGCCACGCCGATCGAGGCGCCGGGCGCGACGACGCGGCCGTAGATGCTGTGCGGCTGGCCGAGGGCGGAGACCAGCGCCTGGGCGCGGCGGGCGACGTCGGCGCCGTCGGAGATCAGGGCGAACTCGTCGCCGCCGAGGCGGGCGACCAGCTCGTGCGGCTGGGCTAGTGTCCGCAGCCGTTCGCCGACCTCGGCTAACAGGAGGTCGCCGGCATGGTGGCCCAGCGTGTCGTTCAGGTGCTTGAACCGGTCGAGGTCGGCGACGAACAGGGCCACGGAGCCGCCCTCGGCGCGGGCCTGCTCCAGCCGCTCGACCAGGGCGCTGGTGAACGCCCCACGGTTCACGAGTCCCGTCAGCGAGTCCGTCTGCGCAAGCCTGAGCGTCAGCTCGCGCTCGGCCTCGAGCTCGGCCACGCGCTCAATCAGACCCGCCGTGATGTCGGAGCTCTCAGGCACGCGAAGGGGACGCCTCAAACCAAGGGAGGCGCCTAGAATGGACCCGACGAGGCGAATCCCCCGTTAAACGATAGGCTTAACGGCCGTTAGGCCGCAGCGGGGGCGGGCTGCGGCTCCTCGATCTGGTTCTCCCACTTCGCCACGACCGCGCTAGCGACGGAGTTGCCGAGCACGTTGGTCGCCGAGCGGCCCATGTCGAGCAGGTGGTCCACGGCCAGGATCAGCAGCAGGCCCGCCTCGGGCAGGTCGAAGAAGGTGAGGGTGGCGGCGATCACCACCAGAGAGGCCCGCGGCACCCCCGCCATGCCCTTCGACGTGATCATCAGCAGGCCCAGCATGGTGATCTGCTGCGCGATGGTCATCTCGATCCCGTAGACCTGGGCGATGAACAGC
Source organism: Phenylobacterium sp. (assembly GCF_036563285.1). GTDB lineage: Bacteria > Pseudomonadota > Alphaproteobacteria > Caulobacterales > Caulobacteraceae > Phenylobacterium. The sequence goes on from NZ_DATCMR010000011.1 coordinate 1,094,482, forward strand.
GTCGCGAAGGTGCAGTACATCATCGAGCCGTCGAGGTTGAACGAGTAGCCCAGCGGCAGGACGAAGGACGCCACCTTGCGCGAGACGCCCCACTTCTGGAGCTCCTCCAAGGTCCGCGGATAGGCAGCCTCCGAGGAGGCGGTGGAGAAGGCCAGCAGCATCGGCGCCCGGATGGCGGCCACCAGCGAGAGGCCGCGGCGGCCCACGAAGATGACCAGCGCGATGATCAGCGCGCCCCACAGGAGGCCCAGGCTGAGATAGAAACCGCCGATGAAGGCCGCGAAGGTCCCCAGCACCTCGATGCCGCGCGTGGCGATGGAGGAGGCCAGGGCGGCGAAGATCGCGAGCGGCGCCGTCTTCATCACGTAGCCGGTCACCTTCAGCATGATCGAGGCGACCTGCTCCACGAGCTGCAGGACGGCCGGCGCGCGGTCGTCGATCGCCGAGACAGCGGTGCCGACGAGCACCGAGAACACCACGATCTGCAGGATCTCGTTGCGCGCCATGGCGTCGACGATGGAGGTCGGCACCAGGTGGGTGATGAACTCCTTCAGGGTGAACTTCGACATGTCCACGCTGGAGGCGGCCGCCGCGGTATCGGTCGGCGGCGCGAGCGACAGGCCCGCGCCGGGCTGCAGCAGGTGGACCATGAGGAGGCCCAGCAGCAGGGAGAAGATCGAGGCCAGGATGAACCAGCCGATGGTCTTCACGCCCACCCGGCCCACCTCCGAGGCGTCGCCCATGTGGGCGATCCCTGCCACCAGGGTCGAGAACACCAGCGGGGCGATGATCATCTTGATCAGGCGCAGGAAGATGTCGGTGATGATCGACAGGTTGCCCGCGACCGTCTTCGCCTGGTCCGCCGGGAGCCCCTGGTTGATGGCCCATCCCGTGAGCACGCCCAGCACCATGGCGGCCACGATGAAGATGGTGAAAAGGCGGTTCATGCAGGCGGCCCCGGCTGGCGAAGGTGGAGCCTTTGTGGCCGTGAAGCGGCGCGCCGTCCATCCCGGCCGCCGCGCGGCAGGGGGGTGGGGTGTCCTGTTAGGGCTGGCGTGGCTATAAGGCGGCGATGACGAGGAAAATGGATGCAGCCGGCATCGTGGATCGGCTGGAGAGCGAATACCGCGCGAGCGTGGAGGCCCTCAGGGGCGCGCTGAAGGAGTTCCTGGCCGGCGGGCCGCCGCCGAAGCCGGCGCTGAGGTCCGGCGGGGCCTTCACCTACCCCGAGCTGCGGCTCACCTGGCCCGCGGGCCAGCCCTACCCGCGGATCGGGCGGGCCTTCGCCCGCATCGGCAATCCCGGGCGATACGCCATCACCGTGACGCGGCCGGACCTCTACCGGGATTACCTGGTCGAGCAGCTGACCTTGCTGCAGCAGGACTTCGACATCGAGCTGGAGGTGGGCCGCTCCAGCCAGGAGATCCCGTTCCCTTACGTGCTGGACGGCGCCTCCGACATCGCCCTCGCCGACATCGGCTCGGCGGAGATCGCCCGGCACTTCCCGACGACGGAGCTGGCGCACATCGGCGACGAGATCGCCGACGGCGCGTGGACCATGCACCCGGACCGGCCGCGGCCGCTGGCGCTGTTCGACGGTCTGCGGACCGACTTCTCCCTGGCCAGGCTCGCCCACTACACCGGCACGCCGGCCGAGCACGTGCAGCAGTACATCCTGTTCACCAACTACCACCGCTACGTCGACGAGTTCGTCCGCTGGTCGTGCGGGCAGCTGCAGCAGGACGGGCCGTACACGGCGCTGTCGGCGGCCGGCCACGTCTACGTCACCAAGGACACGCCGAACGCGGAGGCTGCGGTAGCCGCCGGCGCCTGGCGCAAGCACCAGATGCCCGCCTATCACCTGATGGCCGAGGGCCGCGCCGGCATCACCTTGGTGAACATTGGGGTGGGGCCATCCAACGCCAAGACGGTCTGCGACCACCTTGCGGTGCTGCGCTCGCAGGCCTGGCTGATGATCGGCCACTGCGGAGGCCTGCGCGGCTCACAGACCATCGGCGACTATGTGCTGGCGCACGCCTACCTGCGCGACGACCACGTGCTGGACAGCGTCCTGCCGCCGGAGATCCCGATCCCGCCGATCGCCGAGGTGCAGGTGGCGTTGAACAGGGCCGCCGAGATGGTCACGGGCGAGACCGGAGAGGTGCTGAAGCGGCGGCTGCGCACCGGCACGGTGGTCACCACCGACGACCGCAACTGGGAGCTCCGCTATTCCCTGAGCGCGCTCAGGTTCAACCAGAGCCGGGCCGTGGCGATCGACATGGAGAGCGCCACCATCGCGGCCCAGGGCTACCGCTTCCGGGTGCCCTACGGGACGCTGCTCTGCGTCTCGGACAAGCCGCTGCACGGCGAGATCAAGCTGCCCGGCCAGGCCAACGCCTTCTACGAGCGCGCCATCGGCCAGCACCTGCAGATCGGCGTCGCCACCATGGACCTGCTGCGCCAGGAGGGCGCCAGCCTGCACTCGCGCAAGCTCAGGAGCTTCGACGAGCCGCCGTTCCGCTAGGAGAGGCCAATGCGGGTTCACCTTCCCTGCCTTGCCTTGCTGGCCCTTTGCTGGAGCGCCGCTCCTGCAACGGCGGCCCAGAACTGCCAGTGGGGGGAGCTAGGGGACCTGGCCGACCCCGCGAAGCTTGGCCTGGCCCGGGTTCGGGGCGCCCCTCCCGTTCGCTTCCAGCGGGATCGGCAGGGCTGCCCCGGCCACAGGCGGTGTGAAGAGCGCGCGTATGTGGTGGCGGGAGACGCCGTGGTCACCGGCGCCTCCACCGGGGCATTTGTCTGCACCTACTTCCCGAACGCCCGTGGCGGAGCGACGGGATGGCTTCCCCAAGCACGTCTGCTCCCGATGACCGTCGACCCTGATCCACCGTCCGCAGCATGGGTGGGCGCCTGGTCGACGGGGTACGGATGGGGACGGGGCGCAGATCTGCGGCTGAGCCGCGCCGGCGCAGAGATCAAGGTGGAGGGGACCGCGGTGTTCGTGCGCGATGCGGAAGCGGGCAACGTCAACGATGGTGAGATCGTGGGGCGAGCCCGACCGCTCCGGGGAGTGCTCGAGATCACCATGGAAGACCAGCTCGACGACTGTCGCGCTCGGCTGCGTCTGATCGGCCCCTACCTCGTGGTGGCCGACAACGGCGGTTGCGGCGGCGCATGGGTGAGTTTCGGCGGTGTCTACAAGCGCGGTCTCCCTTCACGCCGCAACTAGGGCTCGCGCCGGCTCCAGCTTCGCCCAGGAGGGCTAGTCCCCCTTCGGCCCCAGGTAGCTCGCCCCGTACACCGCCTGGCGGATGTCGTGGTGGAGGGTGCCGTCGAAGGGGGTGCGCTGGACGAAGTAGACGGCCGCCAGCCGGTTGGCTGGATCGACCCAGAAGAGGGTGGTGGCTGCGCCGTCCCAGAAGAACTCGCCCACTGCGCCGCGGTTCTCCTTCGGGTCGTTCGGCTGGCCGGTCCGCACCGCGAAGTCGAACCCGAAGCCTACGCTGCCCTTCGAGGGCAGGAAGAAGCGCTCCTTGATGCTGGGGTCGAGGTGGTCGGTGGCCATCAGCCGGACGGTCGAGGGCTTCAGGATCCGCGCGCCGTCGAGCTCGCCGCCGTTCAGCAGCATGCGGGCGAAGCGCATGTAGTCGTCGATGGAGGAGACCAGGCCCGCCCCGCCCATTGTCAGCCGCCGCGGGCCGAAGTTCATCACGCGGGTCCGCTCGTCCGGCTGGCGGACGAGCTTCCCCGCCGGGCCATCGTAGGTGGCGGCGAGCCGCGGCAGGTTCGCCGGCGGCTGCGTCCACGCGGTGTCCTTCATCCGCAGCGGCGCGAGGATGTGGCTGCGGACGTAGGCCTCGAACGGCTGGCCCGCGAGCTTCTCGACCAGCAGGGCCTGGACGTCGACCGAGGAGGAGTAGCTCCACTCCTTGCCCGGATCGAACAGCAGGGGCAGGCCGCCGATCCGGCGGCCCATCTCCGGCAGGTCGTTCTGCAGGTTCATCGGGTCCACCCGCCGGTACTCGGCGTCCACCGGCGTGCCGCGCATGCCGTAGGAGAGGCCGGCGGTATGGCGCATCAGGTCGCGGACGGTGATCGGCCGCGAGGCCGGCCCATAGGTGGGCTGGCCCGCCGCGTCCTTGCCGGCCAGCACGCGCATGGCGCCGAACTCCGGCAGGTAGAGGGCGACGGGGTCGTCCAGCTGGAAACGGCCCTGCTCCCAGAGCTGCATCAGGGCGACGCCGGTGACCGGCTTGGTCATGGACCAGATCTGCACCAGCGTGTCCCGGGTCATCGGCCGGCGCGCCTCGCGGTCCGCGAAGCCGGACGTCCCGAAGTAGCGCTCCCGGCCGTCCTGCCACACCAGGGCCGAGACCCCGGCGGCGCGGCCGCTGGCCACCATGTCGGCCAGGGCGGCGTCGATCCGGGCCTTGTCGACGCGCACGGTCTCGACGGCCGCCGGGCGCCGTACGGGCTGGGCGGTCGCAGCAATCGGCGCCGCGGCGATGGCCGCCGCAAGGATGGCGCTCAGGAGCCGGGTCATCTCAGGTCTATCCCCCCTGGTCACGGCAAGCGTGACAGTGATGGCGCCACCATAGCAATGCCTCGCCGCCATCTCGATTCCGCCGCCGACTCCGACTAGGTGAGGCCATGACCCGGCACATCGACTTCGAAGGCATCGAGAACTTCCGCGACTTCGGGGGCTACGCCACCGCCTGCGGGCGAGGCGTCCGGCGGGGCGTCCTCTACCGCTCCGCCAACCACGCCTACGCCACCGAGGCCGATCTGCAGCGGATGCGGGACCTGGGGCTTGCCGCCATCATCGACCTGCGCCGGCCGGAGGAGCGGGCGCGGGAGCCGTCGAAGCGGTGGCCGGGGTTCGGCGCGGCCGTGGTGGAGAACGATATCCTCTCCGACCACCCGGACTGGGCCGACATGCTGCGCGGCAAGGGCCGCGTGGAACGCGAGTGGTTCCGGCAGGACGCGCTGGAGTACTACCGGATCGCGCCGTTCCAGAAGCGGCACATCGACCTCTACACCCGCTACTTCCGCACTCTGGCCGAGGTCGATGGAGCGATTGTGGTGCACTGCGCGGCGGGGAAGGACCGCACCGGGCTGATCTGCGCGCTCACGCACCACATCACGGGCGTCAGCTACGACGACCTGATGGCCGACTACCTGCTGACCAACGACGAGAGCCGGATGGCGCGCAAGATGGATTTCCTGGGGCCGTGGCTGCAGGAGACCTGCGGTGTCAGCGTCGACGATGAGGCATTGCGGCTCGCCGTTTCGGTGCAGCCGGAATACCTGGAGACTGCCTTCGAGGTCATCCGCCGAGCGCACGGCTCGCTGGACGCCTACCTCGAAGATGTCCTGGGCGTCGACGCCGCGCTCCGCGAACGCATCCACGAGCGCCTGCTCGGCGGCTGAAAACAGCCGCGCCCGCCACGGTCTCCGCAAACCGTGACGGGCGCTTCAGGGACAGACCTCTTGGGAGAAGCCTGCACTTAGGATTGCGCAGGGGCGGCCCGCGCGCCTAATCACCTCGCCGTTATTCACGGAGTTGCGATGCAGAGCTTCCAGCCGCCACGCCGCGTCCTCATGGGACCAGGCCCCTCCGACGTGAGCCCCCGCGTGCTCCAGGCCTTGGCGCGGCCCACCGTCGGCCACCTGGATCCGGAGTTCCAGGGGCTGATGGAGGAGATCAAGCAGGCCCTGCAGCGGCTGTTCAACGCCCCCGACCACGCCTGCGTGCCGCTGCCCGCGCCCGGCACGGCGGGGATGGAAGCGGCGATCATGAACCTGCTGGAGCCGGGCGACCGGGCGGTGATCGCGGTCAACGGCGCGTTCGGCGGCCGGATGGCCGACATGGCCGGCCGCGCTGGGGCCGAGGTGGTCACTGTCGACCATGAGTGGGGAAAGCCGGTCGACCCGGCGTGGGTCGAGGAGGCGCTGGAGCAGGCCCCGGCCAAGGTGCTGGCCTTCGTCCATGCGGAGACCTCCACGGGAGCCCGCAGCGATTCGGCCACCCTCTGCGCGATCGCGCGCAAGCACGGGGCGCTCTCCATCGTAGACTGCGTAACCTCGCTGGGGGGGATCGCGGTGGACGTGGCCGCCTGGGACGCCGACGTGGTCTACTCCGGGACCCAGAAGTGCCTGTCGGCGCCACCCGGCCTGTCGCCGATCGCGCTGTCGAACCGGGCCCAGGCCGCCATCTCCGCGCGCAAGGAGAAGGTCAGGAACTGGCTCTGCGACTTCAACCTCTTGATGAGCTACTGGGGCGGCGAAGGCGGGCGGACCTACCACCACACCGCGCCGGTGAACGCGCTTTACGGGCTGCACGAGTCGCTGGTGGTGCTGTTCGAGGAGGGCCAGCAGGCCGCCATCGTCCGCCACGCGCGCATGCACGAGGCGCTGGCCGCCGGGCTCGAGGCCGTGGGCCTGCGCTTCCTGGTGGACGAGCCGCACCGCCTGCCGCAGCTCAACGCCGTGCTCGTGCCCGACGGCATCGACGAGGCCGCCGTCCGCACCCACGTGCTGGCGAAGTGGGACCTCGAGATCGGCGCGGGCCTTGGGCCGCTGAAGGGCAAGGTCTGGCGGATTGGGCTGATGGGCGCCTCGGCGACGCCCTGGCACGTGCGGCTGTGCCTCACCGCGCTCTGCGACGCCCTCACGGCCCAGGGCCGGCCGGCGGATGTGCGCGCCGCCCTATTGGCGGCCGAAGGGCGGTTGGCCGGCTGGAGGCTTCGCGGCTAAGGTCCCGCTGACCGCCCGGCAAGAGGCGGCTTGCAACGCGGGGGGACGGAAACGTGAGCGAGCCCAAGCCTCTGGACGCCGACGGCCCGGCCGCTGTGGTCGAGCCGCCGACCATCGCCATGGCCGGCGGGGACGGGAAGCTTCGGCCCGGGGGCTACGCCTGGTCGATCCACCAGGGCGGGCGCGACCCGTTCATCATCCTCGTCACCATCTACATCTTCATGCCTTATGTGGCCTCGGTGCTGGTGACCGATCCGGTGGCCGGGCAGGCGATGATCTCCCGCTGGGACCAGATCATCGGCTGGGTGGTGGTGTTCACCGCGCCTTTCCTGGGCGCCTCCATCGACAAGCTGGGGCCCAGGAAGCCGTGGCTGGGGATCATCGTCGGCCTGATGGTCCCGATGATCGCGGCGCTGTGGTTCGCCGCGCCCGGCGGGGCGATGACGCTGGGGATGATCGCCGTGCTCTACATCGGGGCGCGGCTGCTGTTCGTCTACGCCGAGGTGCTGCACAACGCGATGCTGATCCGGGCCGCCGGCCTGGAGGCGGCGCACAAGGCCTCGGGTCTGGCCCTGTCGCTGGGCAACCTGTTCTCGGTCGTCGCGCTCGCCTTCACCGCCTGGGCGTTCGCCTTGCCGGGCAAGGTGGACTGGGGCTGGGTCCCCTCGGCCCCGCTGTTCGGCCTCGACCCAGCCACCCACGAGCCGGAGCGGGTAGTGGCGCTGATGGCGGCCGGGCTGCTGCTTGTGGGATCGATCCCGCTGTTCCTGATCACCCCGGACGCGCCCAGGACCGGCGTGCCGATGCTGAAGGCGTGGGCGGACGGGGCGGCCGAGCTCGCCCGCATGCTGAAGACGGTGCGCCGCTACAAGGACGCGGTCGTCTACCTGGTCTCGCGGATGTTCTTTGTCGACGGCATGAACGCGGTGCTGATCTACGCCGGCGTCTACGCCATCGGGGTGATGAAGTGGGGCGCGCTGGAGATGCTGGCCTACGGAATCATGCTCAGCGTGTTCGCGGTGCTGGGCGGCTTCGTGGCGCGATGGCTGGATGCGGGCGTCGGGCCGAAGTGGGCGCTGATAATCGAGATCGCCGCCACCGCCGTGTGCCTGACCGCCATGCTGGGGATCGCGCCCGACCGGATCTTCTACCTCTGGCCGTACGATGCGGCCGCCCATGCGCCGCTGTGGGACGGGCCGGTGTTCCGGACCGCCCCGGACTGGGCGTTCATCGGCATCGGCTTCCTGAACGCCATCTTCATCACCGCCCAGTACGCCTCCAGCCGCACGACGCTGACCCGGCTGACGCCGCCGGAGCAGACCGGCGCGTTCTTCGGCGTCTATGCGCTCTCGGGCGTCGCCACCATGTGGCTCGCGCCCACCCTCGTGAACCTCGGCACCACCATCACCAAGACACAGCAGGGCGGCTTCGCCATGATCATCGTGCTGCTGGTGATCGGCCTGGTGCTGCTGACCTTCGTGCGCGGCGGCGGACGCAGGCTGGCGTGATCGAGCCCACCGACCGCGGCCTGACCCTCGGCGACGGGCTGTTCGAGACCGTGCTCGCTGAGGATGGGGCGATAAAGCGCCTGCCGGCGCACCTCGACCGGCTGGCCCAGGGCTGTAGGGTCCTTGGACTGCCCGCGCCCGACTCCGGCGAGGCGGAGCGGCGGATGCGGGAGGCTCTGGAAGGGATTGCCGGGCGGGCCGCCGTGCGCCTCACGCTGACGGCGGGGCCCGGCGGCCGGGGGCTGGACCGGCCGGAGGCGCTGCAGCCCGTGCTGTTCGCGACCGCCGCGCCCTCGGTGAAGCCGGACAAGCCGGCCAGGCTGGTCACCAGCAAGGTGCGCCGCAACGAGGGCTCGCCGACGTCGCGCCTGAAGACGCTCGCCTATCTCGACAATGTGCTCGCCCGGGCGGAGGCGCGGGCGAAGGGCGCCGACGAGGCGCTGATGCTCAACGCCCGCGGCGAGATCGCCTGCGCGGCGGCGGCCAACCTGTTCTGGGTCTCGGGCGGGCGGCTCTACACCCCGCACCTCGACTGCGGCGTGCTGGCCGGCATCACCCGCGCCCGGGTGATCGCCGCCGCCGCGGCGCAGGGCGAGCCGGTGCGGGCGGTGCGCGCCGGGCCGGAGATCCTGCGCCAGGCCGACGGGATCTTCCTCAGCAACAGCCTGATCGGCCTGCGGCCCGTGGACCGTCTGGACGGCCGGAAGGTCCCGCTCTGGCCCGATCTGCGCGAACTGGACGGCGCGCTCGCCTGAAAGCCGCTCGCGAGCCTATGGATAAGCAACGCTTAAGTGGAGGCGGCTCGCCGAGGGGAAATGGAGCCCTTGGTTAACGGATACACACTATGAACATGTATTCACTACACAATTTTCGCGTCAATACTCGCTTGTTTACTGGCAATTAAGCGAGACCTGCGAACTTGAGGCTGTATCGGGCGAGCAGGCTTAGCTTCAGCCCGCTCGCGACAGATAAGGAGTTCAACATGTCCAAGTTCATCGCTCGCTTCGCCAAGGACGAGTCCGGCGCCACCGCCATCGAGTATGGCCTGATCGCCGCTCTGGTCGCCGTCGTGCTCGTGACCGCCCTGACCACCATGGGTGGCAAGCTGGTGGGCACGTTCGGCAAGGTGTCGACGGCTCTGCCGCAGTAAGTCGACCTCTCCAGGTCTGATTTCCCAGGACCCCCCGTCGGCCCAGCCGGCGGGGGGTTCTTCGTTTGGGCGCAACGCTCCGTTCACCCGCCCGCGCCATTCTGGGCCCCATGCTGCCCCTGGTCGCCGCCCTGATTGCGCTCGCCTTCCCGGCGCTGGTCATCACCGCGGCCCTTAAGGACGCGGTCAGCTACACCATTCCTAACTGGATCTCGCTGGGGCTGGTCGGGCTCTTCCCGCTGGCGGCTCTCGCGGCCGGCATGCCGCTGCCGACGGGGGGGGCCCACGTCGGCGTGGGCGCGCTCGCGCTGGTGGCCGGCATGGCGATGTTCGCCCTGCGCTGGATCGGCGGCGGCGACGCCAAGCTGTTCGCCGCCGCGGCCCTGTGGCTGGGCTGGAACGCCGCCGTGCCCTATCTTGCCATCACCGGCCTCGCGGGCGGCGCCCTGGCCATGGGCCTGCTCGGCCTGCGCTCGCCCTTTGTCCGCCCCTTGGTGCTGAGCGGCCCGCCGTGGTTCGCCAGGCTGGCCGAGCCCGACGAGAACGTGCCCTACGGTCTGGCCATCGCGGTCGGCGCCCTGGCCGCGTTTCCGGGCTCCCCGTTCGTGGACGCCTTCCAGGCCTTGCGCTAGCCGCCGCGGATGGGAGAGAGGAAGCCCTCCGTCTCCTCCCGCCGTCCGAGCCCTGCCATGACCGACGTCCTCGTTCCGTCCTTCGACGGCCCCGTCACCCCGATCCAGGCGATCGCCGGCGGCGAGCTCGAGGCGACGCTCGCGGCCACCCCGCCGTTCGTTGCGGGGTACGCCGCGCTCTCCAAGTTCAAGGCCAAGGCCGGGCAGGTCCTGCTGGTCCCTGGCGAGGACGGCAAGCTGGCGAGCGTCCTCTTCGGCCTTGGCGAGACGCCCGACGCCATGGCCTTCCGAGGCCTGCCGACAAAGCTGCCGGCGGGCGCCTACCGGATCGCCCAGGCGCCGGAGGTCATCGCTCGCGATCGGGCGGCGCTCGCCTTCGCGCTCGGGAGCTACCGGTTCGACCGCTACAAGCAGGCGAAATCCGAGCGTGCGGTTCTGGTGGCGGATGGCGCCGACGTCGCGGAACTGCGGCAGGTGGCGCACGCCTGCGCGCTGGCCCGCGACATGATCAACACCCCGGCCAACGACATGGGCCCTCTGCAGGTCGAAACCATCGCGCGCGAGATCGCCGAGCAGCATGGGGCGCAGATCACGGTGGTGACCGGCGACGCCCTGCTGGAGGCCAACTACCCGGCCGTGCACGCCGTCGGGCGCGCCGCCGTGCCGGAACGCGCGCCGCGCATGATCGAGATCACCTGGGGTGAGCCCGGCCGGCCGCTGGTGGCCATCGTCGGCAAGGGCGTGGTGTTCGACACGGGCGGCCTCGATATCAAGCCGTCGGCGGGCATGCGGCTGATGAAGAAGGACATGGGCGGCGCGGCGCATGCCCTGGCCCTGGGTCGCATGATCATGGCCGCCGGCCTGCCGGTGCGGCTGGCGGTGCTGGTCCCGGCGGTCGAGAACGCCATCGCCGGCGACGCTATGCGGCCCGGCGACGTGCTGGCCTCCCGGAAGGGGCTCTCCATCGAGGTCGGCAACACCGACGCCGAGGGCCGGCTGATCCTGGCCGACGCGCTCACCCGCGCCGCCGAGCTGGAGCCGGCGCTGACGCTGGACCTCGCCACCCTGACGGGCGCGGCGCGGGTGGCCCTGGGGCCGCAGCTTCCGCCGTTCTTCACTGACGACGAGGAGCTGGCCGAGGCCATCGCGCGCCACGCCCGCGAGCAGGCCGACCCGCTGTGGCGCATGCCGCTCTGGAAGCCCTATGCGGACGCGCTGGACACGGACATCGCCGACATCAAGAACGATCCCGACGCCTGGGCCCAGGCCGGCGCCGTCACGGCGGCGCTGTTCCTGCAGCGGTTCGCACCGGCGGGGCCATGGGCGCACCTCGACATCTTCGCCTGGAACGCGCGGGCCAGGCCGGGCCATCCGGTCGGCGGCGAGGCCATGGCCATCCGCGGCCTCTACGCCATGATCCGCGAGCGGTTCGCTTGACGCTCGACACGCGCATCACTCCGTTGCGCGACGGGGTCGCGGCGCGCTCGCTTGAGGGCGTCGCGGCCGCCGAGGTCTACCTCGACCCCAAGCCGATGACCTGCGCGGTCCCGGCCGCCGCCATCCGCCGCGCCCCGGACGCGAGTTCCGAGCAGATGGACCAGCTGCTGTTCGGCGAGGCCTTCGAGGTGCTGGAGGAGGAGGGCGCGTTCCTCTTCGGCCAGGCGCCGCGGGACGGCTACTGCGGTTTCGTGGAGGCCGCCGCGCTCTCCCCCCGCGGCCCAGCGCCCACCCACCGGATCGCCGCGATCCGCACTTACTCCTTCGCCGAGGCGTCCATCAAAACGCGGGCGATGGGCCCCTATTCGATCAATTCCCTTGTCACTGTCGAGGCCCACGAGGGCCGGCTGGCGAAGGTCGCCGGCTCCGGCTGGGTCACCGCCGAGCACCTGGCCCCGATCGGCCTGTTCGAGACAGACGCCGCTGCGGTCGCGGAGCGGTTCATCGGCGCCCCTTACCTGTGGGGCGGCCGCGAGAGCCTGGGCCTGGACTGCTCGGGCCTGGTCCAGCAGGCGCTGCTCGCCTGCGGCCGCGCCTGTCCCCGCGACGCCGACCAGCAAGAGCCCATGGGCGAGCCGATCACCCGCGCCGAGGTGCGCCGCGGCGACCTGGCCTTCTGGAAGGGCCACGTGGCCATGGCGCTCGACACCGAGCGCATCATCCACGCCAACGGGCATCACATGGCCGTCGCCATCGAGCCGCTCGATCAGGCGATCGAGCGCATCAAGGCCAACAGCTTCGGCGAGGTGACCGGCTTCCGCCGGATCTAGGGGTTCGGGCGGTTGTCTGACGAGGCGCCGGGCGCCGCGGCGCTGGAGCGGGCCTCGCTGGGCGAGCCGGGGGCAGGAGCCCCGGTGCCCTGGCCGGCGGGGCCGCCCGCGCCGGTGGCCGGCGTGGCGGTGGAGCCCGTGGCCGTGGGCTGACCGCCTTCGGCCGCGCCCGGGGCGGTGCCCGGCGCTGCGCCGGCGGCCGGAGCCGCCGCCGCGGCGGGGTTCGGGGCCGGCACCGGCAGGCTGCCGCCCTTCGACCGCAGGAAGGCGATCATGTTGATGCGGTCCTCGGCCTTCTTCAGGCCGACGAAGGTCATCTTGGTGCCGGGGAGGTACTTCTGGGGCGACTGCAGGAATTCGTTCAGGTGCTGGTCGTCCCACTGGGCAACCTTGCCGCCCAGATCGACCATGGCCGGCGAATAGGCGAAGCCCGCATGGCTGCCCGGCTTGCGGCCGACCACGCCATACAGAGCCGGGCCGGTGCCGTTCGGGCCGCCGGGGTCGGCGTTGTGGCAGGAGGAGCACTTGGCGAACGCCGCCTGGCCCGCGGCCACGTCGGCGGTGGGCAGGACGGTGCCCCAGTCGATGGGAACATCGGCCGCGGCCGCGCCGCCGCCGGTCTCTTCCGCCACCGCCACGGCATAGCCGGGCTTCTCGACTTCCTCGGGAGCGAACACGCCTGCGGAGAGCTCGCGCAGGCCCACAATGGCCAGGCCCGTCGCCAGCACTGCGCCGGCGACCTTGTTGAAGGTAAGGTCGCTCATGTCGTCCCTAAAAAGGCCCTCTCCTCAGCCCGCCGCGCAGCGGCCGGCGCAGCAGGAATCCCGCCGCTTATTGCGCGCCGCTCTCTTACACGCTACCGGCGCGGGCGCAACCGCCTCAAGCTCCCCATGAATCCCATCGTCCTCATCCCCGCGCGCATGGCCGCGACCCGCCTGCCGGGGAAGCCCCTGGCGGATATCGGCGGTGTCCCGATGATCGTGCGCGTGCTGCGCCAGGCGCAGGCGGCAGGGGCCGGTCCGGTGGCCGTGGCGGCCGGTGATTCGGCGATCGTCGAGGCCGTTCGCGCGGCCGGCGGCGAGGCCGTCCTGACCGACCCGGACCTGCCCTCCGGCTCCGACCGCATCCTGGCGGCGCTGGCGGAGCTGGACCCCGGCCGTGAGCACGACGTGGTCATCAACCTGCAGGGCGACATGCCGTTCGTGGAGCCGGGCGTGCTGGCCGCCTGCGCCGGGCTGCTGGCGGAGCAGCCGGCCTGCGATATCGCCACCGTCGTCGCGCCCGAAGCCTCGCCCGCCGATCGCGGCAATGCGGACGTGGTGAAGGCGATCCTGTCGCTGCAGCCCGGCGCCCGCACCGGCCGGGCCCTCTACTTCACCCGCTCGACGCTCTACGGCGACCAGCCGGTGTGGCGTCATGTCGGCATCTACGGCTACCGCCGCCCGGCCCTGGAGCAGTTCAACACCGCCCCGCCGTCGCCGCTGGAGACCCGCGAGAAGCTGGAGCAGCTGCGGGCCCTGGAGCTGGGCTTGTCCATCTGGGCGGCGGTGGCGGACGATGCGCCGATCTCCGTCGACAATCCGTCCGATCTCGAGCGGGCGCGCGAGCACGCAAGGTCGGTCTCATGAGCAAGCGACGCATCGCCTTCCAGGGCGAGCTGGGGGCCAACTCCCACGAGGCCTGCGCCACGCACTTCCCGGACTACGAGCCGGCGCCGCACGACTCCTTCGAGGACGCGTTCGACGCGGTGAAGCGCGGAGACTGCGAGCTCGGCATGATCCCGGTGGAGAACTCCATCGCTGGGCGCGTCGCCGACGTGCACCACCTGCTGCCGGAATCCGGGCTGAAGATCATCGGCGAGCGGTTCAAGCCGATCCATTTCCAGCTGATGGCGAACCCTGGCGTGAAGCTGGAGGACGTGAAGGTCGCGATGAGCATGCCCATCGCGCTCGGCCAGTGCCGCAAGACCATCCGCCGCCTGAAGCTGAAGACCGAGGCCACCGGCGACACGGCCGGCGCCGCCAAGCTGCTCGCCGAAAACCCCGATCCCACGAAGGCGGCGGTCTCACCGGCCCTGGCGGCGGAGATCTACGGCCTGGAGATCCTGCAGCGCGACATCGAGGACGAGCACAACAACACCACCCGCTTCCTCGTCATGACGGCGGACAAGGACCCGCCGCCGCCGCCCTTCACCCAGCCCTGCATCACCAGCTTCATCTTCCGGGTCAGGAACCTGCCGGCCGCCCTCTACAAGGCGCTGGGCGGCTTCGCGACCAACGGCGTCAACATGATCAAGCTGGAGAGCTACATGGAGAACGGCGCCTTCACGGCGACCTTCTTCTACTCCGAGGTCGACGGCCGGCCCGAGGACCGCAACGTGGCCCGGGCCTTCGAGGAGCTGCAGTTTTTCTCGGAAAAGTTCGAGATCCTGGGGGTCTACCCCGCCGATCCGTTCCGCACGCGAGGCTAGGCCTCCTCGACCCACGCCTTGATCAGCTGGTGGGCGATGGCCAGGCGTCCGGGCGCGGCCACCCCGTCCAGCTTCCCCGCCAGCAGGTCGCGGGCCTCCTCGCGGCTGAACCAGCGGACCTCGGAGAGTTCAGTCTGGTCGGGGGCGGCGTCCTCGTCCTCCACCTCCGCGATCAGGCCGATCATCAGCGACGAGGGGTAGGGCCAGGGCTGGCTGGAGTGGTAGCGGACGCGCACGGTCTTCAGCCCGGCCTCTTCGGCGAGCTCGCGGGCGCAGGCCTCCTCGATGCTCTCGCCGGGCTCCAGGAAGCCCGCCAGCGCCGAGAACATGCCCTTCGGCCAGGCCTCCTGCCGGCCCAGCATGCAGCGCTCGCCGACGAACGGCAGCATGATCACCACGGGGTCCGTGCGCGGGAAGTGCTCGGCCTCGCAGGACGGGCACTGGCGCTTCCAGCCGCCGTCGACGATGCGGGTGGGCTCGCCGCAGGCGGCGCAGTGGTCGTGCCGGCGGCGCCATTCGAACATGGCCTTGGCAGTGGCCAGGATGGCGGCGTCGGGCGCCGGCACCTTCAGCGCGATGGCCCGCAGGTCTTCGAACTTCCCCAGCCCCTGCAGCGGCCCCTCGCCAGGGTCGACGCTTCCGCCCAGGTCGGCGGCGAACACCGGGGTGTCCTTCCACAAGCCCATGAACAGCAGCCGCTCCAGCCCCCCGGCCAGCTCTTCCACGAGGCCCGGGGCCAGGTAGGCGATCTGCATGCCGCCGTCCTTGGAAGGCTCCACGAAGGGCTTGCCGTTCCACAGCGCCAGCGCCAGGGCGTCGGGGCTCTTCGCCTGCTCGGCGAGCCATCCGGCGTTGGTCCGCCGGTCGCTCGCCCGGTCCAGGGGGTTGCCGGCGAAGATGTTCATAAAGGCGTCGAGGGCCATGGGGCGGAACTCTTAAGGCGCCGCCGCGTCCGCGTCATGTCGCACTCGCCTGGCGGGCGGCTCGGGTTGCGCTTGTGTTCCCGAGCAGCGATATAGGGCGCGGAGATCGGCGGCGGACGGAGGCCTCGCCAACCTGGTCAGGGCCGGAAGGCAGCAGCCACAACGAGATCACCTCTGGGTCGACGTCCGGTCTCCACCTCTCTCCCCGTAAGGCCCGATGGCGGACGAAGACCTCACGCTCGAAGATCAGGCGCCCGAGCGTGACCCCAACGCCGTCGACATGTTCGGCGAGCCGGCGAAGCCCGCCGCTGACCAGAGCGCCGCCTACACCGTCATCGCGCGCAAGTACCGGCCGCGCACATTCGAGGACCTCTATGGCCAGGAGGCCATGGTCCGGACGCTCCGCAACGCCTTCGCGACGGGGCGCATCGCGCACGCCTTCATGCTCACCGGCGTCCGGGGCGTGGGCAAGACCACCACCGCCCGCCTGCTGGCCCGGGCGCTCAACTACGACACCGACACGGTCCACGAGCCCTCCCTCGAGCTGAAGGACGAGGGCCGCCACTGCAAGGCGATCATCGAGGGCCGGCACATGGACGTGCTGGAGCTGGACGCCGCCTCCCGCACCGGCGTGGCCGACATGCGCGAGCTGCTGGAAGGGGTGCGCTACGCCCCCGTGGAGGCCCGCTACAAGGTCTACATCATCGACGAGGTGCACATGCTCTCGACGGGGGCGTTCAACGCGCTCCTGAAGACCCTCGAAGAGCCGCCGCCGCACGCCAAGTTCATCTTCGCCACCACCGAGATCCGCAAGGTCCCGGTGACCATCCTGTCGCGCACCCAGCGGTTCGACCTGCGCCGCGTCGAGCCCGACGTGATCATCAAGAACCTGGAGATGATCTGCGAGAACGAGGGCGCCCGCGTCGAGCAGGAAGGCCTGATGCTGATCGCCCGCGCCGCCGAAGGCTCCGTGCGCGACGCCCAGTCGATGCTCGACCAGGCCATCGTCCAGGCCGAGCCCGGGCAGACGGTCACCGCCGCCGCCATCCGCGACATGCTGGGCCTCGCCGACCGGGCGCAGACCATCAGCCTCTTCGAGCAGGTGATGCGCGGCGAGGCGGGCCCGGCCATCGAGACCTTCCGCACCCTCTACGGCTACGGCGCCAATCCCGACCAGGTGATGCTCGACCTGCTGGACCACACCCACGGCGCCTCGGTCGCCAAGGCGATCGGGCCGCAGGCGCTGGTGATGCCCAAGGAGCAGGCCCAGAGGCTGGCCGCGGTGGGGGCCGCGGTCTCGGCCGGCACGCTCTCCAGGCTCTGGCAGCTGCTCCTGAAGGCCTACGAGGAGGTCCGCCGCGCGCCGGACGCCGCCGCGGCCGCCGACATGGCGATCATCCGCATGGCCTATGCCGCCGACCTTCCCGGCCCCGAGGAGGCGCTGAAGAAGCTGCAGTCGGGCGACGCGCCCGCCTCCGGCCCGTCCGGCGGCGGACCCCAATCCTCCGGCGGGGGCGGTGGCGGCGGTGGGGGCGGAGGCGCCATGGCGGTCGCGCGCCGGCCCATGCCGCAGACCAGCCCCGCCGAGCCTGCGGTGACCCTGCAGACCTTCGAGGACATGCTGGCGCTGATCGACCGGCGGCGCGACGTGGCCCTGAAGCTGGACGTGGAGCGCTACATCCGGCCGATCAGCTTCCGGCCCGGCGCGATCGAGTACGAGCCGGCGCCCGGCGCGCCGAACAACCTGGCCCAGCGGCTGGTAGGTCGGCTGAAGGAATGGACCGGCGAGCGCTGGCTGATCGTCGCCCAGGGCGGCGGCGGGGCCGAGAGCCTGTGGGAGAAGCAGAAGCGCGAGGAGCGTGAGGTCCGCGCCCAGATCGAGCAGGACCCCTTCGTCCGCTCGGTCATGGAGGCCTTCCCGGGCGCCGAGATCGTGGGCATACGCAACGTCGCCCAGGCGGAGACGGGCGCAGAGCCCGCGCCCGACGACGACAGTGACGATGAGTAGTGGTGAAGGGGAGTAGCCCGTGAAAGACCTCAACCAGCTCATGAAGCAGGCCCAGGCCATGCAGCAGAAGCTCGCGGACGCCCAGGCGCGGCTGGCGGAGCTCTCGGTCGAGGGCACCTCCGGAGGCGGCATGGTCAAGGTGCAGCTGAAGGGCACGGGCGAGCTCGCCCGCGTCGACATCGACGAAAGCCTGATGGCGCCGGGCGAGGGCGAGGTGCTGGCCGACCTGTTCGTCGCCGCCCACGCCGACGCCAAGCGCAAGCTGGACGCCCAGCAGGCCGAGATGATGCGCGAGGCCGCCGGGCCCCTGGCCGGCATGGGCCTGCCGGGCATGCCGAAGTTCTAGGTGGCCGCCTCCGCAGGGCCTGAGATCGAGCGGCTGATCGGCCTGCTCGCCAAGCTCCCCGGCCTGGGACCCAGGTCGGCCAGGCGCGCGGCGCTGGCGCTGCTGAAGCGGCGCGACCAGCTGCTCAACCCGCTCGCCGACGCGCTCTCTGAGGCGGCCGCCCGGGTGAAGACCTGCCAGGTCTGCGGCTCCCTGGACACCCAGGACCCCTGTGCGATCTGCGCCGACAGCCAGCGCGACGCCTCGCTGATCTGCGTGGTCGAGGAGGTGGGCGCGCTCTGGGCCATGGAGCGGGCCGGCGCCTTCCGCGGACGCTACCACGTGCTGGGCGGCCTGCTGTCGGCCCTGGACGGGGTGGGACCGGACGCCATCCGCGTCGGCCCGCTGGTCAACCGCGCCGCCGACCCCGCCGTGCGTGAGGTCATCCTGGCCCTACCCGCCACCGTCGACGGTCAGACCACCGCGCACTACCTGGCCGATCGCCTGACCAACGCCGACGTTTCGGTGACCATGCTCGCGCGCGGCGTCCCGGTCGGCGGCGAGCTCGACTGGCTCGACGACGGCACCATCGCCCAGGCCATGCGCGCCAGGCGGCCGGCGTAATCACCACCACCAAATGCGCGTCATCGCGCTTGTCGCGGGGACCCAGAAGCACCGCGCGGGGTCCAGCTGGACGCAGGTCTGCGTTTCTGGGTGGCGGGCACAAGGCCGGCCATGACGTCACAGTGGCTGGGAATCACCGGGTGCTGTAAAGAACAACCCATGAACGTGATGCTGATCCTCGCCCTGGCGGGCTTCGCCGTGGCTGCGGCCGCCATCTTCTGGGCTGTGAAGGAGCGGCTGCGCGCCGCCACCGCCGAGGCGCGGGTGGCCATGCTCGAGGAGCAGGCGCAGATGGTGCAGGCCCAGGCCGCCCAGTCCGCCGCCACCGTCGCCGAGGCGATCCTGAAGCGGAACGAGGAGCAGCTCACCACCCGCGAGCAGCTCGCCCAGGCTAAGATCGAAGCCCAGCTGAAGCCGGTCGCTGAGACCCTGAAGCAGTTCCAGGAACAGGTCGCCGCCGTCGAGAAGCAGCGCGCCGAGGAGACCGGCGGCCTGAAGCAGCAGATCGCCCAGCTGATGCAGGCCTCCGTCGCGACCCAGGACGAGGCCCGCAAGCTGTCGGCCGCCCTGCGCCGCGGCGCCGGCGTGCAGGGCCGCTGGGGCGAGCAGACGCTGCGCAACGTGCTGGAGGCCGCGGGCCTCGCCAACCGCTATGACTTCCAGGAGCAGACCCACACCGACAGCGAGGAGGGCCGTCGGCGGCCGGACGTCACCGTGCGCCTGCCCGGCGGCGGGGTGTTCGTGATCGACGCCAAGTGCTCGCTGAACGCCTTCCTGGAGCTGCAGGAGGCCGCCGACGAGGCCGCCCGCGACGCCTGCGGACTTCGCCACGTGCAGAGCGTCCGCGGCCACGTCTCGGGGCTGTCGGCCAAGGCCTACTGGGACCAGTTCGACAACTCGCCCGACTTCGTGGCCATGTTCGTGCCGCTGGACTCAGCCATGGCCGCGGCGCTCGACCGGGCGCCCGACCTTATGACCGAGGCGATGGACCGCCGGGTCGTGATCGTGACGCCGAGCACCCTGTTCGCCCTGTGCAAGGCCGTCAGCTACGGCTGGCGCGTCGAGGAGCAGGCCGCCAACGCCCGTAAGATCGCCGACCTCGGCCGCGAACTCTACAAGCGCATCGCCGTGATGGGCCATCATGCCGGGTCGGTGGGCAAGGCGCTGGAGGCGGCGGTCAGCCGCTACAACCAGTTCGTGGGCTCGCTGGAGACCCAGGTGCTGAGCCAGGCCCGACGCTTCGAGGAGCTGAAGGTCGACCACGAGGGCAAGGAAGTGCCGCAGCTCGAGCCGCTGGAAAGCGCCGTCCGCCCCCTCGCCAAGCTCGGCAAGGCCGAGGCGCCGCCGGTGCGGCTGGTGGCCGGCGAAGAGGCCTAAGACCTTGATATCCCACCTTGACGCTCAGGATTAGCGACCCTACCTCCCGCCCATGGCCGTCCGTGAGATCCTCGTTGTCCCGCACCCCCTGCTGAAGCAGGTGTCCCAGCCCGTCGAGAAGGTCGACGACGAGCTGCGGGCGCTCATGGACGACATGCTGGAGACCATGTACGCCGCGCCCGGCATTGGCCTGGCCGCCATCCAGATCGGCGTGCCCAAGCGCATCATCGTCATGGACCTCGCCCCTCAGGGCGAGGAGAAGCAGCCCCGCTACTTCGTGAACCCGGAGATCCTCTGGGCCTCTGAGGAGACCGCCCCCTACGAGGAAGGCTGCCTCTCGGTGCCGGAGATCTACGACGAGGTGGAGCGTCCGGCCCGGGTCAAGCTGCGCTACCTCAATTACCAGGGCGAGCAGGTGGAGGAGGACGCCGAAGGCCTCTTCGCCGTCTGCATCCAGCACGAGATGGACCACCTCGAAGGCGTTCTCTTCATCGACCACCTGTCGCGCCTGAAGCGCGAGCAGGCGGTGAAAAAGGTCAAGAAGCAGGCCAAGGCGGCCTAGATGCTCCCCCGCAGGGGAGGGGGACCGCGAAGCGGTGGGAGGGGGCTTCCGCCGCCGACGTGCAGCTGCGCCTTCTGAGCTGAAGCCCCTTCACCGGCCTCGCCAGAGCTCCCCCTGCGGGGGAGCAACTTTGGCCCTCAGTACGTCTTCTTCGTGGTCGTGGTGGTGGTCGTCGCCGTCCCCGTCGAGCTGTCCTCGTTCCGCGAGGCGTCCTTGATCGACGAGCCCAGGTTCTTCAGCGCGTCCTTCGCCTCCCCGGCGGCGGCCTTCACGTCGGGATCGGAGGTGACCTCCTTGATCTCCGCGCCGGCCTTCTGGGCCCCTTCCTTCACGTCCTCCCCCACGTCGGCCCCCACCGCCTTCACGTCGGATGCCGCCTCGTTGGCGCTGGCCTGCGCCTTGTCCTGCTCCGTCTGGCTGCAGGCGGCGAGCGCCAGGGCGAAACCGATGGCGGCGGCGGAGGCGAGAGTGCGCATGGAGGAGCTCCTTCGATGATCGAGGCTGGCAACGGCTAAGCTTGCGCCCAAGTTCCCTTGCTGGCGAGGGGCGGCTAAGAGGCGCCATGCGTCTCGCCTTCCTCGGCACCCCCGACTTCGCCGTCCAGGCGCTCGCCGCCATCGTGGCGGCGGGCCACGAGGTGGCCTGCGTCTATTCCCAGCCGCCCGCGCCGCGCGGGCGTGGCCACGAGCTGAGGCCCTCGCCGGTGCACGCCTTCGCCCAGGCCCACGGCCTGCCGGTGCGCACGCCCGTCTCGATGAAGGACCCCGCCGAGATCGAAGGCTTCCGGGCGCTGGAGCTCGACTGCGCCGTGGTGGTCGCCTTCGGCCAGATCCTGCTGCGCGAGGTGCTGGAGGCGCCCAGGCTCGGCTGCTTCAACGTCCACGGCTCGCTGCTGCCGAGGTGGCGCGGCGCCGCCCCGATCCAGCGGGCCATCATGGCCGGCGACAAGGTGACCGGCGTCCAGGTGATGCGGATGACCGAGGGCCTCGACGAAGGCCCGGTGCTCTCGACCGCCACCGTGCGCATCGACGCACGCGACACCGCCGGCACGCTGCACGACCGGATGGCGGCGGCCGGCGCCGAGCTGATCGTCCGCACGCTCGCCGAGATCGAACGCGGCGAGGCGAACGAGATGGCGCAGGAGGAGGCGGGCGTCACCTATGCCAAGAAGATCCGCACGAAGGAGGCGCGGATCGACTGGACCAAACCCGCGGAAGAGGTCGACCGCAAGATCCGCGGGCTGTCGCCCTTTCCGGGGGCCTGGTTCACGCTGCCGAGCGAGAAAGGTCCGGTGCGCGTGAAGGCCCTGCTGTCGGCTTTCGAGGACGTGGACGGCCCGCCCGGCCAGGTGCTGGACGACCGCCTCCTGGTGGCCTGCGGAGAGGGGGCGGTGCGGCTGCTGCGGGTGCAGCGCGAGGGCCGCGGGCCGCAGGACGCGGAGGTCTTTCTGCGCGGGACGGCGTTGCCGGTCGGGGCGAGGCTCGGCTGATGCCGCGCTACAGGCTCGACATCGAGTACGACGGGCGTCCTTTCCACGGGTTCCAGGCGCAGGACGGGCTGGCGAGCGTGCAGGGCTCCATCGAGCGGGCGGTGAAGGGGTTCTGCGGCGAGACGCTGCGGCTGCAGGCGGCCGGGCGCACCGACACCGGGGTCCACGCCGCCCACCAGGTGGTGCACATCGACCTCGAGAAGGACTGGAAGCCAGAGGTGGTGCGCGACGCGCTCAACGCCCATCTCGTGCCCGCCCCGATCTCGGTGCTGGAGGCCTCGGTGGCCCCGGACGGCTGGCACGCGCGCTTCTCGGCGAAGAAGCGCAGCTACGAATACCGCATCCTCAACCGCAAGAGCCCGCCGGCGCTGGACCAGGGCCGGGTCTGGCACGTGAAGAAGCCGCTGGACGCGGACGCCATGCACGCCGCCGCCCAGGTGCTGGTCGGCCACCACGACTTCACCACCTTCCGCGACCTGGCCTGCCAGGCGAAGTCGCCGATGAAGACGCTCGACGTGGCGCAGGTGCGCCGCGAAGGCGGGCACGTGGTCCTGGCCTTTGCCTCCCGCTCCTTCCTGCACCGCCAGGTCCGCTCGATGACCGGCAGCCTCGCCCAGGTCGGCCTCGGACGCTGGAGCGCCGACGACCTAAAGGCGGCGCTGGACGCCCGCGACCGCAAGGCCTGCGGCCCGGTGGCGCCGGCCGACGGGCTCTATCTCGTGGGCGTGGAGTACTAGGCGAACGCCTCGAAGTACCGGGCGATCAGGCGCTCGTAGACCGCCTGCAGCTTCCGGATCTCGTCGACGGGCGCGCGCTCGTCCACCTGGTGCATGGTCGTGCCGACCAGGCCCAGCTCGACGACGGGACACAGCGCCCGGATGAAGCGCGCGTCGGAGGTGCCGCCGGTGGTGGAGAGCTCCGGCTCCCGGCCCACGGCATCGCGGACAGCGGCGGCGACGACATCGGTGAACGGCCCCGGCTCGGTGAGGAAGGCCTCGCCGCTGATCTGCGGCGTGACCGTGGCGAACCCCTTGAAGCCCTCGACGGCGTTCTCCGCCTCCCCGGCGATCCAGGCCGCGAGCGACGCCCCGGTGTGGTTCGGATTGAAGCGGATGTTGAGCCGCGCGGTGGCGACGCCCGGGATCACATTGGTGGCCGTGTTCGGCACGTCGATCTTCGTGATCTCAAGATTGGACGGCTGGAACTCCGGGTAGCCCTCGTCGAGCACCTTCGTCTGTAGGGCCGTAAGCAGCTTCAGCAGCACCGGCACGGGGTTCGCCGCGCGGTGCGGATAGGCGACGTGGCCCTGGACGCCTTCCACCTTGATGTCGACGTTGATCGAACCCCTGCGCCCCACCTTGACCATGTCGCCGAAGGTCTCGGAGCTCGTCGGCTCCCCGACGATGCAGTGGTCGATGCCCTCGCCCTCCGCCTGCAGCGCCTCCACCACCTTCTTGGTGCCGTGGGTGGCCACGCCCTCCTCGTCGCCGGTGATCAGGAAGGACAGGGAGCCCTTCACCCGGCCGGCCTCGATGGCGTTGGCGGCGGCGGCGGCGAAGGCGGCGATGGCGCTCTTCATGTCGACGGCGCCCCGGCCGATCAGGACGCCCTCGACAACCTCCGCGGCGAAGGCGTCCTTGGACCAGCTCCCGGCGTCGCCGACAGGCACCACGTCGGTGTGGCCGGCGAAGCAGAGGTTCGGCCGCGCGGTCCCGTAGCGGGCGTAGAGGTTCTCGATCGCCCCGAACCGCATCCGGCGGCAGGCGAAGCCCAGGCCCGCCAGCGTCTGCTCGACCACGTCCATGGCCCCCGCGTCGGCCGGCGTCACCGAAGGCCGGCGGATCAGCTCGCGGGTGAGGTCGATGGCATCGATCAAGGTCGCGTCCAGCTCTGCCGTTGCCTATCTCTAGGGACGGTCCTAGCCCGGAAAGCCTGCATGCCCAAGATCGACATCGACAAAGCGCCCGTGCGCACCGGCAGCGCCTATCCCGCCCCGTTCCACGAGCCCTGCCTGGCCCGCCACCGGCAGAAGCTGGGCGACGCGGCCGGCCTGACCCAGTTCGGCGTCAACCTGATGACCCTGAAGCCGGGCGGCTGGTCGTCCCAGCGCCACTGGCACACCGCCGAGGACGAGTTCGTCTGGGTGCTGGAGGGCGAGGTCGAGCTGGTCACCGACGAGGGGGCGCAGACCCTGCGCGCCGGGGAGTGCGCCGCCTTCCGGGCCGGCGAGCCCAACGGCCACCACCTGATCAACCGCAGCGACCGCGACGCGCGCCTGCTGGAGATCGGGACGCGCAGCCCCGACGACGACCACTGCGACTATCCCGACCTCGACATGATCGTTGGGCCGGACAGCGTCTACCGCCACCGCGACGGGACGCCCTATCCGGACGAGGGCGGGCGCAAGCGCTAGTCCCGCAGCAGCTCGTTGGTCGACGTCTTCGACCGCGTGCGCTCGTCCACCGTCTTCATGATCACCGCGCAGTAGGTGGAGGGCAGGGCCGGGTCCACCGGGTTGGGCCGCGAGCCGGACACCACCACCGAGTAGGGCGGCACCTCGCCCAGCCGCGTCTCGCCGGTCTTGCGGTCGACGATCGGCGTGGTCGAGGTGATGTAGACGCCCATGGAGAGCACGCTGCCCTCGCGCACGATGACGCCCTCGGCCACCTCGGAACGGGCGCCGATGAAGCAGTTGTCCTCGATGATGGTGGGGTTGGCCTGCAGGGGCTCCAGCACCCCGCCCAGGCCCGCGCCGCCGGAGATGTGGCAGTTCTTCCCCACCTGGGCGCAGGAGCCCACAGTGGCCCAGGTGTCGATCATCGTGCCTTCGTCCACATAGGCGCCGATGTTCACGAAGGACGGCATCAGGACCACGTTGCGGGCCACGTACGCCCCGCGGCGGACGACCGCGCCGGGCACGGCGCGGAAGCCGGCGGCCTCGAACTGCGGGGCGTCCCAGCCGTCGAACTTCAGCGGGACCTTGTCCCAGTAGGGCCCCGGCCGCATCACCTGGTTCGCGTTCAGCCGGAAGGAGAGCAGGATCGCCTCCTTCACCCACTGGTTCACATGCCAGGCGCCGTCCGCGCCGCGCTCGGCGACCCGCAGCTGGCCGGAGTCGAGCAGGTTCAGCGTCTCGTCGACCGCCGTACGCATCGGGCCCTTGGTCTGAGTGTTCAGCCCGTCGCGGGCGGCCCAGGCGGCCTCGATCTCGGTCTTCAGGTCTTCGGGCGTGATGGCGTTCATGCGGCTTCCTTCAGCTGCGCCTCGCTCAGGAAGGTCGCCAGCGTCTCGGTGCGGTGGTGGACGAAGGGGGCGGTGGAGGCGGCCGCGTGCGGGCCCACCAGCACGGTGGTCATGCCGAGCTCGGCGGCGGGCTCGAGGTTGCGCTCCGAGTCCTCGAAGAAGGCCGTGACGCGGGGATCGATCCCGTGCGCGGCGTCCATGGCCTCGAACGCGCGCTTGCTGGGCTTCGGGTTGTAGTCCGTCAGCGCGATGTGGAAGACGTCGTCGAACAGATGGCTGAGCCCCAGCCGCGCCAGCACCCGCTCGGCATGCACGTCGTCGGCGTTGGTGAAGATCAGGCGCCGCCCCGGCAGCCGCTCGATCGCCGCCACCAGCGCTTCGTCGTGCGCCAGGGCGTCCAGTGACATGTCGTGGAAGATGGCGTGGAACTCGCGCGGGTCGATCCCGTGGTTCCGCATCATCCCGATCAGCGTCAGCCCGTGCTCGCGCAGGTAGGCCTTCTGCAGCGCATAGGCCTCGTCCCGCGGTAGGCCGGTCGCCCGCTCCACGAAGGCGGTCATCCGCTTCTCGATCTCGCCCATGAAGCCGGACTCGGCCGGATAGAGGGTGTTGTCCAGGTCGAAGAGCCAGGTCTCGATATGCCGAAGGTCGGCGCTCATTCGCAGACCAGCGTCCCCGCCCCGTGCTCGGTGAACAGCTCGACCAGCATGGCGTGCGGCCTGCGCCCGTCGAGGATGACCACCGCCTCCACCCCGGCCTCCACCGCCGCGATCGCGGTCTCCAGCTTGGGGATCATGCCGCCGGTGGCGACGCCGTCGGAGATCGCCTTCTTCGCCTCTGCCACGCTCAGCTGGCGGATCAGCTCGCCGTTCCTGTCCAGCACGCCGGCCACGTCGGTGAGCAGCAGCATGCGCTTGGCGCCCAGGGCGCCGGCGATCGCGCCGGCCACCGTGTCGGCGTTGATGTTGTAGGTCTGGCCGGCCTCCGAGACGCCGATCGGCGCCACCACCGGGATGTAGTCCTCCTCGGCGTGGATCAGGGCGTCGAGGATGGTCGGGTCCACCTTCTTGGGCTCGCCGACGAAGCCCAGGTCGACCATCCGCTCGACCTCGCTCTCGGGGTCCTTCTTGGTGCGGGTGACCTTCTCCACCACCAGCAGCCGGGCGTCCTTGCCCGACAGGCCGACGCCGCGCACGTCGGCCTCGGCGCCGGCCTGGGTGATCCAGTTGGCGATCTCCTTGTTGATCGCGCCGGACAGGACCATCTCGGCCACCTCCATGGTCGCCTCGTCGGTGACCCGCAGCCCATCGATGAAGGTCGACTTCACGCCTGCCTTCTCGAGCCACGCAGAGATCTGCGGCCCGCCGCCGTGCACCACGACCGGATGCACGCCGAGCATCTTCAGCAGCACGGTGTCGGCCGCGAACAGCTTGGCGACCTCTTCCTCGCCCATGGCGTGGCCGCCGTATTTGATGACCACGGTCTCGCGGTCGTAGATCTGGATGTAGGGCAGCGCCTCGGCGAGCGTCTTGGCCGTTGCCCAGCCCTGGCCTTCGGTCACCTGGCTCACCGCGCCCGCCGCTCCCTCGAAATCCGGTGGGTCCGCTTAGCGGAC
Organism: Phenylobacterium sp.; assembly: GCF_036563285.1. Taxonomy (GTDB): domain Bacteria; phylum Pseudomonadota; class Alphaproteobacteria; order Caulobacterales; family Caulobacteraceae; genus Phenylobacterium. Next base: position 1,121,428 of record NZ_DATCMR010000011.1, read on the forward strand.
GGAGGGGCCCCTGTCACCACGCCGGCGCCGTGCTAGCGTCGCCGCGCATCCAAGGGGGAGCTTGCATGAAGATCGCACTGGGCGCGGCCGTGGCCGCCCTGACGCTGGCGGGAACGGCGCAGGCCGCCACCGTGGCGGTCACCGCCGACCGGCTGCTGGACGTCACGACCGGGCGGTATGTCGAGCGGCCCGTGGTGGTGATCACCGACGGCCGGATCGTCTCGGTCGGCCGTGCGGGCGACGCGGCGCCGGCCGGCGCGCAGCGGGTGGACCTGCCGGGCGTCACCCTGCTGCCCGGCCTCATCGACATGCACGTCCACCTGACCTCGTCGCCGAAGTACGGGGGCTACACCTACCTGGAGTTCTCAGACGCCTTCTGGACGGTGATCGGCACGCGGCACGCCAAGGATACCCTGGAGGCCGGCTTCACCACGGTGCGCAACGTGGGCTCCGAGGCCTATGCCGACGTGGGCCTGCGCGAGGCGATCGACGCGGGCTTCGTCCCCGGCCCGCGGGTGGTCACCGCCACCTACGCCCTGGGCGCCACCGGCGGCCACTGCGATTCGACCTTCTTCCCGCCGTCCATGGCCGAGGTCAGCCCCTACACCATCGACGGGCCCGAGGACGCGCGCCGCAAGGTGCGCACCGCCAAGAAGTACGGCGCCCAGATGATCAAGATCTGCGCCACCGGCGGCGTCTTCTCCCGCGGCCCCCGGGTGGGCGCCCAGCAGCTCAGCCTCGAGGAGATGAAAGCCGTCGTCGACGAGGCCCACATGGCCGGCCTGAAGGTCGCCGCCCACGCCCACGGGCCGGAGGGCATCAAGGACGCCATCCGCGCCGGCGTCGACACCATCGAGCACGTCAGCCTGGTGGACGACGAGGGCATCCGCCTCGCCGCCCAGCGCGGGACGGTGTTCGACATGGACATCTACAACACCGACTACACCCAGGCCGAGGGCAAGAAGAACGGCGTCCTGGAGGACAACCTCAGGAAGGACCGCGAGATCGGCGAACTGCAGCGGCAGAACTTCCGTAAGGCCCTGAAGGGCGGCGTGAAGCAGGCCTTCGCCACCGACGCCGGCATCTTCCCGCACGGCGAGAACGCCAAGCAGTTCGCCGTCATGGTCCGCTATGGCGCGACGCCCCTGCAGGCGATCCAGTCCGCCACGCTCAACGCGGCCCAGGCGCTTGGACAGGAGAAGGACGTGGGCCGCGTCGCGCCGGGCGCGTTCGGCGACCTGGTCGGCGTCCAGGGCGACCCGCTCGCCGACGTCCGCGTGCTGGAACGCCCGGTGTTCGTCATGAAAGGCGGCGAGGTGGTTCGGCGCTAACCCTCTCCCTTGGGAGAGGGCAGGGTGAGGGCGGCTGTGCCTCACCGCCCGCACGGTGAGGGGCCGAGGGCCTGCGGACAATCGGCCCCTCGCTCTGCCGATTGGATCGCTGCGCCGCCCTCATCCCTACCCTTCTCCCGACGGGAGAAGGGAAATCAGATCGACCGCGCGACGACCTCCTTCATGATCTCGCTCGTCCCGCCGTAGATCCGCTGCACGCGGGCGTCACGCCACAGCCGCGCGATCGGGTACTCGTTCATGTAGCCGGCCCCGCCGTGCAGCTGCAGGGCGGCGTCCACCACCTCCCACTGCAGCTCGGTGTGGAACAGCTTGGCGGCCGAGCCTTCCGCAGCCGTCAGCTTGCCCTGCAGGTGCCGCGCGATCGCCCAGTCGATGTGCGCCCAGCCGGCCTGCAGCTTCGACTTCAGGGAGCCCAGCGTGAACCGCGTGTTCTGGAAATCGAACACGCTCTGCCCGAACGCCTTGCGCTCCTTGGTGAACTTCACCGCCTCGTCGAAGGCCCGCTGCGCGCCCGCCTGCGCCGACACCGCGATGCCGAGCCGCTCCTGCGGCAGCTGGCTCATCAGGTAGGCGAAGCCGCGGCCCTCTTCCCCCAGGCAGTTGGTGATCGGGACCCGAACCTCCTCGAAGAACAGCTCCGAGGTGTCGGCCGAGTTCTGGCCTACCTTGTCGAGGTTGCGGCCGCGCTTGAAGCCCTCCCGGTCGGCCTCCACCAGGACCAGCGAGATGCCCTTCGAGCCGGCGTCCGGATCGGTCTTGGCCACTACGATGATCAGGTCGGCGTTCTGGCCATTGGTGATGTAGGTCTTGGACCCCGAAACCACATAGTGGTTGCCGTCCTTGCGCGCCGTGGTTCGCACCCCCTGCAGGTCGGAGCCCGTCCCCGGCTCGGTCATGGCGATGGCGGTGACCACCTCGCCGGAGATCATCCCCGGCAGCCAGCGGGCCTTCTGCTCGTCGGAGCCGTAGTTGACGATGTAGTCGGCGACGATGTCCGACTGCAGGGTGATCCCGGCCGACGAGCCCGCATAGGCCAGCTCCTCGTCGATCACCGCATTGTACCGGAAGTCGAGCCCCAGCCCGCCGTACTCCGCCGGCACGGTCGGGCACAGCAGCCCCGCCTCGCCGCAAGCCGTCCAGAACGCCCGGTCGACGACGCCCTCCTCCTCCCACCGGTCGAGGTTCGGCGTCAGCGCCCGGTCGAAGAACTTCCGCACCTGGTCGCGGAAGACGTTCAGGTCCTCGTCGTAGACGGTGCGCGCGTCGGTTTGCAGCATGGGATGTCCTCGTTCGAAGCCCGTCCTAGCGCGCTGCCGCAAGGTCCGCCAATCACCCCGACCGCTCGTCCCCGCGCAGGCGGGGACCCATAGGACCGTTCAGCCACCGCCCCGTGCGTGGCGGCAGTCTCAGCTTGGGTCCCCGCCTGCGCGGGGATGAGCGCAAGGGCTAGAGCGCGATCTCGCAGGCCGCCGCGATCTCCGCCCGCAGGTCCGGGATGCCGGTTCCCTTCTCCGAGGAGGTGGCCAGCACGCGCGGGAAGGCGGCTGGGCGCTTGGCGATCTGCTTCAGGGTCTTCTCGGTGACCGCCGCGACCTCGGCTGCCTTCAGCTTGTCGGCCTTGGTGAGCACGATCTGGTAGGACACCGCGGCCGTGTCGAAGGCGTCCATGGCCTCGCCGTCCACCGGCTTCAGCCCGTGGCGCGCGTCGATCAGCAGGTAGGCGCGCTTCAGGTTCGGCCGGCCCCGCAGGTAGTCGCGGCCCAGGTTCTGGAACTTCTTCACCTCGCCCTTGGCCGCCCGCGCGAAGCCGTAGCCGGGCAGGTCCACCAGCCGTAGCCGCTCGTCGAGCACGAAGAAGTTCACCTCCCGCGTGCGGCCCGGCTCGTTGGAGGCCCGCGCCAGGTGCGTCCGCCCGGTCACCGCATTGATCAGCGAGCTCTTGCCCACGTTGGAGCGGCCTGCGAACGCCACCTCCGGCAGGTCGCTGTCGGGCAGGCCGGCCATGTTCACCGCGCCCATCATGAACTTGGTCTCGCGCGCGAACAGCTTGCGCGCCGCCTCCAGCTCGTCGGGCGTGAAGGGCTCGCTCATCCTTCGGGCGCGGGCTTGCCGGTGAACTTGCGGATCATCCGGTCGATCGGGTTGTCCACCTTGAAGCGGCGCATGATCACGTACTGCTGAAGGATCGTCAGCACGTTGGACCAGGTCCAGTAGATCAGGAGGCCCACGGCGAACGGCGCCATGATGAAGGTGAACATGATCGGCATCAGCTGGAAGATCCGCTGCTGCATGGGATCGGGCGCCGGCGGGCTCATCGAGGTGGTGAGCCACATGGTGAAGCCGTAGAGCAGGGGCAGGATGCCCAGCGCCAGGAAGCCGTGGTGCGTCGCGGTCGAGCCGATGAAGCTGCCGATCAGCGGCACGGCGGCGGGATCCCACGGGATCAGGCCGAACAGGTTCCAGATGTTGGTGGGGTCGGGCGCCGACAGGTCCTTGATCCAGCCCATGAACTCGGCGTGACGCATCTCGATGGTCACGGTGAGCGTCTTGTAGAGGCCGTAGAAGACCGGGATCTGCAGCAGGATGGGCAGGCAGCCGGCCAGCGGGTTCACCTTCTCGCGCTGATAGAGGGCGAGCAGCTCCTGCTGCTGGCGGGCAGGGTCGTCTTTGAACTTCTTGCGCAGCTCCTCCATCTGGGGCTGCACCTTCTTCATCTTGGTCATCGACTCGTACTGCTTGTTCGCCAGCGGGAAGAAGACCAGGCGGACGAGCACGGTCAGCAGCAGGATCGAGATCCCGAAGTTGCCGACCAGGTTGTAGATGAACTGCAGCACCTCGAAGATCGGCCGGGTGATCCAGAAGAACATGGAGCCCCAGTCCACCGCGTCGTCGAAGCGCGGGATGCCGAGCTTGGCTTCGTAGTCGCGCAGCATCGGCACCCGCTTGGCGCCGGCGAAGAAGCGGGTGGTCTCGGTGACCTGGCGGCCGGGCGCCACGGTGCGGGCCTGGCCCACGAAGTTGGCGTCCACCACGTCCAGGCCGCGGATCCTGTTGTGGCGGAACTGGCCCTGGATGGCCTCACCGTTGTCGGCGACCACGGCGGCCAGCCAGTACTTGTCGGTGATCCCCAGCCAGCCGCCCTTGGACGCGAAGGTGTCGTCCCCGCTGTCCTTGATCCACTTGCGGTAGCCCAGCAGGCGCAGGCGGTGATCCTCGCCCAGCGCGCCCACGCCGCCCTCGTGCAGGATCTGGTTCTTGCCGAGGTCGGCCGGCACGCCCTGGCGCTGCACCGAGGCGAACGGGGCGATGGTGATCGGCGTGACGCCCAGGTTCGCGACCGTGTCGGTGATCGTGAACATGAAGCGGTCGTCGACCTCGATCTTCCGCGTGAAGGTCAGGCCCTGGCCGTTGGTGGTGGTCAGCACCACCGGCTGGCCCGGCGCCAGTGTGGAGCCCTGGGCGAGCGTCCAGACGGTGTCGGCCGTGGGCAGGCCCGGGACGTTGGCGCCGGTCCAGCCAATGTCGGCGAACCAGGCGAACTTGGTCCCCTCGGGACGCAGCAGCTCGACCGGCGGCGAGTTCTTGTCGACCGTCTCGCGGTACTGGGTCAGGAACAGGTCGTCGATGCGCGCGCCGCGCAGGGACAGCGAGCCGGACAGGGACGGCGTGCGGATCGCCACCCGCGGGCTGGTGGCCAGCGCCGCGGCGCGGGTCACCTCCGCCGGGACCTGGACGGCCGGCGCGCCCGGCTGCGGGAGCGCAGGGCCTTGCGCGGCCGCCTCGGCCTTGGCGCGCGCGGCCTCGGCCTCGCGGCGCTTGGACTGCGGCTCCAGCACGAAGAAGTTGTACGCGAGGAACAGGATCGCCGCGGACACGAGGAAGATGATCGTGTTGCGGGAGTCTTCGTTCTGCATGTGGGCGCGCGGGCTCAGAGGTTTTCTGGAGGAGAGACGGGGGGTACGGCGGCCTTGGCTCGCCCGTCGCGGTCGGCGGCGAGCCTTATCAGCGCGGTTTTCACGTCGTCAAGCAGACGGTCCCAGGGGCGGGTGGTCACACCGCCGCGGGCGATGAACACATAGTCGAAGCCGGGACGCGCCAATTCGGGCAGCAGCAGGCGGGCGGCCTCGCGCATCCGGCGCTTGGCCAGGTTGCGCTCCACCGCCCCGCCGATCCGCTTGGTGGCGGTGAATCCGGCCCGGACCAGCGGCGTCTCGTCGCGCGAGCGCGCCTGCACCACGACGGCGCCCTTGGCGGTCGAGGGGGCCTGGGCGCACGCCAGGAAGTCGGCGCGCTTCTTCAGGCGTTCGATTGGGAAAGCGGCGCCGGCCATGCCGACACCATATAGGAGCTCTTAAGCTTAAGCGCTCAGGCGCTTGCGGCCCTTGGCGCGGCGGCGGGCCAGCACCTTCTGTCCATTCTTGGTGGACATGCGCAGGCGGAAGCCGTGACGGCGCTTGCGCACGAGACGCGAGGGCTGAAAGGTCCGCTTCACTGGGGGGCTCCGGGTCGAAAATTCGAGCGGCGGTGGATAGTTGATGGCCGGGACCGAGTCAACCCGGACCTCTTCCGTGCCTTGGTGGAGAGGGACAGCTCGCCGGAGGCGAGCCGGTGAGGAAGTTCCTTTCCCTCCCCTCCAGGGGAGGGACAGCTCGCCTCAGGCGAGCCGGGTGAGGAAGCGACGAGAAGGATCTCCGAACCTCCGGATTCGCCCGCTCCCAGCGACGGCGTCCCTTCCCCACACCTCCTCACCCTGGCCGCTGCGCGGCCGCTCCCTCCCCTGCAGGGGAGGGAAACGCGGCTCATCACACGTCCGGACGGATGATCGTCTTCCCGACCACCGTGCGGTGCTCGAGTGTTCCGTAGGCCGCCCGCCAGTCGTCCAGCGGGAACTCGGCGTGCACCCGCGGCCGCACCTTGCCCTCTTCGGCCAGCTTCCAGATCGCCGACTGGTTCTCCCGACCCTTCTCGGGGAACTGGCGCCCGTACTCTCCCGCCCGGACGCCATGCACCGAGAAGCCCTTGATGAGCGCGATGTTCACCGGCAGCACCGGCAGCCGGCCTGACGTGAACCCGATGGACAGGATCCGGCCGCCGAAAGCGATGCAGCGGGTGCTCTCGTCGAAGACGTCGCCGCCGACGGGGTCGTAGATCACGTCCGCGCCCTTGCCGGTGATCGCCTTCACCTGCTCGCGGAAACCGCCGGTGACGTTCACCACGGCGTCGGGGGCGTATTCCTGCTGGATCACCGCCAGCTTGGCCTCCGAGGCCGAAGCGGCGATCACCTTCGCGCCGAGGGCCTTGGCGAGGTCGACGGCGGCCAACCCGACACCACCGGCCGCGCCATGCACCAGCACCCATTCCCGCGGCTGCACCTGCCCGGCGCGCACCAGGCCCACGTAGGCGGTGAGGTAGGCGACCGGATAGGCCGCGGCCTGGCTGAAGGAGAGGCCCTCAGGCTTGCGGTGCAGGGTCGCGGCCGGGACAACGGCGTACTCGGAGAAGCACCCCCGCGCGCCGCCGACCACCGGGTCGCCGACCTGGAAGGCCGTGACCCCGTCCCCCAGCGCATCCACCTCGCCCGCCAGCTCCATTCCGCCTACGAAGGGCAGCGCCGGCTTGTGCTGGTGCTCGCCGCGGGTCTGCATCAGGTCAGGGAAGTTCACGGCCGCCGCGCGGACGCGGACGCGCAGCTCGCCGGGCCCAGGCTCAGGGGCCGGGATGTCCTTCACCCTGACGCCGGCGTAGTCCGGGGCCAGCGCCTCGACGACCAGCGCCCGCATCAGCAGATCCGCCCCTCGAGGCCCTCGCGCACCAGGCCGGCGATCTCGCGGCAGGCGACGTCGGCGGCGGGCACGGCGCCGGTGAAGGCGGTGAAGCCGTGCGCCAGGCTGTCGTAGCAGCGGTAGACGACCGGCACGCCGGCCGCCTTGAGCCGGCGGGCATAGGCCTCGCCCTGGTCCAGCAGCGGATCGAAGCCGGCGGTGACCACGATTGCCGGCGCCAGGCCTGCGAGGTCGGTTTCGGCGAGCGGCGACAGGCGCGGGTCGCGTGGGTTGTCCTCGGGTCCCATGTAGTGGCCGATGAACCAGTCCATCAGCGCCTTCGAGAGCGGGAAGGCGTCGGCATAGGTCTCGGTCGAGGCGCTGCGGCAGGCCACGTCGACGCACGGATAGACCAGCAGCTGCAGGCAGGGCTGCGGCTCGCCCGTGCGCTTCAGCTCCTGGCAGATGGCCGCGGCGAAGTTGGCGCCCATGGAATCGCCGCCGATCGCCGCGCGCCCCAGCGGGGCGCCGAACTCCGGCGCATGGGTGCGGGCGTAGCGGTAGGCGGCGATCACGTCCTGCAGCCCGGCCGGGAAGCGGTGCTCGGGCGCCAGCCTGTAGTCGACCGACAGCACCGGGCCGCGGGCATGCCTGGCCAGCAGGGTGCAGAAGGCGTGGCCGGTCTCCAGGTCCCCGATGACCCCGCCGCCCATGTGGGCGAAGACGGTGACCGGCGTCTCCGGATCCTGGGTCTCCGGCCGATAGATCCGGCAGGGGACCTGGCCGCGCGGACCGTCGACGTTGCGCGCCTCCCAGCGCACCCCGGGCTCGGGATCGCCGCTGACCGACGCGACGCCTTCGGCGTTGGCGCGCCTCGCCTGCTCCGGCGACATGGCCGTCATCGGGGCCGAGCCCCTGGCCTGGGCGGCGAGGAACTGCAGGCGTGGATCGAGCGTGCGGCCGCCCTGGTAGACCACGCCCCCGCCGGACATCAGGCGCAGCATGGGAGCCGGCAGCGAGAGCAGGGTGCGGACCACGCGGCGGCGGGCCGTGCCTCTCCCCATCAGCCGGCCCGCGGCAGGCCGTTGAGTCCGCCCAGGATCATCGCCACCGCGAACTCGGCGGCGGCGCGGGTGTCGATGGGACGGCGCTCCAGCATCTTCTCGCCGACCTCGCGCGCCACGGCGATGCACGCCGCGGCCGTGTAGTCGGGGTCGGGGCCGTCGGCGCCGGACACCGCCTCGACGATGGCGTCGCGCACCTCGGCGTAGACGGCGGCCATCTCCGGGGTCTCGCCGTGGATGTGCACGTGCGGCTCGCCGGCCGGGCGCCTCGCCAGGAAGTTGGCGTGCTCGGCGGCCTGGAACTCGAAATAGGCGGTGATGGCGGCGCGGACGAAGCTCTCGAAGTCGCCGCCGTGCTGCGCCCGCAGGCTCTTCAGGATCGGCCCGAACCGCCGCGCCCCGTCGTCGGCGAGGGCGGCGAACACCTCCTCCTTCGAGCGGTAGTAGTTGTAGAAGGTCCCCGCCGCGAGGCCGGTGCGCCGGATGATGTCGCGCACCGTGGCCGTCTCGTAGCCCAGCTCCCCGAACACCTCGCGCGCCGCCACCAGGATCGCCTGGCGGTTCTGCACCTTGGTCTGCTCGCGCTTGCCGGCGGGGAGGTAGGCGACCTGGGACATGACTAAGACTCAAAAAGTGACGCGCGTCATCCTAGGCCAACCCGCGGCGAGGCCAACCCCGCACGCAAATATTCTTAGGCCCCTTCGCCAGGGTGGCGTACATTCTACGAAAGGGCTTTGGCAAGTGAATCCAATATCTTACGCGTCTGCGAGAGTTGGCGCGCTGGGTGGTGCAAATAGGCCTGCCGCGGCGTGTAACACTCACACCGTGCGCTGCGCGCGGTCCTTCTCGTTGGCCGAGCGGATCGCGTTGCGGGCCTGCTCCCACTCGGCGTCGCCCCACTCGGCCAGCCGGCTGAACCCGCCGCCGCGCAGGTGCCCGCCGCCGTCGATGGCGATGGTCTGGCCGTTCACATAGGCCGACCCCGGGTCGAGCAGGTAGACGGCCAGGTTGGCGAGCTCGCGCATCTCGCCGTTGCGGTTGAGCGGGGTCATCGGGTCCTTGGGCGCCTCGTTCGCGCCTTGGCCGGTGGGATTGAGCCTGGCGCTCATCCCTTCGGTGGGGAAGGGCCCCGGCGCGATGGCGTTGAAGCGGACGCCGCGGTTGCCCCACTCCACCGCCAGCGACTGCGTCATGACGTTGAGCCCCGCCTTCGACATCGCCGACGGCACGGTGAACGGTCCGCCGTGCCAGACCCAGGTGGTGAGGATGGAGACCACCGAGGCGGGCTTGCCCTCCTCGAGCCAGCGCTTGCCGGCGTCCAGCGTGACGAAGAACGAGCCGCGGAAGACGATGTTGGCGATGGCGTCGAAGCCGCGGGGGGAGAGGTCCTCCGTCCGGCTGATGAAGTTCCCCGCCGCGTTGTTGACCAGGCCGGTCAGCGCCCCGCCGTCAGCCCAGATCTCGTCCATGGCGTCGTGGATCGCCTCGGGCACGCGGATGTCGCAGGCCCGGCCGACGCACTTGCCGCCGTGGGCGTCCATCAGTTCCTTGGCCGCGTCCTCCACGACCCCGCCACGCCGGCCCCAGATGTAGACGTCGGCCCCGAGCATCAGGCAGGCCTCGGCCATCACCTTGCCCAGCCCCGTCCCCCCGCCGGTGATCAGCACCCGCTGGCCCCGCATCAGCCCCGGGCGGAACATCAGGTCGTCCATGGAAAGCTCGGCCATCGCGTCCTCCCGCACATTGCTGGCGGCTAGCGAAGCGCCCTGACGCGAGGTCGGTCAAGAACGCCTGGACGGCCGAGGAGGGGCGACCTAAGGACACGCAGGGATGACCGAAGGAATCTCGGACGCGCTGGCCGAAGCGCTAGCCCTGCGCGACGCCGGCCGCGCCGCGGAGGCGGAGCCCCGGCTAGCCGGGCGTACCGATCCCGACGCGCTCGCGCTACTGGCCCACCTCGCCATGCTACAAGGCCGGACTGGCGACGCCGAGGAGATTGCCGCGAGGATCGAGGTGCTCGCCCCCGGTTCGGCCGCCGCACTGCGCACCCGAGCGCGTCTGCTGCAGCGGGCGCGCAAGGTCGCCGATGCGGTGGACGCCGCCTGGGCCGCCCACCGCGTCGCGCCGAACGATGCCGAGACCGCCCTTGTCCTGGCCGCCACGCTGCTAGCTGCCGGTGACGCGGACTCGGCCGCCCGCGTCGTGGCGGACCTCGCCGGCGCGCCCGCCAAGCTGGTGCTCGCACAGGCCGCGGCGCGGCTGGGCCGAAATGAAGAGGCCATGGCCGCTTGCGAGGCGGCGCTGGCGCAGCGGCCCGACTATCCGCTGTGGAGCCTCCTGGGTTCGCTCCGCCTCGCCGCGCGCCAGACGCTGCGGGCCGCCGAGGCCTTCCGCAACGCCCTGGAGCGCAACGCCGACGACGTGACAGCCCTGCTGGGCCTGGCCGAGGCAATGGACGCGGAAGGTGACGATGAGCGCGCCCGCATGCTCTTCGATCGCGCTCTAGCCCTCCAGCCTACGTGGGGGACCTTCCTTCATGGGCGCCTGACCCTGCCGCTGATCCCCGCCTCGAATGCGGAGATCGACGCCGCCCGCGCTCGCTACGCGGGCGCCATCGAGGCGGCCGCCGCCCAGCCCGGCCAACTCGGCGAGGCGGAACGGGCCTTTTCCGCCTCCTGGTTTCACCTGGCCTACCACGGCCGCGACGACCGGCCGATCATGGAGGCCTTGGCCGGCCTTTTCGCCGCCAAGGCGCCGGACCTCAGGACCGTCGCCCCGCACCTCGCCGCCTGGAGCCCTCCGGCAGGCCGCATCCGCGTGGGGATCTGCTCGGCCTTCCTGCGCAACCACACCATCGGACTGCTCTATAAGGGCCTCATCCGGGAACTTGACCGGAGCCGCTTCGAGGTCCTGGTCGCCCACCTGCCCGGCGACAACGGCGGTGGCGCGCGGGCGGTCATCGGCGCATTGGCCGACCGGTCCATCGACCTGCCCGCCGACACCGCGGGCCAGCGTCATGCACTCGCCCAGGCGCGCCTCGACGTTCTCTTCTATCCCGATATCGGCATGTCGATCGCCAGCTGGCTCCTGGCCCACGCGCGTCTTGCCCCCGTGCAGGCGGTAGGTTGGGGCCACCCCGACACGACGGGCCTGCACACCCTCGACTATTTCGTCTCCGCGGACGCCATCGAGGCCGAGGGCGCGGAGGCGCACTACACCGAGCGACTCGTGCGCCTGCCGCGCCTGCCGTGCTTCTACGATGGCCTGCCGCGGGTGACACGCCAGGGCCGCCGCGCGTTGGGCCTACCCGATACGGGCGCCCTCTACGGCTGCCTGCAGAGCCTATTCAAGCTGCACCCGGACTTCGACGCCATGCTGGCGGCGATCGCCGCGGGCGATCCAGCCGGTCGCATCGTGTTCGTGGAGGGCCGGTATCCCCGCTGGCGCGAGATGCTGCAGGCCCGCTGGGCGGCGCATCCGGGACTCAACGAGCGGGTGCTGTTCCTACCACGCGCGCCGCTGGCGAAGTTCCTGGCCATCGTGGCCGAGATGGACGTGCTGCTCGATCCGCCGCACTTCGGCAGCGGCAATACGCTCTACGAGGCGATGGGCTTGGGCCGGCCGATTGTCACTTGGCCGAGCGCTTTCGCCCGCGGCCGCATCGTCGCCGCCGCCTATCACCAGATGGGGATCGCCAACCCGCCGATCGCCGGACGCCCGGAGGACTATGCAGGGCTCGCCCTGGCTCTGGCCGCCGATCCCGACCGACGCGCGCGGATGGCGCAGGACCTGAGCGCCGGCGCCGCCCGCGACCTGTACCGCGACCAGGCTGCGGTCCGCGCATTCGAACGCTTCCTCGAGGCCGCGGTCGCCGCGGCCGGCCGAGGCGAGACCTTGCCGAAGGGCTGGAAGCCTGCGACGGACGCGCCGTGAACCGGCACGCCACCAATCCGCCGCTGGTCGCCGCCTCCTGTCCGGTGTGCGACCACGCCATGGCCGCCCCGTTCTTCGATGGCGGGCTGCAGCCGCTGGCGACCCTGGGCTGGCCCGAGACGCCCGAGGCGGCGGCGGCCATGCCGCGCCTGCCACACGACTTCGTGCAGTGCCCGCGCTGCACCCACGTCTGGAACCGCACCTTCAGCTACCAGGCGGTCCCCTACCGGGACAATCCGAACCGGATGTTCAACACCGGGGCCATCTGGCAGGGCCACCTGGCCGAGAGCTCGCAGGTCCTCGTTCGCCGCATGCCGTCCGATCCGGTGCTCGTCGAGATCGGCTGCGGTGAGGGCCACTTCCTTCGCGCGCTGGCCCATGCCTGCGGCGGGCACGGCCGCATCCTGGGATTCGATCCGTCGAGCCATGCCGAAACCGGCCACGGGGTGGAGTTCCACGCCCGCATGTTCGAGCCGCTGGTCGACGTGGCCGCCTTCGCGCCGGACGCGGTGGTGATCCGCCACGTGCTGGAGCACCTCACCGACCCCGCCACCCTGGTGGAGCAACTGGCCTGGGGCGCCGCGCAGTTGGAAAAGCCAGTGTGGCTGTTCGTCGAGAGCCCCTGCATCGACAGGGTGTTCAACACGGGTCGTCTCGCCGACTTCTATTTCGAGCACGTCTCCCACTTCACCACCGACAGCTTTCGCGCGCTGATGGAGCGGGGCGGCGACGTCTTCGAGCTGGCGCACGGCTACGACGGGGAGGTGATCTACGCCCTGGTGCGGCTGGGCGTCCCCGCCGCCTGGCTTGACCGCGCCCGCGACGCGCAGGCCTTCCTGGTTGCAAGCGAGGAGAGCCGCGCCGCCATAGCGGCCCAGCTCGACGACCTCGCAGCGAGCGGCAAGCGCGTCGCCATCTGGGGCGGCACTGGCAAGGGCGCGGCCTTTATGCACCAGTTCGGGGTCGACGCGGCGCGCTTCCCCCTGGTGGTGGACTCCGACGCCGGGAAAGTGGGCACCTGCGTGCCGGGAACAGGTCAGCTGATCCGCTACCGGGACGCGCTCAAGGACGCCCCCGTCGACGTGGTGATCATCCCCACCCAGTGGCGGGCCCGGGACATCGTTGTAGAGATGCAGCGCGAAGAGATCGTCGCCCGCCAGTTGCTGATCGAGCACGAGGGCCGGTTGATCGATTTCCTGGCGGACCCGCACCCCTACCGCTGAGCCGTTAAGCGGGGGGCTGGAAGTTCGGCTCGACGCGTTTGATGAACTCCATGGCCGCGGCCGGCGCGCGGACCTTCCCCTCGTGGATGACGAAGGCGTAGACGTCCCGCGGCTCTTCCGGCAGGCCCGTGCGGTCCAGCGGCGTGAAGTCGGTCGGCACCCTGCCGGCCGCATAGTCTTTGAAGCGCCCGGCCCACGCGTCGAGCACCTCGGCCGGATAGCCGGTCGGGATGCTGTCGTCGGCCGACAGCAGGCGCAGGTAGACGAAGTCGGCGGTGACGTCGGGGATGAACGGGTATTTCTCGTTCTCGGAGTTGCAGATCGCCACGTTATGGTCGCGGCACAGCTTCACGAACTTGGCGTCGGCGAAGCTGGCGTTCCTGACCTCCACCACGTGGCGCAGCGGCAGCCCCTCGAGCTTGCCGGGCAGCAGGTCCAGGAAGCCCCCGAACTCGTCGTAGTCGAACTTCTTGGTCGGCGCGAACTGCCACAGCAGCGGCCCGAGCCGGTCGCCGAGCTCGGTCAGGCCCTGGGCCAGGAAGATGTCCATCGACGGCTTGCCGTCCGACAGCACCTTGCGGTTCGTACAGAACCGCGACGCCTTCACGGAGAACTTGAACCCCTCCGGTGTCGCCGCCCGCCACTTGGCCCAGCTGTCCGGCTTGAAGCTGGAATAGTAGGTGCCGTTGATCTCGATGGCGGTCAGGCGGCGCGACGCGAACGCCAGCTCGTCGGCGTGCTTGAGACCCTTGGGATAGAAGACCCCGCGCCAGGGCTCGAAGGTCCAGCCCCCGATGCCGCACCGGATGCGCCCCGCCGCCGCCATGGCTACTTCCTTTGCGCCCTTGTCTTGTCGCGCTCGGCTTTGAACTCGGCGCCTGGCTTCCACTCCGGCCACGTCCGCGAATTGGCGAGCTTCCAGCCGAGGTCGTAGAACAGCTCCACCTCCTGCTTGAAGCCGGTGAAGTCCCAGTTGGGATCGTACTCGTCCGCCGCCTGGTGGTAGCGGTCGCGGATGTAGGCCGCCGCGGCGGCCTCGCCCGCCGTCTTGCCCCCCTTCACCAGGTCGTCGCCCGCGCCGAACGAGATGGCCGGCACCCCCTTCTTGGCGAACGGGAAGTGGTCCGAGCGGTAGAAGCTGCCGGCCTCAGGACGGGTGTCCGGGCTGAAGTAGAGACCCTTGGTTTTGGCCGCCGCGATCAGGTCGTCGCGCAGGGTCAGCGGCGCGTCGCCGGACATGCTGACGTCCTTGGTCGGGCCCACCACGTTCATGCCGTCCATGTTGAGCACGCCCACCGTCGTGGCCAGCGGATAGAGCGGGTTGGACGCGTAGTACTCCGATCCCAGCAGCCCCTTCTCCTCGGCGGTGACGGCCAGGAACACCACGCTGCGCTCAGGCCGCGGGCTCTTCACGAAGGCGCGGCCCAGCTCCAGCAAGGCGGCGGTGCCGGAAGCGTTGTCGACGGCGCCGTTGTAGATGCGGTCTCCCTTGGCGTCGGGCAGGCTGATGCCTTCGTGGTCCCAGTGCCCGGTGTAGAACACCCGCTCGTTCGGCCGGCTCTTGCCGCGGACCATGCCGACCACGTTCTTCGAGACCACCGTCTGGGCGTCGATGGCGTGGTCGGTGGAGAAGGTGACCCCCTTCAGCTCCAGCGGCCTGAAGGCGCGGGTCTGGGCCTGCTTCTTGGCCGCCTCGAAGTCGAGCCCGGCCTTGCGGAACAGGTCGACGGCGTTGTCGCGCTGGATCCAGCCCTCCAGCGGCGCGTGCGCCTCGCGCGGGTTCTTGCGGATGACGTCGAAAATCTCGTTGGTGTTGGAGTTCTTAACCGTCGCCCAGCCGTAGGACGCCGGCGCCGTCTCGTGGATCACCAGGAAGCCCACGGCGCCCTGCCGCGCGGCCTCCTCGAACTTGTAGGTCCAGCGGCCGTAGTAGGTCATCGCCTTGCCGCCGAAATCGCCCTGGCCGGTCTCGAAGTCCGGGTCGTTGACCAGCACCAGGGCGACCTTGCCCTTCAGGTCGTAGCCCTTGAAGTCGTCCCAGTTGCGTTCGGGCGCCGTCACCCCGTAGCCCACGAACACCACCGGCGCGTCCTTGATGGTCAGCCGGTTTCCGGAGACCTGCGAAGCGCGGATGGCGATCTGCTCGCCCTGGGTCCAGGTCTGGGTCTCCCCGCCGGCGCGCACCGTGGCGGTCACCGCGCCCTTGGTGACCGAGCGCGACAGCGGCACGTCCTGGGTCCAGGCCCGGGTCCCGCCCTTCAGGTCGCCGCCTGGCTCCAGGCCGGCGTTCTTCATCTGCTCGATCAGGTAGGCGACGGTTTTCTTCTCGCCGGCCGTGGCGGGGCCGCGCCCCTCGAATTCGTCGGACGACAGCACCTGGATGTCGCGGGCGATCCGGCCGACGTCGATAGCGGCGTCGGCGGCAAGGCTCGGCGAGGCCAGGATGCAGGCCACGGCGGCGCCGGGGAGAAGCTTTTTCATCACACTGCTCGAAGAAGGGGCGGAAACTGGCGCGAACCTATTCGTCCGGGGGTCGATCGGCTAGGCCGCGACGATTTTACGTTGTATCGGCCCTGTAATCCGGGGGACGCATTCCTATGTTGGAAGCGCCGCCGTGGGGGCGTCGCGGGCCGCGGCCGTCCCGAACCAGTCACAAACCGGAATTCCTGACGGAGCCATGCGCGCTTACCGGACACTCGCCGTCATCGCCACGGTGGCGCTGACCGCCTGCGCCAACCCGCGCAAGGCCGACGTCGGCATGCCCGCGGCATTCGAGGCGCCGCAGAGCCAGGCCCAGGTCGCGCTCGACCAGTGGTGGACGGCGTTCAACGACCCCCAGCTGACCACGCTTGTCGAGCAGGCGCTTGCGGCCAACACCGACGTGCGCACAGCCGCCGCCAGGCTGGAGGAGGTGCGCGCCCAGCGCACCAGCGTGCTCATGCAATTCCTGCCGCAGGGCGACCTCAATGCGCGCGGCTCGCGCACAGAGACGACCCAGCTCTCCGGCACACGCATCGACATCCCGGGCTTCTCCACCAGCGGGACCTCGGAGTCCTACGCCGCCAACTTCAACGTCGCCTGGGAGGTCGACCTGTTCGGCCGGGTGTTCGCCGCCGCCCGGGCCGGCAACGCCGACGTGGCCGCCACCCGCTACGCCTACGAAGGCGCCCGCGCTGCTATCGCCGCCCAGGTGGCCGACAGCTGGTTCCAGGCCCGTGGCCTCGCCATCCAACTCGCCGACGCCCGCGAAACCGTCCGCATCCGTCGCGACCTGTACCGGGTGGCTACGCGGCGCGCCGAGGTAGGCGTCGCCGCCACGTCCGACGCCGACCGCATCGCCGGAGACCTGGCCCAGGCCGAGGCCCAGGCCGCCCTTCTCGAGGCCGAGCTGCAGGCCCAGAAGCGCGCGTTGCTGATCCTCACCGGCCGGATGGTGGAGCCTACCGCCAACATCGACGCGCCGCCGGTCGTCGGCGCGCCGCCGGCCGTTCCCGCCACCCTGCCCAGCGAGCTCCTTGCCCGCCGCCCCGACGTCCGCGAGGCCGAACAGCGCGTGCGCGCGGCCGCCGGCCGGCAGGACATCGCCGGCCTCGCCTTCTTCCCGACGCTCACGCTCACCCCGGGCGTCGGCTGGTCCAAGCAGAGTCAGCCTGGCTTCGAGAGCGAGAGCCGCTCCTGGACGATCGGCGGCACGCTCACCCAGCCGATCCTGTCGATCCCGCGCCTCTTGGCCGACCTGAAGGTCCAGAACGCGCGCACCGAACAGGCCGTGCTAAATTACGAGAAGACCGTGCAGACCGCATTCGGCGAGGCCGAGGGGGCGCTCGTGCGCCTGGACGCCGACCGCCGCCGCGTCGCCCTGCTGACCGAGGGCGAGCGCCGCGCCGAGCGCGGCTACCGCGCTGCCCGCACCGGCTACCAGCGCGGCCTGATCGACCTGGAAAGCACGCTCACCGCCGAGCAGTCCTGGCGCGCCACCCGCGCCCAGCTCACCGCCGCCCAGGTGCAGGCGCTCCGCCGCGCCGTGCAGGCCTACCGCGCCATCGGCGGCGGCTGGCCGGGCGCCAACACCCAGACCTTCGCACAGGCGCGCTGAGGCATATGAGAGCAACGATCCTACCCATCCTCGTCGCCATCGGTGCGCTGGCGCTTTCCGCCTGCCATGGGGAGCCGCCGCCGAAGCGCGAGGCCGCGCAGGGCGCCCGCGCGGTCACCGTCGTGCGTCTCGAGGCCCGGCCGATCACCGGGTCCATCTCCGCGTCCGGCAATCTCATGCCCCGCGAGGAAGCTGCCGTAGCCCCGGAGGTCGCCGGCTTCCGCGTCGCGCGTGTGCTCGTCGACGAGGGCGCCTGGGTGCGCCGCGGGCAGACCCTCGTGCAGCTGGATTCCACCTTGCTACAGGCCCAGCTGGAGCAGGCCCGCGCCCAGGCCGCCCAGGCCGAGGACCAGGCGCGCCGCGTCGCTGGCCTCGACAACGAGGGCGTGCTCTCCCAGGAACAGATCGCCGCGCGCCGCTTCCAGGCCCAGGTGGCGCGCGCCAACCTGCGCGACGTCCAGGCCCGCATGCGCAAGATGGCCGTAGTGGCCCCGGTGTCCGGCCTGGTGCTGGAGCGCACGGTGCGGCCGGGCGACCTGTCCGCCGGCGGCGCCACGCCCTGGTTCCGCATCGCCCGCGAAGGGCAGATCGAGCTCGCCGCCCAGCTGTCGGAAGACGACCTAGCCCGCATCCGGCCGGGCCAGCACGCGACCGTCACCCTGCCGTCCGGCGGCGTGGCCGAGGGCGTGGTGCGCCTGGTTAGCCCGCAGATCGATCCGCAGAGCAAACTGGGCGAGGTTCGCCTGCTGTTGCCGGTGCGCGAGGACATCCGCGCGGGCGGGTTCGCCCGCGCCGTGTTCCAGGACGCCGGCGGCATGGGCCTGGCTGTGCCGGAGACCGCACTTCGCTACGACGCGGCGGGCGCCAGCTTGATGGTGATCGGACCCGATAACCGCGTGCGCCGTGCGCCTGTGCAGACCGGACAGCGGGGCGGCGGCTTCGTGCAGATCGTGCGCGGCCCGCCCGTCGGCTCGCTGGTGGTGCAGAACGCGGCGGCCTTCCTGCTGGACGGCGACCTCGTGAAGCCTACCCTCGCCGCCGGCGCCGCACCGGCCGCGAAGGCTGCCCCTGCGAAGGCTGCCCGATGAGCGAGCACGTCCCTCCGCAGCGCTTCCCGATCTCCGCCTGGGCGATCCGCAACCCGGTCCCGGTCGCCCTGCTGTTCCTCGGCCTGGTGATCGCCGGGCTGATTGCCTACTCGGGCCTGGCAGTCAAAGCGTTCCCGAACATCCAGTTTCCCGTCGTGGCGGTCACCGTCACCCAGTCGGGCGCCGCGCCTGGCGAGATGGAGACCCAGATCACCCGTCCGGTGGAGGACGCGATCGCCGGCATCACCGGCGTCGACAACGTGCAGTCGGTGGTCAGCCAGGGCGTCTCCACCACCTCGATCCAGTTCAACATGGGGGAGGACCTGCAGAAGAAGACCGACGAGGTCCGCGCCAAGATCAGCCAGACACGCCAGGTCCTGCCGCGCGACATCGACGAACCGACCGTAACCCAGGTCGAGATCGATAGCGCGTTCCCGATCATCACCTATGCGGTCGAGGCCCCGTCCATGTCGGACGAGGAGCTCTCCTGGTACGTCGACGACACCATCTCCCGCGAGCTGCAGACTGCCCGGGGCGTGGCCCAGGTCAGCCGTGTCGGCGGGACGGCGCGCGAGATCAACGTGGTTGTCGATCCGGTCCGCCTGGCCGCGCGCGGCCTGACCGCCGCGCAGGTGAACAACGCCCTGGTGGGCTTCCAGACCGACGCGCCGGGCGGGCGCATCGAGGTAGGCGGCCGCGAGCAGACCGTGCGCGTGCTGGGCTCGGTCGAGACCGTCGAGCAGCTGCGCGCGATGACCATCCCGACCGGCGGCGGCGGCTACGTCCGCCTGACCGACGTGGCCGAGATCGGCGACGGCGCGGCGGAGGCGCGCGGCTTCGCCCGCCTCAACGGCCGCCCGGTGGTCGGCTTCCAGGTCGCCAAGACCAAGGAGTCCTCGGACGTCGCCGTCGACGACGCGGTGAAGGCCAAGCTAGCAGCGATGGAGAAGGCCAACCCGCAGGTCCGCTTCACGCGGATTTTCGCCTCGGTAGACGAGACCCGCGCCAACTTCCGCGCCACGCAGCATGTGCTGCTGGAGGGCATGGTGCTCGCCGCCCTGGTGGTGCTGGTGTTCCTGCGCGACTGGCGGGCGACGGCGATCACGGTCCTCGCGATGCCGATCTCGCTGATTCCGACCTTCTTCATCATGAAGCTGGCCGGCTTCTCGCTGAACATGGTGACCCTGCTGGCGCTCACCCTGGTGATCGGCATCCTGGTCGACGACGCCATCGTCGAGATCGAGAATATCGAGAAGCGGGTGGTCCGCGGCATGCGGCCGTTCCAGGCCGCGCTGGAGGGCGCCGACGCCATCGGCCTGGCCGTCGTGGCGACCACCGCGGCGATTGTGGTGGTGTTCGCCCCGGTGAGCTTCATGCCGGGCATTCCCGGCCAGTTCTTCAAGGAGTTCGGGCTCACGGTCTGCGTGGCCGTGCTGTTCTCGCTGCTGGTGGCGCGCCTCGTGACGCCGCTGCTGGCGGCCTACTTCCTCAAGCCCACCACCAAGGCGCACCCGCGCAAGCCGTTCGAGGGCTTTTACCGCAACGCCCTGGAGTGGGCGCTGGCCCACCGGATCGTGGCGGCGTTCGCGGGCCTGGTGATGTTCGTGGCCTCGGTGGCCCTGATCCAGTTCCTGCCGCAGGGCTTCCAGCCGCCCGGGGATCCCGACTACGTCTACATCAACGTCCAGGGCCCGCCCGGCGCGACGCTGGAGGACATGGAGCGGGCGATCCAGCAGGCCACGAAGGTGATGACGGCCCAGCCGGAGGTCACCGACGTCTTCACCCAGGTGGGCTCCACGGTGGCGAACTTCGGGCCCGGCGGCGGCCCGGGCGCCAGCGACCTGCGCTCCGGCACCATCACCATCCTGATGACGCCGAACCGCACCGTCAGCGGCAACGAACTGAAGGATCGTGTGCGAGCCCAGATCGCCGCTATCCCCGACGTGCGGCTCAACTTCCTGGACTTCCAGGGCGCCGCGGGCTTCCAGCAGGTCCTGACCGGGGACAACCCCGAGGCGCTGCAGCAGGCGAGCCTGGAGCTTGAGCGCCAGATGCGGACGCTGAAGGAGGTCGCCGACCCAAGGCCCGCCAACCCGCCGGTCGGCCCCGAGGTGGTGATCCGTCCCAAGCCGGACGAGGCCGCACGCCTTGGCGTCTCGGTCGCCGCCATAGCCCAGGCGGCCCGCGTCGCCACGGTCGGCGACATCGAAGCCAACGTGCCGAAGCTGAACGAGGGCGAGCGCCGGATTCCGATCCGTATCCGCCTGCCCGAGACCGCGCGCGCCGACCTCGAGCAGATCAAGCAGCTGCGCCTGCCCACTGCGGGCGGCGGAGTCACGACCCTGGGCGCCGTCGCCGACGTCACCTTCCAGGCGGGCCCCGCCCGCATCGACCGGCTGAACCGCGAGCGCCAGATCACCATCCAGGCCGAGCTGGCCGACGGCGTCGAGCTGGGCGAGGCCACCAAGGCGGTGATGAACCTGCCGATCATGAAGAAGCTGCCGGCCGGCGTCCGTCCTGGCGCGGTGGGCGACGCCGAAGCCATGGCCGAGATGTTCGGCGGGTTCGTGGTGGCCTTCGCCACCGCCATCTTCCTGATGTACGCGGTGCTGGTCCTGCTCTTCCAGAGCTTCTTCAAGCCCATCGTCATCCTGGCCGCCCTGCCGCTGGCGGTGGGCGGGGCGTTCATCGGCCTGCTGATGTTCAACCTGTCGCTGTCCATCCCCTCGCTGATCGGCTTCCTGATGCTGATGGGTCTGGCGGCGAAGAACTCCATCCTGCTGGTCGAGTACGCCATCGAGCGTGAGCGCGAGGGCATGAGCCAGCACGACGCCCTGATCGAGGCCTGCCGCGAGCGCGCCCGGCCGATCATCATGACCTCGCTGGCCATGATGGCGGGCATGCTCCCTACGGCGTTCGCTCTCGAAAAGGGCGCGGAGTTCCGCCAGCCCATGGCGGTGGCGGTGATCGGGGGGCTGATCACCTCGACCCTGCTGTCGCTGGTCCTGGTGCCGGTGGTCTACCGCTTCGTCGACGACTTCGAGACCTGGCTCAGGCCGAAGCTGGCGCGCATGGTCACGCCGGTCGACGCCCCCGGTCGCATGGCCCCCGAGGATCGCCTCTAGGGCAAGCGCCACTATTCAAGCTTGCGTTTCGGCGCCTATCCTCACCCTGGGGAAGGAACGGGGGGGGAGGCCGCCATGGCCGGCATTTCGGGGTCGCAGGCGTTCGGCTCGGGCTTCCGGCTGCTGGGCCGCGAGCCGCTGGCGGTGCTGGCGTGGACGCTGGCCTACTTCATCCTGGGGGTGATGCCGCAACTGGGCATGTACGCCGCCGTCCTGCCGGACCTGCTGCAGATCATGGGCGGCGCGAAGGATGGGTCCGACCCGACCATGGCCGACATGATGGCGCTGAACGCCAAGATGCCGATGCTGCAGCTGGTCTCAATGCTGGCCTCGCTGGTCAGCTCCTCGGTGCTGCTGGGCGCCGTCTACCGCGCGGTGCTGGAGCCGGAGAACCGCCGCTTCCTGTACCTGCGGCTGGGGGTCCAGGAGCTTTGGATCGGGCTCAGC
This sequence comes from Phenylobacterium sp., assembly GCF_036563285.1. Taxonomy (GTDB): domain Bacteria; phylum Pseudomonadota; class Alphaproteobacteria; order Caulobacterales; family Caulobacteraceae; genus Phenylobacterium. The sequence goes on from NZ_DATCMR010000011.1 coordinate 1,143,518, forward strand.
CTGGTGGTGATCTACGTGCTGATGGTCCTGGCCCTCCTGGTTGCGGCAATCCCGGTGGCGATCGTCGCCTTCATCGCACGCAGCGCCGGCGGGGGCATGGCCCTGGTGCTGGTGGGGCTTCTGGTCCTCGCCCTGTTCGGCTGGCTGGCCATCCGGCTGTCGCTGGCGACGCCGATGGCCTTCACCCGTCGCACCTTCGTGGTCTTCGAGTCCTGGGGCCGCACCCAGGGCCACGCGCTGAAGATCTTCCTCGTCTACCTGGCGCTGTTCGCCCTGATCGCGGCCGTGGAGCTGGCGCTCGCCCTCTCGGTGCGGGGCGTACTGAAGTCGGCCGTGGCGTCGGGCGCCATGGAGGGATTCTTCGCCGATCCCATGGCGGCGCTCGCCGATGCCTGGCCCATGGTCGCCGCGATCGTAGCGGCCGGCTCGGCCCTCGGCGTGATCATCATGGTGCTGCTGGCCGCGCCGTTGGCCGACATCCACCGCCAGCTGCCGGCGGAGGACCAGCCGGTCGTCTAGATCGCGCCGCGGACCACGCGGCCGAACAGGTCCGGATCGACGTTGCCGCCGGAGAGCACGAGCCCGACGCTCGAGCCGCCGAAGGTGTTGACCTTGCCGGCGAGCAGGGCGGCGAGCCCCACGCTGCCCCCCGGCTCCACCACCAGCTTCAGGGTGGCGAACGCGTAGCGCATCGCCTCGGCCACCTCGGCGTCGGTGACGGTCGCCACGTCCGCCACGTGCTTCTGCATGATCGGGAAGGTGATCTCGCCGGGGAACGGGCTCTCCAGCGCGTCGCAGAGCGAGCGACCGGATGGCTTCACGGTGACCCGCTCGCCCTTCTGCAGGGATTGCAGGGTGTCGTCGAACCCCGCAGGCTCGACGCCGACGATGGCGGTGTCGGGCGACAGCGCCTTCACCGCCGTCGCGATGCCGCTGATCAGGCCGCCGCCACTGATCGGCGCCACCACGCAGCCGAGCTCGACGCCGAGGGCTTCTGCCTGGCGCACCAGCTCGAGGCCCACGGTGCCCTGGCCCGCGATGATGTGGGGATCGTCGAAAGCGGGCACGACCACCGCGCCGCGCTCAGACGCGAGCTCGGCGGCGATCGCCTCCCGGGTCCTGCCGGTCAGGCGGTTATAGAAGCGAACCTCGGCGCCATAGCCCTTGGTCGCCTCGACCTTCACCGAGGGGGCGTCATCGGGCATCACGATCACCGCCGGGATGCCCAGCAGCCGGGCGGCGAGCGCGACGCCCTGCGCATGGTTGCCGGAAGAGAAGGCCACAACGCCCCGCGTGCGCTCCTCCGCGGAGAGCTGGACCAGGCGGTTGTAAGCGCCTCGGAACTTGAAGGCGCCGACCCGCTGCAAGGTCTCGGGCTTGATCAGCACCCGCAGGCCCACCTGCTCGTTCAGGGCCGGGCTCTCGATCAGCGGCGTCTCGACGGCGTTGTTGGAGAGCCGGCGCGCCGCGGCCTCGATGTCTTCGAAGGTCACGCTCATGTGGCGAACACCATAGCGTCGTCGGCGAAAGCCTTGAACTCGAGGGCGTTGCCGGAGGGGTCGAGGAAGAACATCGTCGCCTGCTCGCCTGGCTGACCCTTGAAGCGCACCTGGGGCTCGATGACGAAGCGCGTCCCGACAGCCTTCAGCTTCTGCGCCAGGGCCTCCCACTGCTCCAGAGTGAGGATGACGCCGAAGTGGCGGACCGGCACCTCCTCTCCGTCCACCGCATTGGTCGCGCGGTGGCTGATCTCGTCCGGCGCCAGGTGGGCGACGATCTGGTGGCCGTGGAAATCGAAGTCGATCCACTCCTCGCTCGAGCGGCCCTCTGGGCAGCCGAGCACGCCGCCGTAGAAAGCGCGGGCCTCGGCGAGGTCGCGCACGGGGAAAGCCAGGTGGAAGCGCGGGATGTCCATGTGTCGCCTGATAGCCGCCGCTTGGGTTGAACGCGAGGCCCCGGTGGTCTAAACGGCCGCCGACATCGATCTAAAGTCCCCGCGCCGAGCACCTGTCGAAGGGCGCTGCGGGACTCCACCCGGGCAGGTCGGGGGATCGTATCCAATGGCCAATGTGACGGTGATCGGCGCCCAGTGGGGCGACGAGGGCAAGGGCAAGCTCGTCGACTGGCTGTCCAACCGCGCCGACGTGGTGGTGCGCTTCCAGGGCGGGCACAACGCCGGCCACACGCTGGTGGTGGGCGAGCAGGTCTACAAGCTGTCCCTGCTCCCGTCGGGGGTGGTGCAGGGCAAGCTGTCGGTGATCGGCAACGGCGTCGTCGTCGACCCCTGGCACCTGCTCTCCGAGATCGAGAAGATAGGCGGCCAGGGGATCGAGATCGGGCCCGACCTGCTGGTGCTGGCCGACAACGCCTGCCTCATCCTGCCGCTGCACCGCGACCTGGACCAGGCGCGCGAGGCCGCCGCCCTGAACAAGATCGGCACCACCGGGCGCGGCATCGGCCCGGCCTACGAGGACAAGGTCGGCCGCCGCGCCATCCGCGTGGGCGACCTCGCGGACCGCGAGGCCCTGGAGGTCAAGATCGACCGCCTGCTGGCGCACCACACCCCGCTGCGCCGCGGCCTCGGCCTGCCCGAGTACGACGGCGAGGCCCTCCTCTCCGAGCTGGAGGCGCTCGCGCCGAGGATCCTGCCGTTCGCCAAGCCGGCCTGGCTGCTGGTCAACGAGATCGTCAAGTCCGGCAAGCGGGTGCTATTCGAAGGCGCCCAGGGGGCGCTGCTCGACGTCGACCACGGCACCTACCCTTACGTGACCTCGTCGAACACGGTGGCGGGACAGGCGGCCGCCGGCTCCGGCCTAGGGCCGCGGGGGGCGGGCTTCGTCCTCGGCATCGTGAAGGCCTACACCACCCGCGTCGGCGAGGGTCCGTTCCCCACGGAGCTCTTCGACGAGGTCGGCCAGCATCTGGGCACGGTGGGCAAGGAGTTCGGCACGGTCACCGGCCGCTCGCGGCGCTGCGGCTGGTTCGACGCCGCCCTGGTGCGCCAGTCGGTGGCGCTGAACGGCATCACCGGCATCGCGCTCACCAAGCTCGACATCCTCGACGGCCTTCCGTCCTTGAAGATCTGCACCGGCTATCGCCTTGGCGACCAGGTCTTCACCTACCTGCCGGCCGGCCTGAAGGCGCAGCGCAGCCTCGAGCCGATCTACGAGGAGATGGAGGGTTGGGCGGAAACCACCCACGGCGCCCGCAGCTTCCGGGACCTGCCCGCCAACGCCGTCAAGTACGTCCGCCGCATCGAGGAGCTGATCGGGGCGCAGGTGGCGCTGCTCTCCACCAGCCCGCAGCGGGACGACACGATCCTGATGCGCGATCCGTTCCAGGACTGAGCCCAGGTCCCCATTCTGGGGAAACCGCGCCGCACAACCGCGGAGCGTCAAGCCGATCTTTACACCTGGTACGGCATAGCTTGCCGCGACCGGGGGCAGAACGTGTTCGGCAATTTCTCACGCAACGACGACGCGAAGACGATCGCGCACATGGCGCCCATGCTGAAGCGGGTGCTGGTCGTCGACCCGCAGCCGACAAGCGCCAATGTGATCGCCGAGCACATGCGCACAGTGTCGAAACCCGACGTGTGGGTCGCGCCGACCACCGATAAGGGCCTGAAGCAGGCCGACAAGGTGAAGCCGGACATCATTTTCGTGGAGCTGGCGGGCGAGAAGGTCGACGGCGTCGATTTCACTCGCCGCCTGCGCCGCTCCAGCTTCGCCTGCCGCAAGGCGCCGGTGATCCTGGTGACCAGCCAGGCGACGGCGGCCGCGATCCTGGCCGCCCGCGACGCCGGGGTGCACGAGTTCCTGCGCCGGCCCTTCACCATCAAGGACCTGCTCAAGCGCCTGGAGGCGGTGACGCTGAACGGCCGCGACTGGATCGAGGCCGTGGGCTACGTCGGTCCAGACCGCCGCCGGTTCAACTCGGGCGACTACTCCGGGCCGCTGAAGCGCCAGACCGACACCCAGGCCACGCCGGAAGAGGCGCGCGTCGCCCAGGCCCTGAAGATCCTGCGGTCGGCCCTGCTGGCGGTGGAGTCCGACCGCATGCAGGCCATCCGGGCCCTGCAGGCCCAGACGCTCGAGCTGGAAGAGGCCGCCAAGGCCATGGCCGACGAGAAGCTGCTCGCCGCCACCACCAGCTTCCACCACTACCTCTTCGAGGCCGCCAACTCGAACCTGCCGCTGGTCCGGGTCGAGGTCGAGCGCCGGGCCGTCCCGCTCCTGGCCTACATGCCCGCCGACTACGACGAGCGCCGGGTCGTCCGGGTCTAGGGGCAAAAAGAAAGGGAGGCCGAAGCCTCCCTAGATAATCGTCCAGTTCGACGCCGGCCTAAGCGTCCGCCATCAGGTTCCGCTCTTCGGCCGCGGCCCGCATAGCCTTCTGCAGCTTCTCGAAGGCGCGAACCTCGATCTGGCGCACGCGCTCGCGGCTGACGCCGTACTGCGAGGCGAGCTCTTCCAGCGTGGTCGGTTCGTCCTTCAGCCGCCGCTCGGTGAGGATGTGGCGCTCGCGGTCGGTCAGCTCCGTCATCGCCTCTTCGAGGAGGCTCATGCGGATCGACTTCTCCTGGGTCTCGGCGACCATGGTCTCCTGGGAGGGCGTGGTGTCGTCCACCAGCCAGTCCTGCCATTCGCTCTCGCTGTCCGCGCGCAGCGGCGAGTTCAGCGAGGCGTCCCCGCCGGACAGCCGGCGGTTCATGGAGATCACTTCCTCGTCCAGCACGCCCAGCTTGGTGGCGATCTGGCTCACCTGGTCCGGGCGCAGGTCGCCTTCCTGCAGGGCAGCGATCTCGGACTTGGCCTTCCGCAGGTTGAAGAACAGCTTCTTCTGCGCCGCGGTGGTGCCCATCTTCACGAGCGACCACGAGCGCAGGATATATTCCTGGATGGACGCCCGGATCCACCACATGGCGTAGGTGGCCAGCCGGAAGCCCTTGTCAGGATCGAACTTCTTCACCGCCTGCATCAGGCCGACGTTGCCCTCGGAGATCACCTCGCCGATCGGCAGGCCGTAGCCGCGGTAGCCCATGGCGATCTTGGCCACCAGGCGCAGGTGGCTGGTGACCAGGCGGTGGGCGGCTTCGGGGTCCTGGTGCTCCTGCCACGCCTTGGCGAGCATGAACTCCTCGTCCTTGGCCAGCATCGGGAACTTGCGGATTTCAGAAAGGTACCGGCTGAGGCCGCCTTCCGGCGACATCACGGCAAGCGACGTTGCGGCCATGGTCTTATCCCCTCGTTTTGTCGCGGACTTTTCGGGCCACGGCGCCACCACGCGCAAAGACCATCCGCCCCTCCAACCATTCAGATATGTACGAGGTTGCGGTGAAGCTAGGGCCGTGGGAGGCGGCCCGAAAGTCCGACTGCTCTAGTCGGGTTTTTTACGCCCCGAACTTGGCGCCTTCAAGGCAGGGTTTCTCACGAAGGTTGTTAGTGGAGCTTGCAGCCTGCCCGCCCCCGTGGCCAAGCTTCAGCCAAGAGTTGTGCAAGTCCCAGGGGGATCTTCCGTGTTCCGACCCGTCGTTTTGGCAGCCTGCGCCGCCGTGCTCGCCCTTTCGCCTGCCGCCGCCCAGCCGGCGAGGAAGGCGGCGCCCAAGCCGCCGGCGGCCTCGCCGCTCGCGGCCCTCAAGGTGGACGTCCCCTACCAGAAGTTCGTCCTGAAGAACGGTCTGACCCTGATCGTCCACGAGGACCACAAGGCCCCGATCGTGGCGGTGAACATCTGGTACCACGTGGGCTCCAAGAACGAGCCGCGCGGCCGCTCCGGCTTCGCCCACCTGTTCGAGCACCTGATGTTCAACGGCTCGGAGAACTTCAACGACGACTTCTTCAAGGCGACCCAGAAGCTGGGCGCCACGGACCTCAACGGAACCACCAACATCGACCGCACGAACTACTTCCAGAACGTGCCGAAGGAGGCGCTGGACTCGATCCTGTGGCTGGAATCCGACCGGATGGGCCACCTGCTGGGCGCCATCAGCCAAGCCCGCCTCGATGAGCAGCGCGGCGTCGTCCAGAACGAGAAGCGCCAGGGCGAGAACCAGCCCTACGGCAAGGCCTACGAGCGCATCGTCAAGGCGACCTATCCGGAGGAGCATCCCTACGGCCACACGGTGATCGGCTCGATGGAGGACCTGGACGCGGCCAAACTCGACGACGTGCGCGAGTGGTTCCGCACCTACTACGGCCCGTCCAATGCGGTGATCGTGGTGGCGGGCGACGTCACCCCGGCCGAGGCCCGCGCCAAGGTCGAGAAGTACTTCGGCGACATCCCGCCGGGACCGCCGGTCTCGCACCCCAAGGCCTGGGTCGCCAAGCGCACCGGCCACCAGAAGGAGGTCATGGAGGACCGGGTCGCCCAGCCCCGGCTGTACAAGGTCTGGAACGTGCCGGAATACGGCCACCTCGACGGCTTCGCACTCGACGCTTTTGCAGACACCCTGGCGGGCGACAAGACCTCGCGGCTCACCCGCCGGCTGGTCTACGACGAGCAGCTCGCCACCGACGTTTCGGTCAGCAACGACCAGAGCGAGATCGCAGGCCAGTTCTACGTGGTGGTCACCGCCAAGCCCGGCGTCGACCTCGACCGGATCGAGCGGATCGTCGACCAGGAGATGTCCAAGCTGACCGCCACCGGCCCGACGCAGGCCGAGCTCTCCAAGACGCAGGTGCGCATCACGGCCAACATGGTGCGCGGCCTGGAGCGGGTCGGCGGCTTCGGCGGCAAGTCCGACCTGCTGGCCCAGCACCAAGTCTATCTCGGCTCGCCTGACGCCTGGAAGACGTGGCTCGAGGGGGTGAAGTCCGTCACCGCGGCTGACGTCCGCGCCAAGGCGCGCCAGTGGCTGACCGACGGCTCCTATTCGCTGCATGTCGTGCCGTTCCCGACCTACGCCGCCACCGCGGCGGGCGCCGACCGCAAGACCATGCCGACACCCGGGGCGGCGGCCGCCGCACGGTTCCCGAAGTTCGAGCGCGCCACGCTTTCCAACGGCCTGAAGGTCGTGCTGGTCGAACGCCACGAGCTGCCGACGATCCAGATGCAGCTGGTGACCAATACCGGCTACGGCCCCGACTGGGCCTCCACCAAGCCGGGGGTCGCGGCGCTGGCCATGCGCGTCCTCGACGAAGGGACCACCACCCGCGACGGCATGGTGCTGGCCGACGACCTGGAGCGGCTGGGCGCTTCTATCGGGGCAGGCGGCGGCGGGGAGCTGTCGTTCGTGAGCCTCAGCGCGCTCACCCCGACGCTCAGGCCGGCGCTCGCCATCTTCACCGACGTGATCCAGAATCCCGCCTTCCGCGAGGCCGACTTCGAGCGGGAAAAGGCCCGCCAGATTGCTGCGATCCAGAGCGCCAAGCGCCAGCCGGAGGCGATCGCCGGCCGGGTGCTGTCGCCGCTGCTCTACGGCGCCAGCCACCCCTACGGCCGCATCCAGACTGAGGCCGCCGTCCAGTCGATCAGTCGCGAGGACCTGGTGCGCTTCCACCGCGACTGGTTCCGCCCCGACGGATCGACCCTGATCGTGGTCGGCGACCTGACGATGGCGCAGCTCAGGCCCCAGCTGGAGACGGCGTTCGCCAACTGGAAGCCGGGCGCGCCGCAGCGCATCGAAATCCCCCGCCCGGCGAGACCGCCGCGGCCGGCGCTCTACCTGGTGGATCAGCCCGGCGCCCTGCAGTCGGTCATCGCCGCGGCCGGCGTGGTCCCACCGCGCAACGCACGCGACGAGATCGGCATCGAGGCCTTCAACAACGTGCTGGGCGGCGGGTTCGTCAGCCGGCTCAACCTGAACCTGCGGGAGGACAAGCACTGGTCCTACGGCGCCTCGTCCTACGTGGGCGGCGGCCGCGGGCCCCGGCAGTTCGTCGCCCAGGCGCCCGTGCAGACCGATAAGACCCGCGAGTCGCTCCTGGAGATGCAGAAGGAGCTGCGCGACGTCCTGAAGGACCGGCAGATCACCCCGGCCGAGATCGCCGCCGCGCGCGAGAACCTGGCGCTTCGGCTCTCCGGCCGCTGGGAAACCGCCGGCGCGGTCGGGGGAAGCCTGACCGACCTGGTGCTGTACGACCTGCCGGAGGACTACTTCTCGACCTACGCCGACAAGATCCGGGCGATCGACCAGGCCCAGGCCACCGCCGCCGGCTCCCTGCTCATCCCTGACCAGAACCTGATCTGGGTGGTGGTGGGCGACCGGGCCAAGATCGAGGCCGGCCTGCGCTCGCTCGACCTGGGGCCCATCCAGGTGATCGACGCCGACGGCAAGCCGGTGTCGTGACGAAATCGGCGCGGGTGTCGGGATTGCCGGCGCGCGCACGTCCTAGGGGGGATCGAAGGAGGACGTCATGCCCAACATCACCCCGTGCCTGTGGTTCGACCGCGAAGCGGAAGACGCCGCCAAGCTGTACGTGTCGCTGTTCCCCAATTCGAAGATCACTAAGGTCTCGCGCTATCCCGAGGGCCTGCCGGGCGACCGCGCCGGCCAGGTGCTGACCGTGGAGTTCGAGCTCGACGGCAAGACCTTCACCGGCCTCAACGGCGGGCCGCAGTTCCCGCACAGCGAGGCGATCTCGTTCCAGATCTACGTCAAGGACCAGGCCGAGCTCGACCACTACTGGGACGGCCTGATCGCCGGCCGCGGCGAGGAGAGCCGGTGCGGCTGGCTGAAGGACCGCTTCGGTGTCTCCTGGCAGGTCGTGCCGGAGAAGCTGGCCGCCTGGATGACCAATCCGCAGACCGCCGGCCGGGTCTCTGCGGCCTTCATGCCGATGAAGCGCCTGGATCTCGCCGTTCTCGAGAAGGCCGCGGCAGGGTAGGCCCGCTTTTCCCTCCTCAACTTGGGAGGGAAATCAGATCCGCTCCAACAATGCCTCAAGCCCGGCCATGTCCCCCGGCAGTGGGCTCTCGAAGCGGACCGGCTCGCCGGTCACCGGGTGGCGGAAGCCCAGCACCGCCGCGTGCAGCGCCTGGCGGGACAGCCCCGCCTCCCGGATAGCGGCGCGGACCTTCTCGGCCGGAGGACCGGAGCCGTAGACCGGGTCCCCCAGGCAGGGCGTGCCCTTGGACGCCAGGTGCACGCGGATCTGGTGCGTGCGGCCGGTCTCCAGGCGACAGGCGACGCGGGCGGCGACCGGCTTCTCCTGCGGTCCGAACGACCGCTCCGTCCGGTAGTGGGTGACCGCGTGCCGCCCGCCGGTCTTCACCATGGCCATTTTCTTGCGGTCGTGGGTCGAGCGGGCGAGCGAGCCCTCCACCGTCCCCTTGGCCGGATAGGGAGCCCCGCGGGTCAGCGCGATGTAGGTCCGCTCGATGTCGTGGGCGGCGAACAGGGCCGAGAGGCCCTGGTGGGCGGCGTCGCTCTTGGCCGCCACCATGACGCCGGAGGTCTCCTTATCGATCCGGTGGACGATCCCCGGCCGCGCCACTCCGCCGATGCCGGAGAGGCTCGCGCCGCAGTGGTGCAGCAGGGCGTTCACCAGCGTGCCCCGCTCGCTGCCGGGCGCCGGGTGCACCGCCATCCCGGCCGGCTTGTCCACCACGATCAGGTGCTCGTCCTCGTAGAGCACCGTCAGCGGGATGGCTTCAGGCTCGGGCTCGGCCGCTGCCGGCGGCGGGACGTCCAGGCGGTAGTCGCCCGCCAGCGCCCTGCCGGAGGGGTCGCCCACCGGCGCCCCGTCACGGCTGACCCGCCCCTGGGCGATCAGCGCCTGGATGCGTCCGCGCGAGAGCTCCGGCAGCGCCTCGGCCAGGGCCTTGTCGATCCGACCCGCGGGATCGGCAAGCGTCACGAGGCGGACGTCGCCCGCCTCCTCCGGGCCCTCGTCTTCGGCCTCAGAGGCCATGCTTCTCCGCGGACTCTTCCTCGTGGCCGGCGATGGAGCCTTCCGAGAAGATGAACTCCCGAAACTGGGCGTCCACGTCGGTGTCGTTCCGGCGCAGCCATTCGAGGGTCATCGCGGCATGCTCGATCTCCTCGCGGGCATTGTGCAGCAGGATCTCGCGCAGTTCCGGGTCGTCGCAGTCGTCGGCCCGCTGCCGGTACCAGTCCACGGCCTCCAGCTCCTCGATGATCGAGGTGATGGCGTAGTGCTTGTTCAGCGTCTCGCGCTTCAGCTTCTCGCGCGGGACGTGGAGGCCTTCCTTCGACATCGGGTGTCATGCTCCTGTGGTACTGTGCGTCCTAATACACCGCGGGACGGCGGGGGGAACGGCCATGAAGATCGATCGGCGCAGGGCGCTGGCCTTGCTGGGCGTCGGCGCGGCGAGCCCGGCGGCGGCTCAGCCTAACAGCGAGCGCGCAGTCGCGTTCCGCCATGGGGTGGCGTCCGGCGACCCCCTCCAGGACCGGGTGGTGATCTGGACGCGCTTCAGCCCGGACCGTGCGGGCGCACCACTGGAATACACCTGGATCGTCCGGCCCCTCGACGGCCGCGGGAGTGAGCGGCGCGGACGCGGGGTCACCGGGCCGGAGCGGGACTACACCGCCAAGGTCGACGTCACGGGGCTGCAGCCGGGCCGGGCCTATGGCTACCAGTTCGCGGCCGGCGGCATCAGCTCGCCGGTGGGCCGCACGCGGACCCTGCCGGTCGGGCCGACGCCGGACGTGGTCCTGGCCGTCGCCTCCTGCACGCTCTATCCGAACGGCTACTTCAACGCCTACCGCGCCATCGCCGACCTGCCGCGCGTCGACGCCGTGCTGCACCTGGGCGATTACATCTACGAGTACGGCGGACCCGGATCCTACGGGATGGACTCCCCGGTGGCGTCCGAGCGGCCGCACGACCCGCCTCGCGAGATCGTCAGCCTGGACGACTACCGCCGCCGCCACGCCCAGTACAAATCCGATCCGGACCTGCAGGCGGCGCACGCCCGCGCGCCCTGGATCGTCGCCTGGGACGACCACGAGACCGCCAACAACAGCTGGGAGCACGGGGCGGAGAACCACACCCCGCGCACGGAGGGCGACTGGGAAGGGCGCAAGGCCGCGGCCCTGAAGGCCTATTACGAGTGGATGCCGATCCGCGAGCCCCGGCCGCGGCAGTCTCTGATCGAGGCTTCCGAGCGGGCCTTCCACTTCGGCGACCTGGCCAGCCTGATCATGATCGAGACCCGCATCGGCGCCCGCGACCTGCAGCTGGAGTACGAGAAGGACATGCCGGAGGTGAACGGACAGCCGGACGTCGCCGGCTTCCGCGCCAAGCTCAACGACCCCCGCCGGCGGATGATGAGCGCGCGGCAGGAGGTTTGGGTCGCCGACGAGCTGTCACGCTCGGTACGCGCCGGCCATGCCTGGCAGGTGATCGGCAACCAGGTGGTCATGGGGCGGGTGCTGCCGTTCGGCTACGCCGACCTGACCCCGGGCGAGCAGGCCGGCCTCACCGAGCGCGCGAAGCGCCGGCTGCAGCAGCGCGACCCGCTGGCGAAGCTGAAGCTGCCGGTCGCCCTCGACATGTGGGACGGCTACCCCGTGGACCGCGAGCGGCTCTACGGCCTCTTCCGCCGCGCCGGCGCCCGGCCGGTCGTGCTCAGCGGCGACAGCCACTCCTTCTGGGCCAACGAGCTGTTCGACGACGCCGGCCGCCGCGTCGCCTGCGAGTTCGGCACGACGGGGATCACCAGCCCGGGCGCAGGCGAGCTGGCGCCCGGCGTCGACACCGGGACCCTGGTGGCGCGCATCAACAACGAGGTCCTCTACAACAACCAGGTCGACAAGGGTTTCGTGCTGCTGACGCTCACCCGAGGCGCCGCGCGCGCAGACATGATCGCCACCCCGATCGAGACCCGGCAGTTCAGGGCGCGCACGGTGAAGAGCTTCCGGGTGACGCCTCAGGGCGCGGGCGTCTCGCCCACGCTCGACCTCACCGCGGCTCGAGCGCCAGCCGCAGGCCAAAGGCGACGAAGACGCCGCCGGTGAGCCGGTCGAGCCAGCGGACGACGGCGGCCTTCTGAAGCGCCCCCGCGATCGGCCGGGTCGCGGCGATCAGGGTCGCGAACCAGACGAGGCCCATCAGGGCGTGGATCGCCGCCAGCAGGAAGATGAACGGCGCGGCCGGCGCGCCGGCGGGCAGGAACTGCGGCAGGAACGACACGTAGAAGACCCCGACTTTGGGGTTCAGCAGGTTGGTGAGCAGACCCCGCTGCATCCAGGCGAAGTCGCCGCCGTCCGGCCGCGCGGCGGCCGAGAGCTCGAACCGCTCCCGCGGCCTGACGATCAGGCTGAGCCCCAGCCAGACGAGGTAGGCCGCCCCGGCCCACTTGAGGACCTCGAACGCCAGGGTCGAGGCCTGCAGCAAGGCGCCGAGCCCCAGGGCCACCGCCGCGCCCCACGCCAGGCAGCCCAGCACGATCCCGAACCCCGCCAACGCCGCCCGCTTCGCCCCCTCCACGGCGGCGGTCCGCAACACCAGCGCCGTGTCGAGGCCGGGCGTGATCGTCAGCAGGGCTGCCGCGACGCCGAACGCCAGCAGCGCCTGCAGGACGCTCATGGCCGGTCCACCAGCTTGCCGTCCTCCACCAACCGATAGAAGCACGACGGCGCGCCGGTGTGACACGCCCCCCCGTCACCCTGCGGCCGGACCTTCAGCCATACGGCGTCCTGATCGCAGTCGATGCGGACTTCGGCGACTTTCTGCACCTGGCCGCTGGTGGCGCCCTTGTGCCAGAGCTCCTGCCGCGAGCGGCTGAAGTAGTGCGCCTCTCCGGTCTCCAGAGTCTTCGAGAGCGCCTCTGCGTTCATCCAGGCGAACATCAGCACCTCGCCGCTGTCGGCGTGCGTCGCCACCGCAGCAATCAGCCCGTTGGCGTCGAAGCGGGGGGCGAGCGTTTGGCCATGCTCCAGGGCCTCCTTTGAGGCGGCGGTGGGGAATTGGGTCATGGCCGCCATATGGCCCGCGGTTCGCGAGGTTCTCAAGGCGGAGCCTCGGACGCTTCGGATTTGGTCAAATGTGAACCGTGGCGCGTTGTTGATCCAGACGGGGATCGGTTCTCGTCCGCGACGGCGCAAAGCCGTTCCAGGAGATCAAGATGTCCGTGGAAACCCTGCTTATCTGGCTTCTCGTAGGGGCGATCGCCGGCTGGCTCGCCGGGGTGATCGTGAAGGGCTATGGCTTCGGCCTGCTCGGCAACATCGTCGTCGGGATCGTCGGCGCCTTCATCGGCGGCTGGCTGTTCGGCCAGTTCGGCGTCTCGATGGGCGCCGGCATCGTGGGCTCGATCATCGGCGCCACGGTGGGCGCCGTGATCCTGCTGCTGCTTCTCAGGCTTGTGCGAAGGGCCTGACGCGGCTCAGGGCTCCGGCGGCCTAGCCGCCGGGGCCTACCTCTTGTTGGCGAAGTCCAGGAACCGCTGCCGCAGCGTCGGGTCCGTCTTGAAGACGCCCGTGAACTGGGTCGTCACCGTCGAGACGTGGCGATGGTGCACGCCGCGGGTGGTCATGCACTGGTGCACCGCGTCGATCAGCACGGCCACGCCCGCCGGGCGCAGGCTGTCGGTGATGGCGTCGGCGATCTGCTGGGTCATGGTCTCCTGGGTCTGGAGACGGCGGGCGAAGATCTCCACCACCTTGGCCAGCTTGGAGATGCCCACCACACGGTTGGTCGGCATGTAGGCCACGTAGGCCTTGCCGAGGAACGGCGCCATGTGGTGCTCGCAGTGGCTCTCCACCTCGATGTCGCGCAGCATGACGATGTCGTCGTAGCCCTGCACGTCCTCAAAGGTGCGGCTGAGCTCCTTGGCCGGATCGAGGTTGTAGCCCTCGAACCACTCTGCGTAGGCGTCGACCACCCGCTTGGGCGTGTCGATCACGCCCTCCCGGCGCGGGTCGTCGCCGGCCCAGGCGATGAGCGTGCGGACGGCCTCCATGGCCTCCTCGCGCGTCGGGCGCTTCACGGCTTCAAGATCAAGGTCGACGCCGACCAGGGTTCGGTCGCGGGAAATGGCGTCCATGTACGAGCAAGGTCCTTCCAGGGCTGAGTTGCGCCGGGACGAAGGTCCCGGAAACGACGCGTGCCACCCTTTCCGTTCGATGCCGGAGCGCCTGCGGGGTTCCCGTGGCCTCCGGTCGAGGCCATCTGTATATGGGCGGACCTTCCTCCCCGACAACCGTTACGCTGCGTTAGCTTGACCATGACCCCGGCCCTCCGATGACCTTGGCGCTTTACGACACCATGGCCCGCGCCAAGCGGCCCTTCGAGCCCCGCGATCCCGGCCGGGTGACGATGTATGTCTGTGGGCCGACGGTCTACAACTACGCCCATATCGGCAACTTCCGCCCCGTGGTGGTCTTCGACCTGCTCTATCGGGTGCTGCGCCGCCTCTACGGCGAGGACGCGGTGGTCTATGCGGCCAACGTCACGGACGTGGACGACAAGATCAACAAGAAGGCCGCCGACGAGGGCGTGCCGATCCGCGAGATCACCGACCGCTACCTCTCCGCCTACAACGCGGACGCCGCAGCGCTCGGCGCCCTGCCGCCGAACCACCAGCCGCGGGTGACCGAGACGATGGACGCCATCGTGGGCATGATCGCCCGCCTGGTCGACAACAACGCCGCCTATGCGGCCGAGGGCCATGTGCTGTTCGCCACCGAGGCCTTCGCCGACTACGGCCGGCTATCGGGCAAGCCGCTCGACGACCTCATCGCCGGCGCCCGGGTGGACGTGGCGCCCTACAAGAAGGACCCGCGCGACTTCGTCCTGTGGAAGCCCTCCAAGCCCGGCGAGCCGGAGTGGGAGAGCCCCTGGGGGCCCGGCCGGCCCGGCTGGCACATCGAGTGCTCGGCGATGATCGAGCAGGTCCTGGGCCTGCCCATCGACATCCACGGCGGCGGCGTCGACCTGATCTTCCCGCACCACGAGAACGAGCTCGCCCAGGGCGTATGCGCCGGCCACAGCCGTGAGTACGCCCGCTTCTGGCTGCACAACGGCTTCCTGAATATGGCCCAGGAGAAGATGTCGAAGAGCCTCGGCAACGTCGCCCTGGCTCACGACCTCCTGGAGACCTGGCCCGGGGAGGCCCTGCGCTGGGCCCTGCTCGCCGGCCACTACCGCCAGCAGCTGGAATGGGCCGACCCGCTGATCGAGCAGGCCAAGAGCGCGCTGGACCGCCTCTACCGGGTGCTGGACGACGTCGACCGGTTCCTCTCCGGCGAGCCGGAGGCCGAGGGCCGCCCCAGCCGTGCGGCGCGCCAGGCGCACGAGGCCGTGCTCGCGGCTCTGCAGGATGACCTGAACACGCCCGAAGCCTTCGCCGCGCTCTTCCAGCTCGCCGACCAGGTGCGCGCGGCGATCACCGCGCGGGATGTCGCCGCCGCCGAGGGGGGGCGTGACCTGCTGCTCGACGCCGGCGCCTTGATGGGCTTCCTGGGCGCGGACCCCCAGTCCTGGTTCCAGGGCGGGGCGGACGACGGCCTCAAGGCCAGGGTCGAGGCGCTGCTGGAGGCACGCCAGGCAGCGCGGGCCGCCAAAAATTGGCCAGAAGCCGATCGTATCCGTAGCGAGCTCACCGCGCTCAACGTCGAAGTCATGGATGGTCCGGCCGGCGCGACCTGGCGGATCAGGGAATAGGTCCGAATGCCGTTCACGCCTCCGCCCCCTCTGAAAGCCGGCCTGTTCGGCCGCACCATGGGCGCGCCGGCCAAGCCGAAGGCTGCGCCGGCCGCGGGCGCGATCGCCCCGCCGCCGCGCCCCAAGGGGATCCCCATCGAGCACCGGATCGGCGTACAGGCGCCGGCCGAGGTGATCTGGCAGCTGATCTACGACCTGGAAGGCTGGAGCCGCTGGAACCCGACCTATCCCCGGGCGGCCGGTGAGATCCGCCTGGGCGCAACCCTGGACATGACCCTGACGCTCCCCGGCCGTGACCCGCAGGAGATCCAGCCGGTGGTCCTGGAGTGGGTCCCCAACGAGCAGCTTCACTGGAAGCTCAGCCTGATGAACGGCCTAGTGAAGACCATCCGCTACATCGAGATCGAGCAGTTGGCGGAAGCCTCCTGCATCGTCTCGAACGGTGAGATCTTCGCGGGCGTGCTCGGCAAGACCGTTGTGAAGCAGGCGGGGGGCGCCATCCGCCGCGGCTTCATGGCCATGAACGAGGCGCTGAAGGAGCAGGCCGAAGCCGCGTGGCGCGCGCGCCAGGCCTGACCTACATCTAGGGCGATGATCGACGACCTCTACTCGGCGAAGCTCCTAAGGCTCGCGGCGAACCTGCCGCGGGTCGGGCGGCTAGATGCGCCGGACGCCAGCGTCGAGAAGGTGGCCAAGCTCTGCGGCTCGCGCGTGCTCGTCGACGTGAAGGTGGAGGGCGACCAGGTGGCGGACTTCGCCCAGGACGTGAAGGCCTGCGCGCTGGGCCAGGCCGCCGCCTCGGTCCTCGGCGCCCATGTCGTGGGCGCCAGCGTTGGGGAACTCGAACTGGCCCGCGACCAGTTCCGTGCTATGTTGAAGGCGGGTGGTTCGCCGCCCGAAGGACGTTTTTCGGACCTCTCGATGCTTGCGCCTGTGAAGGATTACCCGGCCCGCCACGCCTCGACGCTGCTCGCGTTCGAGGCCGCGTGCGAGGCTGTCCGCACGGCCATGGGACGAACTAGCGCCGCCGGCGCGGCTTGATCCCCCGGTGGCCCCGGCGTAACGCAGGGGCCCCAAACTCTCACCCGTAGCCGGCATGTCTTTCTACGAGAGCTGCGTCAGGGGCGCCTTGCGCGCCTACAAGCTGACGTTTTCGCCGTTGATCGGACGCCAATGCCGGTTCCTTCCGACCTGCTCGGAATACACGGCTGAGGCCCTGATCAGCCATGGACCCTGGCGCGGCGCCGTGCTCGGCGTGCGCCGGGCGTGCCGATGCCATCCCTGGGGCCCGGCGGGCTACGACCCGCCGCCGCCCGCACCCGGAACGTAGAAGTCATGATTGAACTGGTTTTCCCCGACGGCTCCCGACGAAGCTTCGACGAAGGCGTCACGGGCCGCGAAATCGCCGCCGGCATCTCCAAGTCCCTGGAAAAGAAGGCCGCCCTGGTGAAGCTCGACGGCGAGCTCCTGGACCTCGACCGCCGGCTGGAGAAGGGCGGGACGTTCGAGATCGTCACGCGTGAGAATCCCGAGGCGCTGGAAACGATCCGCCACGACGTCAGCCACATCCTCGCCGAGGCCGTGCAGGAACTGTTCCCCGGCACGCAGGTGACCATCGGTCCCGCAATCGAGGACGGGTTCTACTACGACTTCGCCCGCGCCGAGCCGTTCAGCTCCGACGACCTCGCCAAGATCGAGCAGCGGATGAAGGAGATCGTCGACCGGGACGAGCCGATCCGCCGCGAGGAGTGGGACCGCGACGAGGCGATCCGGCACTTCCGCGAGATCGGCGAGGAGTACAAGGCCCAGATCATCGAGAGCATCCCGGCGGGCGAGAAGATCACCATCTATCGCCAGGGGCAGTGGAAGGACCTCTGCCGAGGGCCGCACCTGCCGTCGACGAAACTGGCCGGCAAGGCCTTCAAGCTGACCAAGCTCGCCGGCGCCTACTGGCGCGGCGACCACCGCAATCCGATGCTGCAGCGGATCTACGGCACGGCCTGGGCCACCGAGGCCGAGCTCGAGGCCTACATCCACCGCCTGGAAGAAGCCGAGAAGCGCGACCACCGCAAGGTCGGCCGCCAGATGAACCTCTTCCACATGCAGGAAGAGGGTAAGGGCATGGTGTTCTGGCACGAGAAGGGCCTGACGCTGTGGCGCACGGTGGAGGCCTACGTCCGTCGGCGCCTCGACGCCGCGGGGTACCAGGAGGTGCGCACGCCGCAGGTGCTCGACCGCGTCTTCTGGGAAAAATCCGGACACTGGGAGAAGTACCGGCCGAACATGTTCGTCTGCGAAACGGAGGAGGGCGAGGAGCTTTCCCTGAAGCCGATGAACTGCCCGGGCCACGTGCAGATCTTCAAGTTCGGCCAGAAGTCGTACCGCGACCTGCCGCTGCGCATGGCCGAGTTCGGCGCCTGCCACCGCTACGAACCTTCCGGCGCCCTGCACGGCTTGATGCGGGTGCGAGCCTTCACCCAGGACGACGCCCACATCTTCTGCCGTGAGGACCAAATCGAGGAGGAGACGGCCCGGTTCATCGAGCTGGCCAACTCGATCCACGCCGACTTCGGCCTGCAGCGGGACCACATCGCACTGGCGACCCGCCCCGAGGTTCGCGCTGGTTCCGACGAGTTCTGGGACAAGGCCGAGGCCCAGATGTTGGCGGCTGCCCGCAAGGCCGGGGTCGAGCCGGTGATCGCCGAAGGCGACGGCGCCTTCTATGCGCCGAAGCTGGACTGGGTGCTTAAGGACTCCATCGGCCGGACCTGGACGTGCGGCACGATCCAGCTGGACTACGTGCTGCCGGAGCGCCTGGGCGCGGAGTACGTAGCGGAGGACGGTTCGAAGCAGCGCCCTGTGATGCTGCACAGGGCCATCTTGGGCTCGCTTGAACGGTTCATCGGCGTGCTGATCGAGAACTACGCCGGCGCCTTCCCCCTCTGGCTGGCTCCGGTCCAGGTGGTCGTCGCCACAATTACGTCCGACGCCGACGGCTATGCCGAGCGCGTGGTCAGGCAACTGAAGGCGAAGGGCCTGCGGGTGGAGACGGACCTGCGCAACGAGAAGATCAACTACAAGGTCCGCGAGCACAGCCTCGCGAAGGTCCCGGTGATCGCCGTCGTCGGCCGCCGCGAGGCTGAGGAGAGCAAGGTGGCGCTTCGGCGCCTTGGTTCCGACCGGCAGGAGATCCTGACGTTGGAGGAGGCCGCAAACCTGCTTGCCACGCAGGCGTTGCCGCCCGATCTTGCGTCAAAGGTGATCACCCCGGAGTTCTCGCCACGCCAAGAGCTCGGGGCCATGGAGGCGGGATGAACGGGGTCGCCGCACCGATCGTCGCTCACGAGCCGGCGTCCGCGCCGGACCTCCGCGAGCGGCGTCGGCGCGTCTCGGTGGTGATGGTGGTCTACATGACCGGTGAGGCGCTCGAGGAGAGCGTCGCCTGCGTCCTGCGCGATCCCCAGGTCGACGAGCTGGTCATCGTCGACAACGGCTCCACGGGAGCGGAGGCGGCGTGCGTCGCCGCCTTCGCCAAAGCCGACAAGCGGGTGAAGGTCGTGGCCGGGCAGGGCAATGTGGGCTTCGCCCGCGGCGCCAACCTGGGGGCGCGAGCCGCGTCCGGCGAGGCCCTGGTGTTCCTCAACCCGGACGCGTTCCTGCAGCCCGGCTGCGTCATCGGCCTGCTGCGCGCCATCGAGGGCCGCCCCGTCCCTAGCCTGGTCGGCGGGCGCGTCCTGAATGCGGACCGCACCGAGCAGCGCGGCGCGCGCCGGGGCGACATCACGCCGGTCAGCGCGCTCGTCTCGATGAGCGGGCTGGCCCAGAAATCATCGGCGCTGCGGCGCTACGAGGTGCACTGGGAAGATCAGGCGCTGCCAGATCAGGTCGCCCCCGTGCCGACCATCTCAGGCGCCTGCTTCTGCATGCGGCGCGAGGACTTCGACGCCGTCGGCGGCTTCGACGAAAAGTACTTCCTGCACGTCGAGGACATCGACCTCTGCTGGCGCGTGCGCCGGCTGGGCGGACAGGTGCTGTTCCATCCCAAGGCCGAAGTGGTCCACCTTGGCCACACGAGCCAGACCAATCCCCTCCGGGTCGAGCTGTACAAGGGCGTGGGCCTTGCGCGGTACTTCCACAAGCGCGCGGAGGGCCTGTCCGAACGCCTCGTGGCCCTGCTGCTCGCCCCGCTGGTGGTGGGCGCGGCCGTCGTCCGCCCGGTGATGTGGCGGTTCAAGCGGCGTCCGTCCTGAGCGGAAAGCCGCCGGCGCGGGTGACGGAAGCGGTTGGCGTCTTGCCGAGCAGGTCAGAGACCCAGGCGCCGATCCCGATCAGCTTGCCCAACTCGTAGCCGGTCTCGTATCCGGCGCGCTCCAGCATGTAGACCAGGTCCTCGGTGCCGATGTTGCCCGTGGCGTTCGGCGCGAACGGGCAGCCGCCGAGGCCTCCGACGCTGGCGTCCAGCACGTCGACACCCGCCTCGACGCTCGCGAAGGCGTTGGCCAGGCCGGTGTTGCGGGTGTCGTGGAAGTGCATGCGCAGGCGCGCGTTCGGCGCCGCCTGGCGCGCGGCCTCGACGCGGCGCCGCACGGTCCAGGGGTCGGCCACGCCGATGGTGTCGGCGAGCGCGATCTCCGGCACGCGCAGGTCGGCCGCCGCCGAGACGATGTCGATCACTTGCGCTTCCGAGACCTCGCCGTCGAATGGGCAGCCGAAGGCCACGGAGATGGTCATCGAGACCGGCGGATCCTCCTTCTTCCGCACCGCCATGATCGATCGCAGGGTCTCGACCTGCTCCTCCACGGAGGCGCCCTGGTTACGGATACCGAAGCCGTCGGTGGCGCAGACCACCACGTTCGCCTCGTCGCAGCCGGTGGCCACGCAGCGCTCCCAGCCCTTCATGTTCAGCACCAGCCCGATCCGCGAGCGGCCGGCCTCGCGGGGCAGGGCGGCCATGATCTCCTCGGCGCCGGCCATCTGCGGCACCCGGCGCGGATTGACGAAGGACACCGCCTCGATGCGCCGGGCGCCGGCGTCCTCCAGCCTGCGGATCAGCTCCAGCTTCTGGTCGATCTCCAGCAGGGTCTTCTCGTTCTGCAGGCCGTCGCGCGGCCCGACCTCGACAATCTCGATCCGGCGGCTCATGGCGGGGTCCTCTTGGCTGCGGCGGCCTCGTAGACCGTCAGCGTCGTCTCGTCGCCGTTGGAATAGTCCAGGCCCCGGACGACGGCCACGGGACGGGCGGCGGCGCCCACGGCTTGCAACTCGCGCCGGAAGCTCGCCTCCTCGCGAGACTCGACGACCGCCGGCCGGTTCTCGGCGATCGCCTGGGCGGCTTCCTTGGCGTCCTTCAGCTCGGTGGGGGTGCCGAGCGCGAAGACCAGGCTTGGCTCGGCGAAGCCGGCGACGGCGACGGGGGCGTCGGCCACGCCCTGACGTGGCAGCAGCCGCGCCTTTGCCATGGCCGCCTCGGTGCGCGCCGACAGCCACAAGGGATCGAGCCGCGGCGCGAGCCCGGCGGCCAGCGCGCCGTGGCCGACGATACCCAACGCGAGGGCCGCCACAAGGGCGCCCCGCGGCGCGCGGCGGACCAGCATGTAGGCGCCGGCCAGCCCTGCTGCGGCCAGCAGCCCGCCGGCCATGGCGGCTGCCGTGACGTCGGATGGGTCGCCGTACTGGGACAGCAGGACGAAAGCGCCGATCGCCAGCGCCACGCCCACCAGGCCGCCGAGCGCCGCGCCCGCCCAGCGCACCCGCGGGCCAAGCGGCTCGAGCATCGCAGCCGCGGCGAGCCAGGCCACCGCGCCGTAGGCGGGCAGGGGATAGTGGACGAGCTTGGTCGGCATGGCCTCGAACAGGATCCAGGCCGGCAGCAGCCAGGCGATGGCGAAGCGCACTCCCGGCTCGCGCCGGCGCCGCCAGGCAGTGACGAGGGCCGCCGGGATCAGCAGGGTCATGGGGAAGAGGAGCAGCGGCGCGAGCACGGTGTGGTAGCCCGGCGGCGCGCCATGGGTCTCCTGGCCGCCCACCAGCTTGGGCGCCAAGTCGCCCGCGAAGGCGGTGGACCAGAAGCCGCCGTCGGTCGCAACCGTCACGGCGAAGGCCCAGGGACCGGCCACGGCGGCCACGATGATGAGGCCCCAGTACCAGTTGAGCCGCGCGAGCCACCCCGGCCGGCGGTCGAGCGCCAGCAGGGCCAGGATGGTCAGGGCCACAATCAAGGGTCCCACAGGCCCCTTCACCAGCACCGCGCCGGCGACCCCGAACCAGAACAGCAGCCAGCCGCGCTTGCCCACCGGCGGCCCGTCACGCGCGGCGGCGTAGAGCCGGGCCAGCGCCGCCAGCGCCAGGGTCGTGGCGCCGCAGAGCACCGCGTCGGTCTTGGCGATGAAGGCCTCGGTGGAGAGCAGGAAGGTGGCGCCGAGCATGGCTCCGGCGAGCAGCCCGCCCTGGGGTCCGAAGAAGGCCGCCGCGCCCCAGGCGCAGGCCGCCGCGGCCAGCATGGCGCCGAGCAGCGAGGGGATCCGGTACGCCCAGATCTCGCGCGCCTCGGGGCTGGACAACAGCGAGACGCTGGCGGCCTGAAGCCAATGGATGCCCACCGGCTTCTTGAACCGCGGCTGGTCCTGGAAGCGGATGACCACCAACTCGCGGGTTTCCAGCATCTGGGCCGTCGCCTGGGCGAAGCGCGACTCATCGCGGTCCAACGGTGGCACGGCGAACACGCCCGGCAGCCCGGCCAGGAAAGCCACGAACGCGGCGATCGCCGGTCCGCGCCATCCGCGGCTCCAGCGCGCCAGCTCACCCTCAAGCGTCATTTCGCCCTGATAGCATGACTCCTGCTTTGGCCGCCTTTTCGGCTATGGGAACCCGATGGCCAAAACACCCGCCGCCCGCAACACCGGCAAGCCGCCGCAGATCTCCGTCGTCGTGCCCGTCTTCGACGAGGAGGGCGCCGCGCCGGCCCTGGCGCGTGAGATCGCCGCCGCGTTCAAGGGCCGCGACTACGAGATCGTGTTCGTCGACGACGCCAGCCGCGACGGAACGCGCGCCGCCCTGAAGGCCCTCCAGGCCGAGATCCCGCAGCTTCGCGTGCTGGCCCACCGCAAGAATTCCGGACAGAGCCGCGCCATCCGCACGGGCATCCTGGGCGCCCGCGGCGAGGTGATCGTCACCCTCGACGGCGACGGCCAGAATGACCCCGCCGACGGCCCGGGGCTGGCCGACATGCTCCTGGCCGGCCCGCCGGAGCTGGCGCTGGTCGGCGGCGAGCGGGTCAAGCGCCAGGACAGCCAGGCCAAGCGCATCGCGTCCAAGGTTGGCAACGGGGTACGCAAGCGCCTGCTGAAGGACAGCTGCAACGACACCGGCTGCGGCCTGAAGGCTTTCCGGCGCGAGGCCTTCCTGCGACTCCCCTACTTCGACCACATCCACCGCTACCTGCCGGCGCTGATGCACCGCGAGGGCTACGAGACGGCGTTCCGCGCGGTGAACCACCGCCACCGCCAGACCGGCCAGTCGAAGTACACGAACCTCGGCCGGCTCTGGGCCTCGCTCAGCGACCTGCTGGGGGTGATGTGGCTGCAGTCCCGCGCCCGCGATCCAGTCGGCGTCGACGAGGTCTAGGC
This sequence comes from Phenylobacterium sp., assembly GCF_036563285.1. Lineage (GTDB taxonomy): Bacteria > Pseudomonadota > Alphaproteobacteria > Caulobacterales > Caulobacteraceae > Phenylobacterium. The sequence goes on from NZ_DATCMR010000011.1 coordinate 1,166,718, forward strand.
GGGGATGCGGCCCAGCGTCTGCTGCGCCACCTTCAGGCCTTCGTCCATCCGGCCGCCGATGTACGTCGCCATCTCGTCCGGCAGCACGTCGGCCGTCCAGATAAGCCGGCAGCGGCCCGCGCCCGCCTCCACCACCTGGAACGAGGCGGAGTGGTGCGTCAGGCGTTCGCTCTGGACGCAGTAGGCGAGGCGGCGGCGCGCGGCATCGGCGCCAAGGAAGAGCTCCTTCACCACCGAACCGTCGCCGAAGGTCACCATGCGCGCGCCGGGCACGAGCTGGACGTCGGTGACGAAGCCCGGCGCAAAACGCCGGTGCACGGCGCCGAAGTCGGCGACGGCGTCCCACACCGCCTCGGCGGGGGCGTCGATGTCGGTTTCCTTGATGATGCTCGCCATGGGTCCTGCTCCTCTGATCGAGGACAGGCTGCCAGAGGTCCGCGCGGTCGGCTGGCGGCTATCGGACGGGGTCACCCCCCAATAAAAGCCGTGAAGATCAGCGCCACGACGGTCACGTCGACGAAGCGGGAGAGGACGGCGAGCATGGCGGGCCCCGTGGTCGAAGGTTCTGAACACGGTTAAGCAAATCCTGCGCCAGACGTTCCGGGAGCCGCCATGGCCCTCTTCTTCGACGCCGAATGGTTCGACGCCCGCCTTGCCGAGCGGGGGCTGCCGCGCACCGTGCTGGCCGCCGCCGCGGGCATGAGCCCGGCCGAACTCGCCCTCGTCTTCAAGGACCAGCGGGAGCTTTCTGCCGCGGAAGTGGCTGTTTTCGCCGAGCTGCTGGGCGTCGAGGCGAAGGAGGTGGCCGACCGCGCCGGGATTTCGACGCCGGTCCCAGGGCGCGTGGATCCGGAGGCGCGCATCGCCGCGCTGGAGCGGCGCGTCGCGGCGCTGGAGGAGGACGTCGCCCGCTTGAAGCGGTCCTAGACGTCTGTGCGGGTGATGCGGCCCTTGCGGGCGCGGCGGTCCTTGGCGCCGGACCATTCGATCTTGGAATAGGTGGTCTTGGCCGCCTCCATCAGCGGCGCGCCGGCCTTCAGCCCCCGCCTCTCGCCGTCCTGGCCCATCAGCTGGGCGGCGAAGGCGGCGGCGCCGCTCGGGCGTTCGTCCCGCGGCGGCACGGTGCGGGCGCGGCCCACCGGGACCGGCAGGTTCACCACCTCGGCTTCGGCCGCCTCGTCCGCCGTCTCGCTCTTGCTGGCGCGGCGGAGAAGGTCGGCCCGCCGGATACGCTCAATTCGGGACATCATGCGTTAGGGATTTGCAAACCATATGCCAGCGCAGGCCGCTGCTCGCCCCAATCAACGCACGATCAGCGCTTCTGGGCCAGCTGCTCGATCTGCGCCTGCATCGCCTCCATCTGCTTCTTCAGCTGGATGAGCGTGTCGTCGCCGGCCGGGGGGGCCGCAGGGGCCGTCTCGGCCTTCGGCGGCGGGGCGGAGGGCTCGTCCGGCTTCACGTAGGCGAAGGGCGAGAACATCTTCATGGCCCGGTCGAAGAGCGCCATGTTCTGGCGGATCTGCTCCTCGTAAACGCCAATGCCGGGGGCGGCGCCGAGCGAGGAGAACTGGCTGCGCATCTGCTCCTGCTGCTTGGTGAAGCTGGCCAGCGAGAGTTCCAGGTAACTGGGCAGGAAGGCCTGCATGGAGTTGCCGTAGAAACTGATCAGCTGCCGCAGGAACTGGATCGGCAGCAGGCTTTGGCCCTGGCTCTCTTCCTCGAAGATGATCTGTGTCAGGACCGTCCGGGTGATGTCCTCGTTGGTCTTGGCGTCGTAGACCACGAAGTCCACGCCCTTCTTCACCATATCGGCGAGGTGTTCGAGGGTGACGTAGGAGGAGGAGGCGGTGTTGTAGAGCCGCCGATTGGCGTACTTCTTGATGACGACCTTCTCGCCCGTGGAGGCGCCGGCGCCTGCGTCCGTATCGGCCATCGTAACCCCCTACGCTGCGGGCAGGCCGCCCTACTTCTGCACCGCAGTATCGCGGATGCGAGCATCTTGGCAAATGGCCGGCTGTTCCGCCTTGCCGGACGCGGCGTCCGGGGCCCATAGAGGAGCCGGGCCGCCCATAGTCCCTTCGAGGAGCCGCCGCATGAGCGACATCGTCATCGTTTCCGCCGCCCGCACCCCCGTGGGCTCGTTCAACGGCGCGCTTTCGAGCCTGCCCGCCCACGAGCTGGGCCGCGTGGCCATCCAGGCGGCCGTCGAGCGGGCCGGAATCGCGGCCGCCGACGTTGACGAGGTGATCATGGGCCAGGTGCTGCAGGCCGGCGCCGGCCAGGGCCCTGCGCGTCAGGCCGCCGTCAACGCCGGCATCCCGGTGGAGAGCCCCGCCTGGAGCCTCAACCAGCTCTGCGGCTCGGGCCTGCGCGCCGTGGCGCTCGCCGCCCAGCAGATCAAGGACGGCTCCGCCGAGATCGTGGTGGCGGGGGGCCAGGAGAGCATGAGCCAGTCGCCGCACGCGGCGAACATCCGCAACGGCCAGAAGATGGGCGACTTCGGCTTCGTCGACACCATGATCAAGGACGGCCTGTGGGACGCCTTCCACGGCTACCACATGGGCCAGACCGCCGAGAACATCGCGGCCCGCTGGCAGATCACCCGCGGCGACCAGGACGCGTTCGCCGTCGCCTCCCAGAACAAGGCCGAGGCGGCCCAGAAGTCCGGCAAGTTCGCCGACGAGATCGTCCCCGTGACCATCAAGGGCCGCAAGGGCGACACCGTCGTCGACCAGGACGAGTACATCCGCCACGGGGCTACCCTCGAGAGCGTCTCCGGCCTGAAGCCGGCCTTCAACAAGGAAGGCTCGGTCACCGCGGCCAACGCCTCGGGCATCAACGACGGCGCCGCCGCCCTGGTGCTGATGAGCGCCGAGGAGGCCAACAAGCGCGGCCTGAAGCCCCTCGCCCGCATCGCCTCCTGGGCGCACGCCGGCGTGGAGCCCGAGATCATGGGCACCGGCCCGATCCCTGCCAGCCGAAAGGCGCTGGAGAAGGCCGGCTGGAGCGTCGGCGAGCTCGACCTCGTGGAATCCAACGAGGCCTTCGCGGCGCAGTCGATCTGCGTGGTTCGTGACCTCGGCCTCGATCCGGCGAAGGTCAACGTCAACGGCGGGGCGATCGCCATCGGCCATCCGATCGGCGCGTCCGGCGCCCGGATCCTGACCACCCTGCTGCACGAGATGAAGCGTTCCGGCGCGTCCAAGGGCCTGGCGACGCTCTGCGTCGGCGGTGGCATGGGCGTGGCCATGTGCGTCGAGCAGGTCTGAGCTTGAGTTGCGAGCGCCGGGCCAACCGGCGCCGTTCATAGGGAGGCTTTGGATGGCGAGGGTGGCTTTCGTCACGGGCGGCACGCGCGGCATCGGCCGGGCGATCGTCGAGCGGCTCTGCTCCGATGGGATGAAGGTGGCGGCCGGCTATTCCGGCAACGACGCCGCGGCCGAGGCCTGCGCCAGGGAGCTCGGCGTGATGGTCGTGAAGGGAAACGTCGGGGTCTTCGAGGACTGCCGCCGGGCCGCCGAAGCCGTCGCCGCCGAGCTCGGCCCCATCGACGTGCTGGTCAACAATGCCGGCATCACCCGCGACGGGGTCTTCCACCGCATGAGCCCGGAGCAGTGGTCGGACGTTATCCGCGTGAACATGGACAGCCTGTTCAACATGACCCGCCAGGTCATCGAGGGCATGCGCGAGCGCGAATGGGGCCGGATCATCAACATCTCGTCGATCAACGGCCAAAAGGGCCAGATCGGCCAGACCAACTACTCCGCCGCCAAGGCCGGCCTGATCGGCTTCACCAAGGCCCTGGCGCTCGAAAACGCCAAGAAGGGTATCACGGTCAACGCCATCGCCCCGGGCTACATCGACACCGAGATGGTGCAGGCGGTGCCGGAGAAGGTGCTGGAGAGCATCGTGGCGCAGATTCCGGTGGGCCGACTGGGCCGCGGCGACGAGATCGCCGACATGGTGGCCTTCCTGGCTGGCGAGCATGCCGGCTACGTGACCGGCTCGACGCTCTCGCTGAACGGCGGGCAATATATGGCGTGATGCGTCCCGGCGGCGTCCAAAAAGCGCCCCAGTCCACCCGCATCTCGTCGGGAGTCATGACAGGCCAAGCTTCGGCGTATTGCAGGGCGATCCTAGCCGCGGCGCTCTGCGCCGGCGCCGTGGGCGTCGCCTTGCCTGCCGACGCCGCCCCGGGGAGCCTGCGCGAAGGCCTGTTCCGCAAGCGCCCGTCGGAAGGCCGCCAGTTCACCGCCCCGCCGGTCGCCCGCTACGTCGCCGAGGACGGTCGCTCCTTCATCCTCGACCGCACCCAGCCGCGGCCGCTGCTGCGGTTCGAGGGCAGCTCCGAGATCTGGGCCCTGCATCCTCAGCCCGCCCCGCGCGGGGACGTGATCTACAAGAACGACGTCGGAGAGCCAGTGCTGCGGGCGACGCGCCTCGGCGGCGTCACGGTCTTCACGCCCGACCGACCCGAAGGCGCCGCGGCCGCGCCCACCGGCAACGGCGCTCCGATCCGGTTGCCGCCCATCGGGCCCCAGACCCTGGGCGAGCGCCTGCTGCAGGCCAGCGCGCGGGCCAGCCGCGCGGCGCGCCGGCTGATCCCCTTCGAGGCGGAGGCGACGCCCGCCTCCTCCGCCCTGCTGGCCGACGCGGCCATGGTCACCAGCGAGGCCATGACCCGGATGGGCCGCCAGCCGCGCATGCGGGGCTTCCTGAACCGGATCATGAAGGTCCGCCTGACGGAGGGGCGCCGGCCTGCCGCCGCCATGGAGAACGGGACGCTGATGATCACCGTGGCCCCGCAACAGGGGCTGGCCGGCCGCCCCTCCTCCGAGCGGATCGTCCGCGTCGCCCAGACCCCCTAGAGCGTCCGCGCCTCGGGCGCGAGCCGGCTCCAGACCTCCTCCAGCCGCGCCCGGAAGGCGGCGTACGACCAGCGCCTGGCGGTCTCCCGCCCCGCCTCGATCACGTGCGCCAGCCCCTGCCCGCCGGTCCGCACTAGGTCGGCCGCCCGCGCCAGGGCGTCGGCGGCGGCCTCGCAGTCCTCGTCCGGCGCCCAGAAGCCGTTGTCGTCGGTGGCGTACTCCCGCCCTCCGACCCCCACGAACCCGGCGCAGACGCAGCCCGCCGCCATGGCTTCCAGCGGCGTCATGCCCACCGACTCCAGCCGGCTGAGGCTCAGGAACAGCCGCGCGCCGCCGAACGCGTCGGCCACCTGCCGCTCCGTGGCGTCCTGCACCCGCGTCCAGCCCAGGCCCGCATGCTCGGGATGCAGCCGGCGGAACATGCCGCGGATCGCGTCGGCCTCCAGCGGCCGCTTGCGCGGGGCATAGGCGACGACGTCGCGCTTCTCGCAGCCCGGCCGGAAGACCCGCTCGTCGGCGAAGCAGGGGACCACCTCCACGCGCGCCTGCGGAAACGCCCGGCGGACGAAGGCCGCCAGCTGCTGGCCCACCGCGATGAACACCGGCAGCCGCTCTGGCGGAAAGCGCTCCAGCGCCTCGAAACCCACGGCGGCGAAGTAGTAGGGGTTCTGCGAAAACACGATCGTCCGCGACGGGGCTGTCGCGGCCACCTTCAGCGCCTCGTGCGCATCGTCGGGGAAGACCAGGATGTCGTCGGGCCGCACCGGCGCGCCCACCTCGATTGGGGCGCGATGCTCGAACCAGTCCGGCGGCCTGTTGCCGGCTCCCAGGTAGCAGACCGCGTCGAAGCCCAGCTCGCGCAGGGTCTCGACGTGCCGCAGGATCATCTTCACCCCACCCTGCACGCCCCCGGGGAAGGCGAAGTAGACGATGCGCGGCATCTAGCCCTTGAACATGTCCTTGGCGGCGCGGACCGCGGCGAAGGCCTCGTAGTCGGCCTTGCCCGATGCGCCCACCCGGCCGGCCAGCAGCGGCGCGCGCAGGAAGGGGTTGGTGGCCTTCTCCAGGCCGATGGTGGTGGGCACGGTGGGCTCGCCGCGCTCGCGGGCGGCGAAGATCTCGTCGGCGCGGCGCACCAGCGCCGGATCGTCGTCCACCGATAGCGCGAAGCGGGCATTGGAGGCGGTGTATTCGTGGGCGCAGTAGACCCGGGTGTCGTCCGGGAGCGCCGCCAGCCGCTGCAGGCTCGCCCACATCTGGTCCGGCTTGCCCTCGAACAGCCGCCCGCAGCCCAGCGCGAACAGGGTGTCGCCCACGAAGGCCACCCCGTCGTCGGCGTCGTAGTAGGCGATGTGCCCCAGGGTGTGGCCGCCGCTCTCCAGCACCTCGAAGCGGGTCTCGCCCAGCATCACGTGGTCGCCGCCGCGCACCTCGCGGTCGATCGGGCTGAGCCGGGTCACCTCGGCCGGGCCGACCACGGTGCAGCCGGTGGCCTTCTTGATCTCCTCGTTGCCGCCGGCGTGGTCCGGGTGCCAGTGGGTGTTGAGGATCAGCGCCAGCTTCCAGCCGAGCTTGTCCAGCTCCCGCAGGATGGCGCCGGCCTCGGGCGTGTCGATGCAAGCCGCCAGTCCGGTCGCCTCGTCCCGCGCCAGGAAGCCGTAGTTGTCCGAGAGGCAGGGGAACTGGTGGACGGTAAGCGGCATGGGTAGAGGTCTCCGGCCCGTCAGCCTTAGTTTGGCGGCAAGACCAAGTCGAGCATAGTCCCGACCACGATGCGCCGCGACGTCCTCGAGCTCCGACAGTTCTACGCCTCCGGCCTCGGCCGCGCGGCCCGCGAGATGGTGGGCCGCAAGGTCCTGGAGGCCTGGGGCGACGCCCATGCCCAGGACGTGCTGGCGCTGGGCTACGCCACCCCCTTCGTCACCCACCTGCAGGCCGCCGCCCGCCGGGTGGTGGCCGCCATGCCGGCCCAGCAGGGCGTGGAGGTCTGGCCCGGCGGCCAAAGGAACCTGGCGACGCTCGCCTGTGAGGACGCCCTGCCGTTCGCCAACGCCCTGTTCGACCGCATCCTGCTGGTCCACGCCATCGAGGAGGCGCCGGACGCTGTCGCCCTGCTGCGCGAGGTCTGGCGTGTGCTCGCCCCCTCGGGCCGCGTGATCGTGGTGGTGGCCGCCCGCAACGGCATGTGGACCGATGCCGAGAAGACCCCCTTCGGCCACGGCCGACCCTACAGCCGCCGCCAGCTCGCCGAGCTGCTGCGCGAGGCCGAGCTGGAGCCCTCCGGCTACACCCGCGCCCTCTATGTGCCGCCGCTCACCTGGCTCGCCGGCTGGGCCGAAGGCTTCGAGCAGGCCGGCTCCCGCGTCTGGCCGGGCTTCGCGGGGCTGCTGCTCATGGAGGCGGTGAAACAGACCTTCGCCGTGAAGCCCAAGGCCCAGCGGGTGCGCGCGGCCCGGCCCGTGCTGGCGCCGGCGTCCGGGGCCGCCATTCGGGCGCCCCTTGGAGCCAAGGCGCGAAAGCCTTAGCTTCGCCACCAGACGTCCGCTCAGCCCTTCGGAGACCCTGGCCCATGAAGATGATCGTCGCGGTCATCAAGCCCAGCCGCCTCGACGCGGTGCTCGACGCCGTGACGGAAGCCGGCGCCTCCGGCCTCACTGTCACCGAGGTGCGCGGCTATGGCCGCCAGCGGGGCAAGACCGAGGTCTACCGGGGCGCCGAATACGAGGTGAAGCTGCTCCCGAAGGTGAAGCTGGAGATCGCCGTGCCCTCCGACATCGCCGAGGCGGTGGTGGAGGCCGTGGCGCGCACCGCCAACACCGGCAAGATCGGCGACGGCAAGGTCTTCGTCCTCGACCTCGAGCAGGCCCTGCGCATCCGCACCGGCGACCGCGACGCCCAGGCCATCGCGGGCTAGCCGACTAGAAGAGCTCGCCCGAGGTTTCGGCCTTCGCCTTCCGCTTGCGCTTCGGCTTCGGGGCGTCGGCTTCCGCCTCCGGCTTCGGCAGCTCCACCTCCCCGAACAGGTTCTGCGGCACCGCCTCCGGCGCGCCGGCGGCCCTGCGGCTGAGCAGGAAGATCCCCGTCTCCGCCCGCCAGTTCTCCAGCACGCCGTCCGGGTTCATCGGCCGGGCGGGCTTGCCCGTGGTCAGGGCCGAGCAGGCGTCGATCCGCAGGTCCAGGTCACGGCACAGGTCGGTGAAGTCGCGCAGGGTGCACAGGTGGATGTTCGCCGTCCGCCACCAGGGGTCGGGCAGCGCGCGGGTCTCCGGCATCCGGCCACGGGCGAGCAGGAACATGCGCATCCGCCAGTGGCCGAAGTTGGGGACCGAGACGATCGCCTGCTCGGCGATGCGCAGCAGGTCCGAGAGCACGTGCCGCGGGTCCCGCATCTGCTGCAGGGTCTTCGACAGGATCGCATAATCGAACGAGCGGGCAGGGAAGTAGTCCAGGTCGCGGTCCCCGTCGCCCTGCACCACCGCCAGCCCCTTGGCCAGGCAGGCGGCGACGCCCGCCTGGCTGATCTCCAGCCCCTGGCCGTCGATGCGCTTCTCGCGGGTGAGCAGCTCCAGCAACTCGCCCTCGCCGCAGCCCACGTCGAGCACCCGCGCGCCGGGCCGCACCAGCCGAAGGATCTCGCGGAAGTCCTCGCGTGTGGCGCTCACGCCAGCCCCCGGGCCTGTGCGTTGGCGCCCAGGAAGCCCCGCAGGATGCGGTCGAGCTCGGGTTCGTCGAGGAAGAAGGCGTCGTGACCCTTGTCGCTCTCGATCTCCGCGAAGCTGGCCCGGCAGCCGGCCGCATTGAGCGCGCGGACGATGTCGCGGCTTTCCGGCGTCGGATAGAGCCAGTCGGAGGAGAAGGAGAGGATGCAGAAGCGCACCGCGCGCGCCCGGGCGAAGGCCTCGGTCAGCACGCCGCCGTGTTTCGCGCCGAGGTCGAAGTAGTCCAGCGCGCGGGTGATGTAGAGGTAGGAGTTGGCGTCGAACCGGTCGACGAAGCTCGCCCCCTGGTGTCGTAGGTAGCTCTCGACCTGGAAGTCGGCGTCGAAGCCCCAGGAGAGGCCGTCGCGCTGCAGCTCGCGGCCGAACTTCCGCTGCAGGGCTTGTTCGGACAGGTAGGTGATGTGCGCGGCCATGCGCGCGACCGCCAGGCCCTTCTCCGGCCGCACGCGGTGCTTTTCGTATTCCCCGCTGCGCCAGTCGGGATCGGCCATGATCGCCTGGCGCCCCACCTCGTGGAAGGCGATGTTCTGGGCCGAGTGGCGCGCCGCCGCGGCGATGCAGATCGCGCTGAACAGCTTCTCCGGATAGTCGGCCGCCCACTGCAGCACCTGCATGCCGCCCATCGACCCCCCGACCACGGCGAACAGGGTCTCGATCCCCAGCGCCTCCACCAGCATGGCCTGGGCGCGGACCATGTCGCCGATGGTGATCACCGGGAACGCCAGGCCGTAAGGCTCGCCGGTCTTCGGGTTCAGCGAGCCCGGCCCGGTGGAGCCCATGCACCCGCCGATGACGTTGGAACAGATGATGAAGTAGCGCTGAGGGTCGAGCGGCAGGCCCGGCCCGATCACCCGGTCCCACCAGCCCGGCTTACCGGTCACCGGATGGGGTGAGGCGGCGTGCTGGTCGCCGGTCAGGGCGTGGCAGACCAGGATGGCGTTGGACTTCTGCGCGTTCAGGACGCCGTAGGTTTTGTAGGCGACCTCCAGCCCGGGCAGGCTGCCGCCGGACTCCAGGCGCAGGGGCTTGTTCGCCGGGAATTTCATGGTCCCGCCGCCGGATGCGATCGCCTGGGCCGCGCCGTCGTCCATGCGGGCGTTGGACCCGCAAGGGCTTTGGGTGTCAATGGCTTCGCAGCCGGCGCGCGTCCCGCTATGACGACGCTCCGCCCACGTGGAGTCTGCATGCACCGTCTCATCCTCTTCCGGCACGGCAGGGCGTTGCCGGAGTCCGAGAGCGGCGACGATTTCGACCGCCGGCTGGCGCCGCGCGGCCAGCGGGAATCGGCGGCCATGGGGGAGAGCCTGGCGGACCTGGGGCTGAAGCCGGACCTGGCGCTGGTGTCACCGTCCGCGCGGACGCGGGAGACCTGGGCGGCGGCGGAGCCGGCCTTCCCCGGCGCGCAGGTGCGCTTCGACGACGACCTCTATCATGCCGATTCCGGCTCCATCCGGCAGGCGGCGGAGTCGGCGGGGCGCGGCCATGGGACGGTGATGGTGGTGGCGCACAATCCCGGCCTGCAGGAGCTGGCCGTGCGGCTGCTCATGGAAGGGGGCGCTCCGCCCTCCCTGGTGGCCCGCGCGCAGCGCGACTTCCCGCCGGCGGCCGCGGCCGTCTTCATCATCGACAACGCCGGCAAGCCCGCCTTCGACGGCCTGTTCTTCCCGGAGCGGCAGGATTGAGCCGCATCTACAAGATCCTGCCGCGGGGGGCATGGGAGGCGGCGCGCGCCTCCGGCCGCTTCGAGGGCTCGGCGATCGACCTGGCCGACGGCTTCATCCACTTCTCCACCGCCGACCAGGCGCAGGAGACCGCGCGGCGGCACTTTGCGGGTCATCTCGACCTGGTGGTGCTGGAGGTGGAGGCCGACGACCTCGGGCCTGAGCTCAAGTGGGAGCCCTCGCGGGGCGGCGACCTGTTCCCGCACCTCTATGGAGCCCTCGATGCGGCGCGCGTGCTGAACGTCACCGAGGCGCCGCTGGGCGACGACGGCGTGCCTCGGCTCGCGGCCCTGTCGTGAGCGTGCTGCACGGCCTCGCCACCCGCGCCCTGCGCGGCCTCGATCCCGAGGATGCCCACGGCATGGCCATCAAGGGTCTGAAGGCGGGCCTCGGGCCGCGCGGCGGCCGCGACCCTGCGATCCTGGCGACCGAGGTCGCCGGCCTGAAGCTCCCCAATCCGGTGGGCCTCGCCCCCGGCTTCGACAAGAACGCCGAGGTATTCGGGCCGATGCTCAAGGCGGGCTTCGGCTTCGTGGAGTGCGGCACCGTCACGCCGAAGTCCCAGGCGGGCAACCCGCGGCCGAGGCTGTTCCGCCTCACCGAGGACCGGGCGGTGATCAACCGCATGGGCTTCAATAATGACGGGCTAGATCCCTTCGCCGCCCGCTTGACCCGCCGCGGCCCCGGCGTCATCGGCGCGAACATCGGGGCCAACAAGGACGCCGAGGACCGCATCGGCGACTACGTGACGTGCCTGCGCCGGCTCTGGGGCATGGCGTCCTACTTCACCATCAACATCTCCTCCCCCAACACGCCGGGCCTGCGCGCCCTGCAGACCAGGGCTGCCCTCGAGGAGCTGCTGGGCCGCCTCGCGGAAGCGCGCGACAGCCTCCCGCCCGAGGGCCGCGTCCCCATGTTCCTCAAGGTCGCCCCCGATCTGGAGGAGGGGGAGGTGGAGACCATCACCGAGACGGTGGTGGCGCATGGGCTTGCCGGCATCATGGTGTCGAACACGACAGTGTCGCGGCCATGGCTGAGGTCCAGCTTCCATGGCCAGACGGGCGGGCTCTCCGGCGCCCCCCTGTTCGAGCTCTCCACCGCGGTGCTGCGTCGGTTTGCCGACGCGGCTGCCGGCCGGCTGGCGCTGGTAGGCGTCGGTGGGATCGGCTCGGGAGCCGAGGCGTATGCGAAAATCCGGGCCGGTGCGCAGGCCGTACAGCTCTATTCGGCGTTGGTCTTCGAAGGGCCGGGCCTCGTGACCAGGATCAAGCGCGACCTGGCGCAACGGTTGAAGGCGGACGGTTTCCGCGCCCTGCGAGACGCCGTAGGCGCAAAATAAATCAGTCCCTGCCTAGGCTTGACCTTGGCGTGCGGGCTGGGCGCCCTAGCTTGGGAGGAGAACCGGAAAGGACGATGGCGGACGCGCCCACGCCACAGGAGCCCCCGAGGCCGGAGCGGCCCCGCTTCTACTGGCCGGGCGGCCTTTCCGCGCGCCTGCTGATCCTGACGATCCTGTTCGTCGCCTTCGGCGGCGGGCTGGCCATCCCGCCGGCGCTCCTCGCCTTCGAGAAGCAGTGGCTGCTGGACCAGGTCCGCGCCGCCGAACTGGCCTCGCTCGCCCCAGAGGTCGCGCCCGACCGCGTGGTCTCCGAGCAGCTGAAGACCCAGCTCCTGGAAGGCGCGGGGGTGGAGATCGTGTCGATCTCGCGCGACGGCATCCGCAGCCTGGTCTTCTCAGGCCCGCGCACCGAACAGGCGCCTTACCTGATCGACCTGAGGAGCCGGGCCCCCGGCCTCGGCTTCTCCGCCCCGTTCCAGACCCTGTTCGGACCCGAGGGCCGGCGGATGCGGGTGATGGCCGAGCCGCGCTTCCGGCAGGCCGACTTTGTCGAGTTCGTCGCCCGTGACACGGAGCTGAAGAGCGCGCTCGCCGAGCAGTTGCGGCGACTGGTGCTGATCGTGGCCTTCGTCTCCACCATAGCGGGCCTGATGGTCTACCTGACGCTGGCCTACTTCCTGGTGCGTCCGATGCAGCGGATCACCTATGCCATGGAGCGCTTTCGCGCCGACCCGGAAGACCCGGAGGCGACGGTCGAGCCCTCGGGCCGTCGCGACGAGATCGGCCGCGCCGAGGCGGAGCTGGGACGCATGCAGGCCGACCTGCGCGCCGCGCTGAACTCCCGCGCCCGGCTGGCCGCGCTCGGCGAGGCCGTGGCCAAGATCAACCACGACCTGAAGAACATGCTCACGTCGGCCCAGATCGCCTCGGAGCGGCTCGCGGCCCTGAAGGACCCCAAGGTGAGTCAGGCCCTTCCTAGGCTAGAGCGGGCCCTCGACCGGGCCGTGAAGCTTGCCACCGAGGTGCTGACCTACGGCAAGACCGAGGAGACCGCGCCGGAGCCGCGCGAGGTCCCGCTGGCCGGCGCCATCGAGATGGCGGCCGAGGAGGCCCGGCTCGGCGGCCAGGGCGGGGTGAAGCTGACCTGCGAGGTGGCCAAGGCCGACCAGGTCCGGGCCGACCCCGACCAGCTGCACCGCATCCTGGTGAACCTGCTGCGCAACGCCCGCGAGGCCATCGAACACCAGGAGGTCCGCACCGACCCCGGCCGCATACGCGTGTGGCTGAAGCAGGAGGGCGGCATGAGCGTCATCCGGGTCGCCGACAACGGCCCGGGCATCCCCGAGCGCCTGCGCGAGCGGCTGTTCCAGCCCTTCGCCGGGTCGGGCCGGCCGGATGGCGTGGGCCTCGGCTTAGCCATCGCCCGCGAGCTCGCCCAGGCGCACGGTGGGGACCTGATGCTGGCGCAGAGCACCCCCAAGGGCGCGGTGTTCGAGCTGCGGCTGCCCGGCGCGCCGTCCAAGACCTCGGCCCGCAGGCGCCCGGCGAAGAGCTCGGCCTAGTCGAAGACCTCGACCTCCGCGCGCGACATGCTCGTGCGGGCCTCCCCCAGCAGCTTCACGGGCACCACGTAGGTGCGCGCCAGTACGTCGCCCAGCCGCTGGTGGTGCTTGGTGCAGAGCGCGATGACGCCGGCCGGCAAGGCGCCGATGAAGAAGGGATTGGCCTCGATCAGCCGGGTCAGGGTGCGCACGATGATGGCGCCGAAGTTTGGTTTCGCGCCTGAGGCGTCGACCACCACGGTTCCAGTGATGAGCTTGCCCAACGTGCGGCCCCAGAGCCCCTCCGTCACCGGGAAGTAGGCGATGACCGCCACGACGGCGGCGATCACCACCGGGTCAGGCGCGGGGTCGGGGAACACCAGGAACGGCACGATGAACAGAAGGGCCATCGCCAGGAAGTCGATCCAGCAGCCCGCCCAGCGCCTCAGGATGATGTTGCCGCCCATCCTGCGCGCGGCGCGCAGGCCGGCGCCGAGCTGGGGCGTTGGCTGCCCCGAGAAGGTGGTTTCGGTCATCAGTCCCGGTCCCTCGTCTCTCCCCCGGCGGTTAGAATCGTCGGGCTAGAACCCCCGCGCAACGCCCTCCCGCCGCGGATCGGCGCCGCCGCGATAGCCCCCGCGGACGCGTTCCACCCCGTGCAGGCCGGAGCCCTCCGCGCCCGCGCCCTGCGTGAGCTTGACCCCCTTGGCGGCTAGGCCCTCGACGACCCCGGGCGGGTACTTGTCGAGCTCGGAGCCGTAGAACTGGCCACTGGCCACCAGGTTTGGCAGGGCCACCGCCTGCTGCATGGGCAGCTTCCAGTCCAGCACGCCCACCAGGGCCTTCAGGTTGTAGCCGAGGATGGACGGGCCGCCGGGCGAGCCCACCGCCGCGACGAACCGGCCTTGCCGGTCCAGCACGATGGCCGGCGCCATGGACGAGCGCGGCCGCTTGCCGCCGGCCACCGCATTGGCCACCAGCCGCCCCTGCGGGTCGCGCGGCGAGAAGGAGAAGTCGGTGAGCTGATTGTTGAGGAAGAAGCCGGCCACCATCCGCCCCGAGCCGAAGACGCTCTCCACAGTCGTGGTGATGGAGAGCGCGTTGCCCTGGGCGTCGACGATGACGAAGTGGCTGGTGCCGCTCACCTCGCGGGTGGCGTCGGCGCCGCGGGCCGGCGCGCCGCGCGGCACGCCCGCCTGGGGCGGCGGACCGGCCACCGGCCCGATCAGCTTGGCGCGGGCGTCGAGGTAGGCCGGCTCCAGCAGGCCCTCGACGGGCACCTCCACGAAGGCCGGGTCGCCGATGTAGCGGTCGCGGTCGACGTACATCAGCCGGCTCGCCTGGCTGAACAGGTACCAGCCCTCGGCGTCGTTCGGATGCTTGTCGATGGCCGTGCGCTGCAGGATCCCGAGGCCCTGCAGCACCGCCGGCCCGCCGGACGGCGCGCTCGGCGTGCAGACGATGTAGACCCTGTACGGCCGGCAGAGCGCCGGGCCCTTGCGCGGTTTGTAGGCCTTGAGGTCCGCCAGCGTCATCGAACCGGGCAGGGGCTCCTCGTGCAGCCGGGCGACGATGGCTTCGGCGATGGACCCTTCGAGGATGGCCTTCGGGCCCTCGGCGGCGATCTTGCGCACCGTCGCCGCGTAGGCCGGATTGCGGAAGCTGTCGCCCGGCCTGATCTTCGTCCCGTCCGCCTTGGTGAAGTAGCGCACCGCGTCCGGGGCCTGGGCCTGCGGGGCGCGCGAGTTGGCGGCCTCGCCCATGCGCCGCGGCACGGTGAAGCCCTGGTCGGCCAGCCGCTCGGCGTCGGCGAAGAGGGTGTTCCACGGCCGCTTGCCGTGGTCGGCGTGGGCCATCGCCAGCATCGCCACCGCGCCCGGCACGCCGGTGGAGCGGCCGGACAGGATCGCCGCGCCGCGCCCGAGCGGGCGGCCGTCGGCCCCCAGGAACATCTCCGGTGTCGCGGCGGCTGGCGCCATCTCGCGCCCGTCGTAGGCGGTCACCGAGCGGGCCCTGGCGTCGTAGTAGGTCATGAAGGCGCCGCCGCCGAGACCGGAGCTCTGCGGCTCGACGAGGCCCAGCACCGCCTGCACGGCCACCGCCGCGTCCACCGCCGAGCCGCCCTCGCGCAGGACCTTCAGCCCGGCCTCCACCGCCATGGGATTGGCGGCGGCGACCATGGCGCGGGGTGCGACGTCCGCCGCCGCAGCGGCGGCCGGCGGCGGCGCGGGCGCATCCGCCTGGGAGGCGCAGGCGGTGAGCAGGGCCGCGAGGGCCGCGGCGGCGAGGGACTTCAGGCGGAGCAAGGCGTCACCTTGGAATCTGGGCGCGTGGACAACCAACGCCCAGGCGTGCGACCTCACTTCCTCATGCAAACCTCGCGGTCAAGGTCGGGCCCCGGCCCGCGCAACCTGATCACTGACGTTCCGGGCCTGAAGGTGGGCCAGGCGCAGGCCGCCGCGGCGCGGACCGGGGTGACCGTGATCCTGCCCGACGACCGCGCCGTCTGCGCCTGCGACGTGCGCGGCGGAGCGCCCGGCACGCGAGAGACCGATGCGCTCGCGCCCGAGAACCTGGTGGAGGCGGTGGACGCGGTCGCCCTCTCCGGCGGCTCGGTCTACGGCCTGGCGGCCGCCGACGGCGTGGTCGCCTGGCTGGGCGCGCGGGGCCGGGGCTACAAGCTGGCGACCTTGCCCGATGTGCCCCCGTCGCCGGTGGTTCCGGGCGCGATCCTGTTCGACATGGCCAACGGTGGCGACAAGGCCTGGGGCGAGACCCCGCCGCATCGCGAACTGGGCCGCGCGGCTGTCGACGCCGCCGGCGATGAATTCCAGCTCGGAACCGCCGGCGCGGGCTTTGGCGCCATGGCCGGCGCCCTGAAGGGCGGCGTCGGCTCGGCGTCCTTCGTCAGCAGCGACGGCTTCACCGTGGGCGCCATCGCGGCGGTGAACTCCTGGGGTTCGGTGGTGGCGCCGGACGGCCGCACCTTCTGGGCCGCGCCGTACGAAATCGGCGGCGAGTTCGGCGCTCTGGGCTCGGCCGGCCTGATCGCAGGCGCCGAGGACTGGGGCCTGTCGAAGGCCCCGGCCGGCGGGCGCAACACCACCATTGCCTGCGTGGCCACCGACGCGGCGCTCACCCCGGCCCAAGCCAGACGGCTGGCCGTGATGGCTCAGGATGGCCTCGCCCGCGCCATCCGGCCGGTCCACGCGCCCTTCGACGGGGACGTGGTGTTCGCGATCTCCACCGGCCGCCGGCCGCTCGGCGATATGGCAGACTACGCGGTGGCGCAGCTGGGCGGGCTCGCCGCCGACTGCCTGGCCCGCGCCGTCGCCCGCGGGGTCTTCGAAGCCACGCCCTGGCCGGGGACCGACGTGCGCTGCTGGCGGGACGGTTGAGGCTTGGCCGAGGTGTTCCTCCTGTTCGGCGTCCACTGCTACGGCGGCATGGCCTCCACGGTCTTCGCACGCTCGCTCCTGGCGCTGGAGGCGGCCTGCGCGGCGGGCGGCATCCGGTTGCGCACCGACCTCGGCGGCGGCGAGGCGCTGGTCAGCCGGGCCCGCGCCGGGCTGCTGGCCCAGTTCCTGCGGGGCGAGGCCACCCACCTGGTGATCGGCGACGGCGACATCGGCTTCGCGCCGGACGCGCTGCTGCGGCTGGTGCACGGCGGCAAGCCCGTCGCCGGCGCGGCGGCGGCGGATGGCGGGATCGCGCCCGGTCTGCTGGTGGTGCGCCGCGACGCCGCCCGCACAGTGGCGGACGCCTATCCATCCCTGCAGGCAAGCCTGCGGGACGTCCGCGGCGCGTCGGACGAGCTCGCGCCCATGGTCTTCGAGGGCCTGATCGAGCCCGGGACCGGCCGCTATCTCGCCGACCTCGACGCCTTCTGCCGCCGGGCGCGCGACGCCGGCGTGGAGGTGTTCGCCGACCCCCACCTGCCGCCATGGCGCTGAGCCCGCACGAAGCCGTCGACGCCGCCGACGCGGCGGTTCAGGCCCAGCCGCAATCCGGCCGGGCGCACTACCAGCACGGGCTGGCCCTCTCGGCCGTCGGGCGGCTGGACGAGGCCGCCGAAGCCTTCACCCGCGCCGTCGAACTCGAACCGGAGCAGGCTGCCGCGACCCTGGGTCTCGGCCAGGTGCGCCTGGCGCAGGGCGACTACGAACGCGGCTGGCCGCTCTGCGAGGCCCGCAAGCTGATCCCGTCGCAGAACGCCCGGCCGCTCCCGATGCCCGGCGAGTGGCAGGGCGAGGCGCTCGCCGGCAGGTCGCTGCTGATCTGGCCGGAGCAGGGCTTCGGCGACCAGATCCAGTTCGCCCGCTTCGCCCCGGTGCTGGCGGCCCAGGGCGCCCGCGTCACCCTCGTGACCGACCCGCCGCTGACGCACCTGTTCCGGACCCTCGGCGTCGAGGTGCTGGCCCGCGGCGACAGCTTCCCCGTGCCGGACCACTGGACGCTGGCGCTCTCCATCCCACGCTGGCGGGGGACCACGCTCGAGACCATTCCCGCCGCGCCCTACCTCCGCGTCCCGGACGACCGCCGCGCGAAGTGGGCGGGGCATGGGCCCAAGGGCGCCGTGGGCTTCGCCTGGCGAGGACGCCCCACCCACCCCAACGACCGCCATCGCTCGCTGCCGTCGCCGGAGCTTCTCACCCAGCCGCTGCAAGCCGCCGGCGCGACCCTGATCGACCTGACCGAGCCGGTGGGCGACTTCGCCGACCTGGCCGCGATGGTCGCGCAGCTCGACCTGGTGGTCACGGTCGACACCGCGCTCGCCCACCTGGCCGGCGCGCTCGGGAGGCCCTGCTTCGTCCTGCTGCCCTGGCTGCGCACCGACTGGCGCTGGCTGCGCGACCGCAGCGATAGCCCGTGGTATCCGTCGCTACGGCTGTTCCGGCAGCCGTCATTCGGGGACTGGACATCCGTCATCGGGGCCGTGGCCGCCGCGTACGAAGACCTGCGACCATGAGCGAACCTGACGCGCGACAGATCCAGACCGTCCACGGCCCCATGCTGGCCCTGCGCGGCGACCAGTACGTGACCCGCTCGCTGGAGGTGTACGGCGAGTTCAGCGGCCTGGAGCAGCGGCTCTTCGAGCAGGTGGTCAAGCCGGGCATGACCGTGGTGGAGGTGGGCGCCAACATCGGCGCCCACACCGTGCCGCTGGCGCGGGCCTGCGCGCCGGGGACCCTCTACGTCTTCGAGCCCCAGCAGCGGGTGTTCCAGATCCTCTGCGCCAACCTGGCGCTGAACGACATCAGGAACGTCGTGGCCCTGCCGGAGGCCTCCGGTGCGGAGCCTGGCCACGTGGTGGTTCCGGAGGTCGACTATGGCTCCGACTTCAACTTCGGCGGCCTGCCGGTGTTCAAGGCCAAGGCCGGCGCGCCGGGCCGGCTCACGCGGCTCACGCCCGTCGACAGCCTGGGCCTGGAGAGCTGCGGCTTCCTGAAGATCGACGTGGAAGGGTTCGAGCCGGACGTGCTGCGCGGGGCGCGCGAGACCATCCTGCGCTGCCGGCCGGTCCTCTACGTGGAGAACGACCGCGAGGCCAACCAACAGGAGGTGATCTCGCTGATCGACGAGCTGGGCTACGACCAGTACTGGCATACCCCCGCCCTGTTCGACCCGAAGAACCCCAACGGCGTGGCCGAGAACGTGTTCGGGCCGGTGGTGTCGGTGAACCTGTTCTGCCTGCCCAGGGAAGCCGGCCACAAGGCGGCGGGCGCCAAGATCGATCCGCAGAGCTGGACCTGCCCGGTGGCGGTCCGCAGCGAGACGCCGGAGCACCTCGCCGTCGACGCTGAGGTGGCCAAGGCCCTGAACGAGATCGAGGCCGGGCGGTATCCCGAAGCGGAGAAGCAGCTCCGCCGCCTGCGCAAGCGCTATCCCGACCACAACAACGTCCAGCACGCGTTCGGCGCCCTAATGCACCAGCTGGGCAAGCTGGAAGATGCCGAGGCGGCGTTGCGCAAGGCCCACGAGCTGCGGCCCGGGAGCGCCGAGAGCCGCGTGGCCCTGGGCGGGGTGCTGCTCACCAAGGGCGAGTTCGCCGAGGGCTGGCCGCTCTTCGACTACCGCCACCAGATGGCGCACGCCGGCGGCCGCAA
Source organism: Phenylobacterium sp. (assembly GCF_036563285.1). Classification (GTDB taxonomy): domain Bacteria; phylum Pseudomonadota; class Alphaproteobacteria; order Caulobacterales; family Caulobacteraceae; genus Phenylobacterium. The sequence goes on from NZ_DATCMR010000011.1 coordinate 1,186,013, forward strand.
GCCGGCCCAGGCCTTTCCGGAGTGGAAGGGCGAGCCGGTGGCCGGCAAGCACGTCCTGATCTGGCCGGAGGAGGGCTACGGCGACCAGATCCAGTTCGCCCGGTTCGCCCCGTGGCTGGCCCGCCAGGGCGCCGAGGTGAGCCTGATCTGCCCGCCGGAGCTGTTCCGCCTCTTCGACGCCAGCCTCGACGGCGTCCGCGTCCTGGCCGCAAAGGGTCGTGTGGAGATGCCCGACCCGGACTACTGGGTGATGTCGGCCTCCATCCCGGGCCGCGCCGGAATCACGCTGCAGACCATCCCCGCCGAGCCCTACCTCAAGGCGCCCCCGGCCCTGGCGCAGAAAGGCGCGCGCATCGGCCTTGCGGTGCGCGGCAACCCCAGGCACGCCAACGACGCCAACCGCTCGCTGCCGCCCAAGCTCGCCGAGCGGCTGATGGACCTCCCGGGCGCAGTCAGCCTGCTGCCGGAGGACACCGGGGCTGCGGACTTCGCCGACACCGCCGCCATCGTCGCGAGCCTCGACCTGGTGATCTCCGTGGACACCTCGGTGGCGCATCTGGCCGGCGCCCTGGGCAAGCCGGTGTGGATCCTGCTCCCCCACATCGGGACCGACTGGCGCTGGATGCGCGGGCGCGACGACAGCCCGTGGTACCCGACCGCGCGGCTGTTCCGGCAGTCGGAGCAGGGGGGCTGGGCGGCGACCGTCCAGGCGGTGCTGGCGGCCGCATCCCGGGAAATCAGCGGTTGAATCCCGCGCGGGCCGTCGCTAGATAGCGCCCCTCGCCGTAAGGCCAAGCGCGCCCGTAGCTCAGCTGGATAGAGCATCAGACTACGAATCTGAGGGTCGGACGTTCGAATCGTTCCGGGCGCGCCATTTCTTCCCCTGCCAGTTCTCCTCCTGAGAGAGACCAGACGCCGCGCTTGCCTATCGGCGAGCGGCCCTTCAAACATCGGCCCCGTCGTCCGCTGACCCGAGCCGAGCCGTGCCTGACCCCCAAACCCAGTCCTTCAGCGTCCCCGAGCTGGACCGCCAGGCGCGCGCCGCCGAGCAGGCCGGGCAGGTGGACGCCGCGGCGAAGATCTACGCCACCATCTGGCGGCAGACCAAGGACCCGCTGGCCGCCTTGAAGCTGGGCGCGCTGATGGAGCGCCACCTGCGCACCGCCGAGGCCGAAGCCGCCTACCGCGACGCCCTGGGCGCGAACCCCGCCGATCCGGTGGCGCGCCGCCAGCTCGCCTTCGTCCTGCTGCGCCAGGGCAAGTACGCCGAGGGCTGGCCGCTCTACGAAGCCCGCATGGAGAAGGAAGGCGACCGCCGCCGGCCCACGACGCTCAGCTTCCCGGAGTGGAAGGGCGAGCCGGTCCGCTCGCTGGTGATCTGGCCCGAACAGGGCCTGGGCGACCAGATCCAGTACGCCCGCTATGCGCCCGTGCTGCAGGCGCGGGGGATCGACGTGACCCTGGTCTGCCCGCCGCGGCTGAAGCGGCTGTTCCAGCACATGGGCGTGCGCGTGATCCCCGCGGCCGGCGAGGTGAGGCTGCAGCCGCACGACGCCTGGGTGATGACCGCCTCACTGCCGCTGCGCCTGGGCACGACCGTGGAGACCATCCCGCCGGCCCCCTACCTGCCCGGCAAGGCGGGCGGCTCGGGCATTGGCCTGGTGGCCAAGGGCAATCCGCAGCACGTCAATGACGCCAACCGCTCACTTCCCGACGAGGTCGCCGCCGAGCTCGCCGGCTGGCCGGGGGTGACCAGCCTGCATCCCGGCGACACCGCCGTCGGCGACATGGAGGACACACGCCAGCTGATGGCCGGGCTGGAGCTGGTGATCACGGTCGACAGCGCCGCGGCCCACCTGGCCGGCGCCATGGTCAAGCCCTGCTGGCTGCTGCTGCCCTACGAGTCCGACTGGCGCTGGATGGAAGGTCGCAACGACAGCCCCTGGTACCCGTCGATCCGCCTGTTCCGGCAACCCGCCCGCGGCGACTGGAAGAGCGTCATCGCCGAGGTCCGCGCCGCGCTCGAGGCGCGTTAGGCGCGGGCGGCCAGGTCCGCCAGCACCGCCGACACGACCGGCTCCCAGTCGCCGGGCTGCTCCTGGCGGTACAGTCGCATGCTCGGGTACCAGGGCGAATCCGTCCGCTCGCGCAGCCAGCGCCAATCGCAGTGCACCCGCGGCAGCAGGGTCCACACCGGCCTTCCCATGGCGCCGGCCAGGTGCGCCACCGAGGTGTCGATGGAGATCACCAGGTCCAGCCGCTCCATGATCGCGGCGGTGTCGGCGAAATCGCCGACGCCGGTGTCCTCCGGGTGCAGGCTGACCGCGCCCTGCACCAGGATCTGCTCGGCGAAGCGGTCCGGCAGGTTCTTGTGGTCGGCGTTGAAGCCGGTGGGGCTCGCCCGCCACGCCAGGCCCACCCCTGAGAAACCGCTCCAGCGAGCCCGCCGGTCGGCCGGCGCGGAGAGGTAGGGCGCCTTGGGCAGGGTCTCCAGGGTGATGCCCAGCGGGGCGGGGAGCGAGAAGTAGCGGCTCCAGAAGTCATAGCGCTTCACCGTCACCGGCTGGCCGAGCGGCACCGGCACCACCTCGTCGACCCCGGTCGCGGTGGCGATCAGGTCCACCAATTGCGGCCGGCACCCCAGCGCCACGTGGGCGGCGCCGCGGGCTTTCAGGCTCTGGGCGAAGCGGCACATCTGGATCTGGTCGCCCAGGCCCTGCTCGTACCAGACGAGGATGGAACGCCCCTCCAGCGGCTCGCCGCGCCATTCCGGGAACGCCACATTGATCGGCGGGATGGTCTCGGGGCTGAGCGCCACGCGCGGCTCGATCAGCGGCCATCCCTCGGCGTAGCGGCCCAGCGAGAGCAGCAGGTTGCCGAGCGCCATCTGTCCCTGGGGGAAGTCAGGCCTGAGCGACAGCGCCGCGCGGTACTCGGCCTCGGCCTCTGCGGTGCGGCCCTGCTCCGCGTAGAGGTTGCCCATCAGCCGGCGCACCTCCGGCTCGTTCGGCCTCGCAGCGGCCGCCGCGCCGAGCCAGCGCTCGGCTTCCGCGAAGCGGCCGACCTCCAGCAGGCTGATGCCTAGGCCGACGGCCACCTTCAGCGTCAGGGCGGGCTCGGTGAGCGGCTCGAACAGGGCGATGGCCTCAGCGTGGCGGCGCGCGCGCTGCAGCTTGAGGGCGCGTTGGAACGCTGCCTCCCGCTCGTCCTGCCCCTCCGTCACGTTTTGCCTCCGAACCTGCCTCGCGGGGCTATCTAGCGGAGCTGGCGCGGAAGGCGAGTGGCCTCGCGCCGCAGCCCGCGCTATGGGCGGGGCCCGTGGCCGACCTTTCGATCTTCCATCCGCCGGGCCCCTTCGGACTGAAGACCAATCCGTTCGGCGCCAGCGTCGCCAACCTCGGCCTCTTCCGGGCGCTGGCGCTGCACGGCGGCTTCGAGCGCCTCCAGGTCATGAGCCTGAGGCCCACCGAGCCCGACGAGCTGATCGCCAGCCTCCTCGACGGCGCGTCCACCCCGACCAGGATCGAAGGCGGGGTGATCCTCGACCAGCGCACGGTGGCCGCCACGGGCGCGCTGCTGCGCGGCCAGCCGGAGGTGGCCGACCTGGCCTGGTTGCGCCGCCGCACCGTCGGCGACGCCGCCTACAGCCTGGCGGGCCTGGTGCATACGCTCGCGCCCCCGTTCATGCGGGAGATGACGGCGGCGGTCTCGGTGGCGCCGACCCACCCGTGGGACGCCATCGTCTGCACCTCGCCCAGCGTCCGCGACGGGCTCACCCAGATGTTCGGCGAGTGGCACGAGTACCTGGCCGAGCGGATGGGCGGGTCTGCGCCGCCCGCGGCCCAGCTGCCGATCATTCCCCTTGGCGTCGACGCCGCGCGCTTCGCGGGCCTGGCAGACCGCCCGGACGCCCGCGCCGGCCTGCGGCGCGAGCTCGGCCTGGCCGACGACGACGTGCTGGTGATCTGGGTGGGGCGGCTCTCCTTCTTCGAGAAGGCCTTCCCGCAGGCGATGTTCAAGGCGGTGCAGGCGGCGGCGCACGAGACCGGCGTTAAGCTGACCTTCGCGCTCGCCGGCTGGTTCCCCGGCGAGCGGGACCGCGGCTACTACGAGACCGCCGCGCGCGCCTATGCGCCGGACGTGCCGGTCCACTTCCTCGACGGCAACGACTTCGACCAGGTCGGCGCGCTCTGGGCCGCCGGCGACATCTTCCTGTCTCTGGTGGACAATATCCAGGAGACCTTCGGCATCACGCCCATCGAGGCCATGGCCGCGGGCCTGCCGGTGGTGGCCAGCGACTGGGACGGCTACCGCTCCACCGTGCGTGACGGGGTCGACGGCTTCCTGGTCCCGACGCTGCTGCCGCCGGCCGGGGGCCTCGGCGAGTCCATGGTGCTGCGCCACAGCCTGAGCATCGACACCTACCAGGCCTACGTCGGCGCCGTGGCCCAGCACACCGCCGTACACGTCGGACGCGCAGCGCGCGCGATCGCCGAGTTGGCAAAGAGCCCCGACCTGCGCCGCCGCATGGGCGCGGCGGGACGCGCGCGGATCGCCGAGGCCTTCGACTGGCCGGTGGTGGCGCGCCAGTACCGTGAGCTGTTCGAGGAGCTGGGCCGGATCCGGGCCGGGGCCGACACGGCCGCGCTGGCGCGCCGGCCGCATCCCGTGAAGGGCGACCCGTTCCGCGATTTCCGCGGCTTCGCCACCCACGCCCTGAGCCTCGACGGCCGGATCGGTGCGGCGCCTGGGGTCTCCGGCGAGGACGTCCGCTGCACCAAGCCCATCGAGCTCGACCAGGCGTTCTCCGGCTGGCGCGCGAGCCTAGACGAATGCGCGCGCGCCCTCGACCTGATCGCCTCGGGCAGGGCCACGACGGTGCGCCAGCTCCTGCTGGAATTCCCCGTCGAGCGCCGCCGCGCCGTGGAGCTGGGCGTTGCCTGGATGGCCAAGCTCGGCCTTGTCGACTGGCTGACATAGACGGACCCAAAAGCCGCTCCCGTTGGTTTTCCTCCGCTGAGCCCGCAGGCGTAGGGCTCGAGTAAAGAGGAGAGACATGATGCGCCGCTTCCTTCTGGCCGCGGGCGCCGCGGCCCTGCTGGCCGTGCCAGCCACCGCCGATGCGTCCTGCAAGGGCCGCAAGAACACCGGCACCGCCGTGGGCGCCATCGCCGGCGGCCTGCTGGGCAACGCCGTCGCCGGGCGCGGCGTGAAGACCGAGGGCACGCTGCTAGGCGCCGGGGTCGGCGCCGTGGTGGGCCACCAGGTCGCCAAGAGCGGCTGCTCGACTCCAACCCGCCGAAGCGCCTCGCGCAGCCGCACCTATGCGGCCCGGACGGGCGACTACCGGCCGACCAGCTACGCCTCCAGCTGCCGCTGGGTGGAGCAGCCGTACTACAACCAGTACGGCGAGGTCGTTTACGGCCAGACCCGCGTCTGCCGATGATCCGCAGGACTGCTGCGATCGCGGCCCTGGGCTGCCTGGCCCTGGCCGCCTGTGACGACCCCGGCGAGCAGCGCGCCTCAGGTGGCGGCGCCGGGAACCGGATCTGCACGCCCTTCCCGGGCGAGGGCGGCCAGGCCTCTGCGGCGCCCGCCGGGCCAATGGAGGGACGCGGCGCGGTCGACGACTGCCTGCATCGCTGGAGCTATGCGCTCGCCGCTTCGCCCGATCCGGCCGACCACGTGGCCCAGGCTGCGGTCGCCGCCTGCTCGGGCGCGCTGGCCCGCTGGAACCAGCAGGCGCTTGCGCCCACCGGTCCGGGTGACCTGCGCCCGCCGAGCGAAGCGCCGAGCCTGCTGACGGGCGAGGACACCAACCCGGTCAGCGAGCGCTACAACTTCGCCTCGGGCCGCGCGCTGTTCTACGTGGTGCAGGCCCGCGCCGGGAAATGCCCTGCGCCGTCGATGAAGGACGGGGAGCCGGAAGGCCGCCGTTACTGAGCGAGCGAGGCTTCGAAACCCCGGCCGTCGCCGCGCGGCGGCTGGGCGATCGGTGCGAAGACCTCGAGGCCCCGCGGGATGCGCGGCGGCGTCCGGCCGCTGACCAACTCGGCGGCGGCGGGCACGCAGGCGACCAGGCTCTCGAATGCGAACGGCTTGGCGAGCACGCCCAGCGCCGCATCGCTGTTCTGCCGCGCCTGGGTGATCTGGCCGGTGACGAACAGGCTGTGCACGCCCCACCGGCGGCGCAGGTCGCGCGCCAGTCCGACGCCCTCGTCGGCGCCGGCCAGGTTGATGTCCACGAAGGCGAGGTCAGGGCGGCGCCGGCGCACCAGCTCCTGCGCCTCGTCGACGCTGCTGGCCGGCCCCAGGACTTCGTGGCCTGCGGCCATCAGCTCCCATTCGATGGAAGCGGCTATCACAGGCTCGTCTTCTACCACCAGAACAAGCAACTCTGCCTCCGCGGTCGCCGTGATCCGTGCCCCCGGGTTCACTGATAGACCCGCGTTATCCCCACCACCACAAACCAAGCCGAGCAAACGGTGCGGCCGAATGGCGCAGGTTGTAAGCACAGGGGCACGGTACGCTTCAAGCGTAACCGCAAAATGAAGTAAAGAGGCTCCGCTACGGCAGAGCTACAAAAGCAAGCTCTGCCGTAAGTTCAAGCTCTGCTGTAGCAAAGCTTGGCCTTAACGGAGTGAGTCCGGAACGAGACCGCCGTTTTCCGCCAGCTTGCGCATCACCTGTTTGTGCAGCCAGACGTTCATGGACGCCGAATCGTCCATGTCGCCGGTGTAGCCGAGCTCCTTCGCCAGCTCCTTGCGGGCGCCGAGACTGGAATCGATCGAGAGCAGCTTCATCAGGTCCACGATGGAATGCCGCCAGTCGAGTTTCTGTGGATTGTCCTGCGCCATCACATCCAGCACGGCCTCCACGTCCACCTGCGGCGCGGGCGCAGCGGCGGCGGGCGCGGCCTGCGGCGCGGGCGTGGCCTGCGCAGGGGCCGGCTGGCGCGGCTGCGGGGCCGGCTGGGCCTTGGCGGCGCCGGGGCGGAAGATCTTGGACATAATCGAGCCGAAAATGCTCATTTGGGGTTCCTCTCGTGGGGTCGCCCGACAACTCGCCGCGCGGTGGACTTGATCCCCGACGCATGGTTGAAGCCCGCCCGATGAGCCCGTTCGCCGCCGCCCGCGGCCTCTTCGTCGACGCCTTGGTCCGTACGGTCTGGGGTGTCCGCGCCCAGGTGATCGAGCGCCCGGCGGCCCGCGCGGCGCTGCGCGCCATCGGCCGTCCCGCCATCTGGCTGATGCACAGCCTCGCCGGCCGCGCGCCCCCCGGCCCCGCAGGCGGCGGTCTCGAACCCGTCCTGCACCTGCCGCTGAACTATCCGGTCGCCCCGCTGGGGACGCCGCCGAGCACCGCCGTGCTCGTGCACGCCTACTACGTCGAGGTCCTGCCGGAGCTGGTCGCCAGCCTCGAGAACCTGCCCTATCCGGCGGACGTCTTCGTCTCGACGGACACCGAGGCGAAGCGCGAGGCCGCGCTGGCCGCCCTGTCCGGCTGGCCTGGCGCGGTCGAGGTCCGCATCACCCCGAACCGCGGCCGCAACATCGCGCCCCAGCTGATCGGCTTCCGGGACGTCTTCGCGCGTTACGAGCTCTTGCTGCTGCTGCACACCAAGCGGTCGGTGCACACCGCTGAGCTGGAAGGCTGGCGCGACCAGACGCTGGAAAGCCTGCTGCCGTCGCCGGCCGGCGTGCGCGGGGTCTACGAGGCCTTCGCGCGGCTTCCGAAGCTCGGTGTCGTCGCCCCGCGCACCTTCCCCTTCGTGCGCCGCCACATGATCTGGGGCGAGAACTTTCCTGCGTGCCGCGCCCTTGGCGAGCGGATGGGGTTCGCCCTCTATCCGGACAGCGCGCTCGACTTCCCTGCCGGCGCGATGTTCTGGGCGCGCAGCTCGGCGCTGAAGCCGCTGCTCGACCTGAACCTGGCCTACAAGGACTTCGAGCTCGAGGCGGGCCAGAAGGACGGCACGCTGGCCCACGCCATCGAGCGGCTCGTGTTCCATGCCTGCGAGACGGCGGGCATGCGCTGGATCCACGCCGGCACGGGCGACCGTATCCAGCCGCCCGAGCGCATCTTCCACGCCGAGGAGGTGCAGGGTCTGAGGCGCGTGCTCACCGACCAGGGTCGCACCGTGCTGCTGCCAGGCCGGGCGCCTCGGCCGACGCTGACGCCGGCCGAGGCCGCCGCCGCACCCGGCGAGGCCCAGCGCAAGGCCGCCTTCCGCGACCTCTGCCGCGAGGAGCTCGACGCCTTCCTGGCCAGCGGCGAGCGCCTGACGCTCCCGACGTCCACGACGCCGGAGGTGTCCGTCCTCCTGGTGCTCTTCAACCAGGCGGAGCTCACCTACCAGTGCCTCCGTTCTCTGGCGTTCGCGCTCGACCGCCCGAGCGAGGTGATCGTCCTCGACAACGCCTCCTCCGACCGGACCTCGGACCTGCTCGACCGCCTGGACGGGGTGCGGGTGATCCGCAGCCCGGAGAACCTGCACTTCCTGCGCGGCGTGAACCTCGCCGCCGGCGAGGCGAAGGGCGAGGCCCTGCTGCTGCTCAACAACGACACCCGCGTACGCCCGGGCTCGGTCGCGGCCGCCTGCTCGCGTCTGGAGCAGGAGCCCGACCTCGGCGCGGTCGGCGGCAAGATCGTGCTGCTCGACGGGACGCTGCAGGAGGCGGGCTCCATCATCTGGCGCGACGGTTCGGCGGTGGGCCACGGCCGCGGGGCCGACCCGTGGCAGCCCGACTTCCAGTTCCGACGCGACGTGGACTACTGCTCGGCCGCCTTCCTGATGGTGCGCCGCGACCTGTTCGAGCGGCTGGGCCGGTTCGACGAGGCCTTCGCGCCGGCCTATTACGAAGAGACCGACCTGTGCATGCGGATCCGCGGCGCGGGCTTCCGCGTAGCCTACGATCCGGCCATCGAGGTGCTGCACTTCGAGTTCGGCAGCTCCGAGAGCTCGGCCGCCGCCCTGGAGCTGCAGAGCCGCCACCGAGACCGGTTCGTGGAGCGCCACCGCGCCGTCCTGGACGCCGAGCACCTGCCGCCGCAGGCCCCGCAGCTCGACGCCCGCATCCGGCCGCCGCCGAAACGCCGCCTGCTCATCGTCGAGGACCAGGTCCCCTACCGCCACCTGGGCGCCGGCTACCCGCGCGCCAACGAGCTGCTGCACGCCGCCCACGCCGCCGGCTGGTTCGTGACCTTCTATCCGGCCTTCCATCCGGACGCGGACTGGACGACCGCCTACGCCGCCGTTCCGCCGGACGTGGAGATCGCCGCGGAGCGGGGGCGCGAAAACCTCGCGCAGTTCATGCACGAACGGGTCGGCTTCTATGACGCCGCCATTGTCAGCCGGCCGCACAACATGGAGCCGTTCGCGCGCGCGCTTCGGCAGGTTCCGCAGTTCCTCACGCGCGACCGGATCATCTACGACGCCGAGGCCATCTTCGCCGCGCGCGACGCCAAGGGCTCTCCGGCGGCCGTCGCGGCCGAGCTGGCGCTGGCCCGCGACACCGCCGCCGTGTTCGCCGTCAACGCCGCGGAGGCCGCGAGCTTCCGCGCCGCCGGCTGCGGGAACGTGCGCGTGCTTGGCCACGGCATCGAGGCCCAGCCCTCGCGCACCGGCTTCGCGCCGCGCCGCGATGTGCTGTTCGTCGGCGCGCTCGACGAGGACAACTCGCCCAACTCGGACTCCCTGGTGTTCTTCGTCGGCGAGGTGATGCCGAAGCTCGACCGGCTGATCGGGACGGACTGGGTCCTGAAGGTCGCCGGCCGCAGCGCGGCGCCGACGGTCCAGGCGCTGGCCTCGCCGCGGGTGCAGCTGCTCGGCATGGTGCCGGACCTGGCGCCGCTCTACGGCAAGGCGCGCCTGTTCATCGCGCCCACCCGCTTCGCCGCCGGCACGCCTATGAAGGTGCACGAGGCCGCCGCCCGCGGCCTGCCGGTGGTCGCCACCTCGCTGCTGGCCGGGCAGCTCGGCTGGAGCGATGGCCGTGAGCTGCTGGTGGCCGACAAGCCCGCCGACTTCGCCGGCGCCTGCGCGCGCCTCTACCGCGACGCCGAGCTCTGGACGGCGATCCGCAAGCAGGCGCTGGCGGCGGTGAAGCGCGACTGCTCGCCGGCGGCCTTCGCCGCCGTGGTCCGCGAGACCCTCGAAGGAATTCCGCTGCGGCCTTAGGCCGCCAGCAATTCGTCAAGCTTGCGGATGTCCGTCACCGGCGACGCCACCCCGCCCTCCAGCCGCATGACCTTGTTGCAGTAGAGCCTGAGCAGGTGATGGTCGTGGCTCGCCAGCACCAGGATTCCGGCCCGCTCTACAAGCTTAAGGAGTCTCTTGTGCGCCAGCTTCTGGAAGTCGGCGTCGCCCACCGCCAGCCACTCGTCCATCAGCAGCACGTCGGCCTCCACCGACGTCGCCGCCGCGAACGCCAGGCGGGCCTGCATCCCGGCCGAATAGGTCTTCACCGGCAGGCCCAGGAAGGCGCCCAGTCCGGAGAACTCGGCGATCTCGTCCATCCGCTCCTCGATCTCGCGCGAGGAGAGGCCGGCGATGCGGCCGCGCAGGCGGATGTTGTCGATGCCGGTGGCGGACGGATCGATGCCGAGCTGCAGGTCGAGTAGGGCGGCGATGCGGCCCTCGATCTCGATCTGCCCCTCGTCCGGCTCGTAGGCGCCTGAGAGCGCGCGCAGCAGGGTCGTCTTGCCCGAGCCGTTGTGGCCGATCAGGCCCAGCCGGTCGCCCGCCTTAAGGTCGAAGGACACGCCCGAGAGCGCGGTCACCTCGGTGGCGCCGGCGAGCGTCGAGCCCAGCCGGCCGCCAACGGCCACCTGCGCCAGCTTCTTCTTCAGCGACTTGGCGTCGACGCCGTACACCGGGAACCGGAGCGACAGGTCCCGGCAGGAGATCGAGACGGGCGGAGCCTTCATAGGTAGTGCACGATCCGGCGGCGGGTGGTGGCGAAGATGGAGAAGGTCGCAGCCCAGCCCAGGACCAGCATGGCGATCAGCACCGTATAGGTGAGCCCGCTCACCGCCTCGCCCAGCAGCGGCGCGCGGACCGCTTCCAGCAGGTGGTAGAACGGGTTGGCGACGAGGACGAGGTGGTTGTCGCTGAAGCGGGCGTCCGGCAGCCAGAACACCGGCGTCATGAACATGGCGAACTGCACCACCGAGATGACGATCTGCGGCACGTCGCGGAACCGCGCCGAGGCGATCCCCAGCAGCATGCTCGCCCAGGCCAGGTTGCCGACCATCAGCACCACGCCGACCAACGCCAGCAGTGGATTGGACGTCTTCCAGGCGCCGAACCAGATCAGCACCCCCACCACGATGATCAGGTGGTGGCCCAGGTAGATGAGGTTCCGGAGCACCGTGCGCCAGACGAAGGTGAACATCGGCAGGCTGGTCTGGGAGAGCATGCCGGCGGCGTTGACGAAGGTCTGGCAGCCCTCGGTGATCACGCCCGCGATCACCCCGAAGAAGACGATGCCCATGGCCACGAAGGGCATGAAGGTGTCGATCGGCTGCTGGAACAGGCCCGCGTAGAGGAAGCCGATCCCCAGCACCATCAGGGCCATGGAGAGCGTGATCCAGAGCGGCCCCAGGATCGAGCCGCGATAGCGCGAGACCACGTCGTGCCAGGCGAGCGACCACGCCAGCCCGATCCGCTCGAAGGAGTTCCGGAGGTCGCGCAGCGCCATCTGGTACTCGAACAGCGTCCCGCGCCGTCCGGTCCGTAGCATATGGGTGGCGGTGTCCATGGCCTCTCCGACGAAGGGCGGGGGGTATCAGCTAGGATTCTGCGGCGCAAGAATGGCGGGAGTCGCAGCCCGCGGGGCGCCGCTGCGCCGCTTTGCGCGGCGGAAGGCTTCCGTGCTAGCCCGGCGGTGAGGGGTCGAGGCCGCAGCATGACGTCACTGGAGCAGATCGCGCGCGGGTCGCCGCTGTCGGGCGACGAGCGGCGCCAGCTCATGCGCGTCATGCCGCCGAAGCTGGACGGGGCGGGCGTGTGGCTGGTGATCCCTTGTTATCGCGTGAAGGCCCACATCCTCGACGTGATCCGCAAGACGCCGCCGTGGATCGAGGGGATCGTCTGCGTCGACGACGCCTGTCCGGACGGCTCCGGCGACTTCATCGAGGCGCAGAACACCGACCCGCGGGTGGTGGTGGTGCGCAACGCCCAGAACCAGGGGGTCGGCGGCGCGACGCTGGCCGGCTACCGCGAGGCGGTGCGGCGGGGCGGCCAGGTGCTGGTGAAGGTCGACGGCGACGACCAGATGGACCTGGGCTACGTCGCCCACCTGGTGGCGCCGATCCTCCTGGGCGAGGCGGACTACGCCAAGGGCAACCGCTTCACCTCGATCAGCCACCTGAAGACCATGCCGACGGTCCGGGTGCTGGGGAACGCGGCGCTGTCCTTCGCGGCCAAGCTGTCCACCGGCTACTGGAACATCTTCGATCCCACGAACGGCTACACCGCCATCGAGGCGACGGTGGCGCGGATGGTGATGGAGAAGCGAGTCTCCAAGCGCTTCTTCTTCGAGACCGACCTGCTCTACCACCTCGGCACGCTTCGGGCGGTGGTGCGCGACGTGCCCATGCCGGCGCGCTACGCCAACGAGGTCTCCAACGTTCGCATCAGCCAGGTGGTGGGACCGTTCGCGCTGAAGCACCTGATGAACTTCGTCCAGAGGGTGCTGGGCCAGTACTTCGTCCGCGACTTCCATGCGGCGAGCCTGGAGCTGGTGTTCGGGGTCTTCTCCCTGCTGTTCGGCGTCGGCTACGCGGCGCACTACCTTGCGACGCGCGTGCCGGGTCAGGCGGCCTCGGCCGGCGTGGTCATGGCCGCCGCCCTGCCGGTGATCCTCGGCGCCCAGTTCCTGCTGCAGGCGATGAACTTCGACGTGCTGAACGTGCCCACCCGGCCGATCCATCCGTACCTGCGCACCATCGCCCGGATGGAAGCCGAGGAGACGCAGGCGTGAGCCCCAAGGACGTCCTGCTCTGCTCGGCCTTCGCCGTGGTGATGCCCGCCGGCCAGGTCATGTTCAAATGGGCGGCGGTCTACAACGAGAAGCTCTCCGGGCCGGTGCTGAAGCGCCTGTTCTCGAACTACCCGCTGATGGGCGCGGGCGTCTGGTACGCCATGACCGCGCTGCTGTGGTTCTACATCCTGACGCGGGTGCCGCTCTCCACCGCCTATGCGTTTGCGCTGGTGGGCGCCTGCCTGGTGCCGGCGATGGGCTGGCTAGTGTTCAAGGAGCAGCCGTCCTGGACCATGGGGGCGGGCTACCTGCTGATTTTCGCCGGGCTGTTCCTGGTGGTCGGACGCCACCCGGCATGAGCGAACCGCGCCGGCTTTCCACCTATGCCGCCCCTGTGGTCGTGCTTGCAGGCTGGGCCGTCGTGCTGGCGCTCAACCTGCCTGGCCACCTCTCCGTCGACTCGGTGCTGCAGCTCTACGAGGGCCGCTTCCACGTCCGCCAGACCTGGGGGCCCGCGATCTACGCGTGGATGCTCGGCGCCTTCGACGCGGTATCGCCCGGGACGAAGGCCTACCTGGTGTTCTCCACGGCGCTCCTCTTCGGCGCGTGGCTGTGGCTGACGCGCATCGCGGGCCGCGCCCACTGGATCGCCGCGGTCGTGGCGGCGGCGCTGATCCTCACGCCCAACATCCTGATCTACCAGGGCATCGTCTGGCGGGACGTGATGTTCGCCAACTGCGCCGTGCTCGGCTTCACGGCGCTCGCCGCCGCGGCAGAGCGGTGGGCGGACGGCCGCCGCGCATGGCTGGCGATCGCCCTGTCGGTGCTGGCGCTATCCGTCGGCGCGCTGGTGCGCCAGAACGGGCCGATCCTGTGGCCGCTGGGCGCCATCGCGGTGGCCTCGGCTGCGCCGGTGCGCACCCTGCGCGGCCGAGTGGGCTGGGGCGGCGGCTGGCTCGCCGCGGTGGTCGCGGTGACGGCCGTATTGTCCGTCACCGCGCTTCCCACCGGGCCCGGCCTCGACAAGGCCAACGCCCGCGGCATGCGGCTGCTGCAAATCTACGACCTGGCAGGCGCCGTGCACCGAGAGCCGGCCTATCCGCTGCCGGCGCTGGAGCGCACCAGTCCGACGGGCGTGGCGATCATGCGCGAGCACGCCGACCAGTACTGGTCGGCCCAGCGCATCGACTTCCTGAACAACATCCCCAACGTGAAGAACAGCTTCAACGCCATGCCATCGGACGCGGTCCAGGCGGAGTGGCTGAGGCTCGTCCTCCACCGGCCGGACCTCTACCTGGCGATCCGGGGCGACGTGCTGCGCTGGGTGGTGACGACGCCGGAAATCGACGCCTGCGTGCCGATCCACGTGGGGATCGACGGGCCGCAGCCGTTCGCGCAGAAGCTCGGCCTCGCCGTCGGCCAGACACCGGACCAGCAGCGGCTCTACAACTATTCGACCTATTACCTCGACGGCCCGGTGATGCGGCATGTGACGTGGGCGGTCCTGGCCGCGATCTGCGCGGTTGTCCTGCTGATCCGTCGCCGTCGCGCGGACCTGCCGATGGCCGGGTTGCAGCTGGGCGCCCTTGCCTTCGCGGCGAGCTTCTTCCCGCTCTCGCTGGCCTGCGACTACCGCTATCTCTATCTCGTAGACCTCGCGGCGATGACGGGGCTGTTCTACCTGGCGCTGGACCCGAAGCGGCTCATCCAGGTCTCGGCGACGTCCAGGCGCGGGCGCGCGGCTTCCACAAAGCGGTAGAGCGAGAGCTGCCGGCCGACGCCGAAGCTCTTCACCCGCACATCCTCGAACACCGCGCTTACCAGCCGCTCGATCTCGTCAGCGCGGTTGACGTGCTCGTGGGCCATAAGCTGGCCGTAGTCGAGCCCGTGCCGCAGCCGGAACTCCAGGCCCGTGGTCGCCATCCAGCCCAGCTTCCACAGGAACCCGCCTTCGGCCGGAATCGCCGCACGAAACGAGCCGCCGGTCTCCAGCAGCTTGGCCGCGCGGGCCAGCACCAGGGGCAGATCGCAGATGTGCTCCAGCGCCGCCACACTGGTGATCCGGGCGTAGCGGCGCTCGGCGGGGACTTCGGCGATATCCGCGAACACGTCGCGCACCCGGCCGCGCACCGCCGAGCCCTCGAAGAGCTGCCGGAAGGGCTCGACGATGTCGTAGGCGGCCCCGGGCGGCTCGTAGGCCAGCTGGTTCAGCGTGCCGGCGCCCAGTTCCAGCGTGGGCTTGGCCGCATTGCGTACATCGGCAGCGACCTGCCTGTGCATCCAGGCTTCGAGGCGCTGGGCGAGGGAGGCCGCGGTGGTCTCGCCGGAGCGGTTCTCCTGGTACTGGCGGACATAGATCGCCTGCAGCTTCTCGGGCAGCGGCGGGCGCGTCTTCGGGAAGCGGGCGAGCAGGGCGTCGGCGGAGGCCACGCCTCAGCTCTCCGCCAGGATCCGGTCGAGCTGGGCGCCTGCCCGCGCATAGGCGTGGCGCAGCGCCTCCAGCTCGGCTTCCAATGCCTGCAGCCGGGCCTCCTTCTCGGCGACCTCCCGCAGACTCTGTTCCTGCAGCGCGGTCACGTCCGACTGCCACTTGGCCTGGATGGTCTCGATGTCGCGTTGCATGTCGGTGCGCAGCTCGTCGGCCTTCCGGCGGTCCCAGGCGAGCTGCTGCTTCAGCTTGTGGGCCTCGCTCCGCAGCACGTCCATGTCCCTCGCCGCGGGCGAGACCAGCATGCCGAACTCGCCCTTCCGCCGCACCAGCTCGGCGGTGGCCTGCTGTAGGGGCGCCACCTCGCGGATCTGACCGGCCGCGGCCGCCTCGAACCATGCGAGCACCGGCTGGGCCAGGGCGCCCGCCCAGCCCAGGGCCTCCAGCCCCTCGTGGGTCGTGTTGTGCCGCAGGTCCGGCGACAGGAACCGGTCGATGGCGACGCCAGCTTCCCGGGTCAGGGCCGGCAGGGGCGCGCCCAGCGCGGCCTCGGCGCGGGCCACCTCCGTCCGCCAGTCCGCCAGCAGGGCGTCATAGCTCACGAAGGCGCGGGGAAGGTCGCGGGTGTGGACCTCAGCCGCCAGCATGTAGGCGCACCAGAGCAGCACCGACTTCTCCGGCGGGAAGCCGTCGCGCCTGGCCAGCGAGCCGGCGACCGCGAGCGGGTGGCGGACCGGGATCACGCAGCGCGCCTCCAGCGCCAGGTCCGCGAACAGGTTGCGCCAGAAGGGCAGCAGGACCGTGATGCGGGGATCCTTCAGCAGGGGGTGGCGGTCGCCGCCGAACTCGTCCTCGAACAGCGCCTTGGCGCGGTCCAGGAAGTCGCGTTCGGCCGTCGGCTCCAGCGGCCGAAAGGGGTGGGCGAAGACGTCGTCCCAGGCCGAGCCCGCCGCATGCAGGCGGTCGTCATTGAACATCGCGATCGTCCAGGGCTCGAAGTAGCCCTTGGCGTTATGCTCGTCGCCCGGCATCAGGTTGGCGGGGAGGTCGCAGCCGGCCAGCGCCAGGAGCTGGGTGACCGCCGAGGTGCCGGAGCGGTGCATGCCCAGGACCAGCCAGGCGGCGCGCACGTCGGCTTCGGGGTCTTTCTTCGGCGTCATCTAGCGGTCCGGCGCGGTTGATCGGGCAGGCCTTCTGTTGCACACAAGCCCTTGGCGCTGCGAAGGGAAAATTGAGCCGCATGGCCGTCACGGCCGCGATCGACGAGGTCTATCGGGTCATCTCCGCAGCGGTCGACGGCGCCTTCTACCGGTCCGCCTATCCGGACGTTGCGGCGGCGGGCCTGGACCCCGTGCGCCACTACGCCGAATCGGGCTGGCGCGAGGGACGCGACCCGGTCCCCTGGTTCTCCAGCCGCGCTTACCTAGACGCCAATCCGGACGTCCGGTCCCGCGGCGTCGAGCCCTTCTTCCACTACCTCACCGCAGGCCGTCGGCAGGGCCGGGAGATCGAGCCCTCCGACCGAGCCGAAGCCTACCTCGCTGCGCTGTCGCGCGCTGGCCAGTCCTATGGCTGGAGCTTCCAGCCCCTGGAGACCGCTCCCGCCCCGCTCGACCTCTCCGAGCCCGGGCCGCCGCCGATGGAGGACCCTCCGGCAGAGCCGGAGCCCGCCCCGGTCGAGGACCCGCCGCCCGAGCCTGTCTCCGAGCCCGCTCCGGAGCCGCAGGCCGGGCCGACGGCGGAAGAGCTCCGGGCTCTCGACCGCGCGGTCGTCGAGCCGGAGTTCGACGCCTACTGGTACCTGCAGAACTACCGTGACGTGGCCGCCGCAGGGGTCGACCCGCTCGACCACTTCGTCGCCTCCGGCTGGCGCGAGGGCCGCAATCCCACGCCCTGGTTCTCCATTCGTGACTATCTGGAGACGAACCCGGACGTGGCGCTCGCCGGGGTGAACCCGTTTGTCCACTACCTGCGCGACGGCCGCCGTGAAGGCCGCGAGCCGCGCCACCGGCGCGGTTTCCGCTACGACATCATCGAGAACCTCACGCCGGCGACCGCGCGTGTGGCACGCGCCCGGACCCTCGCGGCGAAGATCGACGCCAAGCCGGTCGAGGCGCTCGTGAAGGCGCTGCAGAAGTCCCGCACCGGCCTGCGGGACCTGCACATCAGCTTCAGCCACGACGACTACCGCCAGCACCTCGGCGGGGTACAGCTCTGCCTGCAGCGCGAGGACCTCGCCTTTGAGCGCCTCTGCCGTGACCACCTGCACATCCTGCCGGCCAAGGCCTGGCCAGTGACGCGGGAGCCCGGCGAGCCCGGACAGCTCGGTGTGGTGTTCAACCGCCAGCGAATCGGCTCCTTCGCGCCCGCCGACGTGGCCGAGGCGCTGCGCCGGGCGGCCCCGCTGCCGGGTCGCCGCAGCTTCGCGGTGCACAGCCTGCTCGGGCACACCGCCGATGAGGTCGCCGACATCGTCGAGGCGGCGGGGCTGACGGCCGGCTTCTTCTGGCTGCACGACTTCGCCAGTCTTTGCGCCGGCTTCCACCTGCTGCGCAACGACGTGGAGGACTGCGCGGCCCCGCCGCCGGACAGCGGCGGCTGCCGGATCTGCACCTACCTGCCGCTGCGGCGCCGCCACCTCGACCAGCACGGCCGGCTGTTCGAGCGGCTGGACCTCACGGTGGTCGCGCCGTCGGAACCTACGCTGAAGCTCTGGCGCGAGAGCTGGGATTATCCGCACGCGGGGGAGGTGGTCCTGCCGCACGCCGCCCTGATCCCGCGCGGTCGCGGCCTGCGCCCCGGGCCGCGGCCGCTGCGGGTCGCGTTCGCGGGCACGCCATCGGCGCTGAAGGGATGGCCGATCTTCCGCGAGCTGGCGGTGCGCCACGCCCAAGACGACCGCTACCGGTTCTACCACCTCGGCGGCCGCCGGCAGCCGGGCCTGCCCGTCGAGTTCCTCGAGGTGAGCGTCGGCCGCGAGACCCCGCACGCCATGCGCGACGCCCTCGAGGCGCTGGACATCGACGTCGTCCTGGTCTGGCCGATCTGCCGCGAAACCTTCTCCTTCACGGCCTACGAGGCGGTCGCGGCGGGCTGCGCGGTGATCACCTGGCCCGACAGCGGCAACGTGCAGGCCTTCGCGCGCGCCGGGGGACACGGATGGGTGCTGGACGACGAAGCCGCCCTCGAGGCCGCGTTCGTATCCGGCGAGGCAGAAGCCCTGGGCCGTTCGCGACGCAAGCCCAAGCTCTACGACCTGCAGTTCAGCGCCATGACCGCCGACCTCGTGGAGGCCGGGACATGAAGGTCGTCGTCTTCTCGAGCTTCACCTTCACCTACCTCAACCGCGCCCGCGTCCTGTTCCAGACGCTGGCCGAGTTCCACCCCGACTGGGAGCGGGTGGCGCTGATCACCGATGAGCCGCCGCCGGGTTTCGTCTTCGATCCCTCGGACGAGCCGTTTCACCGCGTCGTCTGGGCCAGTGACCTGGGCATCGAGGCCTTCGACGCATGGCTCTTCAAGCACGACGTGGTGGAGGTCTGCACCGCGGTGAAGGGCCCTTTCATCCACCAGGCCTGCGCCTCGGGCGCGGACGTGGCCATCTATCTCGACCCTGACACGGCCCTGTTCGGTCCACTCGACCCGCTGCTGGAGCACCTGGCGGACCAGGACATCGTGCTGACGCCCCACCTGATCGACCCCAACGACGACCCGCTGGCCATCCTCGACAACGACGTCGCCGCGTCCAGGACCGGCATCTTCAACCTGGGCTTCGTGGCGATCCGCACGAGCGGCGAGGGCGCCCGTTTCGCCCGATGGTGGAACGAACGCCTGCTGCAGTTCTGCTACGACGACATCCCGAACGGGCTCTTCGTCGACCAGCGCTGGTGCGACCACGTGCCGGCCTTGTTCGACCGCGTGAAGGTGCTGCGCGACCCCGGCTACAACGTGGCGTCCTGGAACCTCTCCCGGCGCAAGGTGACGGTGGAGAAGGACGGGCGGATCACCGTCAACGGGCAGCCCCTGCGCTTCTGGCACTTCACCAAGCTCGGCCCGATGGGCGACGTGATGACCCGCCGCTACGCCCGCGACAACCACCCCGTCTACGAGATCTGGAACTGGTACCGCGCCCGCGTCCGGGCCGCGACGGATCCGGCCATGCCGGAGCGCTGGTGGGCGTACGAGACCTATGCGGACGGGTCGGCCATCGAGAAGGCGCACCGGGTGCTCTACCGCCAGCGGCCCGACCTGCAGGCGGCTTTCCCGCATCCGTTCGAAGGCGGCTACCAGCAGTGGCTGGCGGAGAACGCATCGTGAGCCACGCCGCCAACGATCCGCTCGCCATCGACCTCGCCGGCCGACTCGAAGCGGTCGCTGACCGCGTAGCCGCCCTGCGGGCGAGATTGGCCGAGGCCGAGCGCGAGGCGAGGCAGGCGGTTGTGCGCGAGGCCGCGGCGCGCACCGAGCTCACCGCCGCCCTGACCGCCGCCCTTCTGGCCCGCGCCGAGGCCCAGGCCGCCGCCCGCAAGGCGCGGTGGGAGGCCTGGCGCTCCGCCCAGCGGCCCCGCCAGGGCGTAGCGCAGCGGCTCCGCGCCCGCTTCTCGGCTCGGGCCCCGGCCCCGGCGCTCTTCGACGCAGACTGGTACCTCGCCGCCAATCCCGACGTGGCCGGCGCCGGCCGCCGGGCCCTGGAGCACTACCGGGACCTCGGCGCCGCCGAAGGGCGCAGCCCCCATCCCCTGTTCGACGCGGTCTTCTACGTCGGCGAGGGCGCCTGCCCTGACCGCGAGGACCCGCTGTCCCACTACCTGCGGGTCGGCTGGCGCGAAGGCCGCAGCCCCCATCCGCTGTTCGACCCCGACTGGTACCGGGCCCAGGCGCGCGACGCCGAGCTCGCGCCGCTGGTGCACTACGCCGAGGAGGGCTGGCGCCAGGGGCTGTCGCCGCATTCGCTGTTCGATCCCGCTTGGTACCTGGCCCAGAACCCGGACGTCGCGCAGGCCGGCGCCGAGCCGCTGGCGCACTTCGTGAGCGTCGGGGCCGGGGAAGGGCGCAGCCCCGGGCCCTGGTTCGACCTGCCGTCGTATGTCGCCGCCCGCGGTGCGGGGCTCGCGGCAGGCGTGAACCCGCTCGTCGACTATCTGCAGGGCGGCGCCTGGCTCGTGGCGGAGACCCGCCCGGGCTTCCCCACCGCGGCCTACCTGGCTTCGCGTCCGGAGCTGGTGGCGGAGGGCCTCACGCCGCTGGAGCACTGGGCGCGGCAGGCGCGCTGAGCGGCGGCACGCCCAATGCCTCGAGCCCGCGCCAGATCTGCGCGTAGTAGGGCTCGACGTAGTGGAAGGGGCTCGCGCCCCACCGGTGCCCGGCGTCGGCGAGGCGGTGCGGCGAGGCCTCCACCACGGCCATCTGCGGCATGACCTCGAGGAAATGCGCCTCGTAGCGGGCGAGCAGCGCGTTGTGGTCGGCAATCGACAGGGGCTGCGGCGTCTCGCGGAACGGCTCTGCGTAGGCCAGGGGCCCGCGCCGGCCTTCGGCGTCCAGGCTCTCGTGCGCCCATCGGGCCGAATGCAGGACGAGGCTGGCGTCCTTCAGCGGCGTGGCCCGGACCAGGGCGGCGAACTCCGCCGCGGCGTCGCGCCACAGCCCGTCACAGGCGTCCGACAGCCGTGGGATCACGCGGGCGCCCGCAAACGCCGGCTGGCTGCGGTAGCCCGAGACCTCCAGCTCCCAGCTGTGGGTGACGATCGTCCCGCCGGCCGACAGCAGGTCGAAACGCTCGTCCACGAAGTCGAAGATCAGGTGGGATGGTCGGAACGCCACCAGCCGCGCCAGGGCGGTCTTGCGGAGGTCCTCGATGACCGCCCGGTGCTGGTGGGCGCCGAGCGGCTCCGGGGTCTCCGGCGATGGCGCGAAGCCGGCCAGCGGCGGCGCCATCAGGCTCGCGAGACTCGTCCGTGAGATGAACAACAGCTCAGTCGCCGCCTCGCCGCGGACCGGCCACAGGTCGCGGGTGATGCAGCTGCCGATGATGGCCGTGCGCGCCATGGACCTTTCAAGCCTCGCCGTACGTTCCTAGCGCGGCCGGGACGGAGCCGCGGCATTGACATATAGCAGGTCGAATCGCATCTCTCCGCCCGCTCCGGACGTTCGGGGCGGGACGCCGGTCAACCCTGTCTGCCGAACGGCGTTCACCCCAAATAAGCCACCTTTGCGGTATCCACGGCGGCACGGAAGAACGGGACGGCCCGGCGAATGAAATTCCTGACGTTCCTGGCGAACCAGCCCGACAACGTGCTGACCCACGCCCTGAAGGAGGCCCGCAAGCCGTTCGCCGTGGCGGCCGTCTTCAGCTTCTTCTCAAACCTGCTCTACCTCGCCCTGCCGCTCTACACCTTCCAGGTGTACGGCCGGATCATGGTCAGCCAGAACCAGTCGTCGCTCTGGATGCTGACCTTCGTGACCCTGTTCGTGTTCGCCGTTTCCAGCGCGATCGATGACTATCGGGCGCGCATCCTGATCAACTACGGCGTGGTGCTGGACCAGCGGGTCTCCGGCCGGCTGTTCTCGGGCCTGTTCGACGCCGCCGTGCGCGGCGACCAGGGCGCGCGGGCGCAGGCGCTCCGCGATCTCGACCAGTTCCGCATGACCCTGACCGGCATCGGCGCGGCGGCCTTCTTCGACCTGCCCTGGATCCCGGTGTTCCTGGGCGTGCTGTTCATCATCGACCCCCTGGTGGGCGTGGTCACCACGGCCGGCGCCATCGTGCTGCTGGGGCTGGCCATCTGGCAGGCCAAGGCCATCGGCTCGACGATGCGGGAAGCCAACGACGCGGCCCTGAAGAGCTACGCCTTCACCGAAGCCGCCCTGCGCAACGGCGAGGTGGTGCGCGCCATGGGCATGCTGCCGACGCTGGGCCAGGCCTGGGCCAGCCACCGGGCGGTCACCATCGAGCGGGGCGCCAGCGCCGCGGAGCTCTCGAACACCTTCACCGACATCATTAAGGCGTTCCGGATGGGCATCCAGGTGCTCACCATCGCCATCGGCGCCTGGCTGATCCTGAAGGGCAAGATCCACCCCGGCATGCTGTTCGCCAACATGATCCTGGCGAGCCGCGCCCTGCAGCCGATCGAGAAGATCGTCGGCGCCTGGGAGCCGCTCAACAACATGGTCCGCGCCCACGACCGGCTGCAGAAGCTGCTCGCCCGCGCCGAGCCGCCGACCAGCTCCACCTCGCTGCCCCGGCCTCGCGGCCGCCTGACGGTGGAAGGCGTGAATTTCGCGCCCCAGGGCGCCAACAAGCTGGTGCTGGCCAACATCAACTTCGCCGTGGAAGCCGGCGAGGTGATGGGGGTGATCGGCCCCTCCGGCGCCGGCAAGTCGACGCTCGCCCGCCTGCTGGTGGGCATCTGGAAGCCGGTCAACGGAGCGGTGCGCCTCGACGGCGCCGACGTGTTCTCCTGGGACCGGGCGGACTTCGGCCGCCACATCGGCTACCTGCCGCAGGACACCGAGCTGTTCTCCGGCACGGTGCGCGACAACATCGCCCGCTTCCGCGCCGACGTGACCGACGAGCAGGTGGTCCGCGCCGCCCAGCTGGCCGGGGTGCACGAGTTGGTGCTGCGCATGCCGAAGGGCTACGACACCGAGGTGGGCGAGGGCGGCGTGATCCTGTCCGCCGGCCAGCGCCAGCGGGTGGGCCTGGCCCGCTCCATGCTGGGCGATCCGGCCTTCATCGTCCTGGACGAGCCCAACGCCAGCCTCGACGTCGAGGGCGAGGAGGCCCTGCTGCGCGCGATCGACGCCATGAAGGCCAACGGCGCCACCGTGGTCATCATCTCGCACAAGCCGGGCATCTTCCGGCAGGCCGACAAGATGCTGGTGCTGCGCGAGGGCCGCGTCGAGCTGTTCGGCCCGCGTGACCAGGTGATGGCGCGGCTGATGAAGCCCGCGGAAGTGCGCAGCATCGAGGCCGGCCGATGAAGCTCGACATCACTCCCGTCCGCTCGGCCTACGTCGCCCCCACCTTCGGCGGCGACGACAAGGCGCCGGTCGATCCCGCGCTGCAGCGGCGGATGCGGCGGCCGATGATCGTCGGCGCGCTGGTGATCGGGTTCCTGGTGGTGGGCCTGGGGGTCTGGGCGGCGTTCGCCAGCCTGCCGACCGCCATCTCCGCCCCGGGCGAGCTTCGGGTGGAATCGAACCGCAAGGTGCTGCGGG
Source organism: Phenylobacterium sp. (assembly GCF_036563285.1). Taxonomy (GTDB): domain Bacteria; phylum Pseudomonadota; class Alphaproteobacteria; order Caulobacterales; family Caulobacteraceae; genus Phenylobacterium. The sequence continues at coordinate 1,209,644 of NZ_DATCMR010000011.1, forward strand.
CCCGCGAGCTCGGCACCATCCGCCAGATCCTGGTCAAGGAAGGCCAGTACGTCCGGGCCGGCCAGCCGCTGCTGATCTTCAACGACGTGGAGGCCCGCGCCGCGGTGGACGTGCTGCAGGGCCAGTACGACCAGCTGCTGGCCCAGAACGCCCGCTTCACCGCCGAGGCGACCGGCCGGCCGACCATCAGTTTTCCGGCCGAGCTCACCGCCCGCTCGGGCGACCCGCGAGTGGCCGGGCTGATCAGCCAGCAGGAGTTCCTGTTCAACGCCCGCCTGCAGACCTACCAGGACCAACTCGGCGTGCTGTCGCAGCGCATCGAGCAGTCGCAGAACCAGATCGCCGGCAACCAGGCTCAGGTCGATTCGGTCGAGGAGCAGCGCAAGTACACCGCCGAGGAGCTCGCGGGTTACGAGAAGCTCAATGCCCAGGGCTATGCGCCCAAGACCCTGATCCTGCGATACCAGCGCAGCATGGCCGAGCTGGCGGGTCGCCGCGGCTCGCTCATGGCCGAGATCAACCGCCTTCGCCAGCAGATGGGCGAGACCCGCATGAACATGGCCACCCTGCGCAGCAACCGGCAGAGCGAGGCGGCCGAGGGCATGCGCCAGGCGCAGGTGCAGCTCGCCGACGTGGGCCCCCGCCTGACCGCCGCCCGCCAGAGCCTCGAGTCCAAGGTCGTCCGCTCACCCGTCGACGGCTACGTGTTCAACCTGAAGCAGTTCACGGTTGGCGGCGTGACGGGCGCCGGCGAGACCCTGATGGACGTGGTGCCCGCCGGTCAGAACATGGTGGTCACGGCCACGGTCAAGCCGCAGGACATCGAGAAGGTGAAGGTCGGCATGGACGCCCGCGTCCGCCTCGTGGGCCTAAACCAGCGCTGGAACGATCCCCTGCCGGCCAAGGTCGCCGTGGTGTCAGCCGACGTGCTGACCAACGACCAGACCGGCATCTCGTTCTACCGGGTCGACCTGAGCATCGCGCCGAAGGACCTCAAGCTGCTGAAGCCCGGCACCAAGCTGACCCCCGGCATGCCGGCCGAGGTGCAGATCGTCACGGGCGAACGGACGGTGATGGGCTACCTGATTTCTCCGATCACGGACACGATCGAGGACGCCTTCAACGAGGAGTAACCTTGCGGCAACGGCTGCCCGTTACACGCCCTCAGGCAGGGCTTTTTGCTGTTGCGCATTTGACCGTGTTCCGATAGGTCTTCCGTCGGCCTCGTTTAACCTTCGCCGCAGCCCCGTGTTGCGGCGCTTGGGATAATGGACCGCTGGGACTGCTCCATCGGGGATGGGGGTCAGGCGAGCCGGGGGTCCGTGTGACACAGACTGGAGAGACTAATGGCGACTTACATTTTTGAATCGATGACGGACGCGCAGGGGGCGACTTACGAGCAGTCCACTGACACCGTCTTCGTGCTCGACGCGAACACGTCCGCGAACGAGATGACGGTGCTCTACAACACCACCGTCGTCCCGCCGTCGGCCACCACCACGGGTTCGACCACCGTCACCGCGACGGTCGTGAACAACGTGACCGGTAAGACGGTGAACTTCGGCACGGGCGTGCTGGGCGAGCAAGACTGGCAGTTCACCGATGGTTCGGACCTGCTGATCGGCTCGACCAACGCTGACAGCGTGACCTTCACGACCGGTAACGACGGCATGTTCGGCGGGCTCGGCGACGACTCGATGAACTCGGGCGCTGGCGACGACGTGCTGCAAGGCAACGGCGGCAACGACTCCGAAAACGGCGCGGCCGGCAACGACACCATCTACGGCGGCCAAGGCAACGACAGCCTCGACGTCGCGGCTGGCACCAACTACGCCCAGGGCAACATCGGCAACGACACCATCCTCGCCACCGGCGCGGCTGCTACGGACGCCAACACCCTGCTGGGCGGCCAAGGCAACGACTCGGTTGTCGGCGGCGCTGGCAACGACTTCCTGAACGGCAACCTCGGTGACGACACCGTTGTGGCCACCGGCGGTCGCGACACGCTCCTCGGCGAAGATGGCAACGACTCGATCAACGCCACCGGCGTGGTCGGCGGCACCATCACCGGCGGCGCCCACAACGACACGATCAACCTCTCGGGCGCCCTGACGTCTCTGACGACGATCAACGGCAACGCGGGGAACGACACGATCACGTCGTCGGCCACCCTCGGCACCGGCGGCTCGCAACAGCTGTCGGGCGGCCAAGGCAACGACTCGATCGTCTCGTCGGGCAACGTCGTCACCTACATCGACGGCAACCTGGGCAACGACTCGATCAACTCGGGCACGGCCAACGACACCCTGCTGGGTGAAGACGGTGACGACAGCATCCTCGACACGGGCGGCCGCAACACGGTCACCGGCGGCGCGGGCAACGACACCATCAACCTGTCGGGGACTGCCACGACGGATAACGACAACGTCTTCGCCGGCGACGGCAACGACACCATCACTGACCAAAGCACTGGTGGCCGGAACACCCTCGACGGTGGCGTCGGCAACGACAGCATCACGTCGGCGGCGGGCACGGATCAGGTGATCGGCGGCGACGGCGACGACACGGTCCTCGGCGGCGCTGGCGGTGACACCGTCAACGGCGGCGCGGGCAACGACCTCGTCAACGGCGGTGCGGGCACCGACAACCTGTTCGGCGGCACGGGGAACGACACGTTCTTCTTCGCCTCGAACGAGTCGGCCAACACCCAGGGCAACCAGGACCGCATCTTCGACTGGTCCGGCACCAATGACGTGCTCGACTTCCAAGGCCTGGGCGCCGGCACCTCGGCGAACTACGAAGAAGAAGTCGGCGCCACTGACTTCTCGGACGCGGCGACCATCGCCGAGAACGAGTTCAATGGCACCGTCACCTACGTGGCCATCCAAGTGGGCAGCGACGTGGTGGTCTTCGCCGACAACGGCACGAACGCCGGTTCGCTTGACGCCAACGACACGGCGGTGGTGCTGGTCGGCCGCACGCTGGCCGACCTGGCCGACGACGGCTCGAACATCATCTAAGCTTCGGCTTCGGATGTAGGACTGGGGGCCGCCCTTCGGGGCGGCCCTTTTTCTTTGCGCCTTCCGTCAGCGGCGCGGTGCGGCTACAGCCCTGACCCATGATTTCGAACAACGCGGCGCTCTTTCTCCATCCGGGCGGTTACGACACCTCGGGCCCCCACCTCCTCGGCCGGCTCTCCGCCGGCGAAAGCTTCCTGCGCGGTTTCGTGCGCCACGCCGAGGTGGACCGCTTCCACTTCTGGAACGCCGGCGGCCGAGGCCAGCCGGAGCTCGACGCCCTCGTGCAGCGCATCGAGGCGCCGTCCCGGCCGATCAACTGGATTGCCCAGACCAACCGCCGCGGCCTCGCCGAGGCCGGCGTGCTGAACCTCCCGGGGCCCGGCCTCAACACCGAGGCCTTCCACCGCCGGCCGCTGGGCCCGCGCCTCTACGGCGTCTGCGGCATCACCCATACCACTGCCACCGCCCGGATCATGCAGGCCATCGCCGAGACCCTGATCGCCCCGGTGGAGGACTTCGACGCCCTGATCTGCACCTCGGAGGCGGTGCGCCACTCGATCGAGACCCAACTCGACGGCATGCGCGCCTACCTCGCCGAGGAGTTCGGCCCCAAGCGCCGGCCCGAGCCGATGCGCGTGACAATCCCGCTGGGGGTCAACGTGGACGACTTCGCCACCTCGTCGGAGCACCGCAAGGCGTGGCGCGAGCGGCTGGACATCCCCGAGGACGCCGTGGTGGCTCTATTCGTCGGCCGGTTCGACGTCCGCGGCAAGATGAACCCGGCGCTGATGGCGCTGGCCCTCGAGCGCGCCGCCAAGGCCTCGTCGAAGCCGATCTACTGGGTGAACTCCGGCTGGGCGGGTAGCCTGGAGGTGGAGGAGAACTACCACACGCAGTCGCGTCTCCTGTGCCCCTCCGTGCACTACCGCAACGTCGACGGGCGCCCGCCGGACGTGCGCTTCTCGATCTGGTCGGTGGCCGACTTCTTCATCAGCTTCTCGGACAACATTCAGGAGACCTTCGGCCTGACGCCCGTAGAGGCCATGGCCGCGGGCCTGCCCTGCGTGGTGACCGACTGGGACGGCTACAAGGACACGGTGCGCCACAAGGTGGACGGGTTCCGGGTGCCGACCATCGCGCCCGGGCCGGGCAACGGCGCCGACCTCGCCTACTGGTTCGACAACCAGTGGATCAACTACGACAACTACATCGGCGCCACGGCCCAGTTCACCGCCATCGACTATGTCGCCGCCGAGGAGTTCATCCTCGCCCTGGTCGAGAACGAGGACCTGCGCCTGCACATGGGGGCCCAGGCCCAGGCCCGCGCCCGTAGCGTGTTCGACTGGGCGGCGATCGTCCCGCAGTATCAGGCGCTCTGGGCCGAGCAGAACGCGCGGCGGCTTTCGAAGCAGGCGGAGGCGCCCATCCGCTTCAACCCCTATCGGCCGGATCCCTACACCCTCTTCCAGAGCTACCCGACCCACCACCTGTCGCGGCAGTTCAAGGTCCAAGTCTCGCCGGGCCTGACCTGGGAGGAGGCGCGCGACCTGCTGAACAGCCCGATGGCCATATACAGCATGTTCAACCGCCCGACCCTGGAGGAGTGCCAGCAGGTCCACACCTGGCTGGGCGAGCGCCCCGGCGCCACCGTCGAGCAGGTTGTGGAGATCTTCCCGGCGCACCGGCGGCCGCATGTGGAGCGGGGCCTGCTCTGGCTTGCCCGCTACGGGGTGATCCGGCTCACCCCGCAGGGCTGAACGGGAGCCCAGAAAAGCAACGGCCGGACGGTGGACCTTGCGATCCGCCGTCCGGCCAAAGCGACACAGCCATGGAGAGCTAGGCTGACACCTCAATCTAACCCAAAGCTTCGCCGGGCGAAAGCGAATCCCTGAGCCGATCGCGGGATAAGTTGCGCGGATCGACGCGGCGGCGGGTGGGGGCGGGGCGACGCGAGAAGGAACGAGCAGTTTGCACAACATCAACTTCCAGCAACTGTCGACCCAGCAGGCCCTGGCCATTGCTGACGGCCTGGCGCAGGCCGAGCACTACGACTTGGCCGCCCAGGCCTATCGGTCGCTGCTGCGCGCCGCGACGGCGGCGGACCAAGTACGAATCCGGGTGAGACTCGGGCTGGCGCAGGCGCCCAAGGCCCGCACCCCCGCCATGCTTTCGACGCTGCACACGCTCGAGGCTGGCCTCAGCGGTGTCTTCGTGGGCGAGTGCCTGGCCACCTGGGAGAAGACCCTGCCGTTCTTCGAGGACGCGCGCTTCATAGAACTCGCGGACCGCCACGCCGACCTGTTGCCGGTCCCCAACTGGCACTGGAACCTGCAGACGGCGCTCTGGGCCGTGCAGAAGACGCAAGGGGTGGCGGGCGACTTCGTCGAGTTGGGGGTCTTCAAGGGCCACACCACCCTGTTCTGCGCCGAGTACGTCGGCTTCGCGGACTGGCCCAAGCGCTGGTTCCTATACGACACCTTCGACGGCATCCCGGAAGACCAGCTGGACGAGGGCTGGGCTGAGAAGAACAAGGCCGTCTATTCCGAGAGCTACTCCTTCGAGGAGGTGCGCGACCGGTTCGCCCAGATGCCGAATGTAACGGTCGTGCAGGGCCGCGTCCCGGAGGTGCTCGCCGACACCAGCCCAGAGCGCATCGCCTTCCTGCACGTGGACCTCAACAACTCGACCGCCGAGGTGCAGGCCCTTGACGTGCTCTTCGACCGGGTGACGTCCGGCGGCGTGATCCTCTTCGACGACTACGGGTGGCTCAGCTCGCGCGCCCAGCGGGACGCCGAGAGGGCCTGGTTCGCCGCGCGCGGCCTGCACATCCTGTCCCTACCGACCGGGCAGGGGCTGTTCATCAAGGACTAGTCGAAACCGACCCCGGTGAGCTCGCGCAGCCGGGCGAGGTCACGGGCGTAGAGCGTCCGCAGGTAGTGGGCGTCCTCCGGGGCCAAGTCCGCGCCGACGTCCCTACCGACGTGGATCGACTGCGGCTCAGGCGCGGGGGCCTCAGCGGCCCCGATGAACGCCCGCACCTTCGCCAGCTCGGGGCCGGGAGCATCGCGCAGCGCCTCCGACGTCAGGATCAGCACCTGCTCCTTCGCAAACAGCGCGAACAGCCGCTCCACCTGCTCGGCGTAGAATCCGCGCTCCACATAAGAGAATTCGCGGTGATGGCCCCAGGGCTCGGCGTCGAACAGCCGCCGCCGTCCCTCGCGGATGCACCAGGAGAACGGGTCGGTCTCCGCCCCGCGGGCATACTCCATGCGCCAGTGCGACCAGGCCCGTTCCACGGGGTCACGCAGCAGCAGCACGATGCGCATGGCCGCATTGTAGCGGGCGATCCGCTCCAGGCTGCCGGGCCAGTAGGCGTAGATCGGCGTCGCTTCGCCCCGGGGTCCCTCGGCCTCAGCGGGGAAGTGGGCGTGGTAGGCCGCGTAGTCCGGATGCGCCCAGTCCTGGGTCTCGTCGTCGAAGAAATGCACTTCCTTGGGCTCGGCGAGGGCCACGCCGCCCTGCTGGCCGAGGTAGGCGTGGAGCGCCGTCGTGCCGCCCTTCTGCACGCCGGCGATCAGGAAGCTCACGAGCGGCGCCGCGGCCATCACCGGTCCTTCTCTGGACGGGCTGCGATCGCGGAGGCCATCAGGTCGTAGAAGTCGCGGGCGAAGCGCTCAGGCTGGCCGAGCGGCCGGGCCAGTATCCGCTCGCGCGCCGTGTTGCGCAGCTCCGCGATACGGGCGGGCGAGCCGGCCAGCTCGACGGCGATACGCACATAGTCCTCCACCGTCGCGGCCGCGAGCTCCGGCAGCCCCGCATTGCTGAGGATCGATCCGCTCAACCGTTCGAACACCGCCTCGCCGACCAGGCTCACGGTCGGCACCCCCATCCAGAGCGCCTCGCACGTCGTGGTGCCGCCGGTCAGGGGGAAGGTGTCCAGCGCGATGTCCATCTGGCCGTAGAGCTCACGCACCTTCGCCCGCCCGCTGACGGCGTGGAAGTCCAGCCGGTCGACCGCCACGCCCTCCGCTGCGAAATGCCGGGCCACGCTGTCGCGGAAGCCGGGGGCCCCGGCCTCGGGACGCACGATCATGAACCTGGAGCCCGGAACCGCGGCGAGCACGCGGGCCCAGGTGCGCAGCAGGCGAGGGTTGTACTTGTAGGCGTCGTTGGCCGTCCCGAAGGTGACGTGGCCGGTCCGCTCGACGGGCGTGGTCTGCTCGACCCGCGGTTCGGGGTGGAAGGCCGCCGGGGTCATGCAGATCCAGCTTTCCGGCATCAGCAGCGGCTCTTCTACGAGCAGGTCCTTCCGCGGCGGGACCAGGTAGGGATCGGCCACGAAGTAGTCCATGGCCGCCAGGCCCAGAGAGTGCGGGTAGCCCAGCCAGCTCGCCTGCCGCGGGGCGGGCTTGTAGGCCAGGATGCCGGGCCGGCTCCCCAGAGGACCGCTGAGGTCCAGGAGGATGTCCAGCTCGTCGGCGGCGACCACCTCCGCCGCTGCGCGGTCGTCCGGCGGCAGCTGCCGGAAGGCCGTCACCCGGCTGGCGATGCGCTCCTGCACATAGTCCGGGGCCCTGGGGAACGGCGCGTAGCAGAACAGCTCGAACCGTTCGTCCAGGTGCTGGAAGAGCGGCTGGGCGAAGAAGGCCACGACGTGGTGGCGCAGGTCGGGGGAGAGGAAGCCGAGCCTGTGCTTGGACCCGGGGGCGCGACTGCGGGGCCGTACGATCGGCCGATCGGCCGCCCGCCGTTCGAGAGATCCTGCCCAGAGCCGGTGCTGATGGAGCACCTCCAGGCGGTCCTCGTCCGTCTGCACCTTGGCCATCTGCAGCAGCAGGTTGGCCGGCTGGTCGTGCTCGGCGGCATAGCGCCCCAGTTCGCTGAGCCCGCCCAGCGCCTCTGCCTGCTCGTACTGCGCGCCCCGCCAGAGGATGCCGGCGGCCAAGGTCCTGGCGCTAGGCGGCAGCCGGGGCAGCACGCCCAGGATCAGCTCGACCGCCTCCTGCAGGTGTGGACCTTCCAGCAACGCGCGGTGCGAAAGCCCCTGGGCCAGCGCCACTGTGGCGTCGACGTGCTGCGGGTCCAGCTCCAGCGCCCGGCGCAGGTGCAGGATCGCGCTCTCCCGATCGTCGGCCCAGGCAATGTTGGCCAGGGCCACATGCGCCCAGGCGGCCCGCGGATCGGTCCGCAGCGCATGCGCCAGCGCCTGGCGCGCGGCCTGGCGGCGCCCGGCGCTGAGCGCCGCGCGGACTCCCGGCATCACTTTCGACCGCAAATCGGACATCGCCGGGATTTGTGGAGCACCGCCCCTTGGCGTCAATCCGTCCGCGGCTCGCCAGGCGGCTTCATCCCCCGCCCCCTTCGCGCTAAGAGGGGCGAGCGAGACGGGCCGGGGGCGGCTGGAGACAGAATGAAGACGGTCATCCTGGCAGGCGGACGCGGCACCCGCATCTCCGAAGAAAGCACGCTGAAGCCGAAGCCGATGATCGAGATCGGCGGCCGCCCGATCCTCTGGCACATCATGCAACTGTATTCGCACTACGGCTTCAACGACTTCGTCGTGTGCCTTGGATACAAGGGCTACCTGATCAAGGAGTACTTCGCGAACTACGTGCTCCACAACGCCGACATCACCGTCGATCTCGAGCGCGGCGAGATCGAGTACCACGCCAAGAACCACGAGCCCTGGCGCGTCACCCTGGTGGAGACGGGCGAGGAGACCATGACGGGGGGGCGCCTCAGGCGCGTGGCGAAGTACCTCGACGCCGACCAGCCGTTCTTCATGACCTACGGCGATGGGGTGGCGGACCTCGACATCCGGGCGCTGGCGGAGTTCCACAAGGGCCATGGCCGCGAGGCGACCGTAACCGCCGTGCTGCCGCCGGGCCGCTTTGGGGCGCTGGAGATCGTGGAAGGCCAGGTGCAGCGGTTCATCGAGAAGCCGTCGGGCGACAATGGGCTCATCAACGGCGGCTTCTTCGTGCTGCAGCCGAAGGTGATAGACCGGATCGCCGGCGACGAGACCATCTGGGAGAAGGAGCCGCTGGGCGGCCTGGCCCACGACGGCCAGCTGATGGCCTTCCGCCACGAGGGCTTCTGGGCCCCGATGGACACGGTGCGCGAGAAGATCATCCTCGAGGAGCTGTGGGCCTCGGGCGAGGCGCCGTGGCGCAGGTAGATCCCGGCTTCTGGGCCGGCAAGCGGGTCCTGCTTACCGGCCACACCGGCTTCAAGGGCGCCTGGGCCGCGATCTGGCTGGCGCGCTTGGGGGCCAAGGTCACCGGGCTTGCGCTCGAGCCGGACCAGGATCCGAGCCTTTTCGAGCTCGCCGGCGTGGGACATATCGTGGACTCCCGGATCGCCGACCTGCGCGACCAGACTGCGGTCGAAGCGGCGCTTTCCCGAGAGGCATTCGACCTCGTCCTGCACATGGCCGCCCAGCCCATCGTGCGCACGGCCATCGCCGACCCCGTCGCGACATTCGCCTCGAACGTGATGGGCACCGCCCACCTGCTGCAGGCGCTGCGCGACCACCCGGCGTTGAAGGTCGTCCTGGTGATCACCTCCGACAAGGTTTACGCCAACGCGGAGGCCGGTCGGGCCTTCACGGAAGCCGACGCGCTGGGCGGCAAGGATCCCTATTCGGCCTCCAAGGCGGCGACGGAGATCGTCACCGCCAGCTTTGCGAGGAGCTACTTCGACAAGGCCGGTGTGCCGGTGGCGACCGCCCGCGGCGGCAACGTCATCGGCGGCGGCGACTTCTCCCGCGACCGGCTGGTGGCCGACATCGTCCGTGCCGCGCGCGGGCAAGAGCAGGTGGTGCTGCGCCATCCCGAGGCCACCCGGCCCTGGCAGCACGTGCTGGACTGCGTGGCCGGCTACCTCGTCCACGCCCAGGCCCTGGCGACGCGGCCGGACGCGCCGCGAGCGCTGAATTTCGGTCCGCGTCCGGGCGGGCCGGAGGTCACGGTGGGCGAGCTGGCCACCCTGGGCGTGGAGGCGCTGGGCGCGCAGCCCTGGCGGCACGAGCCCGATCCGTACTCGCTGGAGGCCAAGTCGCTGGCCATCGACGCCACCCTGGCGCGGCAGGCGCTCGGCTTCGAGAGTCGGCTGGACGCACGGCAGGCCGTGGCGCTGACCATGGACTGGTACCGCCGCCAGGCGAACGGCGAAGACGCGCTCGCCTTGTGCCGGGAGCAGATCGAAGGCTACGAAGCCCGCCTATGACCGCTCCCGCCTGCCGTTTCTGCAGCGCCCCGCTCACCCACACTTTCGTGGACCTGGGTGACCAGCCGCTGGCCAACAACTACCTGACCCGAGAGCAGCTCGAGGCCGGCGCCGAGCAGGCATATCCGCTGCATGCGCGGGTCTGCGCGAAGTGCTTCCTGGTGCAGGTGGACGACGTGGTGCCGGCCGACGCCATCTTCGACGACGCCTACGCCTATTTCTCCTCCTATTCGGCCAGTTGGGTGGAGCACGCCCGCCGCTACGCCGAGGCGATGACCGAGCGGCTGAACCTCGGCCCCGAGTCCCTGGTGGTGGAGGTCGCGAGTAACGACGGGTACCTGCTGCAGCACTTCGTGGCCAAGGACATCCCCGTCCTGGGCATCGAGCCCACCGCCAACACCGCCGAGGCTGCGCGGGCCCGTGGCGTCGACACTGAGGTGATGTTCTTCAACGAGGAGACGGCGGTGAAGCTCGCCGCCCGCGGCGTTCGCGCCGACCTGGTGGCGGCCAACAATGTGCTGGCCCACGTGCCGCGGATCGGGGACTTCGTGGCCGGGTTCCGGCACGTGCTGAAGGACGAGGGCGTGCTGACCTTCGAGTTCCCGCACCTGCTGAACCTCATCGAGAAGGTGCAGTTCGACACCATCTACCACGAGCACTTCTCGTACCTGTCGCTGGTGGCGGTGGAGCAGGTGCTCGCCGCCAACGGGCTGCGGCCCTTCGACGTGGAGCTGCTCCCCACCCACGGCGGGTCGCTGCGGCTGTTCGTCTGCCAGGCCGGGTCCGGTCACGAGGAGACCGACGCGCTGCGCGCCCTGCGCGAGCGCGAAGCGGCCGCGGCCCTCTCGCGGATCGAGAGCTACCAAGGCTTCACGCCCCGCGTCGAAGCCGTCCGCGCCAGCTTCCGCAAGTTCCTTGAGGACGCCGCGGTCGAGGGCAAGCGGGTGGCCGCCTATGGCGCCGCCGCCAAGGGCAACACCTTCCTAAACTACTGCGGCGTCACGGCTCGGGATATCGTCGCGGTCTTCGACGCCAATCCGGCGAAGCAGGACCGCTTCCTGCCCGGCAGCCACGTGCCGGTCCTCGCGCCGGACTCCGTGAAGTCGATCAAGCCCGACTACGTGGTCATCCTGCCCTGGAACCTGAAGGACGAGATCATGGGACAGTTGTCGTACATCGACGGCTGGGGTGGCCGGTTCGTCGTGGCGACGCCGGAGACGCAGGTGGTCCCCTGATGCGGTTCTCCCGCACCGAGATCGCCGGCGTGATGGTGGTGGATATCGAGCCGCACACCGACGAGCGTGGAGCCTTTGCGCGACTGCACTGTCCCGACGAGTTCGCTGCCGCGGGCTGCCCGTTCACGCCGGCACAGACCAGCCTGTCGCGAAACACCCACGCCGGCACCCTGCGCGGCCTGCACTACCAGCCGGCCCCGCACGCCGAGGTGAAGCTCGTCCGCGCAATCCGCGGGCGCATCTTCGACGTGGCGGTGGACCTACGCGCGGACAGCCCGACCCACAGCCGCTGGACCGCGACCGAGCTTTCCGCGGAGAACGCCCGCGCGCTGCTGATCCCGGAGGGCGTCGCCCACGGCTTCCTCACCTTGGAGGCCGACACCGACGTGCTCTACCAGATCAGCCCGGCGTTCGAGCCCGGCCACGAAGCGGGCGTGCGCTGGGACGATCCGGCGTTCGGCATCGAGTGGCCGGCGCCGCCGAAGGTCATCTCGGCCCGCGACGCGAGCTATCCCGACTACCCAGACTAACCACCGCGCGATCTGCTAGGAGATCGGCGCTCAACGACGACAGGTGACGCTTTCATGGCTGACGACAAGGCGCTGGATGCGCTCTCCCGCATCTCGGAGAGGGACGACTGGCGGGCCGCCTTCATCCGCCAGCTGCTGGCCTTCGAGGGCGCCATCGAGGCGCCCGGCGTGGACGTGCGCGAGGAGCTGACCGGCCCGCTGGTGGACGCCCTCTACGACGACGACCAGGTGGTGCGGAAGACGCTCTCGACCGGAGTCACCTTCGAGTTCCTGTACCGCTCCAAGATCGCCCGGGACTTCGTCATGTCGCAGCCCGAGAGCCCTGATCACGCCTGGGAGCCAATGACCAGCCGGATCCTGGTGAATCTCGCGAAGGGCGCGCAGCAGGTGGTGATCGGCGGCGCCTACTTTGGCGACCACGCCGTGCTGATCGCCCGAGAGATCGCGGCGGGCGGCGGCGTGGTGCACGCCTTCGAGCCCAACAGCCAGCAGCGCGCCATGCTGGCCCGCAACGCCGAGATCAACGGCCTCCCCAACATTCTGCCGCGGCCGGAGGGTCTGTGGCACGACAGCTCCACCAACCTGAAGCTCGTCGGCTACGACAGCTTCGCGAGCGCAGAGACTGCCGAGGCAGGGGCCGAGGACAGCTTCAAGACGGTCACCATCGCCGACTACCTGGGCGCCAACGGCGTCGAGCGGCTGGACCTGATCGTGCTGGACATCGAGGGAGCGGAGCTGGGCGCGCTGAAGGGCGCCGAGCCCTTCCTGAACCAGCCGCCCGGCCAGGCGCCGAGCATCCTCTTCGAGGTGCACCGGCATTACGTCGACTGGTCGAATGGCATGCCGAACACCGAGATCGTGAAGTTCCTCACCGACCGCGGCTATACCGTCTTTGCGCTGCGTGACTTCAACTCCAACTACGACCTCGCAAAGCACCCGATCGAGCTCATCCCGGCCGACGCCATCCACCTGGAGGGGCCGCCGCACGGCTTCAACATGGTGGCGGTGAAGGACCCGAAGGTGTTCGAGAGCGACGGCTACCGCATCGTCCGCGACGTCAGTCCGAAGTACCTGCGCCACAAGGATCCCAAGCTGCACCACCCGGTGGGCGGGCTGTAGACCCTTGGCCGGCTTCGCCACCATCGTCGGCGCGGCCGGCTTCGTGGGACGCCGGCTGAAGGCGCGGCTGGAGAACGCCGGCTGGGAGGTCTTCGCCCCGCCGCGCGGAGACGCGGGCCTGTTCCGCCGCGACCTGGGGGTGGTGTTCTACTGCGCCGGCCTGACGGCGGACTACGACACGCGCCCCTTCGACACCGTGGAGGCGCACGCCTCGCTGGTCAGCGAGCTGATCCGCCGGGCGAGCTTCTCGCGGCTGGTCTACACCTCGTCCACGCGGCTCTACGACGGGATGCGGGCTGCGACCGTCAGCGAGGCGCAACCGCTGGTCCTCGACCCGACCGACCCTAGGCGGGTGTACGACCTCTCCAAGGCGTTAGGCGAGAACCTGACCATCGCGCGGACCGGCGGCCGCGGCGCCGTGGCGCGGCTCTCCAACGTCTACCACTGGGCCGACGAGGCCCCGGGTTTCCTGTCGGCTTGGCTGATCATGGCGCAGGCGAACCGCGAGCTGACGCTGGAATCGAGTCCGCACGTGGCCCGCGACTACATCCATCTCGACGACGTGGTGACCGCGCTGATCGCGCTGGCGCAGGGCGAGCCTGCGGGCATCGTCAACGTGGCCAGCGGCGAGCTGGTCACCAACGGCGAGATCGCCCGGGTGTTCGAGGAGGAGGGCTGGCACGTGGCCTTCAAGGGCGAGGGCCGGCCGCTCCACCCGCCGAACGCCGACGTCGCCAAGCTGCGGGCGCTTGGCGTGGCCCCCGAAGGCGTCAAGGATGTCGTGCGCCGCTACCTGAAGGGCCTGAAGGCTTGAAGCTCGTCGACCACACCCGCGAGAGCCTGATCGACTATACCGTCGCCCAGTGCATGAACGTCGTGCCCGACGGGCGGGAGGGCGCCTTCCGCTCCGCGGTGGACGCACACCTGGACGAGGCGCTGGAGCGGCTGCACCGGTGCATCAATGCGTGTGCGCCGTGGCGCCCCGACCAGTTCAACGTGCTGCAGTCGTCCCAGCACTGCATCTACTTGTATTACCTCAGCAACACGATCTGGAAGCGGTCGGGGGACACCGCCGCCGCGACGCGGCTGTTCCTGATGAACAAGGCATTCAACGGCATCGATCTCTTCTACGAGATCGCCATGCCGGAGGTGTTCTACATCGGCCACAGCGTCGGTATCGTGCTCGCCAAGGCGACGTACGGGAACTACCTGGTGCTCTACCAAAACTCGACCGTGGGCCGGCACAAGGACCAGATCCCGGTGATCGGCGAGCGGGTAGTGCTCTACCCCAACACGGCGGTGATCGGCCGCTCCGTCGTCGAGGACGACGTGGTGGTGAGCCAGGGGACCAGCGTCGTGAACAAGCACGTGCCCAAGGGCCAGATGGCCTTCCGCTCTGGCGACGGCCTGGCGTTCAGCCCCCGGCCCGACGACCTCCTGAAGGAATACTTCAGGCTCTAGCGGCCCGCCGCCTTGGCTTCCTGGGCCGGCTTCGCCTCCACCGCGCGCGCCACCATGTCGTAGAAGTCGCGCGCCCACTGCTCGGTCTGGCCGAGCGGGCTGTTGCGGATCTGGTCGCGCAGCCCGTGACGAAGCTGCAGCCGGCGCTGCTGGTCGGCGGCGAGCTTCTGGGCGGTCGCCACATACTGTTCGAGATCGATGGCGCACAGGTCGCCGAGGCCCGCATTGGACAGGATCGAGTAGCTCAGCCGCTCGTGGAACGCCTCGCCCACCATGCTGACCAGGGGCACGCCCATCCACAGCGACTCCGTGGTGGTGGTGCCGCCGGTGAGCGGGAACGGGTCGAGGGTGATGTCGACCTCGTTGTAGAACGGCATGTGCTTGCCGCGGATGGTGTGGAACACGATCCGGTCCTCGCTCACGCCCCCGGCGGCGAACTCGGCGATGACGTTCTTGCGGAAGCTGGGCGTGCCGCCCTCCGGCCGGATGAAGGCGAAGCGGGAGTTCGGCACGCTGGCCACCACCCGCGCCCAGGTCTGCAGCACCTCGCGGCTGTACTTGTGCGGGTTGTTGGCCGTCCCGAAGGTGATGAAGCCGTTGCGCTGCTCGGGCACGCCTTCGTTGATCGGATGGCGCTCGGAGAACACCGCGCGGCCCAGCGCGAGCCAGGTGTGCGGCATCATCAGTGGCTCCTCCACGAGGAGGTCGGCCCGCTTGGGCGCGGAGTAGGGATCGCAGACGAAGTAGTCCACGGTCGAGAGCCCCAGCGAGTGCGGATAGCCCAGCCAGCTCGCCTGCCTGGGCGCCGGCCGGTAGGCCAGGACCTCCGGCTTGTTCATGTGAGTGGAGCCGCCGAGCTCGATCAGGATGTCCAGCTGGTCGTTGGCGATGGCCTGGGCGGCGTCGTGGCTGGAGATGTCCTTCCACCAGCGGAAGGCGTCCACCTGGCCGG
The DNA here is from genome assembly GCF_036563285.1 of Phenylobacterium sp. Classification (GTDB taxonomy): domain Bacteria; phylum Pseudomonadota; class Alphaproteobacteria; order Caulobacterales; family Caulobacteraceae; genus Phenylobacterium. The sequence goes on from NZ_DATCMR010000011.1 coordinate 1,225,188, forward strand.
TGATGAACCGCTGCATCGGGTCTTCGTCGTCCCCCTGGTAGAAGGAGTAGCAGTAGACCTCGAAGCGCTCGCGATCGACGTGGTCGAAGAGCGGCAGGGCGAAGTAGGCCACCGGGTGCTGCCGCAGGTCGGCCGACATCAGTCCCAGACGGATCTTGCCCCCCGGCGCGCGCCGCGGGGGCTTCTTGATCGGGTGGGCCTTGGCCCGGTCTTCGACGATCCGGCCCCAGATGCGGTGCTGCTCCACCAGCTCCAGGCGGTCGTCCATGGAGCGCACGCGGGCGAGTTGCTTCAGCAGGGCCGTGTGCCGGTCGGTCTCTGCCCAGCCGCGGCCGAGCGTCTTGAAGTCGCCGAGCGGCTCCAGCTCGTCGTAGGCGCAGACCCGGGTGAGCACCTCCAGCAGCACCTTGGTGTGGCCCGGCGTGAACTCCTGGCCCAGCGCCACCGCGCGCTTCGAGAGCTGGTAGGCCTCCTCGATGTTGGCGCCCTCGTCGCCGGAGCGGGTGCGCTCGATGCTCTGGATGAGCGAGACCAGGTAGTCGAGGTTGTCGGGCTCCAGCTCGACCGCGCGGCGCAGGAAGACGTTGCCGCGCTCGCGGTCGTATTCGGAGACCACATTGCCCAGCTGGAAGTGCACCCAGCCCGCGTCGGGGAAGCGCCCCGCGATCTCCTGGAGGTAGGCCTCCGCGCGCCGGAACTGACCGGCGCGGCGCATCACCAGGGCCTTGGCCTCCAGCAGCTTCTGGCTGTCGGGATTGGCCGCGACCGCCTTGTCCAGGGTGGCCTCGGCCTGCTTGGCCTGGTGCAGCTCGTTGTAGATCCCGGCCATGTCGAGCCAGGCGTCCACGTAGTCCTTCTTCAGCGCGATCGCCTGGCGGAAGCGCACCAGAGCCTGGTCCCGCTTGCCCTGCCGGGCCAGGGCGCGGCCGAGCTGGCGGTGGTGCTCAGCGTTGCGCGGGTCGCGCCGCGCCATCTGCGAGAAGGCCTGTTCGGCGCGCGGGTTGTCGCCCATGTCCAGCAGGACATTGCCGCGGTTCTGGTGCCCGGCCATCTGGGCGGGGTTGAGCTTAATGGCGCGGTCGAGGACCTCTAGGGCCTCCGGGTACCGCTTGAGCTGGCGCAGCATCACGCCCCAGAGGTTCGTGATCTCGTACTCCCGCGGGAAGCGCTCGACGGCGCGCTGGCACCACTCCGCGCCCTCTTCGTACCGCTTGGCGTGATAGAGCTGGTGCAGCAGCACGCGGTACACCTGCAGGGTCTGGTCGGGTTGCTCGCTGAGCAGGCCCTTCAGGAGCTCGATGGCCTCATCCCGCCGGCCGGCCTTCAAAGCCGCGTCCGTCGCCACCAAACGCTGGTCCATTCCCGACCTTCTTCAGCCTCTTCCGCTCGTGCAGGAGCCTTAAGCGGCAAGCCGGCCGCTGGCTAGAGCCGGGGGCGCCGCAGGGCGGTCAGGTCCCGCGGCCGAAGCGCCACTTCAGCGTCAGGATGATCCCGGACAGGATCAGGCAAACGATGTTGGCGCCGATGACCGGCAAGCTCTCGATCAGGAAGCCGTAGATCGTCCACAGCGTGAAGCCGGTGACGGTGATCACGTACATCCGCAGCGCCACCGACGAGGCGTCGCGCTCGCGCCAGATCTTGACGATCTGGGGCACGAAGCTCGCCATCGAGCACACGGCGGCGGCGAAGCCGACAAACTCGGGGAGACCCATGCTCAGGCGCTCATCGGCAGGTCGGCGGCCCAGCGGGCCTGGTATTCGGGCGACAGCGTGAGGCCCACCGGCGGCGGACCCGGCGCGTAGCCAGCCGTGAGGCAAACCCATAGGTACCTGAGCGCCAGGCGGACGCCCTCCTCGGAGTAGGGCTTGCCGATCACGCCGCAGGCGCCGGCGAAGTCGGGCGGCAGGCGGCGCACGTTGGCGGTCATGAAGAGGACTACGCCCCCGCAGTCCTCCGCGATCAGCCGGGCGGCGTCCACGCCGGTGGGACCGTCCTGCAAATGTACGTCGACCAGCGCGAGGTCGGGGGTGTAGCGGCGGGCCAGGCTGATCGCTTCGTCGCGGGTGGTGGCGAGGCCCACCTCGTGCAGGCCGATGTCCTGGATGATGCACTGCAGGTCTGCCGCGACCAGCAGCTCGTCCTCCACAATCAGCACGTCGGGTGGGTCACGCGGAGCCATCTCAGGCAAGCTTCTCGAGCGGCACGGACACCACGGACCTAACTCCGGGCTGGTTGTCCGATTGGGTGAATTGCGCCTTCAGCTGCTGGCAGAGCAGCTGGACGATGGTCGTGCCGAAGCCCCTTGGGGCCTCAGCGGGCATGCCGACGCCGTTGTCGGCGACGATGATCTCGAAGCGCTCGCCCACATTGCGGATGCAGATGGCCACCTCCCCTGGACGCTCCGCGGGAAAGGCGTGCTTCAAGGAATTGGAGATCAGCTCGTTGACCACCAGGGCCATTGGCGCGGCCGAGGAGGCAGGGACGGCGACGGGCTCGAGGTCGAGCTTCAGCTGGATGTCGTCGCGCCGCGCCGCGGCGGCGAGGTCGCCGGCCAGGTCGCGTACGAACTCGGCCACGGCGAAGCGCTGAACGTCGCCGCCCTGGAACAGCCGGCGGTGTACCGCGCCGATGGCGTTCACGCGCTCCAGGATGCCGCGCACCGTCTGGCGCGTCGCTTCGTCGGGGATACGGCGACTCTGCAGCTGCAGCAGCGAGGCGATGAGCTGCAGGTTGTTCTTAACCCGGTGGTCGATCTCGTGCAGCAGCGCGGTTTTCTGCGCCAGCGCCTGCTCGAGTTGCTTGGCGTAATCTGCGTCCTTGAAGGTGCGGAGAGTCTCCGCCGTTTGCCTGCCCACGTCTTCCATATCGTTTATGCCGCCGTCCACGGCTTCCCCCACCCCGGGTGAGTCCAACGGCAACGGCAAAGGTTGGTTCCGCCCGCTCGCGAAGCCCCCGCCTTGACCGAAGCCCGGCCGCGCGCCAAAGCGCGGGGCCATGAACATCCTCCTGGTGGGCTCGGGCGGCCGCGAGCATGCGCTGGCCTGGAAGATCGCGGCCTCGCCGCTGGTGAGCCGCCTGGTCGCCGCGCCGGGCAACCCGGGGATGGCGGCGCTGTGCGAGACGCGCGACGTCGGGGCGACCGAAGTCGACGGGCTGGTCGCCCTGGCCCGCGAGATCGCGGCCGACCTGGTGGTCATCGGGCCCGAATCGTCGGTCGCCGCCGGCCTGGCCGATGCGGTGCAGGCCGCCGGGATCGCCTGCTTCGGCCCGACCGCCCAGGCCGGCCAGCTGGAGTCCTCCAAGGCCTTCACCAAGGCGTTCTGCGACCGCTACGGCCTGCCGACCGCGGCCTACGTCGTCTGCGAGACGCTGGATCAGGCCAAGGCGGCGCTCGACCGCTTCGAGGCGCCCTTCGTGGTCAAGGCCGACGGCCTGGCCGCCGGCAAGGGCGTGACGGTCGCCACCACCCGGGGCGAGGCCGAGGCCGCCATCGAGGACGCGCTGGGCGGCCGCTTCGGCGCTGCCGGCGCACGTGTGGTCATCGAGGAGTTCCTCGAAGGGGAGATCGGCTCGCTGTTCGCCCTGTGCGACGGCGAGACCTCCATGCTGTTCGGCTGGGCCCAGGACCACAAGCGCGCCTTCGATGGCGAGCAGGGCCCGAACACCGGCGGCATGGGGACCTATTCGCCGGCCCCGGTCTTCACGCCGGAGTTGGTGGAGCAGGTGCGCACCCACCTGGTGGAGCCGGCCTTTGCCGGCATCGCTGCGGAGGGCGCGCCCTACAAGGGCGTGCTGTTCGTCGAGCTGATGGCCACGAGGCACGGGCCCGAGCTGGTGGAGTTCAACGCCCGCTTCGGCGACCCGGAATGCCAGGTGCTCATGCTGCGGCTCGAAAGCGACCTCGTGCCCTACCTGGTGGCGTGCGCGAACGGCACGCTGAAGGACATGCCGCAGCCGCAGTGGCGGGACGAGGCGGCGGTCTGCGTGGTGCTGGCGGCCCAGGGTTATCCAGGCGCGCCCAGGCCGGGAGGCGAGATCCGGGGCGCCGAAGTGCGTTTCGGCGACGATGTCGTGACCTTTCACGCCGGAACAAGGCGGGACAACGACGGGACATTGCGAGCCGCGGGCGGGCGGGTGCTCAACGTCTGCGCGCGCGGCCCCACGCTGCAGGCGGCGCTGGACAAGGCCTATGCCGCGGTGGACGCCATCGACTTCCCCGATGGCTTCTGCCGGCGCGACATCGGTTGGCGCGCCCTGGCCCGCTAGGTAGAGTGATTTCAAACAAGCGTAAGAGGGGGGAGCGCCATGGCCGTCACGACAGACCTTGCCGCGGAACAGGCCCGCGAGCAGGCGAACACCGGCACCAAGGCGGTGGCCGACACCCACCGGTTCGACGAGGCGTCGCTGGAGCGCTGGCTGCAGGCCAACGTCGAAGGCTACCAGGGCCCGCTGGAGGTGCGCCAGTTCAAGGGCGGCCAGTCTAACCCGACGTACCAACTGGTGACGCCGTCGAAGAAGTACGTCCTGCGCCGCAAGCCGCCGGGCAAGCTGCTGCCCTCGGCTCACGCCGTCGACCGCGAGTACCGGGTGATCACCGCCCTGGGTTCGACTGGCTATCCGGTGGCCAGGACCTACGGCCTGTGCACCGACGACAGCGTCATCGGCACCTGGTTCTACGTCATGGACAACGTGGAGGGCCGGATCCTCTGGGACCAGACGCTCCCGCAGTACGAGCCGGCCGAGCGCCGGGAGATCTGGCGGGCCCAGATCAGGACGCTCGCCGCCCTGCACAACACGGACTACGCCAAGATCGGGCTGGAGGACTACGGCAAACCCGGCAACTACATGGGCCGCCAGGTCGACCGCTGGACCAAGCAGTACAAGGCGTCGGAGACCACCCACATCCCGGAGATGGAGCGGCTGATCGAGTGGCTGCCCAAGACCCTGCCGCCGCAGGAGCGCACCTCGATCGTCCACGGAGACTACCGCCTGGACAACATGATCCTGCACGCCACCGAGCCGCGGGTCGTCGCCGTGCTGGACTGGGAGCTCTCCACCCTGGGCGAGCCGCTGGCCGACTTCACCTACTTCCTGATGAACTGGGTGAATGGGACGATCTCGCAGCTGCCGGACCTGAAGGCGCACGGTATCCCGACGGTCGAAGAGGCGGTGGACTACTACTGCGAGCTCACCGGCCGGCCCGGGCTGCCCGACCTGAACTGGTACTTCAGCTACAACACCTTCCGGCTGGCCGGCATCGTGCAGGGCATCCTGGGCCGGGTGCGCGACGGCACGGCCAACCACCCGGACGCCGCCAACATGGGCCCGCGGGTCATTTCCCTCGCCGAGGCGAGCTGGGCTTTCGCGCAGAAGGCGGGGGCGACGGCCTAGCGGGGAGGATTCCCGCCAGCAGCTCGTCCAGCGCGGCGGCGTCGTCGAAGCTCGCCTTCACCGGCCAGGCGGCGACGCGCGCGCGCCAATCAGGCGGCAGGCGCACCCAGTCCTTCTCGGTGGTGACCAGCCCGGCCTCGAACTGCGCGGCGCGGTCGGCGAGGCGCTTCAGCACAGCCTCGTCATACGGCGCATGGTCCGGGAACGGCGCGAAGTCGGCCAGCTCGCACCCGGCGGCCTTCAGCGCGCGCTCCACCTTCCACGGCTTGGCGACCCCGGCGAAGCCCACCTGCGGGCCGGCCGGCGGCGGCGCCGCGGCTCTCAGGTGCGCCGTCATGACCGGCACGCTGGAGAGCGTGCGCCGCAGGCCCGGCTCGGCCACGGGGAGGTCGGCCGGCAGCAGGATCACCGCCGCGCTGGCCCGCGCCAGGCCCTTCGCCAGCGGCTCGCGCATCGGCCCCGCCGGAAACACCCGGCCATCGCCGAACGGCCATTCCTCGTTGCGGGTCTCGCCGTCGACCACGACCAGCGAGACGGACTTCTTTACGGAGGGGTTTTGGTGGCCGTCGTCCATGACGATCACCTGGGCCCCGGCCCCCGCGGCGGCGTGCGCGCCCGCGGGGCGGTCGCGGGCGACCCAGACGGGGTAGTCACGGGCCAGCATCAGCGGCTCGTCGCCGACGTCGGCGGCGGTGTGGACCTCCGGATTGACCCGGACGGGACCCGGAAGACGGCCCCCATAACCACGGGAGAGCAGGTGCACGGAGAGACCCGCCTGCGCCAGCCGCTCCGCCAGCGCCCGCACGATCGGCGTCTTGCCGGCCCCGCCCATGGTGATGTTGCCGACGCACACCACCGGCACGCCAGGATCGGCGGGCGTGGCGCGGGCGATCCGCCGCGCGGTGACGGCGGACCAGATCCAGGACGGCGGTGTCAGCAGGGCGCGCAGCACCGGCTGCGAGCGTTCGCGGCTGTACCACCACTCGGGCGTCTGGAGCTTCATGGCAGCAGAGGGTCCAGCAGCTCCAGCGCGGCGTCCAGCGCCTGCGCCTTCGACGCGGCGTAGTCCAGGCCCGCCTCGCCGATCCGCCGAGCGATCTGCGGGTAGGTCAGCAGGCCCTTCAGGTGGCGCGTGAGGGCGGCTGCGTCCTCAGCTTCGATGGCGGCCACGCGCGCGAACATCTCGCCGTAGACGTCCGCGGCGTTGAAGTGGTGCCTGCCGGTCACGACCGGCACGCCCAGCCGCGCCGGCTCCAGCGGGTTGTGGCCGCCGATGCCGGGCAGGAAGCTCCCGCCCATGACGGCGATGTCGGCGACCGACAGGAGAAGCCCAAGCTCGCCCAGGGTGTCGGCGACATAGGCCGTGGTCTTCGCCGTCAGCGGCTCGCCGGCGCCGCGACGGGCGACAGCGAAGCCCGCGGCCGCGAGCTCGGCGGCCACTGGCGGTCCGCGTTCCGGATGGCGGACGGCCACGATCAGCAGGTCGGCGCCGGCGTCACGGGCGGCCTGCGCCACGATCGGCTCCTCGCCGGCGTGGGTGCTCACGGCGAGCACGGTCTTGCGGCCGGCCACCCCCTTGCGCAGCGCCTTGAGCTGGGCGGCGTCGACGGCAGGTGGCGCGCCGACCAGCTTCAGGTTCAGCCGCGGTCCGACCTGCGCCCCCAGACAGCGGAGCCTCGCCTCGGTCGCCTCGTCCTGCGGCAGCACCAGGTCGAAGGCGGAGAGCAACTGGCGCGCGGCGCCCGGCGCACGGCCCCAGCCGGCGGCGCTCTCGTCCGTCATGCGGGCGGATAGCAGGGCAAGGCGGACACCGCGCGCTCGGGCGGTGCGGATCAGGTTCGGCCACAGCTCGCTCTCCACCAGCAGCCCGGCGCGTGGCCGCCAGTGGTCCAGGAAGCGGCGTACGGCGCCGGGCGCGTCCACCGGCGCGAACTGGTGGATCACGCCGGGCGGGAGGCGCTGCGCCAGGACCTCGGCCGAGGTCACGGTTCCTGAGGTGACCAGAAGGCCGAGGTCGGGCCGGCGCGCCCTCAGCGCCTCGACGAGCGGCAGCAGCGAGAGGCTTTCGCCCACGCTCACCCCGTGCAGCCAGACCAGCGGGCCGTCGGGCCGCGACTGCCCCGCTCGGCCGAGCCGCTCGCCCAGCCGCGCGGCGTCCTCCTTGCCCCGCCGGGCGCGGGCGCGCAGCACGCCGCCCGCGAAGGGCTCCAGGAGCCCCGTGGCGGCGGCGTAGGCCATGAGCGCGAGGCTCACACCACCTCGGCGGGCGCGAGGCGGCAGGCGTGGGCGCCGCTGGTCTCCACCTGCAGGGTGGCGTGGCCGATGTGGAAGCGCCGGGCGAGGCCGTCGCACGCATCATGCAGGAAGCGGTCCGGCTCGACATTGGCCGGGCGGATCACATGGGCGGTGAGCGCCGTCTCGGTGGTGCTCATGGCCCAGATGTGCAGGTCGTGGACCTCCTCGACCCCGGGCAGGGCTTCCAGCCAGCGCCGCACCTCGGTCACGTCCACGCCCCTTGGCGCAGCGTCGAGCGCGAGGTCGACAGAGTCCCTCAGCAGGCTCCAGGTGCCCAGCACGATGACCGCGCCGATGGCGAGGCTGAGCGCCGGGTCCAGCCACAGCAGCCCGGTGGCGGCGATCACCGCTGCGCCCACTACCACCGCCAGCGAGATGGCAGCGTCGCTGGCCATGTGCAGGAAGGCGCCGCGGACGTTGAGGTCCGACTGGCTGCCGCGCAGGAAGAGCAGGGCAGTCGCGGTGTTGATGGCCACGCCGATGCCGGCGACGAGCATCACCACCCCCGTCTCCAGTTCCGCCGGCGCGGAGAAGCGCCGCACGGCTTCCGAGGCGATGACCCCCACGGCCACCAGCAGCAGCACGGCGTTGGCCAGCGAGGCCAGGATCGTCGCCTTCCGCAGGCCGTAGGTCCGCCGCCCGGTGGGGGCGCGCTTGGCCAGCACTGCCGCGCCCCAGGCCAGGATCAGAGAGAGTACGTCGGAGAGGTTGTGCCCCGCGTCGGCCAGCAGGGCGAGCGAGCCCGACCACAGACCCGCGCCGGCTTCGGCGACGGAGAAGGCTGTGTTCAGCGCCACGCCGATCGCGAAGGCGCGGCCCATGTCGGCTGGGGCATGGTGATGATGGTGATGATGGCCGTGGTCGTGGCCGTGCTGATGGTGGTGGTCCTGGGCCATCGCCGGCCTATGTCTCACCGCGGCGGGGCGGGATCAATGCGCAGGCCGCCCCACCAGGGCCTCGGCCCGGCGCGTGGCGGCCGACAGGCGGGCGGACCACTCCTCGATCAGGCGCGCGATCGTGGCGTCGTCCGCGTCGGCGGCGACGTAGAGGGGGCCTTCCCAGACCACGGCGCCCCGGCCGAACGGCGCGGCGAACATCGCCTTGTCCCAGCTGCCCTCCCACTGGGCGGCGGGCGTGGCGGCGATGCCCATCAGGAACACCGGCTGGCCCGATCGACGCGCGATCTGCAGGGCGCCTGGAGCGACCCGCTCGTTGGGGCCGCGCGGACCATCGGGCGTGATGACCAGGCCATTGCCTTCGGAGACCCACGCGACCGCCTCGCGGACCGCCGCCACCGCCTGCCGCGCCTTGGCGGAGTCACCCTTCTTTGCGGAAGAGGCTCGGATGGAGCCCAGGTTGTTCATGGCCAGGGCGCGGGCGATGAACTCTCCGTCCGCCGAGGGAGAGACGAGCACCTTCGTCTGCTTGCGCCACCACTGCGGAGCCACCGAGAGCGAAAGCGGGATGCGGCCGTGCCACATCAGCCCGATCGCGCCGCTCTCGCCAGCCAGGACGGCGTCGAAGCAGGCCAGGTTCTCGTGCCGCCAGCGCACCGTGCGCAGCATCAGCCGGATGTAGACGCCGAGCAGGAAGCCCAGGGTGGCCTGGACCGGACCGCTCCTCAGGAGCTTCTTCAAGCGGCGGTCTCCGCCTCCAGGTCCTGGCTCTTGGCCAGGCGAGCGTAGAGGCCTCGCTTCTTCATCAGGCTGGCGTGGTCGCCGGTCTCCACGATCCGGCCCTTGTCGATCACATAGATGCGGTCGGCGCCGCGCACGGTGGAGAGCCTGTGGGCGATCAGGATGGTGGTGCGTCCCGCCATCAGGCGCTTCAGCGCCGCCTGCACCTGCGCCTCGCTCTCGGTGTCCAGCGCGCTGGTGGCTTCGTCGAGCAGCAGGATGGGCGCGTCCTTCAGGAAGGCCCGGGCGATGGCGATCCGCTGACGCTGGCCGCCGGAGAGCCGCGCGCCGGCCTCGCCGACGGCGGTGTCGTAGCCCTGCGGCAGCTCGGCGATGAACTCCTGGGCGGCAGCAGCCCGGGCGGCCTGCTCGATCTCCTGCGCCGAGGCGCTCGGCCGGGCGTAGGCGATGTTGGCGCGGATGGTGTCGTCGAAGAGGAAGGGCTCCTGGGTCACCAGCGCCACCTGGTCGCGGAGGGAGGCGAGCGTCACGTCCCGCACATCCTGCCCGTCGATCAGCACGCGGCCCTGGGTGGGATCGTAGAAGCGCGGGATCAGGTTCAGGATGGTGGTCTTGCCGCCCCCCGAGGGCCCGACCAGCGCCACGGTCTCGCCGCGCCGGACCTCGAAGCCAACGCCGGCGAGCGTCGGCGGGCCCTCGCGATAGGCGAAGCTCACGTCCTCGAAGGTGATGGTCCCCTCGCTGCGGGTCAGCGGCTTGGCGCCCGGCCGGTCGCGCACTTCCGGCTCCACGTCCAGGGCGGCGAACAGACGCCGGGCGGCCGACATGCCCTCGGCGAACACCGTCTGCAGGTTGGCGAGCTGGCGCAGCGACTGAGAGGCCAGGCCCAAGGCGCCGATGAAGGCCACGAAGGCGCCGACCGTCATGCCGCCCTGCTGCGAGCGCCAGCCGGCATAGGCGATGACCGCCGCGGTGATCAGGGTCATCAGGAGCTCGGTCGACGGCGCGGCCCTGGCCCGGGCGTTGGCGCCCTTCACGAGGTGCGTCTGCCGGCGGCGGACGACCTCGGCGACGCGGGCCTCCTCATAGGCTTCCCGGTTCTCGATCTTCACCACCCGCACCCCGTCCAGGCTCTCCATGATCGCGGTGGAGAGGGCCGAGGTCTCCGCCATGGCGCCCTTGGCCGCCTTGGTGGTGCGCTTGGAGAACCGCCGCATGATCCAGGCTGCGCCCGGCAAGGCCGCGACGAGGACCAGCGACAGCAGGAGGTCATTGGCCACCATCACCGTGATCGCGCCGATCACCGTCAGGAAGTGCTGGGTGTAGTTGATGACCCCCGCCGTCGCCGCCTCGCGGATCAGGCCGGCGTCGTAGAGCACCGAGGAGACGTAGGCGCCGGAATGCTGGCTGCGCAGGCGGGCGAGGTCGGCGCGGACCAGCTTGCCGAACAGCTGCACCTGGACGTCGCCGACCACACCGTTGCCGATGCGGTTCACCAGCGAGGCCTGCACGATCTGCGCAACCGCCCGACCGATGGCATAGACCGCGATGGTGAGGGGCAGGGCCACGAGCTGACCCGGCTTGTGGTTGACCAGCAGGTCGTTGACCGCGGGCTCGAGGATCCGGATCAGCTCGGCGGAGAGGATCGCCACGACGATCGCAGCGAGGAGCGCGGTCACCCACCCCTTCCAGCGCGGCGCCATGTAGACGCGCGCCACCCGGCCGATCAGCTCGCGGCCGGAAAGCTCGGGCTGGGCGGGGTCGCTCATGGCGTTGAAGTCGGCCGATGCGCGGCGAAGGTCAAGGAGGCCGCGACCACTTGAGGCGCTTCCGATTGCCGCCTGTTGCGCCTAGGTAAGCGCCGATGACCGCTGAGTCCGCCACGTCGCCGTTCGACCTGAAGAGCCCGCTGGGCCGCGCGCGCGCCTATGCGGACTACCTGTGGAACGACCACGCCTACCTGCGGCTCGGCTTTTCGAACGCCCACTGGATCTCCGAGGAGCTGGTGCGCACCAACCAGCCCTGGCCGCACCAGCTGAAGGCCTGGAAGGACCGCGGCATCAGGACCGTGATCAACCTGCGCGGCGGCTTCGACGCCAGCTTCCATGCGCTCGAGAAGGACGCCTGCGAGCGTCTGGGGCTGGAGATGGTGGACTTCACCATCACCTCGCGAGAGGTGCCGAGCCGCGACCGGGTGCTGGGCGCCAAGCGGCTCTTCGAGACGATCGCCTATCCGGCGCTTATGCACTGCAAGTCCGGCGCGGACCGGGCCGGCATCATGAGCGTGCTCTACATGCACTTCCGCAAGGGCAAGACCATCCGCGAGGCGATGGACCAGCTGCACCTGCGCTACCTGCACGTCCGGCAGGGCAAGACCGGGGTGCTGGACTACACCTTCGAGCGCTACCTGGAGGAGGGGGAGCCGGCCGGGATGTCGTTCACCCAGTGGGTGCAGAGTCCGATGTACGACCCTGCCGGCATGAAGGCCAGGTTCCGCGCCCAGATGCTGGGCAGCCTGATCACGGAGCGCCTGCTGCGGCGTGAATAGCCATTAAGTGTCTTATCCGACAGACACTTAACCGGAACCGTGCGATGCAGCCTCCATGACCGACGCCGCCCTCGCCGCCGCGCCCCCAGCCGATCCCGGCGAAGAGTTCTACACGCTGCTGTGCGTGCGCGCCGACGGCGTGGCCTCGGTCGTCGACCTCGTCGCCACCCGCGAGCTCGGGATTGTGCGGCATCGGGCCGAGGCCCTGCTCGCCGAGCACCGCAGCGCCGAGCGCGTCGAGGTCTGGCGCGACGGCGCCCTGCTGGAGCAGCTCGAGCGCGTCTGATCCGACCCTAGTGCTGGTGGTCGTCCTCGTGGTCGCTCTCGGGGTCCAGCAGCCGGTGGGCGTGGATGATGAAGTAGCGCATCAGCGCATTGTCCACCGTCTCCTGCGCCTTGGCGCGCCAGGCCTGCAGGGCTTCCTGGTAGCTGGGGAAGGCGCCGACCAGGTCAACCTTCTTCAGGTCGCGGAACTCGGGCGGGCCGTTGAGGTCCTTCAGCTCGCCGCCGATGACGAGGTGAAGAAGCTGCTTGTCGGACATCTAGGGACCTTCGTGGAGGGTCATTTGGGCTCCGCGATATGCCGGACGCGGTCCAGGATCAATGGGGCCAGCGCGGGGGCGGCGCAGATCAGGCTGGCCTGCACAGGCTTGGAGCCGTTGTAGCGGAACGGCCGGCCGGTATGGTCGCCCACGAAAGCGCCGGCCTCGCTGGCGATCAGGTCGGCGGCGGCGAGGTCCCAGTCGTGCTTCGGCACCGGCGCGACCGCGGCGTCGAACACGCCGGAGGCGACCAGGCACATGCGGTAGGCGGTGGAGTTGCGCTGCTCCACCCGCATGGCCGGCCACGGGATCGGCCAGGCTGGATGCTCGAATAGCCGCGGGTCCCCCGCCATGCCGCAGTTCTCCAGGGCGGAGGCGCCGCTCACCGCGATCGCGGTCCCGTTCAGCTCGGCGCCCGCTCCGGCCGCGGCGGTATAGGTCTCGTGCAGCTGCGGGGCGAAGACGACGCCGGCGATCGGCCGCTCCCCCTCCACCACGGCGATGGAGACGGCCCACCATGGACGGTCGTTCAGGAAGGCCCGGGTGCCGTCGATCGGATCGACCACGAACAGCCGCTGGCGGCCCAGCCGCAGGGGATCGTCGGCGGTCTCTTCCGACAGCCAGCCGTACTCCGGTCGCGCCTGTCCCAGCCGGTACTTCAGCAGGGCGTCGGCGGCCAGGTCTGCGTTCGTGACCGGCGAATTGCCCGCCTTGTAGTCGATCTGCAGCCCCTTGAGCCTGAGCTCGGCCGCCAGCTCGCCCGCCTCGCGGGCCGCCTCGGCGATGAGCGCCAGATCCTCGGCGGCCGTGGTCATAGGCCTGCGATGGCCAGGGCGTCGACCAGCAGGGAAGGTGCGTTGGACGAGCCGCGGATCTCCAGGTCGGAGCCTGGGACCACGCGGCCGTAGATGTCGATCAGGTTGCCGGCGACCGTGATCTCGGTGACCGGATAGGCGAGCTCGCCGCCCTCGAACCAGAAGCCGGAGCAGCCCACCGACCAGTCGCCGGTGTTGCCGTTCAGCGAGGGCCCGAACATCGAGGTGACCAGCAGGCCCGACCCGGCGTCCCTCATCAGGCCAGCCTGGTCGCGATCACCCGGGCGCAGGGTCAGGTTGGTGGTCGAGACCCCAGGTGGGCCGGCGAGTCCGCGCGACGCGTGGCCGGTGGTGGTCAGCCCGAGCTGGCGCGCCGATGACGAGTTCAGCAGCCAGGTGGTCAGCACCCCGTCGTCGATGATGTTGCGGGTGCGGTTCGCCACGCCCTCGTCGTCGAAGGGGGAGGAGCCGAGGCCGCGGGGACGGTGCGGGTCGTCGGTGACGGTGACGCCCCTGGCGAAGACCTGCTGGCCGAGCTTGTCCTTCAGGAAGGAGGTGCCGCGGGCGATGGACGGGCCGGAGATGGCGCCGACCAGCGGGCCCAGCAGGGAGGCGGCCAAGCGGTTCTCGAAGATCACCGGGGCGGTCGTCGAGGCGATCTTGCGGGCGCCCAGGCGCTGGGCGGCGCGACGGCCGGCTTCCGAGCCGATGAAGTCCGGATCGGGCAGGTCGGACTGCCAGCGCACGGAGCGGCCCTCGTAGCCATTCTCCATGCCCTGCTCGTCGCCAGCGATCGCCGAGGCGCCAAGCGAGAACCCCGAGGCGCGGTGGACGCCGGAGAAGCCGGCGCTCGTCACCATGATCCAGTGGGAGGCGGACCACGACGCCGAGGCGCCGTCGGAGTTGGTCACCCGGGGCACCGCGCGGGCGGCGGCCTCGGCGGTGCGGGCTTTCTCCTCCAAGGCTTCGGCGGACGGCTCGCTGGGGTCGAACAGGTCGAGCTCAGGCAGGGCGCCACGGGCCAGGAGGTTCGGGTCGGCGAGGCCGGCGTAGGGGTCCTCCGGCGCGAGCTTCGCCATCGCTACGACGCGCTCGACCAGCTTGGCGCGAGCGTCGGCCGAGATGTCGGAGCCGGAGACCGAGGCCTGGCGGCGTCCGACGAACACCCGCAGGCCCAGGTCGCGGGCCTCTTCGCGCTCAACCTCCTCCAGCTCGCCCAGGCGAACCGAGATGGAAAGCGCGCGGCGCTCGGCGCTCACGGCCTCGGCCGCATCGGCGCCGGCCTTCAGCGCGGCGTCGACGACCTCTTGCAGCAGGTTTTCATCCATGCCCGGCATATGGCCGACCGGGACCGGCCCGACAAGCTTAGGGGATGGCGTAGAAGATCAGCGCGACGGCGGTGGCGATGTAGGCCACCCAGGTCAGCACCACGCCGACGGTGCGCGGGAGCGAGGACTCGCCGCTGCGTGACAGCCCGACGGCATGGGCCGCGCGGCCCACGAAGAGGGCGCCCCCCAGCACGTGGACCAGCAGCGGGGACGCGCCGGCCAGCGCCAGCACGGTCAGGCCGATGAGCCCGGTGGGCACGTACTCGGTGGCGTTGCCGAAGGCGCGGATGGCCTGGGTCAGCGCCGGGACGCCGCCGTCGCCGATCACCACGTGGTGCTGCTGGCGCTGGCGCACGACGAGCACCGAGAGCACCAGCAGGAGGATCAGGTGCAGGCCCACCCAGAGGGCGGCGGCGTGCGCGGACGGGGTGATCTCCATGCGGTGCAGTTGTCGCCCGTTCGCAGGCGGTGGCAAGACCCGCGTCTGCCGCTATGTTCCGGCCATGCGACGCCGTACCTTCCTGGCCGCCCTGCCGGCCGCAGCCGCCGCTGGCGCGGCCTTCGCCGACACCCGCTCGGCCAATCCCAACCGCAATCGGCCGGACGTCGGGTCGGGCGACCGGATCGACGGGGCGACCTTCGCCTCGCGCAGCGCCGCCTGGGGGCTGCACGGCGCGGCGGCGACGGCGCACCCGCTGGCCACGGTGGCGGCCATCGACGTGCTCAGGGTCGGCGGGACGGCGGTGGACGCGGCGGTGGCCGCCAACGCCGTGCTCGGGCTGGTGGAGCCGATCGCCTGCGGGATCGGCGGCGACTGCTTCGTCATGCTGTGGGACCCGAAGCAGCGGAAGGTGATGGGCCTGAACGGGTCCGGGCGCAGCCCGCGGGGGCTGTCGCTGGAGACCGTGCGCGGGCGGGCGAAGAACCGGCTGATCCCGTCCTTCGGCGCGATCTCGGTGAGCGTGCCGGGGGCGGTGGACGCCTGGTGGACGCTGCACCAGCGGTACGGGAAATTGCCGTGGGCCAGGCTGTTCGAGCCGGCGATCCGCCACGCCGAGGAGGGCCATCCGGTCACCCAGAACGTGGCCTTCTACCTCGAGCGCTCCTTCCGCAGCTTCACCCGGCCGCGCGACGTGTCGGGGATCGAGGAGCACGAGAACTTCCTGAAGGTCTGGGCGCCCGGCCGGCAGACGCCGCGTGAGGGGGAGGTGTTCCGGAACCCGGCGCTCGCGTCGACCTACCGGCAGATCGCCCAGGGCGGCGGGCGGGCGTTCTACGAGGGCGACATCGCCGCGCGGATCGAGGCCTACTTCCGCCGGATCGGCGGCTGGATGACCCGCGCTGACCTCGCGGCGCACAAGACGGAGTGGGTGCAGCCGCTGAGCGTCGACTACCGCGGGGTCGACGTGTGGGGCCTGCCGCCGAACAGCCAGGGGGTGGCGACGCTGCAGCTGCTGGCGATCCTGGCCAACTTCGATGTGAAGCAGATGGGCTTCCAGTCGGCGGACTCGATCCACCACGCCGTGGAGGCCAAGCGGCTGGCCTACGAGGACCGGGCGCGGCAGTACGCAGACCCCGCCTTCTACAAGATGCCGGACTGGCTGATCTCGAAGGACTATGCCGCGCAGCGGGCGCGGCTGATCCGGCCGGACCGCATCAACCCGAACGTCCAGCCCGGCCAGGCCCCGAGCCGGGGCGACACCACCTATTTCACCACGGCCGATAAGGACGGGATGATGGTCTCGATCATCCAGTCGAACTACCGCGGCATGGGCTCGGGCCTGTCGCCGGACGGGCTGGGCTTCATGTTCCAGAACCGCGGCGAGCTCTTCGCGCTGACGGATGGGCATCCCAACGTCTTTGCGCCGGGCAAGCGGCCGTTCCAGACCATCATCCCGGGCTTCGCGACGCGCGGCGGCGAGCCGTGGCTGGCGTTCGGGGTGATGGGCGGGGACATGCAGCCGCAGGGCCAGGCGCAGATCATCTCCAACATGGTCGACCATGGGCTGGCGCTGCAGGAGGCCGGGGATTCGCCCCGTTGGCACCACGAGGGCGGCATGGAGCCCACGGGCGAGCAGCTCGACCCGCTGGGGCTGCTGCGCGTCGAGACCGGGGTGCCGGAGAAGACCAAGCGCGAGCTGGCGGCCCTGGGCTGGAAGCTGGGCGAGTCGGACGGGGGGTTCGGCGGCTATCAGGCCGTCGAGCGGTGGCCGGGCCGCTATGCGGCGGCGACCGAGATGCGCAAGGACGGCGTGGCGCTGGCGTACTGAGGAGCACGGCCGATGAGCCCCGACGAGGTGGAAGCCGTGGTGATGTCCTTCCCCGGGGTGGAGAAGGGGATGAGCTACGGCCGGCCCTCGTACCTGGTGAACAAGAAGTTCTTCACCCGGCTGAGGCGCGAGGACCAGAGCCTGGTGCTGATGGACGTCGGCTTCGACGAGCGCGAGATGCTGATGGAGGCCGAGCCCGGGACCTTCCACTTCACGGCGCACTACAAGGACTATCCGTGCGTGCTCGCGCGCATCGAGGACCTGCATCCGGGTTCGCTGAAGAACTTCCTGGAGCGGCGGTGGCGGAAGATCGCGCCGAGGAAGATGGTCAGGGAATGGGACAAGGCGGAGGCCTGACGCGGCGTGTTACACGCGCCGGCAGGCCTATTTGCACGACTAAGCGCGACAACTCTCGAAGTCAGGTAAGTCTCTGAAAGACAATGAGAAAGATCGCCCACTAGAGTACCATCGAGGGCTTCGGGGGTCCTAAGGAATTCACAATCGGAATTCCTAGACCCGCGCGGGCGCCGCAGGTAAACCGCGGCCATGGCTTATCGGTCGCTGCGCGAGTTCATGGCGAAGCTGGAGCGCGCCGGCGAGCTGGTGCGCGTGGCCGAGCCCGTCTCCACGGTGCTGGAGATGACCGAGATCCAGCGCAGGCTGCTCCACACGGGCGGGCCGGCGGTGTTGTTCGAAAAGCCGATCCGGGCGGACGGGCAGCCCTCCTCGATGCCGGCGCTGGTCAACCTGTTCGGCACGGTCAAGCGCGTGGCCATGGGCGTGACCCTGGAGGGCCGGGAGCGGACGACGGCAGGTGACCTGCGCGAGGTCGGCGAGCTGCTGGCGTTCCTGCGGGCGCCCGAGCCGCCGCGCGGGCTGAAGGACGCTTGGGACATGCTCCCGCTGGCCCAGACGGTGATGTCCATGCGCCCGCAGGTCCGCAAGACCGCGCCGGTGCAGGAGGTGGTGCTGAAGGGCGCCGACATCGACCTCACGAAGCTGCCGATCCAGACCTGCTGGCCGGGCGAGCCGGCGCCGCTGATCACCTGGCCGCTAGTGGTGACCAAGGGACCGGGGACGAGCCGCGAGGACGACTACAACCTCGGCATCTACCGCATGCAGGTGCTGGGGCCGGACCGCACCATCATGCGCTGGCTGGCGCACCGCGGCGGAGCGCAGCACCACCGGCGCTGGAAGGCGGAGGGCAAGCGCGAGCCGCTGCCGGCCTGCGCGGTGATCGGCGCAGATCCCGGCACTATCTTGGCGGCGGTGACGCCGGTGCCGGACACACTGTCGGAATACCAGTTCGCCGGCCTGCTGCGCGGCGCGAAGGTCGACCTCGTGCCCGCCAAGACCGTGCCCCTGCTGGTGCCGGCGCACGCCGAGATCGTCATCGAGGGGCATGTGCATCTCGACGAATACGCCGACGAGGGGCCCTACGGCGACCACACCGGCTACTACAACTCGGTGGAGCGCTTCCCGGTATTCCAGGTGAGCGCTATCACCATGCGGCGCGACCCGATCTACCTGACCACCTTCACCGGCCGGCCGCCGGACGAGCCGTCCGTGCTGGGCGAGGCGCTGAACGAGGTCTTCATCCCGCTGCTGCGCCAGCAATTCCCGGAGATCGTCGACTTCTGGCTGCCGCCGGAAGGGTGCAGCTACCGCATCGCCGTGGTGTCGATGAAGAAGGCCTACGCCGGCCACGCCAAGCGCGTGATGATGGGCGTCTGGAGCTACCTTCGGCAGTTCATGTACACCAAGTGGGTGATCGTCGTGGACGACGACATCAACGCGCGCAACTGGAAGGACGTGATGTGGGCGCTGTCCACGCGGATGGACCCGGCCCGCGACATCACCGTCATCGAGAACACTCCCATCGACTACCTGGACTTCGCGAGCCCCGAGAGCGGGCTGGGCTCAAAGATCGGGCTGGACGCCACCGACAAGTGGCCGCCGGAGACCCACCGCGAATGGGGCCGCAAGATCGCCATGGACCGCGCCGTGATCGAGGCGGTGACGGAGAAGTGGGGGCGGCTCGGGCTGCCCGGGGACGGCGGCGAGGTGGAGTGAGCGTTTCCCTCCCCTGCAGGGGAGGGACAGCTCGCTGCAGGCGAGCCGGGTGAGGGCGCCGCGATCAGGTGCTGACTCGGAGTTCCGGCCCACACTTCCTCACCCTGGCCGCTGCGCGGCCTGCCCCTCCCTGCAGGGGAGGGAAAGTGCGGCGCCTAGCCCTCGCTCCACACCGCCAGCTCGTTGCCGGAGGGGTCGGTGAAGTGGAAGCGGCGACCGCCGGGGAAGCTGTAGATCGGCTTGATGACCTGGCCGCCGGCGGCGCGGACCTTGTCTTCCATGGCTTCCAGGTCGTGGGCGTAGAGAATGACCAGCGGCGCCTTCGAGTGGCTCGCGGCGTCGCCGTCGAAGCCGCCGTCGAGCCCTTCGTTCACCGCCGCGTACGTCGGGCCGTAGTCGGTGAAGGCCCAGCCGAAGGCGTCGCTGTAGAACTGCTTCAGCGGACCGAGGTCGCCGGCGGGGAACTCCACATAGTCGATCTTGCCGTCTTCGCGCATGGCGGGTCCTCGAGTGATGTTCTTGGAATGTTCTAGAGCCTGATGCTCACGGCGGCAAGGTCCACACGGCGGTCTTCTTGACCTCCTGGTCCTCCAGCTCCCGGGTGGTGGGGACCTGGTATTCGGCGAGCTTTTCGAGGCCCGAGCGGGGGAAGTAGCTGCGGCCGGGATCGCCGATGAGGACCGTGGCGCCGGCCGCGCGGGCGTGGGCGAGCCAGGCCATGACGCGCTCGGCCAGCGGCTTCTCGTAGCAGATGTCGCCGGCGAGGATGACCTGCGCCCAGGCGGGCGGGCCGATGTCGAGGAGGTCCACGGCGGTGAACTGGGCCACGACGCCGTTGGCCTCGGCGTTGAGCTCCAGGGCGACGCCGCAGAAGGGATCGACGTCGGCGCACAGCACGTCCTTCGCGCCGGCCTTCAGCGCCGCGATGCCGACGATGCCCGAGCCGGAGGCGAAGTCGATGACGCGCTTGCCGGCCACGATGTTGGGGTTGTCGAGGACGTAGCGGGCGAGCGCCTGGCCGCCGGCCCAGGCGAAGGCCCAGAAGGGCGGCGGCAGGCCGATCTCGGAGAGCGCCTCCTCGGTCATCTTCCAGATGGGCGTGATCTCGTCGGCCAGGTGCAGGACGAGCTCGGGCGTGTGCGGCGGGTGCTGCCGGCGGGTGTTCTGAAGGATGAAGGCCCGTCGGGCGGCGGGGTCCTGGGCGATCATGGGGCTTACTCTCACATCCGCACATCCCCGCGAAGGCGGGGACCCATGGGGCCTGCGAGATGTTGCAACACCGCGCCGCTTCGACGGACTCGGCTTGGGTCCCCGCCTTCGCGGGGATGAGCGGTGTCTAGGCCGCTAGCTTCTCCGGCTTCGACGAAGCCATCTTGAGCACGTCGACGTAGCTGGGCGCGGTGAGCATCCGCTCCGTGACGCCCTTGGCCTTCAGCATGCGGTGGGCGCGGGGGAGGCGGTAGCAGGGCACATGCATGAACATGTGGTGCTCGCAGTGGTAGTTCACCCAGTAGGGAGCCAGGAAGGCGCGCTCCAGCCAGTTGGCGTGGGTGGTGCGGGCGTGGCGCAGCGGGTCCGGCTCGTCCTTACCCACGTTGGCGTGCTCGGCGATGTTGCGCAGGCGGGTGATCATCGGCAGCCAGGTGGCCTGCGGGACCAGCCACAGGACGGGCCAGACCCACCACAGGCCGAAAGGGGCGGTCAGCGCGATCGTCACCACCATGCCGGTGAGGAAGCGGCGGCGGCGGACCACGGCGTCCTTCAGGATGGGCAGGAGCGGCTCGCCGGGCTTGCGCTCGCGCAGGCGCTGCACGAGGCCGGACCACTTGAGCTTGTAGTAGGTGCGCCCGGTCAGGTCGCGGGCGATCTTGCGCTTGAGTGAGGTGCGGGTGATCGGGAACGGGGCGGAGAGGACGAGGTCGGGATCCTCCGCCTGCTGGGCGAACTTGTGGTGGCCCAGGTGGTAGGGGCGGTAGGCGGCCAGGTCGCCGGTGGTCAGGTGGTTGCCCACCCAGTCGTTGACCTTGAGGTTCGGGTGCAGGGCGCCGTGGGCGGCGTCGTGCATCACGATAGCGAGGCCGAGCTGGCGGGCGCCGATGATGGCGATGGCCAGCGGGATGGTCAGCGGCCAGACGACCGCCATGGCCATGGCCAGGCCGATGACGATCCAGGCGTGGGCGACCAGCGCCAGGCCGATCCAGGACGAGCGGCGCGCGAGGGGGGCCCACTCCTGTGGGGTGAAGAAGGTCTTCGGGTCTACGCGGGCGGCGGCGGGCATTTCGGGGGGAGTATAGCACGAAGGGGGCGGACGCTGGGTCAGGGGCGGGCGGAGCCCACTGGCGGTCGATCGTCGCCGGCGTGCGCGCACCCCCACCCATCCCTCCCCATCGAGGGGGAGGGCTTTGAGTGACGGATCTTGGCTTAAATCTCATGGCAGCCAGTTTGCTCTCGGGATCCGGCGTCTCAAGGACCGGCCGCAGGCCGGCCGCGGCGCGGCGCGCCGGAGGCGCGTCCTTGACACGCCTGAGACCGCAGGCTCGCATCCACCATGAGGTTTAAGGTGGGGAGGGCGTGTTACGCCTCCCGCTAGAGGTGTGGGCGGAACACGTAGCTCCCCGCGACGATGGCGGCGAACAGCACCAGTCCGGCCCAGGTGTTGGCCTTGAACAGGCGCAGCGCGAGCTGCGGGCGGTCGGTGCGGACCTTGAGGCCCTGCTCGGCGAGGCGGAGGGCATAGAGCGCGGCGATGGCGTAGAAGCCCCAGCCGAGCTCTGCGATGAAGCCGGCGGCCAGCGCGAGGGCGACGGCGACGGCGTAGAAGCCGAGCACGGCCGGCTTCACCTTCGAGCCGAGGCGGCGGGCGGAGGACTTCACGCCGGCCAAGGCGTCGTCCTCCAGGTCCTGGACCGCGTAGATGGTGTCGTAGCCGAGGGTCCAGAAGACGCCGTGGGCGTAGAGGAACAGGGCGGCGAGGCTGAGGTTGCCGGTCGCCGCGGCGTAGCCCAGCAGGGCGCCCCAGTTGAAGGTCAGCCCGAGCCAGGCCTGCGGCCACCAGGTGATGCGCTTCATGAACGGGTAGGCGGCCACCAGGGCGAGCGAGCCCACGCCGAGGCCAATGGCGAGCGGCGGGAAGCTGAGAAGGATCGCCAGGGCTACCAGGCAGCAGCCGGCGATGAACCCCCACGCCTGCTTGACGCTGATCTGGCCTGAGGGGATGGGGCGGCCGGCGGTGCGGGCGACCTTGGCGTCGATGTGGCGGTCGACGATGTCGTTGTAGGCGCAGCCGGCGGCGCGCATCAGGGCGGCGCCGGCGAAGAAGGCCAGGAGCAGGCGCCAGTCGGGGCGCGCCCCCCGCTCGGCGGCGGCAAGGGCGATCCCCTGCCATCCGGGCAGCATCAGCAGCCAGATGCCGGTGGGCCGGTCGAAGCGGCCCAGCTTCAGCCACGGCCGCAGGCCGGCGGGGGCGAAGCGGTCGACCCAGTTCGTGGGCGCGGCGTCGGGGAGGGGGGCGGTCTGGGCCATTGGCGGACGGCCCTCTTTAGGTGCAGAACTGAGGCTGCGAACAGGGGGAAGTTGCGTAATGGGCATGACCAGGCGGGCGCTGGCGCTGGGCGCGCTGGCGGGCGGGGACGATGGCTGCGGCCGGACGCAGCGGCTGGGCGGCGACGCCGGCGGGCAAACCGGAGTATGGCGAGTTCGGCCTCGACCTGTCGGCGGTGGACCGAAGCATCGCGCCGGGCGACGACTTCTACCGCTACGTGAACAACGGCTGGCTGAAGGCCAACACCATCCCGCCGGACCGCGCGAGCTACGGCGGGCCGCTGCGCGAGCGCAACGAGCAGCGGACGCGCGACGTGATCCAGAGCGCCGGGACGCTGGGGACGGCGAACGGCCGCAAAATAGCCGACTACTACCAGGCCTGGATCGACGAGGCGGCGCTGGAGGGGCGCGGCATCGAGCCCCTGAAGCCGGAACTGGCGCGGGTCGCGGCCGTCACCACGCCGGCGGCGCTGGCCCGCGCGCTGGCCCTGCTCTCGTGGGGCGACCTGCCGAACCCGAACGGCGCCGGGCGGCCCGACCCGACGCCGATCGCGGCCACGGTGATGGTCGATGTGAAGCAGCCGACCCGCTACGTCCCGGCCCTGAGCCAGGGCGGGCTCAGCCTGCCCGACCGCGACTACTACATCGTCGACACCCCGGCGAACGTGGCGGCGCGCAACGCCTACCGGGCGCATATCGCCAAGATGTTCGCCCTGGCCGGCTTCGACGACGTCGAGGCGCGCGCCGCGCGGGTCTATGGCCTGGAGGACAGGATCGCGCGGGGTTGGTGGAGCCGCGAGGAGACCCGACAGGCGGAGAAGCGCTACAACCCGTTCACCCGCGCGGACTTCGCGGCGAAGGCGCCGGGGCTCGACTGGGACGCCTATATCGAGGCCGCCGGGATCGCCGGCCAGCCGCTCTACATCGTGGCCCAGCCCTCGAGCATCGCCACCTCGGCGGCGCTGGCGCGTGACGTACCGCTCGCCGACTGGCGCGACTACCTGGCCTTCCGCGCGATCCGCAACTTCGCCCCGGCCGGGCCGCGGGCCTTCCGGCAGGAGGACTTCGCCTTCAACGGCGGCGTCCTGCAGGGCACGCCCCAGATGCCTGAGGGCTGGAAGCAGGCGGTGATCCAGACCGACCGCGCGCTGGGCCACGCGGTGGGCGAGATCTACCTGGCGCGGTACTTCCCGGCGTCGTCGCGGGCGATGGTCACCGAGATGACCGGCAACCTGAAGCTCGCCATGGCGCAGCGCATCCGCGGGCTCTCCTGGATGACGCCGGCCACCAAGGCGCGCGCGCTGAAGAAGCTCGCCAACCTGCGCGTCGAGGTGGGCGGGCAGACGCCGCCGCGCGACTACTCGAGCCTGGAGGTGAAGCCCGGCGAGGCGTTCGAGAACCTGCTGCGGGCGCAGGCCTTCACGCGGCGTCGGATTCTCAACCGGCTGGGCCGGCCGGTGGACCGGCGCGAATGGTCGATGAACCCGCAGACCATCAACGCCCAGTCGAACTCGACGCTGGTGAAGGTGATGTTCCCGGCCGGCTACCTGCAGCCGCCGAACTTCGACCCGCACGCCGACCCGGCGGTGAACTACGGCGCCGTCGGCCGGGTGATCGGCCACGAGATCAGCCACCAGTTCGATGACCAGGGCTCGAAGTACGACGAGACCGGCGCGCTCAACAACTGGTGGGCGCCCAGCGACCTGGAGCGGTTCCGGGCGGCCGGCGCGGGGCTCGCCGCGCAGTACGACGCCTACGAGCCGCTGCCGGGCCTGCGCATCAACGGGCGGCTGACGCTGGGCGAGAACATCGGCGACCTGGCGGGGCTGGCGATGTCGCTGGACGCCTACCACGCCTCGCTGAAGGGCAAGCCCGCCCCGGTGCTGGGCGGGCTGACCGGCGACCAGCGGTTCTTCATGTCCTTCGCCCAGACGCACCGCTCGCTGCAGCGGGAGAATGCGCTGCGCCAGCAGCTGATCAGCGACCCCCACTCGCCCAACGAATGGCGCTCCGCCGAGGTGCGCAACATGGACGCCTGGTACCGCGAGTTCGACGTGAAGCCGGGGCAGAAGATGTACCTGCCGCCGGAGCAGCGCGTGCGGGTGTGGTGAGATGTGTGGCGGCCGGGCCACGGGTGGCGAAACGCTGTTCGCCGACGATTGACCCGGCCTGACGCGCAGCCTAGGTTCCGCGCCTTCGGCAACCGGTGAGGGAGGTCCAGCATGCGATTTGCGACTGCGTTCCCCCGACTTCGGCCCGCCGCAGCGCCGCCGCCGCACCGCTAACTCCGACGGTTCGTCAGGAGTCGAGGCTTCAGGACCGCAAGGCCTGAAGCGCCGCTGCGCGCGCGCTCGCCGCCGAGCCGCCCTCCCAACGAGACGCCACCCCCAATTCCCATCCACGCTGCCGAAGCTGTGCGGCCGGCTCCTTCGTTGGAGCCTGCCACCCCCGGCCCGGCGGCAGACTTCGAGCTATTGCGATGACCGACCATTACGAGGACGCCGACGAGGCCAAGCAGCGGGTGCTGAACAACCGCCAGGTGCTGGGCTTCATCGCCGGCTACTGGGGCCGACGCGGCTGGCTGCTGTGGGCCACGATCGGCCTGACGCTGATCTCCATCGGCTTCGACCTTGCCGTGCCCTGGGCCGTGAAGGCGCTAGTGGACGCGGTGGTGGCGAGCGGCGGGGCGCCCGGTCCGGCCTGGGACGCCTGGGCGCTGCTGGTGGGCGTCTACTTTGGCTATCTGGTGATCCGGAACACCGCCATGCGGTTCTGGATCCCGCTCGCCAGCCGCAACATGAAGGAGATGATCGACGAGGCGTTCAAGAAGGTTCAGGCCTTCTCCGCCGACTGGCACGCCGACAACTTCGCGGGCGCGACGGTGCGCCGGCTTTCCCGCGCCATGTGGGGCTACGACACCGTCTCGGACGCGGCCCTGATCTGGCTGGGGCCGGCCTTCCTGGTGCTGGTGGGCATGTGCGTGACCATGGCGGTGCGCTGGCCGATCGTGGGGCTGTTCTCCGGCGTGGTGGTGGCGGCCTTCGTCTGGTCGAACATCTGGCTGACCGAGAAGTACGCCCGGCCGCACAACATAAAGTCGGTGGCCCTGGACAGCCGCATCGGCGGGGCGATCGCCGACTCGGTGTCGTCGAACGCGACGGTGAAGAGCTTCGGCGCGGAGCCGCGCGAGGAGGCGCGGATCGGGGAGGTGACGGACCTCTGGCGCAAGTCGGTCAACGTCACCTGGAACCGGTTCACGGACCTGTGGCTGCTGCACAACCTGATGCTGGTGGTGCTGCTGGCGGGGCTGACGGGCCTGCTGGTGTGGCTGTGGACCAAGGGCCAGGCGACGCCGGGCGACGTGGCCTTCGCCGTCACCGCCTTCATGACCATGTCCAGCTACCTGCGGAACCTCGGCGAGAACATCCGCATGACCCAGCGCGGCATGGACGACGTGGAGGACGTGGCCCGCTACGCCCGGATGGACCCGCAGGTGATGGACGCGCCGGACGCCAAGGCGTTCACGCCCGACCTGGGCGAGATCGTCTTCGACAAGGTGACCTTCACCTACAAGTCCGCCGACCGGCCGCTCTACGACGACTTCTCGCTGCGGATCGCGCCGGGCGAGCGGGTGGCGCTGGTGGGGCCGACGGGGGCCGGCAAGTCCACCTTCGTGAAGCTGATCCAGCGCCTCTATGACGTGCAGGGCGGGCGGATCGTCATCGACGGGCAGGACATTGCGACGGTGACCCAAGGGTCCTTGCGGCGCGCCATCGCGGTGGTGCCGCAGGACCCGGCGCTGTTCCACCGCACCCTGGCGGAGAACATCAAGTACGCCAGGCCGGACGCGACGGAGGACGAGATCGAGCTGGCGGCCCGCCGGGCCCGGGCCCACGAGTTCATCTCGCGGCTGCCGAAGGGATACCAGACGCTGGTGGGGGAGCGGGGCGTGAAGCTCTCCGGCGGGGAGCGGCAGCGCACGGCGATCGCCCGGGCGTTCCTGGCCGACGCGCCGATCCTGGTGCTGGACGAGGCGACGAGCTCGCTGGACGTGGAGACCGAGCGCGACGTGCAGGCGGCGATGGAGGAGCTGATGGTGGGCCGCACCACCATCGTCATCGCCCACCGCCTGTCGACCATCCGCGGCGCCGACCGCATCCTGGTGTTCGAGGATGGCCGCATCGTCGAGGAGGGCCGGCATTCGGAGCTGGTGAAGAAGGGCGGCGCCTACGCCCGCCTGCACGCGGTGACGGAGGGTTGGGCTTAACCGACGGCGGCGGCGAGCGCGGGGGCGAGGTCTCCGCGCGTCTGCACGCTGACGTCGGAAAGGCCGAGCCATTCCGCCATCAGCCTGAGCTCGGCGGCCAGGCGCACCGGCGTCTCGTCGGTGGCCCAGGGTTCGGCGTGGCTCGACTGCACCAGGAGGACGCCGCCCTTGCGGTCGGCCTTGAGGTCGACGCGGGCGGTGATGGCGTCGCCCTCGAGGAACGGCAGGACGTAGTAGCCGTGGGTGCGCTTCTCTGCGGGAGTGTAGATCTCGATGCGGTAGCGGACGCCGAAGATGCGTTCGGTGCGCTCGCGGAACCAGATCAGGTTGTCGAACGGCGACAGCAGGGCCTGGGCGTCCACGCGGCGCGGCTTGCGGGCGGCGGGGTCCAGGTAGGCGGGCTCGCGCCAGCCCTTCACGGTGACGGGGAGGAGGGCGCCTTCCTCCACAAGCTCGGCGAGCCGGTCCTTGAAGCCGTCCACCGGCAGGCGGAAGTAGTCGCGCAGGTCCTTGGCCGCCGCCACGCCCATGGCGCGGGCGGAGATGCGGACCAGCTCGCGCTGGGCGTCCTCGCGCCGAGGCGTCGGCGCCTGCACGACCGCACTGGGCAGAACCTTCTCCGGCAGGCCGTAGACCCGCTCGAAAGTCCCCCGCCGCGTGGCGGTGGTGAGCTCGCCTGTCCAGAACAGGCACTCGACGGCGCGCTTGGCTTCGCTCCAGCCCCACCAGCCGCCCTGGCCCTTGTGGCCGAGCTCGAGGTCCGAGGCGGCCAGCGGTCCGCGGTCCCTGATCTCCTCCAGCACGCGGTCGACGAAGTCGCGCCGCTCGCGCAGGAAGCGGGCGACCCCCTTCCACACGCCGGTTCCGTCATGGGCGTCCTGCATGCGCCAGCGGAACAGCGGCTGGCTGGCGAGGGGCAACAGGCTGGCCTCGTGCGCCCAGTACTCGAACAGCGGCCGCTTCTTCGCCCAGGCGATCTCCTCCAGCAGGCTGCGGTCGTAGGCGCCCAGGCGGGAGAAGGCCGGGATGTAGTGGGTGCGGGAGACGACGTTGACGCTGTCGATCTGGACGACGCCCAGGCGCTCGATGAGCTTGGCCAAGTCACGCTTGGTCACCGCGCGGTCCGGCCGGGGGGAGGCGAAGCCCTGCGCAGCGAGCGCGATGCGGCGCGCCTCGCCGGCGCTGAGTCGGTCCTTCATGGGTCGAGGCTAGCGGCCGAACAAAGAAAGAACAATGTTCCCGCGGGATGCGCCGTCCGGATTCCGCGGCTAAAGCGGCGGCATGATCCGGCTGTTCGTGAACGCCGCGCTCGGCGCAGGCGCGGAGCTCGTCCTCGACGAGGGGCAGAGCCGCTACCTGGGCGCTGTGATGCGGGCGCAGGCCGGCGACGAGCTCAGGGTCTTCAATGGGCGCGACGGGGAGTGGCGGGCGCTGGTGGCCAAGGTGGCCAAGCGCGCGGTGACCCTGCAGGTGATCGACGCGGCGCGGCCGCAGGGGGCGGGGCCGGACCTCGACCTGGTGGTGGCTCTGGTGAAGCGAGCGCCGCTGGAGACCATCGTGGAGAAGGCGGCCGAGCTGGGGGCGCGGCGGGTGCGGCTGGCGATCACCGAACGGACCAACGCCGACCACACCCGGGTGGACCGGCTACAGGCTATCGCGGTCGAGGCCGCCGAGCAGACCGGCCGGCTGGACGTGCCGCAGGTGCTGGAGCCGGTGAGGCTCGAGAAGCTGATCGGTGGCTGGGAGCCCGGCCGACGGCTGCTGTTCTGCGACGAGGCGGGCGACGCGAAGCCGGTGCTGGAGGCGCTCACCGGCCAGCCGGTCGGACCTTGGGCCATACTGATCGGGCCGGAGGGCGGGTTCTCGCCGAAGGAGCGCGAGGCGTTGCGCGGCCTGCCGTTCGCCATCGCGGTCAGCCTCGGTCCTCGGATCCTGCGGGCCGACACCGCGGCCATCAGCGCGCTCACGCTGTGGCAAGCGGCGCTTGGGGACTGGCGCTCTTGAGCGGCTCGGGGTTTGCACCCATCTGCCTTCGAACGGTAAGGATGTCGCACGGCGGGACCCCGCCTGGCGCACACCTTCGAGTTGGGACGGGAGGGGCAATCCGATGGCCGACGCCGCGTGCGACGATCGCCCCCTCGTGTTCGAGGACCTGGTCCGCTGGTTCGAGGCGGGCGCCAAGCCGAAGGCCGACTGGCGTGTGGGCGCCGAGCACGAGAAGTTCGTCTTTCGGCTGGGCTCCCATGACACCGTCCCGTACGAACCGAACGGTATCAAGGCGCTCCTGGACGGTCTGACCCGGTATGGCTGGAAGCCGGTCTACGAGGGCGAGAACGTGATCGCCCTGGAGCGCGGCCTGGCCAACGTCAGCCTGGAGCCCGGCGGCCAGTTCGAGCTCTCCGGCGCCCCGCTGGAGACCATCCACGACATCTGCGAGGAGACCGGCGGCCACCTGCAGGAGGTGAAGGTCGTCGCCGACGAGCTGGGGCTGGGCTTCCTCGGCCTGGGGCACGCCCCGACCTGGACCCGCGAGCAGGTCCCGTTGATGCCCAAGGGTCGCTACAAGATCATGCGGCAGTACATGCCAAGGGTCGGGGGGCTCGGCCTCGACATGATGTTCCGCACCTGCACGGTGCAGGCGAACCTCGACTTCGGCTCGGAGGCCGACATGGTCGAGAAGTTCCGGGTCAGCCTGGCGCTGCAGCCGATCGCCACCGCGCTGTTCGCCTATTCCCCCTTCGTGGAGGGCAAGCCCACCGGCTACGTCTCCAGCCGGGCCCACGTCTGGACCGACACCGACGCCGACCGGACGGGGATGCTGGACTTCGTGTTCCGCGACGGCTTCGGCTTCGAGGCCTATGCCCGCTACGCCCTCGACGTGCCGATGTATTTCGTGAAGCGCGACGGCAAGTACATCGACGTGGCCGGCCGCTCGTTCCGTGACTTCATGGAAGGCAAGCTGCCGGAGCTGCCCGGCGTGCGCCCGACCATCAAGGACTGGGCGGACCACACCACCACCATCTTCCCCGAAGTGCGGCTCAAGCAGTACCTGGAGATGCGCGGGGCGGACTCCGGTCCCTGGAGCCGGCTGTGCGCGTTGCCCGCGCTGTGGATGGGGCTGCTCTACGACAGCGCGGCGCTGTCGGCCGCCTGGGACCTCTGCAAGGACTGGGACATCGCCGACCACGAGCGGCTGCGCGGGGACGTCACCCGCGTAGGCCTGAAGGCCACGGTCGCCGGGCGCACGGTGCAGGACGTCGCAAGGGATGTGCTGCAGATCGCCGCCGAGGGCCTGAAGCGCCGCAACCGGCTCTCCGGCGGGCTGGTGGACGAGAGCGGCTACCTGACCGAGCTCTTCGAGATCGCCGCCAGCGGGGTCACCCCCGCCGAGCGGCTGCTGGAGCTCTACAACGGACCGTGGGCTGGCGACGCCAGCAAGGTCTTCGAGGCGTTCGCGTACTAGCGCTGGCTAGTTCAAACCGCCGCGGTCTTCCTGGCCGGGGGTCTCGACGTTCGGCTTCCAGTGGTCGCGCTGGGACGTGCCGCCGCCGGAATCGGTGTGCTGGACGATCTCGCCGACCTCGGCCTCGTGGCCGTCGTCGCGGACCTCGGCCACGTGGTGGGGGTTCACAGCCGCGTCGTCGACCTCGTAGACCTCCACCTGGTCGGTGTAGAAGGCGATGCGCGAGTTGATCCGGCCGACGGCGTCCGCCGGCTCCTCGTAGGACCACGCCGCGTTCTCGGCGATCTCGGAGTTCATCCGCAGGGTGTAGTAGGCGGCGTCGCCCTTGTAGGGGCAGTGGGTGATCCGGTCGGTCCGGCCCATGTACTCCATCGCCACGTCGTCGCGCGGGAAGTAGACCACCGGCGGATAGTTCGCCTCCTGCAGCACCAGGGCGTCGGCGGTGTCGGCGATCACGTGGCCGTTGAACATGGCCCGCCAGCGCCGCTTCGCGGGCTCGACGGAGATGGGGTGATCGGGGCCGGGGGTCAGCATGGCGTCGGGTCCTCCTGCGGACTCAACGCCGGAGCGCCGCGGGCGGGTCCATCGCGCGGCGCCCCCGCCGTTGATCGCTTGGGGAGAGGCTTGCTTGTGCTGAGGCTCCGCTAGTGATTTTCTCCCCGCAAATCGCACGGGCCCGGAGGAAACCATTCTCGGGGCTTCCTGGTCGTCAGGGAAAACGGAACCGCCCCGCATGAACATCGTCGTCCTGATCGGCATCGTGATCACCCTGGTGACGGGGATCCCGGTGCTGCTGCAGCTGCTGCGCAACCACCCGCGCGGCCTGATCATCCTGTTCTTTGCCGAGATGTGGGAGCGGTTCTCCTACTACGGGATGCGCGGCATCCTGATCTTCTACCTGACCCAGCATCTCCTGTTCTCCGACGAGACGGCGAACCTGCAGTACGGGTCCTACACCTCCCTCGTTTACCTGCTGCCGCTGGTGGGCGGCCTTTTGGCGGACCGCTGGCTGGGCACCCGCAAGGCGGTGGCCTTCGGGGCCCTGCTGCTGGTCGCCGGGCACCTGACCATGGCGGTCGAGGGCACGGGGTCGCGGCAACAGCTGGTCTACGCCGGCCAGAGCTATCCGGTGGCCGCGGAAGGCCGCATGGAGGCCCGCGAGGTGCGCCTGATGGTCGGCGGCCAGGCGTACGAGTTCGGCCCGGCGGCCAACGGCGGCGGCCTGGAGATCAAGGGCCTGGCCCCCGGCGGTCCGCTGCCCTCGGTGCTGCCGGAAGGCTCCTACACCCTGCAGACCCAGGCCGACCCGCTGGGCCAGGGCGCCTTCTTCCTGGCGGTGGCGCTGATCATCATGGGGGTCGGCTTCCTCAAGCCGAACATCTCCACGATCGTCGGCCAGCTCTACCAGCAGGGGGATCCACGCCGGGATTCCGGCTTCACCCTCTACTACTACGGCATCAACCTCGGAGCTTTCTGGGCCTCGGTGCTCTGCGGCCTGCTTGGCCAGACGGTGGGCTGGTGGGCCGGCTTCGGCCTGGCCGGCGTCGGCATGCTCGCCGGCTTCGTGGTCTTCGTGCTCGGGAAGAAGCACCTGCAGGGCAAGGGCGAGCCGCCCAACCCCGAGGCGCTGAAGCAGAAGGTCGTAGGCCCCCTGAACCGCGAGTGGCTGATCTACGTCCTGGGCGTGCTCGGGGTCCTGCCGATCATGTTCCTGGTGCAGCGCAACGACCTGGTGGGCATCGGCCTGATGGCCTCCATCGTCTTGTCGCTCGGCTTCATCGGCTGGTTCCTGGTGGCCAAGTGCAACAAGATCGAGCGCGAGCGGATGATGCTGGCCATGGTGCTGATCTTCGGCGCCGTGGTGTTCTTCACCTTGTTCGAGCAGGCCGGCACCTCGCTGAACCTGTTCGCGGCCCGCAACGTCGATCTGATGGGCATCACGGCGGCCCAGACCCAGTCGTTCAACGCCGGCTTCATCCTCATCTTCGCGCCGATCTTCGCGGCCATGTGGGCGTGGCTGGCGCAGAAGGGGCGCGACCCCAACCCGACGCTGAAGTTCGGCCTGGGCCTGGTCCAGGTGGGGCTGGGCTTCATGGTGGTGGTGTGGGGCGCCGGCATGGCTGACGACCAGTACCGCATGCCGCTGATCCTGCTGGGCCTGCTCTACCTGTTCCACACCACGGGCGAGCTGTTCCTGTCGCCCGTCGGCCTCTCCGAGATCACCAAGCTGTCGGTGGCCTCGGTGGTGTCCTTCATGATGGCCGTCTGGTTCCTGTCGTCCTCCATCGCCCAGTACGTCGGCGGCTGGATCGCCAGCCTGGCCGGCACGCACACGGTGGGCGGCCAGGTCACCGACCCGGCGCTCGCGCTGCGCACCTCGCTGGAGGTGTTCAACATGCTGGGGCTGTGGGGCATGGGCCTGGGCGTGGTGTTCATTGCGCTCAGCTTCTTCGTGAAGCGCTGGGCGCATGGCGTGAACGATCCAGACAACCACGAGCAGCCGGAGCCGATCGCCCCGGTGCTCGACGGCGAGCGCCAGGCGGTGAGCCCGGCCGCCGTGCGGGCCGACAAGAAGGCCTGAGCCCAAGGCAGGAGACGGAAAAGGCCGGGGCGGGTCCCCGGCCTTTTTCTATGCGCCGAAGTTGCGGCGGATGCGGATGCTGACGCCGCCGGGGGTGTCGAAGTTCAGCCGGTCGTCGATGTCCGGCGCGCCCGTCCGGCCGGCGCCCGGGTAGATGTAGAAGGTGTCGCGCAGGTCGCGAGTGGTCAGGTTGCGCAGCTCGGCCCTGACGTTCCACTGAGGCGAGGGCTTCCACTCCACATAGGCCTGCACGTAGGTGTGCAGCTTGAAGTTCTCGATGGAGTCGAAGCGGTAGTAGGTCTCGCGGAAGCCGCCGAAGACGTCGACGCCCCAGGTGATCTTCCAGCTCGGGATGTCGTGGCTGAAGTTGGCCTGCCAATCGAGCGGGTGGATCCCCGAGATCTCTCGTGTCTGCCCGGTGGTCGGGTCCACCACCTCCGTCCAGCGCTTGCGCACCTCCCCCTTCAGCTGCGCGCCCTTCAGGCCCAGGCGTTCGAAGGGGATGGTGTACTCCAGGATGATGGCCGTGCGCTTGCCATCGCCGATGTTCTGGGGCGTGTCGAAGACCGTTCCGTCCTCGAGGAAGACCGGTCCCCGGTCGATGACGTCGGTGATCTGGAAGTGGCGCAGGGTCAGCACCACGACCCCTGACCCCCAGAAGCGCTGCTCGAAGGCCGCCTCGTAGACCCACTCCTGTTCGGGGTTGAGGTCGGGGTTGCCGGCCGTGACGCCCGCCGCGTTGTTCAGGTTTCCGCTGGCGACGAAGTCCCCGAAGTTGAGCTGGCCCACCTGGCGCTCGATGCGCAGGCGCACCTGCCGGGTCTCGGACGGCGCCCAGGTGACCGCCATCCGCGGTTTGAGAAAGCGCAGGGTTTTCTCGAGCTGCACGTCGCCGGACGAGGTGATGGTCGAGCTCTCGTAGCGGACGCCGCCGTCGAAGGTGAGCTGGGAGGTGGCCCGCCAGGTCCCCTTCGCGAAGACCTCCTTGCGGTCCTCCTCCACGTGGACGTTGCCGGCGGGCAGGTCGATCGCCTCTCCGTCCACGCGAAGTGCGGTGGCGCTGGCCAGCGTGTTGAGCGCCGTCTCGCCGCCGGCCTCGACCGACAGGGTCTGGCTGAAGCGGTGCTTCAGCACGCCTCGCCCGATGGTCTCGCTGGTGTCGCGGTCCAGGGTGAAGTCGCTGAACGTCCCATCGTCGAAGGTCGAGGCGGTGATCCGGTTGCGGTCGGTGCGCAGGGCGACCAGCTCCAGGTCGGTGTCGCCGCCGAAGGTGCGGCTGTAGCGGCCGCCGACCTCCGTCTCGACGAGGTCCTGGTGGAAGACGCTCTGCTCCATTCCGGTGGCAGGCGCGCGGTAGCGGGTAGTGTCCTCGAACTTGAACTGGTCGTCCAGGGCGCGCGCGTTGAGGCGCAGGTCGCCCCAGAGCAGCGGCGTCTCGATCGAGCCGGAGGCGACGTACTGGCGCCCGTCGCCCTCCTGGTCGATGTCGGTCAGCAGGGTCGGCGTCCCGTCGCTGTAGATCCGCGCGCCGTGTCCCTTGCCGGCCCCGTCGTCCAGGCCGGTGCCGTGCCGCAGCGAGAGTTCCCATTTGCGCCGGCCCTCGCCGCCGGAAGCGTCGGCGCGCAGGCCGATCAGGTCGCGTCCGTCCCAGAGGTGGAGGTCCGACGCCTGGACCATGCCGCGCCGCCCGCCGCCCTTCTTCCGGATGATGTTGGCCAGCACGGTCTTGCCCTGCATGTCGATGCCGGGCGCGCCGCCGCGGATCACGTCTATGCGCTCGACCTGGCTCGCGGGGATGCGCTGGATGATGCTGCCCAGGTCGTCGCTCTTGGAAGAGGGCCGCTGGCCGTCGATCAGCACGTTGCCGGCTGCGCCTTCGAACCCGCGGACGCTGGAGCCTGCGTCGAAGCTGAACCCGGGGATCCGGCTCAGCATGTCCATGGCGCTGTTCGGCTGCTGGGCTGCGAAGTACGACGGCGGATAGCTGATCACGCCCTGCTGGGCCGCCGTTTCGGGAGCGGCGGCCTGGAGGAGGAGCAGGAGCTGCAGCATCAGCCGAAGGTCTTGCGGACGCGGAAGTAGAAGGTGCGGCCCGGCTGGTAGTCGCGGTCGATGATGATCGGCTGGCCGCCCTCGCTGCGGGGGCCGGGATAGACCTGCACGGTGCGGCGAAGCCCGCGGGCCGTGGCGTTGCCGATCTCGAAGCGGATGTTCACGTCAGGCGCCGGCCGCCACTCGATGAACGGCTTCACATAGGTCTTCAGCTTGACCGTCTCGATCAGGTTGAAGCGGTAGTAGGTCTGCCGCCAGGCGCCGAAGGAATCCACGCCCCAGCTCAGGTTCCAGCGCGGGATGTCGTGGACGAAGCTGGCGTTCCAGTCGAGCGGACGCTGGCCGGAGATCTCGCGCTTCTCGCCGGTGGTGGGGTCGGTGACCTCGCTCCAGATCTTGGCCACGTCGCCCTTCAACTGGGCGCCCTTCCAGCCCAGCCGGTCGAGCGGCAGGGTCAGGTTGATGCCGACATGGTCCTTGCGGCCCTCGCCGATGTTGGTGGGGGTGTCGAACACGCCGTCGTCGGTGAAGACCGGGCCGCGGTCGATGACGTCGGAGAGCTCGGAATGGCGAAGGGTGAGCACCACCACGCCGCGGGCCCAGAAGCGCTGTTCGAACTCGGCCTCGGCCACCCAAGCCTGCTGCGGGTCGATGTCCGGGTTGCCGGCGACCACGCCGGTGCCGGCCTGGAAGTTGGACGAGGCGACGAAGTCGTCGAAGTTGAGCTGGCCCACCTCGCGCTCGATGCGCAGGCGCACCTGGGTATCGGGCCGAGGCGCCCAGGTCACCGCGACGCGCGGCTTCACGAACTGCAGGGTCTTCTCCAGGACCACGTCGCCCTCGGACGAGATGGTCGAGCGCTCGAAGCGCACGCCGGCGTCGACGGTCCAGGCGTCCGAGGGGCGCCAGGCGCTCTTCAGGAAGGCCTCGTTACGCAACTCCTCCACCTGCACGTTGGCGGCGGGGAGGTCCTGGGCGACGGCGTTCTCGAGGAAGGCCGTATGGCTGTCGAGCTTGTTGAGCGCGGTCTCGCCGCCCGCCTCGAATGAGAGGCGCTCGTCGAACCTGTACTTCACCACCGCCCGACCGATCGTCTCGCTGGACTGGCGCTCCAGATCGAACACGAAGGCGTTGGCGTCCACGTCCACGAAGGTGGAGGTGATGGTGCGGTCGCGGCTCTGGCGCAGCCCGACCAGCTCCAGCGTCGTCCTGTCGGTGATCGGGCGGGTGTAGTTGCCGCCGATCTCGGTATCGTCGGTGAGGTAGAGGTCGTCGGTGGTCTCCAGGCCTGGCGTGGGCGAGTAGATCTCGTTGTCCTCTTCCAGCTTGAACTTGTCGGTGGCGAGGCGGCCGTTGATGCGCGCCCGGCCGCCGAACAGCGGGGTCTCATAGACGCCGGTGCCGATGAAGTTCACCCCGTCGGCTTCGCCGCGGATGCGCGACAGGTCGGGCGGCGTGCCGTCGGGATAGATCACCACGCCGGCGCCCTCGCCGACGCCGTCGTCGAGGCCCTTGCCTGCGAAGGTGCCGATTTCCCACTTTCGGCCGCCGGGCAGGTCGCCGTTCGCTTCCAGGCGGAAGGCCTGCATGGTGCGGCCGTCGTTGGTGTGGTTCTGCGACATCGCGGTGAGCAGGCGTGTGCCCCCGCTTTTCTTGCGGATGACGTTCGCGAGCACCGTCTTGCCCTGCATGTCGATGCCGGGAGCGCCGCCGCGGATCACGTCGATCCGTTCCACCTGGCCCGCGGGGATGCGGCGCAGGATCTCTTCGAGGTTGTCGGTCTTGGAGGAGGGCCGTTGGCCGTCGATCAGGACGTTGCCGGCCGCGCCTTCGAAGCCGCGGACCGAGTCGCCGGTGTCCAGCGAGAAGCCGGGCAGCCGGGCCACCATGTCCGACGCGTTCGACGGCTGCTGGGCCGCGAAATAGGACGGCGGGTAACTGATCACCCCCTGCGTCGGCGCAGCGGCGGCTTCCGGCGCAGCCGCGGCAGCGGCCTGCGCCAGGAGGTGGACTATGAGCATGAACTCTCTCCCAAGCCGCCGCAGGTGAACTGCGCCTCGGGTTTCAGGCCAATTAATTGCCCGTAAGGTGGATTAAATCGCCGAAATGTTTTCCGGCGATCACCCGGCGCTGGAGGAGTTTGCCCCTACTATTTTACAAACGTCAACTAGAGGTTCGTGCCGCCGACGGTGAGCCCGGTGATCTTCAGCGATGGCTGGCCGACGCCGACCGGCACGCTCTGGCCGGACTTGCCGCAGACGCCGATGCCGGGATCGAAGCCGAAGTCGTCGCCGATCATGGTCACCCGCGTGAGCGCCGAGGGCCCGTCGCCGATCAGGGTCGCGCCCTTCACCGGCGTGGTCACCCTGCCGTCCTCGATCAGGTAGGCCTCGGTGCACTGGAACACGAACTTGCCGTTGGTGATGTCCACTTGGCCGCCGCCGAAGTTGGCGCAGTAGAGGCCGCGCTTGGTCGAGGCGATCATCTCCTCACGGTTGGAGTCGCCGCCCATCATCGCGGTGTTGGTCATCCGCGGCATGGGCATGTGGGCGTAGGACTGGCGGCGCGCATTGCCGGTGGGGGCCAGGCCCATCAGCCGGGCGCTCATCCGGTCGTGCATGTAGCCCACCAGGATGCCGTCCTCGATCAGGATGGTGCGCTCGGTGGGCGTGCCCTCGTCGTCGACGGTGAGCGAGCCGCGGCGGCCGGCGATGGTGCCGTCGTCGAAGACCGTGACGCCCGGCGCGGCCACCCGCTCCCCGACCCGGCCCGAGAAGGCCGAGGTGCCCTTGCGGTTGAAGTCGCCTTCCAGCCCGTGGCCCACCGCCTCGTGCAGCAGGACGCCATTCCAGCCGGGGCCTAAGACCACGTCCATCTCGCCGGCGGGGCAGGGGACGGCCTCGAGGTTGACCAGGGCCTGGCGCAGGGCCTCGTCGACGGCGGACTGCCAGTTCTCTTGGGTGATCCAGGTTTCGAAGCCGGCGCGGCCGCCGGAGCCGGTGTAGCCGTTCTCGCGGCGGCCATCCTTCTCGACGGTGACCTGGACATTGATGCGGCACAGGGGACGCACGTCGCGGATCAGCCGGCCGTCGGCCCGCAGGATCTCCACCGTGCGGCGCTCGCCGGCCAGGGAGGCCATCACCTGCACGATGCGCGGGTCGCGGGCGCGGGCCCAGGCGTCGATCTCCTGCAGCAGCTTCACCTTGTCGGCGAAGGCGGGCGAGGCGAGCGGATCGTCCTCGCCGTAGAGCCTGGCGTTGGTGGGCCGGGGGCCCTCGGCCGCTTCGCCGGAGTAGCCGCGCTTGGCCAGGGCCGCTGAATCGGCGGCGCGGCGGATCGCCGCATCCGAGATCTCGCTGGCGTGGGCGTAACCGGCTGTTTCTCCAGCAACTACCCGCAAGCCGAACCCCTCGGTGGCGTCATAGGCGGCGGACTTCAGGCGGCCATCGTCGAAGAGGAAGGACTCGCTTTCGCTGCGCTCCACGAATAGCTCGCCGTCGTCGGCGCCCGTTAAGGCGTCGGCGAGAACCTCGCGTGCACGAATCGGATCAACTCCGTGGGCGTCGAGGATCGAGGGGGCGGGGGCGTGGGCGTTCATGCCAGCGAACATAGGGAGGCGCGCCCGGCGCGTCACCCCGCAGACGGCCTCGCACGGCTCGCGCGGGGCGCGTGGTCGCGCGTCCGCAGCTACAGCTTCGAAGGCAAGCTCGCCGCCTTCGTGATCTTCGCCGGCCAGTCCAATGCGCTCGGCTTCGGCATGGACGGCTCCACCCTGCCCGGCGAGTACGGCAAGCCAGATCCCCTGACCCTCATATGGAGTTCGCGGGCGCAGGCGTTCGAGGTCATGCAGCCGGGAGTGAACACCGGAACGGCCAATACGCCGGCCGCCTGGGCCGCCGAGGTGGCCTTCGCCCGCGCCTTCCGCCAGGCGAACCCGAAGGAGCCGCTCTACATCGTCAAGTCCGCCAAGGGCTCCACGGGCCTCGCCGCCGACCCGCAGCGGATCGACTGGTCGCCCAGCTCCACGGGCGAGATGTTCGACGCCACCGCGGCCGAAGTCGCCGCGGCCCGGGCCGCCGCCGGGGTGGGCGCCGTCGACGCCGTGTTCATCGTCCAGGGCGAGCAGGACGCCACCCAGGCCGCCTGGGCCGACGCCTACGGCCGCAACGTGACGGACTGGTTCGCCGCGATCCGCACCCGCTGGATGGCCGATCCCGAAGGACCGATCTTCTTCGCGCGCGTGGGCGAGCCCCTGGCGCACGCCCAGGCGGTGAGTCGCGCCCAGGCTCTGGCCGACGCCGCCGACCCGCACGCGGCTTCGGTCGAGACGACCCACTTCCTGCTGCAGGCGGACAGCCTGCACTACAGCGCCGCGGCGCATCTGGAGATGGGCCAGGCGTTCGGGCGCCTGTTCGTTGCCGAACGCTCGCGGCGCGGGGCGAGGGCCGCTGGTTCCGGCTGGCCCGGCGCGGGCGCACCGGCGGCCGGTAGCAGGGCGCCGAATCTTCGAACGCGAGTCGCCGGAACGGCCCCGCTGAAGGTGGCGGAGAGCCTTCGTTTTCCGGGGTTTTCACCTCATCCGCAGGGAAGCTGGGCCCCTGCGGCCGCAACCGCTTGGCAAGCTGGGGGGATGCGCGTATGCACGCGCGCTGAAGGGCCGGGCGGCGCTCGCAAGAGCGCGTGCGCGCCTTCGCTTAAAGTCGGCGGCGGCGATCGCAAGGACCGCGAAGCGCGCGGCCGGCCAACCAGACCGAGGGGACATGAAGTCTAGGTTTCAGGGCATCCGGG
The DNA here is from genome assembly GCF_036563285.1 of Phenylobacterium sp. Taxonomy (GTDB): domain Bacteria; phylum Pseudomonadota; class Alphaproteobacteria; order Caulobacterales; family Caulobacteraceae; genus Phenylobacterium. The sequence continues at coordinate 1,264,778 of NZ_DATCMR010000011.1, forward strand.
CGCTGACGGCGCGGCTCGCCGCGGGCGCGACGTTGGCGTTGTGGGGCGCAGCCGCCCTTGCCGAGGATTTGGCGGGCCAGCCGACGCCGGGCGCGATCGACCTGCAGCCGGGCGTGACGTCGCTGCGGCACTCGGCGATCAATTTCCACAACGCGATCCTGCTGCCGGTCATCACGATCATCACGCTGTTCGTGCTGGCGCTGCTGGTCTGGTGCATCGTCCGCTACAACAAGCGCGCGAACCCGGTGCCGGCCCGCTGGAGCCACAACACCCCGGTCGAGGTGATCTGGACGGTGGTCCCGGTCCTGATCCTGATGGTCATCGCCATCTTCTCGTTCCGGCTGCTGTTCGACTACCACGACGCGCCCAAGGCGGACGTGACGATCAAGGCCACCGGCTACCAGTGGTACTGGGGCTACGAGTACCCCGACCTGAACGTCGCCGAGTACGTCTCCAACATCCTCCCCGAGGAGCAGGCCAAGGCCAAGGGCGTGCCCTACCGGCTGGCGGCCACCGAGCCGCTGGTGATCCCGGTGGGCCGCAACGTGAAGGTGCTGGTGACCGGCGCCGACGTGATCCATGCCTTCGCCGTGCCGTCGTTCGGCGTCATCACCGACGCCGTCCCGGGCCGCTTGAACGAGATCTGGTTCAACGTCGAGAAGCCGGGCACCTACTACGGCAACTGCCGTGAGCTCTGCGGGGTCGACCACGCCTTCATGCCGATCGAGGTCCGCGCGGTCAGCGACGCCGAGTTCGCCGCCTGGGTGGCCAGCAAGGGCGGCGGGCCGCCGGCGCCCACGCCGTCGGCGCTGAACGCCGCGGCCAACGCCGCCGGCGCCGCCAACACCGAACCCGCTCCGGCCGCGGCCGGCGCCGGCCAGCCCGCCGCTGCGTCGGCCGTGAACCCGGCCGCCCCGCCGCCCCAGACGCCGGAGCCGAAGGCGCCCGCCGCCGCACCGACCCAGCCTGCGCCCAAGGCGCCGGCTGCGAAATAATCCAGGATTAAGCGTAAGATGGCACACGCCGCCGCACACGATCACCACGACAGCCCCGAGCACAAGCCGGGGTTCATCACCCGGTGGTTCTTCTCCACGAACCACAAGGACATCGGCACGCTCTACATCCTGTTCGCCATCATGGCGGGCCTGGTTGGCGGCGCGCTCTCCGGTCTGATCCGCTGGGAGCTGGCCGAGCCGGGCATCCAGGTGTTCCGCGAAGGTTCGCTGCTGGCGCAGCTCGGCCTCATCGAGCCCACCAAGCACGGCTACAACGTGGTGGTCACCGGCCACGCGCTGATCATGATCTTCTTCATGGTCATGCCGGCCATGATCGGCGGGTTCGGCAACTGGTTCGTCCCGCTGATGATCGGCGCGCCGGACATGGCGTTCCCGCGGATGAACAACATCTCCTTCTGGCTGCTGGTGGCGGCCTGGGTGCTGCTGCTCGTCTCGATGTTCGTGGACGGCGGCCCGGGCAAGGGCTTCGGCGGCGGCTGGACGCTCTATCCGCCGCTCTCGACCTCAGGGCACACGGGCCCGGCCATGGACTGCGCGATCCTGTCGGTCCACTTGGCCGGCGCCAGCTCGATCCTGGGCGCCATCAACTTCATCACCACGATCTTCAACATGCGCGCGCCGGGCATGACCCTGCACCGGATGCCGCTGTTCGTCTGGTCGATCCTGGTGACCGTGTTCCTGCTGCTGCTGTCGCTGCCGGTGCTCGCCGGCGCGATCACGATGCTGCTCACGGACCGCAACTTCAACACGCACTTCTTCGACCCGGCCGGCGGCGGCGACCCCGTCATGTACCAGCACCTGTTCTGGTTCTTCGGCCACCCGGAAGTGTACATCCTGATCCTGCCGGGCTTCGGCATGATCAGCCACATCGTGTCCACGTTCTCGCGCAAGCCGGTGTTCGGCTACCTGGCCATGGCCTACGCCATGGTGGCGATCGGCTTCATCGGCTTCATCGTGTGGGCGCACCACATGTACACCGTGGGCATGCCCATCAACCTGCGCGCCTACTTCGTGGCCGCCACGATGGTCATCGCGGTGCCGACCGGCGTGAAGGTGTTCAGCTGGATCGCGACGATGTGGGGCGGGTCGATCGACTTCAAGACGCCCATGCTGTGGGCGATCGGCTTCATCTTCCTGTTCACCGTCGGCGGGGTGACGGGCGTCGTGCTGGCCAACGCCGGCATCGACTACAGCCTGCACGACACCTACTACGTGGTGGCCCACTTCCACTACGTGCTGAGCCTGGGCGCCGTGTTCGCGATCTTCGCCGGCTTCTACTACTGGTTCGAGAAGATGTGGGGCGTGAAATACCGCGAGTGGCTGGGCGCGCTGCACTTCTGGATCACCTTCATCGGGGTGAACCTGATCTTCTTCCCGCAGCACTTCCTGGGCCTGCAGGGCATGCCGCGCCGCTACGTGGACTACCCGGAGGCCTTCGCGCTCTGGAACTACGTCTCGTCGGTCGGCTACGCGATCACCGCCGTCGGCGTGGGCGTGTTCCTGATCGTCCTGCTCGACGCGATGGTCTTCCGCCGCAAGGCCGAGGCCAACCCGTGGGGCGAAGGCGCCACGACGCTGGAATGGACGCTGCCCTCGCCGCCGCCGTTCCACCAGTTCAACGAACTGCCGGTGGTGAAGCCCGACGTCCACTAGGACCGGACCACCTCCGACACCACTTAAGGGGCGCGTCCTTCAGGGGCGCGCCCCTCGACATTGAAGAGTATACCGATGGCCATGACGGCCCACTCCACCACGCGCATCCCGGCCCGGTGGCAGGACTACGTCCAGCTGCTGAAGCCGCGCGTGATGTCGCTGGTGGTGTTCACCGCGCTCACCGGCCTGATCTGCGCCGACCGGGCGATCCACCCGGTCCTGGGCGCCGTCGCCATCCTCTGCATCGCGGTCGGCGCCGGCGCGTCTGGCGCGCTCAACATGTGGTACGACGCCGACATCGACTCCAAGATGCGCCGCACCCGCGGCCGCCCGGTGCCGGCGGGGCGGGTGCAGGGCTCCGACGCCCTGACCCTGGGCGTCGTCCTGTCGCTCTTCTCGGTGATGCTGATGGGCATGGCGCTGAACTGGCTCGCCGCGGGGCTGCTCGCGTTCACCATCGTCTTCTACGCCGTGGTCTACACCATGTGGCTGAAGCGCTGGACGGCGCAGAACATCGTCATCGGTGGCCTGGCGGGAGCCCTGCCGCCGGTGATCGGCTGGGCCGCGGCCACGGGCTCCGCGCCGCTGAACGCCTGGCTCTTGTGCCTGATCATCTTCATGTGGACGCCGCCGCACTTCTGGGCGCTCAGCCTCTACACCTCGGAGGACTACGCCAAGGCGGGCGTGCCGATGATGCCGGTCGTCGCGGGCGCGGCCGCCACGCGCCGCCAGATCCTGGTCTACAGCCTGCTGTTCGCCCCCATCTGCCTGCTGCCGGCCTTCACCGGCCTGGGCGGGGCGGTCTACCTGGGCGTGGCGGCAGCCGGGGCGGTGGTGTTCCTGCTGCTGGCGCTGCGGCTGGCCCGCAGCCACGCGGGCGAGGCGGCCGGGGATCGCAAGGAGGGCCTCTACGACGTCCGCGCCGGGGCCAAGGACGCGCGAAACCTGTTCGCCTTCTCGATCCTCTACCTGACCCTGCTGTTCGCGACCCTGCTGGCCGAGCACCTGATGGGTCTGCCGCCTTTGGAGCTGCTTGCCCGATGAGCGATCCCGCCCGCGAGAGCGAAACCGAACAGAAGGCCCGGCGCGGCCGCAACATCGCGCTGGCCCTGGGCCTCGTGCTGTTCGTCATCCTGATCTTCGTCGTCACCCTTGTCAGGCTCGGGGCCAATGTCGCCGACCGCCCGCTCTAAGCTCACGCCGCAGCAGCGGCGCAACGCGCGCCTGGGCCTGATCTGCGGCCTGGGCTTCTTCGGCATGGTGGGCGTCGCCTACGCCTCGGTGCCGCTCTACCGCGCCTTCTGCGAGCTCACCGGCTTCGACGGCACTGTGCGCAAGGCCTCGGTCGCGCCGGACCAGGTGCTGGACCGCACCCTGAAGGTGCGTTTCGACGCCAACGTCCGCGACCTGCCCTGGACCTTCGAGGCCGAGCAGACCTCGCAGCAGGTGAAGATCGGCGAAACGACGCTGGCCCATTTCAAGGTGACCAACACCTCGGACAAGGCGGTCACCGGCCGGGCGGTTTTCAACGTCACGCCGCAGCAGGCCGCGCCGTTCTTCCAGAAGCTCGAGTGCTTCTGCTTCACCGACCAGACCATCGGCCCGGGCCAGACCGTCGACATGCCGGTGCTCTATTTCATCGACCCGAAGTACGCGACCGACTTCGAGACCAAGGGCAAGAGCGAGGTCACCCTCTCCTACACCTTCTTCCCGGCGGTGGACGCCAAGCAGGCCGCCGCCCCGAAGGGCGCAAAGGCGGGCTGAATCGGCCCCTTTCCCCTTGGCGGGAGCGGCGGCGCAAGGCTATAGCGTGCCCGACTTTGACCGCGCGCGAATCTCTCCGCGCGCGTTGAGCCAGTTCGAGGGATTAGGACCGCAATGGCCCACGGCGAAGTGAAGCACGACTACCACCTGGTCGATCCGAGCCCCTGGCCGTTGATCGGCTCGCTCTCCGCCACGGTGATGGCGCTGGGCGGCGTCATGTGGATGAAGGGCCTGTTCGGCCAGCCGGAAGGCACCTGGTGGCTGTTCGCCGCGGGCCTGACGGGCGTGCTGCTCACCATGATCGGCTGGTGGATGGACGTGGTCCGCGAGGCCAACAAGGGCGACCACACGCCGGTCGTCTCCATCGGCCTGCGCTATGGCATGGTGCTGTTCATCGCCTCGGAGGTGATGTTCTTCGTCGCCTGGTTCTGGATCTTCTTCGAGATGGCGCTCTTCCACGAGCACCGCACCCTGGCCTCGATCGAGGAGGTGCGGACCGCCTGGGAGACCTGGCCGCCGCACGGCGTGCACACCGTTCCCGCCTGGGAGCTGCCGCTGGTCAACACCCTCACCCTGCTGCTCTCGGGCACTACGGTCACCTGGGCGCACCACGCGCTGCAGCAGGGCGACCGCAAGGGCGCCAAGATCGCGCTGGTGCTGACGATCCTGCTCGGGATCATGTTCACCGCCATCCAGGCCTACGAGTACAGCCACATCTTCAGCCACGGCTACTTCTTCAACGAGGAAGCGGCGAACTCCGGCCTGTACGGCTCGTCCTTCATCATGGCGACCGGCTTCCACGGCTTCCACGTGTTGGTGGGGACGATCTTCCTGACCGTGTGCCTGATCCGCCTGATGGGCGGCGGCTTCACCCCGCAGCGCCACTTCGGCTTCGAGGCGGCGGCCTGGTACTGGCACTTCGTCGACGTGGTCTGGCTCTTCCTGTTCGCCTTCGTCTACGTGATCTTCGCCGGCTCCGGACACTGATGTGGCCCAGGCCAACCCCCTTGCAGCGGGGCTGGCCGGGCGCTGCCCGAACTGCGGCGAAGGCCATCTGTTCGCCGGCTTCCTGAAGGTCGCGACGCGCTGCGAGGCGTGCGGATTCGACCTGGCCAAGGCCGACTCCGGCGATGGCCCGGCGGTGTTCGTGATCATGATAGCGGGCTTCGTGGTGGCCTTCGCGGCGCTGTTCACGGAGATCGCCGTCCGGCCGCCGATCTGGGTGCACCTCATCGTGTGGCTGCCGGCGACCGCGATCGTCTGCCTGCTGCTGCTCAGGCCCATGAAGGGGCTGATGCTGGCCGCGCAGTTCAAGAACAAGGCCTCCGAAGCCCGCCATGACTGAGCGCCGGCGCTTCCCGGTCGTCCTCACCCTCGTCACCCTCGTGGCGCTGGCCATCCTGGTGGGGCTTGGCTCGTGGCAGCTGCAGCGGCTGGCCTGGAAGCGCGAGCTGCTGGCCCGCCTCGAGGCGCTGGAGAAGGCGCCCCCCGTGCCGCTGATCTACCTGATGGACGAGCTCGCCCGCGGTGAGGACGTGGAGTTCCGGCGGGTGAAGGTGACCTGCCCCGGACTTTCAAAGGCGCCCTACCTCGAGCTCTACGGCCTGCACGAGGGCCAGGCCGGCTCGCGCCTGATCTCCGCCTGCGACGTGGAAGGCGGGGGGCAGGGGACCATTCTCGTCGACCGCGGCTTCGTCGGCGACACCATCTCCGCCCGACCTCCCGTCGACCCGGCGGACCGCACCCCGGTGGAGATCGAAGGCCTGCTGCGCAGGCCCGACGCCCGCACTTTCGTGACGCCCCCGAACCGGACCGAGGCGAACCGCTGGTTCTCGCGCGACATCCCGGCCATGGCCGCCGCGCTCAAGGCGCCCGCCGCCGCGCCCGCCTTCCTGATGGCCGAGACCTCCACCAATCCGGAGTGGAAGGCGCTGGTCCCGGCTGCGGCGCCCAAGGAGATTTCCAACCGGCACCTGGAGTACGCCGTCACCTGGTTCGGCCTTGCCCTGGCCCTGGCCGGCGTCTATGCCGCCCTGCTCTTCAAGCGGCTGAGAAGATAGATGCGGTACGTCTCGACCCGTGGGCAGGCGCCCTCGGTCGGCTTCGTCGATGCGGTGCTGGCGGGACTGGCGCCCGACGGCGGCCTCTATGTGCCCGAGACCTGGCCGCAGTTCTCCCGTGAGCAGATCGCGGACTTCGCCGGCCGCCCCTACGCCGAGGTGGCCGCCGCGGTGATCGGCGCCTTCGCAGGCGACGAGGTCGAGCCGGACGTCCTGCAGGAGATGTGCCGCGAGGCCTATTCCACCTTCAGCCATCCCGCCGTCGTGCCGATCGTGCAGATCGGGCCCGAGGCCTTCATCGCCCAGCTGTTCCACGGGCCGAGCCTGGCCTTCAAGGACGTGGCCATGCAGATCCTGGCCCGCCTCTACGACCACGTCCTGGGCGGGCAGAACCGCCAGCAGACCATCCTGTGCGCCACCTCGGGCGATACCGGCGGCGCCGCCGTCGAGGCCTTCCGCGGCGCCAAGCACGTGAAGGTGGTGGCGCTCTTCCCGGAGGGCCGGATCAGCGAGGTCCAGCGCCGCTTCATGACCACGGCCGAGGAGCCCAACATCGCCTGCGTGGCGGTGTCCGGCACCTTCGACGACTGCCAGGCCATCGTGAAGCAGGCCTTCCAGGACAAGGTGCTGCGCCAAGCTGTCGACCTGTCGGGGGTCAACTCCATCAACTTCGCGCGCATCGCGGCCCAGGCGGTCTACTACTTCACGAGCGCGGTGGCGCTCGGCGCGCCGCACCGGCCGGTGAGCTTCTGCGTGCCGTCGGGCAACTTCGGCGACGCCTTCGCCGGCTACGTCGCCAGCCGCATGGGCCTGCCCATCGCGCGCATCGTGGTGGCCACCAACTCCAACGACATCCTGGCCAAGGCTTTCGAGACTGGCCGCTACGAGCGCGGGGTGGTCCAGCCGACGCTGTCGCCGGCCATGGACATCCAGGCGGCCTCTAACTTCGAGCGCCTCTACTTCGAGGGCGTTGAGCGGGAGGCGGACGAGACCGCGCGCGCCTTCGACGCGTTCTCCAGCGCCGGCGCCATCGACATCCCGCCCTCTGCGCACGCGACGATGCGCGAGCTGTTCCGCGGCGTGGCGGTGGGCGAGGACGAGACGCTGAGGACCATCGTGGCGACGCTCAACGAGACCGGCGAGCTGATCGACCCGCACACTGCGGTGGGCGTGGCGGCCCTGAAGCGCAGCCCGGACACGCCGGGCCCGGTGGTGGTGCTCTCCACCGCCCATCCCGCCAAGTTCCCCGACGACGTGCAGCGCGCCAGCGGCGTCACGCCCGCCCTGCCGCGCGGCGCGGCGGACCTCGGACGCCGCCCCGAGCGTTTCGAGCGCCTGCCCCCGGAAACGGAGACCATCAAGGCCTATGTCCGCGCCTTTGCAGAGGCCTGATCCGATGACGCCGCGCGTCCACACCCTGGCCAACGGGGTCCGGGTGGTGTGCGACCCCGTACCGGGCCTGCAGACCGTGGCGCTGTCGGTGGTGGCCGGCCGAGGCGCGCGCTGGGAGGACGAGAGCCGCTCGGGCTGGTCGCACCTGCTGGAGCACATGGTCTTCAAAGGCGGCGGCGGGCGCAGCGCCAAGCAGATCGTCGAGGTGATCGAGGCCGAGGGCGGGCACATCAACGCCGCCACCGGCTACGAGCGCACCAGCTTCCAGATCCGCGCCCTGTCCCATGGACTGGACCTGGGCTCGCAGGTGATCGCCGACCTGGTGCAGCGGCCGACCATGGACGCCGGCGACCTGAAGCGTGAGAAGCAGGTCATCGCCCAGGAGATCGCAGAGGCGGCTGACACGCCCGACGACCTGGTCTTCGAGCTGGCACAGGAGGCGGCCTTCGAGGGCCAGCCGCTGGGCCGCTCGATCCTCGGCACGACGAAGTCCATCGCGGCGGCTACGCCGGAGACCCTGGATCTGTGGCGGGTCGGGCTCTACGCGCCCGAGACCCTCGTGGTGAGCGCCGCGGGCGCCGTCGACGAGGACGAGCTGCTGCGCTTGGCCGAGCGCGACTTCGGCCACATGGCGCCCGGCCGCGCGCTGGCGGTGGCCGAGCCCACCCAGTTCGCCGGCGGGGTGCGCGCCAAGGCCAAGCGGCTGGAACAGGCAAACCTCGTCCTGCTGCTGCCCGCGGTGGGCGTGCTCGATCCCGACTACTTCACCCTGCGGCTGCTGGCCGAAATCCTCGGCGGCGGCATGGCTTCGCGGCTGTTCCAGGAGGCCCGCGAGAAGCGCGGCCTGGCCTACGCCATCGACGCCTACTCCGAGACCTATTCCGACGTGGGCGTGCTGGGCGTCTTCGCCGGGTGCGCGGCGACCGACGCCGAGGAGCTGGCGCGGGTGGCGGCGGGCGAGATCGCCGGCATGACCACCCTCGTGGACGAGGCCGAGCTGGCGCGCGCGAAGGCCCAGCTGAAGGGCTCCATGTTCATGGGCCGGGAGTCGGCGCTGGCGCGCGCCGAGCAGGCCGCCGGCCAGGTGCTGATGTTCGGCCGCACCCTCGACCCGGAGATCGTCGCCCGTGAGGTGGACGCGGTCATGGCCGGCGACATCGCCCGGCTGGCGACCTGGATCCTCGGCCACAAGCGTTCGGCGGTCGCCGTGCTCGGCCCGAAGACCGCTCTGCGCGCCGCGCCGGTGTTCGAGGCCGCCCTGTTCGGCCTGGGCGCGGTGGACTTCACCCCCACCTATTGACGCGCGGGCGAATTCGGCGAGGCTGCCGGAAATGGCCTTGCTGGACTGGATCTCGCCGGAGAGCGGCCTTCGCGTCGAGGGCGAAGGGATCGTCCTGCGGCCGCCGCGGGCGACGGACTATGCCGACTGGCGGGAGCTGCGCGCCGCCAGCCGCGCCTTCCTGCAGCCGTGGGAGCCCACCTGGCCGTCAGACGACCTGTCGCGCGCCGCCTTCCGCCGGCGTTTGACCGCCTATGCCCGCGACCGCGAGGCGGGCACGGCCTATCCGTTCTTCGTCTTCCGCAGCTCAGACGACGCGCTCAGCGGCGGGATCACCCTCTCCAACGTGCGCCGCGGCGTCGCCCAGATGGGGTCGGTCGGCTACTGGTGCGGCAGGCCCTTCACGCGCCAGGGCCTGACGCTGGCGGCGGTGAGGGCGCTGTCGGAGTTCGCGTTCCGCACGCTGGGCCTGCACCGGCTCGAAGCCGCCTGCATCCCCGACAACCAGCCCTCCCGCACCCTGCTCCTGAAAGCCGGCTTCGCCGAGGAGGGCTACGCAAAGGCTTATCTGAAAATTAACGGCGTCTGGCGAGACCATGTCCTGTTCGGGCTGGTCACGCCGTATGGCGGCCACGACGGTCCGGACGAGGGGGTGTCGGTCTAGGCCGACGCCGGGGCTCATTCGACTTAAGGCCGCATGCCGGGCGATCCGTGGATCTGGGATGCGACGGGCACGCTCGAGGCGCTGGGCGCTGCCGACGTCGCCCTGTGGATGTGGGAGCCGGACCGCGACCGCTTGCGCCTGACCGGCGCCACCCGCGCCCTCGGCCTCGGCCCGCTTGCCCCCGACTGCTCCTCCGCCGCCCTGCGCGCGCTCTCCCTGCCCCAGGACCGCGCCGTGGCCGACGACCTGCTGAGGATCCAGGACCCCGGCACGGAGATCGCCGTGCGGCTGCGCATGCGCGGCGGCGTGGTCTGCATCTGGCGCGGCGTGTGGCTGGAGGAGGGCCGGCGCGCCGCCGGCGTGGCCGCGCCGGAGACCAAGTTCGCCGGGTCCGACCAGGACCCGCTGACCGGCCTCCTCGACCGCAAGAGCTTCGTCCTGCGCGCCCGCGAGCGGCTGCAGACGCCCGGCCGCCACGAGCTGATCGTCGCCGACCTGGACCGCCTGCGCCGGCTGAACGAGGCGCTGGGGCACGAGCGCGCCGACCTGGTGCTGGCCGCGCTGGGCTCGCGGCTGGCCGCCGCCTTCCCGCCCGAGGCGCTGCTGGCGCGCATCGGGGAGGACGAGTTCGCCGCCTTCACCCCGGCCGAGGCCTCGCCGGGCGCCGAGGCGCTGCGGGCGGCGCTCGAGCAGCCGCTGCGGGTCGCCGGGTTCGACATCCATCCGACGCTCTCGATCGGCGCGGTTGGGGCCGCCGGCGGCGCCGATGCGCCGGAGGCCGCGGAGCTGCTGCGGCGCGCCGAGCTTGCGGTGGAGTCCGCCAAGAAGAATGGCGGCCGCGGCGGGGCCGCCGCCTACGGCCGAGGCCTGGAGACGGACGGGCTGTCGCGCCTGGCCCTCGAAGGCGACCTGAAGGGCGCGCTTGGGCGCAGCGAGCTCACGCCGTACTACCAGCCGATCGTGCGGCTCTCGACGGGCGCTCTGTCGGGCTTCGAGGCGCTCGTGCGCTGGCGCCATCCCCGCCGCGGGCTGCTGCTGCCCGAGGAGTTCCTGCCGCTCTGCGAAGAGATGGGCATGATGCCGGCCCTGGGCGCGATGATGATGCGCGAGGCCGCCCGTCAGCTCGCCGCCTGGCGCCTGCGCCACGCCGCGGCCGGCGAGCTTTCGGTGGCGGTGAACCTCTCCACCGGGGAGATCGACCGCCCCGACCTCGTGTCCGACGTTGCCGCCATCCGCGACGAGACCGGCCTGCCGCCGGGCGCCCTGAAGCTGGAGGTCACCGAGGGCGACGTCATGCGCGATCCGGAGCGCGCGGCGGAAGTGCTGGGCGCCCTGCGCAAGGCCGGCGCGGGCCTGGCGCTGGACGACTTCGGTACCGGCTTCTCCTCGCTGAGCTATCTGACGCGGCTGCCCTTCGATACGCTCAAGATCGACCGCTACTTCGTGCGCACCATGGCCACCAACGCCGGCTCGCAGAAGATCGTGTCATCCGTGGTGAAGCTGGGCCAGGACCTGGAGCTGGAGGTGGTCGCCGAGGGCGTCGAGAACGCCGGCATGGCCCGCGCGCTGCTGTCCCTCGGCTGCGACTACGGCCAGGGCTTCGGCTACGCGCCTGCGCTCTCGCCGCAGGAGGCCGAGGTCTACCTCAACGAAAGCTACGTCGACGGGGCCGCGCCGCTGAAGGCCCGCGGCAGCGCGGGCTAGGCCCGACCGGCGACGAAGCTCAGCTTCTGGGGGTCGATCCCCAGCTTCTGCAGGGCGCGGGTCCACTTCGCCTCGTGGTCGGACCCGAAGATCAGGCTCTCGTCCGGATCGCAGGTCAGCCAGACGTTCTCCTTGATCTCGTCCTCGAGCTGGCCGGCGCCCCAGCCGGCGTAGCCCAGGGCCAGCAGCGCCCGGCGCGGATGCTCGCCGCTGGTCATCGCCTGCAAGGCGTCGCGGGTGGGGGTGAGCGCCAGGTTGGGCGGCACCTCGATGGAGTGCTCGGCCTGGTAGTCGTCGGTGTGCAGCACGAAGCCCCGCTCGCGCTCGACGGGGCCGCCCATCAGCACCAGGTCGCGCGGCGCCTTGATGGCGTCCTTGATCTCCAGCCGCTCGAGAATGTCCGGCACGGTCATCCCCTCCACGGGCCGGTTCACGGCCAGGCCCATGGCGTGGCGCTCGTCGTGCGCGCAGACCAGGATGAGCGCCCGCTCGAACCGGGGGTCGGCGATCCCCGGCATGGCGATCAGCAGTTGGCCGGTGAAGTAGCCGTCGTCCATCGGGCCGACTTTGAAACCCTGAGCGCGGCGCTTTCAAGGTCCGTCTGCACGTGCTTGGTTGCGGCGGGCGTCGTTGTCGCTATCTGACAAGCGCGACCATTCCAGGAGGACGGGCCATGACCATCCAAGTCGGCGACAGGCTGCCGAACGTGACGCTCACCCAGGCGACCGCCGAAGGCCCGAAGCCGGTCTCCAGCGAGGAGTTCTTCAAGGGCAAGAAGGTGGCGCTGTTCGCCGTCCCGGGCGCCTTCACCCCGACCTGCTCGGCCAAGCACCTGCCGGGCTTCAAGCAGCTGGCCGGCGACATCAAGGGCAAGGGCGTCGACACCATCGCCTGCGTCAGCGTCAACGACGCCTTCGTCATGCGCGCCTGGGCCGAGGACCAGGCGGTGGGCGAGGACATCGTCATGCTCGCCGACGGCGGCGGGGCCTTCGCCAAGGCCGTCGGCCTGGAGTTCGACGCCAGCAAGTTCGGCATGGGGACCCGCTCGCAGCGCTACTCCATGATCGTCGACGACGGCGTCGTGAAGGAGCTCAACGTCGAGCAGCCGGGCGAATTCAAGGTCTCCGCCGCCGACTACCTGCTGGCCCAGCTCTAGGGCCTCACGGCCGCGCTTGCCGCGCGGCCGCGGCTCCCCATCTCACCACCTCTTTCCGGAAATGAGGGTGTGATGGGGCGCGTATCCAGCTCCTTTGGCCGCGGCTTGGTGTCCGCGGCGATGGCCGTCGCAATCGGCGCCGGGGGCTCGGCCGCCGCGGCCTCGCGGCCCAAGCCGAACACGGACGAGTACCGCAAGAGCTGGGGCCTGGAGGCCATCGGCGCCCAGGCCGCCTACGCCGCTGGCCTCAGCGGCCGCGGCGTGACCGTCGCCATCGTGGACTGTGGGCTGCAGCAGGCGCAGCGGGAGCTGCTCCGCAACGTCTCCAAGAAGTCCACAGACGTGGTGACCGACCGCGCGCTGCCCGCCGTGGACCGCCACGGCAGCCTCGTGGCCGGGCCGCTGGCCTCGGCGCTGAACGGCCGCGGCATGGTGGGCGTCGCCTACAACGCCACGGTGCTGTCGATCCGGGCCGACGTGGACGGCGGCCTCGACGGTCAGTGCGCCTTCCGCCCCGCCGACCTGGCCAAGGGGCTGGACTACGCCCGCGAGCAGAGGGCGCAGGTCGTGGTCCTGCCGCTGCAGGGCCGGAAACCGCTCGGCGATCGGTTCGAGACCGCCCTGAAGCGGCTGGTGGACAGCGGCGCCGCCGTCGTCATCGCCGCGGGCAACCGCGAGGGCGCGGAGCCCACCTGGCCGGCGCGTTACGCCGCCGATGCCCGCTACTCGGGCTCGATCGTCGTGGCCGGCGCCACGGGCTACTACGGCGAGATCACCCGCTGGTCGAACAGGGCCGGCGCGACCCAGCCCTGGTATATCGCAGCCCCGGGGGAGTGGATCCTCACGGACTGCGCGCGCAAGTGCCGGCTGCGGTCGGGCACGTCCTTCGCCGCGCCCTATGTGGCCGGCGCCATCGCCCTGACGCTGGAAGCGAACCCCGGCATGAGCGGCCGCGACGCCGCCGCCCGCGTTCTGGCGACCGCCCGCGACGCCGGCGAACCTGGCGTGGACCCGGTCTACGGTCGCGGCGTCCTCGACCTGACGCGCACCTTCGCGGACGACTGAGGGAAGGGCCGGCTGAGGAACTTCGAGCCGGCTTCCCCGAACCGCCAGGGCGCCTCGACGCCCTTGGTGATGCCGATGCGCGGGCCCTCGATCAGCCCGGCGTTCGTCCCCGGATGCAGCTCGAACGGCGCAGCCTCCAGCCTCATGCCGTCGTGCTCCCGCGTGATCGCCAGCGCCTGGCACAGCTTGCCGGGGCCGGAGCAGAGCGCGCGGGCATCGGCGAGGCCGCGCCGCTCGGCCATCAGCTCCAGGCCCTGGGTGGGCTCCAGGGCCCGGATCAGCACGGCGCTGCCGGGATCCGGCCCGCACACGACGTTCAGGCACCAGTGGATGCCGTAGGACCGGTAGACATAAGCCCGGCCGACCGGACCGAACATCACCGCGTTTCGGGGCGTCGGGCCCGTGAAGGAGTGCGAGGCTGGGTCCTCGTGGTGGTAGGCCTCGGTCTCGACGATACGCCCGCCGGCGCCGCCGACCAGCAGGGTCCAGCCGATCAGTTCCTTGGCCACCTCGACCGGATGCCGGCGCCAGAGCGCTTGACGCACGGTCGGGTCGAGGCGCGGAATGTCGGCAAAAGAAGACGCCATCCGGGAGGATTTCGCATGCCGTACGTCGAGGGCCAAACCATCCACGACGCGGACTCCCACGTCATGGAGCTGCCGGGCACAATCAATCGGTACATCGACCCGAAGTTCCGCGACGCCTTCGTGGAGAAGACGGGGCGCAAGGACGTGCTGCCGGAGTGGTTCGCCAAGGCGGCGGAGAAGCAGCGCGACCCCGAGTTCCGCGCCGGCGCGGAGGCCAACATCCTGCTGCGCAAGAACTACGAGGCGCTGGGTGCCTTCGTCGCCGATGACCGCCCGAAGACCCTCGACTACCTGGGCTTCGCCAGCCAGCTGGTGTTCACCACCGCCTGCCTCTCCAACTTCGGCCTGGAGCAGATGGGCGAGGTCGAGCTCGCCATCGAGACGGCCCGCGCCCACAACCGGATGATGACCGAGTTCTGCTCGGTGGACCGTCGGCTGCTGGCCACTGGCTACGTGCCGCTGATCGACCGCGCCCGCGCGCCGGAGCTGGCCCGCGAGGCCATCGCCATGGGCGCCAAGGCCATCATCGTCCCGTCGCGCCATCCGCCGGGCTTCTCACCCAGCCACGTGGAGCTCGATGCGCTCTGGGCGTTGGTCGAGGAGGCCGGCCTGCCGATCCTCTTCCACGTGGGCGGCGAGGAGAAGATGCACCGCGACTACCTGGAGAATGGCCTGCCCTACGTGAAGGACTTCCACGGCGGCGACGAGAATTTCACCTCGCTCACCTTCATGGCCATCCCGCTCAGCGTCTGGCAGACCCTCTCCGCCCTCGTCGTCGACGGCGTCTTCGACCGCTTCCCGAACCTCAAGTTCGGCGCCATCGAGCTCGGCGCCTCGTGGCTGCCCAGCCTGATGAAGTTCCTGGATTCCGGCGTCGCCGCCTTCGGGCGCGAGGAGCGGCTGCAGAAGCTCACCGGCAAGCCGTCGGAGATCCTGCGCCGCCAGCTGCGCGTCACGCCCTATCCGCACGAGGACACGCGCTGGATCATCGAGAACTCCGGCGAGGAGATGATCCTGTTCTCCTCCGACTTCCCGCACGTGGAAGGCGGCCGCAATCCGCTGAAGCGATTCAACGACAGCCTCGAGGGCGTCAGCGAGCGGGCGAAGCGCCGCTTCTACCGCGACAACTTCATCGACCTGATGGGCAAGGGCCTGGACCCCGCGCTGCACGACCTGCCGACACTTGCCGCCGCCTAGGGTCGAGCCGCTCGCCTGGACCGACCCGCCGCTGGGGGAGGTCGTCCTGCCGGGCGCAACGATGCGGCTGACGCTGGGCGTGGGCTCCGGCCTCGCGCGGCGGCCGGGCGATCCGCCGGGCCGGATCTGGGGGATCGGAGACCGGGGGCCGAACATCAAGATCGCGGCCGCCGTCCAGCGCTACGGCCTCGAGCATCTGCGCCCCTTGGCCGGCGTGGACGGCGCCAAGGTGCTGCCGCGGCCGGACCTTGGTCCCACGCTCGCCGAGCTGCAGGTCGGGGCGGCCGGCGTCGAGCTGGTCCGCACCCTGCGGCTGACGACGTCCGACGGCCGGCCGCTATCGGGACTGCCGCTGCCCGGCAGCCGGGAGGCGGACATGGAGCCCGCCTTCGACCTCGACGGCCGCCGGCTTCCCGCCGATCCCTACGGCGCCGACACCGAGGCGGTGGTCGCGCTCTCCGACGGCTCCTTCTGGGTGGCGGAGGAATATGGCCCGTCCCTGTTGAAGGTGGACGCCGCCGGCGGCGTGCGCCGCCGCTGGACCGCGGCCGGCCTCGACCTCCCGGGCGCCGAGGCCGTGCTGCCGGCTCGGGCGCTGGAGCGGCGGCTGAACCGCGGGTTCGAGGGCCTGGCTGTCTCGGCCGACGAGCGGCGCCTGTACGTGGGCTTCCAGAGCGCGCTGCAGGGCGCCGGGCCGGGCTCCACCCTCATCTGGACGCTCGACGCGCAGACCGGCGCACTGCTGGCCGAGCACCTCTACCCGTTCGATCCCCCCGCCAGCTTCACGGCCGACGAGGACGTCTCGCAGAAGGACCTGAAGGTCTGCGAGCTGGTCTGCGTGGGCGAGGACCGGCTGCTGGTGCTGGAGCGGGTGACGAAGAGCGCCCGCATCTACCGTGTCGAGCTGAGCCGGCCGGCGCTCACCAAGACCCTGGTCTTCTCCACGGACGACGCGCCGGAGGTCGCCGCCGACCTGGAAGGCCTCGCCCTAGTTTCCGACCGCGAGCTGATCCTGGCCACCGACAACGACTTCGGCGTCGAGGGCGCGCAGACCTGCTTCTATCGCCTGAGCTCCGACGCGCCGCTCTAGCCGGCCAGCGCCGCGGCCGGCATGCGCTCCAGGTCCTCGACGCCCTCGCAGACGCTGTCGGCGAGGCCGGGCGCCGTCGACAGCACCTGGCCCGCGTAGAGGCGCGCCAGCGCCACCTTGCCCTGCAGCCATGGGTCGTCCGAGCCCGCGGCCGCGGCGCCCTGGCGGGCCAGGATCCAGCCGCCGATCACGTCGCCGGCGAGCTTCAGGTAGGGCGTGGCCGCCGCCGCCGCCGGCGCCCCGCCGTTGGCCAGGATCCAGTCGGTGGCCCGCTCCAGGGCGGCGACCCCGGCCGCGAGCCGGCGGCCCACCGGCGCCAGCTCCGGGCCCTCCGTCAGGCCCTGCGCCGTCAGCAGCATCTCGGCGCACAGCTCGCGCATCACCGCGCCCTGGGCCATCGGGACCTTGCGGCCCACCAGGTCCAGCGCCTGGATGCCGTTGGTGCCTTCGTAGATCGGCGCGATGCGGGCGTCGCGATAGTGCTGGGCCGCCCCCGTCTCCTCGATGAAGCCCATGCCGCCGTGCACCTGCACGCCGAGCGAGGCCACCTCCACGCCGACGTCCGTGGACCAGGCCTTGGCGATCGGCGTGAGCAGCTCCTGCCGCGCCCGGGCCGCGAGCCGCTCCTCCTCGCTGTCGGCGAACCGCGCCAGGTCGGCGAGCACGCCGGTCGTAAGGCAGATGCCCCGCGCCGCCTCGATCTTGGCCTTCGACAGCATCAGCATGCGGCGCACGTCCGGGTGGCCCCAGATCATCCCCTGGGCGTCCCAGGCGGCCCGGCCCTGCTTGCGTTCCTGGCTGAAGGCCAGCGCCTGCTGGAAGGCCCGCTCAGCGATGGCCACGCCCTGGACGCCCACCTGCAGGCGCGCGGCGTTCATCATGACGAACATGTGCGGCAGGCCCTGGCCCAGCTCGCCGACCAGCTCGGCCTTGGCGCCCTCGTAGAGCATCACGCAGGTGGGCGAGCCGTGGATGCCCAGCTTGTGCTCGATGGAGCCCGGCCGGAAGTCGTTGCGCGCGCCCAGCGCCCCGTCGTCGCCCAGCTCGAATTTGGAGGTCAGGAACAGGCTGATCCCCTTGATCCCCGAAGGCGCGTCGGGCGTGCGGGCCAGCACCAGGTGGACGATGTTGTCGGTCGCGTCGTGGTCGCCCCAGGTGATGAAGATCTTCTGCCCGTAGAGCCTGTACCCCCCGGCCCCGTCCGGCTCGGCCCGGGTGGTGAGCGCGGCGAGGTCGGTGCCGGCCTGCGGCTCGGTCAGCACCATGGCCCCGGTCCACTCGCCGGAGACCAGCTTCGGCAGCACCAGCCGCTTCTGCCGCTCGGTGCCGTGCTGGGTCAGCGCCTCGATGGCCGCCTGGGTCAGCATGGGACACAGCCCGAACGCCATGTTGGCGGCGTGCACCATCTCGAAGACCGCCAGCTCCATGGGCTTCGAGAGCCCCTGGCCGCCGAACTCCGGCTCGGCCGAGAGAGAGTTCCAGCCCTGCTCGGCGAACTGGCGGTAGGCGTCGGCGAACCCCGGCGCGGCGCGCACCACCCCGTTCTCGAACGTCGCCCCCTCGATGTCGCCTCTCCGGTTCAGCGGGGCCAGCACGTCGGTGGTGAAGGCCCCGGCCGCCTCCAGCACGGCGGCGACGGTGTCGGCGTCCAGGTCCGGATAGGCGCGCTTCAGCAGCGCGTCGTGGCCGACGGTCGAAAGTGCGAACGCCAGGTCGCGGACGGGGGCGCGGAAGGTCATGGATCGGGCTCCTCAGGCGCGTCTTCTAGTCCGACGACGTCGCGGGAGGCTAGAGAGGGGCATGACCGAGGCTTCGCAAGATCCCCGCGCGGTCGGCAGCGGCCGCTACGCCGCGGTCGCCATCGCGCTGCACTGGACCATCGCGGCGGCCATCCTGCTGCAGATCGTGCTCGCCTCGCGGATGGAGGACCGCAGCCCCGAGGCCTTCGCCGTCGTGCAGCTGCACAAGTCGGTGGGGATCACCATCCTGCTGCTCAGCCTGGTGCGCCTCGCGTGGCGCCTCCTCAACCCGCCGCCGCCGCTTCCCGAGACCATGGCGCGCTGGGAACGCACCCTGGCGAGGCTCACCCACGCCGGCTTCTACCTGGTCATGGTCGGCATGCCGCTGACCGGCTGGATCATGGTCTCCACGAGCGAGATCCGCATCCCGACCCTGCTCTTTGGCCTCGTCCCGTGGCCCCACCTGCCGCTGGCGGGCGAGGCCTGGCACGACGTGGGCGAGGGCGTCCACGAGAGCCTGATCAAGGTCTTCTACGTGCTGGCGGCCCTTCATGTGGCCGGGGCCCTGAAGCACCAGCTGTTCAGCCGCGACGAGCCGGTGCTGGCCCGGATGGCGCCCGGCGCACGCGCGGGCCGCTGGTTCGAGCCGCGGCTGTTCCCGATCGGGCTCGCAGCGCTGGCGGTCGCCGGCTTCGGGCTCGTCGTCCAGCCGCCGGCCGGGGTGGCCACGCCGCGGCAGGCCACGTCGGGGGGCGGCGAGCCGCTGGAGGCGCAGGAGCCGCGGGACGTGGAAGGCGGCGACCGCTGGTCGGTGCAGCCCGGCTCAAGCGTCACCTTCGCTACCGCCTGGGGCGGCCGGCCCATCGAGGGCCGCATCGGACGCTGGGACGCCGACATCCGCTTCGATCCCGCGGAGCTGGAGAAGGCGCGGGTGCGGGTGCGGCTCGATCTCGCCTCCGTCACCACCGGCGACCGGCAGCGGGACCAGGCGCTTGGCGGGCCCGACTGGTTCGACCTGGGGCGGCATGCCCGCGCCGAGTTCGAGGCCGAAGACTTCCGGAAGACCGCGGGCGGCTTCGTGGCGCACGGAACGCTCACGATGCGCGGCGTCAGCCGTCCGCTGGACCTGCCGTTCCGGCTGACCATCGCGGGTGACCGGGCGCAGGCCCAAGGCGAGGTCGCCTTGGATCGCCGCGACTTCGGTGTGGGCCAGGGCGAGTGGGCCCGAACCGATCAGGTGCCGGGGCAGGTGCGCGTGCGCATTGGCCTCGTCGCCGCCCGTAAGCGCCAGCAGGGCTAGGGGCTGCGCCTCCGCCGGTGTAACCACCCCCTGTGGACGACGAGAAAGCCATTTCCCGCGGAGTCGCGGCCTTGCGGGGCGGCGGGCTGGTGATCCTGCCCACCGAGACCGTGTACGGCCTGGCGGCCAACGCCGCCAACGCCCGCGCCGTGGCGAAGGTCTACGAGGCGAAGGGCCGTCCGGCCTTCAATCCGCTGATCGCCCACGTGGCCGACCTCGCCATGGCCCAGGAGATCGCGGAGTTCGACGAGCGGGCGCTTCGGCTGGCGCGGCGGTTCTGGCCCGGTCCCTTGACGCTCGTCCTGCCCGCGCGGGGGACCGGCGTCAGCGACCTCGCCCGCGCCGGCCTCGACTCCGTCGCCGTCCGTGCGCCGGCGCACCCGCTGTCGCATGCGCTGATTAGGGCCTTCGGCGGCCCCATCGTGGCGCCCTCCGCCAACCGCTCCGGCCGGCCCAGCCCGACCAACTTCCTCGACGCTATCGAGGAGACCGGAGAGTTCGCGGAGGCCGCCCTCGATGGAGGTCCCTGCCGGATCGGGCTGGAATCCACGGTCATCGCCCTGCTCGACAAGCCGCGGATGTTGCGGCCGGGCGCTGTGATGCGGGCCGAGGTCGAGCTGATGATCGGCCCGCTGGCGGAGGCGGACCTGGACGCGAGCCGCTCGCCGGGCCGCCTGTCCCGCCACTACGCGCCGAAGCTGCCCGTGCGCCTCGGCGCCGTCACGCCGCTGCGGCGGGAGGCATTCCTCGCCTTCGGCGAGGCGCCGGCGCGTCCGCACGTCTGGAACCTCAGCCCCTCCGGCGACCTCGCCGAGGCCGCCGCCAACCTCTTCGCCTATCTGCGCGCCGCCGACCGCAGCGGGGCCAGCGGCATCGCCGTGGCCCCGATCCCCGACGAGGGCCTGGGCGAGGCGATCAACGACCGGCTGAAGCGCGCGGCTGGGTTTGTCGGCTAGGCGCGGCTATCTTCCTGCCATGACCGCGCCCGTGCCCGCCGACGTGATGTCCCGCCTGAAGGCGGTGCTGGGCGAGGGCGGCTGGAGCCAGGACCCGGAGCGGCTGGCCCCGAAGCTCCTGGAATGGCGCGACCGCTGGACCGGCACGACCCCATTCCTGGCGCTGCCGAAGAGCACTGAGGACGTGGCCGCGGTGGTTGGCATCTGCTTCGAGGCCGGCGTGCCGATCACCACCCAGGGGGGCAACACGGGGCTGGTGGGCGGCCAGATCCCGCAGGGCGAGGTGCTGCTCTCGACCGAGCGCATGCGGGCTGTGCGCGACCTCGACGCCTTCGACGATGTGGTGGTGGCCGAGGCGGGCGTGACGCTGGCCGCCGTGCACGAGGCCGCCGCCGGCGTGAACCGGCGCTTCCCGGTGGGGCTCGCGTCGGAAGGCACCGCCACGGTGGGCGGGATCGTCTCGACCAACGCCGGCGGCACCCAGGTGCTGCGCTACGGCATGGTGCGCAGCCTGGTGCTGGGCCTGGAGGCCGTGCTGCCCACCGGCGAGGTCTGGAACGGCCTGAAGCGGCTGCGCAAGGACAACACCGGCTACGACCTGAAGCAGCTCCTCATCGGCGCCGAGGGTACGCTGGGCGTGGTCACCGCCGCGGCGCTGAAGCTCTATCCGGTGATGGCGTCGCGCGCCGTGGCCATGATCGGGGTGGAGAGCCCGCGCGCGGCCATCGAGCTCCTGGCCCGGGCCAAGGAGGAGACCGGCGGCGCCGTGGAGGCCTTCGAGTTGATGGGCCGGCTCGGCGTCGATTTCGCCCTCAAGAACATCGCCGGCACGCGCGATCCGCTCGCCGAGCCGCATCCCTGGTACGTGCTGGCGGAGTTCTCGTCCGGCGAGCCGGGCTCGGCGGAAGCGGCCATGTCGCGCTTCCTCGAGGCCGGCCTTGAGGCCGGCCTGATCCGCGACGCCGTCGTCGCCCAGACGGATGCCCAGGCAAAGGCGCTGTGGGCCATCCGCGAGAACCAGTCGCCGGCCCAGAAGCCGGAGGGCGCCACCTGGAAGCACGACGTCTCGGTGCCGGTGAGCCGCGTGGCGGGGTTCCTGGAGCGCGCCACCGCGGCCATGCAGGCCTTCGCTCCGGGCAGCCGCATCGCCGCCTTCGGCCACATGGGCGACGGCAACATCCACTATGACGTGCTGCGCCCCGACGGCGGCGACGATGCGGCCCACGCGGCCCGGCGCGATGAAGGCTCCCGCATCGTCCACGACATCGTCGCCGAACTGGGCGGGTCGATCAGCGCCGAGCACGGCCTGGGCTCCATGAAGACCGAGGAGGCCCGCCGCTATAAGTCGGCCGTGGAAGTGGCGACCATGGCGGCGATCCGCGCGTCGCTCGACCCCAAGCGCATCATGAATCCCCGGGTGCTGTTCTAGCGCTTCCCTTCACCGCCAAGTCAGGCCAAAGGGTGCGCGCGATGCTGATCGTGCTCTCCCCCGCCAAGGCGCTGAACTTCGATGCGGCGCCTCTCTCCGCGCCCCTGACCACGCCGGAGCTGACCCAGGAGACCGCCGAGCTGGCCAAGGTCACGAAGAAGCTGAAGGCCGCCGACCTGAAGCGGCTGATGTCGCTCTCCGACGACCTCGCCAAGCTTAACCGCGACCGCTTCCAGGCCTTCGACCCGGCGTCCGAGGAGGGCCTGCAGGCCGCCTTCGCCTTCAACGGCGACGTCTACCAGGGCCTACAGGCGCGCACGCTGTCCAAGAAGGACCTGGCCTGGGCGCAGGACCATGTCCGCATCCTCTCCGGGCTCTACGGCCTGCTGCGCCCGCTCGACGCCATTCAGCCCTACCGTCTTGAGATGGGCAGCCGGCTGAAGACCAGGCGCGGGCAGAATCTCTACGACTTCTGGGGCGCCGCCATCGCCGAAGCCCTCAACGCCACGGCCATGGGGCACAAGGACAAGACGCTCGTGAACTGCGCCAGCGGCGAGTACTTCGACGCCGTCGACCGCGCGGCGCTGAAGCTGCCCGTGGTCACCTGCCGCTTCCTGGAGGAGAAGGACGGGGAGGCCCGCATCATCTCCTTCTACGCCAAGCGCGCGCGGGGCTCGCTCGCCCGCTGGGCCATCCTCAACCGCGTGCAGCGGGCGGCCGACGTGAAGGCCTTCGACGCCGACGGGTACCGGTTCGATCCGGCCGCCTCGACCGACGAGGAATTCACCTTCGTGCGGCCCCAGCCCCCGCCGCCCTCCCAGCAGAAGAAGTCCTGATGCCCGCGCCGTACAACCTTCAAGGCCAGGTCGCCGTCGTCACCGGCTCCACCAGCGGCATCGGTCAGGCGATGGCCGAGGCGCTCGCGGCTCAGGGCGTCAACGTCGTGCTGAACGGCTTCGGGGACGCGCAGAAGATCGAGGCCGACCGCCTCCGCATCGCCGCCGGGCACGGTGTCGAGGTCCGCTACCACGGCGCGGACATGACCAGGCCCGCGGAGATTGCCGACCTCGTCGCCTATGCCGAGCGCGAGTTCGGCCGGCTCGACGTCCTGGTCAACAACGCCGGCATCCAGCACGTCGCGCCCGTGGACGAGTTCCCCATCGAGAAGTGGGACGCGATCATCGCCATCAATCTGACCAGCGCCTTCCACGCCACGCGCGCGGCGCTGCCGATCATGAAGCGCCAGGGGCGCGGCCGGGTGGTCAACCTGGCCTCCGCGCACGGCCTCGTCGCCTCGCCGTTCAAGTCAGCCTATGTGGCGGCCAAGCACGGCATCGTGGGCTTCACCAAGTCCTGCGCGCTCGAGGTCGCCCGCCAGGGGATCACCGTCAACGCCATCTGCCCGGGCTATGTGAAGACCCCGCTGGTGGAGGGCCAGATCGCCGACCAGGCCAAGGCCCGCGGCATCAGCGAGGACCGCGTCGTGGAGGAGGTCATCCTCGCCGCCCAGCCCAACAAGAGCTTCATCGAGTACGACCAGCTGGCCGGCCTGATGCTCTACCTCGTCTCCGACATGGGCGCCGGCGTCACCGGCGCGGCCCTGCCGGTGGACGGCGGCTGGACGGCGGCCTAAGCGGGACGCAACGACATCTGAGGGAACCTGCACCATGGCGTTCAAGCCGTTCGACCTGACGGGCAAGGTGGGGCTGATCACCGGCGGCAACGGGGGCATCGGCCTGGGGATGGCCGAAGGCCTGGCCGCGGCCGGCGCCAACGTCGCCGTCTGGGGCCAGAACCCGGAGAAGAACGCCAAGGCCGAGGAGACGCTGAAGGCCCACGGCGTCGACGTCCTGGTCCAGAAGGTCGACGTGGCCGACGAGGCTTCGGTGGTGGCCGGGGTCGCCGAGGTGCTGCAGCGGTTCGGCCGGCTCGACTTCTGCGCCGCCAACGCCGGCATCGGCGGCGGCGCGCCCTTCGAGGAGATGACCACCGAGAAGTGGCGCCGCGTCACGACGGTGAACCTGGACGCGGTGTTCTGGACCTTCCGCGAGGCGGCCCGGCACATGGTGGAGCGCGCGAAGGCGGGCGACCCCGGCGGCTCCCTGGTGGTCACCTCGTCCACGTCGGCGATCCACGGCGCGCCGCGCAACCAGGCCTACGCCTCGACGAAGGGGGCGGTGCTCTCCATGGTCCGGGGGCTCGCCGTCGAGTACGCCCGCTACGGCATTCGGGCCAATTCCATCCTGCCGGGCTGGATCGCCACCGACATGACCGCCGGCCTGCAGAAGTGGGACACCTTCAACGAGAAGGCCATCGGCAGGGTGCCTATGCGCCGCTGGGGCGAAGGCGACGACTTCTCCGGCATCGCCGTCTACCTGGCCTCCGACGCCTCGAGGTTCCACACCGGCGACAGCTTCGTCATCGACGGCGGCTATACGATCTTCTAGGCCTCGAAGACGGTGTTTTCCCTCCCCTCCTGGGGAGGGACAGCTCGCCTGCGGCGAGCCGGGTGAGGAAGTCGCGATCAAGCGCACTCCCAAATCCAGTCCCACACATCCTCACGCCGTCCGCTCCGCGGCCTGCCCCTCCCCAGTAGGGGAGGGAAATGACCTCGCGTCACCGTTTCCTCGGTGCCCGCGCTGCGCCATCTTCGCAGAAAGTCCCCGGAGCCCCGCCATGACCCTGCACACCAAGCTCTGCGATCTGCTCGGCATGCAGCACCCGATCATGCTCGCGGGCATGGGCGGGGTGTCCTACGCCGAGCTTGTGGCGGCGGTCTCCAACGCCGGCGGCTATGGCGTGCTCGGCATGGCCGGGCGCACCCCCGACTTCATCCGCGAGCAGATGCGGCAGGTGAAGAGCCTCACCGACAAGCCGTTCGGCGTCGACCTGCTGGCCGCCAGCCCCGACAGCCTGACCGCCTCGGTGGAGATCATCATCGAGGAGGGCGCCAGCGCCTTCGTCGCCGGTCTCGGCGTGCCCATGCCGATCATGGAGAAGCTCAAGACGGCCGGCCTGAAGGTCATGGTCGTCTGCGGGGCGGTGAAGCACGCGGTGAAGGCCGAGCAGGCCGGCTGCGACGCGGTGATCTGCCAGGGGGGCGAGGGCGGCGGCCACACGGGTCTCGTCGGCACCATGCCGCTCGTCGCCCAGGCCGTGGAAGCCGTGAAGATCCCGGTGGTGGCCGCCGGCGGACTCTACGACGGCCGCGGGCTGGCCGCGGCGCTCAGCCTCGGGGCCGTCGGCGTCTGGATGGGAACGCGCTTCATCGCTAGCGACGAGGCCCACGCCGGGCAGATGTACCGCGACGTCATCGTGGAGGCCTCCGACGAGGACACCGTCCGGACCCGGAGCTATTCCGGCAAGCCGATGCGGGTGAAGAAGAACGCTTACGTCGAAGACTGGGAGCGCCGTCCGGAAGAGATACAGCCCTTCCCGCAGCAGGCCATCCTGTCCCACCGCGCCGGCGTCATGGGCGGCATCGGCGGCCAGGTCGAGGGCCTCGATCCCGACCGCTCGGCCTTCGCCATGGGCCAGTCGGCCGGCGGCGTCCGCGACGTCCTGCCGGCCGGCGAGATCGTCCGCCGGATCATGGCCGAGGCCGAAGCGGCCCTCGACCGCGTGGCCGCCCTGAGGACGCCGGCGACGGAGCCGGCCTGAATCTTTGGTCCCACACGAGCTGCGCGATACACTCTTTTAGGATCTTTCACATTGTAGAACAGTAGCTTAGCCAACCTCGAGAGTTGTCGCGCTGACTCGCGCAACTAGGCCTGTCGCCCGATGTAACATGCGCTTAAGGCGCCTCGGCGAGGTAGCTCGTCGGGTCCTTCAGGAAGCGGGCGAAGTCGGCGAGGCATCCCTGCCATCCGCCGAGCTGGGCCAGGGTCTGCTCGCGGGTGGTGCTGGCGAAGGTCAGCACCGAATAGACCACGTGCGGCCGGCCGGCCCTGTCCTGGTAGCCGCGGCACATCGCCGAGCTCTGGTTGAAGCCGTTGATCTGCTGCAGGTTCGCCGACCCGGGCAAGGGGCTGTCGTAGACCGCGGCCTGGCAGTCTCGACCCTGGGCGCTGCAGCCCACGAAGAGCACGGAGAAGTTGGCGGCGGGCGACGTGGCCGCGACCTGGACGGTGTCCTGGGCTCTCTGGCCGAGCTGGGCCCTGGCGCCCGCGGCGTTGAGCAGGCCGACGAGGCTCGACGGGTCGCCAGGCTCGAAGGCCGCGGCGGGCTTTGGCGCCGGCGCCTTGGCCGGCGGGGCGGCCTTCGCCGCGGCCGCTTTTGGCGTCGGGGCCTTGGCGGCCGGCGCCGCCGCGGCGGTGAGCAGGGCCAGGACCAGGAGGGCGGCGGCTTGGCGAAGCATGGCCCCCGCTAGCAGACCTGCGACCTTGGCGCGAGCGTGGCGGCTGGCGCGGCTGCGGCAAGTCGCGTAGCCTTTTCGCCGAACGTCTTGAGACCAGAGGAAGTTTTCGTATGCGTTGTGTCGCTGTGGCCCTGGGCCTCTCGCTGCTGGCCATGCCCGCCCTGGCCGCCGATCCCCCCGCCAAGCCCCTGACGCCGGCCGAGAAGGCCGCCGCGGACAAGCTGCGGCCTGCCTCCAGCGGCATGGACAGCTTCGTGGGCGAGCGCCGCGGGGGCAAGAACGCCGCCGGCGGCAAGCGCGAGTGGGAAAGCACCCGGGACCAGATCGACGGCGCCCTGCAGCAGGGCGATTGCGACGGCGCGCGCAAGATCGCCACCAACGAAGGCCTCCACGACCTGGCCGCCCAGATCAAACGGGCTTGCCGCAAGCGGTAGTGCCCCCTTCCTGAAGGAGCAGTCGTTCATGCGTCCTCTGCCTCTCCTCCTCGGCCTCGCCGTCCTGGCGCTGCCCGCCCTCTCGTCCGCCCAGACGGCGCCCGCCCGCGAGCCGGCTGAACCGCGCAGCCTCTGCACCCACGCCACCGGCTGGGCCCCCGGCGACTGTGCGCGTCCCGGCGCCATGCCCAGCCCTCAGGTGCGCATGCGGTACGAGATGCAGAACGGCCGGCTGGAGGTGCTGGACCAGGTGAACGCCGCGATCGCCCAAGGCCGGTGCGCCGACGCCCGACGGATCGCCGTCGACAAGGGCGAGCACGCCATGGCCGCCCAGGTGCGCAAGGCCTGCAAGGGCAAGGTCTAGAATCGGGCGAGCAGCTCTCGATTTCCGTATCGTGAGTTCCTGGCCGCCGTTAGACTTGGCTTCCTAAGTCGGGAGCCAAGAACATGGGGTTTGCTGTCGCTCTGGTCTTTCTGGCGCTGGCGGTGATCGTCGCGCTGGGCGCCATCAAGATCGTGCCGCAGGGGCGCGAATACACGGTCGAGCGTTTCGGCCGCTACACCCGGACGCTGAAGCCGGGGATCAGCTTCCTCACGCCTTTCGTCGAGGGCATCGGCCGCAAGGTGAACATGATGGAGCAGGTGCTCGACGTCCCACGCCAGGACGTGATCACCAAGGACAACGCGGTGATCCAGGTGGACGCCATCGTCTTCATCCAGGTCATGGACGCCGCAGCCGCCGCCTACCGGGTCGACAACCTGCACTACGCCATCGGCCAGCTCGCGATGACCAACCTGCGCACGGTGGTGGGGTCCATGGACCTCGACGAGGTGCTGAGCCAGCGTGACCAGATCAACACCAAGCTGCTGAACGTCATCGACGACGCGACCACTCCGTGGGGCGTCAAGGCCGCCCGCATCGAGATCAAGGACCTGCAGCCGCCGCCGGACATCACCAACGCCATGGCCCGCCAGATGAAGGCCGAGCGCGAGCGGCGCGCGGTCATCACCGAGGCCGACGGCGAGCGGCAGGCCGCCATCGCCCGCGCCGAGGGCGCCAAGCAGGCGGCGATCCTCGAAGCCGAGGGCCGCCGCGAAGCCGCCTTCCGCGACGCGGAGGCCCGCGAGCGCGAGGCCGAGGCCGAAGCCAAGGCCACCGAGATGGTGTCGCAGGCGATCGCCCGTGGCGACGTGAACGCCATCAACTACTTCGTGGCCCAGAAGTACGTGGAGGCGTTCGGACGGCTGGCGGACAGCCCGCAGCAGAAGCTGGTGATCGTCCCCGCCGAGATGAGCGCGCTGGTCGGCACGATCGGCGGCGTCGGCGAGCTGGTGAAGGCCATCGGCGCCGACGGCCCGCCGCCCCCGCCCGCCGCAACCGCGCGTCCGCGATCACGCGCCGGCCTCAGCGGTCCGGCCGTCCCTCCCACCGCGTGAGGCAGCACCATGACGACGCTTCTTGACCTCTACGGACAGCACGCCTTCTGGGCGTGGATGGGACTGGCCGCGGCCCTCTTGGGCATCGAGATCCTGACCGGGTCCGGCTGGCTGCTTTGGGCGTCGGCCTCGGCGGCGGTGGTGGGCGTGATCGCGCTCACCGGCCTGCCTCTGGCGCCCACGCTGCTGGTCTACGCCGCCATCACCATCGTCTCGACGCTGGCGGCGCGGCGATACCTGCCGCGCTCGGTGGTGGGGCAGGGCGCCGACATCAACGACAACGTCGGCCGCCTGATCGGGCGCAGGGCCGCGGCGGTGGGCGTCTTCGAGGGCCGGTCCGGCCGGGTGTTCATCGACGGCAAGGAGTGGGCCGCCGAGCTCGACGGCGGCGAGCGGCTCAAGGCAGGCGCCGAGGTGGAGGTGGTGGGCGTCGACGGCGCGCGGCTGAAGGTCCGCCCTGCCTAGCCCCTGAAGCTAAGCTCTTGGAATAACGCCACACTTCGGCCGGCTTCATCGGTCACCTTGACCCTGGGGCGTTCGCAGCGCTTATGTGCGCGCGAGAGGAATCCACCAGGAGAGAGTTCCAAGATGAGGCCTAAAGCATTCGGGCTGGTGGCGGCGCTCGTAGCCGCCGTGCTGGTCCCGGCGGCCGCGATGTCGCAAGCCAAGAAGGGCGACGCCGGCGGCGTCACGGAAGCGGCGCGCAAGAGCGGCATGGCGGAAGCCCCGGCGATCGCGCAATCGCTGGGCCTGAACTGCCAGGTGACCGACGCGCGCCTGGTCGGCAAGCAGGAAGACAAGAAGGCGAAGACCTCCACCAGCTTCTACGAGGTCGCCTGCCAGCAGGGCATGGGCTTCGTGATCCAGGCCCCGAGCGGCGGCCAGGCCTCGGCCTTCACCTGCATCGAGGCCAACACGGTCCAGGCGGGCCAGGAGAAGGCGGGCCTGCCCTGCATCCTGCCGGCGAACTCCGATCCCAAGGCGGTGCTGACGCCGATGCTGCAGAAGGCGGGCGTCCAGTGCGTGCCCGAAAACACCCGCGGCATCGGCCAGAGCAAGACCCAGACCTTCATGGAAGTCGCCTGCCAGGGCGGCACGGGCTACGTGGTCATCGGCTCCGCGCCGTTCGATCCGACCAAGCCGATCCAGGCCCAGAACTGCCTGAACTTCGATGACGGCGAGGGCAACATCAAATGCCTGATCGGCGACAAGGCCAAGCGCCTGCAGATCATCGATGCCTACGCCCAGGCCGCCGCCAACGGCTGCGTCGTGATGGACCGCCGCTTCATCGGCACGGCCAAGGACAACGCCAACTACTACGAGGCGTCCTGCCAGGACGGTAAGGGCTACGTCTACAAGGTCACCGGCGCCGGCAAGCTGGAGTCCGCGCTGGAGTGCGCCAAGGCCGTCCACGTCCTCGGCGGCTGCCAGCTGACCGACGCCCGCCAGGCGCAGAACGAGCAGGCCGGGCTCTATAGCCGGCTGGCGAAGAACGCCGGCTCCACCTGCGAAGTCGACAAGTACGCCCTGTTCCCGGTGCGCGGGAACGAGGAGGTCGTCGAGCTGCTCTGCAAGGACGGCAAGAGCGTGCTGGGCATGTTCCCGGCCACCGGCAAGGGCCAGGTCCTCGACTGCGGCCGCGCGCTCGTCGCGGGCTACAAGTGCGGCCTCGGCGGCAAGATCGACTACGCGTCGCTGACCGCCGACCTGCGCAAGTTCGACCAGAAGACCTGCGAGGTCTCGAACTCGCGCCTGGCGGCCAAAACGGCCAAGGGCACGACCCTGGTCGAGGTGGCCTGCGCCGACGGCTACAAGGGCTACATGATCGAGTACCAGACGACGCCGAGCGTGAACGCCGTGGCCGCCACGGGCTGCGCCTTCATGGCCGGCTGTCAGCTGCCGGGCAACAAGTCGTAAGGCTCTGAATAGGGCTGAACGGGGCAAGGCCCGCGGAGCGATCCGCGGGCCTTTTCTTTTAGATCGCCGCTTCGATGAAGAACGGCCCGCGCTGGGCCATGGCGCCTGCGAAAGCAGTCTCGAACTCCTCCGCCGTCGAGCAGCGGACGGCGGGCAGGCCGAGGCCCTTTGCGACCGAGACCCAGTCGATGTTCGGACCGCCGAGGTCCAGCAGCTTCGAAGCCTGGGGCCCCGCCTGACCGGCCCCCGTGCGGGTCATCTCGATATTGAGGATCCGATAGGTGTGGTTGGCGAACACGACGCAGGTCACGTCGAGGTTCTCGCGCGCCATCGTCCAGAGCGACTGCACCGTGTACATGGCCGCCCCGTCGCCGTTCAGGGAGACCACCTTGCGGTCCGGCGCCGCCACGGCCGCACCGATGGCGAGCGGCAGGCCCGCGCCGATCGCGCCGCCGGTCAGCGCCAGCACGTCGTGCGGGCGGGCGGTCATGGCCGGCACGGCGATCCCGCCCCCGGAGGTCACCGCATCGTCGCAGATGATGGCGTTCTCGGGCAGGTGACGGGCCACGGACTGGCCCGCCAGCGCCGGACTAAGCGCGCCGCTCGGGGCCGCATCGGGCAGCTTCAGCGGCTGGACGGGACCTTCGGCTGGCGCGCCCAGGGCGTCGGCCAGGGCGGCGAGGCCGGCCACGGCGTCCTCGCTCCGTTCCGCGAGCGACAGCGTCTGCGCGCCTTCGGGCACCAGCACGCTCGGCCGGTTCGGATAGGCGAAGAAGGCCACCGGCTGGGTGGTCCCGGCGAACACCATCAGGTCGACGCCGTCCAGCTCCTGCAGGGCCATTTCGCCGAAGTACTGCATGCGCTTCGGCGCATAGATCCCGGCGCCCCGCGGCTGGCGCGCGATGAATGTGTCGGAGTAGACGGTGACGCCCGCGGCCGCGAGGCGCGCCGCCTGCTTCAGCCCCTCCGCCCCGCAAGCCTGGCCGCCGATCAGCACCACCGCCTTGGTCGCCGAGCGGATGGCGCGCGCGGCGGCGTCGACCGCCTGGCCGGAGGGCGCCGGACGCACCGGCTTCTGGGCGATCACCGCCTCGCTGCTGGTCTCCAGCCAGGCGGAGTCCGCCGGCAGGATCAGGCTCACGGGTCCAGCCGGCGGGCCGAAGCTCGCCGCCACTGCCTCGGCGGCCAGCCCGGCCACGGAGTCCGGCGTGTCCGCCGACCTCACCCACAGCGAGTTTGCGGCGACGATGGACGGGATGTCGGAGTTCAGCGGCGCGTCGTACTGGCGGTGATAGGTGGCGTGATCCCCCACCACGTTGACGACCGGGGTGAACGCGCGGCGCGCGTTGTGCAGGTTGGCCAAGCCGTTCCCATAGCCGGGCCCCAGGTGCAGCAAGGTGCAGGCGGGCTTCTCGGCGATGCGGCCGTAGCCGTCGGCCGCGCCGGTCGCCACCCCCTCGAACAGGCACAGCACCGGCCGCATCTCGGGCTTGCGGTCCAGGGCCGCGACGAACTGCATCTCGCTGGTGCCGGGGTTGGCGAAACAGGCTGTGACGTCGTTGGCCACTAGCGTGGAGATCAGGGCATCTGCGCCGTTCATTCGAACACCATCACGTCTGGAGGAGGGGGATCGGCGAACAGGCGCCGGACGTCGTCGGCCCGCCGCCCGCGGGCGATGCTCTGCGCGATGTAGCCCTTGTCGGTGATCTCGCCGTGGGCGGCGTCGGGGCCGTCCGGCAGGACGAGCGCGCGAGCGACCCGTCCGCCGCCCTTGGCCTTGGCGTTGAAGCCCGCGAGGCCCTCGCGTACGGCCGCCTCGACCGCCGTCCGCTCCAGCGTGGGGTTCGGATAGAGCAGCAGGCCCACCGCCGCCTCGCCCTCACCGCAGACCACCGCGTCGGTGACCGCGCCGCCGATCGCGCCGATGGCCGCGATGCGCAGCTCGCCCACGGTGACGAAGGTGCCGCTGGCCAGCTTGAAATTCTCGGAAATGCGGCCGTCGAAGACCAGGCCCTTGCCGGGGTCTTCCGCGTCGATGAACTTCGCCGCGTCGCCCAGCAGGTAGAAGCCTTCATCGTCGAACGACCTGGCCGATAGCTCCGGCTGGCCGAGGTAACCCGGCGTGACCTGCGGGCCCTTCACCCGGAACTCCAGTTTGCCGGCCATGGGGACCAGCTTCACCGCCGTGCCCGGCAGCGGCAGGCCAACGAGCCCCATGCGGTCGTTGTGCCAGTGGACGTTGCAGGCGGTGGGGCCGGTCTCGGTCGCGCCATAGCCGGAGCCGAAGGTGATCTTCTCGCCGACGGTCCGCACGGCGACGGCCTGGATCCGGTCGCCGATCGACTGGCCCAGAGCGGCGCCGCCGTACTGCAGGGCGCGCACCCGGGCGAAGAAGGTGCGGGCGAGGTCCTCGTCCGTCTCCAGCTCCTCGACGAACAGCATCCACCCGGCCGGCACCATGTTCTGATAGGTGGGCGAGACCTCCTTGAGGTTGCGCACGGTTTCCGCGAACCGCGCCGCCGTCGGCTGGCCGGCGTCGATGTGGAGCGTTCCGCCGCGCCACGCCGACATGTGCAGGATCGCATTGGCGCCGAGGCTGTGGCTCCACGGCGCGGAGTTGACCATCACCAGTTCGGGATCGTCGTAGCAGGCGGTGATCTGGGCCGCGTTCACCGACAGGCCGCGGTGGGTGATGATCACCGCCTTCGGATGGCCGGTGGAGCCGGAGGTCAGCAGGTACTTCGCGTGATCGTCGGGCTTCGCGCTTGCCACGGCCGGCGTGGCCTGCAGCAGCCGGTCGAGCGGGATGTCGCCGGGCCGCGCACTGCGTGCGGCGATCACCGGCAGGCCGGCGAGGCAGTCTGCGCCCAGGCCCTCCGCGAAGAGGGCGGCGTCCTCGGTGTAGACGGCCGCGGGCTTCAGCACCTCCACGGCGTGGGTCAGCCGGGCGAGGTTCGCGCCGGGCAGGCCGTACTGCGGCGACACAGGCGCGGCCGGCATGCCCTGGCTGATGGCCGCGTACTTGATGAGCGCGTGGTCGATGTTGTTGCGCGATAGGATGATGAGGGGGCGTTCGCCCACCACGCAGGCCTCGCGCAGGCCGCCGGCCAAGACGGCGATCCGCTCTCCGGCCTCCCGGAAGGTGACTGTGCGCCAGCCGTCTCCGGAACGCTCCGCCAGCCAGACCCGGTCCGGCTCGGCGGCGGCCCAGTGCTCCAGGGAACCGGTGGCGGTCTCCCAGGTGAGCGCGAAGGGCGCGGGGTTGGTCAGGACTACCTCGCCGTTCGCCCGGCGCTCCACGTCCAGACCGCGCGGCGCGAAGCGCGCGTCGCGGAAAGGCGCGGTCAGGGGAGAGAGCTCGGCGTCCATCGCCTGAGCCTTATTCCAAGCAGCGGACCGGAAGGGAAGGCTGTCAGTGGGCGAGCGCCCGCAGCCTGCGCTCCAGGAACAGCCGCTCGGCGGGCGGCGGACCGAGGTTCAGCGCGGCCTCCAGCGCCTCGACGGCTTCGACCCTGAGGCCGGCCTTCTCGGCCAGGCCTGCGCGCGCGGCGTGCCACGGGAGCCAGCTCTGCAGGCGCTCGGCGTCCACTTCGCCCAGCGCCGCCAGACCGCGCTCGGCGCCGAAAGCCTCGCCCACTGCGACCGCCCGGTTCACGGCGGTGACGGGGGTCGGGCGAACCGCCAGCAGGACATCGTAGAGACCGGCGATGTCGGCCCACGGGGTCTCGCCGGTCTCGCGGCGCGAGAGGTGCGCGCCGTGGATGGCCGCCAGGATCTGGCGAGGGCCGCTGCGGCCGATCCGGGCCGCGCGGGCCATCAACGCGGCGCCCTCGGCCATCAGGTCGCGGCGCCACAGCGCCATGTCCTGCTCGTGCGGCGGCACCATCGCGCCCAGGTCGTCCAGTCGGGCCGGCCGGCGGGCCTCGGCGAACCGAACCAGGGCGGCGAGGCCCAGCACCTCGGGGTCGTCGGGGACCAGCTCGGCGAGGAGGCCGGAGAGCCTCAGCACCTCCGGCGCGAACCCTGCCGCGTCCCCCGCCAGGGCGGCGTCCTCGTAGGCCTGGGCGTAGGCGATCTCCAGGGTCGCCAGCACCGCCTCCATGCGCTCGGGCCAGGCCGAGGGCTGGGGAACCTCGAACGGCACGCCCGCGCCGGCGATCTTGCGCTTCGCCCGGGTGATCCGCTGCAACATGGCGGGCTCCGCCACCAGAAAGGCGCGCGCCAGCCGCTCGGTGGAGAGGCCGCAGACCACCTTGAGCGTCAGTGCGGCGCGCGCATCCAGGGCGATCGCCGGATGGCAGCAGACGAAGATCAGCTTCAGCCGCTCGTCGGGGATGGGTTCGTCGGCGGCCAACAGGGCCTCCTCCGGCGTGGGCTCGGGCTCCGGCGCGTCGAGCACGGCGCGCTGGCGCACAGCGGCCCTGCGCCTGGCGTCGAGGGCGCGGCGGAACGCGGCCTTCCACAGCCAGGCCGCCGGGTCGCGCGGCGCCTGCTGCGGCCAGACGCTCAGCGCCGCGGCAGCCGCGTCGGCGAAAGCGTCCTCCGCCAGGTCGAGGTCGCGCAGGCGGGCGGCCAGGGCGGCCACCACCCTGGGCCGCGCCGCGGCGATGGCCTTGCCGTTGGCCTGCATGGCCTCAGTAGGTCATCACCGGCCGCACCTCGACCTTGCCGCCGTCGATCACCGGGACGCGCCGGGCGACGGCCAGGGCCTCGTCGAGATGCGCCACGTCGATCAGGTAGTAGCCGCCCAGCTGCTCGCGGGTCTCGGCGAAGGGGCCGTCATGCACGGTCTGCTGCCCGCCGCTCGTGACGATGGTGGTGGCGGTCTCGATGCCTTGCAGGCCGTCGCCAGCCAGCATCTGGCCCTTTTCGCGAAGCTCGCCGGCGAGCGCCATGTGCTTCTGGACGATGTCCGTCAGGGCGGTCTGCCCGGCCTCGTCGGCGTAGGCGTCCTCGGGCTCGTAGATCAGCAGCATGTATTGCATCGGTGTCCCCTCCGGGTTTGAAGAATGCGCGACGCGGAAGCGTGCGTCACCCGGGAGACGCGCGGCGGCGCAGGGATTCGACAGGGACCTTTTCGATGCGTGCGATTTTTCTGGCGGCGGCCCTGGCAAGCCTCGCATCGGCCGTTGTGGCGCAGACCGCGCCGCCCGACGCGCACACCCGCGGCCTGGCCGCCGGCTACAAGGCGGCCTTCCTGTGCAGCGGCCTGTTCAACGCCGGCCAGACCCCGGAGCAGGTGGCCAGGGACGACCTCGAGGGGATCTACCCCAATTACCAGGAGCTGGTGCGCACCCTGCCTGCGAAGATCGACCGGCAGCGGCGGACGGTCAGCGTGGCGTTCGACGAGAAGCTGCCGCCGCGCGTCGCGGTCTGGCGGCCGAACCTCGGCTGCGCGCAGCTGCCGGTCGGCGCAGCGGCTGAGGCTGCCGCGCGCCTGCCGCGCATGGACCTGAAGGCGCCGGCGACGGACGCGCGGCGCTGGCCCGACGGTGACGCCGCCGCTGCCGCGCTCACCCCGCCGAAACTCGCGAAGGTGGTGGCCGACGCCTTCGGCGCCTACGGGGGCGAGACCACCGGGGTGTTGGTGGTGAAGGAGGGCCGGATCGTCGCCGAGCGGTACCGGGAGGGCTACGGCGTCCACGTCCCACAGCGCACCTGGTCGGCGGCCAAGAGCCTGACGGCGACGGTGGTCGGCCGCGCCGTCCAGCGCGGGTTCGTGAAGGTCGACGCGCCGGCCCGGATCCCCGAGTGGCCGGCGGGCGATCCGCGGCGGCAGATCACCCTGAAGCAGCTGATGCACATGGGCAGCGGCCTGTGGACGGCCGGGCCCGGCAACCGGACGGACGAGGTCTATGTGGGCGGCGCGCTGGTCACCCAGACCGCCACCGCCATGCCGATGGAGGCCGCGCCGGGCAGCCGCTTCCGCTATGCGAACAACGACACCCTGCTGGCTGCGCGTACCGTGCGCGCCGCGCTGGGCGATGGGCCGGCGGCGCTGGAGTTCCCGTTCCGGGAGCTGCTCTGGAAGATCGGCATGACCCACACCACGCCGGAAACCGACTGGCAGGGCAACTTCATCCTCTCCAGCCAGGTCTGGACGACGGCGCGCGACCTGGCGCGGCTCGGCCTGCTCTACCAGAACGACGGGGTGTGGAACGGTGAGCGGCTGCTGCCCGCCGGCTGGTCGCGGTTCGTGGCGACGCCCGCGCCCGCCCAGCCGCCGAACGGCCCGGGCTACGGCGCCTTCTTCTGGCTCTACGGGGCCGCGCAGGGCCTGCCGGAAGGGACCTACGGGATGAACGGCAACCGCGGGCAGTACGTGTTCATCGTTCCGTCGAAGAAGGTGGTGATCGTCCGCCGCGGCTTCGATTCCGCCACGAAGAGGTTCGACGAGCAGAGGTTCGCCCGCGACGTGCTGGCGGCGCTCGACTAGAGGTCCCGCGCGGCGACGCCGCCGGCCGCCGCGCCCAGTAGGCTGAGGCCCAGCAGGAGCATGAGCAGCGGCCGCTCCACGAGCTGATGCGCTTGGGTTGCCGCCAGCCGCGCGGCCTCGTCCAGCGGCCCGACGGCGCCGGCGAAGGCCAGGCCAGCCGCGGCGATGGCGACGCCCAGGAGCGTCGCCGCACCCAGCGCCGCCCGCCGCCGGGCGGCTTCGCGCTGCAGCCTGTGTTCGACGGCGGCGGCGATCTCCCATCGCCCGGGGCGACCGGTCGGGGTTTGGAAGGCCTGGACGAGCTCGGCTTCGAAGGCGTCATCCATGGGACGGACTCCTCATGAGGGCGCGCAGCTTCTTCACGCCCCGGTTCACATGACTTTTGACGGTGCCCAGCGGGACCTGCAAGGCGGCCGCGATCTCGTCGTGGGTCATCCCGGCGCCGTGGCAGAGCGAGACGCAGAGCCGCTCCGGCTCCGACAGCTGCTGCAGCGCGCGGTCGAGGTCCAGGCGCGCGACGCTGCGGCGCTCTTCCCCGGGCGCCTCGAGGCCCGGATCCACGGGCTCGGCCATGGGTCGCCAGCGGGCCTCCTTGCGTCGGCGTTTCACGTAGAGCCGGCCCGCGATGCGCATGGCCCAGGTGGCGAAGCCCGCTTCGCCGCGATAGCTCCCGATGGCCCGGTAGGCCGCCAGCATGGCTTCCTGGGTAATGTCGTCGGCCAGCGCGTCTTGCGCCCCCATCCGGCGCAGCAGGTCGCCGACCACCGGGGCCGCCCGGCGGACGAGCTCGGAGAAGGCGTCACGCCGGCCCTCCGCCGCCAGCCGCGCAAGCGTGGCGTCGCTGAGGGCCGCGAGCGCGGCCGGGGATCGCAGGGCGGGCGCCACAGCGCGGGTCTAGGCGGCGGGGCTCAGGGGACCAGCGGACGGTCGGCGCGGCTCAGGAAGACGAGCGCGATGCCGATGCACAGCGGGATAGCGCCCACGGCGCCTATGCCCACGCCCACCGCTATGGCCCCCTGGCCGCCGCTGGTGGCGACGCCCACGAGCGCGCAGAGCCCGATCAGCACCAGAGCGATCCCGACGGCGATGAGCATCACGCCTCGGCGGAGGTCGACGTTTGCGGTCGGGGCCTTCACGCCGGGCAGGGCCCGGACGAGCTCCGGCGACAGGGGCTGCTGACGTTGGGCCGCGTCCTCCACCACCTGCAGCACGCGCAGCCGCTCGCGGTGCCTGAACCAGAGGGCGAGCACGATGATCGCGGCCGGAAAGCCGAGCACGATGAGCATCTGGAAGGCGGTGGTCATGGGAGCTCCGGACGTTGACGTTCAGCCCATAGAGGCCGCCAACCTTCGCCAGAGATGCACCTAGCCGGCGAGAGTCTCCAGGAATCGCACCGGCTGGCCCAGATGGGGGGCAGTTATCTCCCCGTCGCGCATCACCACGCGGCCACGGATGACGGTGGCCTTGGGCCAGCCCTTGGCTTCCATCCCGTCGAAGGGCGTCCAGCCGACGCGGCTGGCCATCTGGTCGTGGGTGATGGCGCGGCGGGCTTTCAGGTCCACGACGGTGATGTCGGCGTCGTAGCCGACGGCGAGGCGTCCCTTGTCGGCGAGGCCGAAGAGTCGGTTCGCGCCATGGCTGGTCAGGTCGACGAGCCGCTCGAGGGTGAGGCGGCCTTCCGCCACGTGGGTCAGCATCACCGGCAGCAGGGTCTGCACGCCGGGCATGCCGGACGGCGAGGCAGGGTA
This sequence comes from Phenylobacterium sp., assembly GCF_036563285.1. Taxonomy (GTDB): domain Bacteria; phylum Pseudomonadota; class Alphaproteobacteria; order Caulobacterales; family Caulobacteraceae; genus Phenylobacterium. The sequence continues at coordinate 1,303,158 of NZ_DATCMR010000011.1, forward strand.
GGGCCGGGCTTTCTCGTCGGAGGTGTGCGGGGCGTGGTCGGAGCCGATCACGTCGGCCACGCCGTTGGCGATCCCGGCCCACAGGGCGTCGCGGTGCTCCGCGCCTCGGATCGGCGGATTCATCTGGGCGTAGCCCTTCAGCCGCTCGTAGGCCTCCGGGCCGGCGAGGGTGAGGTGCTGCGGCGTGAACTCGACGCTGGCCACGTCCTTGTGGGCGGCGAGGTAGGCGACCTCCTGCCGGGTGGTGACGTGCAGGACGTGGATGCGCTTGCCGAGCGCCTTTGCGATCCGCACCAGCCGCTCGGTGGACTGGATCGCCGACTGCTCGTCGCGGACCTCGTAGTGGCTCGTCCAATCGCCGGTGCGCGCCAGCGGACGCCGCTCGGCCAGGCGGTACTCGTCCTCGGAATGGAAGGCGGCGCGCCGGTTGATGTGGCGGAGCACGCTCTCGATGCCCTCGTCGTCCTGCACCAGCAGGCTGCCGGTGGACGCGCCCATGAACACCTTAACCCCGCAGCAGCCGGGCAGGCGCTCCAGCTCGCCTAGGAAGGCGGCGTTCTCGTGCGTCCCGCCCATGTAGAAGGCGTGGTCGCAGTGCATGCGGTCCTTCGCCCGCGCGAGCTTGTCGGCGAGCGTGTCGGCGTCGGTGGTGGTGGGCTCGGTGTTCGGCATCTCGAACACCGCCACGACGCCGCCGAGGACGGCGGCCCGCGATCCAGTCTCCAGGTCCTCCTTCCACTCCAGGCCCGGCTCGCGGAAGTGGACCTGGGTGTCGATGACGCCGGGAAGGACCGTCAGTCCGGTCGCGTCGAACGTCTCTCCGGCGGAGGCCTGGGCAAGGTCGCCGATGGCGGCGATCTTGCCGCCCCGGACGCCGACGTCGGCGGCGCCCCGTCCGGCGTGGTTCACCACCTCGCCGCCGCGCACGATCAGGTCGTAGGTCTCAGCCATCGGCGGTCTCGGCCTCCCGCACGGGCTCAGTGGCCCTGAACAGCTCCTCCGCAGCCTGTGCCACGGTGTCCACCGTCAGGTCCATCATATGGCACATGGCCTGGGAGAAGCCGGGGTCGACCGCCCTGATCTGCTCGTAGGTCCGGGGTCCGCGGATGACGCGCGTATGGTCGCCCCAGGGCGCGTAGAGCTGCTCGTCGGAGGGACCGAACAGGCCCAGCGTCGGCACGCCGGCCGCGGCGGCCAAGTGCATGGTCCCGGAATCGTTGCCGATGAACAGCCGCGCCCGCTTCAGGCAGGCGTAGGCCGTGAGCAGGTCGGCCTTGCCCGCCAGGTCGATGAACTGCTTGCGGACCACCACGTCCTTGAGGCTGCGGGAGAGCTCCGAGTCCTCGGAGCCGCCCAGCACCATCAGCCGCCCGCCACGCATCGGGCCGTCGGGGCCGAGCAGGCGCATGGCCACCCGGCTGAAGCGCTCGATGGGCCAGGTCTTGCCGACCCAGTTGGCGGCCGGCGCCAGCGCCAGGATCGGTCCCTTGCCGGCGGTGAGCTCGTCGGCGTGCGCCTCGATCTCGGCGGACGTGAAGATGTGCGGCGCCGCCGGCTCGTCCTCGATCTTCAGGGTGCGCGCGGCCTCGAGCACCTTGTGCACCGGCTCGCCGGGCGCCTTGCGGAAGATCGCCCGGCGCTTCGTGGAGATGAACCGCGACAGGCCGGAGCCGCGGAGGTCGACCACCAGCCCCCACTTGGTCTTCCGGACCTTGCGCCAGAGGTCGAACCAGTGGCCGCCGTCCTTGGCCTTGGCGAAGACGATCACCTCGTCGAGGTTCGGGACCTCGGCGAACAGCGGGGCTGCGGCCGGCCCGGCGACGATGGTGAAGCGGGCGTTCGGGATCTCCTCGTGCAGCCGCTTGATCAGTCCCGACGAGAGCACCGCGTCGCCGATCCGCGTGGCGGTGATGAACAGAATCGGGAACGAGCCGCGCGCCATGCCGGCCTCTATAGGGCGCGAGGCGCTGGCGCTCCACCGCTGGCGAGCCCAAATTGCCGTTATGATCCATGCCGCACTTCCGAGCCGCGCCCTGATCGCCGTCGGCGGGCCCGACTGGCGCAGCTTCCTGCAGGGCCTGATCACCCAGGACGTGGAGACGCTGACGCCCGGTGAGGCGCGCTTCGGCGCCCTGCTGACGCCTCAGGGGCGCCTCCTCTACGACCTGTTCGTGGTGGGGCGCGCGGACGGCGCGTGGCTGGACGTGGAGGCCGCCCACCGTGACGCCTTCCTGCAGCGCCTGATGATCTATCGCCTGAGGGCCAAGGTGGAGCTGGCGAAGGACGAGACCCCGGTGTCTGTCCTGTTCGAGACAAGCGAGCCGCCCGCGGGCGGGTGGGTCCGCGATCCGCGGCATCCCGATCTCGGCTGGCGCGGCTACGGCCCGAAGGCGCCGGCCGGCGTGCGCGTCGCGATCGAGGCGGAGCGCGAGGCGCAGAAGCTTAGGATCGGCATCCCGGGCCCGGCCGACTGGGGTTCCGACCGCACCTACCCCATCGAGGCCAACTTCGACCTCCTGAACGGCATCGACTTCAAGAAGGGCTGTTTCGTCGGCCAGGAGACCACCTCGCGCATGAAGCGGCGGGGCCAGATCAAGAACCGCATGCTCCCGATCGTCTTCGAAGGCCCGTCGCCGGCGTTCGGGAGCGAGGTGCTGGCGGGCGAGCGGCGGGCCGGAGAAGTGCTCTCCGGCGCCGAGGGCCGCGCCTTCGCCCTGCTGCGGCTGGACCGGGCGCTGGGCGCGGAGCTCACCGTCGACGGCCGGCCGGCTCGCGCCGAAGTCCCGGCCTGGATGTCAGCCGCCGTCTCTCAGGAAGCCGCGTAGCGCCGCCAGCGTCTCCGCCGGCTTCTCCTCCGGGAGGAAGTGGCCGCAGTCGATGGCCTCCGCGCGCAGGTCGTCGGCCCAGGCGCGCCACACCTCCAGCACGTCATACCAGTGGCCGACGGCGCCCTTGGCGCCCCACAGCACCTGCACCGGGCAGCTGATCTTGCGGCCGGCGGCCCTGTCCGCCTCGTCCAGGAGCCGGTCGTAGGTCGCCCCGGCCCGGTAGTCCTCACACATGGCGTGGACGACGGTCGGGTCGCGGCAGAAGGCGGCGTATTCGTCGTACCCGGCGAAGCTCTGCAGGATCCCGCGGAACTGCCGCCGGAAGAAGAACGTGTCGGGGTCACCGGCGATCAGCGTCTCCGGGAATGGGTGCGGCTGGGCCAGGAAGCTCCAGTGCCAGTAGCCCAGCGCGAAGCGGCGGTCGGCGCGGGCCCAGACCTCACCGGTCGGAATGATGTCGAGGATGGAGACGCGGCGCACCGCCGCCGGATGATCGAGCGCCAGACGGTAGGCGACCCGGCCGCCGCGGTCGTGCCCCGCCACGTCGAAGCGCTCGAAGCCGAAGTGCTTCATGAGCCCCACCGCGTCGCGCGCCATTGCCCGCTTGGAGTAGGGCTCGTGGTCGTCGCTGGTGGGCGGCTTCGAGGAACCGCCATAGCCGCGCAGGTCCGGCGCGATCACCGTGAAGTCCCGGGCGAGCTCGCCGGCGACCGGATCCCACATCGCGTGGGTCTCCGGATAGCCGTGGAGCAGCAGGAGCGGCGGCCCCGAGCCGCCATGGCGCACCCTCAGGCTCACCTCGCCGAGATCGATCTGCGACAGTTGGAAGCCTTCGAAGCCCAAGCCCAAGAACCCTGCTTGTCTCGCGACGCGTCATCGGCTGAGAGTGCCGCCGATGGACCCCACCCCCCAAAGATGCGGCTGGCGCGGCATGGCCGGCGACCCGCTCTACGAGGCCTATCACGACACGGAATGGGGCGTGCCGGAATACGACTCCCGCGCGCTGTGGGAGAAGCTTGTGCTGGACGGCTTCCAGGCCGGGCTCGCCTGGATCACCATCCTTCGCAAGCGCGACGCCTTCCGCGCCGCCTTCGACGGCTTCGATCCGGAGAAGGTGGCGGCCTACGGCGAGGCCGACCGCGCCCGGCTGATGGGCGACGCCGGCATCATCCGCTCCAACGCCAAGATCGACGCCGCCATCGGGAGCGCCAAGATCTACCTGGCCATGCGCGACCGCGGCGAGGACTTCTCCGCGTTCTGCTGGAGCTTCGTGGGCGAGAAGCCGCTGCAGAACCGCTGGGAGGCCGTCGACCAGGTGCCTGCCCAGACGCCGCTCGCCGTGGAGGTCTCCAAGGCGCTGAAGACCAGGGGCTTCAAGTTCGTGGGCCCGGTGATCGTCTACGCCTGGATGCAGGCGGTCGGTATGGTCAACGACCACCTCACCTGCTGCTTCCGCCACGACGCGGTGAAGGGAATGGCCCACTGATGGTCAAGCGCGGTCCCACCATCATGCTCGAGAAGGCCTTCGTTGGCGGGCCGGTCTGCGGGGTCGACGAAGCCGGCCGCGGGCCCTGGGCAGGGCCGGTCTGCGCCGGCGCAGTGATCCTGGACGTCGAGAACCCGCGGCGCATCCCCAAGGGCCTCGACGACTCCAAGAAGCTGAACGCCAAGACGCGCGAGACCCTCGAGGTCGAGATCAAGAAGAAGGCGGTGGCATGGGGCGTCGGCTTCGCCAGCGTGGAGGAGATCGCCAGCCTCAACATCCTGCACGCCACGGGCCTCGCCATGTGCCGGGCCATCGAGGCGATGGCGGTGCAGCCGGTCTACGCGCTCGTCGACGGCAACTACCGCTTCAAGCTGCCCTGCGAGGTGAAGACGGTGGTGGGCGGCGACGCCAAGTCGAAGTCGATCGCTGCGGCCTCGATCCTCGCCAAGGTCGCCCGCGACCGGCTGATGACCGAGATGGACGGCATGTTCCCCGGCTACGGCTTCGCCAGCCACAAGGGGTACCGCGCCCCCATCCACGCCCAGGCGCTGCTGGAGCTCGGCCCCTGCGAAATCCATCGCATGTCATGGGGCCCGGTGAAGTTGGCCTTGATGGGCAAGGACCCTCTGCTGGCCTACGAGGACGTCATCCAGGACGAGCTGCCGTTCGAAGAGGCTTAACGGCGCGCTAACCATGTTTCGACACCGGGCCTTCACCATGCGGCCCCAAGGGTTCAAGCTCCTGTCCAGAAGGGGCTGCCATGGGCTTTCCGGCCGAGACGATCATCCTGGGCGACTGCCTGGAGGAGCTGGCGAAGCTCCCCGACCGTTCGGTGGACCTGGTCTTCGCCGACCCGCCCTACAACCTGCAGCTCGGCGGCGACCTGTTGCGGCCCGACAACTCGAAGGTCGACGCGGTCGACGACCACTGGGACCAGTTCGAGAGCTTCGAGGCTTACGACACCTTCACCCGCGCCTGGCTGAAGGAATGCCGCCGCGTGCTGAAGGACGACGGCGCCATCTGGGTGATCGGCAGCTACCACAACATCTTCCGTGTGGGCGTGGCGGTGCAGGACCTGGGGTTCTGGATCCTCAACGACATCGTCTGGCGCAAGGCCAACCCGATGCCGAACTTCAAGGGCACCCGCTTCACCAACGCCCACGAGACCCTGATCTGGGCGTCGAAAGCCCGCGGCGGCCGGCGCTACACCTTCAACTACGACGCCATGAAGATGGCGAACGACGAGCTGCAGATGCGCTCGGACTGGACCTTGCCGCTGTGCACCGGCGAGGAGCGGCTGAAGGACGAGACCGGCGCCAAGGCCCACCCCACCCAGAAGCCGGAGGGTCTGCTGCACCGGGTGATCCTGGCGTCCAGCAAGCCCGGCGACGTTATCCTCGATCCGTTCTTCGGCACCGGCACGACCGGCGCGGCGGCCAAGCGGCTGGGGCGCCGGTTCATCGGCATCGAGCGCGAGGAGGCCTACGTCCGCGTCGCGAAGGACCGCATCGCTAAGGTGCTGCCCGCCTCGCCGGGCGAGGTGGTGGTCACCGGCTCGAAGAAGTCCGAGCCGCGCATCCCGTTCGGCACCATCGTCGAGGCCGGCCTGCTGAGGCCCGGCGACGTGCTCTACTGCCCGAAGGGCCGCAACGCGGCGAAGGTGCGCGCCGACGGCAGCCTGGCGGTCGGCGACCTGACCGGCTCGATCCACAAGGTTGGCGCCATGGTGCAGTCGGCGCCGGCCTGCAACGGCTGGACCTACTGGCACTTCAAGTCAGACAAGGGCCTCGCGCCGATCGACGTGCTTCGCGCTAAGGTGAGGGCGCAACTGCCCGCCTGACCCGCCGGAGGCCGATGAACCCGCGCGTCCTCGTCCTCACCCTCTGCACCTTCTCCTTCGGTTCGGCGGCCTTCATCTTCGCAGGCCTGCTCGAGGTCCTGGCGCGGGACCTTGGCGTCACCACCGGCGTCGCCGGCCAGCTGCAGACGGCTTACGTGCTGACCAGCGCCGTCTTGGGTCCCCTGGCCGCCTGGGTCCTTGGGCGGATCGACCGCAAGTGGGTGGTGCTGCTGGGCCTGGGCAGCGGTCTTGGATTGCACCTGGCCTGCTCGATCGCGCCGGACTTCCAGACGCTGCTGGTGCTCCGCGGCCTGGCGGGCCTCGCCGGCGCGATGTCGGCGCCCGCGGCCAGCGTGGCGGCCGCGTCTCTAGTGCCGCCGGAGCGGCGAGGCTCCGCCCTGGCCCTCGTCTCGGGCGGCCTGACGCTGGCCTTCGTGATCGGCATTCCGATGGGCAGCGTGGTGGGGTCCTTCTTCGGCTGGCGCGCGACCTTCCTGGTGGCCGCTGCACTGTCCGCCATGGCGCTCGTGGCGGTGGTCTTCTTCCTGCCCCGCGTCCCGGCGCCGGCGAAGCGGATGGGCGGCAAGCTCGACGTGCACGGCATCTGGCCCCTCTACCTGACTAGCTTCCTGACCTTCGCCGCGAACATGACTCTGAACCTCTACATCGCGCCTATCGTGCGGGTGGGCGCGGGCGTCGTCGGCGCGGGCGTCGGCATCTTCCAGGCGATGATCGGGGTGGGCTCGATCATCGGGTTGTCGCTAGGAGGGCGCGCAGCGGACCGGGCTGCGGGCAAGCGATGGATCCTGCAGGGTTTCGCCATCCAGGCCGCGGCGATGACCGTCCACTTCGCCGCCACGCACCACGCCCTGCCCGCGGGCTTGCCGAGCCAGGTGCTGGTAGCCTTCGCCATCGTGCTGGCCGCGACCGCGCTCTTCTCCATGACCCCGGTGATCCAGGCCCGTCTGATCGAGATGACCCATGGGGCGCCTGTCGCCCTGGCCCTCAACGGCTCGGTGATCGCGACGGGTCAGGCGCTGGGCTCGGCAGTCGGCGGCTACGCCAACGACAGCTTCGGCGTGCCGGCCATCCCCGGCGCCGCTCTCGCCATGTCGCTGACGGCCGGCATGATCCTGGTCTTCGTCTTTCCGCGGAAGAAGGCGGCTACAGCAGGTTCGTGAGGCCCGCGCGGGCGGCCTTCAGGAACACGCTAGGCAGGCCGTCCAGGTCGCGGCGCGGGCTCCAGATCACCCCGTCGGCCTCGCCCTCCGCCCGGAGCAGCTGCAGCGTCAGGGTGAAGTGGGTGAAGCCGTGCTCCACTTCCCCGACGCGGCGCCACGAGGCATCCGCCGGCGCCGCCGACAGGGCTTCGGCCTCGCTCCAGCGCTCGGCGCGCCAGTCGCTGGTCGGGAGAGCCAGCATCCCCCCCAGCAGGCCCTTCGGCGGGCGGCGGACCAGGGCGACCTGGTCGCCGCGGGTCAGGACGTAGGCGACGCCGTAGCGGTGCGGACGTTCGGCCTTGGCGGTGCGGCGGGGATAGGTCTCCGGCTCGCCGGTGGCCAAGGCCGCGCAATGCGCGGCCACCGGGCAGCGGTCGCAGAGCGGCTGCTTCGGCCGGCAGACGGTGGCGCCCAGGTCCATCAGCGCCTGCGCCCAATCGCCGGGGCGTTGGTCGCGCACCAGAGCGGCGGCGAGCCGCTTCAGCTCCGGCTTGGCGTCGGGCAGCGGCGGCTCGACCGCGAACAGGCGCGCCATCACCCGCTCGACGTTGCCGTCGACGACGTTGGCCGGCCGGTCGAACGCGATCGCCGCCACGGCCGCCGCCGTGTAGGGCCCGAGGCCCGGGAGGCTTCGCAGCCCCTCCTCCCTGTCCGGGAAGACGCCGCCGTGGTCGCCCGCCACCGCGCGGGCGCAGGCCAACAGGTTGCGGGCGCGGGCGTAGTAGCCGAGGCCCGCCCAGGCGGCCATGACGTCCCCGTCCTGCTCGTTCGCCAAGTCGCTCACGGTCGGCCAGCGGGCGGTGAACTTCAGGAAATAGGGCGTGGCGTGCGGCACGGTGGTCTGCTGCAGCATCACCTCGGAGAGCCACACCCGGTAGGGATCGGCGCGCACGCCTAAGGCATGGTCCGCCGGCCGCACGCGCCAGGGCAGGTCGCGGGCGTTCTCGTCGTACCAGGCCATGAGCGAGGCGCGGAGGTCGGCGGTCACGCCGTCCGGTTAACACCGCCGCTCATCCCCGCGAAGGCGGGGACCCAAGCTGAATCGACGCAGGCGCCGCCGCCGCCTGGATTCCCGCTTTCGCGGGAACGAGCGGAGATTAGATTGCGCGCATGCGCTCCCGCCGCAGCCTTCCCAGCGCCCAAGAGGCGCTCCGCATCCTCAGCGCCAAGCGCACGCGGCCGCAGCGCCGTCCGCCGCCGCCGGCCGGGCGGGGGCTGTCGAAGCTGATCCGCGACCTGGACGAAAAGTTCGGCCAGGGGGCCGGCGCCCTGCAGGCCCGCTGGCGCGAGGTGGTGGGCGTCGAGATCGCCCGGCGCACCGAGCCGGTGAAGCTGGTGAAGGGCCGCAACGGCGCGCCCTCGTCCCTCGAGATCCGGGTCGCCGGGCCGTCGGCGGCGCTGATCCAGCACCAGGCGCACGAGATCCTGGCGCGGGTGAACCTGTTCCTGGGCGCCGAGGCGGTGCAGAAGCTGCGCATCGTCCAGGGGCCGCTGCGGGTCACGCCCGAGCTCCAGAAGCCGCGCCGCCGCGAAGCGCCCTTGGACGCGGCCGCCGAGGCGAAGCTCGCCCAGGACCTCGCCGACGCCCCGGACGGCAAGCTGAAACAGGCGCTTATGGCCCTCGGACGGGGCGTTCTGCGCCAGTCCAGATGAGTTGACTCAATTCCGCCGCCGTCCCATGCGGCAAAGCGGCGTTCGGTCCCGTGGCCCAGCCTGCGGGAATCGCGCTTTAATCTTTCATTGAGAATTGCGGGAGCCTCGCCCGATGACCCTGAGCCGACGTCTCATCCTCGCCGCCGCGGCCGTGGGCGCCCTTGCGCTCGCCGGCTGCAACAAGGGCGGCGCCGCCAGCGGGCCCAGCGCCGGCGACATGACCATGGGCGACGCCAATGCGCCGGTGAAGTTCGTCGAGTACGCCTCGGCCAGCTGCAGCCACTGCGCCAGCTTCAACAACGAGGTCTTCCCGGCCTTCAAGGCCAAGTACATCGACACGGGCAAGGTCCACTATACGCTGAAGGAGTTCCTGACCCCTCCGGAGGAGGTGGCGACCGCCGGCTTCCTGATCGCCAGGTGCGCGGGCAAGGACAAGTACTTCAGCGTGCTGGACGCAATCTTCCAGAACCAGGAACAGATGTTCCGCTCGGGCGACATCCGCGGCGGCCTGCTGCGCATCGCGCAGTCGTCCGGCATGACCGAGGCCCAGTTCAACGCCTGCCTCAACGACGAAGCGGCCATCAAGGCGCTGAACGAGCGGGTGACCAAGTACGCCCGCGAGGACAAGATCACCGGCACGCCCACCTTCGTGGTCAACGGCAAGACCATTGCGTCCGGCGCGGTGACCATGGCCCAGCTCGAAGCCGCGGTGGCGGAGGCGTCGAAGTAGCGTGATCACCCTCAGCCGCCGCAAAGCGCTCGCCGTCCCCGCCGCCGTTCTCGTGTCGGCGACGGCCGGCCGCGCCGACGCGGCCGCCGGCGTCCCGATCCCGGCCGACATGGGAATGGGGAACGCCAAGGCGCGGGTGACGGTGGTGGAGTACGCCTCGCTGAGCTGCGGCCACTGCGCCGACTTCAACGAGACGATCTTCCCGGCCTTCAAGAAGAAGTACGTGGACACCGGCCGCGTCCGCTACGTGATGAAGGAGTTCCTCACCGCGCCGGCGAATGTCGCCGCGGCGGGCTTCCTGCTGGCGCGCTGCGCGGGGCCGGCCAAGTACTTCAAGGTCGCCGACGAGGTCTTCCGCAGCCAGTCGGGCTGGCGCACCGGCGCCGACGTGCGCGCCGCCCTGGTGAAAGTGGCCCAGGCGAACGGCCTCACGGAGGCGCAGTTCAACGCCTGCCTTGAGGACGAGAAGGCGATCGCTGCCCTGAACGCTCGCGTGCAGCAGGCGGTCGCCGACGGGATCGACTCCACCCCGACGTTCTTCGTGAACGGCAAGCGGGTGGAGGTGGCGAGCCTCGCGGACCTCGACGCCGCCATCGCCGCGGCCTCCAAGCCAGCAGGGAGGCGCTAGAACGGTGCACTTCCAGCGGCTCCGCCTGTCCGGGTTCAAGTCCTTCGTGGATCCGACGGAGTTCCGGATCGAGCCGGGGATCACCGGCATCGTGGGCCCTAACGGCTGCGGCAAGTCGAACCTGCTGGAAGCGCTGCGCTGGGTGATGGGCGCCAACTCCGCGAAGGCCATGCGTGCCGGCGGCATGGACGACGTGATCTTCGCGGGCTCGGGCAATCGCCCCTCGCGCAACCACGCCGAAGTTTCGCTGACGATCGACAATTCCGACCGCAAGGCGCCTGCGTCCTTCAACGACCATCCGGTGATTGAGGTCGTTCGCCGTATCGATCGCGGCGCGGGCTCGACCTACCGGATCAACGGACGCGAGGTGCGGGCCCGGGACGTCCAGCTGCTGTTCGCCGACGCCTCCACCGGGTCGAACTCGCCGGCTCTGGTGCGCCAGGGGCAGATTTCCGAGCTGATCGCCGCCAAGCCGCAGAACCGGCGGATGATCCTGGAAGAGGCGGCCGGCGTCTCCGGCCTGCACTCGCGCCGCCACGAGGCGGAGCTGCGGCTGCGCGCCGCCGAGGCCAACCTCAACCGCCTGGAAGACGTCGCGGGCGAATTGGCGGCCAACCTCAACCGGCTGAAGCGCGAGGCGCGCCAGGCCGAGCGCTACAAGAAGATCTCCGCCGAGATCCGCGCGCTGCAGGGCGCCGTGCTCTACGCCCGCTGGGCCGAAGCCAAGACGGCGGCCGAGCGGCTGACGGCCGAAACCGCCGCCGCCGTGCGCGCGGTCGAGGAGACCGCTCGCGCCGCCGCCGGCGCCACCACGCGGGCGGCGGCCGCCGAGGAGGCGATCAAGCCGCTGCGCGAGCAGGAGACCATCGCAGCGGCCATCCTGCACAAGCTGGCCATCGACAAGGACCGGCTGGACCGCGAGGACGAGGCCCATGCCGCCGAGCTGAAGCGGCTCACCGACGAGCTCTCCCGCATCGATGCTGACCGCGCGCGCGAGACCCACATCGTCGAGGACGCCGACGCGGCCCTGAAACGGCTCGCCGAGGACATCGCGGGCCTCGAGGCCGCCATGGCCGCCGCTCCCGAGCGGACGCCGGAGCTGCAGGCCGCGGCCCAGGCCGCCGAAGCTGCGCGCGCCGCGGCCGACGCCGAGGTCGAGAAGCTGGCCGGCGAGGCCGCGGCCCAGGAGGCTGACCGCCGCGCCGCGACGCACCGTGTCGAGGAAGCGCAAGGCCGGGTCAGCCGCACCCGCCGCGCCCTGGAGCAGGCCCGCGCCGAGCGCGAGGCGCTCGCCAACGCGGCCAGCCCCCAGGCGGCGCAGGCGAAGACTGAACTGGAAGCCGCGGAGGCCGCCCTCGCCGCCGCGCGCGCGGCGCTCGACGCAGCCGAGGACGAGCGGACGACGGCCATCGCCGAAGAAGCCGCCGCTCGCGACGCCGCCCGCAAGCTGGAAGAGCAGCTCGGCCGGTTCACCGCCGAGGCCCGCGCCCTGGCCGGTCTGGTCGCCCAGGCGCGGCGCACCGGATATGCGCCGGCCCTGGACTCCGTCTCGCCGAACCGCGGCTACGAACTGGCCCTGGCCGCTGCGCTGGGCGACGACCTCGACGCCGCCCTTGACCCGAAGGCGCCGGCCTACTGGGGCGGCCGGGATGCAGACGCTCCGGCCTGGCCTGCCGGCGCGACGCCGCTCGCCCCGCTGATCAAGGCCCCGGCGGCGCTCGCCGCGCGCCTGGCCTTCACCGCCCTGGTGGACCGCACCGAGGGCGAGGCCCTGCAGAAGGCCCTGTCGCCCGGCTGCCGACTGGTCTCCAAGGAAGGCGACCTGTGGCGGTGGGACGGCTTCACGGTGCGCGCCGAGGCGCCGAAGCCCGCCGCTGTCCGCCTGGAGCAGAAGACCCGCCTCGCTGAGGTCGAGGGCGAGATCGAGAAGCTGCAGCCCAAGGCGAAGGCGGCGCGCGAGACCCACGCCGCCGCCCAGACCCGCTTGCGCGCCGCCGAGGACGCCCTGCGCAACGCGCGGCGCGAGCCGCCGGCCCTGGAGCAGACGGCCGCCCAGGCCCGCATGGCCATGGAGCGGTTCGAGCGCGAGGCCGCCCGGCGCGAGGCGCATGCGGCCTCCCTCGACGACGTGATCCGCCGCTTCGAGGCCGAGCTCGCCGAGCTGGAGCAGCTGCTGGCCGCCGCCACCGAGGCTGCGGCCGGCGAGGAGGGCGACGAGAGCCTGGCCGAGCGCCTGGCCGCCGCCCGCGCCGCCGCGGGTCCGGCGCGCGAAGCCGCCGCCCAGGCCCGTTCCGCGCTCGACGTGGAGGTGCGCGAGCGCGACGGCCGCGCCCGGCGGCTGGAACAGCTGACCCGCGACCGCGACGACTGGACCCGCCGGGCCGCCGCCGCCGTGAAGCGCATCGACGGTCTCGCCGCCGCACGCGACAAGGCCGCCGCCGAGCTGGCTCGGGTGAAGGCCCAGCCCGATACCCTGGCCGACCGCCGCAGCGCCCTGCTGGACGAGCTTGCCGTCGCCGAGGCCCGCCGCGCCAAGTCGTCCGATGCGTTGGCCGCCGCCGAGCACGAGCGCGCCGAGGCCGACCGGGGCCTGCGCGCGGCGGAAGCCGCCGCATCCGAAGCCCGCGAGGTCCGCGCCAGTCTGGCCGCCCACGCCGAAGCCGCCGCCCAGCGCTTCGAGGAGGTCTCCGCCCAGATCCGCGAGACCGCCCGCATGGAGCCGGAGGAACTGGCGAAGAAGCTGGCCGACGAGGCTGTGGCGATCCCCTCCGACGCCAGCGGCATGGAGGCCCACCTCTACAACCTGGAGCGCCAGCGCGAGGCGATCGGGGCGGTGAACCTGCGCGCCGAGGAGGAGGCCGCCGAGCTCTCGACCCGCGTGCAAGGGATGCTCAGCGAGAAGGCCGACCTGACCGGGGCCATCGCCAAGCTGCGCACCGGCATCGACGAGCTGAACGGCGAAGGCCGCGGCCGGCTGCTGGCCGCGTTCGACGTGATCAACGAGCACTTCAAGACGCTGTTCTCCACCCTGTTCCAGGGCGGGCAGGCGGAGCTGCGGCTCGTCGAATCGGACGATCCACTGGAGGCGGGTCTCGAGATCTACGCCTGCCCGCCGGGCAAGCGGCTGGCGACCATGAGCCTGATGAGCGGCGGCGAGCAGGCGCTGACGGCCTCGGCGTTGATCTTCGCGGTGTTCCTGGCGCAGCCGGCGCCGATCTGCGTGCTGGACGAGGTGGACGCGCCGCTGGACGACGCCAACGTCGACCGGTTCTGCAACATGATCGACGAGATGCGGCGCAAGACCCAGACCCGGTTCATCGCCATCACCCACAACCCGGTGACCATGTCGCGGATGGACCGGCTGTACGGAGTGACCATGGCCGAGCGGGGGGTGTCCCAGCTGGTCAGCGTCGACCTGCATCAGGCCGAGGCGATGGCGGCGCAGTAGAGTCTCCAGATGGAGTTCTATTGCATGTTGCCGCAAACTCACAAAAGGCGAGAAAAAACAACGCTGTAAGAACGTGGCCGGCGGCCTTGACGCACTGCACACGCCTCTATAGGTTCCGCGCGACCTTAAGCCCCCCTCCGCGGCGGTGTTTGTCGCGGTCGAAAGACCCCCCGACGCATGTCGCAGCCGGACGATCTGCACCGTGAGGCGCGCGAGCGACTCGAGGCGCGGCTCGACGCGGTCGAGTCCGAACGGGCCCGGCAGGAGAGCGGCGACGCCCACAAGGCGATGGCGCGAGGTTACCGCTTCCTCGGTGAAGTGGTGGGCGGGGTGCTCGGCGGCGCCGGCTTAGGCTGGCTCGTCGATCAATACGCCGGGACGGCGCCCCTGGGCCTGGTCGGCGGTCTGCTGATGGGCTCGGCGCTATCCATCTTCGTCGCGGTGAAGACCGCGGCGAAGGCGAGCAGGATTGAGGCGGAGAAGGCCGGGCCCTTGCCCAGCGTTCCCGACGACGAGGACGAGGACTAATGGCGGAACAGCCTGCCATCGACCCGATGCACCAGTTCATGATCCAGAAGATCGTGGACGGCCCGAAGTTCGAGCTCGGCGGGCTGGTGTTCGACATGTCGATCACCAACTCGGTGGCGAGCATGCTCGTGGGCGCCGTGGCCATCGTGGCGTTCTTCCTGCTGACCGCCCGCGGCCAGGTGGTGCCGAACCGCGGCCAGGCCGTCGCCGAGGCGCTCTACAACATCATCGACCGGGTGCTGGTCACCCCGATCATCGGCCCGCACGGCCGGCCCTACATCCCCTACCTGTTCACGCTGTTCGTCGTGATCTTCGTGCTGAACCTGATCGGCGTCGTCCTGTCGTTCGGCAGCCTCGCCGGCCAGACCTGGACCTTCACGGTCACCTCGCAGCTGGCGATCACCGCGACGCTGGCGATCCTGACCTTCTTCAGCGTCTTCATCCTGGGCTTCATCAAGCACGGGCCGAAGTTCCTGGGCCTGTTCTTCCCGTCGGGCATGGGCGTCATCGGCGCGATCCTGATGGCCCCGATCGAGATGATCTCCTACTTCGTGCGGCCGCTGACGCTCGCCTTGCGTCTGTTCGGCAACATGATGGGCGGCCACGTGGTGCTGAGCCTGTTCGGCTCGTTCGTCGTGGCGCTGGGCCTCGTGGGCCTGTCGGGCGGGCTCGCCAGCCTGGCCTTCATCCCCGCCACCCTGTCCTTCGCCATGATCGTGGCGCTCACTGGCCTCGAGCTGGTGGTGGCGCTGCTACAGGCGTTCGTCTGGGTGGCGCTCGCCACCGTCTACCTCAACGAGGTCGTGAACTTCGGTCACGGCCACTAACCCAAACGACTATCTGAGAGAGGGATTTTCACATGGAACCTGAAGCCGCTCGCCTCATCGGCGCTGGCATCGCGACCTCGGGCATGATCGGGGCCGGTGTCGGCCTGGGCGTCCTGTTCGGCAACTACCTGCAAGCCGCGATCCGCAACCCGTCGGCCGCCGCCAGCCAGCAGACCATGCTGTTCCTGGGCATGGCGCTGACCGAGACGATGGGCCTGTTCGCCTTCGTCGTGTCGCTGATCATCCTGTTCGCGAGCTAAGACCGAACGCCCCATGGCGATGCAGACCCACGACACCGCAGCCGCCGGGCACGCGCCGGCCGAGCCGGGACATGAGCCCGGCGCTGCAGGCGCACACGGCGCGGCGGCGGCGGGCGGTCACGAGTCCGCCGGCGGCCTGCCGCAGTTCAACTTCGCGGAGTGGCCGGGCCAGATCGCCTGGTTCCTGATCATCTTCTTCGGCCTGATGCTGTTCATCCGCTTCTTCGCCGCGCCGAAGGTGGGCGGGACGATCGAGCAGCGTGAGCAGAAGATCGCCTCCGACATCGCCGAAGCCCGGCGCATGAAGGAGGAGGCCGACGCCCAGGCCCAGGCCGCGTCCGTCGAGGCCGCCCAGGCCCGCGCCCAGGCGCAGAAGGTGGCCGCCGAAGCCCGCGCCAAGGCCCAGGCCGAGATCGCCGCGCGCCTGGCGGAGGAAGAGACCAAACTCGCCGCCGCCGGCGCGGAGGCCGAGGCCCGCATCGCCACGGCCCGTGAGGCCGCCATGGCCAATGTGCACACCATCGCCGCGGACACCGCCGAGGCGATCGTCGCCAAGCTAACCGGCCGGCCGGCTTCGGCCGCCGAGCTGGCGGACGCGAGGGGATAATGACCGAGCTCCTGCTGGACGCCCACTTCTGGGTGGGCGTCGCCTTCGTGGTCTTCATCGGGATCCTGGTCTGGGCAGGGATCCACAAGCTGGCCTGGACCAAGCTCGGCGAAGCCGGCGAAAAGGTCCGCGCGCAGCTCGAGGAAGCCGAATCCCTGCGCCGGGAATCGGAAGCCCTGCTGGCCGACATCCGCCGCCAGAAGGAGGCCGCCGAGGCGCACGCCGCCGAGCTGATGGCCAATGCCCAGGAAGAGGCCAAGCGGCTGCAGGTGGACGCGCAGGCCAAGCTCGCCGAACAGATCGAGCGCCGCGGCCAGCTGGCCGAGCGCCGCATCGCCACGGCGGAGGCCCAGGCGGCGGCCGAGGTGAAGGCCGCCGCCGCCGAGCTCGCCGCCCAGATGGCCGAACGCGTGCTGACCGCCCGCGTGGCCGGGACCAAGTCGGATCCGCTGGTCGACGCGGCCCTCGGCCAGCTCGGGACCAAGCTTCAGTAGCCGCCGGTCCGGATCGAACACTGCGAAGCCCCGGCGTCACCGCCGGGGCTTTTGCTTTTGGGGGCTAGAATGGCGGGGCGTCGAACTCGCCGGCGATGGCGTTGGCGAGCAGGCCGACGGCGAAGCCCCAGGGCAGGGAGCGGTCCTCGCCTGGGAAGCGGCCACGGTAGTCGCCGGCCAGGTACTGCAGCGGCGCGAAGTTCCTGAGCAGCAGGAAGGCGGGACCGGCGTCGCCGAGCGGGCGCACGAGCCGGCCCGAGCCGCGGCGGTCCTCGAGGTCCCACGGCCGGCCGTCGGCGCGCTGGAAATAGTCGGGGCTGAGCTGGGCCTCGCGGCGGACGGCCTCGAGGAAGCGCAGGGTGCGGGGGTCGTCGCCGGTGGGCATCCGCACCTGGACTACCCAGCTTGCGGGCTCCCAGCCGCCGGCGAGCCGCCCGGCCACCGAGGTCAGCGCGTCGCGTGGCGAGCGCCAGATGTCGGCGAGTCCGTCGCCGTCCCCGTCCTTGGCCATCTCGGCGTGCTGGCGGGGGAACCAGCGGACCTGGCCGGTGCTGCCGTCGGCGAAGGCGCGCAGGGCCGCGCGGGGGACCTGGCCCGCCACCACCAGCTTGGCGGCGTCGCCGAACTGGTCGTCGCGGAAATAGTCGCCGACCGCGGCGCGGGTGGCCCAGAACGCGAGGAGGTCGTACTCGCCGCGTCGGCGGCCGAAGTCCGTCTCGGCGCCCCAGACGGCGGCGAGCACGGCGGCCGGGACCTTGTGGCTCACGGCGATCGCCTGCAGCCAGGGCTCGCGGGCGACGCGGCGGCCCTCCGCGACCCGCTCGGGCGTGACCACCTGGAGGGGCCAGTCCGCCAGCGGGTTGGCCGGGGCGGGCTCCGGCTCCACCCGGATCGGGCGCAGGTCGGCGAACAGGCGCACGAGGTAGGGCCGCCAGCCCTCGCCCCAGGTCTGCATCACCCGCTCGCGCCAGGCGTCGAAGCGCGCATCGCCGCTGGAGCCGAGCACCGGCTCGGGCATCCGCAGGAAGGCCGGGTTGTGCGGCGGCGGGGGAGGTGGGGGCGGAGGCGGGGTGGACGGCGGCGTCGCCGGTACGGCGGGTGGCTCAGGCGCCGGCGCGGCGCAGGCGGCGAGCGCGGCGGCTCCGGTCAGGATGACGGCCCTGCGATGCACGTGATCGGGATCTCCGTGGCCATGCCTTGGAGACTAACCGCCAGGCCGCCCGGGATGATCCCGGCTAGGCCTCGCCGCTGAACTGGCGCTTGAGGATGTGGCGGCTGCGGACCGCGAAGCGGTACCTCTTCGGGACCGTGAAGCGTTCGATGCGCAGGTACTGCTGCCAGAACACCGAGGCGATCTCGGGCTCCTTGCGCATCAGGCGGCGGATCGGCGTGATCCAGCGCGGCCAGCGGTGCTGGGCGCGGACGAACACCCGCTTGGCCTTGTAGGAATTCCGCAGGATCACCACGAGACCCAGGGCGATCACGGGGATGCCGCCGGGGCCGGGAATCGGGGCGAGCAGGACGCCCAGCAGGACGATCAGCCCGCCAAGCGCCACCAGGCCCGAGCGCATGAGCCGGCCCACGAACTCTGGAGCGAGTCCGTCCGTTGCGCGCCCGACGCGCGGCGAGGGCATGGCCAGTGACATGTTGGTACCTGAGAGCGCAGACGGGAGGGGAGGGTTCCCACTGCGCAGTCTCGATATGCGAACGCCCCGCTGAATCGTAAAGGCCGAGGGGCGTTAAATTTTACTAACGTCCAGCTATTCCGCAGCTAATGGCGCCGGCGCCACAGTGCCGTGTTCCGGCCGCCACGTGAGCTTCGGCTTGCGGGCCGCGAGGGTCTCGTCCAGCCGCCGCATGGGGGCCAGGTAGGGCGCGCCCTTGAAGCGCTCCGCGTCGTTCCCCTTCGCCGCGCGAGCCAGCGCCAGCAGGGCGTCGCAGAACCGGTCGAGCTCGGCCTTGCTCTCGGTCTCGGTCGGCTCGATCAGCATCGCGCCGTGGACGACCAGCGGGAAGTACATGGTCATGGGGTGAAAACCCTCATCGATCATGGCCTTGGCGAAATCCAGCGTGGTCACGCCCGTGCCGTCCAGCCAGGCGTCGTCGAACAGCGCCTCGTGCATGCAGGGGCCTTCGGGGAAGGCAGGGCTCATCAGCTCGGACAACCGGGCCTTGATGTAGTTGGCGTTGAGGACCGCGTCCTCGGCCACCTGGCGCAGGCCGTCGGAGCCGTGGCTGCGCATGTAGGCGTAGGCGCGGACGAACATCCCCATCTGGCCGTGGAAGGCGCACATGCGGCCGAACGCCGCAGAGGCCTCCTCGATGGCTTCCTCGACGAGGTGAAGGCCGTCCTTGCCATGCACCACCCACGGGGCGGGGACGAAGGCTGCGAGCGCCTCGCTCAGCACCACCGGCCCTGCGCCGGGACCGCCGCCGCCGTGGGGCGTGGAGAAGGTCTTGTGCAGGTTGATGTGCATGGCGTCGACGCCGAGGTCGCCCGGCTTCACCCGCCCGACGATGGCGTTGAAGTTGGCGCCGTCGCAGTAGAAGTACGCGCCCGCCGCGTGGGTCAGCCGGCTGATCTCGATGATGTCGCGCTCGAACAGGCCGCAGGTGTTGGGGTTGGTGACCATGATCGCGGCGATCTGGTCGGAGAGCTTGGATTCGAGGTCCGCGAGATCGACGCGGCCGTCGGCAGTCTGGGCGATCTCGGTGACCGAGTAGCCGACGAAGGCCGCGGTGGCCGGGTTCGTGCCGTGGGCGGAGGTCGGCACCAGGACGGTGCGGCGGTGGCCCTGGCCGGCGGCCTCGTGGGCGGCCTTGATGCAGAGCAGGCCGCAGAGCTCGCCATGCGCGCCGGCCTTGGGCGAGAGCGCCACGGCGGGCATGCCGGTGAGCGTCTTCAGCCAGTGGGCTAGGCGGTCCATCAGCTCCAGCGCGCCCTGGGTGGTCGACTGCGGCTGCAGCGGGTGCAGGTCGGCGAAGCCTGGCAGGCGCGCGGCCTTCTCGTTGAGGCGCGGGTTGTGCTTCATGGTGCACGAGCCCAGCGGATAGAGCGCCAGGTCGATGGCGTGGTTCTTCTGGGACAGCCGCACGTAGTGGCGCATGGCCTCGGGCTCGGAGAGGCCGGCCAGGCCGATCTTCCGTGAGCGCACGAGGTCGCCAAGGTCGGAGGCGTCATGCTCCGGCTCCGGCAGGTCGACGCCGGTCTTGTCCCAGCCGCCCAGCTCGAACAGCAGCGGCTCGTCCTGCAGCAGGCCGCGGCCGCCGGTGAGCGAGCGGTGGTCGTCCGGGTTGGCGGCGGCTTCGGGACGGGTCGGGCGACCCACATTGGCCATGGTCATTACGCGGCCCTCTTCGTCAGCGCGGACTTCAGCGCGGCGATGTCTTCGGTTGTGGTGGTCTCGGTGGCGCAGAGCAGCAGGACGTCGTCCAGGCCGGCATGCGGATCGAGGCGGGAGTAGGGGACGCCGGCGACGACGCCCTCGGCCAGCAGGTCCTCGACCAGCTTGGCGGCCGAGCCCGGCACGCGGACGGCGATCTCGTTGAAGAAGCGCTGAGTCAGCACCTGGAGGCCGGTGGCGGCCACGGCGTCCTTCAGTTCGCGGGCGCGGCTGTGGTTGAGCGCCGCGAGCTGGCGCAGGCCCACCTCGCCGAGCAGCGACAGGTGGATGGTGAAGGCGAGCGCGCAGAGGCCGGAGTTGGTGCAGATGTTGGACGTCGCCTTCTCGCGGCGGATGTGCTGCTCGCGGGTGGACAGCGTCAGCACGTAGCCGCGGCGGCCCTCCGCATCGACGGTCTCGCCGCACAGCCGGCCGGGCATCTGGCGCACCAGCTTCTCGCGGCAGGCGAAGAGGCCCACGTAGGGGCCGCCGTAGTTCAGGGCGTTGCCGATCGACTGACCCTCGGCGACGGCGATGTCGGCGCCCATCTCGCCGGGCGACTTCAGCAGGCCGTAGGCGACGGCCTCGGTCGTGACCGCGATCAGCAGGGCGCCGGCCGCATGCGCCGCCTCCGCGATCTTGGTAACGTCGGTGACGACGCCGAAGACGTTGGGGGTCTGCACGACGACGCAGGCGGTCTCCGCGTCGATGGCCTCGATCACCGCAGCCTCGGCGTCCACGGCGGCTGGCAGGCGGACGATCTCCATGCCCTCGGCGTGGGCGATGGTCTGGGTGGTGGCCGCGTAGTGCGGGTGCAGGCCGCCGGAGAGGATGGCCTTCTCGCGGCGGTTCACCCGCTGGGCCATCATCACGGCCTCGGCGCAGGCGGTGGAGCCGTCGTACATCGAGGCGTTGGCCACATCGAGGCCGGTGAGCGCGGCCACCTGGGTCTGGAACTCGAACAGCACCTGCAGCGTGCCCTGGGCGATCTCCGGCTGATAGGGCGTGTAGCTGGTCAGGAATTCCGAGCGCTGGATGACGTGGTCCACCGTCGCGGGCACGTGGTGCTTGTAGGCGCCCGCGCCGCAGAAGAACGGCCCCGCTCCGGCGGGCCGGTTCATGGCCGAGAGCGCCATCAGCTCCCGCTCCACCTCCAGCTCGCCGGCGTGCAGCGGCAGGTCGAACAGCGGCTTGTTGCGCGCGGCCTCAGGCACGTCGCGGAACAGCTCGTCGATGGAGGGGGCGCCGATGACGCCGAGCATCTCGGCGCGGTCGGACGGGGTAAGCGGGAGATAGCGCATCTGGGCCCTAGAGGAATTGAACCACGGAAAACACGGAGGACACGGAAGGGGCCGAGCCGGTCATGACTTCAGTG
This sequence comes from Phenylobacterium sp., assembly GCF_036563285.1. Taxonomy (GTDB): domain Bacteria; phylum Pseudomonadota; class Alphaproteobacteria; order Caulobacterales; family Caulobacteraceae; genus Phenylobacterium. The sequence goes on from NZ_DATCMR010000011.1 coordinate 1,324,465, forward strand.
CTTTCCGTGTCTTCCGTGGTTGGAAATGATCGCGCTGCGCGCTTTCAAAGGGTGGCGAGGTAGGCGTCGTAGGCGGCCTGGTCCATGAGGGCGTCGACCTCGGCGGGGTTGGCGAGGCGGATGCGGGCGAACCAGCCGCCGCCCTGCGGGTCGGCGTTGACGGTTTCGGGCGCGCCGGAGATGTCGGGGTTGGCTTCCACCACCTCGCCGGACACCGGAGCGTAGACGTCCGACGCCGCCTTCACGCTCTCGACCACGGCGAAGCCGTCGCCCTGCTTCACGGTGCGGCCGACGTCCGGCGTCTCAACGAACACCACGTCGCCCAGCTGCTCGGCGGCGTAGGCGGTGATCCCGACGGTGGCGACGTCGCCATCGATCTCGACCCATTCGTGGTCGCGGGTGAAGCGCATGGAATGTCTCCTCAGATGGATTCGACACGAAGACCACGAAGAGCACGAAGGACTCGAAGGCCTCGGTGCTCTTCGTGACCTTCGTGGTCTTCGTGTTTGAACTTGTTCGCGCTGCGCGCGGTGAGGCGGCTCACAGCTTCCTCACGTAGCGGTGGGGGACGAAGGGCGAGGCCGTGACCTCGGCCGCCTGACTCTTGCCGCGGACGATGACCTTCAGCTTCGTCCCGACCTCGGAATGCAGCGGGGGCACGAAACCCAGCGCGATGCCTTGGCGGAGCACGGGCGAGAAGCCGCCCGAGGTGACGACGCCGATCACGTTTCCGGCCTCGTCGGCGATCTCGGCGCCTTCGCGGGCCGGCGCGCCTTCCAGCACCTTCAGGCAGACCTTGGTGCGCGCGGGGCCCTCGGCCAGCTCCTTGGCGATGCGGGCGGCGCCGGGGAAGTCGCGCTGCTCGCGGCGGTTCTTGTTGATGGCGAAGGTCAGCCCCGCCTCCACCGGCGAGACGGTCTCGTCGAGGTCGTGGCCGTAGAGCGGCAGGCCGGCTTCCAGGCGCAGGCTGTCGCGGGCGCCCAGGCCGATGGGCTTCACCCGCTCGTCCGCCAGGAGGGTGTTCCAGACGCTGATCGCGGCGTGGCCGGGGACGGAGATCTCGTAGCCGTCCTCGCCGGTGTAGCCGGAGCGCGAGACGTAGAGGTCGAGGCCGTCGAAGCCGGCGAGGCGCCGCGCGTCCATGAACACCATGGTCACGGCCTCGGGCACGTGCTGCTTCAGGACGTCGAAGGCCTTCGGGCCCTGCAGGGCGATGAGCGCGCGGTCCTCGAAGCGCTCGATGTCCACCTGGCCGGCCAGCTCGTCGGCGATCACCTTGAAGTCGTTCTCCTTGCAGGCGCCGTTGACGATGACGAACAGGCCGTCGTCATCCGGCCGCGCGGCCATCAGGTCGTCGATGATGCCGCCCTGCTGGTTGAGCAGGACGGAGTACTTCTGGCGGCCCGGCTTCAGGTTGATGAAGTCGCCGGGGACCAGCTCCTCGAAGGCGTGCAGCGGGGCCACGCCGCGCAGCTTCGCCTGGCCCATGTGGGAGACGTCAAAGAGGCCCGCGCTCTCGCGGCACCACAGGTGCTCCTTCAGCACGCCTTCCGTGTACTGCACCGGCATGGAGTAGCCGGCGAAGGGGACCATCTTCGCGCCCAGGGCGCCGTGCGCCTCGGTCAGCGGGGTGGTCTTCAGGACCTGGTCGGCGGGTAGCTCTTCGGCCACGGGGAGGGACTCCGGCTGACGACTGGGCGAACGCCATCGCGTTGGTCGTTCGCGCCCCCGCTGTCCCTTGCGCCTGAGAGATTTCAGGCCCGCCGCGGCGGACCCTTGCTCCTTCGGCGAGCCCCGCTTTCGCGCGACTGCTTTCCAGCGTGCATCAGCTCGTCGCGGTCCTTTTGCCTGAGCGTTTCCGGGGCGGTTGCGCCTTCGGCGCCGGACGAGAATCCGGCCTCTCCCGCGAGAGTGGGCGGAACGTGGGCGAGGGGCGGGGGAGAGTCAATGCGGCAGGTGGGGCGGAGCCGTTCATGCCGCCGGAAGGCGGAGGGCGCGCACATCGCCTGGGGCCTCATCAAAGTCGATGATCAGCGTGGCCGCTTCCGTGAAGGTCATGAAGCCGTCTGGATAGATCCGGCGCAGGTCCTCTTCGGTGCGAACCAGGGCGTAGGCCGGCACTAGCACCGCGGGTCTTTCGCGGGCCTGCCACGCGACCACCGTCACCATCGAGCTGGCCGTCGTGAAGTCGTGCAGCGTCAGGGAGAGGTCGCCAACCTGTTCCATCTGAGACCAGGACCAGCCGACGATCCGTTCGAGCAACTCTTCCTGCTGGTCATCCGAAACCGCAGATGCCGGGATGCCGCGACTTTGCCATTGCTCGATCGTCTCAGGGATCAGCCGCCGCCGCTGGTTTTGCCGCATCAGGAGGTCGAGGCGTTCTTTCCCTCGTCCGCCATGGCACCCGCGTCGTAGGCCGCAGCATCGTCAGATGCTTCCTGGCCATTGATCTCGTGGTGGATGCGAGCCTGCCGGTCTCGGCAAGTCAAGGACGGCCCGCAGGGCCGCCGCAGAGCGGTCGCGCTGGCGCGCGATCCTTGAGTTGCTGAGACCGGCAGGCAGACTGGCTGCCGTGAGATCAATGCCCGGGTGGGTGTGTTCACACCCTCTCCCGAGGCGGAGCCTTGGGAGAGGGCTGGGGTGAGGGCCGGCTCGTGCTGGGCGGCCGCGCCGGAGGCCGGAGCGAGGGCCCGCGGCCGTGGCGGCATCTGCGCGATCGGGTCCGGCATCCGGAGTCAGCCCAGCCGGCCCTCACCCCGGCCCTCTCCCGCTCGCTGCCGCTCGCGGGAGAGGGGGCTTATGGGGACCTCGCGAGGGGGCCAGCGCGTTCCCATATAAGTTGCTGACAACGCGAGGCATTCGGAGCGGACATGGCGACCGGTTGGGCCCACGAGGGCGCGGTGCTGGACCAGATCGAGGACACCGTCTCGGACGCAGTGTCGAACGCGCGCGCACGCTTGCCCTCCGGCGAGGGCACCACTCACTGCGTCGAGTGCGGCGAGGAGATCCCGGAGAAGCGCCGGCTGGCCCTGCCGGGGGCGACCACCTGCGTCGGCTGCCAGTCGGGCCGTGACGCCCGCGTGGTGCACAGCGCCATCAACCGCCGCGGCAGCAAGGACAGCCAGCTGCGCTAGGGCTCACGCCACTGGCCCGGCCTTCACCCGCGCCTGGGGCGCCAGGCGCATCCAGGTTTCTTCCAGAGCCGCGAGGAAGCGGGCGTAGGACCACTGGGCGGCGGTCTCGCGGCCGGCGTCGAGCATGGCCGCAAGGCGGCGGCCGCCCGCGCGCGCGAGGTCGGCGGCTTCGGCGAGCGCGTCGGCGGCGGCGGTGAAGTCGTCGTCGGGGGCCCAGAAGCCGTTCTCGGGCGTGGCGTACTGCAGCCCGCCGACGCCGGTATAGCCGGCGCAGAGCGCGCCGCAGGCCATGGCTTCAAGGGCTGTGATGCCGACCGACTCGGCGCGCGGCAGGCTGAGGAACAGGCGCGAGGCGGCGAAGGTGGCGGCGACCTCGGCCTCGGGGCGGTCGGTGAGCTCGCGCCAGTGCAGGTCCGCATGCCGCGGGTGGAAGCGGCCGAAGAAGCCGCGGATCACCGGCGCCTCGGCGGCGCGCTTCATGGGTGTGTAGGCCACGGCCCAGTCCGGCGGCTCGGCGCGCGGCGTGAACAGGCGCTCGTCGGCGAAGCAGGGGACGAGCTCGACGCGGGCCTGCGGGAAGGCGCGGCGGACGGTCTCCGCCAGCCGCGGCCCGACGCTGATGAAGGTGAGCGGCCCTTCGATCGGCAGGGCGTCGATCAGCTCGAGGCTGAGCCCCACGGTGTAGGCCTGGTTGAAGACGATGGTGCGGCCGGGCGGCTGGCCCGCCAGGTGGCGGAACATGCCGTACGCGTCGTCGGGGACCACCAGGACGTCTCCCGGCCTGACCGACGGGTCGGCGGTCACCAGGCCCGCGGCGCCGAGCCAGTCCGGCAGGACCTCGGGCCTGTCGGTGTAGAGCCCGGCGTTGAAGCCGAGGCCGCGCAGCGCCTGCACGTGGCGCACGATCATCTTGTGCCCGCCGCGGATGCGGCCGCCGGTGAAGAGCACGTAGAGGATGCGCGGCATGGCAGCCACGCCTAGCAAGAGTCAGGACCGCGCGGCCACAGCAATCGCCGCGCGGGTCTGGGCGTGGGCCTCAGTCGGCGCCGGGGCGGCGGCCGCCGGACGGGGCGGCGGCAGGCGCAGGCGCCGAGGTCTTGGAGGCCGCGGCTTCCTTCTCCTGCAGGCGGGCGCCGGCGAGGATGCCCGGGAGCGCGTAGTTGCCCTCGTGGCAGGCGTACTCGTAGACGATGCCCTTCAGGGTGTTGAAGGTGTACTCGCCGCCCCAGGGCTTGTCCCAGGTGTCCGGGTCCTCGACCTGGAACTGGTAGAGGATCTTGTCCGGCGAAACGCGCGTGAAGCGCTCGGTGACCTTCAGGTTCTTCCAGGCGCCCATGAACTGCTGCTCGGCGGGCAGGTTGGTGGTCTCGACCACCAGGGTGTCGCCGTCGTACCAGCCGATGCTATCGCCCATGTAGGGCCGCAGGCCGTCGGTGCGGTGCTTGGCGTTGAGCCGCACCACGCGCGCCTCGTGGATCATCTCCACGTGGATCACGACCGAGTCCGGCGTCTGCAGGAACTGGTAGTTGTTGTTGTAATAGCCGTTGGGCAGCATCGGCGGCGGGGCGTTGCGGCCGAAGCCGTTGATGCAGCGCTCGCCCTGGCTGCGGTACTCGTAGCTGTCGTAGACGTCGCGGAAGCCGGGCCCGCGCGGCGCCCCGGCCGGCTGCGGCTTGCGGGCCGGCGGCATGCCGTTGGGCGTGGTCAGGATGGACGAGCGGTACTCGCCGTTGATCTGCACCAGGTTGATGCCCGGATCGATCCAGAAGGTGTTGTAGCCGCCCACGTCGCCGCCGGCCGCCAGGAAGTCCGGCCGGATCTCCACCAGCTTGGATTCCTTCAGCTCCTTCTGGATGTCCTCGGCGGTCTTCTCGCCGGTGGTCGGGGCGTCGGAGTCGGCCAGCGCCTTGGCCCAGATCTGCTCGAACTGCTTGGCCTCGGCGGGCGACAGCACGGCCTTGTTGCTGATCTTCGGGTTGCGGGTGAGCGGGGTGAGCGTGGCATTGGACCAGTAGCCGGAGAGGTCCGGCTGGCCCATGGCGTTGCGCGGCGCCTTCCAGGCGGAGGCGGCCGGCTTTTTGCCAGCCTGACCTTGGGCGGTCTGGGCCTCGGCCGCGGCATAGCCGGTGACGGCCAGGGCGGCTCCGAGCGCGAGGACGAGGACGCGGCGCATGACGGCAGTGCTCCCTAGATGAGTGGTCTCTGTCGGACCGTTCCCAGGGAGCTTAGCACCGATCCGGGTTGACGCACGGGCAAGCGGACATGGCCAAGCTTTTGCCGCATCCGGGCGCCACCCAAGGGCCATGACGCGTCCGTTCCTCGCCCTGATCATCGCCGTGTTCACCGCCTCCGGGGCGCAGGCCCAGCAGCCGTTGCCCGACCCTGAGGCGGCGATCGTCGAGGAGCTGGTGGTGCAGGCGCGCGAGCCGGGGCCGGCGTGGTGGCGGGTGGTGGACGCAGACACCACGGTCTGGATTCTCGCGGTGGGCGAGGACTCCATCCCCGCCGATATCGCTTGGGATCGCCGCGCCCTGGAGCGGCGGTTGACCGGCGCCAACAGCGTGATCGTGGGCACGCGGATCGGGCTCACCGGAGGTCTGCGGGACATCCCGGCGCTGCTGCGGGCGCGCTCCCAGCTGAAGTCCAAGGCGCCCATGGAGGAGACCCTGCCGCCGGCCTTGCGGGCCCGGTTCGTGGCGGCCCGCGAGCGCATCGGACAGCCGGCCAGGAAGTACGCGGGCTGGCAGCCGATCCTGGCGGGCGGGCAATTGATCTCCGACAGCCAACGCACGGAATCCACGGCGTCGGTCACCAAGGCGATCCTGGCGCAGGCCAAGCGCCGGAAGGTGAAGGTGGTGGACCCGGCGCGCTACGACGCCATCCCGTTCATGCGCAAGGCGCTGGGCTCGCTGACGCCGGACCTGCAGCACCGATGCCTGGACAGCGCCATCCGCGACGCCGAGGCGCCGGCGGCGCGGCGCCGCGCGGCGGCCCAGGGCTGGGCGCGGGGCGACGTGGCCGCGGCCCTGGGCGAGCCGCGGAACTACGACAGCTGCGTGCTGCTGCTGGGTGGCGGGGCCGAGCTGTGGCGCCGGGCCCGCGACGACCGGATGGCCGCGATCGTCGAGGCCATGAAGGCCCCCGGCCACTCGGTGGCGCTGATCGGGCTGCGCGCGCTGCTCGCGCAAGAGGGCGTGATCCAGGAACTGGAGGCCAAAGGCTTCAAGGTCCTCGGGCCGGGCGAGGCGGAGTAGGCGGCAGGGATCCCCGCCTTCGCGGGGACGGGTCACTATGCGGTCACATCCGCTCCGGCACGGCGATTCCGAGGACGTCGAGGGCGAGCTCGAGCTGCTTCAGCGTGGCGCTGGCCAGGGTCAGGCGGGAGCCGCGCACCGGGTCGGACGACTGCAGGATCGGGCAGGCGGCGTAGAACCTGGAGAAGGCCTGGCTGAGGCGGTAGGCGTGCTCGGCCACGGCGTTCGGCGCCTGCCGGTCGTAGGCCTCGGTGAGCGCGGCGTCGAAGGCGTCGAGGGTCAGCACCAGGTCCCGCTCCGCCTGCTCGGTCACGGTGACCAGGCCCGGCTGCGCGCCCTCGTCGGCCGCCTTACGCAATAGGCTCTTCACCCGCACCGCCTGGTAGAGGAGGTAGGGGCCGGTCTTGCCCTCGAAGCTGGTGAAGCGGTCCAGGTCGAAGACGTAGGAGGTGCCGCGGAAGTTCTGCAGGTCGCCGAACTTCAGGGCCGCGACGGCCACCTTGCCGGCGATGTCCTCGAACTCCTCCTGAGGCAGGGCCTCGCCCAGGCCCGCCTCGTGCAGCCGCTCGCGGGCCTTCTGGCGGGTCATGGCGATCAGGTCGGCGAGCTTCAGGACGCCGCCCTCACGGGTCTTGAAGGGCTTGCCGTCCGGGCCGTTCATGGTGCCGAAGCCGATGTGGAGCAGGCTGCCTTCCTTGGCGTACCCGGCGCGGTAGGCGGCGCGGAAGACGGTCTCGAAGTGGTCGGCCTGGCGCTGGTCGACGCAGTAGATGACCAGGTCCGGGTCGAAGCCGCGCTTGCGGTCGAGGATGGTGGCGAGGTCGGTGGTGCCGTACATCGCCGAGCCTTCCGAGGAGACCACCAGCAGCGGCGGCACCTTGCGGCGGTCGTCGTCGCGCTCGACGCGGATGATGCGGGCGCCCTGGTCGTCGACCAGCAGGCCCTTCTCGTCCAGCTCGGCCACCATGGGCCCGATCAGGTCGTCGACGTCGCTCTCGCCCTTCCACCAGTCGAAGTCGACGCCGAGCGCGTGGAAGTCGCGGATCAGTGCCTCGCGGGTCACGTCCCGGAACCGCTCCCAGAGCGCGTAGTAGCCCGGCCGCTTGGCCTGCAACTCGGCCGTGAGGCGGCGCGCGCGGTTGCGGAACTCGGGGTCGGCCTTCGCCTTGGCGGCCGCCGACGGATAGAGATCGCCCAGGTCGTCCAGGCTGAGGGTAGCCAGCACCGCCAGCCGGTCGCGGTCGGCCTCGGTGACCTGGCCTTTGGCGTTGAGGTCCTCCACCAGCGCGCCGATGGCCGGGTGCTCGTCGCTGACCGCGGCGATCAGCAGGCCCATCTGGAAGCCCCAGTCGCCGAAGTGGGCGTCGCCTTTCACCTCGTCGCCGCGGAAGCGGTAGAGGCGCTTCACCGACTCCCCGATGATCGAGGCGCGCAGGTGGCCGACGTGCATCTCCTTGGCGACGTTGGGGCCGCCGTAGTCGACGATCACGCGGCGGACCTGATCGACAACGGTCGCGCCGGCGCGCGCCTCTCGCGCGATTGCATTGGCCTGCTTGGACAGGGCGTCGTCGGAGACCTTCAGGTTGATGAACCCGGGTCCTGCGACCTCCACCGAGGCCAGGCGCGGGTCGGCCTTCAGCGCCTCGGCGACCGCGGCGGCCAGCTCTCGCGGGTTCTTGCCCACGCGCTTGGCGGCCGGAAGGGCGCCGTTGGACTGGAAGTCGGCGAGGTCCGGCCGGTCGGAGGACGTGACCCGTCCAAGCTCCGGCGGCAGCTCGAGCTTTGCGAAGGCGTCCGCGACGGCCTCGCCGAGCGCCCGTCTGAGATCGGTCATTGACGGGCGGCGTCGGTCCCGGCCTGGGCCGTGGCGCTGCCCGCGTTGACGCGGAAGCGTTTGCCCAGGCGGTTGAACTCGGCCATCTGCGGCGTCACCTCAAAGCCCACCAGGATCTCGAAGTTGGCCCCCGAGGTCTCCATCTTGGCCCGCGGGATCGTCAGCTGGTTGATCGTCTCGGTGATGTAGACGCGGTCTTTCCCGGCCGGGAAGGTGACCGGCAGGGTGAAGGTCTCCTTGGCCAGCACGGCGCGGTTGCGGTCGGTCACGGCCACCCAGTAGCGGAAGGTCTTGGTCGAGCCGCTGGCCTGCGGGCCGCGGCCGAGCTCGAAAAGCACGTCCATGGCCACCTGGATCGGCTGCTCATCCTTGTACTGGCAGCCGGCGGAGATGCCCTGGATCTCCCCGGTGTAGGCGACGTTGGCCGAGGCCTCGCGGTCGTCCTTGAATTCCACGTAGCGGGCGGCGTCGTACAGGGTCTTCACGTATGGGCAGGGGCCGGCGTTGCGCAGGGCCGGCAGGGGCGCCTGGTTGTTGCCCCACTCCTGGTCGCTCTTGCGCCGCTTCTCCGCCTTCTCCCGCTGCTGGTCCTCCGGGTTCGGCCGCTGGCCGCGCCCTTGCTGCGCGTCCGTGATCGAAGGGACGACGGTGACGGCCGCGGCGATGGCGGCGGCGAGGAAGGCGGTGCGGCGCATGGGGAAAGGAAGGCTCCGGAAGTCGAAGTCCTAGTACAGCCTGCGGAATGCGGCTGCAACGCGGCTGGCGGCGAGGCCCCCGAGCCCTTAGGTTCCGCGGCGATGAAACCGGCGCTCACCGTCCTGCTCGCCACGCCGCGCGGCTTCTGCGCGGGCGTCGACCGCGCGATCCAGATCGTGGAGCGGGCGATCGAGAAGTACGGCGCGCCCGTCTACGTGCGCCACGAGATCGTGCACAACCGCCACGTCGTCGAGCGGCTGAAGGCGATGGGCGCGGTCTTCGTGGAGGAGGTCGGCGAGGCTCCGGCTGACCGCCCGATCATCTTCTCCGCCCATGGCGTGCCGAAGTCGGCGCCGGCCGAGGCCCGCTCGCGCAGGATGCTCTACCTGGACGCCACCTGCCCCCTGGTCTCCAAGGTCCACGTGGAGGCCCAGCGGCACTATGACGCCGGCCGTGAGATCGTGCTGATCGGCCACGCCGGCCATCCGGAGGTGGTGGGCACCATGGGCCAGCTTCCTGAGGGCGCCGTGCAGCTCATCGAGACCGTGGAGGACGCCCGGACGTTCACGCCGCGCGACCCCTCCAACGTGGCCTTCGTGACCCAGACCACCCTGTCGGTGGACGACACCGCCGAGATCGTGGACGCGCTGCGCGCCCGCTTCCCGCAGATCGCCGCCCCGCACAAGGAGGACATCTGCTACGCAACCACGAACCGCCAGGAGGCGGTGAAGGCGGTGGCGGCGCGGAGCGAGGTGCTGCTGGTGCTGGGCTCGGCCAACTCGTCGAACTCGGTGCGCCTGGCGGAGGTCGGCCGCCGGTCCGGCGCGCGGGCCTACCTGATCGACGACGCCGACGGCCTGGACCTCGCCTGGCTGGACGGCGTGCGCACCGTGGGCGTCACCGCGGGCGCGTCTGCCCCGGAGGTGCTGGTGGAAGGCGTCATCGACCGCATCCGCGAGTCCTTCGACGTCACCTTGGACGAGGTCGACACCGCGAGAGAGACCGTGAGCTTCAAGCTGCCCCGGGTGCTGGCGTAATGATTTACCTCCCTTGATGGGGAGGGAAAGACTGCGAAGCGGTCAGGGTGGGGAGGTCGCGTTCACGCCCTGACTCTCAGATCCTGCCCCGCACTTCCCCACCCTGCTCGCCTCCGGCGAGCTGTCCCTCCCCATTAAGGGAGGGAAGGGGCTTCCAGCCGCTCGAAGGCCCGGTTGTAGCGCTTCAGAAAAGCGCGGCCGCGGGCGTGGGGGTCCTCGACCCAGACTTCCTGGGTTACCGCCGCGATCACCCCGTCGCGCGTGGGCTCCAGGTGCAGGGTGCCGCCGACCTCGGCGTTGAGCAGCTGCAGGGCTTCTTCGGTGAGGATCACGGCGACCTGGTCGCCGATCTTTTCGACCTTCAGTGCGATCATCGGGGTCCTCCGCAAAAGGAGAGCGCCATCCTACCACAGGCGAGCGGCCTTGACCGACTCCCGCGGCTCCCCCACGAGGGCTGGCGATGGCGGTCTACACGGACATAACGGACGAAGAGCTGGCCCAGCTTCTGGCCGACTTCGACCTGGGCGGCGCCATCTCCTTCAAGGGCGTGGCCGAGGGGATCGAGAACTCCAACTTCCTGCTTGAGACCGAGCGGGGCCGCTACTTCCTCACCGTCTACGAGAAGCGCGTCCGGCGGGAGGACCTGCCGTTCTTCCTGGAGCTGATGCGGTGGCTGGCCGAGCACGGATTCCCGTGCGCGACGCCGATCGCGGACCGGGAGGGCCGGCTGCTGAAGGAGGTGCGCGGCAAGCCGTGCGCCCTGGTGAGCTACCTCTCCGGCCTGTCGGTGCGCCGGCCCAGCGTCGCCCACTGCCGGGCGGCCGGCGAGAGCCTGGCCCTGCTGCACGAGGCTCAGCAGGGCTTCCCCATGCGGCGCGAGAACGATCTCGGCCAGGCCGCCTGGGCGCCGATGTTCGCGCCGCTGCACGAGGCGGCCGAGGGGCTGAAGCCAGGCCTCGCGGCCGTCATCCAGGCGGACCTCGACCTTCTCGCCGCCCAATGGCCGAAGGGGCTGCCGGAAGGCGTGATCCACGCGGACTACTTCCCCGACAACGTGTTCTTCCAGGCCGGCCGGTTCGCCGCCGCCTTCGACTTCTATTTCGCCTGCACCGATGCGCTGGCCTACGACATCGCCGTGGCGCTCAACGCCTGGTGCTTCGAGCCGGACGGCAGCTTCAACGTCACGGCCGCGCGCCAGCTGGTGGCCGGCTACGAGACCCGCCGGCCGCTGTCGGACGCCGAGCGCCAGGCCCTGCCGATCCTCGCCCATGGGGCGGCGATGCGCTTCTTCCTCACCCGCCTGCACGACTGGGGCGCGACGCCGGAGGGCGCGCTGGTGAAGCCGAAGGACCCGCTGGAGTACGAGCGCAAGCTGGCGGTGCACCGCTCCTCGCCCGACCTGGTGCTGTTCGGGCGAGCCGCGTGACGCCGAAGGTGGTGATCTATACCGACGGCGCCTGCTCCGGGAATCCCGGGCCGGGCGGCTGGGGCGCGGTGCTGATCTCCGGCGGCCATCGCAAGGACCTGTGGGGCGGCGAGCCGGCCACCACCAACAACCGGATGGAGCTGATGGCGGCCATCCAGGCGCTGGAGGCGCTGAAGAAGTCCTGCGAAGTCGAGCTGCACACGGACTCGAAGTACGTGCAGGACGGCATCAGCTCCTGGATCCACGGCTGGAAGGCCCGCGGCTGGAAGACCGCCGACAAGAAGCCGGTGAAGAACGAGGACCTCTGGAAGCGCCTCGACGAGGCCCGCCTGCGCCACAAGGTGAAGTGGCTCTGGGTCAAGGGCCACGCCGGCGACGAGCTCAACGAGCACGCCGACGCCCTGGCCCGGAAGGGCTGCCAGGAGGTTCAGGCGGCGGCGAAGGGCTAGGTCCGTAACCTCGTCTCTGAGAACGCATCGCCGGCGCTAGGCCGGGATTGATGGCCCCTTGGCGCTAATCGTTCGACATCGAACCTTGACCGTTCGAGGTCGAACCTTATAGTCAAGCCTGTTCACAAGGAATGAGCAGGATGCCCGAGGCCGAAGACCTTCCCGACGTCCAGGTGTTCGACGAGATCCGCTACATCGAGCATCTGGTGCGCACGGCGATCACCCGCAAGCTGCCGGTGGGGCTCAACTATCCGCAGTTCGAGGTGCTGAACCTGCTGTCGCGGCGCGGCGACGGCTCCACCCCGGTGGAGATCGCCCACGCCCTGCAGATGACCAAGAGCGGGCTGACCAACACCCTGCAGCGGCTTTGCGCGCGCAAGCTCGTGGAGCTGGAGGACTGCGCCGCCGACCGGCGCAAGAAGCGGGTGTGGCTGACGCCCGCCGGCCGGCAGGCCTACCTGCAGGCCATGTCCAACATCCGCCCGCAGATCGAGAAGCTCCGTGACGGCTTCACCGCCCGCGAGTTCCAGGACGCCCTGCCGTTCCTGCGCGCGCTGAGGACCTGGCTGTCCGAGAAGGACTAAGCCTTCCAAGCCCCCGGGCCTCGTGACAGGCTGCCTTCCAAGCAAGGGAGGGCTTCTCGTGGAAGACGATCTCGATCCCCACGGCCTGCGGCTGCCGATCAAGCTGGACGCGACGTCGAACGGCGAGTTCGTCCCGATCCCGCTGAGCGAGCGGCTGAAGAAGGCGAACCACGTGGCCCGCGAGCAGGCCGACCGGCTGGCGAAGAAGCTGGGGCTGAAGCGCCGTGAGTTCCTGGTCACCTCGGCGGGCGCCGCCTCGACCCTGCTCGCCTTCAACGCCTGCCATGCGGAGGGCCAGCGGCCGGGGGGCTACTTCGAGGTCTCGAAGGACGCGGCCACCGAGTTCGAGCTCGCCCAGGCGGAGCTCGGCAAGAAGGAGTTCATCTTCGACGTCCAGGGCCACTTCGTGAACCCGACGGGCGCCTGGCTGAAGACCGTGCCGGCCGGCCAGAAGCCGCTCTCCAACTTCGAGAAGGCGCAGTGCGAGCTGGCCAAGGGTCCGGGCGACCGCGCCTATCTGAATTGCCTCTCGGGCGGCGAGTTCATCAAGGACGTCTTCCTGGATTCCGACACCGACATCATGGTGCTGAGCTTCGTGCCCTCCACGCGTGAGGGCGAGCCGCTGACCATCGAGGAGGCGGTAGCCACCCGCGGCATCGTCGAGCGGATGGAGGGCTCCAAGCGGCTCATGCTGCACGGCCGGGTGAATCCCAACCAGCCGGGCGACGTGGAGGACATGGAGCGGCTGAAGGGCTTCGGCATCACCGCCTTCAAGACCTACACCCAGTGGGGGCCGTCCGGCGCCGGCTTCTGGATGACCGACGACGTGGGCGTCGCTTTCGTCGAGAAGGCCCGCAAACTGGGCGTGAGGAACATCGCCATCCACAAGGGCCTGCCGTTCGGGCCCAGGAGCTACGAGCACTCCACCTGCAAGGACATCGGGCCGATCGCCAAGCGGTTCCCCGACATGAACTTCCTGATCTACCACTCGGGCTACGTCGCCGGGAAAGCCGAGGGGCCGTACGACCCCAAGCGCACCGACGGCGTCGACGCCCTGGTGACCTCGCTGCTGGAAGCGGGCGTCCGGCCCAACAGCAACGTCTATGCGGAGCTGGGCTCCACCTGGCGGTTCGTGTCCATGCGCGACCCGACCAGCGCGGCGCACATGATGGGCAAGCTCTTCAAGTACGTGGGCCAAGACAACGTGCTCTGGGGCACGGACTCGATCTGGTACGGCTCGCCCCAGGACCAGATCCAGGCCTTCCGCACCTTCCAGATTTCCGACGAGCTGCAGGCCAGGCACGGCTATCCGAAGATGACCGCGGACCTGCGTCGCAAGGTGTTCGGGCTGAATGCGGCCAAGCCCTACAACCTGAACCTCGGCGCGATCCGCCAGTACACCGAGACCGACGCCATGGCGCGGGAGAAGGCCGAGTACGCCGAGCGGCCGAACCCGCACTTCGCCACCTATGGCCCGAAGAACCGCCGCGAGTTCATGAACCTGTCGGCCTGGAGCGGCGGCGGGCCATAAGCTTGACAGCGGACGCCTGGCCGCGCCTCATGGGACCACATTCAAGCCCCGCCTGCGCCGCCGCGCGGGCGGGGTTTTCTCATCCGGCCGCTTGGGCCGGCGGAGAATGGACATGAGCGCAATCGACGAAGGCCTGTTCGCGCCCATCCGCGGCGAAGAGCAGTGGGTGACGATCCGCGGCCGCGACCGCGGCAATCCGGTGGTGATGATCCTGGGCGGCGCCGGCGCGGGCCTGAGCGCGCTTGCGCCGCTGTTCGCGCCTTGGGAGGCCGAATGGACCGTGGCGCAGTGGGACCAGCCGGGCGCCGGCTGGACCGTAGCGAAGAACGGCCCGCCGGCGGAGCTGAGCTTCGACCGGATCGCGGCGGACGGGCTGGCGGCGGTGGAGCACGTGCTGCAGCGCCTGGGCGCGGAGAAGCTCGTGCTGTTCTGCCTGTCCGGCGGCTCGATCCCGGGCCTGAAGATGATCAAGGCGCGGCCGGACCTCTTCGCCGCCTACGTCGCCCAGGGCCAGGTCACCAGCTGGAGCCGCATGGAGGCGCTTTCGTACCGCATGCTGCTGGGCCAGGCGCGCGGACGTGGCGACGCCGCGGCGGTGGCCGACCTGGAGGGCATCGGTCCGCCGCCGTGGTCCGACGTCACGGCGGACGCCGTGCACGGCACCTACGCCAACGCCTTCACGCCCGCCGAGGCCGCCGCCGCGCCGGCCGAGCTGTGGGCGACGGTGCGTTCGCCGCCGCGGGACGCCGCCTGGCGGCCGCGCGACCTCGCTCCGGTCGATCCCTACGCCACCAGCCTGGAGGCGTTCGGGCGCCTGAAGCCCGAGCTCGCGGCCTTCGACGCGGAGTCGCTCGGGCTCACGTTCGACGTCCCGATGCTGTTCTTCCAGGGCCAGCAGGACCACCACACCCCGGCCGAGGAGGTCGAGGCCTACGCCGCCAAGCTGCACGCGCCCCTGGTCCGCTACATCCCGCTCCCCGAGGCGGGCCACAGCGCCATCTTCATGGCCGACCGCATGCTGGCCCTCCTGAACGAGCACGTCAGCGCGCTCGCCTGACGCGCCGTAGGCGCTGTTTCTCGACCACGGAAGACACGGAAAACACGGAAGCGCTTTCCGTGCCTGTCCGTGTTTTCCGTGGCTCGAACCCTCGCGGCTTCGCCGCCTAGCGCTGGTCGGCGTAGGCCTTCACCAGGCGGTAGGTGAACTCGCGGCCCTCGTAGAGCGACTTCACGAGGATGCTCTCGTTGAGGCCGTGGATGCGGCCGAGGTCAGGCTCGTAGAAGATGCCGCTCACACCGTAGGTCGGGATGCCGGCGTCGTTCATCGGCTTGGCGTCGGTCGCGGCGGGCTGCAGGATCGGCACGATCGGCACGCCGGGCCACATGGTCTGGGAGATCTTCTCGATCGGGCCCAGCACCTCCTTCGACAGCGGCGGCGGGCCGGCCGAGCGGCCGTCGCGGGCGGGCGGCTCGGAGACGGTGACCTTCGGGTTGTCGATGACCCGGATCAGGGTGTCGCGGATTTCCGCCGCCGGCACGCCGGGCATGACCCGGCAGTTGATGGTCGCCCGCGCCCGCTGCGGCAGGGCGTTGGGGGCGTGGCCGGCCTCCATCATGGTGGCGACGCAGGTGGTCCGGAGCGTCGCGTTCATCTCGATGTCGCCGGAGAGCAGGCCTGCGGCGGCCGGGTCCTGCGGGTTGGCGGCCAGCGTCTTCATGGCCGCGCCGCGCTCGCCGCCCTCCACAGGCGCCATGCGCTGCAGGTAGCCGCGGTTGGCGTCGTTGAGCTGGATCGGGAAGCTGTGGCGGCTGATCGCGTCGATGGCCCGCGCGATGTGGTAGATCGCGTTGTCCGGCGAGGGCCGCGAGGAGTGGCCGCCCGGGTTGGTGGCCTCCAGCGTGAAGCCCATCGACGTCTTCTCGGCCGCCAGGATGGTGTGGACCACCGGCTTGCCGTTCGGACCCAGCCGGCCGCCGGCGCCCTCGTTCAGCGCCATCCCGGCGTCGAGCAGGCCCTTGTGGTTGGCGAGCAGCCAGCGGACGCCGTTGGTGGAGCCGCCCTCCTCGCCGCAGGTGAGCGCCAGCTTCAGGGTGCGGCGGGGCTTGTAGCCCTCCTTGCGCAGCCGGATGAACAGGTCGGTGAAGATCGCCGCCTGGGCTTTGTCGTCCGACGCGCCGCGGGCGTAGAACCGGCCGTCCTCCTCCATCAGGGTGAAGGGATCGCGGGTCCAGTCCTCGCGCTTGGCCTCCACCACGTCGATGTGGGCGAGCAGCAGGATGGCCGGCGCCTTGGCGTCGCGGCCGGGATAGACGGCCACCAGGTTGCCGTCGCGCCCGTCCCGTTCGGTGGGGACCAGCACCTTCACGTCGCTGTCCGGGAAGCCCGCCGCCTTCAGCCTGGCCGCCATGCGCTGGGCCGCCACGGTGCAGCTGCCGGCGGAAGGGGCGGTGTTGGTCTCCACCAGCTCCTTGTAGAGGCTGCGGAACTCGACGAGGCCCGGCTGCTGCGCCGCGGCCGGCGTGGCGAGCAGCAGGGCGGCGAAAGCGGCCGTCTTGAGCATAGGTAACCCCCGATAAGTTGCGCCGACGATGCCCGCGGCGACCGCGCAGGGCAAGGCGCGGTTCGGGTTTGCGCCCATCGCCTCGGCGGTCGAGAATGGCGCTTCAGCGGGAGGCGTCATTGCGCGACGGGATCGAAGAGCAGGTTCGCGAGAAGGAGCGGGCGAAGCTCGTCTATCCGTTCGAGCGGCGGCCGGAGTTCGGCGAGGCGGTGGACGTGGCGCCGGGCGTGAAGTGGCTGCGCATGCCGCTGGGCGGCGCGCTGGCGGCGATCAACGTCTGGGCGATCCGCGAAAGCGACGGCTGGGCCATCGTCGACACCGGCATCAGCGGCGCGGAGACCCGCAACGCCTGGCGCGCGGCGTTCAACGGCCCGCTGGAGGGCCGGCCCGTCACGCGGGTGTTCGTCACCCACATGCACCCCGACCACATCGGCATGGCCGGCTACCTGACGCGGAAGTTCGCCGCGCGGCTGTGGATCACCCGGCTGGAGTTCGTCACCTGCCGCTCGCTGGCCGCCGACACCGGGCGCGAGGCGCCGCAGGACGCGCTGGAGTTCTACCGCGCCGCCGGCTGGGACGAGGACGCGCTGGAGACCTATCGGGCGAAGTTCGGCGGCTTCGGACGCGGGCTCTACGCCCTGCCCGACAGCTTCCAGCGGCTGAACGACGGCGACCAGGTGCGCATCGGCGACCACCTGTGGCGGGTGGTGGTGGGCTGCGGCCACTCGCCGGAGCACGCCAGCCTGCACTGCCCGGACCTCAAGCTGCTGATCAGCGGCGACCAGGTGCTGCCGAAGATCTCCTCCAACGTCTCGGTCTTCCCCACCGAGCCCGACGCCGACCCGCTCACCGACTGGCTGACCTCGCTGGCGGCGATCAAGGCCCGCGTGCCGGACGACGTCCTGGTGCTGCCGGCGCACAACGATCCCTTCCACGGCCTGCACGCCCGCATCGACCACCTGATCGGCGGCCACGAGCGCGGGCTGGGGCGGCTGCGGGCGCTGCTCGCGGAGGAGCCCAAGCGGGTGGTCGACGTCTTCCACGTCCTCTTCCGCCGCAGGATCGACAGCGGGCTCTTAGGCCTCGCCACCGGCGAGAGCCTCGCGCACCTGAACTGCCTCATCGCCCGCGGCCAAGCCGTCCGCGAGCGCGACGAGAACGGCGTCGACTGGTACCGCGCCACGGCCTAGACCTTACGGCGTAAGGAGCTCCCCATGACCGAACACGTGCTCGTCGAGAAATCCGGCGGCGTCCTGACGCTGACCCTGAACCGCCCGGAGAAGAAGAACGCGCTCACCCGGGCGATGTACGAGACCGTGGGCTCCGCCATCGACAACGCGCCCGACGACCCGGACGTCCGCTGCATCCTGATCCAGGCCAACGGCGACATGTTCACCGCCGGCAACGACCTCTCCGACTTCGCCGCCGCCAACCGCGGCGAGGGTCCCTCGGGCGAGGGCGACCGGCCGCGCGGCGGCTCGGCGCTGATCACGGCGCTGGCGCGGGCGAAGACGCCGGTGGTGGCCGCGGTTCAGGGCCGGGCGGTGGGCGTCGGCGTCACCATGCTGCTGCACTGCGACCTGGTGTTCATCGCCGAGGACGCGCTCCTGACCACCCCGTTCGTGAACCTGGCCCTGGTGCCGGAAGCCGCCTCCTCGATCACCCTGCCGGCCCGGATCGGCCACGCCCGGGCCTTCGCCATGTTCGTGCTGGGGGAGGCCGTGACGGGGAAGCAGGCGGCGGAGTGGGGCATCGCCAACCTCGCCCTCCCGGCCGGCGAGGTGCAGATCCGCGCCCGCGCCGCCGCCGAAGCGGTCGCCTCGAAGCCCCCGGCCGCCGTGGCCATCACCAAGCAGCTGATGCGCGAGAGCGAGCGCTACCTGGCCCGCATCCAGGAGGAGGGCGCCCACTTCACCGCCCAGCTGAAGTCCCCCGAGGCTCGCGAGGCCTTCGCCGCCTTCGCCGAGAAGCGCCAGCCCGACTTCTCGAACGCCGCCCGGAAGGAGCCCGCCTGATGTCCCTGCAAGGCAAGACCCTGTTCGTCACCGGCGCCAGCCGCGGCATTGGCCTGGCCATTGCTCTGCGGG
The DNA here is from genome assembly GCF_036563285.1 of Phenylobacterium sp. Classification (GTDB taxonomy): domain Bacteria; phylum Pseudomonadota; class Alphaproteobacteria; order Caulobacterales; family Caulobacteraceae; genus Phenylobacterium. The sequence continues at coordinate 1,343,058 of NZ_DATCMR010000011.1, forward strand.
CCGCGCACGACGGCGCCAACGTCGCGATCGCGGCCAAGACCGCCGAGCCGCACCCGAAGCTCGAGGGCACCATCTACACGGCCGCCCAGGAGATCGAGGCCGCCGGCGGCCAGGCCCTCCCGCTGATCGTCGACGTGCGCGACGAGGCTTCCGTACAGGCCGCGGTGGACGCCACCGTCGAGCGCTTCGGCGGCATCGACATCTGCGTGAACAACGCCTCGGCGATCCAGCTCACCGGCACGCTGCAGACCGACATGAAGCGCTACGACCTGATGCACAGCATCAACACGCGAGGGACCTACCTCACGTCCAAGCTCTGCATCCCGCACCTGAAGCGGGCGGCGAACCCGCACGTGCTGAACCTGTCGCCGCCGCTGGACATGAACCCCAAGTGGTTCGGCCCCCACGTGGCCTACACCATGGCCAAGTACGGCATGAGCCTGTGCGTGCTCGGCATGGCCGAGGAGTTCAAGGCCGACGGCATCGCCTTCAACGCGCTGTGGCCGCGCACCGGCATCGCCACGGCGGCGATCCGCAACGCTTTGGCCGGCGACGAGGGCATGCGCCGCTGCCGCAGCGTCGAGATCATGGCGGACGCCGCCTACGCCATCTTCAACAAGCCGGCCCGCGAGTTCACCGGCAACTTCCTGATCGACGACAGCTTCCTCTATGCCGAAGGTGAGAGGGACTTCGACAGGTACCGCGTCGATCCCACCCAGCCCCTGATGCCGGACTTCTTCGTCCCCGCCGACCAGCCGCCGCCGCCGGGCGTGAAGCTGGACGCGCTCACCCCCGCATGAGCGTTGTCGTTCGCAGGGCCGATCCGCGCGACGTCGGCCTGATCCTGCAGTTCATCCGCGACCTGGCGGAGTACGAGAAGCTGCTCGACCAGGTGGAGGCGACGGAGGAGGACATCCGCCGCGACGTCTTTGGCGAGAACCCCCGCTGCTACTGCGACATCGCGGAGCACCAGGGCCGGCCGGTGGGCTTCGCGCTCTGGTTCTACAACTACTCCACCTTCCGCGGTCGCGCGGGGATCTACCTCGAAGACCTGTTCGTGAAGCCGGAGGCCCGCGGCCTGGGCGCCGGCAAGGCGCTGCTGAAGCGGCTGGCCGAACGCTGCATCGAGTTCGACTTGGGGAGGCTGGAGTGGGCGGTGCTCGACTGGAACGCGCCCTCCATCGCCTTCTACGACAGCCTGGGCGCCGCGCGGATGGACGATTGGACGGTGCGGCGCCTCGATGGGGAGGCGCTGAAGAGGCTCGCCGAGGGATCCGACGAGCGCGTCTAGCCCGCCGCGCGGACGACGGCAGCGCCTGTCGCCTCATCGAGACCGGCCTAGGCTTCCCGCGCCCCGCGCCGCCGACTGCTCCAAAACCGCCGCTTCGGCGTGGCGATCCCTTCGTGGCGGTCAGCCCTTGCTGACGTCGAGCATGGGAATCTCTCCGGGTTGCGACAGGAGCAGATCCAGGCTGCAGCGCAGCCCGCCCGGAGCGTAGTCGAGCTGGGCGCGGCCGCCGCTTTGCGCGCTGAACGTCCGCGCGATCATCCGCGTGCCGAAGCCCCTGGACGCCGGCGTGACGACGGGCGGTCCGCCGCTTTCCGCCCACAGCAGGCTCATGTGGCGGCGCCCGTCGCCATCGACCGCCAGGTTCCAGGTGATCGACACCTCGCCGCCAGGGGCGGACAAGGCGCCGTGCTTCAGCGCGTTGGTGGCGAGCTCATGCAGGACGAGCGAAATCGCCACCGCCTGGGGCGGGCTGAGGCGGACGGGCGGCCCGTCGATGGAAAACACCTTCAGCTGGTCGTGCCGATGCGGGGCCAGCGCCTTCTCCACGACGGCTTCGAGGTCCGCGCCGGCCCAGCTTTCGGTGACCAGCAGATCGTGGGCATGTGAAAGGGCTTGCAGACGCTCGGTGAGGTTCTCGCGCACCGCGATGTCGACCTTCCCCGCCCTCAGCGTCTGTTCGGCGATCGATTGCACCGTCGCCAGGGTGTTCTTCACCCGGTGGTTCAGTTCGTTCAGCAGCAGGATGCGCTGTTCGTCGGCCAGCTTGATGCGGGTCTCGTCACGCAGGATCTTCAGGAACTCGCCGGCCTCGGGCTCCTCGATGTGCAGGGTGACGCCGTTCCCCCAGAACCGCTCGCCAGTCTTGCGGCAGTGCCAGCGGCTGTTCTCGGCGCGACCCTCGCGCCGCGCGGTCTCGCGTTCGCGCTGGGGAGCCCCGGCGGCCTGGTCCGTCGCTGTGAACGTGATGTCGATCGGCGCGCCGATCATCTCCTCTTCACGACGTCCGAACACCCGCTCGGCGCCTGGACTCCACGAGGTGACGCGCCCGTCGGCCTCGAAGGTCAGGACGGCGTACTCCCGAGCGTGCTCGAGGATCAGGCCGGCAAGCTTGCTTCGTTCCAGACCCTTCGGCATCGATCGTCTCCCTCCAGGCGCAACGCCGGAAAGACGAAGAGGGGAGCGGACATTGTCGAATGAGGGGCCGCGATCCGACGACGTTCCACGCCAGGGAGGCGCCCATCGCAGCCGCAGCCTGCAAGACATCGCGACGGCTGATCCGCCTCTCTGGCCCCTCTGCAAAGCCCCCGTATAAGCAGGGTGGGCCGCCAGGTCCGCCACCCCGCCCGTGGCCGTCCCGCTGGATTCGACGAACGTCCGGTGGCGAGCGGAGGCCGGTTTGCCCCTGCCGCCACACCGCTGGCAGCAGGCGGGTGCTAGTCTCACTCCAGGAAGACGCGGAACAAGGGTCAGCCGATGCTCACCGGACGTTGCCACTGCGGGGCGGTCACCTACGAGATGCCCGAGCAGACGATCCATCACGCGCTGTGCCACTGCACCGACTGCCGGCGCTCCGCCGGGGCGCCCATGGTCGCCTGGGCCATGGTCCCCGCGGACCAGATGAAGATCGACGGCGCGACACGGATCTACGCCTCGTCCGAGCACGGCCGGCGCCACTTCTGTGGGGCCTGCGGCACAGGCCTGTTCTACACCAACGAGGCGGTCTTCCCCGGCCTGATCGACGTTCAGTCGGCGACGCTCGACGACCCCGGCGCGCTCCAGCCGACCGCGCAGATCCAGGTCGCCGAGCGCATCGGCTGGATGGCCACGGCCCACGACCTGCCCGCCTTCGACCGATATCCGGGCTGACGCCTCCGCAGGGATCCGACACTGATTGTGGACGGACCGGTGCGGCCTACGCCGGCTGCTTCTGCCCCTGCGGCTGCTGGTTGTTCTGGCTGCCGGCCATGGGCGCGCGGTTCAGGTCGTAGAACTTGGGCGCGAACTTCGGCAGGCATTCGTTGAGGATGCCTTGCACGTCCCAGGCCTCGCCCTCCGGCTTCTCGCAGGTCTCGATCGGGCGGGGCTGGGAGTAGAGGATGATCTTCTCGCCGGAGACGCCGAAGATCTGCCCCGAAACGTGCTTGGCGGCGTCGGACACGAGCGCCACGGAGAACCGCGCCGGCTGGTCGGGGCGGATCTTCTCGGCCATCACCTGGCGGCGCGCGGCGGCGGCCTCGTCCTTGATCGGCACCGACTGGGTCATGCGGGTCCAGGCCACCGGGGCGATGCAGTTGGAGCGGACGTTGTTGCGGGCGCCCTCCATGGCGATGATCCGGCTCAGGCCCGCGATGCCCATCTTGGCCGCGCCGTAGTTGGCCTGGCCGATGTTGCCGAACAGCCCCGAGGTCGAGGTGTAGAACATGTAGGAGCCGTCGTTCTGGTTCCGGAAGTGCTCGATGGTGGCCCGGGCCACGTTGAATGACCCGCGCATGTGGACGTCGATGACGCGGTCCCAGTCGTCCTCGCTCATCTTGTGGAACATCACGTCGCGCAGGATGCCCGCCGGGTTGATCACCGCGTGCAGGCCGCCGAACTCGTCCATGGCCTGCTCGACCATGCCCTGGACGGCCTTGTAGCTGGTGACGCTCTCGGAGTTGGAGACGGCGTGGCCGCCGCCGGCGCGGATCTCGGCGGCGACCTGCTCGGCCGGACCTGCGGAGCCCTCGTCCTCGCCCTTCAGCCCACCGCCGAGGTCGTTGACCACGACCTTGGCGCCTTCCTGGGCCGCGATCAGCGCGCAGTCGCGCCCGATGCCGTTGCCGCCGCCCGTGACCAGAACGACCTTTCCCTCGAGAACACCCATGGCTGAAATCTCCCAAATTTTATGGGAGCGACCCTATTCAAGCCGGTCGGCCTTCCGCAAGGCGGGAAACAGCTTCGCCCAGATGCCGGTGACCACCAGGGCGCCGACGCCCCCGAACACCGCCGCGCCGACGGGGCCGAGGAAGCGGGCCACCACCCCGCTCTCGAACTCGCCCAGCTCGTTGGAGGCGCCGATGAAGACGGAGGAGACGGCGGCCACGCGGCCGCGCATCGGGTCGGGGGTGACGAGCTGCACGAGCGTCTGGCGGACGTAGACGCTGAGCATGTCGGCGCCGCCCAGCACCGCGAGCGCCGCCACCGACAGCCACAGCGACTTCGACAGGCCGAAAACGATGGTGGCCAGGCCGAAGAAGGCGACGCCGGCGAACATGAAGGCGCCGGCCCTGGCCCGGATCGGGTTCGCCGCCAGCCACAGCGCCACCAGCGTCGCGCCGATGGCGGGCCCCGCGCGCAGGATGCCGAAGCCCTCGGGGCCCACCTTCAGGATATCGCGGGCGAACACCGGCAGCAGGGCGGTGGCGCCGCCCAGCAGCACGGCGAAGAGGTCCAGCGAGATGGCCCCGAAGACGATCTTCTGGCGCCAGACGTAGGCCAGTCCCTCCTTCATCAGCTGCCAGCGCGAGCCCGGCTGCACCTGGGGCTGGGTGTTCTGGCGGATCAGGGTCACGCAGAGCGCGGCCACCAGGTAGAGGGCGAAGGCGCCCACGTAGGCATGGGTCGGCGACATGGCGACCAGCAGGCCTCCGGCCGCCGGCCCTGCGATCGAGGCGGTCTGCCAGGCCAGGGAGTTCCAGGCGATCGCCCGGGGCAGCAGGATCCTGGGCACCAGCATCGGCCCCAGCGCCGTGTTCGCCGGGGCGAAGAAAGCCCGCGCCGCCCCGAACGCGCCCGCCATCACCAGCAGCAGCGGCACGGAGGCGAAGCCCTTCCAGGCGGCCAGGGCGAGGACCAGCACGCTGGCGATCTCGCCCATGAAGCACAGCTGCAGGACGATCTTGCGGTTGTGACGGTCGGCGCTCTCGCCGGCGGGGAGCGTCAGCAGCAGCACCGGCAGGAAGGCGGCCAGGCCGATCATGCCGACCAGGAAGGCGCTCTCCTCGACAGAGCGGGTCTCGCGCGCGAGCACATACATGTGCCAGCCGATGGCCACGCTCTGGATCTGGGCGGCGAAGCTGCCGGTCCAGCGCGAGGCCCAGAACAGCAGGTAGTCGCGCTCCTTCAGGAGGGCGCGGGCGGAGGGGACGACGTCCGGGGAGGGAGCTGCCATGGAAGGCTGCGAACCTGCCCTGCGTCGGGAGCCGCCGCAACGCCGTCGTTGACGTGGGCGGGCAGGGGACCTATCTGCCCGCTTCCTGCCAGCGGCTGGAAAGGCCCTGACGATGCGAGAGCGACGAGCCCGGAGCGCCTGAGCGCCCCCTTCGCCCCAAGCGCCCGCCGGCCTTGGTCCCTTCGTCGCCTTCGCGAGTTTCAGCCTCACATGTCCGTGCAACCGTCCACGCCGTCGCCGGCGTTCGTCATCAAGCCTGAAGAGCCGCAGGACGGCCGCAAGGTCGAGGCCCTGCTGGACCACGCCTTCGGGCCCGGCCGGTTCGTGAAGTCGTCGGAGCGCGTGCGCGAGTTCGCCGAGTACGCCCCGGAGATGTCGCTCTGCGCCTGGGAGAAGGGCGAGCTGCTGGGCGTGGTGCGCATGTGGCGCGTGACCGTCGGCGGCGAGCCTGTGGTGTTCCTGGGCCCCCTGGCCGTGGACCAGCGCAAGCGCAAGGCGGGGCTGGGCGGCCTGCTGGTGGCGCGGGCCTGCCACGCCGCGGAAGCCGCCGGCGAGCGGGTGGTGCTGCTGGTGGGCGACCCGCCCTACTTCAACCGCTTCGGCTTCGCGGCCGCCGTGGCCGCCGGGGTGCGGATGCCCGGGCCGGTGGACCAGCGCCGGGTCATGGCCCGCTCTCTAGCGCACGAGCCGGTCCATCTCGAAGGCCCGGTGACGGCCCGCGCTTGAGCCGGCCTGCGGCGACGCCTACCTTCGCCGGATGGCGGACAAACCTGGGCTCGAAGGCGTGATCGCGGCGGCGAAGCAGGCGCCTGGGCGTGGCCTGCCGCCCGTCCACCTGTGGCATCCCGAGCATTGCGGCGAGATCGACATCCGCATCCGCAAGGACGGCGTGTGGTTCCACGAGGGCACCCCGATCGGCCGTGAGGCGCTGGTGCGGCTGTTCTCCACCGTGCTGCGCAAGGACCCCGACGGCTTCCACCTCGTGACCCCCGTCGAGAAGATGAAGATCCAGGTGGAGGACGCCCCCTTCATCGCCACCCGGGTGGACCGGGTCGGCGAGGCGCTGCGGTTCCTCACCAACGTCGGCGACGAGGTCGAGGCGGGGCCGGACAACGGCATCCGCGTGGAGATGGGCGAGGACGGCGAGCCGCGGCCCTACCTGCACGTCCGCCGAGGCCTGGAGGCCCTGATCGCCCGGCCGGTGTTCTACGAGCTGGTGGAGATGGCGCAGGAGCGGGACACGGCCGACGGCCCGACCCTGGGGGTGGAGTCGAACGGCGCCTGGTTCCCCGTCGGTCCGCCCGGGGCGCACCAGCTGTGAAGCACGCCGGCTCCTTCGACGACCTGCGCGCCTGGATCAGCCGACACCTCGACCCCCTGGAGGAGCGCGAGCCGGCCACCGGCGTGGCGCAGCGGTCGGACGACGACCTCAACCCCGGCGGCTGGTCGGCCGCGACGGACGAGACCCTGGCCCCGGCGGCGGTGCTCGTCGGCCTGGTGGAGCGGGAGACGGGTCTCTCCGTCCTGCTGACCCGCCGGGCGGACACCCTTCGCCGCCACACCGGCCAGGTGGCCTTCCCCGGCGGCCGCCGCGATCCCGGCGAGACCGCCTGGCAGACTGCCCTCAGGGAGGCGCAGGAGGAGATCGGCCTGGACCCGAGCTTCGTGTCGCTGGTGGGCCTGTCGACGCCCTACCGCACCGGCACCGGCTACCTAGTCACCCCGGTGGTTGGGTTCGTGCGCGAGGGCTTTACCCTCACGCCCAATCCCGAGGAGGTCGCGGAGATCTTCGAGACGCCGTTCGGTTTCCTGATGGACCCGCGGAACTACGAGGAGCACGAGCGCGAGCTGCCGACCGGCGAGAAGCGGCGGTTCTACGCCATGACCCACGAGGACCAGTACATCTGGGGCGCCACGGCGGGCATGCTGCGCGCGCTCTACGACCGGCTCTACGGAGCCGCCGTTGCTTGAGATCGTGCTCCTCAGGGCGCTGCTGCTGGCGGCGCCGTTCGCAGCCTGGTTCGTGTGGGTCTGGTGGGCCCGGCGCACGGGCCGCGCCATGGGCGCGACGCCCTGGGCCTGGCTGTTCGCCGCCGGCGCGGTGCTGGTCGGCCTCTCCTTGATGGCGACGGCCGTGTTCCATAGGGACAACCGCGGCGAGGTCTACGTCCCCGGCCAGGTGACGTCGGACGGCCAGGTGAGCCAAGGCCGCTACGAGGAACCGCCGGCGAAAGGCCCATGACGGAAAGCATCGGACAACGGCCGTGGATGACCGCTTCGGAAACGGCGGCGGTGCTGGACGCCCTGGAGGCGGCCGGCGGCCCCGACTGCGCCCGGTTCGTCGGCGGCTGCGTGAGGAACGCCGTCCTCGGCCGTGAGATCGCCGACGTGGACATCGCCACCACCCTGACGCCGGACCAGGTGACCAGGGCGCTGGAGGCGGCCAGGATCAAGGCCGTCCCGACGGGGGTCGAGCACGGCACGGTCACGGCCGTGTCGAACCACAAGCCGTTCGAGGTCACCACCCTGCGGCGCGACGTGGAGACCGACGGCCGCCGCGCGGTGGTGGCCTTCACGACGGACTGGATGGAGGACGCCTGCCGGCGCGACTTCACGCTCAACTCCCTCTACGCGCGCCGCGACGGCTCGATCTTCGATCCCACGGGCCACGGGGTGGCGGACGCCAAGGCCGGACGGATCGTCTTCATGGGCGACGCCGAGCAGCGGCTGCGGGAGGACCACCTGCGCAGCCTGCGGTTCTTCCGCTTCCTGGCCTGGTACGGCCGCGGCGAGCCCGACGTGACGGCGCTGGCGGCGATCACCCGGCTGAAGGAGCAGGTGGCGAAGCTCGCCGCCGAACGGATTTCCAGCGAGATCCTCAAGCTGCTGGCGGCGGACGATCCCCGCGCCGCGGTGGCGCTGATGGCGCAGACGGGGGTGCTGGCGGTGATCGCCCCGGAGGCCCAGGACCTGGCGCGGTTCGAAGGGCTGGTGGAGATCGAGAGTGAGCAGTTGTTCGAGAACGACGCCGTGCTGCGCCTCGCCGCCCTGTTGCCGGACGACCAGCTCGCGGCAGGCAAGCTCGCCGAGCGCCTGCGGCTCTCCAACGCCGACCGCGACCGGATCGTGGCGGCGCTGTCGCCCACGCCGGAGCTGAAGAGCTGGATGAGCCCGCGGGAGATCCGCCGCGCCGTCTACCGGCTGGGGCCCCAGGCGTTCCGCGACCGGGCGAAACTCGCCTGGGCGAGGGCGGCCTCCACGGCCACGACCCCCCAGTGGCGCGGGATGATCGCCCTGGGCGAGGGCTGGACCGCGCCGGCCTTCCCGCTCACCGGCGACGACGTGATCAAGGCCGGCGCCCCGAAGGGGCCGCTGGTGGGGCGCGTGCTTCGCGAGGTGGAGGACTGGTGGATCGACCACGACTTCATCGACGACAGGCTCTCGGCCATCGAGAAGCTGAAGGCGGTGGTGCAGGGGCTGGCCTATTGAGGATCGGCATCCTGAAGACCGGCCGGCCGCCCCGGCCCGCCATAGAAGAGTTCGGCGATTATCCCGCCATGTTCCGCCGCCTGCTCGGCGAAGACGCCTATGAGTGGCGCACGTTCGAGGTCGACGAGGGCGAGCTGCCGGAGAGCCCGACGTCCTGCGACGCCTACATCGTCACCGGCTCGTCGGCGGGGGTGTACGACCCCCTGCCGTGGATCGAGCCGGCCAAGGACTTCCTGCGCGAGGCCAGGGGCAAGGCCGCTCTGGTCGGCGTCTGCTTCGGCCACCAGCTGATGGCCGAGGCGTTCGGGGGCAAGGTGATCAAGTCGCCGAAGGGCTGGGGCGTCGGCGAGCACGAGTACGAGGTGCTGCGCCGCCAGCCATGGATGGACGAGGCCCCGGCGATCCGCCTGCCCGCGTCGCACCAGGACCAGGTGGTGGAACTGCCCCCCGGCGCGGAGGTCGTCGCGGCCAGCGAGTTCACGCCGATGGGCGCGCTGGCCTGGAGCGACCACCCGTCGATCTCGATGCAGCTGCACCCGGAGTTCGAACCGGCCTACGCCATCGCGCTCATCGAGCACCGCCGCGGCGACCGCTACACTCAGGAGCAGGCCGACGCGGCGATCCATACCTATGGCCGCCCCGACGACCGGGCGAGGGTCGGCGGCTGGATACGAAATTTCCTGAGGATCGCAACATAGTCAGGCGCTTGTGGGTTCCTCCCCAAACGCGAGGGGTCGCGTGTGGCGGGAGTTGCATACATGAACAAGTGGCGAGCGCTGATCGTCGTGGCGAGCGCCGCGGCGGCCCTGGCGGTCGGATTGGGCGCGCAGGCCGGGCCTGCGGCGGGCGACAGCCTGCAGTCGCTCTGGCACGCGACCCAGCTCGGCTAAGGCCAGGCCACCATCGGCGGCATGGACGACAGGATCGTCTCGATGTTGCCGCCGGCCTTCAGGCCGAACATGGTCCCGCGGTCGTAGAGCAGGTTGAACTCCACGTAGCGGCCGCGGCGGACCATCTGCTCCATGCGGTCGGCCTCGGTCCACGGCTCCACCATGCGGTGGCGCACGATCTTCGGATAGACGTCGAGGAAGGCCTCGCCCACGGCCCGGGTGAAGGCGAAGTCGCGCTCGAAGTCGCCGGTGTTGTGGCGGTCGTAGAAGATCCCGCCCACCCCGCGCGTCTCCTTCCGGTGCGGCAGGTAGAAGTACTCGTCGCACCAGGCCTTGTATTTTGGATGCCACTCCGGATCGAAGCCGTCGCAGGCTGACTGCATGGCGGCATGGAAGAGCCGGGCGTCGTCGGCGTCCTGGCTGCGCTGCTCGTCGATCATCGGGGTGAGGTCGGCGCCGCCGCCGAACCAGCTCTCGGCGGTCGAGAGGAAGCGGGTGTTCATGTGCACCGTCGGCACGCGCGGGCTGCGCGGATGCACGATCAGGCTGATGCTCGCCGAGACATAGGACGGGTCCTTGTCGGCGCCCGGCATCTGGGCGGCCATCTCCGGGGAGAATGTCGCGGTCGCCGCCGAGGTGTGGATGCCGGCCTTCTCGATGAGCCGGCCGCGCAGGAAGCCGCCGACGCCGCCGCCGGTGCCGGTCTCCCGGGTCCAGGGCTTCTGCTCGAAGCGCCCCGGCTCGCCCGGGAACAGGTCGTCGGGCGCCTCCTCCTCCAGTCGCTCCAGCTCGGCGAAGATCCGCTGCTGGAGGCTTTCGAACCAGGCCTTCGCCTGGTCGCGGCGTTGGAGGATCTCTGGGCTGAGGTTCGACATGGCCGGACTGCTAGCCTCTTCCGGCCGCGGTTGGGAAGCCGTTCGTCTGGCGCAGCGCCTCCCCAAGCGCCATGGCGGCGGCGTTGACCACGTTCAGCGACCGCGCGGCGGGGAGGAGGGGGATGAGCAGCCGGGCGTCGGCGGCCTCGTGCACCTCGTCCGGGACGCCGGCGCTCTCGCGGCCGAAGAGCAAAATGTCGCTGTCCGCGTACCGGAACTCGTGGAACGGCGTCGCGGCGCGGGTGGTGAAGAGGAGCAGCCGGCCGGGCTTCTTCCTGAGGAATTCTCCCCAGCTTGTATGCCGCTCCACCTGCGCCGCAGAAGCATAATCGAGGGCGGCGCGGCGCACGGCCCGGTCGGAAAGCGGGAAGCCGCAGGGCTCGATCACGTCCAGCGGGACGCCGAGGCAGGCGCCCAAGCGTATGGCGGCGCCGAGGTTTTGCGGAATGTCCGGTTGAAAAAGGGCCAAACGCATTCTAAGCGAACCGCCACGGATTGGACGGGGCCGAGATAGACGAATCACGGAGGCGCTTTTCGAAGAGCGCATCCGCGAACGGGTCCGACCCTTTGCCCCGTCCGCAAGGCGGCCTTACCAGACCGGCTGGTAGGGCCCATAAGGCTGGGCGCCCTCCTGACGATCAAGGGCGCTCGAATCGAAGGGTAGCTTTAGGTGGCCGACACCGTCGTGACCGACACGCACGCTTCGGGCGACGACCCGAACCGTCGCGATTTCATCCACATCGCCGCGGGGGCCGCTGCGGCCGGCGCGGTCGTCGGCCTCGCCTGGCCGTTCATCGACCAGATGAACCCGGCCGGCGACACCCTCGCGCTCGCGTCCGTCGAGTTCGACCTGACCAAGGTCGCCGCCGGTCAGCAGGTGGTGGTGAAGTGGCGCGGCAAGCCGCTGTTCGTGCGCAACCGCACGCCGGCCGAGATCGCCCAGGCGATCAAGGACGACAACGCCAGCCTGCGCGATCCGCAGCGGGACGAGGAGCGCCACAAGCCGGGGAAGCCCGAGTGGCTGGTGCTGATCGGCACCTGCACGCACCTGGGCTGCGTGCCGACCTTCGGCGGCGGCGACTACGGCGGCTGGTTCTGCCCCTGCCACGGGTCGCACTACGACACCTCCGGCCGGATCCGCAAAGGCCCCGCGCCGCGCAACCTCGAGGTGCCCGATTGGGACTTCGTCTCGGACACCAAGGTCAAGATCGGCTGACATAGATGAGCGGACATTCCACTTACGAGCCGAAGACCGGCTTCGAGCGCTGGATGGACATGCGCCTTCCGATCCTGCGGATGGCGCACGACACGGCGATCACCTTCCCGACGCCTAAGAACCTCAACTACTGGTGGACGTTCGGCGGCATCCTGGCGGTCATGCTGGTGGTGCAGATCGTCACCGGCATCGTGCTGGCCATGCACTACGTGCCGCACGTCGATTACGCGTTCGCCTCGGTCGAGCGGATCATGCGTGACGTGAACTACGGCTGGCTGGTGCGCTACATGCACGCCAACGGGGCCTCGATGTTCTTCATCGCGGTCTACATCCACATCTTCCGCAACCTCTACTACGGCTCCTACAAAGCCCCGCGCGAGGTGCTGTGGATCCTGGGCTGCGTCATCTACCTGCTGATGATGGCCACCGCCTTCCTGGGCTACGTGCTGCCCTGGGGCCAGATGAGCTTCCACGGCACCGTCGTGATCACCAACCTGTTCGGCGCCCTGCCGATCGTCGGCGAGGCCATCACCACCTGGCTGTGGGGCGGGTTCGCGGTCGACAACCCGACGCTCAACCGCTTCTTCTCGCTGCACTACCTGCTGCCGTTCATGATCGCCGGCGTCGTGGCCCTGCACATCTGGGCGCTGCACGTGCCGGGCAACAACAACCCGCTCGGCATCAATGTGAAGTCGAAGGAGGACACCGTCCCCTTCCATCCGTACTACACGGTGAAGGACGGCTTCGCGATCGCGCTGTTCTTCATCCTGTTCGCCAGCTTCGTCTTCTACAACCCGAACATCCTGGGCCACCCGGACAACTACGTCCCGGCCAACCCGCTGGTGACGCCGACGCACATCGTGCCCGAATGGTACTTCCTGCCGTTCTACGCGATCTTGCGGGCGGTTCCGGACAAGCTCGGCGGCGTGCTGCTGATGTTCGGCGCCATCGGCGTGCTGTTCGTGCTGCCGTGGCTGGACACGTCCAAGGTGCGCTCCATGCGCTACCGACCGACCGCCCGGCTCTACTTCCTGATCTTCGTGCTGGCCTGCCTGGTGCTGGGTTACTGCGGTGCGAAGCTGCCCGACGATCCGGTGATCCCGGGGGTGACGAGCTTCCAGCTCGTGGACGCCGACCTGAACAGCTTCGTCTGGCTGTCCCGGATCGCGGCTGCCTACTACTTCGCCTACTTCGTTCTGATCCTGCCCATCCTGGGCCTTACCGAGACGCCGCTGCCGGTCCCGGACTCCATCTCCGCGCCGGTCCTGTCGCATCCGGCCACCACGCCCGCGGGCGCCGTGGCCTCGCCTGAAAAGAGGGGTTGAGCCTGAATATGCTGCGCAAAGTCATCGCACTCGCGGCGCTCGGGCTCGCCCTCACCGCAGGCCCGGCGGCCGCCGCCACCCACCCGGAGCACCCGCACCAGCTCGGTTGGAGCTTCCAGGGTCCGTTCGGCAAGTTCGACAAGGCCCAGCTGCAGCGGGGCTACAAGGTCTATCGCGAGGTCTGCGCCAGCTGCCACGCGATGAACCTGATGTACTTCCGCAACCTCGGACAGAAGGGCGGGCCCTTCTTCGACGAGAAGTACCCGAACCCGAACGACAACCCCTACGTGAAGGCGCTGGCCGCCGAGATCCAGGTCAACGACATCGACTCGGAGACCGGCGACACCATCCAGCGTCCGGCCACCTCGGCCGACCGCTTCCCCTCGCCGTTCCCCAACGAGGCCGCCGCGCGCGCCTCGAACGGGGGGGCCATGCCGCCGGACCTGTCGGTGATCATCAAGGCCCGCCACGACGGCCCGAACTACGTCTACTCGGTCCTGACCGGGTACGCGAACCCGCCGCCCGGCCTGACCGTCGCCCCGGGCCAGTTCTACAACCCGTACTATCCGGGCGATCTCGCCGCCTACTGGAAGGGCGACCACCACAGCGTGCCCAAGGGCGGCTTCATCGGCATGCCGCCGCCGCTCGGCACCGGCAAGGTGACCTTCGACGACGGCGCGCCGTCCACCGTGGCCCAGCAGGCCAAGGACGTCACCGCCTTCCTGACCTGGGCCTCGGAGCCTAAGATGGAGGAGCGCAAGGCCTTCGGCCTGGCGGCTATGATCTACCTGCTGCTGTTCACGGTCCTGCTGTGGTTCAGCTACAAGCGGATCTGGCGCAACGTGGCCCACTAGGCCCGGCGCACAACGATCGGAAAAGGCCCCGGCGATCCCGGGGCCTTTTTCTATGGCCGCTTCAGCAGGAGTCGGCGGCGCGGGAAGTCGAACCGCACCTTGAACCGCGCGAGCACGGGCGCGCCGAGCCAACCGTCCGCGGGTGCGTCGGTCGACCTGAGCAGGCCCGCGGCGAGGTCCTCCCATCGATACCCGGCGACGGCGAGGGCGGACAACTTCGGCCGGAAGACGCCGTAGGGGTAGCGCTCCTCGGGGCGGTCCCGGCCAGGCGCGGTGGCGATGGCGTCGGACAGGCGCAGCGGCGCGTCCGACCCCGTGGCGGGGACGAGCCGGACCGGGCGGGTGACGGAGCCGTCGGACACCCTCGCGGTCACCGTGTAGAGCCCGCGCCGCAGAGGCTGCAGCGGCACGGTCCGACCGCCGCGCCAAGCCGGCGCGCGCCGCGGCGTCCAGAGCCCGACTCGGCACGGGGCGAAGCCGAGGTCGAGGACCTTGCCGGCCAGCACGTCGGCGCCGATGACGCCTGCGATCGGCGTCGGGTGGAGGCCGGTGCGCACGTCGAGGTCGGCGACGACGACGGCCTGCTCGCGGATGGTCACGCCTGCCAGGCGCACGTCGCCCACCAGGGTGGAGCTCGTGTGGCCGGCTGCCTCGGCCTGGGTGATCGCCAACTGGGTCATCGGCTCGGCGGTGTCGAGGATGTAGTCGCCGACCACGCCGGCCACCTCCGCGGTCACCACGATGACTCCGTTCTCGTACCAGCAGGCGGCTTCGCCGGCGCGGGCGGCAGGGGCGGCGGCGGCCGAGGCGGCGAGGGCGATGGCGAGGGCTTTCACGGGCAGGGGGAGGATAGCCAAGCTTCGCCCGCTCGGCGATAACCGGCGGCCATGGACCTCTCGGGCGTCATCCGAACCATCCCGGACTATCCCAAGCCGGGGATCATGTTCCGCGACATCACCACCCTGCTGGGCGACGCCCGCGCCTTCCGTCGCGCAGTCGACGAGCTGGTCCAGCCGTTCGCCGGCACGAAGGTGGACAAGGTGGCGGGGATCGAGGCGCGCGGCTTCATCCTCGGTGGCGCCGCAGCCCACCAGCTCTCGGCCGGCTTCATCCCGGTGCGCAAGCGCGGGAAGCTGCCTCACAGGACCATCGGCGTGGAATACGCCCTGGAATACGGGACCGACGCCATCGAGATGCACGCGGACGCCCTCGCACAAGGGGAACGCGTGATGCTGGTGGACGACCTGATCGCCACGGGCGGCACGGCGCTGGCCGCCGTCGACCTGCTGCGCAAGGCGGGCGCTGAGATCGTGGCGGCCGCCTTCGTCATCGACCTCCCGGAGCTGGGCGGCGCGGAGCGGCTGCGGGCGGCCGGCGTGCCGGTCTCGACGCTGGTGGCGTTCGACGGCCACTGACGCCTTACAGCCGCCCCACGGGCCGCTTAAGTTGACGGGATGGCCCACACCCGCGCCTGGCGAAACTTCCGACGCATGCAGGACATGACCGTGGCCGTGGCCTGCCTGATCTACGCGGGCGCCGTGGTGCACGCCTTCCAGCACCTGCCGGGGAGCTACGGCCTGATCGCCGAGCGGACCCTGATCTGGCCGGGCATCTTCCTGTCGCTGTCGCTCTCCCTCCCCCTGGCGGTAGGACCCGTCCGGCGGCCGCTCGCCCGCTACGTCTGGATGAGCTTCAAGCAGGGGTTCGGCCAGACGCCGGCCTCGGTGCTGCTGGGCGTTGTCCTGCTGATGGGCGCGGCGCTCCTCATGTACTGGCAGATCAACGGCGCGGCGTCCGGCGGCCGGTATCCGGCCGGCGTGTTCTCCGGGTACGGCGCCGGGATCGGCATCCTCGCGGCCCAGGCCGCCCTGGTGCGGGTCCTGGAGCACCACCCCGAGGTGAAGCCGCTGATCGAGGAAGAGGGCTAGACCTCCCCCCGGACTCCGCTGTGCTTCGAGAAGTGCGCAAGCGTGCGCAGGCGGGCCAGCCGGGCGCTGTCCTCGTGGTAGTCGGCACGCCGGTCCGAGACGAAGCCGTGGCCGGCGTCGTACAGGTAGATCGGCAGGTCGGGGTGGCGCTCGCGGATCTCGTCCACCTTCTCCATGGGGATCGAGGCGTCGGTCTTGCCGAAGTGCAGGATCGTGGGCGCCTTGGGCGTCTGGTCCAGCAGTTCGCTGATCCGGCGGCCGTAGAAGCAGGAGACGGCGGCGACGCCGTCGCAGCGGCAGGCGCCCAGCCATGACGCCGCCCCGCCCCAGCAGTAGCCGGTGACGAACACCGGCGGCGCAAGCGCGTCCACCGCCGCCTGGATGTCGCCGGCCACCTGCTCCCACGGCGTCTCCTGCGAGTACTGGACGCCCTTCTGGATGGCGTCGGGGCTGTAGTCGGCGGCAAAGCCCTTCTCGATCCGGTCGTAGAAGGCCGGGGCGATCACCTCGTAGCCATCTTCGGCGAAACCTTCGGCGAGTTCGCGGATGTGGTCGGTGACGCCGAAGATCTCCTGGATCAGCACAAGACCGCCGCGGCGAGCGTCCCGGGGCGGGGCGCGGTAGGCGGCGAGCTGGAAGCCGTCGTGCTTGCTGGTGAGCGTGATGGTCTCGCCCATCCCTCAGGCCTTGTCGAACAGCTCGAGGGTGCGGTGGCGGGCCAGGTCCGCCGCCTCGGCGTTGTAGCGCTCCGGGCTCTGGTTGTTGAAGCCGTGGCCGGCGCCTTCGTAGATGTAAACCGGGACCTCGGGGCTGTGCTCGTGCACCGCCCGCTCGACGTCGTCCGCCGGGATACCCGCATCGGTGCGGCCCAGGTGGACGAGGGTCGGCACGCGGGGCTTCAGGGCTGCGTTCGCCTGCACGAGGCTGCCGTAGTAGCTGGAGGCCGCGGCGATGCCGTCCAGCTTGCCCGCCGCCAGCCAAGCCAGCGAACCGCCGTAGCAGTAGCCCACCACGCACACCTTCTCGCCACGGGTCTTCAGGAAGTCTCGGCAGGCGGCGAGGTCGTGCAGCGCCTGGTCCAGCGGGGTGGCGCGTGCATGGGCGACGCCGGCCTGCAGGCCCGGCGGGTCGTGCTCGGCCGTGAAGCCCCACTCGCGGCGATCGAAGAGCGAGGGCGCGATCGCCTCATAGCCGGCCTTAGCCCAGGCCTGGACGTCGGCGCGAACGTGGCGGTCGATGCCGAAGATCTCCTGGATGACGATCACGCCACCCTTGCGGGGCGTGAAGGCGGGCTCGTGAAAGGCGGAGAACTCGAAGCCGTCGGCCCCCGCGATCTTTATCGTCTCGCCCATCCCGCAGGCCTCCCGTCAGACGTTGAAGCGGAAGTTCATCACGTCGCCGTCCTGGACGACATACTCCTTGCCTTCCTGACGGAATTTCCCGGCCTCGCGCGCGCCCGCCTCGCCGTTGAACTTCACATAGTCCTCGTAGGCGATGGTCTCCGCCCGGATGAAGCCCTTCTCGAAGTCGGTGTGGATCACGCCCGCGGCCTGGGGGGCGGTGTCGCCCTTGTGGATCGTCCAGGCGCGCGCCTCCTTGGGTCCGACCGTGAAGTAGGTCTGCAGGCCCAGCAGGTGGTAGGCCTCGCGGATCAGCTTGTTCAGACCCGGCTCGGTGAGGCCGAGGGTCTCCAGGAACTCGGCCCGCTCGGCCTCGTCCAGCATGGCGATCTCGCTCTCGATCTGAGCGGAGATGACTACAGAATCCGCGCCGTCGCGCTTGGCGCGCTCCGCCACCGCGCGGGACATGTCGTTGCCCGTCGCCGCGGAGGCCTCGTCGACGTTGGCGACATAGAGGGCCGGCTTGGTGGTCAGCAGCTGCAGCATCCGCCAGGCCTTCTCGTCCTCCTTCGACACCTTGACGGTGCGGGCGGGACGGCCCGCATTGAGCTCGGTGAGGGCGGCCTGGACGAGGCGCAGGGTCTGGGCGCTTTCCTTGTCGCCGGTCTTGGCCCGCTTCTCCAGGTTCACCACCCGCTTCTCGAGGCTTTCGAGGTCGGCCAGCATCAGCTCGGTCTCGATGGTGTCGAGGTCGGCCAGCGGGTCCACGCGGCCTTCCACGTGGGTGATGTCATCGTCCACGAAGCAGCGCGCCACGAAGGCGATGGCGTCGCAGTCGCGGATGTTGGCCAGGAACTGGTTGCCCAGGCCCTCGCCCTTGGACGCGCCGCGGACCAGGCCGGCTACGTCCACGAAGTTGATCCTCGCCGGAATGATCTCCTTCGACGGGATTATCTTCGCCAGCTTCTCGAGGCGCGGCTCGGGGACGGCCACGTCGCCGACGTTAGGCTCGATGGTGCAGAACGGATAGTTCGCAGCCTGGGCGGCGGCGGTCTGGGTGAGCGCGTTGAACAGCGTCGACTTGCCCACGTTCGGCAGGCCGACGATGGCGACTTTCAGGGCCATGGGTAGGTACAGGTTCCTCTAGAGCGCGGGCGGGTTAGCACGCTCACTCGCCGCGAGCGAGCTTGCGGGGGTCGGCCTTCTCGGCCGGGGCCAGGCGCATGACTTCGGCCTGGTACTTCTCGTCCTCACCGGCGGCCAGCAGGGGGGCGGCGTCGGCGCAGGCCTGCAGCAGGGGCTCGACCCACTTCATCTCCGCCTTGTGGAAGTCGGAGAGCACGTGGCCGTGCACCGCGTCCTTGTGCCCCGGGTGGCCGGTGCCGAGCCGCGCTCGGCGGAAGTCCGGCCCCACGTGGGCCGCCGTGGAGCGGATGCCGTTGTTGCCGGCCGCCCCGCCGCCGGTCTTCATCCGGAAGCGGCCTGGCGCCAGGTCGATCTCGTCGTAGAAGACCACCAGGTCGGCGGGCTTCAGCTTGAAGAACTTCAGGGCCTCGGCGATGGCGGAGCCGCTATCGTTGTAGAAGGTCTGCGGCTTCAGGATCAGGGCGCGCACCGGCCCGTCCGGCGTGTCGATCCGGCCCTCGGACGCCAGGCTGCGGAACCGGGCCCGCGGGGCGTCGAAGCCCCAGCGGCGCGCGATCTCGTCCACGGCCATGAAGCCGATGTTGTGCCGGTTCTTGGCGTAGGCCTGGCCTGGATTGCCCAGGCCCGCGATGAGCAGCATCTGTCCCCCCAGAGCGGGCCTGGGAGGCGAGGACTACTCCTCGCCGCCGCCCTCGGCCGCAGCGGCCTCGCCGCCTTCGCCCTCGGCCGCCGCTTCGCCTTCGGCAGCTTCGCCCTCGGCGCCTTCGGCCGCGGCGGGAGCTTCCTCGGCCTCTTCGGCCATGGCGCCGGCCAGGGTGGCCACGACGGTGTCGGCGTCGAGCGCCGCCTCAGCCTTGCCCGGAATCTTCAGGTCGGAGACGCGGATGGTGTCGCCGATGTCACGGCCCTTGAGGTCGAACACGATCTCTTCGGGGATCTCGTCGGCGGCGCAGGCCACGGTCAGGGTGTGCAGCACCACGTTCAGGGTGCCGCCGCGCTTCAGGCCGGGGGCCGCGTCGTGGTTGGTGAAGTGCACGGGCACTTCGATCTTGATCTGCTGGTGCTCGTCGACCCGGTAGAGGTCGAAGTGCCAGGGCTCGTCGGTCACCGGGTGCATCTGCACGTCCTTGGCGATGACCGGCTGGGTCTCGGCGCCGTACTTCAGCGTCACGAGGTGGCCCAGCAGCTTGCCGGTGTAGAGCGCCTTGCGGAACTCGTTCTTCTTCACGGCGATGGCCACGGGATCCTTGTCGCCCCCGTATAGGACGCCCGGGACCAGGCCCGAGCGGCGGGCGTCGCGCGCGCCGCCGGTGCCGGTGCGCTCGCGGACTTCAACGTTCAGTACGATGTCGGCCATGGCCTTGCCTCAAAACGAAACCGCCGCGCGTAGCGGGCGCGGCGACCTAATAGGTCAAATTGGGTGCGCGTAGATACACAAAAGCCCCGGCCAGCGCAACCGGCCGGGGCTCCTGGTTGATTCAGCGCCTCTTGGTCGGCTTCGAGGCCGGCTTCGGGGCGGAGTAGGGCGTGGCCCGTGCGGCGGCGGCCTCGGCGATGGCGGCGGCCCTGGGGTCGACGGGCGGGGCCATGCCCGCGCTCTTCAGCAGGCAGGAGCCGGTGTCGATCAGCACGTGCTGGCCCAGGCAGAAGACGTCCTCGTAGTGCGGCTTGGCCACGGCCAGGCACTGGTAAAGGTTCAGCTTGGACATGTTCAGGCACGAGGCCGACATCGGCTCGCCCAGGATCGGCATCACCTGCTCGAGGCTGGCGTCGTCGGCGTAGCCAAGGGCGGCCAGGGCGGCCACCGCCAGGCTGCGGATCACCACGGGCGTGTAGGGCGGGTTGGCCGTGGACTGTGCCGAGAGGCCCAGGGGCGCCCCGCCGACGGCGGCGAGTTGCAGGCGGGCGGTCTCGTTGACGTCCCCGAGCACCGGCGTGACCGAAAGCTGCTTGGTCTCGGCGAGGCGCGCGTCGCGGCGGACCACCTCGGCTTTCGACCAGGAGGCGCGCTGCACGTCGTAGGCGGCCTGCTTGACCGCGTTGCCCTGGTCGAGGAGCCGCTTGCCGTCGTCGCCCAGGGCGGCGACCACCAGGCCCGCGGCGCTGGAGGCGCCGGAGATGCCGGCCGCGTAGGCCGGGTCCTTCATGATCTCGTAGGCGATCTGGCGGCGCTGGGTGGGGTCGACGGCGTACTTGCGTGCGCCGGCCACGAAGGCGGGGTCCTGCAGGGCCGCCACCGCACCATAGGCGATGGCCCCGCGGATCAGCTGCTGCGGCTCGTAGGAGGCGCCGGTCTTCAGGCTCTCGGCCACCGAGGCGCCATCCGGGAAGCTGGGCGAGATCTGGCCGGCGCGGGTCACGTAAGCGCGGTAGGCGCTGGCCTGCTCGATCACCCGAGGGGACAGGCTGACCGCGGGTGGCGGCGGGGGAGCCGCCGGTGCGGCGGGTGGCGGCGGGGCCTGGGCGCAGGCGGCGAGCACGCCGGCCAGCGCCAGGGCGGCAAGAGACAAGGACCGGCGGACCGGAAAAGCGGATGACATGGTGCGGAGCCTACCCCCAGGTACAGGTGGCGCGGAGAATACACGGCCGCGACGGGCGAGATTATGGCTGCACGGTAAACTCTTGCTGAGCAAGCTTGGCCGTCAGTCGAAGAGCTTCGAGACGCTCTCTTCGTTGGCGATGCGGCGGATGGCCTCGCCGATGAGCGGCGCGCACGAGACGATCCGGACCTTTTTCGAGGCGGTGACCTTTTCGGTCGCCTCGATGGAATCGGTCACCACCAGCTCCTTGAGAACCGAGTCCTCCACCCGCTGGACCGCGCCGTTGGAGAGCACGCCGTGGGTCACGTAGGCCGAGACCTCCGTCGCGCCCTTGTCCTTCAGGGCCTTGGCGGCGTTGCAAAGCGTGCCCGCGGAATCGACGATGTCGTCGTAGAGGACGCAGCGGCGGCCCTCGACATCGCCGATGATGTTCATCACCTCGCTCTGGCCGGGGCCGGACCGGCGCTTGTCGACGATCGCCAGGTCCGCGCCCAGCCGGTTGGCCAGGGCGCGGGCGCGGACCACGCCGCCCACGTCCGGCGAAATGATCATCACGTCGTCGGTCTTGCGGAAGTGCTCGCGGATGTCGTCGGCCATGCGCCGGGCCGGCAGCAGGTTGTCCGTCGGGATGTCGAAGAAGCCCTGGATCTGCCCGGCGTGCAGATCCATCGTCAGCACCCGGTCGGCGCCCGCGCGCGTAATCAGGTTGGCCACCAGCTTGGCGGAGATCGGCGTGCGCCCCCCCGTCTTCCGGTCCTGACGGGCGTAGCCGAAGTAAGGGATCACGGCCGTGATCCGCCGTCCCGACGCCCGCTTCAGGGCGTCAATGGCGATCAGCAGCTCCATCAGGTTGTCGTTGGCCGGGAAGCTGGTCGACTGGATGACGAATACGTCCTCGCCGCGGACGTTCTCGTCGATGGTGACGAAGACCTCGTTGTCGGCGAACCGGCGCACCTGCGCCTTGGTCAGCGCCATGTCCAGGTACTCGGCGATGGCCTTGGCCAGCGTCCGGTTGGAGTTGCCGGCCAGAAGCTTCATCGGGTCCCCCGCTGATCCGGTGAAAGAGCTTGCGGCGGCTTGTAGGCAGGGGCTTCGGGTGAGGCAAGCCCGCGGGCTGTCACACCAGGACGATGGCCGAGAGCAGGCGGCCGAAGTCGGGCTCGCCGGCCTTGAACGCGCGGCGGTTGGAGAAGAAATGGTCGGGCTCCGCGCAGGTGTCGCGGCCGACCCACTCGGCCTTTTCGAGGCCGGCCGCCTTCAGGCGGGAGAGCACATAACCCGGCAGGTCGAACATGCGCTTGTCGTGCTCGCGGCCGGGATCGAAGAACTTCACGTTGCCGCGGTCCTGGTCGAGGAAGGCCTTCACGAACTCGATACCCACCTCGTACGACTGCGGCCCGATGCAGGGGCCGATGGCCGCGCGCATCCAGCGGCGCGAGGCGCCCAGCCCCTCCATCCGCTTGATTGCCGCCTCGACGACGCCGCCGAGCGCGCCCTTCCAGCCGGCGTGGACCGCGGCCACCACCTTGGCCTCGGGATCGGCGATCAGCACGGGCGCGCAGTCGGCGGCCAGGGCGCCGCAGACCACGCCGCGCGTGGCGCTGATCACGGCATCGGCCTGGGGCGGGCCGGCCGGCCAGTCGCCGTCCGCCACCAGGGCGGTGGCGGAATGGACCTGATAGACGGTGACGACGCTGGTCTGGCCGAAGTGGGCGGCGCAGCGGCGGCGGTTCTCGCGCACCGCCTCGGGATCGTCGCTCGAGCCCAGACCGACGTTCAGGCTCTCGTAGAGGCCGGTGGAGACGCCGCCCTGGCGGGTGAAGAAGGCGTGGCGGATGCCGGGCAGGTCCAGAACCGGGGACGTGAGGACGGGCAGGGCGCTCATTCGGCCTCCTCGAACGCGGGTGGGATCCAGCCCGGCGAATGGATGCAGGCGGCCTTGAAGAGTTCGCCCATCTGGTCGGCGCCGACCAGCCGGTGGAGCTGGCGGCCGATCAGGGGGGCCTTGTCCGGGCGGCTGCGGACCAGGGCCTCGGCCCGCTCGCCGATGCCGAGCCGGGCCAGGAACTCGGCCTGGTGGAGGAGCGCCGTTTCCGCGCCCTGCGCCTCGGCGGCGGCGAGGACGGCGGGGAAGTCGGCGTGGACAGTCAGGTCCGCCTCGCCGGGACAGGCAAGCGGGTCGACCTTCTTGTGCCGGCGGAGCGCCTGCAGGGTGTCGCCGAAGCCCGGCTCGGCGCGGCCGTAGTCGATCAGCAGCGCCGCGCCGCCATCGCGGAGGACGCGCGCGCCGAGCTCCGCGCCGAGGGCGGCCTGGGCGGCGGACTGCTCATAAACGGCGCCCTCCGGCGCGTCCGGCAGCAGGGTGGCGACCGGGGTGGCGCTGAGACGGAAGGCGAGGCGGCCCTCCGCGTCGACGCCCACCACCTGCTCGGCCCACCCGACGGCCGTGCGCACGAACTGCCGCGCCGGCAGGCAGTCCATCAGCTCGTTGGCGACCACCAACAGGGGCGCGCCTTGGGGCACGTCGGCGAGGGCGGCGGCCCAGCGGACCCGGTCCCCGACGCGCTCCTGCTGCTGGCGCCGCAGGGGTTCCGACGTCTCCACGAGCCAGACCTCGGCCGCATCGAGGAAGGCGGGCGCGGCGCGGGCGGCGCGCAGGATGTCGCTCATCAGCGTGCCGTCGCCGGGACCCAGCTCGACGAGGCGCACGCGCGGCGGCTCGCCCAGCAGTGTCCAGGCGGCGAACGCCCAGACCCCGATCAACTCGCCGAACATCTGGCTGACGAGCGGGGCGGTGACGAAGTCGCCGTCCTCCCCGAGCGCCGGGCGAGTGGCGTAATACCCGTAGTCAGGGTCATGGAGCGCGGCCGTCATGAACTGGGCGACCGTCAGCGGCCCCGTCTCGGCGATCTGGGCCGCCAGGCGCTCACGCAGCGACATCAGCCCTTTCCGGCGGCAGGGGCTCGCGCATCCCGCGCCAGATCAGCCAGGCCCCGACCAGGATCATCGGGATGGAAAGGTACATGCCCATGGTCAGGCCGAGCGGCAGGTTCTCCAGCCCGGCGTCCGGCTCGCGGACGGTCTCCAGCAGCACCCGCACGATCCCGTAGCCGGCGGTGAAGATGCCGAACATCACACCGCGGCGGTTGGTGAGCTTCGCCCCATGGCTCGCCCAGCGCAGGATCAGGAACAGCGCGAGGCCCTCCAGCGCCGCTTCGTACAGCTGGCTCGGGTGCCGGGCTCCGGCCGGGCAGGCGCCGTGCACCTCCATGATGTGCCGGTTGCAGAAGTTGATCCCCCAGGGGAGGTTGGTCGGCCGGCCCCAGAGCTCGCCGTTGATGAAGTTGGCGATGCGGCCGAAGAAGAGCCCGATCGGGGCGGCCGCCGCGGCCAGATCGGCCAGCCTCACCAGGTCCAGCTTGTTGCGCCAGGCGTAAATGGCCAGGGCGACCAGCACGCCCAGAGCTCCGCCGTGGAAGCTCATGCCGCCGCGCCAAATCCGCAGGATCTCCACCGGGTCGGTCCAGATCAGCGAGGGTGTGTAGAAGATGACGTGGCCCAGCCGGCCGCCCAGAATGATGCCCAGCGTCACCCACAGGATCAGGTCGTCCATCTGGTCGGTGGTCATCGGCGGCGGCCGGTGCGCCCAGAGCCGCACGTTCTTCAGCATGCCCACGGCGTAGCGCCACCCGAGCAGGATCCCCGCGACATAGGCCAGCGCGTACCAGCGGATCGCGATGGGGCCGATCTGGAAGAGGACAGGGTCGAATTCCGGGAATTGCACTGGAATCGCCACTCCTGCGTTCAAGGTAGGAAGGGTTTAGACGACGAACCCTTCGCTTTCACCCCCCGGGGGCCCATATAGAGGAACGGGACGGCCCGCCGTCCGCTTAAGACAGACGAGATGCAGACCCAGAATCCTTTCCTCGACGAGATGGCCAAGCTGACCTCCGCCGCAATGGGCCTCGCCCAAGCGGCGAGCGAGGAAGCCAAGGCCGCGTTCCGCTCCCAGGCGGACCGTGTCGCCGCCGAGTTCGACCTCATCCGCAGGGACGACTTCGACGCGTTGCGGGCCGAGGTGCAGGCGCTGAGGGCCGAAGTCGAGGCGCTCAGGGCCGCGCAGGCCCCCGCCGCCATCGCTCCGGACGTGCCCTAAGCTGGCCCAGTCCGTCCACAGCCGTTTGCGCGAACGCCGGTCGCCCGCGACAAGAACGGGGGTGACGGCCCGGGCGCGAACCGGATTACTTTCAATATCGCAGGCGATTCGGGGGCGGCTGGCCGCTCCCCGCCCCTTGCGAAAGGACCTCGGGTCTCATGAACACCACCGAGTCTGACGAAAACGTCCTCCTGACGAACGACCCGCTCGACGTCGTGGAGCACGTGCTGGCGGCGGAAAACCTGCCGTTCGACCGGACAGAAGACGGGGACCTCGCCTTCAGCCTCGCTGGGGACTGGAAGGACTATGAGCTGTGGTTCGCCTGGCGGCCGGAAGGCGACTGCCTGCAGCTGTGCCTCTCCATGGACCTCTCTGCGCCTAAGGAGCAGCGCGGCGCGGCCCACGAGCTGATCGCCCAGATCAACACCCGGGTGTGGCTGGGCCACTTCGAGCTGTGGGAAGACGGCGAGATCATCTTCCGTCACGGCATGGCGCTGATGACGGGCGAACAGCCGAGTCTGGCCCAGGCCGCCGCCATGATCGACGTGGCCATGGAAGGGGCTGACCGCTTCTACCCGGCGTTCGACTTCCTGGTCCGGGGCGCGAAGAGCCCCGAGGACGCCATCGCGGCCTGCATGTTCGAGACGGTCGGCGAAGCCTAGCCGTCTCCCGGCACGGGGAGGTCGAAGTGCAGGACCTCCTCGCGCACCCCCAGCTTTGAATAAAGCGCGATCGCCGGGTCATCGCCGTGGTCGGCCTGCACGAACACCACCCACGCGCCGCGGTCCGCCGCGATCCGCTGCAGGCGGCGGATGAGGGCGGTCGCCACCCGCATGCGCCGGTAGTCCTCCGCCACTGCCAGGTCGTAGAGGTAGACCTCCTTGCGCGCCTGCTCGAGCTTCGGCAGCTCGTAGGCGGTGATGCCGCCCACCACACGTCCACCGACGACGGCGGCCAGCGCGATCACGTGCGGCTGCGCCAACAGCTCCGCGAGGTAGGCGTCGTCCGGCGGGGCTCCACCGTAGGATTGAGGGTCCTCGAAGGCCTCGGCGAACATGGCGTTGAGGCCGCGCATCAGGGCGATGTCACCCGGCCCCAGGGTCATGATCTCGACGTGGTCCATGACGAAGCTATAGCGCGCCGTTGCCTTGGGCGCGCCGGCGTCTAGGTTGCGGCGATGATCACGCCAATCCTGATGCTGGGCGCCGGGCGCATGGGCGGCGCTGTGCTGGAGGGGTGGGGACGGGCAGACGCCTTCCCGGCCGCCGAGCTGATGATCCGCGATCCGCAGCCCGGCCCTCAGGCGCTTGCGGCCGAGTCCGACGGCGCCGTTCTAAATCCTCCGGACGCCGAGCTTGCCCGGGCCAAGACCGTGCTCTTGTGCGTGAAGCCGCAGGCCTGGCGCGAGGTGGCGGCCGAGACGGCGGCCTGGCTCGCCTCAGACGCGGTAATCGTCTCCGTGGCGGCGGGGGTGAGGGCCGACGACATCTCAAAGGAATTCGGCGGCCGGTGCGTCGCCCGGGTGATGCCGACCACTGCGGCGGCGATCGGGCAGGGGACCGCCAGCCTCTACGCCGACGACCCGGCGGCGCTGGCTAGAGCGCACGCCCTGTTCGAGCCCCTGGGGGCGGTGGTCGACCTCACCGACGAGGCGCAGATGCATGCCGCGACCGCGGTCTCCGGCTCGGGTCCGGCCTACCTCTACGCCTTCGTGGAGGCGCTGGAGGGTGCGGGCGTGGCTGCCGGCCTCCCGCACAAGGAAGCCGCCCGGCTGGCGCGCTCGACCATGGCCGGCGCGGCCGCCCTGATGGCCCAGAGCGGCGCCGAGCCGGCCGAGCTTCGCCGCCAGGTGACGTCGCCCGGCGGCACGACTGAAGCGGCGCTGAACGTGCTGCTGGGCGCCGACGGCCTGCCGACGCTCCTGCGCGAAGCCGTGGCGCGGGCGGTGCGGCGCTCTAAGGAGCTGGGCGCCTGAAGCCCGCCCAGGTGGCCATGGCCGAGAGGGTGAGGGCCAGCGCGATGAGGAGCTGCAGCACCAGGTGGTTGGCGTCCGGCGGCAGGTGCACGCCGTCGTTCGGGAGCACCTGCACGGTGTCGGCGAACCAGCGGGCGTGGACCCGCTTCCAGCCCGGCGTCGCGCCCCAGACGTAGGGCGACCACCAGGTGGTGACCTGCAGCCCCGCCCAGAGCAGCAGCGCCAATGAGGCGGTGAGCTGCGCCCACCGCCGGCTCGTCCACATCCACGCCACCAGCATCACGGTGAGCGGTGCCAGCATGAGATCGAGTCTCTCCTGGCCGTTGCCGGTGCGCACGTCGTTCCACGGATGGAGGTCGATCCACTCGACCACCTGCAGATAGACGCCGAGCACCAGCACGGCGACGGCCGCGCGGCGGTGCGCCGGCATCAGCGCGCCCGCGTCCAGGTCTGCTTCTGGCAGATGACCAGCACGCAGCCTTCGAGCTTCAGCGTCCCGTCCGGGTTGATGCGGATCTTGGAGTCGTAGGTCTTGCCCTCCTCGGGGTCGTAGATCTTGCCGCCGGTCCAGCGGCCGGTCTCCACGCGGCGGAAGTCGCGGATGAAGGTCGACCCGACCAGCCGCTGACCGCGGAGCTTGGGGTTCGGGTTGTTGGCGTCCAGCAGCGGCTGGCCGGGCTTTTCGCTCTTGAGCCAGGTGAAGACGCCGCACATCCGGTCGGGCTTGGCCGCGCAGGGGCTGATCCGGACCTTTGCCGAGCCGCCCTGGACCAGCCAGTCGCCCTCGACCGGATCGGCCGCGAGGGCGGGGGTCGCGGCGAGCAGGAACGCGGCCGCGAGGATGAGCTTACGCATCGAGAAGACCTCCCCTGGTGTCCTGATGAACAAGCTCTGTCGTAACGGCTGAACCTTGGCTGAACGGTGTTCGTTATGCGGCGTTCAGCTTCACCTTAGCCGGGCAGCCGCACCACGGCCCTCAGCCCGCCCAACGGCGAGCGGTCCAGGGTGATGTCGCCGCCGTGGCCGCGGGCGACGTCGCGGGCGATGGCGAGGCCCAGGCCCACTCCCTTGGTGTTCTGGTTGCGCGCCTCGTCCAGGCGCCCGAATGCCTTGAAGGCGTCCTCGTACCGCTCGACGGGGATGCCGGGCCCGTCGTCGTCGACCACGATCTCCACTCCGCCAGCGGGCCGGGTGCGGGCCATGATCTCCACCCGCTCGCCGTGGACGGCGGCGTTCATGACGATGTTCGAGAGCGCCCGCTTCAGCGCCTGCGGCCGAACGCTGGCGGTCAGCTCCGGGTCGGCTGTGATGTCCACGCGCGAGCCGGCCTGCACGGCGCCCTCGCTCACCTCCTCGATCAGCGGGCGCAGCCGTACGGTCTCGACGACCTCGCCGCCCTCGCCTTTCGCGAAGGCGAGGTACTCGTCGATCATGTGCTCCATCTCCGCCAGGTCCTTCTTCATGGCGGCATTGCGCTTGGACGGCTCGGCGAGCGCCAGGGCCAGCTTCAGGCGGGTGAGCGGCGTCCTCAGGTCGTGGCTGACGGCGGCCAGCAGGGTGGTGCGCTGGTCGATGTGCCGCTGGATGCGCGAGCGCATGTCGAGGAAGGCGCTGGCCGCGCGGCGGACCTCGCGCGCGCCGTGCGGCTTGAAGGCCGGCACGTCCCCGCCGCGGCCGAACGCCTCGGCGGCGTTGGCCAGCCGCTCGATGGCGCGGACCTGATTGCGGATGAACAGGATGGCGATGGCGGTGAGCAGCACCGTCGCCACGGTCATCCAGAGCACGAAGATGTGGCCCTGGGTGGCGAACGCCCTGTCCCGGGGCGCCAGGACGCGCAGCACGCCGCCCGGAACCGCCACCCGGATGTCGACGTAGGCGGGGTAGCGGGTCGTGTCGAACCAGAAGGGCGTGTCCAGCCGCTCCTCCAGGGCCCGTTCCAGGGAGCGGTCGATGGGGGCGAAGAACGGCTCGAACAGCACGGGAGGGTCGCGGCGGGTGGCGGGAAGCTGCCGGCCGGGCTGCAGCGCGATGGAGAGGCCCATGGATCCCTCGGCGCGGGTGGACAGCTTGGCGAAGGCGGCGGGGCTGGGGTCGTCCTGATAGCTCTCAACCGCCCAGGCGATGTCGCCGGCCAGGCCCTCCGACAGCCGCGAGGTCACGGTCTGCCAGTGGGCGTCGAAGAAGATGTAGGTGACCGCGATCTGCATCAGGGCCACCGGCAGCACGATGATCAGCAGCGACCGGCCGAACAGCGTCTTCGGCATCTGCCGCTTCAGCCAGCGCCCCAGGATGCGCGATCGGAACCGGAGCCTCATCAGTCGGGCGCGAGCCTGTAGCCTATGCCCCGCACCGTCTGCAGGTAGCGCGGCGCCTTGGGGTCGGCCTCGATCTTACGCCTCAGGCGGGTGACCTGCACGTCGACCGCGCGTCCGGAGGGATCGACGGTGCCGCGGGCGAGCTCCAGCCGGTCGACCGCTTCGTGCGGGGTGCGGGCGAGCTGCCTCAAGAGCGCCACCTCAGCCTCCGTGAGGCGCACGATTTCCCCGTCGCAGGCGAGCTCCCCGCGGTCCGGATCGAACTCACAGCGCCCCAGCTTCAGCGGTCCCCCCGTCGTCGGACGGTTCGCGGCCCGGCGCAGGATCGCCTCGATGCGCAGCAGCAGCTCCTCCGGCTCGAACGGCTTGGCCAGGTAGTCGTCGGCGCCGAGCTTCAGCCCCTCGATGCGGTCGCCGGCGTCGCCGCGGGCGGTCAGCATCAGCACCGGCGTGCGGCCCGCCGGGCCCCGTTGCTCGCGCAGCCACCTGGTCAGCGAAAACCCGTCCTCGCCCGGCATCATCACGTCGAAGACGGCGAGGTCGAAGTCCAGGCTCTCCATCAGCTTGCGCGCGCCCGCACCTCCCGAGGCGGCGGTGACGCGGAAGCCGGCGCGGGCCAGGTACTCCTTCAGCAGCTCCCGGATCCGGTCGTCGTCATCGACGATCAGGAGGTGGCGGCCCCGCTCGCGCGTCTCGGTCATGCTCATCCTGCCGGCCCCCCAGCCTGCGGGCTGCGGGTGCGTCCTCCCGCCAGGGCCGACAAGATACGTCGACTACCCGCCACGCCGTCCAGCCCCGCCGCGCGATAGGCCCGGGCGATCTGGCTGCGAAGCCGCTCGCTGACGGCAGCCTCGAAGGCCTGGCCCTTGGCTGTGAGCGCCGCCGAGCGGCGGCGGCCGTCGAGGTCGCCGGCCGTCTTCTCCACCAGCCCCTTGGCCTGCAGGTCCACCAGGATGCGGCTCGCGGCCTGTTTCGACAGGCTGGTCAGGTGTGCGAGCTCCTGCACGCCCACGCCCGGCCTGCGCCTCAGCAGGAAGGCTGCCCGCCAGTGGGAACGGCCGAGCCCCAGCCCCTCGGCGTCGAGCCCCTGGTCGACGGCGGCCCACAGCGAGGCCTCCGCCAGCAGCAGTAGCTCGAGCCCGGCGTCGAGCTCGTCCTCGCGCAGGATCAGGCGCGGATCGGCCGGCAGGCTCACGACCTATGAGCCCATTTTGTTTGACGAGGGCAGGCGGGCCGTTCCAAGGAATGGCCTCTGAAAGGAGGCATCTCGCCTATGACTATCGTTCCCTTCGACGATCGCGACGGATGGATCTGGCTGGACGGCCAGTTCGTGCCCTGGCGCGAGGCGAAGGTGCACGTACTCACCCATGGCCTGCACTATGCTTCGGCCGTGTTCGAGGGCGAGCGGATGTACGGGGGCGAGATCTACGAGCTGACCGCGCATACCGAGCGTCTGTTCAAGTCGGCCGAGATCCTGGATTTCGAAATACCGTTCACCGTGGCGGAGATCGACCAGGCCTGCAAGGACACCTGCGCCAAGAACGGGCTCTCCGACGCCTACGTCCGGCCGATCGCCTGGCGCGGCACGGAGATGATCGGGGTCTCGGCCCAGAACACAAAGATCCACGTGGCCATCGCGGTGTGGGAGTGGCCGAGCTACTTCAAGCCCGAGGAGAAGGCCAAGGGCATCCGCATGTGCTGGGCCAAGTACAAGCGGCCCTCGCCGGAGACCGAGCCGGTGCACGCCAAGGCCACCGGCCTCTACATGATCTGCACCATCTCCAAGCACGCCGCGGAGAAGGACGGCTTCACCGACGCCATGATGCTCGACTGGCGCGGGTACATCGCCGAGTCCACCGGCTCGAACGTGTTCTTCGTGCGCGACGGGGTGATCCACACGCCGACGCCCGACTGCTTCCTGGACGGCATCACCCGCCAGTCGGTGATCCGGCTCGCGCGGAGCAAGGGCTTCGAGGTGGTGGAGCGCCACATCCGCCCGGAGGAACTGGCCAACTTCTCCGAGTGCTTCGTGACCGGCACGGCTGCCGAGGTGACCCCGGTCTCGCAGATCGGCGAGTACAGCTTCCGCCCGGGCAACATCTCGCTCAGCCTGATGGACGACTACGCCAAGATGGTCCGGCGGGAGTTGGTGGCGGCGGCGTAACCTTCGGAGGGCGGCTCTGCCGCCCTCCGCTTTGCTTCAGAGCAGCAGCGCGTATGGCCGCGGATAGGCTTCGTCGCGGGCCAGGTAGATCACGCCGACGAGCGTGCGGACGAAGAAGTAGATCGCGGCGACCGTCATCACCGCCGAGCCGATCACCAGGAGCGGGATGCCGATGAGGATGAACGACAACGGGATCCCCACCACCAGCACCATGCAGCCGAGGATGACGGCCACGATCGTTATCCAGAAGGTCCGGATCAGGAAGGTGTAGTGGCTGCGCATCTTGGGGCTGGCGGACCCCTGCGTGGCGTAGGCGATGATCAGGCCGACGATCGGGGTGATGACGGTCACCGGGCCCAGCAGATAGAGCGCGTAGGCCACGGCCGGCATCGTCTTGTCGTCCGTAGCGCCGTAGTCCAGACGATCCGTCATCGTGGGTCGACCTCCTGACGCAGCCGATGATGCTCGCCAATCAGGTGGGCGCCCAGTGAAAGGTTGGAAAGGTCGCGGCGGGTTAAATCTTCTACAGAATTCCGCAGCTTAGCTCGCCCGCACCACGGTGACCTCGACCCCGGCGCCTGTGGCGTGCGGGGCGAGCGCGAGCGGCTTCTCAACCCTTACGCGCGCGCGGGTGACGCGCGGGTCGGTCAGGCACTGGCGCGCCAGCCGTTCGGCGAAGGTCTCCACCAGTTGGATGTGACCCTGGCCGGCGAGGTCCTGGGCGGCCTTCAGGATGGTCTCGTAATTGAGCGTGTCGGCGAGTCGCTCGACGCCTGCGGTCGGGACATCAAGCTCCACGTCCACCTTCAGCGGCTGCAACCGGCCCACCTCGTGCTTGTAGACGCCGATCTGAGCCTGCACCTCGACGCCGGTGACGAAGACCTTGGTCAGCACCACGCGCGCGTCCGCCGCTGGGGCAGGGGTGGTCTCGGGCGCAGGGGCGGCGGTCATGGGCTCCTCCACGCCAGGTGCTGGCCGGAGTCGACGGCGATCATCTGACCGGTGACGGAGGGGGCGTCAATCAGGTAGCGCAGGGCGCCGGCGATCTCAGCGGGGGACACCGGCCTCTGGAGCAGGGTCGAGGCGGCCTCGGCGGCGAAGGCGGCCTGGTCCTGGTGGATCGAGGGCAGGGTGGGCCCTGGCCCGATGCCGTTGACCCGGATGCGGGGCGCCAGCGCCTGGGCCAGCATGCGGGTAGCGTCCCAAAGCGCGGCCTTGCTGAGCGAATAGGAGAAGAACTCGGGCGTCGGCTTCAACACCCGCTGGTCGAGGACGTTGACGATCAGTCCCTCGCGGTCGGCCGGGAGCCTCCGAGCGAACACCTGCGCCAGCACCAAGGGCGCGCGCAGGTTGGTCTCCATGTGCAGGTCCCACGAGGCGCGGTTGAAGCTCTCGAACGCGTCCTCCTCGAAGACGCTGGCGGAGTTCACCAGCAGGGTGACGGGGCCGAGCTCGGCCTCAGCCTGGCCGATCAGGGGAGCGGTGGCGCCTTCCTGGCGCAGGTCGCAGGCGAAGATGGCCGCGTTGCGGCCGCGGGAGCGCACCTCCCCGGCGGCGGCTTCCGCCTCGTCGTCCACGCTGCGGACATGGATGGCGACGTCGTAGCCGGCCTCGGCGGCGGCGGTCACCAGCGCCCGGCCGATCCGCCGCGCGCCTCCGGTGATGAGCGCCGCGCCGCGGCTGGCCACTGGCTGCCTCGGCCTCAGTCGAGCCGGCCGAACTCGAAGATGTTCAGCGCGCCGATGACGACGAGGAAGATGACGATGGCGTAGATCCCGATCATGGGGACTCCAGGGTTCGCTTGCCGGGGCTTTAGCGAGGCTCGCTGCGGCCCGCAACACGCTTGTCCAACGGGCGAAGACGCGGTCTAGCTTCCGGAAAATCAAAGATGGAAGGGACGCCATGCCGCTGGAGCCCATACCGACGGCGCAAATCCGCAAGATCGCGGAGGGCATCGATCGGCCGGAGGACGTGGTGGTGGCCAGGGACGGCCGCGTCTTCGCCGCCGACCACCAGTGCGCCGTGGCGCAGATACATCCGGACGGGACGTTCACCCGTATGGGCCCTAAGGGCGGGGCGCCAAACGGCATCAACATGGACAGGCAGGGACGGGTGGTGATCGCCAACTTCGGCATCTACGACCGTGAGCCGGGCCCGCTGCAGCGGTTCGACCCCAAGACCGGCGCGCATGAGACCCTGCTCGCCGAGGTTGAGGGCCGCAGCCTCACCTCCTCGAACTATCCGATGATCGACAGCGCCGGGAACATCTGGTGCGCCAACTCCACGCACGCGGAGACCTGGCCCAAGGCGCTGGACGGCCGCGCCGATGGCTTCATTTTCGTGCTCAGGCCAGACGGCTCCGCCTCGATCGTCGCCGACGGGTTGCAGTTCCCGAACGGGATGGCGCTCTCCGCCGACGAGCGGTGGCTCTACTGCGCGCAGACCACGGGGGCGAACGTGCTGCGTTTCGCGATCCTCGAAGGCGGGCGGCTCGGACCCGGTGAGCAGTACGGGCCGGTGCTCGGCAACCTGGCGCTGCCCGGCCAGCCGGCGCCGGCGACGGAGACGCTGGGCTACACCGACGGCATCGGCTTCGACGGCGAGGGCAACCTCTGGGTCTGCCTGCCGGCGGCCAACAAGGTGGTGGCGATCACGCCGGACGGCGACCTTCAGACGGTGATCCACGATCCGGGTGGCGAGACGGTGAACCATCCCACCAACGTCACTTGGGGCGGGGCAGACCTGAAGGACCTCTACCTCGGCTCCATCCGGGCGAATTATGTGCTGAAGGCGCGGTCCCCGGTTGCGGGCCAGGCGATGGTGCACCAGTTGTGACGCCGGGAAGGGCTTCCCCCCTTACCAGCGATCATTAAAATGAGCGTTTGAATGTCGGGGCGGACGGCCTCGGCGCGCTTGCCAAGAACCGGTCCAGGAGGACGTCCATGCGCGAATACCTCAAGTTCTACATCGATGGCCAATGGGTGGAGCCGACCGAGCTGAAGACGCTCGACGTCATCAACCCGGCCACCGAAGAGGTCTGCGGGAAGATCGCGCTCGGCAACGCCGCCGACGTGGACAAGGCCGTGAAGGCCGCCCGCAAGGCGTTCGCCAGCTGGTCGCAGACCTCCCGCGAGGAGCGCCTGGAGGTCCTGGGCCGCATCCTGGCGGAGTACCAGAAGCGCTTCGGCGACCTCGCTACCGCCGTGACCGAAGAGATGGGCGCCCCCGCCTCGCTCGCGCAGCGCGCCCAGGTGCCGGCCGGCATGGGCCACCTGGCCACCGCCGCCCAGATCCTGAAGGACTTCAAGTTCGAGGAGGACCGCGGCCAGACGATGATCGTCAAGGAGCCGATCGGCGTCTGCTCGTTCATCACCCCCTGGAACTGGCCGCTGAACCAGATCGCCTGCAAGGTGGCGCCGGCCATCGCGACGGGCTGCACCATGGTGCTGAAGCCGTCGGAAGTGGCGCCGTTCTCCGGGCACATCTTCGCCGAGATCATGCATGCGGCCGGCGTCCCGGCGGGCGTGTTCAACCTCGTCCACGGCGACGGCCCGGGCGTGGGCGTGCCGCTCTCCACCCACCCTGAGGTGGACATGGTGTCCTTCACCGGCTCCACCCGCGCCGGCATCGAGGTGGCCAAGAACGCGGCGCCAACGGTCAAGCGCGTGCACCAGGAGCTGGGCGGCAAGAGCCCGAACATCGTCCTCGACGACGACGCCTTCACCAAGAGCGTCGCCCGCGGCGTGCAGCACGTGATGACCAACTCCGGCCAGAGCTGCAACGCGCCCACCCGCATGCTCGTCCCGTCCAAGCGGATGGACGAGGCCATGGCCGTGGCGAAGGAAGCCGCCGACCAGATCACCGTCGGCGATCCCAACGGCAACGCCATGCTGGGGCCGGTGGTCTCGGAGGTTCAGTGGAACAAGATCCAGGGCCTGATCCAGAAGGGGGTCGAGGAAGGCGCCACCCTGGTGACCGGCGGCCCCGGCCGGCCGGAGGGGATCGACAAGGGCTACTTCGTGAAGCCCACGATCTTCGGCAACGTGAACAACCAGATGACGATCGCCCGCGAGGAGATCTTCGGACCCGTCCTCACCATCCTCGGCTACGAGAGCGTCGACCAGGCGATCGAGATCGGCAACGACACCGAGTACGGGCTGGCCGGCTACGTGAACGGCGCCGACATCGAGAAGGCCCGCCAGGTCGCCCGCAAGATCCGTGCTGGCCAGGTGTCGATCAACGGCGGCGCCGATATGACCGCCCCGTTCGGCGGCTACAAGATGAGCGGCAACGGGCGCGAGTGGGGCGACTTCGCCTTCCACGAGTTCCTGGAGACCAAGGCCATCCTCGGCTACGCGCCGAAGCAGGCCGCGGAGTAAGCCACGCACAACCGGGGAAGGGCCGCCGCAAGGCGGCCCTTTCTCGTTGAGGGACCGCCATGACGCTCGATCCAAACTTCGCGGCCCTGCTTGCCGAGCAGAAGAACCAGGCCGAGGCGAACCCGCTGCCGCCCATCGACCAGCTGCCGCCGGCCATGGTGCGCGCCGGCTACCAGGCGCAGCGGGTGGCGCAGAACCAGGGCGCGCCCAAGGACGTGGCCACGCGGGACTTCACCGTCCCCGGACCACACGGCGACATCCCCGTACGCCTCTACGAACCGGCCGGTGTGGCCGCGCCGTCCGGCCTGCTGGTCTACTTCCACGGCGGCGGCTGGGTGATCGGCGACCTGGAGACCCACGACGGCCACTGCCGCCGGCTCGCCGCCTTCGCGGGTTGCCGGGTCATGGCGGTCGACTACCGCCTCGCGCCCGAGCACCCCTTCCCGAAGCCGCACGACGACGCCCTGGCGGCGACGACCTGGGCGTTCGACCATGCCGGCGAGATCGGCGCCGACCCCAGCCGCATCGCCGTCGGCGGCGACAGTGCGGGCGGCAACCTGGCGGCCTCGGTGGCGCTGGACCTCAAGGGCGACCCGCAGCGCAGGCTGGCCTTCCAGCTGCTGCTCTATCCGGTGACCACGACCAAGTGGGAGACGGAGTCCCGGAAGACCCACGACGGCCCCACGCTCACCTTCGAGGTGATGCGCTGGTTCGAGAAGCTGCTGGGCGGGCACGGGCACGAGCAGGTCCACAGGCTCTCGGTCGGCGACGTCGACGACCTCGCCGGCGCCCCGCCGGCTCTGGTGGTCACCGCCGGCCACGACTGCCTGAAGGACGAGGGCTTCGCCTACGCCGAGAAGCTGAAGGCTGCCGGCGTTGCGGCCGAGCACGTCGAGTACCCGGCCCTGCCGCACGATTTCTACATCATGGGCGACGTCTCGCCGGCGGTGACGGACGCCGCGCGCGAGACCGCCGCGAAGCTCAAGGCCGCTCTGGGCTGAGCTGCGGCCCACGGCGGGCCTGGGACCAGGCGAGCACCGCCATCCCCGCGGATGCCGATAGCAGGGAGCCTGCGATAACGCCCACGCGGACCTGGGTCTGCGCCGCGGCGTCCGCGCCTGGGAAGGCAAGCTCGCCGATGAACAGGCTCATGGTGAAGCCGATGCCGCAGAGTAGGGACACCCCGTAGAGCTCGATCCACTTCGCCCCGGTCGGGCGTCGCGCCAGCTTCAGGACGATCATCAGGGCCGCGGCGCCGAAGACGCCGATCTGCTTGCCCAGGAACAGGCCCAGGGCGACGCCCAGCGCCACCGGCCCGAACACGTCCGCGAGCCGCAGCTCCCCGAGCGAGAACCCGGCCGCGGAGAACGCGAACAGCGGCAGGATCAGGAACGCAACGTAGGGATGGAGGCTCTCCATGAAGTCCTCCAGCACGCCCGGCTTGTGCGGCTTGCGCGGCTCCAGAGGGATGGTCATGGCCGCCGCGACCCCGGCTAGCGAGGTCGATATCCCGGACTTGAGGGTGAAGGCCCAGACAAGGGCGAAGCCCACGGCGTAGAACAGGTAGGGCGCCTTCCGCCACCGGCCGAGCAAGGCCATGAGCCCGAGCGCCGCCAGTGCGCCGCCGACCGGCGCCAGGCGCAGATCGTCGGTGAACAGCACGCCGATCATGGCGACGGCGGCGATGTCGTCGACGATGGCCAGCGTCAGCAGGAAGATCCGCAAAGTGGGCGGCAGGCGTCGGCCGACCATGGCCAGAGCCGCGAGGGCAAATGCGATATCTGTGGCCGTCGGCGTGGGCCAGCCGGCGGCCGCGGAACCTGACCCTGCGAACATCAGGTAGATCGCCGCAGGCGCGACGACGCCCCCCAGCGCGGCCACGATCGGCAACGCGAGGCGCCGCGGGTTCGACAGCTCGCCCCGGCGGACCTCGTATTTGATCTCCAGGCCAACGACGAAGAAGAAGATCGCCATCAGGCCTTCCTTGATCCAATCCAGGACCGAGTGCGTCTCGGCGAAGCCGCCGAGCTGCACGGTGAAGGGCGCGCCGATGAAGCCGAAGTAGGCGTGCGACCAGGCGGAGTTCGCCAGCAGCACCCCCAGCGCCGCCGCGGCCGCCAGGATCAGCCCCGAGGCGGCTTCGGTCTTGAGGAAGTCGAGCGTGATGCGCTTGGCCATGACCGTCGGTTAGCACGCAAGGTGAGCACAATCGACGTCACCACTGCTGGACGTCTAAGGTGGCCGCCGCCCGGCAAGAGGCGGTGGAGGGACGAGATGAGACTGAAGCAGCCGCGCATTGCACCGCTCAGCGACGACCAGCTGACCTCCGAACAGGCCGAGGCGCTGGACGCCTTCCGTCCGGGACCGGTGCTCAACATCTTCCGCACCCTGGCCCATGCACCCAAGGCGCTCAGCCGCTTCAACCAGTGGGGCGGCTACATCCTCTCGCGGCGCAATGATCTGCCCGCCCGCGAACGCGAGATCGTCATCCTGCGCACCGGCTTCCTGTGCAAGTCGGGCTACGAGTGGACCCAGCACCACCGCATCGGCCTGCGCGAGGGCCTCACCGAGGACGAGATCGCCCGCATCAAGCAGGGCCCGGACGCGGGCTGGAGCCCGGCCGACGCGGTCCTGATCCGCGCCTCGGACGAGCTGCACGCCGACCAGTTCATCACCGACGCCACCTGGGCGGAGCTGAAGGCGCACTTCTCCGAGAAGCAGTGCATGGACGTGGTGTTCACCGCCGCCCAGTACACCCAGGTGTCGATGTTCCTGAACACCTTCGGGGTGCAGCTCGACGAGGGCCAGACCCTCGATCCGGACCTCAAGGGCTACTGAGGTGGCCGGCAGGCTGGAGGGGAAGGCCGCGGTCATCGTGGGCGCCGGCCAGACGCCGGGCTCGACGTTGGGCAACGGGCGGGCCATGGCCCTCCTGTTCGCCCGCGAGGGCGCCCAGGTCCTCTGCGTCGACCGCCATGGCCCGCGCGCGGAAGAAACCGCCGCCATGATCGCGCGTGAGGGCGGCCGCGCGACGCACCTCGAGGCCGACGTCGTGAGGGCCGCCGACTGTGCGGCCATCGTCGCGGAGGCGCAGGCGCGGATGGGCCGGCTCGACATCCTCGTCAACAACGTCGGCATCGGCGGGGGCGACGGGCCGGCCCACAAGCTGGAGGAGGACGCCTTCGACCGCATTCTGGCGGTCAACCTCAAGGGCATGTGGCTGACCATCAGGGCGGCATTGCCCATCATGCGCGAGCAGGGGGGCGGGGCGATCGTCAACATCTCGTCCCTGGCCTCGATCGCCGGTGGAATCCAGCTCGCCTACGAGGTCTCCAAGGCCGGCGTGAACCGGCTGACCACCAGCGTCGCCCAGTCGAACGCCCGCTATGCTGTGCGCTGCAACGCCATCATCATGGGCTTCCTCGACACCCCCATGGCCGTGGCCGGGATCGCTCGCGCCAGCGGCCGCAGCGAGGACGAGGTCCGCGCCGAGCGGGACGCCCGCGTGCCGCTGGGCGGCAAGATGGGCACGGCCTGGGACACCGCCTATGCCGCCCTGTTCCTCGCCTCCAACGAGGCGAAGTTCATCACCGGCGCCATCCTGCCGGTCGACGGCGGCATGGGCGTGCGGATCGGCTGAAACTCCAGCGGCATCTACTCTCGATTTTGCGGGCCTTGCTCACGCACGCCTCCTAAACAGCGCGCCATGAAGATTGCGATGAGAACCCTCACCCTCACCGTCGCACTGCTGTCGCTGGCCAGCCCGGCCCTGGCGGCGGCGCCCGGGGCGGACGCACCCAGCCTGTTGGGGGCGCCCGTCGAGTTCTACCTGTTCGGACTGACCCTGCTGGGCGTCGCTGTCCTGCACCACCGTCCGCTGACAGTGGCGCTCACCGGGCTGGCGGTGATCCTCGGCTATCAGTCGGTGGTCAGTGGCTTCCCGACGGGCTTGGGCCTTGGCGCGCTGGGCCTGCACCTGCAGCACGAGTGGGTCATCCTCACGAACCTGCTCCTCCTGCTCGTCGGTTTCGAGGTGCTCTCCAACCAGTTCGAGCAGTCGAACCTGCCCGACCACCTGCCGAGCATACTCCCCGACAACTGGACGGGCGGCGTGGCCCTGCTGGCCATCGTCTTCGTGATGTCGGCCTTCCTCGACAACATCGCCGCGGCCGTCATCGGCGGGGTGATGGCCCGGCACGTCTACAAGGGACGGGTGAGCATCGGCTTCCTCGCCGCCCTGGTCGGCTCGGCGAATGCCGGCGGCGCCGGCAGCGTCATCGGCGACACCACGACCACGATCATGTGGCTCAACGGGGTCTCTCCGCTCGCGGTCCTACCGGCCTACGCCGCCGCGGTCCCGGCGTTCCTGATCCTGGCGCTCGCCGGCGCATGGTCGCAGCAGCGCTACCAGCCGATCCTGGCGCATGACGAGCCGGGCCACGCCATCCAGTGGCGGCGCGTGGTGATCGTGGTGTTCATCCTGATCTGCGCCGTCATCGCCAACGTGACCGCGAACACGCTGAGCGAGGGCGAAGAGATCGCGCCGTGGCTGGGCCTGGCGGTCTGGGCGGCGATCCTGCTCACCGCCTTGGTCGCGAAGCCGGACTGGTCCGTGACGCGTCCGGCGTTCAAAGGCGCCGTGTTCCTGGTGGCGCTCGTCGCCTCCGCCTCGCT
The DNA here is from genome assembly GCF_036563285.1 of Phenylobacterium sp. Classification (GTDB taxonomy): domain Bacteria; phylum Pseudomonadota; class Alphaproteobacteria; order Caulobacterales; family Caulobacteraceae; genus Phenylobacterium. Next base: position 1,383,765 of record NZ_DATCMR010000011.1, read on the forward strand.
GATGCCGGTGAACGCCCTGCCGCCGGCCTCCTGGGTCTCGGCGCTGGGACTGGGCGTCCTGTCGTCCGTGTTCGACAACATCCCGCTCACCGCTCTGGCGCTCGAGCAGGGGGGCTACGACTGGGGGCTGCTGGCCTACGCCGTGGGCTTCGGCGGCTCGATGGTCTGGTTCGGCTCCTCGGCCGGCGTCGCCATCACCAACCTCTTTCCGGAAGGCCGCTCCGTGTTCTCCTGGCTCAGGCAGGGATGGTTCGTGCCGCTCGCCTACGTCGTCGGCTTCTTCGTGATGCTGGGCCTGCTGGGGTGGAACCCCTCAGCGGGCGGAGGCGGCTCCGCCCACTGAGGCCCCGCCCTCAGTTGCCGCCTTCACCCTGCAGATCCGCGACCGGGTCCGACGTGGGGACGCGGCCCTGCCGTTCGAGCTCGCGCGCGCCGGCGAGGATGCCTTCCAGCCCGTAGTTCCCCTCGTGGCAGGCGTATTCGTAGATCGGCCCGCGCGTGGCGTTCATCGCCACCTCGCCGGTGAACGGTCGGGTGTAGGTCGAGGGGTCTTCCACCGTGAACCGATAGAGGATCTGGTTCGGGTTGATGCGGGTGAAGCGCTCGATGACCTTCTGGGTCGCGCCGTTGGCGCCGCGGTAGCCCTGCTCCGGCCGGAAGTTGATCGTCTCGACAACCAGGGTGTCGCCTTCCCACCGCCCCACGCTGTCGCCCATCCAGCGGCGGATCTTGTCCGGATCGTGCTTGTCGTTCAGCCGGATGACGCGGACGTCGTGGACCATCTCCACCTGGATCGCGACCTGATCCTTGGTCTGCACGATCTGGTAGGTGTTGTTGTAGAGCAGCGGCAGCATCGGCGGCCCGGCGCTGGAGCCGAACGACATGATGCAGCGCTCGCCCAGCGAGCGGCTCTCCGGGCCGTCGAAGGCGCGCGGGTTGTTGCGGCCCATCCGCTGCGCCGTGCGCTGGCGCGCCGCCTCGGTCATCGGCGGCAGCTTGCCGTTGGGCGGATCGACGATGATCGACGACCGCGGCTGGCCGTTGATGCGGGTGATCTTGGTGCCGGGGTCGGTCCAGAAGCTGTTGTAGCCGCAGTCGGTGCCGCGGAAGCCGCGGCCGCAGTCCACCGGCAGGTCGGTGACCTTGGCGTTCGGATTGGAGGGCTTCAGCGCGTCCGCGTTCTGCTGGGCCGTCGCGCCCTCCAGCTTGGCGACTTCGGACTCCGGCAGGACGAGGTCCTTGTACTCCGCCGGCCGCTCCAGCGGCGTGATCGTGGCGTTGGTCCAGACGCCCTGCAGGTCGGGCTGGCCGAAGGCGTTGCGGGGCGCCTTGTACGACGAGGCCGCCGGCGCGGACTGCGCCAGGGCGGCGTCCGGCGCGGCGGCAAGCGCCACCGCCGCGGCGGCCATGATGAGCGCGAGCTTCGATGTCCTCACGGTATGCTCCTCCAGAATGGCGAGCGCTCGTTGCACGGCGCTCGTCTCGGAAGGGAGGTTACCGCCGCCGGCCCTTGCGCGCAAAGGCGGCGGCCGTCCCGTCCAAAGCACGAAGCCGCGAGGGCAGGAGCTCGCCGCGCGATTGCAGCAGCGGGTAGGCCGAGCCTTCCACCAGGTGCGAGTTGATGCGCTTCAGGTCGCGCAGGGCGTCCAGGTGCAGCGAGCTGGTGTCGACCGTGTTGCGGTTGCCCGAGCGCAGCCGCTGGAAGTGGGCGTCCACCGCCTCCGTCTCGAAGGCGCGGAAAGCCTCTTTCTCGGCCACCAGCACGCGGGCGGCCTTCTCGTCACCGCTGACGAAGACCTGGGCCGCCAGCCGGACGTTGGCCGCCAGCCGCTCGGCCAGCCGGACAAGATCGGCCTCGCCCTCCGGCGAGAACGAGACGCCGCGCTTAAGCTTGCGGCTGGCGACCGACAGCAGGTTGCGGTCCACCAGGTCGCCGGCGTGCTCCATGTTGGTGGCGAAGGTCAGGATTTCGGCCATGCGCTGGTGGTCGGCGTCGGTCATGCCAGCCGGCGGGATCGAGATGACATAGGCCTTGATGGCGCTGTTCAGCCGGTCGAGGACGTCGTCCATCTCCTTCACCGCGTCGATGGCCGACTTCTTGGCGCTGTGCAGAGCCTCCTTCAGCCCCTTCAGCATCTCCTCCAGGGTGTCCGCCATCCGCAGCGCCTCGCGGGTGGCCGCGGCGAGCGCCAGGGCCGGCGTGTCACGCGCCTCGGGGTCCAGGTACACGGGCGACCCGGGCTCGGCCTCTCCGGGCTTCTCCGGCAGCATGCGCGCGATCAGCCTCGCATAGGTGCGGATCCACGGCAGGAAGGCCAGGGCCAGGGCCAGGTTGAACAGAGTGTGGAAATTGGCCAGCGCGCGCGCCGGCGAGGGGCCCAGGCGCTCGACCCAGGGCGCGAAGAACGGGAACAGGCCCATCACCAGAGCCAGGCCGGCGAGGCGGTTCAGGAGGTTGCCTAGCGGCACCCGCTGGCCTTTGCGGTCAGACCAGCTGGCGCCTTCCAGCAGCGGGTTGATGGCGGCGCCCAGGTTGGCGCCCAGCACCAGCGCCACGCTGGTCTCCACCGGCACCACGCCCTTGGCGGCCAGCGACATGGCCAGCAGCACGGTCACGACGCTGGAGTGGGCCGCCCAGGTCAGCACCGCGGCCACCACGATGGCGAGCGGCGTGTAGTTGCCGATCTCGGCCAGCGCCGCCTGGCTGCGGGGATCGGCCACCACGGGCTCGAGCAGGGCCAGGAACGAGTGCAGCGCCGTCAGCACCAGGCCGAGCCCGATCAGCACGCGTCCGAAATCATGCGGCGCGTCCTGGGCGCGGCGGAACAGCACCACGCCGGCCAGCACCAGGAGCGGCGCCGCGACCGCCACGTTGAACGACAGCACCTGCACCACAAGCGTCGTGCCGACGTTGGCGCCTAGCATCACGGCCAGGGCCGGGGCTAGCTGCACGAGGCCGCCGGCCTGGAACGAGGTCAGCATCATCGCCGTCGCCGTGCTGGACTGCATGGCGACGGTCACGCCGGCGCCCGCCGCGAACGCCGACATGCGGTGTCGGATGGCGCCTTCCAGCAGGTTCTTCAGCTTCGCGCCGAAGGTGCGCTGCACCCCGGTCTGCACCATGTGCACGCCCCACAGGAGCAGGGCGGCGAAGCCGGCGAGCTGCAGCAGGATCAGGGCGAGGTCTATGGCGGTGCGCCTCCGTACGTGCCGATTAGATTGCGCCCACGGGGCTTACCGCAAGGTTCAAGGGACGAAGCGCTTGAGGATCGCCGCCAGCTCCGGCTCGGCCACGCGCGCGGCGGCCTCCGTCGGGCTGGTCCAGAGGCGCTCGCGCTCGTCCATCTCGGGCCAGGCGTCGGCGATGTCGGTGACCTCCAGCGCGAAGACGGTCACCGCCATCGGCTGGGCGCGATCGTTCTTCCACTTGTCGTAGCCGTAGAGCCCGAGCGGCCGCTGTTCCATGCGCCCGCGCACGCCGCCCTCCTCCCAGGCCTCCTGGGCGGCCGTGCCGACGGCGTCGCGGTCGGCCATCGGCCAGCCCTTGGGGATCACCCAGCGCTTCGTCTCTCGCGAAGTGATCAGCAGCACCTCCACCGCTCCGTCCCCCGCCCGCCGCCAGGGCAGGGCGGCGAACTGTGCGTAGGCCTTGGCCGGCTTGTCCTTCTTCCCCATGGCCGCAGCTTTCCCCGGGAACGGCGAGTCCGTCCAGCTTGCTCCCGGCGGAGGGACGGCCCATCTGGCGCGGATGCCCGTCGCCGCCGCCTATCATCCTGACCCCAAGTTCCCCGAGCTCGGTGCGGAGTTCGCCGATCCGGTGCAGGCCGAGGAGTTCCCGCAGACGCTGCTGCGCTACCGCAACGACCGGGCGGCGGCGACCGTCGGCCTGGAGACGCTCACCGACCAGGAATGGGTCGCCCACTTCGGCCGCTTCGAGCCCCTGCCGGGCAACATCGACCCGCCGCTGGCGCAGCGCTACCACGGCCACCAGTTCCGGGTTTACAACCCCGAGCTCGGCGACGGCCGCGGCTTCGTCTTCGCCCAGATGCGCGAGGCCGGCACGGATCGGCTCCTGGACCTCGGGACCAAGGGCTCGGGCCGCACGCCGTGGTCGCGCTCCGGCGATGGCCGGCTGACGCTGAAGGGCGGCGTGCGCGAGGTGCTGGCCACCGCCATGCTGGAGGCGCTCGGCGTCCCCACCTCCCGCTCCTTCTCGCTGGTGGAGACCGGGGAGGAGCTGGTGCGCGGCGACGAGCCCAGCCCGACGCGCTCCTCGGTGCTCGTGCGGCTGAGCCACAGCCACATCCGGTTCGGCACGTTCCAGCGCCACGCCTTCTTCGAGCGGGGCGACCGGGTCACGACCCTGACCGAGCACGTGATTGCCCACTACTACCCGAATCTCGAAGGCGCCGACGACAAGCCCGCGGCCCTGCTGGGCGCGGTCGTCGCCCGGATGGCCCGGCTGACCGCCCGCTGGATGGCGGCGGGCTTCGTCCACGGGGTGCTCAACACCGACAACATGAGCCTGACGGGCGAGAGCTTCGACTACGGGCCCTACCGCTTCCTGCCGCACTCCAATCCGAATTTCACGGCCGCCTATTTTGACCACGCCGGTCTGTATTCCTTCGGACGGCAGCCGGAGGCGGTGTTCTGGAACCTGCAGCAGCTGGCCGGCTGCCTCTCCCTCGTGACCGAGACGGAGCCGCTGATCGAGGCGCTCAACCAGTTCGGGTCCGCTTACCGGCGCGAGCTGGTCGCGGCGATGCTCGACCGCCTGGGCCTGAGGCCGCTCGGGGACGAGGAAGCCGACGCGGCCTTCGTGCAGTCGATGTTCAAGGCCCTGGCCGAGGGCGGCGAGCGGCTGCGCTGGGAGCCCTTCTTCTTCGACTGGTTCTGCAAGTCGGAAGCCCGGGCGCTGAACGGCGGGCGGGCGGAACTCTACGCCGAGCCGGCGTTCGGTGAATTCCGAGAGCGGCTGGCGGCCTACACGCCGGATCGACCCGAGCGGCTGGAGGACCCGTATTTCTCGGCGACCGAGCCCGAGGAGCTGCTCTACGACGAGATCGAGGCCATTTGGACGCCCATCGCCGAGGCCGACGACTGGGAGCCCTTCGAGGCCAAGCTCGCCAAGCTCGAGGCGGCGCGCACCGCCTGGGGGCTGCCCGCGCAAGGAACCTGAGCCGTTTGGCGCCGGTTGGCTTGCCATGAGCCCGTTCCTGCGATGGCTGGTCGCCTATCCGCTGCCGCTGCTGTTCATCGCAGCGGTCTTCACGCTGATGGACTGACCTCGGCCTTCGCCCGCGAGGCGCCTTGCGCCAGCACGACGCCGGCGAGGCACACCGCCGCCCCCAGCGCCTGGATCGGACCGATCGCCTCGGCGAACAGGATCCAGCCCAGGTAGCCGGCCACCACAGGCTGCACGAGCACGACGACCGAGGCCGTGGAGGTCGGGAGCCGGCCCATGGCCCAGGCGATGGAGCCCTGGCCTGCCACGTGCATGAGCCCCAGGCCGATGCAGGCCGCCCAGCCGGCGGCGCTGGCGGGGATGATCTGCTCGCGCAGCACCAGCGCCCCCAGCAGCACCAGCGGCAGGCCCACGGCGCTCGACCAGAACATCAACCGGCTGGCGCCCTCGTTCTTCCGCCCCTCGCCGATCGCCACGAGGTAGAGCGCGTACCAGAGCGCAGTGGTGGCGGAGAGAGCATTGCCGAGCGGCGGGTCGATGCCGGGGCCGCCGCCCTTCTCCGCCGCCATCAGCGTCGCCCCGGTGATCGCCACGGCCACGGCGACCAGGAACAGTCCCCGCGGCCGCTGCTTGAGGAAGATCCAGGCGAAGGCGGTGACCACCACCGGCGTCAGGTTGGAGAGCACCGTGGCGTTGGTCACCGAGGTGTACTTGATCCCGTAGTGCCAGAAGCCCAGGTCGAGGGCGAACATCACGCCGGCCAGGGCCGCGACCTTCGACGGCCGTCCCAGCGGCCCGGAGGTGCGCACCGTCATCACAGCGAGGAGCGGCAAGGCGAACAGCAGCCGCCAGAAGCCGGCCGAGGCCGGTCCGGTGTCGGTGAGCCGCACCAGGATCGGCGACAGCCCGATCACGCAGGCGCCGAAGACCAGCACCGCCACCGCCTGCCAGCGGTGGGCGGCGGGCGCAGGCGCCGCTGCCTCAGCCAAAACCCAGCTCCTTCCGAATCCCGTCCGCCGTCATACCCCGCGCGCGCAGTTCGCGCAGCGTCTCGGCCCGGTCGCGCTTGGCGAACCGCTTCCCGTCAGGCCCCGCCAGCAGCCGGTGGTGCCGGTACGCCGGCGTCGCCAGGCCCAGCAGCGCCTGCAGGAGCCGCTGCACGTGGGTCGCCTCGAACAGGTCCTCCCCGCGGATCACGTGGGTGATCCCCTGGCCCGCGTCGTCGACCACGACGGCCAGGTGGTAGGCCACGCCCACGTCCTTGCGCGCCAGCACCACGTCGCCGCCGAGCTCGGGCCGCGCCTGGACCTCGCCGCGCGCCTCGTCGTCGAAGGTGAGCGCCCCGAACCCGCCCAGCGTCCGCTCCGCCGCCTCCAGCGACAGCCGCCAGGCGAAGGGCTCTCCGGCCGCCAGCTTCTGCGCCTCCTCGTGCGCCGGCAGAGGCTGGCCGCGAAACACCTCCATGGTCCCGTGCGGCGCCCGGCCGATCTCCTCGCCGATCTCCCGGCGCGTCCGGAAGCAGCGGTAGAGCAGGCCGCGCTCGGCCAGCTCGCGCAGCGCACGCGCGTAGTCCTCCATGTGCTCGGACTGGCGTCGCACCGGCTCCTCCCAGCTCAATCCCAGCCAGGCGAGGTCCTCGAAGATGGCGGCGTCGTATTCCGGCCGGCAGCGGGTCCGGTCGATGTCCTCGATGCGCAGGATGAAGCGGCCGTGGGCTTCACGGGCGGCCTCGTAGGCCGTGAGCGCGGAGAAGGCGTGGCCGCGGTGCAGGTAGCCGGTGGGCGAGGGGGCGAAGCGGGTGACGAAGGCGGTCACCCGGCGCGGTCTAGCACTCGCGCTGGGGGCTCGGGAACAGGCCCATGTGGTTGAAGACCGCGCGCAGGAAGTTGTTCTCGCCGCCGACCGCGTCCTTCAGGTGGTCGAATTGCTTGAAGCCGCGCATCTCGGCCAGGCCATGGGCCGCGCACCAGGCCGCCACGGTGGCGAGCTCCAGGTCGGTGGCCGCGGTCGGGTCGGCGCCCGCTTCCACCAGGGTGTTGCGGACCTTGCAGTAGGCGCTGTCCTCGCCGTTCTGCATGGTCTCCGGCAGGGCCTCCTTGTCGCGGGCCGTGTCGTACATCACCCGGTAGAGCGCCGGGTTGTCGCGGGCGAAGCAGACGTAGGCGACTCCCAGCCCGGTCATGGCCTCGCGGATCGACGGCGCCTCGGCCTTGGCGCGGGCCAGCGCCTCGTCCAGCTTCTGCCAGCCTTCCTGGGCCACGGCGTCGAGCAACTCGCCCTTGTCCTTGAAGTGGTGGTACGGGGCCGCGGGGCTGACGCCCGCCTCGCGGGCCACCGCCCGCAGCGACAACGCCGTGGGCCCCTCTGATTCCAGCAGCCGCCGGGCCGCCTCGATCAACCCGCGGCGCAGGTCGCCGTGGTGGTAGGGCCGGGCTTCAGCGGTGCTGTGAGATTCTCTCATCGACCCTCACCATAAATCTCGATCTGGACGCCGTAAAGATATCTTGACGCTGCTCAAATCGGCGTTATCTTAGCGTTGTTCAAATAACAAACGTCCCCGCTCCCCCGGGGTTCAAACTCAAAGGTGTGTGTCATGACTCTCGCAGGTCTTTCCAAGTTCGAACGGGTTTTCGATCGCCTCGCGCCGGCGTTCTTGCTGGGTCTGGGCCTGACGATCTCGTTCGCCGTGGCCGTCATCGGCGGCTGATCTCCCCGCTCTCCCGCCGATAGGAGAAGGGGCCCCTCAGCGGGCCCCTTTTTCGTCGTCCCCGATCCCGCCCCGGGTTGTTAGCGCGGCTCACAGTCCAGCTTAGAATCCGTCGTTCGCGACGGAGCTTCGCCATTCCCACATGAGGCTGGGGCGGGACAGCGGAGCTGCTTCCAGCGAGCCTTACGGCCCTTGCAGAAATGCATAACGGTACAGCGTAAATAACTATCTAGACACTGATCAGATGCGTGCTATCTAAACAGTGTCCAGACGGACAGCGGCTCCGGATCCCCCGGGGCCCCAATCAAGAAGGAACAAGACCATGTCGGCCATCTTCAATCGCCTGCTCGACATCAGCGCCTCCTACCTGATCGTGGCCCTGGGCCTCACGATCGCGGGCGCCACCGCCGTCGTCGGCGCGTAATCCGGATGCGATGCCGGTAAGCCTCGCCCGCACAACAATACCGCGGGCGAGGCGCACGGCGCTTCCATGGAGAAGTCGCCGAATCTCCGTTATGCTTCCTCTCGCAGCGCCTGACGCTGGCGCGTATCGCGATAGAGGGCTCGGTCTTCAGTCCACAAGCGAACGACATAGTCTCCCGCGGGAGGTCCGACGATGCAGGTGCTTAGCCACCCGCCGTCCGGCTGGCCTGCCCTGGTGCTGAACGCGGATTTCCGGCCGCTCAGCTACTACCCCCTGTCGCTCTGGCCCTGGCAGGAAGTGATCAAGGCGGTCTTCCTGGACCGCGTGGACGTGGTGTCCACCTACGATCAGGTCGTCCACTCCCCCTCTTTCGAGATGCGCCTGCCGAGCGTCGTGTCGCTCAAGCACTATGTGGCGCAGGACCGGCCGCCGGCCTTCACCCGCTTCAACCTGTTCCTCCGCGACGCTTTCACGTGCCAGTACTGCACCGCCTCGGAGGAACTCACCTTCGACCACGTCATCCCCCGCTCGCGCGGGGGGCGCACCACGTGGGAGAACATCGTCACCGCCTGCGCCCCCTGCAACCTGTCGAAGGGGGGGCGCACCCCGGCCGAGGCGCACATGCATCCGCGCCACAAACCCCGCCGGCCGACGGCCTTCGAGCTGCAGGAACGCGGCCGTCGCTTCCCGCCACACCACCTGCACGAATCCTGGCTCGATTACCTCTACTGGGACATCGAACTGGAAGCATAATCGTCGGTGACTGACGATCACAGCGCTGCCGTGGCTTGGCGAAAGGGACCCTCTGGCTCTGAGGACCCTGCTGGCGCGCTCGGCGCGGCTCTGTTCTACGCGCCGGTCGTCAAGCGGATGCCCATCATCCGCGGCCGCTGACCGGGCCTGCTCGGCCGAGCCGGGAACCCACATTTCTTAAGCGAAAACGGGGAACGAACCTGTGCGCTCGATCCTTGGTGCCCTTGTCGGGGGAACGGGGAGTCATGCGCATGAGCCTAGCCGAACCCACCACCGCAAAGCCCGATGGGAAGGGGAGCTTCTTCTCCAAATTGCCGTCGCAGGCGACGGACACCTTCGACCGCGTGGCCAGGGGATCGCGCGAAGCTTTCGAGCGCATTGCGCGGCAGCCTCACCCGAGGCTCACGCTGGGCAAGGACAGGGACGTGGTGATCCACACCGATCGGGTGCGCGCCAAGCCGGCGATCAGCCCGACGCTGTCCATGAACATCGGCGCAAATGCGGTGCTGCTGGGCATCTGGGGAACGCTGTTTCCCGGCCATGTGAAGAAGACGCTGGGCATCAAGGCGCCGGAGCCGGTGGTGCAGGCGGTGTTCGGCGCCCGTGAGCTGTGGACCGGCTTCACCCTGGCCGGCGACCCCACCAAAAGCGAGGTGCTGTGGGCCCGCGTGGCCGGCGACGTCTTCGACATCGTCGCCCTGAAGGCCCTCGACAACCGCCACAACCCGAAGCGTGGGACCGCCCGCGCCGCGCTCGGCTTCGTGCTCTTCGTCACCGCCCTCGACGTGATCGCCGCCTCGCGGATGACCAACGTCAAGCGCAACTGCCTCTAGGAGGAAGCCCCATGAAAGCGATCTGCTGGCAGGGCAAGAAGGACCTCCGCTGCGAGGAGGTGCCGGACCCGATCATCGAGGATCCCAAGGACGCCATTATCCGGGTCACCTCGACCTGCATCTGCGGCTCCGACTTGCACCTGATGAACGGCTTCGTGCCCGGCATGTGCCTGGGCGACGTCCTGGGCCACGAGCCCATGGGCGAGGTGGTCGAGGTGGGGCCCGAGGCCAAGGCCCGCGGCCTCAACGTGGGCGACCGGGTCATCGTGCCGTTCCAGATGATCTGCGGCGAGTGCGAGCAGTGCCAGAAGCAGAACTACTCGGTCTGCCAGCGCACCAACCGCAACGCGGCGCTCGCCAAGCGGATGTTCGGCGACACCACCGCCGGTCTGTTCGGCTACTCGGCGCTCACCGGCAGCTACGCGGGCGGCCAGGCCGAATACCTGCGCGTGCCCTTCGCCGCCACGACGGTGGTGAAGATCCCGCAGACGGGCGAGGACGAGCGCTACATCTTCCTCACCGACATCCTGCCCACCGGCTGGCAGGCGGCCGTGCAGGCCGACATCCAGCCGGACGACACCGTGGCGGTGTGGGGGTGCGGCCCGGTCGGCCTCTTCGCCATCCACTCGGCGATCGTCCTGGGCGCGAAGCGGGTGATCGCCATCGACGACGTGCCAGAGCGGCTGGCCCTCGCCGCCCGCGTCGGGGCCGAGGTGCTCGACCGCTCGCAGGTCAATGTCCTGAAGTACCTGAAGGACACCACCGACGGCCACGGGCCTGAGAAGTGCATCGACGCCGTCGGCATCGAGGCGCACGGACCCACAGCGGTCTTCGAGCTGATGGAGCGGGTGCAGACCGCCTTCAAGCTCGAGACCGAACGGCCGGTGGCGCTGCGCGAGGCGATCATGGCCTGCAAGGCGGCCGGCACCGTCTCGATCCCCGGCGTCTACGGCGGGATGTCCAACAGCTTCCCGGCCGGCGCCATGATGAACAAGGGCCTGACCATCAGGACCGGCCAGACCCACGTGAAGCGCTGGACCGACGACCTGCTGCGCCGGATCGACGAGGGTCAGATCGATTCCAAGCTGCCGCTCACACACATCGAGCCGCTCGGCCGCGGACCGGAGATGTACAAGAAGTTCCGCGACAAGCAGGACGGCTGCATCAAGGTGATCCTGAAACCGTAAGGCCTCAGCGCGTCTTGCCGAGTTCTGCGGCGATGTCCTTCGTCAGGCGGCCCACCTTGCGGTGGGCCGCCGTGATCTGGTCGCGGGTCACGCCCCATCGCTTCATCCAGTATTCGACCGCCTTGCGTTCGGAGAGGTCGAGCCGGTCCTTGTCGATGAAGCCGCGCTTGTCCTTCAGGCCGGCCATGGCGTCGTCTCCCCCGTTCGCGGGCAGCCTAGGGAGCTTCCTTGCGCCTGGAAAGGCCGGCGCCTAGGGTCGGCGCCTGCTCCACCCGAAGGACCTTCGATGCTCCGATCCTTGAGCGTGCGCGTGCTGATCGCGCTCGTCGCCGGACTGGCCCTGGGCGCCGCCGGGGCGGCCTACGGCGGCGGCGGCGTGAAGGCGCTGATCGAGGGCGTGGAGTCGGTGGGCTCGCTATGGCTCAACACGCTGCGCATGACCGTCGTGCCGCTGCTCTTCGCGGTGCTGGTGGTCGGCATCGCCGGTGTCGCCGATGCGGCGGCGACCGGACGTCTGGCGCTGAAGGCGCTGGCCTGGTTCTTCGGCCTGCTGCTGATCGGCTGCGCCTGGACGATCTTCTTCAACAACAGCCTCTATGCGCTGTGGCCGGTGGACCCCACGGGCGCCATGGCGCTGAGGGCCGGCGCGCCGCCCCCGCCACCCGAAGTGACCGCCACCCCGAGCTTTGCCCAGTTCCTGCAGGCGCTCGCGCCCACCAACCCGATCCACGCGGCGGCGGAGGACGCCATCCTGCCGCTGGTGGTGTTCGCCGGCTTCTTCGCCTTCGCCGTCACGCGCTTGCCGGAGGTGAAGCGGCTGTCGCTGATCCAGCTCTTCGAATCCATTGCCGACGCCATGGTGGTCATCGTGCGCTGGGTGCTGTGGGCCGCGCCGGTCGGCGTGTTCGCGCTGGGCCTGGGCGTGGGCTTGCGGGCCGGCGCCGGCGCGGTCGGGGTGATCGCCCACTACATAGTCACGGTGGTCCTGGCGCAGGTTGGCATCATCATCTTGGCCAACCTCGTCGCGCTCGTCGTCGGCCGGGTGCCGCCGGGTCTGTGGTTCCGCGCGTTCGCGCCGGTGGGGGTGGCCGCCTTCGCCACCCAGTCCTCCATCGCGTGCCTCCCGGCGATGATCGAGCAGAGCCGCGACCAGCTGCGGGTGCCCGACCGGGTCACCGGCCTGGTGCTGCCGCTGGCGGTCTCGGTCTTCAAGATGACGAGCCCCGTCGCCAACCTGGGCGTGGCGATATTCGTGGCCCAGGTCTACGGGATCGATCCGACGCCGCTGCAGTACGCCGCCGCGGTGATCATCGCGCTCGCCGTCAGCGTGGCGTCCGTAGGGCTTCCGGGCCAGGTCTCGTTCTTCATGAGCACCGGCCCGATCTGCCTGGCGCTCGGCCTGCCGCTGGACCTGCTGCCGATTCTCATCGCGGTGGAGGTGATCCCGGACATCTTCCGCACGGTCGGCAACGTCACCGGGGACATGGCCGTGACCGCGGTGCTCGGCCGAGACCCGGCAGAGGCCGAGGTGGACGCGGCCTGACGGGATCGGGCAAGGTCCGCTGCCATGGCCAACGAACCCTTCTTCCGCATCGAGAACGGCCTCTACCAGCCCACCGACGCGAGCCGCGGACCGTGGGACCCCAAGTCCCTGCACGGGCGGGTCATTGCGGGCCTGCTAGGCGCAGAGCTCGAGCGGCTGCACGGCGACCCGGACTTCATCCCGGCGCGGCTCACCGTCGACATGTACCGTCTGCCGGACCTGTCGCCCGTGGAGGTGACCACCCGCATCGTGCGCGAAGGCCGGCGCATCAAGGTGGTCGACGCCGAGTTCATCTCAGGCGGGGTCAGCGCCGGGCGCGCCACCTGCCAGTTCCTGCGCCGCACGGAGAACCCCGAAGGCAACGTCTGGAAGCCGGAGCCCTGGAACGTGCCCAAGCCGGCCGACATCCCGCCGCCCACGGACCCCCGCGCCGGCATGGGCGGCATGTGGGCCATGCGCCGGATCGAGGGCGACTTCGGAACGGTGGGGAAGAAGAAGACCTGGATGGCCGAGGTGCGCGAACTGGTGGAGGGCCGGGCGCTGACGCCCTTCGTCCGCGTCGCCGTCTCGGCCGACTTCGCCAGCCCCTTCGCGAACGCCGGGGACCAGGGGCTGAAGTACATCAATTCCGACGTCACCGTGTACCTGCACCGCGAGCCCGTCGGCGAGTGGATCGGCTACGAGGTGATCAACCACGGCTCGACCGCGGGCGTTGGGATCGGCGAGTGCTTCCTCTACGACGAGGAAGGCCCGATCGGCTCGGCGTCCTGCTGCGCGCTCGCCCAGCAGAGGCGGATCTAGGGAGGTGGGGATGAAGCTCTTCAAGCTGCTTGCCGCGGCGTTTGCGGCGATCCTGCTGGCGGCGCCGCTGCCCGCTGTGGCCAACGCCCTGGACGACTACGTCGCCAAGGCCGATCCGGCATTTGGCTGGAAGGTGGTGGGCCCGATCTCCGGCCCCGGCTATCGCGGCGCCGTCCTGGAGATGACGTCCCAGCGCTGGTCCACCGAGACCCTTCTGCCGGGCCAGGACCTCTGGAAGCACTGGGTGACGGTGATCGTCCCCGAGGACGTCCGGCACGACAAGGCGTTCCTCTACATCACCGGCGGCGACAAGGGCGATCCCGCGCCGACCAAGGCCGTCGACCGCTTCGCGAAGCTGGCGGTGGAGACGAAGTCGGTGGTGGTGCAGCTGGACGACGTCCCCAACCAGCCCCTGCGCTTCTCCGACGAGCCGCAGGACCACGTCGAGGACCAGATCATCGCCTACCTGCAGGCGCGCTACGCCAAGACCCAGGACCCGAAGCAGCTCTTGCGCCTTCCCATGGTGAAGTCCGGGACCCAGGCGATGACCGCGGTGCAGCAGTACATGGCCTCCGAGGCCGGCGGTAAGCGCCGGATCAACGGCTTCGTGGTGGCCGGCGGCTCCAAGCGCGGCTGGACCACCTGGCTGGTCGGCGCCGTCGACCGGCGCGTGGTCGGCATCGTGCCGATCGTCATCAGCGTGCTCAACGTCGAGCAGACCGCCATCCACCACTGGCGGGCCATGGGCTACTTCTCGCCGGCGCTGGAGGACTACGTCCACTACCGGCTGATCCCCGACATGATCGGCAAGCCTGGCCTGGCCGGCGTGAACCGGATCGAGGACCCGATCAACTACCAGAACCGTCAGACCATGAAGATCCCGAAGTACGTGATCAATGCGGTCGGCGACGAGTACTTCCCGCCCGACAACACCCGCTACGGCTACTACAAGGTGGCCCCGCCGAAGCGGCTGCGCATGTTGCCCAACTCCAAGCACTCCACCAGCGGCACCGACATCATGGAGAGCATCACCGCCTTCCACGACGCTGTGCTCACCAAGCGGCCGATCCCGGACTTCCAGTGGGGCGTGCGCAAGTCCGACGGCGCCATCGTCGTACGCTCGAAGGTCAAGCCGCTGGAGGTGAACCTCTGGCAGGGGACCAACCCCAAGGCCCGCGACTTCCGCGTCGATACGCTCGGGCCAAAAGCCTTCACCTCGACGCGACTGACCCAGCAGAGGGACGGCAGCTGGGTCGCCAACGTCCCGCAGCCGAAGACCGGCTTCACGGCCTACTTCGCCGAAGTCGTCTACCCAAGCGGGACCAGGTACCCGTTCAAGTTCACCACCGAGGTCTATGTAAAGCCCGACGTGCTCCCCTACCGCTGGGAGGACGCCAAGCCGGTCACCAAGCCGGAGGCCACCGACTAGGCTAAAGGGGAGGCATGTTCGACCCCGTCGCCCGCCCCGAGGTCCAGGCGCTGCGCGTCTCGCAAATCCGCGAGGTGGCCAACGCCGGCCTGGGCCGCGAGGACATCCTGGCCTTCTGGTTCGGCGAGTCGGACCAGCCGACGCCGGCCTTCATCCGCCAAGCCGCGGCGCAGGCCCTGACCGACGGCCGCACCTGGTACACCCACAACCTCGGCCGGCCCGACCTGCGCGAGGCGCTGAGCGGCTACCTCACCCGCCTGCACGGCGTCCCGGTCGGCGTCGAGCGGCTGGCCATCACCAACTCCGGCGTCAGCGCCCTGATGATCGCCGCCCAGGCGGTGGTCTCGCCGGGCGATCGCGTCGTGGTGGTCGCCCCCGTCTGGCCCAACGTGCCGGAGATCCCGCGCATCCTGTCGGGCGACGTGGAGACGGTCCCGCTGGTCTCCGACCAGGGCCGCTGGCGCCTCGACGTCGACCGGCTGATCGACGCGCTCACCCCCGACACCCGCGCCCTCTTCCTCAACTCCCCGAGCAACCCCACCGGCTGGACCCTGCCGGCGGAGGACCGCCAGCCGATCCTGGACCACTGCCGCAGGCACGGCATCTGGCTGGTCGCCGACGACGTCTACGAGCGGCTGACCTTCGGCCCCGGCGCGTCCGCGCCGTCCTTCCTGCCGCTCCACCAGCCGGGCGACCGGCTGATCAGCACCAACAGCTTCTCCAAGGCCTGGCGGATGACTGGCTGGCGGCTGGGCTGGATGGTCATGCCGCCGGAACTGGTCCGCTCGGCCGGCGTGCTCCTGGAGTACAACACCTCCTGCGCGCCCGATTTCGTGCAGGCGGGGGCGGTCGTCGCCCTCCACGACGGCGAGGCGGAGGTCGCCGCCCTTCGCGCCGAGCTCACCGCGGCGAAGGACCAGGTGCTGGGCGCCCTGCGCCAGATGCCGGGCGTCGAGGCTCCGGAGCCCGACGGCGGCATGTACGCCTTCTTCCGCGTCGCCGGCTGCACGGACTCCGTCGCCTTCGCCAAGCAGCTCATCGCCGACGCGGGCCTCGGCCTCGCGCCCGGCTCGGCCTTCGGCGAGGAAGGCGAGGGCTGGCTGCGCTGGTGCTTCGCCGCGCGTCCGGAGAAGAACGCCGCGGGCCTGGAGCGGCTGGCGCGGTACCTGGGCTAGCCCCGCCGCGCGGAGGCCATCACCTGCTCCACCTCGGGGAGGGTGGCGGCGAAGTAGTGCTCCTTCGGCGCCAGGTAGAGGATCACGTAGAGCTTGCCGCCGGCTTCGGCGACGCTCGCGGTGCCTGCCATGTCGAGCCCCTCGGCCGTCTGGGCCGAGATGTCGAACCGCACGCCGTCGGCGCCCACGAACTTCGTCGGCCGCAGGTTGGAGGTCTCCACCCGCTGGTAGTCCAGCGCGGCCACGCTGTCGGCCACGAACTCCACCAGCTCCGTCGCCGCCATGTTGGCGCGGTAGGTCGGGGTCGGCCGCTCCCGCTTCGCCGGCTTCACCAGGAACTGGCCCGGCGCCAGACCGTCGGTCAGGTACAGCCGGTTGAGCAGCGGCCCGTCGATCGAAAGCAGCCGCACGTTCTTCGGCCGCCCGGTCATGATGTTGGAGATGTCCGACCACTCGCGGCCCAGGTTCACCTGGTAGCCCTGTCCGACTGCGAAGGTCCCCTGGGGCGCCGAGGTGACGGTGGCGCAGGCGGCGAGCGCCAGCGCGAGCGCGCCGATGACGACGCTGCGGAGCATGGCCTTCATGGGATCAGCTCTCCTGAACGGTCTTGAGGCTGGATTCCACGATCCAGCGGTCCTGCGCCTGCGGGGCGCGGTCGAGGTAGGTCTGGAAGGCCTGGCGCGCCGCGGCCTTGTCGCCCGCCTTGCGCGCGGCCTCGCCCAGCTCGCGCCAGGCGGCCACCGGGACGTCGGCGCTGGCCACGGCCCGCTTGTAGGCCTCCAGCGCCTTGGCCCCGTCGCCCTCGCTGCGGCGCTGGCGGTAGGCCTCGCCGCGGTAGAATTCCAGCACGCCCATGTCCTCGCCCAGCTTCGACAGCCGGTCGATGACATAGAGGCTCTGGCCGTAATCGCGCCGGCGCAGGTCGTCCTTCAGCCAGGCGGCCAGGTGCGGCCGGATCACCGCGCGGTACTTCTTCTCCGCCGCCACGTCGCGGGCGGTGTCGCCGCCGCCCATCGCCTGCAGGGCGGCGACGCGCTCGGCGGTGATCGGGTGGGTGCGGAAGATGCTGGCGCGGGCCTCGGAGTTGCGGGTCTTCGGAAAGTCCGACGAGCGCGTCTCGGCGATCACGTCGCTCCACATGGCCGCGCCGGCGCCCTTGGCGTATCCCGCCTTGGTGGCGCGGCCGTAGCCCAGGGTGTCGGCCTCGCCTTCCTGCTCGCGGTTGTAGCTCATCAGCGAGGCGATCGCGCCGAGGTAGACGAGGTCGCTGACCAGCGAGCCGCCGCCGGTGGCGATGCCCAGACCCATGCCCAGGATCATCCCCGCCGTCGCCGTCTGCTTGGTCTGGCGGTAGCGCTCGAGGGTGTGGCTGCGGGCGAAGTGGGTCACCTCGTGGGCCAGCACGAAGGCCAGCTCGTCCTCGGTGGCCGCCCGCAGCAGCAGACCGGAGTTTACGTCGACGTAGCCGTTGGGCGCGGCCGAGGCGTTCAGCTCCGGCCGGTCCAGCACATAGAGCCGCATCTCGCCGCAGTACTCGGTGGCGACCTTGCACAGCACCGTCTTCACGAAGGCGTTCAGCTGCGGGTCCTTGTTGACCTCGGCCGACGCCTTCACGTGGTTCTCCATCTGGTCCGACATGTCCCAGAGGCCGCCTTCGACGGAGCTCACCGCCGGGCGGATCTGCGCCTCGCGCAGCTTCGGCTGGGCCTGGGCGAGCGCCGGCTGGGCGGTCGAAGCCAGCAGCGCCGCGGCGGCCGCGGCGGTCAGGATCCGCCGCAGCGTCACAGGGGCGCTCCGGTCATCAGCTTGCCGACCAGGGCGCGGGCGCCTTCCGGCGTACGCATGTCGTCCGAGGCGCCGGCCGTCGCCATGTTGAACCACACCACCCGTCCCGAGCGCAGGTCGACCAGCGAGGCGAACACCGTCTGACCGCCCAGCGGGATCCCCACGCCCAGCGCCGCCATGCCGATGAACATCGCCTTGCGCCCGCCGCTGGAATAGGAGCCGCGGCCGTTGACGAAGAGGGCGTAGTCCGCCCCGCGCGCCTCGCGCACCACGTTCGTGCCCTCGCCCAGGGTCCAGTCGAAGGTCCCCTTCTTGGTGGGCAGGTTGATGACCCCATAGTTGAACGCCATGATCGATTGGCCGACCGCCTCGTGTAGGCGGATCAGCTGGCCCTCCCGGCCCGCCATGGCCTGGGTCGGGTCGAGCAGCTCGGACGGGCGGCTCTTGGCGCGCAGCTCCGACTCGATCGCCTGGGTGATGTTGGTCCGCGCCTGCTGGCTCCAGTCGGCGCGCGCCTCCTGCAGGCCGGCGGCGGTGAGCAGCGACAGCTGCACGTCGGGCTGCATCAGCAGCACCTTGCTGTTCGGCGCCGGGGCGCTGATCGCCGTCGGCGCGGCCATGCGGGTGCTCGTGGTGGTGCCGCAAGCGGCCAGCAGGGCGCAGGCTGCGATCGCAAGAAGAAGCCGCATAGGTGGTCCCCCGCAGAACGTGGTGATCCAGTCAAACCGGTCCGCCTAAAGACGGCAAGCCTCGCGTGCAAGCGTGGCTGGATGCGATCGTCCCGCGGCAAATTGGCGTGAATTCAAGTCCTTAAGGTCAAGGTTGGTCATTTGAGGGGCATCGGAACGGCTCAGCCTCCCTGCGGTTCAATCCGCACGGGAGAGCCAGATGAAGATCCATCACCTGAACTGCGGGACGGACTGTCCCTTCGGGGGCGCCGTCTTCGACGGGCGCAGTAAGGGCCCGCTGGGCCACCTGGTCTGCCACTGCCTGCTGATCGAGACCGACAGCTCCGGCCTGGTGCTGGTCGACACCGGCTACGGCATGCGCGACGTGCGCGATCCCTTCCCGCGCCTCAGCCGTCCGTTCGCGGCCATGCTGAACATCCGGCTTCGGGAGCAGGAGACGGCGCTCAGGCAGGTCGAGGCGCTGGGCTACTCCGCCCGCGACGTGCGCCACATCGTGATCACCCACCTGGACTTCGACCACGCCGGCGGACTGGAGGACTTCCCCGAGGCCACCGTCCACCTGACGAGCACGGAGCTGAACGCCTTCCACCAGCTGCGCGACGGCTTCGTCGCGAAGAACCGCTATCGCCCGATGCAGCTCGACGACGTGCGCCACTGGCGGACCTACGATCCCCAGGGCGAGCCCTGGTTCGGTTTCGAGGCGGTGCGCCAGCTCGACGGCCTGCCGCCCGAGGTGCTGCTGATCCCGCTGAAAGGCCACACCTGGGGCCACGCCGGGGTGGCGGTGGACACCGGGGCCGGCTGGCTGCTGCATGCCGGCGACGCCTACTTCTACCGGGGCGAGGTCCGCCGCCCCGACCGCAGGTGCACGCCCGGGCTGCGGGCCTACCAGACCATGATGGAGGTCGACCGCGCCTCGAGGCTGGAGAACCAGCGCCGCCTGCGCGAGCTCTCCCTCGACGCCTCGGCCGCCGTGAAGCTGGTCTGCGCGCACGACGTGGTCGAGCTGGAAGCCGCCCAGGCCGGACGCCTGCTGTAACCCCCGCCTTTGCGAGGACGAGCGGGTCTAGAGGCCCGGCGCAGCCGGCTCGGCGGGTGCAGCAGGCGCTTCGGCCGGAGCGGCCGGCGCCGGCTCGGCGTTCACCTTGAAGCTCGCCCCCATCAGCTTGGCCCGCGCCTCCAGCGCGTCGGCAACGGACACGCAGCGGGCCGGGAGGGTCCAGCTCATCCACTCCTGGGCCTTGCGCGCCTTGGTCACGTCGGGCCCGGCGTTCCACACCGAACGGCCCTTGCGGACGGCCTGGGCGCCGAGCGTGTTGATCGGCTGCAGGCTGGCCCGCTCCGCCGCGGTCAGCGCGGCCTGGAACCTCGCCAGGTCCTTGCGGCCCTGCACCATCTGGTCGTCGTAGACCTTCAGGTCGTCGGCGAGCTTGCGGCCAGGCGGTCGGAACGCGGCCTCGATGCGGGTGACCTCCGGCATCACCTCGTCGTGCAGGTCGATGTAGCCGCGCAGGGCGCCGTAGCACCACGCCACGAACTGGTAGTCGTCCGCCGGCGCTCCGGCCGGCAGGCGGTTCTCGGCGGGCGCGGCGGCGGGAGCCTCCGCGGCAGACGCCGCATCCTGGGCGAACAGGGCAAGGGCAAGAGCGAGGGCGATCATGTGGAGAGCTTACCTCAGGCAATTCAGCGATTTGAAGGCGCCGTCCCGAGAACTTTTCGGCCGAAACCCCCGCCCCCAGGTGTCTCGATCTCGATCACGTCGCCGGGCTGCACCGTAACCGAGAAGCAGCCGGGAAGCTCTGTAGCCTCGCCGGAAGCCGCGATCAAACGCTGGCGGCCGGGCAGGGCGTCGCCGCCGCCCGCGACCCCGCGCGGCGGATGCTCGCGACGCGAGGAGAGCAGGGCCGCCTCCATGCCGGCCAGGAAGCGGATGCGCCGCACCGCCCCGTCGCCGCCCGCGTGTGCGCCGGCGCCGCCGGAGCCCGCCCGCCGAGCGAACGCTTCCACCCGCACCGGGAAGCGGCGCTCCAGGATCTCAGGGTCGGTCAGGCGCGAGTTGGTCATGTGGGTGTGCACCGCGCTGGTCCCGTCGGCGTCCGCCGTGGCCCCCGCCCCGCCGCAGATCGTCTCGTAGTACTGCCGGTCCTCGTCGCCGAAGGTGAAGTTGTTCATCGACCCCTGGGCGTTCGCCATCACGCCCAGCGCCGAATAGAGCGCGTCCACCACGTGCTGGCTGCTTTCGACGTTGCCGGCCACCACGGCCGCCGGCGGGCGAGGGGCCAGCATGGACCCCTCGCGGGTGACGATCTTCAGCGGCTTCAGGCAGCCGGAATTCAGCGGGATGTCGTCGTCGACCAGGGTGCGGAAGACGTAGAGCGCAGCGGCGTCGACGATCGCCGAAGGGGCGTTGAAGTTGCTGCCGAGCTGGTCGGCCGACGCGGTGAAATCCAGCGTCGCCTCGCCCGCCGCGGCATCCACCGTGGTGCGCACCACGATCTCGCCGCCGCCGTCCATGGGGACCCGCGCCTCGCCGTCGCAGAGCCGGCCCAGCGCGCGGCGCACCGCCTGGGCGGCGTTCTCCTGCACGAAGGTCATGTAGCGCGCGACGGCGTCGGCGCCGTGGGTGCGGATCATCTCCGCCACGGCGGACGCCCCCGCCTGGCAGGCGGCGATCTGCGCCTTCAGGTCGGCGAGGTTTCGCTCGGGCGCCCGGGCCGGCCAGCGGCCGCCGGCCAGCGCGACGCGGGTCTCCGCTTCCATGAAGCGGCCTTCGCGCATGATTGGCACGGCGTCGAGCATGACGCCTTCTTCGTCGATCGACTTGGAGAAGGGCGGCATCGACCCCGGCTGCACGCCGCCGACGTCCGCATGGTGCCCTCGCGCCGCCACGTAAAAGGCGGCCTGCGCATCCGCGTCGTCCATGAACACCGGCATCACCACCGTGATGTCCGGCAGGTGGGTGCCGCCGGCGTAGGGGTTGTTCAGCGCGAAGGCCTCGCCGGGACGAAGCTGCGGATGACGGTCCCGCACCGCCCGCACGCTGGCCCCCATCGACCCCAGGTGCACCGGCATGTGCGGCGCGTTCGCCACCAGTCCGCCGTCCGCGTCGAACAGTGCGCAGGAGAAATCCAGCCGCTCCTTGATGTTCACCGAATGCGCCGTCCGCTCCAGCGCCGCCCCCATGGCCTCCGCCACCCCCATGAACCGCCGGTTGAACAGCTCCAGGGTGACCGGGTCCGGCCTGGAGAGGTCGATGGCCGCCGTGCTGGCCGCCCCAACCCGCATCAGCCGGATCAGCCCGTCCGCCTCGCCCCGCGCGCGCCAGCCCGGCAGCACCGCGATCTGCGTGTCCGCCCGCACGACGAGGGCTGGGCCCTCGATCTCGCTGAGCTGTTCCGCCGCCACGACAGGCGCGTCATGCCACGTGCCGCGGGCGTAGAGCATATTCCGCTCATCCCCGCGCAGGTGGGGATCCAAGCAGGTTTGAGAATCTGCTGGAGCCTTCGTGCCGGCGGGGACGCCGCTTGGATCCCCGCCTTCACGGGGATGAGCGGCGTTGGAGAGCGCCTCCGCTTCCACCGCCGCGATCAGCACCGTCCGCTCCGGCTCGATGAAGCCGAACAACCGCTTGTGTGCTTCCTCGAACGCCGCCTTCGTCTGCGCCAGCGAGGACAGCCCCACCGGCAGCTCGGCATCGGCTCCGTCGTACCTCAGCCGCAGCGTGCGCCGGACCTCGCCGGCCTCCGCAGCCTGTTCCGCCAGGGCCGCTACGGCCTCCGCCTCCACCTTCGCCAGCAGTCCCTCAGCCCGCGCCAGCCCCGCCGTGTCCAGCGCCGCCTCCAGCCCCGCCTGTCGCAGCGCCGTCACCTGCGCCTGGCCGATCCCCCAGGCCGAGAGCACCGACCCGTAGCGTGGGCAGAGCACCTCGCCCACCCCCAGCGCCTCCGCCGTCTGGCACGCGACCTGCGCCGCCGCGCCGCCGAACGCGGTCAACGCGTGCCCGCGCGGATCGAACCCCCGCTCCGTGGAGATCCGCCGCACGGCCTGGGCCATCTGCTCCACCGCCACGGCGACGAAGCCCTCCGCGGCCGCCTCCACGCTCTCCGCGCCCATCGCCTCGGAGAGCTCGGCGAGCCGCGCCCGCGCCGCCTCCGGATCGAGCGGCCGATCGCCCGCTGGCCCGAACACGCTGGGGAAGAACCTCGGGTCGAGCCGCCCCAGCACCAGGTTGGCGTCCGTGACCGTGGCCGGGCCGCCGCGGCCGTAGCACGCCGGCCCCGGGTCGGCCCCGGCGCTGGCCGGCCCTGCCCGCGCGCGCATCCCGTCGAAGGTCAGGATCGAGCCGCCGCCGGCCGCCACCGTCTCCACGTCCAGCATCGGCGCGCGCAGCTTGACCCCGGCGACCTTCGCGGAATCCCGCCGCTCCAGCCGGCCCGCGAACCGGCACACGTCGGTCGAGGTGCCGCCCATGTCGAAGCCCAGCACCGCCGCGGCGTCGGCCTGCGCCGCCGTCCGCGCCACGCCCACCACACCGCCGGCCGGGCCGGAGACCACCGCGTCGCGTCCGCGGAACGCCTCGGCCCGCACCAGCCCGCCTGCGGAGGTCATGAAGTAGAGCGGCGCGCCGGCCACTGCGTCGGCGACCCGCCGGACGTAGGCCTGCAGCACCGGGGTCAGGTAGGCGTCCGCCACCGTCGTCTCCGCGCGTGGGACGAAGCGGGGCAGGGGCGAGACCTCGCAGCTCAGGGCCACGAAGGCGAACCCGGCCGCCCGAGCCAGCTCGCCCGCGGCGATCTCGTGCTCCGGGTTCAGGTCGGAATGCAGGAAGGCGATCGCCGCCGACGTGAAGCCTTCCGCCACCGCCGCCTCCAGCTTCGCCGCCAGCGCATTGCGGTCCAGCGGCCGCACCACCGTCCCGTCCGCCCCCAGCCGCTCGGCGGCCTCGACCACGCCCGCATAGAGCGGCTCCGGCCGCCGGATGGTCAGCGCGAAGAGCTCCGGCCGCGCCTGGTCGCCGATCACCAGGCTGTCGGCGAACCCCTCGGTGGTGACAAACAGCGTCTTCGCGCCGCGCCGCTCCAGCAGGGCGTTGGTGGCCACGGTCGTGCCCATCTTGATCGAGTCCACCCGCTCGGCGGGGAACGGCGCCCCGGGGCCCACGTCCAGGATCCGGCGCATGGCCTCCACCGCGGCATCTTCGTAGGCGGGCGAGGCCGACAGCAGCTTCAGTGAGGTCTCGGCCCCGTCGCCAAATTGATCGCGGGCGCGGCCGATCACGTCGGTGAAGGTGCCGCCGCGGTCGATCCAGAAGCTGAAGAGCCTGTCCAAAACTTAACCCGGGCCAAGGTTGTCATGGTGCCGTCACACCCTTAAGCCATGTCCCGTACTGAAGATGGGCTTCTGGCGCAAAATTGCTGGCCTTGCGGTGCGCAACCTCGACGAGGCCGAGTGCGCCGAGTGTCCTCCGGGCCTGCCCGGCGAGGACCCCGCCTTCTCGACCGCCGTGACCGCCCTGGGCGCCAAGCTCGCCAAGGCCGACGGCCACGCCGCGGCCGAGGAGTACGCCGCCTTCTCCCAGGTCTTCCAGCCGGAGGACGGCAGCCAGGGCAATGTCCGGCGCCTCTACCAGCTCGCCAACCAGACCACCCGCGGCTTCGAGAGCTATGCGCGCCGCCTCGCCAAGCGCTATCGGGGCTGCCCGCAGATCCTCGAGGACGTGCTCGATGGCCTGTTCCACGTGGCCACCTCCGACGGGGCGGTCACCGACGACGAGCTCACCTACCTGGAGCGGGTGTCCGAGTTGTTCGGCCTGTCGCCGCTGACCTTCCGGCGTCTCAAGGCGGTGCACCTGGGGCACGAGGCCGACGATCCCTATCTCGTTCTGGGCGTGGCCCACGACGCCACGGACGAGCAGGTCCGCGCCGCCTGGAAGGCGCAGCTCTCCGAGGCCCATCCCGACCGCGCCCGCGCGCGGGGGCTGCCCAGCGAGTTCATCGAGGTGGCGGAGGCCAAGGCCGCGGCCATCAACGCCGCTTTCGACGCCATCATGCGCGAGCGGCGGGCATTTTCCTTGCAGGGCGCCGCCTGACCGAAATCTCGCCGCCTTTAACCCTCATCCTTTATTGACGTCGGGAACCCTCGGGCCGACATAGTTGGTTTAGGCCCGGCCAAAGGGCCCGAAAGGATCGCCATGGTGAAAGAGTTCACCGCCCGCCACGGCTCAGCCCTCCGCAGCCTCGCTGCGATCGGCGGGACCCTGGCCGCCGCCGCCGCCGTGATCGTCGGCGTGGTCCTGGCCGTCTTCTTCGCCGCCACCGTGGCGGTGATCGCGCTGATGGCGTCGGCCCTCCTGGCGCTTGCGGGCCTGGCGCTCCGCGCCCGCCGCACCGTCCGCGCCCGGCCCGCCGCGGCCGCCAACGGCCTCATCGAGGCCCGCCATCTGGGCGGCCACCACTGGGTGGCCTACGGCTGGAACGAGCGCTCCTAGCGATAGTTCGCGGACGATAATTTTCGTGCCTTCCAACCCACTGAGATACACTTCGAGAGGATCATTCTCAAAGTGTATCAAGAGGATAGCGCGTTTCGAGAGTTGTCGCGCTGACTCGTGCATATAGGCCTGACGCGGCGTGTGACACGCCGGCCGTGACTCCTCCGGCGTTCGCCTCTACCGTCGCCTTCAAACAAGCGTTGGGAGGATGCGCATGACCGTCGGGGTGATCGCCACGCTCAAGATCCAGGAAGGCAAGAACGAGGAGTTCGAGGCCTTCTTCGGCGAGCTGCAGAACCAGGTGCGGGCCAACGAGCCGGGCAACATCGCCTACCAGCTCACGAAGAGCCGCTCCGACCCGCAGACCTACAAGGTTCTCGAGCTCTACAAGGACCAGGACGCCCTGACCCACCACGGCGGCACCGAGTACTTCAAGGCCGCAGGGCCGAAGTTCATGGGTGTGCTCGCCGGCCGGCCCGACATCGAATACCTCGACGGCGTGGGATAATGACCATGGACCTCGACTTCGCCCCCGAAGACCTCGCCTTCCGCGAGGAGGTTCGCGCGTTCATCGCCGAGGCCTACGACGACGACATGCGCGCCCGAATGGCCCAGTCGAAGAACGGCCATATCGACAAGGCGGGCCAGGTCCGCTGGCTGAAGCGCCTGCACGAGAAGGGCTGGATCGCCCCCGACTGGCCCGAGCAGTACGGCGGCACGGGCTGGAGCCTGACCAGGAAGTACATCTTCGACATGGAGATGGCGCTCGCCGGCGCCCCCTCCACCTCGAACATGGGCCTGAAGATGTGCGCCCCCGTGGTCATGGCCTTCGGCACCGACGAGCAGAAGGCCCAGCACCTGCCCAAGATCCTGGCGACCGACGTGTGGTGGTGCCAGGGCTACTCCGAGCCGGGCGCGGGCTCCGACCTGGCCTCGCTGGCGCTCAAGGCCGAGCGTGACGGCGACCACTACGTCCTCAACGGCTCGAAGACCTGGACGACCTACGCCCAGTGGGCCGACTGGATGTTCTGCCTCGTGCGCACGAGCCAGGAGGACATCCGCCAGAAGGGCATCAGCTTCCTGCTGCTCGACATGAAGACCCCCGGCATCCAGATCGTGCCGCTGCCCACCCTCGACGGCCCCCGAGAAGGCGACCAGGAGATCAACCAGGTCTTCTTCGACAACGTCCGCGTGCCGGTCGCCAACCGGATCGGCAAGGAGGGCGAAGGCTGGACCTACGCCAAGTACCTGCTGCAGTTCGAGCGCGGCAACGCCTATGCCCCAGGCCTCATGAACATGCTGGGCAAGGTCCGCAAGATCGCCCGCGTCGAGCGCTCGAACGGCGGCGGGACGATGTACGAGGACCCCGACTTCCGGCGCAAGCTGGCGGAAGCCGAGATCAAGGTGGAGGCGCTGAACGCCACCGAGCTGCGGGTCTTCGCCGGCCGCGCCAACGGCGAGGCCATGGGGGCCGTCTCCTCCATGCTGAAGCTGGAGGGCAGCCAGATGCAGCAGCAGATCACCGAACTGGCCCTGGAAGCCGTCGGGATCTACGCCGCGCCCTTCGTGCAGGACACCTGGGCCGAGATCGAGGGCCGCACCAACGCGCCGCGCGCCGGCCCGGACTACGCCGCGACCGTCGCGCCGCACTACTTCAACTACCGCAAGACCTCGATCTACGCCGGCTCCAACGAGATCCAGCACAACATCATGGCCAAGATGGTGCTGGGCCTCTGAAGGGGCCTACTTGCTGAGCTGCCCCCGGATCGCGCCGCCGCGGAACTCCGCGTTGTGCACGTTGACGTAGTAGTTGCCCGGGTTCTGCAGGATGTCCTTGATCACGTCCGCCGGACCGGTGGCGCAATCCTTGATCTTGCCGTCGGCGCCCGGCGGCTTGAGCGGCACCACCGGCGGTCCGGACTCGCCGGCGGCCCCCTTGTGGATGTGCGCCGCGCCGGCCGGGGCGATCTTCTCGACCATGAGGTCGTAGCAGACCTGATCCTGGCCATTGTTCACGCGGAAGGTGGCGTGGCCGGCGCCGTCCGGGTCCATGCCCGTCCCGCCGGTCAGGTGGGCGCTCAAGGGGCGGCCGCCTTCCTGGGCGAGCGCGGGCAGGGCGAGCGCGGCCGCGACGACCGCCGCGAGCGGAAGCAGTGTTTTGATCATGGGGTTCCTCCTCCAGTGAGATGGAAGCGCCCGTTGGGCGACGCCGTCAATCGCCGCGCGCGATCTTCAGGAAGCTGACGGCGCCCTGCACCAGCAGGCGGACGTCCGTGGCGACCGAGACGAAACGGAAGCCCTCCGCGAACCGCGCCCCGGCGTCCTCTGGCGAGAGTCCGAACGTGCCGACCGGCTTTCCGGCGGCGGAGGCCGCCTCCAGCACCCGGCGCACGGCGGCCTCGACGTCCGCATGGCGCGGCTGGCCCAGCAGGCCCATGCCGGCCGAGAGGTCCGCGGGGCCCACGAACAGCGCGTCGACGCCGTCCACGGCCGCGATCTCTCCGGCGGCCTCGACGGCCGGGACGCTCTCGATCTGCACGACCACGCAGGTCCGCTGCGCCGCCGCGCCCTGGTAGTCGCGGTCGCGGCCGTAGGCTGACGCGCGGCTCACGCCGGCCACGCCGCGGAAGCCGGCCGGCGGGTAGCGCGTGGCGCCGACCAGCTGCCGCGCCTGCTCGGCGCTCTCGACCATCGGGATCAGCAGGGTCTCGGCGCCCATGTCGAGCAGCCGCTTGATCAGCACCGGATCGTGCCCCGGCGTGCGCACCAGCAGCGCCGCGGGCGCCCCGTTCGCCGCCTGCAGCTGGGTGCGGACCTCGGAGAGATCGGCCTGACCATGCTCCATGTCGAGCAGCAGCCAGTCGCAGCCGGAATGGGCCAGCACCTCGGCGACGGTGGGCGAGGGGACCTGGCACCAGAGGCCGGCGAGCCGCCCGCCTCCGGCCAACGCTGCCTTGAAGCTGTTCTCGGCCACTGGGATCAAACGCGCTTGGGGATGACCACGGGCAGGTGTTCGTAGCCCTTCACGAAGGACGAGTAGACCCGCCGCGGCTGGCCGGTGACCTCGATCCTTGGGAAGCGCTTCAGGATCTCCTCCCAGATGATCTTCAGCTGCAGCTCGGCCAGCCGGTTGCCGACGCAGCGGTGGATGCCGAAGCCGAACGACAGGTGCTGGCGCACCCGAGGCCGGTCGATCCAGTAGTCGTTCGGCCGCTCGATGACCTCTTCGTCGCGGTTGCCGGAGACGTACCACATGGCGATTTTGTCACCCTCGCGGATGGTCTTGCCGCCCATCTCGAAGTCACGCGTCGCGCGCCTTCGCATGTAGGCCAGCGGCGTCTGCCAGCGGATCGTTTCGGACACCATTGATGGCAGGCAGGAGGGATCGGACGTGAGCCGGTCGTACTGGTCCGGGTGCTGGTTCAGGGCCAGCACGGAGCCGGAGATGGTGTTCCGCGTGGTGTCGTTGCCGCCGACGATCAGCAGGATCAGGTTGCCCAGGTACTCCATGCGGTCCATGTCCCGCGTCGCCTCTCCGTGGGCGAGCATCGAGATCAGGTCCGGCTTTGGCGGGGCGTTCACCCGCTCGTTCCAGAGCCGCATGAAGTAGTCCACGCACTCGTAGAGCGCGGCGCGGCGCAGCTCCTCGAACTTCTCGGGATCGGTAGTGCCGAGGATGCCGCTCTCGGGCGCAGCCGTCGCCACGTCGGACCAGAAGGTGAGCTTGCGGCGGTCCTCCCAGGGGAAGTCGAAAAGGGTCGCCAGCGTCATGGTGGTGAGCTCGATGGACACCTTGTCCACCCAGTCGAACTCCTCGCCCACCGGCAGGCTGTCCAGGATCACCCCCGCCCGCTCACGGATGATTGGCTCCATCTTCGCCAGGTTCGGCCCCGCCACGATCGGGCTCACCGTCTTGCGCTGCACGTCGTGCTTCGGCGGGTCCATGGCGATGAACATGGGAAGGGTGAAGTCCTCGTCCGGATCGGGGAGGACGATGGTGGGGATCGAGGAGAAGACCTCGTGGTTGGTGTCCACCGCCATGATGTCGTTGTACTTGGTGACCGACCAGTAGCCGCCCACGTCCTGAAAGTCCGAGACCGCCCAGTGGACGGGATCCTCCTTGCGCAGGCGCTCGAAGTAGGGGGCCCAGGTGTCGGTGCGGAACAGCTCCGGGTCGGCCGGGTTGATCGCCTCGACGGGCATCGAATAGGCGGCCTCGCGCGCCGCGCGCCTCACATCGATCGAGCCATCGTCCATGGCCGCCCCCTCAGGTCTGCAGCGGCCCGGTGACCGCCGATCACCCAAGTCTTGCGCTCGAACCGTTCTCTTGGGAAGGCGGCAGGCTAGTGCGACTTGAGGGCCGCGCGCAGCTTCTCGGCGAGGTCGCGCTCGACGTAGGGCTTGCGCAGGATGCCGTCCTGCCCGGCCTCTTCCAGGGCCTCGGTGTCGGCGTAGCCGGTGACGAACAGGATCGGGACGTCGGGCCGTCGGCTGCGGGCTTCGCGGGCCACCTCCGCGCCATTCATCCCCGGCATGGCGAAGTCCAGCAGCAGGACGTCGATGCCGTCCTCGCGGTCCAGCAGGTCCAGGGCCGCGCCCCCGCTCCCCGCCTCGATGACCCCGTAGCCCAGGTCCGCCAGGATGCCGGCGGTGACCTCACGCACGGCGCTGTCGTCGTCCACGACCAGCACCTTGATGTCCTTTCGCGCGGTCTCCGGCCTGACAGCTTCCGGCGCCGTGGCGTGCTCCGGGGCCACCTGCGCGCGGGGGAGGAAGACGCTGACGGACGTCCCCGCGCCGACCGTCGTCATGATCCGCACGCCGCCGCCCGACTGCTTGGCCACGCCGAACACCTGGCTGAGGCCGAGGCCGGATCCCTTGCCCACTTCCTTGGTGGTGAAGAAGGGCTCGAAGACCTTCGCGAGGACGTCGTCGGTCATCCCCGAGCCGTTGTCCGAGACGCACACCATCACGTACTCGCCCGCGGGCGGTTCCTCGGGCCGCAGCGGCGGGCCCAGGGTCACATTGCCGGTCTCCACCACGATCCCGCCGCCGACCTGCATGGCGTCGCGCGCGTTGATCGCCAGGTTGAGGATGACCAGCTCGATCTGGGTCGGGTCGATCATCGCCGGCCACAGCTCGGTCTGTAGCCGGGTCTCGATCTGCACGCTGCCGCCCATGGTGGAGTGCAGCAGGTCGTGCATGCCGACCACGATGTCGTTGAGGTCGACCGCCCGCGGCTCGAGCTTCTGCCGACGCGAGAAAGCCAGCATCTGCCCCGTCAGCAGCCCGCCGCGTTCTGCGGCCTCGGCGATCATCTGCAGGCGCCGCTGCGTGGCCGGATCAGACTCCGACTTCTGCATCTGGCGCACGTTCCCGAGCACGACCATCAGCAGGTTGTTGAAGTCGTGGGCGACGCCGGAGGTCAGCTGGCCGACCGCCTCCAGGCGCTGCGCCTGGCGGAGCACGGATTCTATCCGCTCGCGTTCGGCGATCTGGGCGGCCAGCTGGCGGTTGGCGGACTCCAGCTCGGCCGTGCGGTCGGCGACGCGGCGTTCCAGCATCTCTTCGCCGAGGCGGATTTCTCGGATCAGGTCGCGGGCCTCGTACTGCCGGCGGCGGCCCCTGAGCGCCGTTTCCATCACACTGACCAGGGTCGTCGGGTGGAAGGGCCGCTCCAGGAAGGTGACGTTGCCGAGCGCGGTGAGCAGCCGGCGCGCGGCCGGATTGCGCTCCAGCCCGCCGCCGCGGTGCGCCAGCAGCACGATCGGCAGGTCCGACCACGGCGGCTGGCGCTCCAGCCAGTGACCCAGCGTCGGATAGTCGGCGACCTGCAGCGCCTCCTCAGCGATCAGGGCCGCGCCGGCGCCGTTGTCCAGCTCCTCGCACAGGCAGGCGAGGTCGTGGCAGACCATCACCGGCATCTGCGCCTCCAGGAGGATGGACCGGGCGATGGCTGCATCGCGACCCAGCGGCGCGAGCACCAGCACGCGCCCCGAGCCGGACGCGTCCGCCGTCATGCCGAGGGATCTCCCATCAGCCCCGCGCCTGGTCCGACGAAGTTGGGCACGCCGCGCAGGACGCCATGGAACTGGCTGAGCGGAGGGCCGACTGTCAGGCCGGTTTCCCCGATCTCGAACTCGCGGATGGTCTTCTCGTGGCCGCCGCTGCGCTTCTTGATCACCGACATGGCGCGGCGGACGTGGCCCGCCGCCTCGAAATAGCGGAGGAGGACGACGGTGTCGGCCAGGTAGGTGACATCCACCGGCGCTTTCATGTCGCCGACCAGCCCGTGCTGGGCGACCGTCAGGAAGGTGCTGGCGCCCTGGCGGTTCAGGTACTGCAGCAGCTCGTGGATGTGCAGCACCAGGAAGTTCTCTTCCGGCATGGCCGCCTGGTAGCCGTTCAGGCTGTCGATCACGACGGTGCGGATGCCGTTCTCCTGGACGCATTCGCGGACGCTGGCCGTGAACTCGCCGGGCGACAGCTCGGCGGCATCCACCTGTTTCACAAGCAACTGGCCGCTGTTCATCGTCGCCTGAAGATCGATGCCTAAGCTGCGGGTGCGGTCGAACAGCAGGCCCAGCTCCTCGTCGAAGATGAAGAGCGCCGCCTTCTCGCCGCGCTCGATAGCCGAGAGCGCGAAATAGAGCGACACCAGCGACTTGCCGGTGCCGGCCGGCCCCAGGATGAGGCAGCTCGAACCCCGTTCGATGCCGCCGCCGAGCAGCTCATCCAGGCCTGACACACCGCTGGGAAGCTGCTCGCGCGAGAATTCGCGTCTGTGTTCCGACGAGACGAGCCGGGGGTAGACCTCGAGACCTCCGGTCTTGATCGTGAAGTCGTGGTAGCCGCCGCGGAATTTGCGACCACGGTATTTCACGACCCGCACGCGGCGCCGCTCGGCGCCGTACTCCGGCGCCAGCTCCTCAAGGCGGATCACGCCATGCGCCACGCTGTGCACCGTCTTGTCGAGGGTGTCGGTGGTGAGGTCGTCCAGCAGCAGGACAGTGGCCTGGTGCTTGGCGAAATAGTGCTTCAGCGCCAGCACCTGGCGGCGGTAACGCAGCGAGCTCTGCGCCAGCAGACGGATTTCCGAAAGGCTGTCGATCACCACCCGACCCGGGCGTGCGTTCTCGACGCGCTCGAAGATGAGACGCGTGGTCTCGCCGAGCTCCAGGTCCGAGGAGTACAGGAGGCTCTGCTGCTGCTGCTCGTCGAGCAGGCTCTCCGGCGGCACCAGCTCGAAGATCTCGATGTCCATCAGGTCGAGGGCATGGCTCCGGGCCGTGTCGCGCAGCTCTTCCTCGGTTTCCGAGAGCGTGATGTAGAGGGTCTTCTCGCCGTTGACGGCGCCCTCGATGAGGAAGCGCAGCGCCGCAGTGGTCTTCCCCGTACCCGGGCTGCCCTCGAGGAGATAGACGCGATAACGCGCCAGGCCGCCGGCGAGGATGTCGTCCAGGCCGGGAATTCCCGTTGAGGCCTGCTCGGCGCCCGGAGGCCTCTCGGTTTTCATCTAAATTTAGCCCGCAGGTTCCCGTACGCGGTCCTAGCACCGCACGCCCGTCCGCCTCCTTAGCGCATGGGCCGCCGCAGGAGTTCCATCATCTGTTAAGGCGGCGCTCAGGCGTTGAAGTTGAGCTTCAGCCCGGGCCTCGGCCAGCGCGCCTTGTAGAGCTTGCCGGTCGATGAGGCCGTCACCCAGGCGTCCTGCATGTCCGCCCCCCCGAAGCAGATGTTGGTGCACAGGATGTCGGGGAAGGCATGGTGCTCGACGCTGCCGTCGGGGTCGAAGGCCGTGATCCCGCCGTTGATGATCGTCGCCACGCAGACCTTGCCGCCGGCCTCGACGGCCAGACTGTCCAGCAGCTGGTAGTCCGGCAGGTTGCAGACCACGCGGCCCGGCGCGAAGCCGGGGCCCGGCGCCAGCACCCCCGGCTCGGCCACGTCGAAGGCCCACAGGCGGCCGAGCTGGGTGTCGGCCACATAGACCGTGCGCTCGTCCGGCGAGAGGCCAATGCCATTGGGGGAGATCAGGTGGTCGCGCTGTCGGCTGATCTGCGAACCGTTTGTGCGCGCATAGTAGACCGCCCCGAACTTGCGCCCGTCGGGCGTGCTGCAGCCGTGGTCGGTGAACCAAAACCCGCCCTGGCGGTCGAACACCAGGTCGTTGGGCCCGACCAGACGCTTGCCGTCGCAGGCGTCGTAGACGGTGGTGAGCTCGCCGGCGCCCAGGTCGAGGCGTTGGATCGAGCCGCCGGTGTGCGTGGGCGGCGTCGGCCCGGGAATGGTCAGGCCCTGGTTGTCCAGCCAGACGAATGAGCCGCCGTTGTTGGTGATCCAGATGGCGCCGTCGGGGCCGATGGCCGCCCCGTTCGGACCGCCGGGGACCTTCGCCAGCACCTCCTTCGAGCCGTCCGCACGCACGCGCGTGATCCGCTCCCCCTTGATCTCCGTCAGGATCACCGAGCCGTCGGCCAGGGCGACGGGGCCTTCCGGGAACTCCAGCCCCTCGCAGACCAGCTCGATGTCCATGTGCGTCCTCCTCGTTCCTGGCCGGGACTATAGGCGCTCGAGCACCCGGTAGGTGAAGGGGTACTGGTCCACCTCCGAGGCGGGATGGGCCTCCCGGTGGACCTCGCGCCAGCGGCTCTCGTCGATGGGCGGGAGCACCACGTCGCCCTCGACCTCGGCATCCACCTCGGTGAGGTAGAGCTTGCGCGCGCGGTCGAGCGCCAGCTCGAAGAGGGAGGCGCCGCCGATCACGCACACCTCGCCCACCCCGTCCTCCTCCGCCTGCTCACGGCCGATCTGTACGGCCTCGGAGAAGGTTTCGCAGGGGATGGCGCCCCTGGGCTCGAACGAGCCGTCGCGGGTGAGCACGATGTTGGTCCGGCCCTTCAAAGGCTTGCCCGGAAGGCTGTCCCAGGTCTTGCGGCCCATGATGATTGGCTTGCCCAGGGTGACCTGCTTGAAGATCTGAAGGTCGCTCTTCAGCCGCCAGGGCAGGGTCCCGTCCTTGCCGATCACGCCGTTGCGGGCGCGGGCGATGGGGCCGGCGGCGAGGATGATGCTCATGGGGGCGGGTTTAGCGCGGGGGCCTCGGCGTCGTCACGCCTCTCCAAGATGTGTCATCCCGGTTTCGGCGCAGCCGAAGACCGGGACCCATAGACACGGCATCTTCCGTAGGGCGCACGGCGGCGCCTTTCGCCCCATCTGCGTCATGCCGTGCTGATGGGTCCCGGTCTTTCGCTAGCGCGAAAACCGGGATGACACTCGGGGGGCGCACGACAATTAGGCGGCCGGCTCCAGCCAGCTCAGCCACTTGCGGCGCACCGCGGCGTCGGGGTCGATGCCGAACCGGCGGCAGTAGAGGAGCAGCATGCAGAGCACGTCGGCGGCTTCGTCGGCGCGGTCCTGCTCGGTCGCCTCGCCGCGGCCTCGGGCGGACAGGCGAAGGTGCGCCTGGGCAAGCTCGCCCAGCTCCTCCTGCAGCTTCAGGAGGAACCAGTCGTCGTCGCGGTCGATGGCGTACTTGCCGGCGTAGATGTCGGAGATCCGTCCCGACGCGTCGGAGACTTCGGCCAGGGTGAGGCGCGATGAGGTGATCATTCGAAGTCCCGCTTCCAGCGTAGCTCCCTGATTTTGATCCAGCGCACCAGCTGCCCCGCCAAGCTTTTCTTGGCGAGGCTAGCCTCCTGTTCGAACAAGACCGGATAGATTTGGCTTCGTTGTTCTTCGGTAAGTCGCCGAAATTCCATCAGGAAAAAGACCCTTATCTCTACATAGTTGTGGGCCTTGATGATGTTGTCCTTGCAGGCCGTGAACACATCGAACTGGATAGCCTCCAGCATAAGGTTGGCGACCAAGTACCCAATGGTATCTATATTTCCCTTCGACATTGTTCTCTTATTTACATGCTCAAGCGCTACTTCGAACAAGTTGAAGGTCTTCATAAGGTGTCGGGTGAAAGCAGCCCTGTCGATAGGCTTCGTAGCTGCTTTCTGATAGCCGCGAACCTCCGGCTCGAGCGCCTCATGAAAGGCGAGTATTTCGCCGAAAGCCCGCTGGCCGACAGCGTTCCTCAGTTGCAGCGCAGACACCACAATGGTGCCAAGGCCAAAAAGCATAATGAGCAGCTGAAGCGCGTCTCGGTACTGCTTCACCCAGTCTAACCACACGGGTGAAGCGGGGGCGGCCATCAGACCGCGATCGGCGCCGGAATCGAGGGGTGCGCCCGATAGCCTTCCAGCTGGAAGTCCTCGTAGTCGAAGGCGAACAGGTCGGCCTTGTCGGCAATCGTCATCTGCGGCAGCGGCAGCGGCTCGCGCGAGAGCTGCAGCTTCGCCTGCTCCAGGTGGTTCAGGTAGAGGTGGGCGTCGCCCAGGGTATGCACGAACTCGCCCGGCTCCAGCCCGGTGACCTTGGCCATCATCAGCGTCAGCAGGGCGTAGCTGGCGATGTTGAAGGGCACGCCCAGGAACACGTCCGCCGACCTCTGGTAGAGCTGGCAGGACAGCTTTCCGTCTGCGACGAAGAACTGGAACAGGCAGTGGCAGGGCGGCAGCGCCATGTCCTCAACTTCGGCCGGGTTCCACGCCGAGACGATGTGGCGGCGGCTGGTGGGATTGGCCTTCAGCCCTTCCACGACGGCGGCGATCTGATCGATCACGCGGCCGTCGGGGGCGGTCCAGGAGCGCCACTGCTTGCCGTAGACGGGGCCCAGCTCGCCGGTCTCGCGGTCGGCCCATTCGTCCCAGATGCTGACGCCGCGCTCCTGCAGCCAGCGCACATTGGTGTCGCCGCGCAGAAACCACAGCAGTTCGAGGATGATGGACTTGCGGTGCAGCTTCTTGGTGGTGAGCAGGGGGAAGCCCTGGGCCAGGTCGAATCGCATCTGGCGGCCGAAGACGCCCAGGGTGCCGGTGCCGGTGCGGTCGCCGCGCTGGACGCCATTCTCCAGGATGTCGCCGAGCAGGTTCAGGTACTGCCGCTCCGGGTGGTCGGCGGCGGCCTCGTAGCGGGCGGCGATGGATAGGGCGGCGTTCATCACCGAAGAGCGTCACCCAAATCGGACTGATTCGCGATGCGGCAATCGTTAACGATCCACGGCTCGTCCACAGCTGAATCGGCGCGATCCGTCGCGGCCACATTACCCATTCGCAACTTGGCGTAGCGCGTTACGCCGTATAAGAGGGTCGGCCGTTTTCCTCCCCAAGGTCATTGTACAGATGTTCCTGATTTCCGCTTTCGCCGTCCTGGCGCTCGCGGGCGCGGACGCCGCCCCTGCGGCCCAGCCCGGAAACCAGCCCGCCTCCGTGGCCAAGGCGAAGCCGCGCAAGATCTGCACGGTCACCGAGGTCACCGGCCAGCGCCTGCCGGCCAAGCGCTGCGTCACGGTGAAGGAGGAGCCGTCCTCCGCGCCGGCCGCCGCCACCGCCGAAGCCGCCAAGCCGGAAGCCGAACACAAGCACCACCACTAGGGCGCCTCGCCCTTGCAAACGCCAGCCGCCGGGAGCGCGACGCCCCGGCGGTTTTCACGCGTCCGCTAGCCGGAGAACCCGCCGTCGTCGAGGAAGGCCTGCTCCTCCGGCGTCGTCTCGCGCCCCAGCGCCGGGTTGCGGTGCGGAAAGCGGCCGAAGCGGGCGATGAGGTCCCGGTGGATGCGGCTCCACTTGATGACCTCCTGATCCCCCAGCGCGTCGGCCACCTTCAGGCCGAAGTCCTGGTCCGCGAGGTCCTCCGAGTGCTCGAAGGGCAGGACGAAGAAGCCGGCGAGGTCGGGCTCCACCTGCCGCTGGAAACCAGCGTCGATCGCCCGCCGCGCGACGGCCCGCGCCTTCGGGTCCGTGGCCCAGGCGTGAGCCGAGCCGCGGTAGAGGTTGCGGGGGAACTGGTCGAGCAGGATCACCAGCGCCAGCGCGCCCTCCGCGGTCTCGGCCCAGCCGTCGTACTCGCCGCGGGCGGCGGCGTGGTGCGTGGCCTCGAACTTGAGGCGGATGGCGGCGTCGAAGGCCTTGTCCTTGCGGAACCAGCGGCTCGGGCCGGCGTGCCGCCAGAAGTGCAGGATGTCGTTGGGTGTCGCCGCCACCTGGGGGAAGCCTCGCTCCGCAATGGTCTCTGGGCGGCACAGTTGGGCCGAGCCGCCGGGCCGTTCAAGCGCGGTTCATTCGAGCTGCACCATCAATTGGATCAAAGGGACATGCCGGGCCGCTGAACGGCCGCGGGGGGCCACGATGAAGACCACGATTGCAGCGCTCACCCTGCTCCTGCTGGCCGGCGCCGGCACGCAGGCGCTGGCGCAGGACAAGGACCAGGCCGAGCTGCGCGCCCAGGCGGAGGGTGATCCCGAGCCGCGCGGCCGGGTCGGTGGCGGCGGGCCGCGCGGCTCGGCCCCGCCCACGCCCCGCGAATTCCGGCCGGCTCCGCGGCCGCCCGAGGCGCCGCAGGCGCTCAGCCCCCGTGAGCCCTCCAGCCCGCCGGATGCGTCCGGCGGCGAGCGGCGGCGGCGCGTCGAGGGCGGCGGCGAACGCCGCGGCGGTGAAGGCCGCCCCCGCCGGCCCTTCGTCGACACCGAGGGCGACAACGTCAATCCGGGCCTCTCCGGCGCTGACCGCCAGGACTTCGAGGACCGCGAGGAGCTGCGCCAGGGCGGCCGCTGGATCGGTCGCGGGGTGCAGGCGCGGCCTCCCGGCGAGCGTCCGGTCGCCGACGGCCAGCCGGGCCGCGATGGACGACGTGACGGCGACCGGGGCCGCGGTGGCCGCCCCGACGGCGACGGCCGCCGAGGCGACGGCGATCGTGACGGCCGCCGGGATGGCGACCGCGATGGGCGCCGCTGGGACGGTGACCGGGATGGCCGCCGCGACGGCGATCGGGACGGCCGGCGCTGGGATGGCGACCGTGATGGGCGGCGCGACGGCGACCGCGATGGCCGCCGCTGGGACGGTGATCGGGACGGCCGCCGCGACGGGGCTCGAGACGGCCGGCGCTGGGACGGCGAGCGCCGTGGACCGCCCACGAACCATCCCCGCTGGGACGGCCGCCGCTATCCGCACAGTTACAACAGCCGCCACCGCTACCGCGGCCACCTGTGGCGTCCGCCGTCGGGCTTCTACGTCCGCCTGTGGTCCTTCGGGGACGTCCTGCCGCGCGGCTGGTACGAGCCCGACTACCGGATCATCGACTGGTGGGTCTACGACCTGCCGATTCCGCCGCCGGGCTACGACTGGGTGCGGGTGGGCTACGACGCCCTGCTGATCGACCGCTTCACGGGCCGTGTCGTCCAGGTCGTCCGGTTCGTGTTCTGGTAGCTAGTCGAGGTAGCCCCTGGCCCGCAGCTCGTCGACCGAGCTGCGGGCGTTCTTGTGGTGGATGAAGATCCCGCCCGCCCCCTCCCAGAGGTGGCGGTGCTTGTCTCGGTCGTCGACCAGGGCGTCGCCGGGATGGCAGTGCTCGCGCTTCAGGGCGGCCATGGTGGTGATCACCTCCACGCCAGGGAACCAGCGCTCCGCCCAGCGGCGCTTCTGCGGCTCGGCCCAGTTGCCCCGCGGCAGGCCGGTAAGGATGATCGGGTTCTTGTGGCGCACGGCCTCGAACAGCACGAAGGCGTCGGCCATTGGCTCGAGGTGCTCGAAGAAGCCTTTGGCCTGGGCCAGCCGCTTCCAGAAGAGGCCAGGGTTGTAGCGCTTCTCGAAGACCCTGGGCGGCATGCCCAGCACCTTCTCCGCGCCCTTGTCGAAATCGGCGAGCACGCCGTCGCAGTCTAGGTAAATCTGTTTGCGCATCGGGTGCGGTAAACCCGCTGCAGGGGCTGGCGGTTCGCCTCAGCCGCCCTTGCAGGCCGGGCAGAAGCCGCGCGCCTCGAGGGTGACGGAGCGGGCGTCGTAGCCGGCGGCCCGCGCCGCGGTGAGCGCCGGCTTCAGGTCCGGCTCGAACTCCTGGGCCGCCCCGCAGCAGTCGCAGATCAGGAACGCCGCCTGGTGGCCCTCGCCCTCCATCCGGCAGGGGACGTAGGCGTTCAGGCTCTCGATACGGTGGGCGAAGCCGAGGCGCTCCAGGAACTCGAGGGCGCGGTAGACGGTGGGCGGCTTGGCGGGCTCGCCGGCCTCGCCGAAGGCGGCGATCAGGTCGTAGGCCTTCAGCGGGCCGTCGGCTTCGAGCAGCAGTTCCAGGACGCGGCGCCTGGGCGGGGTCAGCCGCTCCTGGGTGTCGGCGCAGCGGACCTCGGCCGCACCCAGGGCGCGCTTCAGGGCTGCGCCCGTCAGCCCCGGGTGGCTGTGATCGTCGTGCCCGCAGCTCATCCCTTTGAGTAACCCCCGTTCCCGGCCGCCCGCAACGGGCTTGACGACGCGTTATGTTATTTCATAACACGTCTGTTATCTTGTAACACTCTGGCGGTCATGCGACGCAGCATCCTGTTCCTGGCGGCCAGCCTCTTCGCCCTCTCGGCGGGCGCGGCCGAGGCCCAGCACCCGGAAGTCTCCGAAGTCGTCGTCACCGCGGCGCCCTACGCCGTGTCCCTGGACTCCGCGACCACCAGCGTGGCCGTCGTCGAACGCGAGGCCCTGGACACCGCGCCGGTCGGCGGGCTGGGCGACGTGCTCTCCGGCATGACCGGCGTCCGCTCCACCTTCTTCGGCCCGGGCGCCAGCCGCCCGGTGATCCGCGGCCTCGCCGGCCCGCGCGTCCTGGTGCTCTCCAACGGCCTGGGCCAGGTCGACGCCAGTGCGCTCTCCCCCGACCACGCCGTGGCCACCGACCCCCAGGAGGCCGAGCGCATCGAGGTGCTCCGCGGCCCGTCCGCGCTGGCCTACGGCGGCTCGGCCATCGGCGGCATCGTCAACGTCATCGACGAGCGCATCGCCACGCACCGCGTCGATGGCTTCGAAGGCCGCCTGCTGGCCAGCGGCTCCACCGTCGACGAGGGCCGGCTCCTCTCCGGCGCCGTCCGCGCCGGCCTTGGAGACTGGGTCCTCACCCTCGACGCCACCCGTCGGCAGAGCGACGACTACCAGGTCCCCACCCACCCCGAGTCCCGCCGCCTGATGGACGCCGACGGCGAGGAATGGCCGGGCCCCCTCGACTCCGTCGTCGAGAACACCGCCACCGAACTGGACTCCTTCGGTTCAGGAGTCTCCTGGATCGGCGAGCGCGGCCACTTCGGCGCCTCCGTGAAGCGCACCGAGACCACCTACGGCGTCCCCGGCCACGTCCACGAGGAGCACGAGGAGGAGGAGGGCGGCGTCTCGATCCAGCTGGAGCAGACCCGCTACGACCTGCGCGGCGAATACCGCCTGGGACTCGGCCCCTTCGACACCGTCCGCTTCGCCGGCGGCTACGCCGACTACACCCACGTGGAGCTGGAGGGCGGGACGCCCGCGACCCGCTTCTTCTCGCAAGGGTGGGAGGCCCGTCTCGACCTGGTGCAGCCCGACCGGGGCGGCTGGCAGGGGGCGGTCGGCTTACAGGCGCTCAGCCGCGACTTCGACGCCCAGGGCGAGGAGGCGCTTGTCCCGCCGACGCGCACGACCGAGTGGGGCGCCTTCACCCTGCAACGCTACGACCGCGACAGCTGGGGCGTGGAGGGCGGCTTTCGGCTCGACCGACGGACGCTCGAGAGCCTGCCCGGCGGGCGGGCCTTCACCAATGTCTCGGCTTCGCTGGCCGGGTTCGTGCGGCCGGCCGAGGGATGGTTCTTCAGCCTCTCCGGCTCCCGCACCAGCCGCGCCCCGGCGCAGGAGGAGCTGTTCGCCAACGGCCCGCACCCGGCCACCCGCGGCTTCGAGATCGGCGACCCGGACCTTGATCAGGAGGTCTCCTATTCGCTGGACGCCACCCTTCACTATGGCTCCTCCGCCTGGGACACCGACGTGCACCTGTTCGCCGTCCGCTATGACGGCTTCATCGAGCTCGCGCCCACGGGCGCCGAAGAGGCGGGCCTGCCCGTCTTCCGCTACATGCAGACCGACGCCAGCTTCCACGGGGCCGAGGCCGAGACCTCGCTGAAGCTGTGGCGGGAAGGGGAGCGGGGCTTCACCCTGGAGGCCGCCGCCGACTACGTGCGGGGCGAGACCGACCTTGGGCCGCCGGCCCGGATTCCGCCCTGGTCGGCGACGGTGCGCGGCCTGTTTGACGGCGGCTGGTGGGACGGTCGGCTGGAGATCCGCCGCGTGGGCGGCCAGGACCGCGTCTCGGCCTTCGAGCTGCCCACTGACGGCTACACCCAGCTGAACGCCATGCTCACATTCCGGCCGCTGAAGGACCGGGACTTGAAGCTGTTCGTGGACGGGCGGAACCTGACGGACGTGGAGGCGCGCGAGCACGCCTCGTTCCTGAAGGACCTGGCCCCGCTGCCCGGCCGCAACATCCGCGTCGGCCTAGGCTACCGCTTCTAAGCGAAGGGCCCGCGGATCGCTCCGCGGGCCCTCGGCTTATCAGGCTTCTTCCGGCTCGCTGGCGGGTGGGCCGCCGCCGTCGCCATCGAAGCTGCGGGGCCGCCTGCGCCGGCTGCGCCGGCCGCCGCCGCCGCCCGATTCGTCATCGCCGTCGCGCGGCTCGGTGCGGGCCTGCAGGAAGGCCGGCGCCTGGCTCTCCCCGCCCTCGGAGTCGCGCAGGACGGGGGCGGGACGCTCCTCGCCGCCGAAGTTGGAGCCCTGCGGCTCGACCACCGGCATCGGATCGCGCTCGCGCCGGTCGTCCCGGTCTCGGTCGAAGCGGGGACGGTCGTCGCGGTTGCGGTCGTCTCGGTCGGCGCGTGGCCGGTCGTCGCCGCGCGGGCGATCGTCGCCGCCGCGCGGACGATCGTCGCCGCCCCGCGGGCGGTCGTCGCCACGGTTGCGGTCGTCGCGCTCGCGCCAGCGGTCGCGCCGGCCACCACCGCCGCCGCCGCCGCCATCGCGGCCTTCGAAGCGGTTCTCGCGGTCGCGGCCTTCGCGGTCACGGCCGTCGCGTCCGTCACGGTTGCGGTCGTCGCGGTTGCGGTTTTCCCAGCGGTCGCCGCGGGGCTCGCCGTTCTCCTGGCCTTCCGGTTGGTTCTGCTGGGCCTCGGCGGCCGCGTCGTCGGCGGCTTCGGCCTGGGCCTGGGCGCCCTCGTCCT
This sequence comes from Phenylobacterium sp., assembly GCF_036563285.1. Taxonomy (GTDB): domain Bacteria; phylum Pseudomonadota; class Alphaproteobacteria; order Caulobacterales; family Caulobacteraceae; genus Phenylobacterium. The sequence continues at coordinate 1,425,861 of NZ_DATCMR010000011.1, forward strand.
CGAAATCGATATCGAAGCCGGAGGCGAACTGATCGCGGCCGAGGATCTCGGACGCCGGCCGCTGCGGCTGCATGGCGCGCAGCAGGCGGAAATAGTGCTCGGCGTGCTGCAGGTAGTTCTCACCCAGCACGCGGTCGCCGGCGGCGTTCGCGTCACGGGCGAGCTGCTGGTACTTCTCGAAGACGTGCTGGGCGTTGCCGCGGACCTTGACGCCTTCCGGACCGTTGGAATCGAACGCCCGGTTCGCGTTCTGCGGCTGTTTGTTGCCGCCGCCGCCACCGCCGCGATTGCGGCCGCGCTGACGCTTCATACCCTTGAAATCTCTCATTATCTCTTGACCGTTTAGCTCTTCCTTGAGCGGACCTTCGGTTAAGGTCGCCTAGCCTTCAGCTTCGGATCGGGCCCCTGGCCCGCTGGCGGATTGAAGACGCTAGGTGTTCCCCGTCGTCCGCCCGGAAGCTCTTCAGCGAGAGGCTGCTTTTTTGAAGAAGCGTCGCGCCTGCCGGCCGGGTGGGCGTCCTTCTTGCGGGCGCGTCAACCAGAAGCCGGCGATTGGGTGGAGACGACCGTACAAGTAGCGACGAAACGCCGAGATTCCAAGGGCTATTTGGAACCCGCGACAACCCTGTCCCGATCGGCAAGGTCCTTGACCGTACGCAGGTCGCGGGCCCCGGCCTCGCGGAAGAGGGTCTCCACGGCCGCCTTCTGGTCGAAGCCGATCTCCACTGCGAAGCGGCCGCCGGGTTTCAGCACCCGCAGGATCTCGGGCGCGAGCGTCCGGTAGGCGTCCAGCCCATCCGCCCCGCCCTCGAGCGCGATGCGGGGCTCGTAGTCGCGCACCTCGGGCTCCAGGGTCTCGATCACGTCGCTGGCGATATATGGCGGGTTCGAGACCACCAGGTCGAAGCTCTCGGAGCCCAGCCCGGCGGTCCAGTCGCCGCGGAAGAAGGCTGCGCGCCCGGCGAGCCCCAGGTGGGCGGCGTTGTCCCGCGCCACCGCCAGCGCCTCCTCCGAGACGTCGATCCCCAGTCCTTTCGCCGCCGGCCGCTCCGCGAGGATCGCCAGCAGGATCGCGCCGGAGCCCACCCCGAGGTCCAGGACCGACCAGGGCGCGTGCTCCGGAAAGTCCTTCAGGACGACGTCGATGACGGTCTCGGTGTCGGGCCGCGGCGTGAGTACGTGCGGCGTCACCTGCAGCATGATCTTCCAGAAGCCCCGGCGGCCGAGGATGTGGCTCACCGGCTCGCGCCTCTCACGCCGGGCGAGATAGTCGGCGAGCCGCGCCTCCTGTTCCGGTGTGAGCGCTCGGTACGGATCGGTGACGATGTCGGTGCGCGTCGCCTCGGCCGCGGCTTCCACCAGCAGGCGGGCGTCGATGACCGGGCCGGCGAGCCCGGCGGCTTCCAGCCGCTGCTTGGCCTGGCTCCAGGCCTGCACGAGGTTCAGGCCCATTCACCTTCCTCCTGCGGCTTCCGCGCGACGTCGGGCGCGGTGATGGCGTCGCCCAGGCTTACGCGGCCCGGCGCGGTCACGTGCACATAGATCCCACAGTTCATGTGGCCGTAGTTGTCGAACAGCGCCTTTGTGATCTCCAGGTCGCGCTGCGCCGTCTCCAGGTTCACGTGGATGGCGGCGCAGCGGACGATCGGCTTGAAAACCTGGGCGGTGGCCCAGCCCAGCATGAGGCGGCTGCCGGTCCAGTCGTTCTCCACCCAAGCAGGCCACCCCGAGACATAGACGTTCGCCCGGAAGCGCAGGGGGTCCAGCTCGACGCCCATGCGCTGCGACAGGTCCGCGACGCTCGCCAGGTTGATGATCGAGACCTGGCCGAGCGGGTGGTCGGTGAAGCGCCAGCTCTGCGGCGCCTGAATCACCCTCAGAGGGCCGCGGACCTCTTCGCCCAAAACCTCCGCGAGCCAGGCGGCGAAGGCCTCGCGGCCGGCCTCCCCGGTCATGTCGGCCACGATCGGCTCGACGCCGGGGGCTTGGGCCGACATGGCGCCGGTGTCCTCGTGGTAGCGGGTGCGCACCGCCGCCACCTTCGGCAGGCCCATCAGCACGGTGAACTTGGTCTTCGGCACGAAGACGGGCGCGTCCGGGTCGAAGCCGCAAGGGCCGTTCTCCACCGCGAAGATCCGGTCATGGGGAAATCCTTCCCCCGGCCTCAGGTCGGCATGATCGATCGCCTCGGGCGTGAAGCCCTTCACCGGATGCCTGTAGATCGCCGCGACGTGCCCGTTCATCCGCGGCGCTGTACCCGTATGCTGCGGCCCTGGACAAGCGGAACGGAGGCCGCAGTCCCGGGGTTTGCCCGCAAGCGGAGCCTTGAGGAGGAACGCGCGAGGTGGCGAAGGCCGCGCCGGCAAAGACGTCCCGCGGCGGCGGCGGCCTGGCCCGCCTGCTGCTGGCAGCCGCGCCGTGGGCCGGCATGGCCGCCCTCGGCGCCATGCTGGTGCACGCCCACACCCGCCCGCGCCCGGGACTCTCCAAGCAGATGACCGCCGACCCGGACTGCTTCGAGGAGCTTGAGCCGGGCCGCGGCCGGCTGGCCACCCACCCGCTTAGGATCCCCTACAGGGGCTGGAAGGACATCCTGTGGCGCACCTACCGCGAGGTGGGCCACGACCGGCTGCCGCAGGTGGCGGGCGGGGTGACGTTCTACATGCTGGTGGCGATCGTGCCGGCGATCGGCGCCTTCGTCTCGATCTACGGCCTGTTCGCCGACGTGGGGACGGTCTCCAAGCAGCTGGCGGAGCTGGCCGGCTTCCTGCCCCGCGACGTGCTCTCCATCGTCGGCGACCAGATGATGCGGCTGGCGACGCAGCGGCCGGCCAGCCTCTCCGGCGCCTTCCTGGTCAGCCTGCTGCTCTCGCTCTGGACGGCCAACGCCGGCATGGGCGCGCTCTTCGATGGCCTGAACGTGGCCTACAACGAGAAAGAGAAGCGGCCTTTCGCCCTTCGCCGGCCACTCACCTACGGGTTCACCGCCGCGGCGCTGCTGTTCATGATCGCTACGACGGCCATCTTGGTGGCCCTCCCGCTGTTCCTGCAAGGCTGGCCGGGCGCCGTGCGCATCCTGATCCCGCTGCGCTGGCTGCTGCTGCTGGGCCTGGCCTCCTGGGCCTTTGCGATCATCTACCGCTACGGACCCTCGCGGCGGCGCGCGCGCTGGCGCTGGGTCAGCTTCGGCGCGGTCCTGGCCTCCATCGTCTGGGTCGGCGGCTCGCTGGGCTTCTCCTGGTACGTCAACAACATCGCCCGCATCCACGTGACCTACGGGTCACTGGGCGCGGTGATCGGCTTCATGACGTGGATCTGGTTCTCAGTGATGACCGTGCTGGTGGGCGCCGAGCTCAACGCCGAGATCGAGCACCAGACCGCCGTAGACACCACCGTGGGCGCACCACGGCCGATGGGAGAGCGGGGCGCGGCCATGGCCGACACCGTGGGGCTGGCCTTCGTCGGCTTCCGCAAAGGCGCAGGGATCCTCTGGCGCGACACGCGTCGGCAGGTCGGCAACCTTGCAAAACCCCTGTGGCGGGGAAGACGCTGAGCGGTCAAATCCGGCCAACATCGTTGCAGGCCCGCCAATCTGCGGCCTAGCGTGGCCACATGACCCACCGCGTCGTCATGCTGGCCTTTCCCGACGCCCAGATCCTGGACGTGACCGGCCCGCTGGAGGTGTTCTCCCGCGCTACCCGCTGGCTGGCCGACACCTGGGGCCGCAACGAGCCGGCTTACGAGGTGGAGGTGGTCGCCGCCGAGGCCGGTCCGGTGCGGATGTCCAACGGTCTGGAGATCGTTGCGCGCCGGCCGTTCACGGAGGTGGACGCCTGCGAGACCTTGATGGTGGCCGGCGGCATCGGCTGCTTTGCGGCCTGGAAGGACGAGGCGCTGCTCGACTGGTTGCGGGCCATGGCGCCGAAGGTGGGCCGCCTGGGGTCGGTCTGCACGGGGTCGCTGATCCTCGCCCGCGCCGGGCTGCTGGACGGCCACCGGGCCACCACCCATTGGGGGGCCTGCGAGCGACTGGCAAAGATGGCGCCCGCCTGCGAGGTGGAGCCCGACGCCATCTTCGTGGAGAGCGGCAAGCTGTTCACCTCGGCGGGGGTCACCACCGGCATGGACCTTGCGCTGGAGCTGGTGGAGCGCGACTGGGGCAAGGCGACCGCCGTCGGCGTGGCGCAGGAGCTGGTCATCTACCGCAAGCGGCCAGGCGGGCAGGGGCAGTTCAGCCGCTTCCTGGAGGCCGAGCGCCGCGGCGACGTCTTCGGGCAGCTCCAGCTTTGGATGCTCGACCGGCTGGAGGAGGACCTGTCCCTGGAGCGTCTGGCCGGCGAGGCCCGCATGAGCCCGCGCAACTTCTCACGCCGCTTCAAGGCCGAGCTAGGCGTCACCCCGGCGGCCTACGTCGCCAAGCTACGGCTTGAGGAGGCGCGCCGCCGGCTGGAGACCGGCGCCGCCAGCCTGAAGGACGTGGCCCGCACCTGCGGCTTCGCCGACGAGCAGAACCTGCGCCGCGCGTTCCGCCGCCACATGGGCGTGGCGCCCAGCGACTACCGCGAGCGCTTCGGCGCCTAGCTGAATTCGTCCTCGAGCGCCGCCAGCCGCGCGGCCTGGTCCTCGGCGATCAGCGGCTCGATCACGTCGTCCAGCGCCTCGCCTTCCATGATCTTGGGCAGGTTGTAGAGGGTCAGGTTGATCCGATGGTCCGTCACCCGGCCCTGCGGGAAGTTGTAGGTGCGGATGCGTTCCGAGCGGTCGCCCGAGCCCACTTGGCTCTTGCGGGCGTCGGCTCGGGCGGAGTCCAGCGCCTGGCGCTGCTGGTCGTAGAGCTTGACCTGCAGGTTCTTCATCGCCCGCGCCCGGTTCTGGTGCTGCGACTTCTCGGACGAGGTCACCACGATGCCGGTGGGCAGGTGGGTGATGCGCACGGCGGAGTCGGTCTTGTTCACGTGCTGGCCGCCCGCCCCCGAGGAGCGGTAGGTGTCGATGCGGATGTCCTGGTCGCGGATTTCGATCTCCACGTCCTCCGGCTCCGGCAGCACCGCCACGGTCGCGGCCGAGGTGTGGATCCGCCCCTGGGCCTCGGTGTCGGGCACCCGCTGCACCCGGTGCACGCCGCTCTCGAACTTCAGCCGGCCGAACACGCCGTCGCCGGTGATCGAGGCGATGATCTCCTTGTAGCCGCCAGCGTCGCCCTCCGACGCGCTTTCGACCTCCACTCGCCAGCCGCGGGTCTGGGCGTAGCGCTGGTACATTCGGAAGAGGTCGCCGGCGAACAGCGCCGCCTCGTCGCCGCCGGTGCCGGCCCGGACCTCGAGGATCGCCGAGGCGTTCTCGTCGCGGTCCTTGGGCGCCAGCAGCAGCGCGACCTGGTGCTCCAGCTGCGGCAGGCGCTCCTTGAGCACCTCCAGCTCCTCGCGGGCCAGCGCGGCCATTTCGTCGCCGGAGTTTGCCATCTCCTCGAGCTCCGGCAGCTCGGCGCGGGCCCGCTCCAGCTCCTGCACGGCCTCCGCGACAGGCCGCAGTTCGGCGTGCTCCTTCGAGAGCCGGACGATCTCCGCCCCATCGCTGGCCGCGCCCATGCGCGCCTCGACTTCGCGGAAGCGATCGAGCACCTGATCGAGCCGGGCCTGGGGGAGTCGCAAGGGGGAACCGCCTGGGATTGAGGGTGCTTCCTCTAGCGTCCCGCCGCTCGGAAGCCAAACGGTCGGTGGAACACTCAAGCCTGCCTGGGGGTTACGGCGCAGGTGACACGTGGAGAACTATGAAATGGCTACCGAACGAGTGACCGAACGGCCGGATGGGACGCGCGAGCACGTGATCGAGCGCGACACCGGCGGCACGACCTACGTCGACCGCGGCGGCTCCGGCATGGGCGGCGTGCTCATCGGCATCGCCGTCCTGGCGCTGGTGGCGATCGTCGCCTTCTTCCTGCTGAACGCCAACCGCAACGACGCGCTTCGCACCGATGCGGTGAGCAGCGCGGCCTCGAGCGTCGCCGACAGCGCAGCGACGGCCGGCGGCGCGGTGGCCGACGCCGCCAACTCGGTGAACCCGAGCAAGTAAGCATTCCGTCGTCTGGAACGACAAAGGCCCGCCTCGTCGCCGAGGCGGGCCTTTTTCTTGGACCGTGGACGGGGCCTAGCCGATGCGCTCGCCCTTCAGCGGGGCGTTGCCGAACGCGCCGAGCTTGACGTTCCCCGTCATGGTGTCACCGGACACAGTGGCTTCGAACTCCAGCGTCATTGGCATGGGGTTGGTGATGTTGCTGCTCCAGGTGAGCTTGTCGCCGTCGACCTTGCCGGAGACATCCTGCGAGCCCATCGGGCTTTCGGTCTTGCCGGTGAAGGTGTCACCGCTCGTGGCGATGTCGACGTTCACCGTCTGGGCGCCCATCGGCGTGTTGATGGTGACTTTCCATTTGCCGTCAGCCGACATCTCGTCCCTCCAAAAGTGGAGCGCCACCTAACCGCGGTTGCGGAACGGGTGCAAGGGTGACGCCGGCGTCACCTTTCCCGAAATCGCCCTACCCGACGGGCGGAACGCCAGGTGGATAGCAGGTGATCTCGAACCGGATTCCGTCGGCGTCCTTCATGAACAGCGCCTTGGCGCCGCCCAGCTCCTGCACCTCCGGAGCGTCGTAGCCGGCCGCCCGCATGCCGTCGCGCACAGCCAGAACAGCGGCCTCGTTGGGCGCGGCGAAGCCCAGGTGGTTCATGCCCGCGCCATAGCGCTCGTAACCCGGGAGCCCCGCTTTCGCCTCGCGGAACTGGAAGTAGAAGCCGTCGCCGTCCGTCCAGTTGTGGTCCCGGGTCTTAGTGAAGCCCAGCAACGGCAGGAGCGTGTCGTAGTACGGCATCGACCGCTCCAGCGACCCCACCAGCACGGTCACGTGGTCCAGCTTGAGCGCCACCTATTCCGCCGCTTCCAGCACCTTCGCCCGTTCGATCTCGGCGGCCTTGGCTTCGACCAGCTCGACGATGTGATCGACCATGCCGGCGTTGTCCATCTTGTGGTCCGGCTTGCCGGCCAGATAGACCATGCCCGCGCCCTTGCCGCCGCCGGTGAAGCCGACGTCTGTCATCAGCGCCTCGCCCGGCCCGTTCACCACGCACCCGATGATCGACAGGCTGATCGGGGTCGAGACGTGCGCCAGCCTCTGCTCCAGTTGCGTCACGGTCTCGATGACGTTGAAGCCCTGCCGCGCGCACGACGGGCAGGCGATGATGTTCACGCCGCGGTGGCGCAGGCCTAGCGACTTCAGGATGTCGAAGCCGACCTTGATCTCCTCCACCGGGTCGGCCGCCAGGCTGACGCGGATGGTGTCGCCGATCCCGGCCCAGAGCAGCGAGCCCATGCCGATCGCGGACTTCACCGTGCCGGTGCGCAGCGCGCCGGCCTCGGTGATGCCGAGGTGCAGCGGGCAGTCGATGGCCTCGGCCAGCATCTGGTAGGCGGCCACGGTCATGAAGACGTCGGAGGCCTTCACGCTGATCTTGAACTCGTGGAAGTCGTGGTCCTGCAGGATGCGGGCGTGGGAAAGCGCGCTCTCCACCATGGCCTGCGGGCAGGGCTCGCCGTACTTTTCAAGAAGGTCCCGCTCCAGCGAGCCCGCGTTGACGCCGATGCGCATGGAGCAGCCGTGGTCGCGGGCCGCCTGGATCACCTCGCGCACCCGGTCGGGTGAGCCGATGTTGCCGGGGTTGATCCGCAGGCAGGCCGCGCCGGCCTGGGCGGCCTCGATCCCGCGCTTGTAGTGGAAGTGGATGTCAGCGACGAGCGGGACCTTGGCCGCGCGGGCGATGGTCCTGAAGGCGGCCGTGGAATCCTCGTCCGGGCAGGACACGCGCACGATGTCCGCGCCGGCCTCTTCCAGCTGGCGGATCTGGTCGATGGTGGCGGCCGCATCGGCCGTCACGGTGTTGGTCATCGACTGGACGGTGATCGGGGCGTCGCCGCCCACCTCCACGGAGCCCACGCGGATCTTGCGGCTCGGCCGGCGGTCGATCGCACGCCAGGGACGCACGGCGGTGTGGGCTTCAGCGGTCATGACAGAGCGAAAATAGGCGGTTTGCCGCCGTTTCCCAACTGCGACGCGCGGTCAGGGCCTCGGCGCGGCCGGCGCGGCGGGTGCGGGCGCCGCCGGGCGCGGCGCGGCCGCGCCGGGCGCGGGCGCTCGGGCGGTCACCACCGGCCGCGTCGCGGGAGCGCCGGCCAGGCCGGAGGCGGACGCCTGCCGCGCGGGCAGGAAGCCCTTGGACTGGGCGCCCACGAACACCTGGAACGCCAGGGGATCGGAGACGTCGATCACCAGCCCGCCGATGGCCGGCACCCGGTAGGCTTCGCCCTTGCTGAGCTGGCGGGCGAAATAGACCGAGTTGTCCGCCCCGCGGATGATCAGGGCGGCGCCGCGCAGCGCCTGCAGGGTGACCAGCGACGGCTTGTCGGCAGGCGCGCCGTAGACCTTGCCCTTCGGCGAGAAGACCGGCGGCAGGGACGAGATGTCGGGCGGCGGGGCGTCGGGCGCCGTCACGCCGAGCACGGCCGGCGGGGCCAGGTTGCCCATGCCGTCCGGACCGGCCTCGGCAAGGCCGGGGGTCTCGTAGGCGGCGGGCGTGGTGGATTCCACCGGCGGGGGCAGCGGCGCGCCCAGCGATACCGGACCGGCCTTGGTGGCCAGCAGGGCCTGGGCGGTCGCCTGTTCCGACGCCGTCGGCGGCGGCGGGGCGCTCTCCACCATCGCGCGCTGCGCCACGTTCCACAGTACGATGGCGCCGAGGATGACGACGCCGCCGGCGATCAGGGCCGACAGCCGCGGGTCACGGTCGTCGTGGACGCCCACGGGCTCGCGCAGCGGCTCGTCGAGCACCGGCTCGTCGGCCTTGAAACGGTAGACCGCTTCCTCGGGGTCGATCCCCAGGGCTTCCGCGTAGGAGCGGATGTAGCCGATGGTGAACGGCCGCGAGGGCAGCTGCTCCAGCCGCAGCTCCTCGATCGCCGCCAGGTAGGCGCGGCGCACGCGCGTGCTCTCGGCGACTTCCTCCAGGGTCCGGCCCTGGTGTTCGCGCACCAGCCTCAGGGCTTCGCCGACGTTGGCGCCGGAATAGACGTTGGGCGCGGAGGACTCAGGCGGCTCGGGCTGGCCGATGAGCCGCGTGGCCAGCTCTTCTTCGGACGTTCCCACCGTATCGAGCGGCATGGCCACTCTCACTCCCGAGTCTGGGGTGCGTGGAATTCCGCGCGACCGTTTTCGGCGGCCGGAACTGTCGGAATTCTTGAGGTGGTTGAAGGGTGACACGCGTCCAGGTCGTGCTCAATGCGGTGATCGGTCACGTCCGGCAAGACTCACCTCTTAGACCGCCAGGTAGATTTTGCGCGCCAAGGTTTCAATTTCGTTGCGCACGGAGCCGGCCCCGCGGTTCAACAACGCAGAAACCCCGCGCCGCGCTGCCTCGCGGTCGCAGGAAAGCACCATTTGTTTCACCGGCCCCACGCCGGCCGGCGGCATGGACAGGCGGTCGAAGCCCAGGGCCACCAGGGCGAAGGCCTCCAGCGGGCGGCCGGCCATCTCGCCGCAGACGCTCACCGGCGTGCCGGTCTCGGCGCAGGCCTCCTGGATCGACTGCAGGGCGCGGAGGAACGGCGGCGACAGGGTGTCGAAGCGGTCGGCGACCCGCGGGTTCCCACGGTCGGCCGCGAACATGTACTGCAACAGGTCGTTGGTCCCGACGCTGACGAAGTCGGTCATGGGCAGCAGCGCGTCCAGGTGCCAGATCACCGAGGGCGCCTCGATCATCGCGCCCACGTCCAGTCGTGTCGGCGCCTTGCGGCCGCGGCGCAGGGCCCAGGCGACCTCGGTGTCCACCAGGGCGCGGGCGGCGCGGAACTCGTCGCAGCTGGCCACCAGCGGGAACATGATCCTGAGCGGCCGGCCGCGCGCCGCCGCGATGAGGGCCCGCAGCTGCAGCCGCAGCAGGGCGGGGCGGTCCAGCCCCATGCGGATGGCCCGCCAGCCGAGCGCCGGGTTGTCCTCCCGCTCGGCCTCCAGGTAGGGCAGCACCTTGTCACCGCCCAGATCCAGCGTCCGGAAGGTCACCGGCAGGTCGCCGGCGGCGTCCATCACCCGCCCATAGAGCGCGGCCTGGGCGTTGAAGCGCGGCATCTCCTCGGCGACCATGAACTGGAACTCGGTGCGGAACAGGCCGATGCCCTCCGCGCCCGTCTCGCCCAGGATGTCGAGGTCCACGTCCAGGCCGGCGTTCATCAGCAGGGTGACCTTGGCCCCGTCGCGGGTGAAGGCCGGCGTCTCGCGCAGCTTGGCGAACTCCGCCCGCCGCTGGGAGCGCATGTCCATCCGCGCCAGGATCGCCTTCACCACGTCGCCCCGCGGCCGCAGGTAGGCCTCTCCGGTCTCCGCATCGACGATCACCGGGTCGCCTTCGGAGACCCGGTCGCGCAGCCCCGCCAGGCGCCCGACGCAGGGAATGTCCAGCGAGCGGGCGATGATCGCCGCGTGGCTTGCCGCCGAGCCCTCCTCCAGGAGCAGGCCGCGCAGCTTGGTGCGGTCGTATTCCAGCAGGTCGGCCGGGCCGAGGTTGCGGGCGATCAGGATGGCGTTCTCGGGCAGCTCGCGGGCCACGTGGCCATCGCCCGACAGGTGGCGCAGCAGCCGGTCGTTGAGGTCCTCGAGGTCGTGCAGCCGCTCGCGGAGGTAGGGGTCGCGGGCCTGGCCCAGACGGGCCCGGTGCTCGGAGCGCACCCGCTCGACCGCGGCTTCCGCGGTGAGGCCGTTGCGCACCGCGTCCTCCAGGCTGCGGTTCCAGCCCCGGTCGTGGGCGAACATGCGGTAGGTCTCGAGCACCTCGTAGGAGGCCTCGACCAGGCCGTGCTGGCCCTCCAGCATATTGTCGATCTGGGCCTGCAGGCTGGCCACGGCGGTCTTCAGCCGCTGCTCCTCGGCCACCACGTCGTCCGACAGCAGCTGGGACGGGGCGACCGGCGGCTCGTGCAGGACCGCCACGCCAAAGGCCAGGCCGTCGGCGAACTTGGAGCCCTTCAGCCGTTCAGGCCGGTGCGGCGCGAGCTCGACGCCCTTGAGCTCGTCCTCGCCGATCAGCTCGCCGCCGGCGACCATCTCGGCCAGCACCATGGCGATGATCTGCAGGTCCTCGACCTCGTCCTCGGTGTAGACGCGCTCGGTACGGTTCTGGACCACGAGCACGCCGATCGAGCGGCCACCGCGCAGCAGCGGGACGCCGAGGAACGCGTGGTAGGGGTCTTCGCCGGTCTCTGGCCGGTAGGAGAAGGCCGGGTGCTCGGGGGCGTCGGCCAGGTTGAGTGGGCGGCCCAGCCGCATGATCTCGCCGACCAGGCCCTCGCCCGGCTTCATGCGGGTGACGTGGACGGCGCTGGGGTCCAGCCCTTCAGTGGCGAACAGCTCCATGTCGGCGGAAGCGCGGCGCAAGTAGAGGGAGCACACCTCGGCGACCATGGAGCGCGCGATGATGCGCACGACCATGTCCAGGCGCGCCTGGGCGGGCCCGCCGCCGGCCAACGCCTCGCGGATCTGCCGCAGCAGGCTCCGCTGACCCCGAATTGCAACCCCAGGTATCGCCACGTCCGGCGTTCGCCTCCCTGTCCCGGCGGCCTCCTAGCAGCATTACGTGTCTGAACGGAGACGAAAAGAGCCGCGTTGCTCGGACGAGCACGAATGCGCGTGTTCGGCGTGACGCGCGGCGCCCGGCCCGCATGCGGAGCCGAGGCGAGCGCGCGAACACGCCGCCCCCGCCCGAGCTTCCGGCCGCACGAGCGGGATGCTTGAGCTTTGCCGCGCGGCGGCCCATCGTCCGTCCAAACAAAGGTTCCGGGGGGACGGCGATGCTGCGGAAATGGGGCTTCTTTGCGCTGGGCGTGGCGCTGATCCTGGTGGGGAGCCTGCTGGCCCACCTGATCCAGACCGCGGGCGGGGTGAAAGTCCGCGACGTCCGCTTTGCTGGAGACGGGGTCACCCAGAGCGCGCTGCTCTATGTGCCATCCACTGCGACGGCGGCCCGGCCCGCGCCGGCGGTGCTGGTAAGCCATGGCTACATCAACACCCGCGAGATGCAGAGCCCGTTCGCCATCGAGCTGGCGCGGCGCGGCTTCGTGGTGCTCGCCATGGACATGACCGGCCACGGCTACTCGGAAGGCGCGGTCGGCCAGCAGAAGGACCTCGGCGGCCCCGCGGCGCTGCGCTACCTGCAGAGCCTGCCGTTCGTCGACAAGGCCGCCATCGGCATGGAAGGCCACTCCATGGGCGGGGGGCCGGTGATGGCCGCAGCCCTCAGCCAGCCCGACGGCTACCGCGCCATCGTGCTGGAAGGCTCGACCCCGCGGCTGCTCGGCGGCGCGGCTCCGGAGTCGCCCCGGAACCTCGCCGTCGTGTTCGGCCAGTTCGACGAGTTCGCCCCCCTGATGTGGCAGGTGCCGAAGGGCTCCGAGATCGAGAACTCCAAGCGCCTGCAGAAGCTGTTCGGCGTGACCGGGCCGGTGGTCGAGAACCAGGTCTACGGCTCGATTCCCGACGGCACAGCCAAGGTCCTGGTCAACCCGCCGATCACCCACCCCTGGGAGCATTTCTCCGGCTCCGGCGTGGGCGCAGCGGTGGACTGGTTCCAAAAGACCCTGCCGGGCGCCGCCTCTCCGAAGCCGCCGGGCGAGCAGATCTGGCTATGGAAGGAGATCGGCACGCTCATCGCCTTCGTGGGCTTCGTCTACCTGCTGCTGGGGACCTTCGAGCTGCTGCTGGGCCTGCCGGTCTTCGCCGGTCTTGCCCAGCCCGCGCAACCCACGGCCGAGCGCCGCGGCGGCAAGTGGTGGCTGGCGTTCGTTCTGACCGCCGCCGTGCCCGCGGTGACCTACTTCCCGCTGATGGAGCTCGGGCAGGTGTTCGCGCCCATGCAGATCTTCCCGCAGTACATCCACAACCAGCTGTTGGTCTGGGCGCTGCTCAACGGCCTGATCACTCTCGCGCTCAGCTTCGTCCTGCGGTGCGGCAAGCCGGCGTTCACGACCCGCTGGCTCCCGGCCGTGCTGATCGCGCTGGCCACCGTCGCCGTCGGCTACCTCTCGCTCGTGCTGGTCGATGCGGCGTTCAAGACCGACTACCGCTTCTGGGTCCTGGGCCTGAAGCCGCTCGACGGCCGCCACGCGGTCATGGCCCTGCCCTACGTCGTGCTGTGGGCCGTCTTCTTTCTGATCGCGCTCAGGGCTCTATGCGCCAACCTGGCCGTGAAGGGCGAAGGCTTCCTGACCCAGATCGCGACCTGGAAGGTCGCCATGTGCCTGGGCTTCGTGGTGCTGCTGGTCTGGGAGTACGCGACGCTGTTCTCCACCGGCGTGCTGGCCACCCCGAAGGAGCCGCTCAACACCATCGTGGCGATCCAGTTCGTGCCGCTGTTGGCCATGGTGGGGGCGATCGCCGCCTTCACCTACCGGCGGACCAACTCCTATGTGCCGGGCGCGCTCATCTGCGCCCTGGTGCTGGCCTGGTACGTCACCGGCGGGACCGCCACCCACTGGTATCCGGGCTTCAAGGTCCAGCCGCCGGGGGCGGCGGCGGCGAAGCGCTAAACCCATAGAATAACTACGGGAAATTGTAGATCCCGCGGCACTCCCCTATGTACGGCCCCGCTTGAGGGGGCAGCGGCGAGATGACCGAGTCGGCACAGGGATCGAAGAGCTGGGGCGACCTGCTCGGCGAGGGGCGCTTCCCGCGCTTCGCGCTGATCTGCCTGGGCGTCTGGCTCAACGCGGCCGACAGCCTGGTCACCGCGACCATCATGCCCAACGTGGGCGCCGACCTCGGCGGCTACGCCTATTTCGCATGGGCGACGGCAGGGTTCCTGGTCGGCGCCATCCTGGCGGGCGCCAGCGCCGGGCGGCTCTCCGAGATGTTCGGCCTGCGCGCCGCCACGGCCCTGGCAGGCCTGGTGATGACCGCCGGCTGCGTGATGAGCGCGCTGGCGCCCGACGTCGGCGTGTTCCTGACTGGACGGCTGATCCAGGGGCTGGGCTCGGGCTGGATATCCGGCTTCGCCATGGTCGCCATCGCCCTCCTGTTCCCCGAGCGGCACCTGGCGCGCGTCTTCGCCTCCGTTTCCGGCGTCTGGGGCATCGCCACCCTGCTGGGTCCGCTGTTCGGCGGCCTGGTGCTGGAGGTGGGCGGCTGGCGCGACGTGTTCTGGCTGTTCGCTCTGCAGGCCGGGGCGTTCAGCCTGGCCGCCCCATTCCTGCTGAAGGGCTCGTCCAAGAGCGCGGGCGGCCCTGGCATCCCCTGGCTTCAGCTCGCGGTCCTCGGCGCCGGCGTCGCCGCCATCGCGGTGGCCAACATCACGCCGGGCGCACCGCTGGCGCTCACCCTCGTGGTGGCAGGGATCGCCATCCTCGGCCTGGTGCTGTGGATCGACCACCGCTCGAAGGTCCGGCTGCTGCCGCACCGCGCCGGAGACATGACCACCGTCGTGGGCGCCGGCTACGCGGCCATGTTCTGGCTGACCGCCGCGTCGATGGGCTTCGCGATCTATGCGCCGCCGATCCTGCAGGAGCTGCGTGGGATGACGCCGCTCTGGGCCGGCTACGTGATCGGCGTGGAGTCGCTCGCCTGGACCCTCGCGGCCCTGGCCGTGGCCCACGTGAGCGGCGCCTGGGACGCCCGCTGGACCCGGTGGGGCGCGGTGATGCTGGTGGTCAGCCTCTTCGTCCTCGCGGCCACCCTGGCGGACGGCCACCTGGCCTGGGTGCTGGTCGGCGGGGCGCTGATGGGCGCTGCCTTCGGCTTCTCCTGGAGCTTCATGGGCCGGCGGGTGCTGGCGGCGCTGTCCGACGAGGACCGCGCCATCGGCTCCTCGGCGATCACCGCAGTGCGCCAGACCGGAGCCGCGGCGGGGGCGGCGATCTCGGGCGTGGCGGCCAATCTGGTGGGGTTCTCCTCGGGGCTCGACGAGGCGAGCGCGCGGGCCTCGTCCGTCTGGATCTTCCTCAGCGTGGTCCCGCTGGCGCTGGTCGGGACCTGGGCTTCGTGCCGGCTGACCGGTTCGGCGAGCCGCGCCTAGAGCCTGAGCGGCAGCAGCGCCCGCAGCCGCGGCTCCCGCAGCCAGAGCCCGCCCCAGGCGGCGACGCCGAGGTACACCCCAAACAGCGCGTGGCTGACCAGTGGATTGCCGGCGATCAGGTGCGTCGCGACCGTCCCGCCAAGCAACGCAGTCAGCAGCAGCGCGCCCAGCACGGCCGTCCGCGGAACCGCGTAGAGCGCCGCGATGGCCAGGATGCCGATCCCGAGCGGGAGGATGATCGCGGGGTCGTAGCCCAGCTGCTGGGTGGTGGAGACCACGATCGGCAGCTGCAGGACCTTCATGGTCCCGTCCATGATCAGGAAGGCGGTGACGAGCCCGGTGAGGGTCCAGCCGGCCCATGCGGCGGCCGTGGGCCCGGACCGGGAGGGGATGCTGATGGCCGTCATGGGTTTGTCCTCCGGTTTGACCCGAGGACGTGGCGGCGCCGCCGTATCCGACACGGGCTCGAAGTTATTTCCTCCCCGCCTGGGGAGGGTGGATCGCGCCGCAGGCAATGAGGTTGTGGCCTATCCCACCCCGCTCGGCTTCGCCGAGTCGCCCTCCCCAGGAGGGGAGGGAACTGGGGTCAGAGCTGTTCCAGGCCGTACGCGGCGTGCAGGGCCCGCACGGCAAGCTCGGTATAGGCCGCGTCGATCAACACGCTGATCTTGATCTCCGAGGTGGAGATCACCTGGATATTCACACCCTTCTCGGCCAGCGCCTTGAACATGGTCTTCGCCACCCCCGCGTGGCTGCGCATGCCGACCCCGATCACCGACACCTTGGCGACGTCGTCGTTCACCTGGATGTCCTCGAAGCCGATCTTCGGCTGGGCGGCCTTGACGATCTCCACGGCGCGCGCGGCGTCGCGCTTGCCGACGGTGAACTCCATATTGGCGGTGTCCGCCCGGCGCGAGTGGCTCTGGACGATCATGTCCACGTTGACGTTGGCGTCGGCCAGGGCGCCGAAGATCTCCGACGAGACGCCGGGATGGTCGGGCAGGCCGAACAGGCTGACCTTCGCCTCGTCGCGGCTGTAGGCTACGCCGCTCACGATCCGCTTTTCCACGATCTCCTCCTCGTCGCAGACGATGGTGCCCTGTCCGGGGGCCTCGCCGGGCTCGACGAAACTTGAAAGCACCCGCACCGGCACGCCCTGGGCCATGGCGAGCTCGACCGAGCGGGTCTGCAGGACCTTGGCCCCGAGCGACGCCATCTCGAGCATCTCCTCGTAGGAGATCTTGGCCAGCCTGCGGGCCTTGCCCTCGATGCGGGGGTCGGTGGTGTAGACGCCGTCCACGTCGGTGTAGATGTCGCAGCGCTCGGCCTTCAGCGCGGCCGCCACGGCCACTGCGCTGGTGTCGGAGCCGCCGCGGCCCAGGGTGGCGATGCGGCCGTCGCGGGTGACGCCCTGGAAGCCGGCGATGACGGCCACTTCGCCCTCGTCGAGGGCGGCGGCCAGCTTTTCCGGCGGGATGTCGTCGATTCGGGCCCGGCCGTGGGCGTCGTCGGCGATGATCGGGATCTGCCAGCCCAGCCAGGACCGGGCCATCAGCCCCATGTTGCGCAGGGTCATGGCCAGGAGGCCTGCGGTCACCTGTTCGCCGGAAGCCACCACCACGTCGTATTCGTCGTCCGACGCCGGCAGGTTGCCGCCGGCAGGGCCCGCGCCGTCGGTCCAGGCCACCAGCTCGTTGGTCTTGCCGGCCATGGCGGAGACCACGACGGCCACCTTGTGGCCCGCCTCCACCTCGGCGTTGACGAGGCGCGCGACCCGGCGGATCCGCTCCAGGTCCGCCACCGACGTCCCGCCGAATTTCATAACCAGCCGGGACACCCGCGCCGATCCCCCTTTGAAGAGCGCGCCCTTCTAGCGGCGGCTAGTGCGCTGCACAACGGGCTTGACTCGGCGGCGCTCCAGGACCTAACTACCTACATACCTAACTAGGTGGCTCATGGACAACTTCAGCGCCGCGGCGATCGTCGCGTCGGACCTGACCATCTCGGACAAGATCAGGGCCCTGGCCGCCGCCGGCTACCCTCGCGCCGACATCGCCCGTCTCCTCGGCAAACGCTACCAGCACGTGCGCAATGTGCTGGAGGCCGACAAGCTCAGCCGCGGCGAAGAGGCCGTGACGGGATTCGCCGAGCCCCAGAGGCCCTTCCGCGGCCCGCTCGTGGAACGGGACGTACAGGACCGCGGTCGCGGCGCTTACCGGCTCGTGGTTCGCGACGACGGCTCGGTCGTCCTGCCGCCCGCCGTGCGCGAGGCGTTCGGGATCCAAGGGCGGGGCGCCGTCTTGGCCCGTCTTGAAGGCGACGAGTTCAAGCTGATCAGCACGGCGACGGCGTGGCGCAGGATCGACGAGAGGCTCGCACCCTACAAATGGAAGGAGGGCGCCCTCGCGTCTGACGAACTCATCGCGGACAGGCGAGCCGAGGCTGCGCGGCACGAAGATGGCTGATGTAGTCCTCGACGCATCCGCAGTGCTCGCTCGACTGCTGAGCGAACCGGGCGAGGAGGTCGTGTCTTCCGCCGTGGAGGGCGCGCGGGTATCGGCGGTGAACCTGGCCGAGGTCATTGCCCGGCTCATTGATCGCGGTGTTCCGGTCGAAGCGGCGGTGGCCACGACCGCCGAACTGGGGATTGACGTGATCCCCTTCGACGAGACGGCTGCTCTCCGCGCCGGCACGTTGCGAGCCTCCACCCGCAGCCTTGGTCTATCGCTCGGTGACCGTGCCTGCCTGGCGTTGGCCGAGATGGTTGGCCTGCCCGTCCTCACAGCCGACCGGGCGTGGGCCGAACTGGACCTGGACGTGGAAGTCGTGCTGATACGCTGAGGTCATGACGACCTCTTCCATCGACGCCGCCGAGGTCGAGCGGTTCTCGAAGATCGCCGCCGAATGGTGGGACCCGCGCGGCAAGTTCGCGCCCCTGCACCGGTTCAACCCCGTGCGGCTGGCCTTCATCCGCGACCAGGCGCTCTACCGCTTCCAGCGCGACGCCACCGCGCGCAGGCCGTTCGAGGGGCTGCGCTTGCTGGACATCGGCTGCGGCGGAGGCCTGCTCTCGGAGCCGATGAGCCGGCTGGGCTTCGAGGTGGTGGGCGTCGACGCCTCCGAACGCAACATCGGCACGGCCCAAGCCCACGCGGCCGAGCAGGGGCTCCGGATCGACTACCGCTGCTCCACCGCCGAGGGCCTCCTGGCCGCCGGCGAGCCGCCGTTCGACGTGATCCTCAACATGGAGGTAATCGAGCACGTGGCCGACCCGGGCGCCTACCTGCGTGACTGTGCGAAGCTCCTGAAGCCCGGCGGCCTGATGATCGTCGCCACCCTGAACCGCACCCTGAAGGCGCTGGCGCTGGCCAAGATCGGCGCCGAGTACATCCTGCGCTGGCTGCCCGCCGGCACCCACGACTGGAACAAGTTCCTCAAGCCCGAGGAAATCCGCGGCTTCTTGTCCGCCGAGCCCGTCGTCGTGGACGGACCCTACGGCGTTGTGTTTGAACCCCTCTCCGGCCGCTGGAAGCAGTCCGGCGACGCCGACGTGAACTACATGATGACGGTGATGCGCGAAGCCGCTTAAAGGCAGGGCGCAGGAGAGGACCAACCCCATGCCTTCGCTACGCGTGCTGGGCCACGCCTTCCGGGCGTGGAAGCGGAACAAGCGCTGGGCCAAGCACGAGCCCGAGACGCCCTATCTCGCCGACCTGCTCTCCGGCTCGCCGGTGTGCCTGCACGTGGGCGCAAGCGACGGGCGCCACTCCTACGTCATGACCCAGGTGGCGCCGAAGGCCCGCATCTACGCCTTCGAGCCCTCGGCCTTCGCCTTCGAGGTGCTGAAGACCTGCATGGCCTGGCACGGCATCGCGGACCGCGTGACCCCGGTGCACGCCGCGGTCGCGGACAAGCCCGGCGAGCTCTTGCTGGTCACGCCCAAGAAGACCTCGGGCCGCATGGGCCGCGCCTACGCCTTCGTGGCCGAGACCGCCCCGAACGGCCCCGCCCGCCCGGACCTCGAGGACCAGGGCCTGGAGCTGCAGCCCACGCCGGTGATCACCCTCGACGACTACTGCCGCGAGCACGGCATCGACCAGGTCGACTTCATCCGCATGGACATCGAAGGCGCCGAGCAGCGCGCCCTGGAAGGCGCCAGGGGCGTGCTCGACCGCGACCGCCCCCACGTCCTGCTGGAGATCCACCCCACCATGCTGCAGGCCCGCTTCGGCGGCTCGGCGGAGGACGTGGTCGAGCTGTTCCGCGCCCGCGGCTACCGCATGTTCGCCCTCGACGGCCACCGGCTGGAGGAGCGCACCAGCGTGGTCGAGGGCCTGGACTGGAAGGACTACTTCTTCATCCACCCGGCCCGCGCCGCCAACCTGCCCGATGGGGTGTTCAAGGCCCGGATGGCGGCCTGAGCGGCCTCGTTCTATAGGAATAGCGTGTCCGGCCAGATTTCCGAGGGGTATCAGGCGCTTCAGCGCCAGATGCACGCCGATCCCGAATACGGGAAGGCGGCCACCATGTACGCCCCTCTGGTCAAGCAGGTTATCGACCAGTTCCGGATCGCTACCGTATTCGACTACGGCGCGGGCAAGCGCCGTCTGAAGGAGGCGCTCGACAGCCTTGGCGCGGAGATCGAGTACCGGGCCTATGACCCGGCCTTTCCGGAATACGGCGAGCCGCAGCCGGCGGAGCTGGTCTGCTGCATCGACGTCCTGGAGCATGTGGAGCCCGACCGGCTGGACGCCGTTCTGGACGAGCTGCGGCGGATCACCATCAAGCGCGGCTTCTTCACCGTCCACACCGGACCGGCGAAGAAATTCCTGCCGGACGGTCGCAACGCGCACCTGATCCAGGAGCCCGCCTCCTGGTGGCTCCCCAGGCTCTGCGCCCGCTTCGAGATCGATCACCTCAGCAAGCAGGGCGCGGGGTTCCTTGTGGTGACGTCGCCGCTCGCCGCCTGATGGCCCAGGCCGATGCGCTCGACGGCCTGTGGGTGTTCGATGGCGTCTGCAATTTCTGCTCTGGCTCGGTGCAGCTGTTCCTCAGGCTCGACCGCAGGGGCGACGTGCGCTTCACCCCGCTGCAGTCGCCATTCGGCCAGCTGATCGCCGGCCGCTACGGCCTCGACCTGGAGAACCCCACCAGTTTCCTGTTCTTCGACCGGGGCCAGCCGCTGGAGGCCTCCGACGCGGTGATCGCGCTCGCCCGGCGACTGCCGGCGCCGTGGCGCTGGCTCGCCCTCGCCCGCTACATCCCGAAATCCTGGCGCGACGCCGCATACGGCGGGCTGGCGCGCAACCGCTACCGCCTGATGGGCAAGCGTCAGGCCTGCATGGTCCCCACGCCTGAGGTCCGCGCCCGCTTCCTGCTCGATCCCCCCTCCAGCCGGTCATGAGGCGCATCGTCCTGGTCGGCGCCACGGGCGCGTTCGGCGCCCGCCTGGCGGGGCTGCTGGCGGGCTGGCCCGACGTGGACCTGGTCCTCGCGGCGCGCCGCGCCGAGCGCCTGCGGGGGCTCGCCGCGGAGCTGGGCGGGCTTGAGACGGTGGTCTTTGACCGCAATGCGCCCGAGCAGCTGGCGGCGCTGAGGCCTTGGGCCGTGGTGGACGCCGCCGGGCCCTTCCAGGGGAGCGACTTTCGTCTCGCGCAGGCCGCTATCGATTGCCGCGCTCACTATGTCGACCTTGCGGACGCGCGCGACTTCGTGGCCACATTCCCTGCCGCCCTGGATGTCGCCGCCCGCGAGGCCGGGGTCCTGGCGGTCACCGGGGCCAGCTCGACCCCGGCGCTCAGCCATGCGGCGCTGGACGCCCTGACCCGCGGCTGGCGCGAAATCGATCGCGTCACCGTCGCTATCTCGCCCGGCGCGCGAGCGCCGCGGGGCGTTTCTGTTGTGCGGGCGATCCTGTCCTATGTCGGCCGGCCGGTGCGGGTGTTCGAAGGGGGCCGCTGGAGGACGCGGCCGGGATGGAGCGGCCCGCGGCGCGTCACCATTGCCGGGCTTGGCCGCCGCTGGGTGTCGCTTTGCGAAACGCCCGACCTCGACCTCCTGCCCCAGCGGTTCGCGCCCCGCCGCGACGCCCTGTTCCTGGCCGGCCTCGAGTTGCCGGTGATGCACCTGGCGCTTTGGCTGCTCAGCTGGCCCGTCCGCCTGCGACTGGTCCGCAGCCTGCAGCCTCTCGCGCGGATACTGCGCGCCGCCGCCGGGCTCCTTGAGTCGCTGGGATCCGATCGTGGCGGCATGGTCGTCGTAGCCGAGGGCAAGTCGGCAGACGGTGCGCCCAACGTCGCCCGCTGGTCCCTAGTCGCTGAGGCGAACGCCGGCCCGACCGTACCTGTGGCGGCGGCCGCCGCTGTGCTCCGGGGCCTGAAGGACCGGCGCCTCAAAGGGTCCGGCGCCGTCGTCTGCGTGGGCCTGGTTTCGCTGGAGGAGATCGTCGCTGAGCTCGCTGGCCTGCCGATCCGCACCGGCGCCGAGCGGTTAGGCGACGACGCAAGGGGCCTATTCGCTCGCGTGCTGGGCCAGCGCTTCGCCGCCCTGCCTGCGGAAGTGACGCAAGTGCATGGGGGCGCCGCCGCGACGCTGCACGGGCGGGGGCGCGCCCGTGGTTCGTGCGCCTGGCCGCTCAGGCTTGGCCGGCGGCTGCTGGGCCTCCCCCAGCCTGGCAGATACCCGCAGATCACCGTGCGCATCGCCACCGATGCGCGGGGGGAGACCTGGACCCGCACCTTCGGCGGCGTGCGGTTCTCCTCGCGTCTGTCCCGCGGCGACGAACCCGGGCAGTTCGAGGAGCGCTTCGGGCCCGCCGCCTTCACCTTCGAAGCGGGGCCCATTGCGGCCGGCTTCCGGTGGCGCTTCGTCGGTTGGCGGCTCGGAACCGATTCCGATGCTACGAAGCCTCGCGCCGCGGATCCGCGCCCGCGCCTTCGCCCGGGAAGGGACCTACCGCTTCAGCGTGGTCGCCGCCCACCCCTGTCTGGGCCTGCTCTTCGCCTACGCCGGCCGGCTGGAAGGATTTGCCCCCTATGGGCCTTCAAGTGTCGCCTGGGTCACACCGGAAAAGGTGAAAACGCACAATTTTGAGCTTAGCCGAACCAAGGCTTGAAACGCGCGTTTGCGAACCCAGGTGACTGAGTGACGTAGTGGAGGTTCGGATCTTGCCGAGGAAGCGGCCGAAAGGTGTGCTCGCCATGGGCTGGGCCTGCATCGAGTGTGCGGCGACCGGCCGGACCGAGCATGCGCCGACCTCCGAAGACTATCCCGACACCGTCATCCGCCGCACCAGCTTCGTCGCCGGCGGCGGCCATGCCTGGAAGATCTCCGCGCTCGAGACCCCCCGCGAGACGCCGCCCGAGTGGAAGATCGTGGTGATCACCGGCGCCCCGTCCTGGGCCGAGTACTGGGCCGAGACCATGGCCGCCCTGGGCCCGGACCGCGAGATGATCGTCGTCGACCGCCCCGGCTACGCGGCCTCCGAGCCCGCCCACCCGGTCACCGACATCCGCATCCAGGCCCAGGCGCTGGCCCCCCTGCTGGACGCCGCCCCCGGCCAGAAGGTCCTGCTCGTCGGCCAGTCCTACGGCGCGGCGATCGCCAGCCTGATGGCCGACGCCAATCCGCGGAAGGTGGCCGCCCTGGTGCTGCTCTCCGGCTTCTTCGGCGAGGCCGGCCCGACGGCGCGCTGGCTGCTCGACACCGGCTCCAAGGCCCTGAAAGTGATCCCCAAGGACCTGCGCCACGCGGTCATGGAGGCCACCGGCCAGAAGCCGCAGCTGGTCCACGCCCGGCGCGCCCTGGAGCGGCTGAACATGCCGATCCACATGGTGCACGGCGACAAGGACGACTTCGCCCCGCTGGAGGTGGCCGAACGCCTGGCCCGCGAGGTCCGCACGCGGCGGCCGATCAACATCGTGCGCACCCCCGGCGCCAACCACTTCCTGAACGACGGTCCGCCCGAACAGCTGATCGCCGCCCTGGAAGCGTGCATCCCTCAGAAGAAGACCTGGACCTTCCGCCTGCCCAAGCTGCCCAGCCTGCCGCAGTTCCGGATGCCCAGGCCGTCGTTCGGCTCCGTCGCCGAACCGCAGGGCCTCACCGCGTCATAACCCCGGTCGCGGCCGCAAACCCGACGACCACCAACCAGGGTGGCAGCTTGGCGATCGCCAAGAACACCCAGGCCGCGGCCACCAGCGCCCAGTCGCTCGGCCGCTCGACCGTTTCGGTCAGCACCGGATCCCACAGCGCCGCCGCGAGCAGGCCGACCACCACCGCGTTCAGGCCCGCCACCGCGCCGCGCGCCGCCGGATGGGCCCGCAGCACGTCCCAGACGGGGAGGGCGGCCGGCACCAGCAGCAGGCTCGGCAGGAAGATGGCCACGAGCGCCACCAGGCCGCCGGCCCAGCCGCCGGCCGCGAAGGTCTGCGCCCCGCCCACGAAGGCGGCGAAGCTGAACAGCGGCCCGGGCAGGGCCTGGACGGCGCCGTAGCCCGCCAGGAAGACGTCGGCGTCCATCCAGCCGCGGTCGACCACCTCCGAGTGCAGCAGCGGCAGCACCACGTGGCCGCCGCCGAACACCAGGGCGCCTGTCCGGTAGAAGACCGACGCCAGCGCCAGCATCGGGCTCTGCAGCAGCTGGGCCGCCAGCGGCACGGCCGCGAGCAGGACGGCGAAGGTCACGAAGGCCGCCATGGCGACGCCCGGCCGCACCGGCGACGAGGTCGTCTCGGCCTCGGCCGGCATGGCCTCGTCCCGCAACATCGCCAGCCCGAAGGCCGCCCCGGCGGCCAGGGCGAAGATCTGCGCCACCGGACCCGTGGCGATCATCAACCCCAAGCCCGCGCCGATGGCCATCCCGGCGCGCACCGGGCCGCGGGCCAGGGTCCGGGCCATGGCGATCAGCGCCTGCAGCACCACCGCGGCGGCCGCCACCTTCAGCCCGTGCAGCCAGCCCGATCCCCATTCGCCGGACATGGCCGGCGCGGCATAGGCCAGCGCCAGCATCGCCGTGGCGGCCGGCAGGGTGAAGCCGGCGAAGGCGGCCAGCATGCCCGCCGCCCCCGCCCGCCTGAGGCCCAGCGCCATGCCGAGCTGGCTGGACGCGGGGCCCGGCAGGAACTGGCAGATCGCTAGCAGCTCCGCGAACTGGCCCTCGGTGACCCAGCCGCGCCGCTCCACGAACTCGCGGCGGAAATAGCCCAGGTGGGCCATGGGCCCGCCGAACGCCGTCAGCCCCTGGCCAAGGAAGGCGGTGAACACCTCCCAGGCGGCTGCGGCCGGCGGGCGGCTCTCCCCAGCGGGCATGGCGCCTTCGACCGTTTTCAACCCGCCTCCCGCAAAAGCCCTTGGCCCCCGCTTCTGAACGACGATAAGTCTTTCGCCTGCCAGAACCGCCCGATCAACGGGCCTGAGTTGGGGAAGGGGAAGCCATGAAGGCCGCCGTGCTGCGCCAGGTCGGAACGCCGCTCTCGATCGAGGACGTGCAGATCAACAAGCCGGGGCCGCACGAGGTGCTGATCCGCACCGCCGCCGCGGGCGTCTGCCACTCCGACCTGCACTTCTTGGAAGGCTCCTACCCGCACCCGCTGCCCGCCGTCCTGGGCCACGAGAGCGCCGGCGTCGTGGAAGCCGTCGGCTCCGAGGTCCGCACCGTCAAGCCGGGCGACCACGTCATCACCTGCCTCTCCGCCTTCTGCGGCCACTGCGAGCACTGCCTCACCGGCCACATGAGCCTGTGCGTGTCGCCCGACACCAAGCGCGGCCCAGACGACGAGCCGCGTCTGAGTTCGGCCAAGGGGCCGATGATGCAGTACCTGAACCTGTCGTCCTTCGCCGAGCAGATGCTGGTGCACGAGCACGCCTGCGTGGCGATCCGCCCGGACATGCCGCTCGACCGCGCCGCCCTGATCGGCTGCTCGGTGATGACCGGCGTGGGCGCGGTGGTGCACACCTCCAACGTCCGTCCGGGCGACACCGTCGCGGTGATCGGCTGCGGCGGCGTCGGCCTCTCGGCGATCAACGGGGCGGCCATCGCCGGCGCCGGCCGGATCATCGCCGTCGACATCGTGCCGGGTAAGGAGAACTTCGCGCGCGCCTTCGGGGCCACCGATTTCGTCAACTCCGCCGAGGTCGACCCGGTGAAGACGATCATCGAGATGACCAAGGGGGGCGTGCAGCACTCCTTCGAGGCCCTGGGGCTCTCCCAGACCGCGGAACAGGCCTTCAACATGCTGCGCCGCGGCGGCACGGCCAACATCATCGGCATGATCCCGGTGGGCCAGAAGATCAGCCTGATGGGCGCCGCCTTCCTGGGCGAGAAGCGTATCCAGGGCTCGCTGATGGGCTCGAACCGCTTCCCCGTCGACATGCCCCGCCTGTGCGACATGTACATGTCCGGCAAGCTGAAGCTCGACGAGATGATCTCGCGCCGGCTGAAGCTGGAGCAGGTGAACGAGGCCTTCGAGGAGATGAAGACTGGATCCATCGCCAGGTCGGTCATCGTCTTCGACGCCTGAGGGCGTCCGCGGCGCGCCTTTTCAGTCACACCTAACTGTCGCGACGTAACTTAACACAGATCAGGCGTGACGCCCGGCTTGCGGGCGTCACGTAACACGGGTCACCTTCAAAGGAAGGGTACGCGCGGCGTCAGATCGCGCCCCACTTCCTCAGGGGGGACCATGTCGAGCTCACGGTTTCTTTGCGCCTCGTCCGCCGCGGCGCTGCTGTTGGCCGCCGGCCTAGCCGGCCAGGCGGCGGCCCAGGTTCCGCGCACCCAGGAACAGCCGTCGACCCGCCAGGGACCTTCCCAGGCCGAGCGCGAGGCCACCGAAGTCGGCGAGGTCGTGGTCACAGGCTCGTTCATCGCCGGCACGCCCGAAGATGCGCCGATCCCGGTGGAGGCCGTCACCCTGGAGGAGCTGCGCCAGCAGGGCTCGCCCTCGACCCTTGACCTCGTGAAGAACATGAGCGAGGTGGCCGGCGTCGCCGGCGAGGCCAACCGCAACAACCTCTTCGCCATCGGCGCCCAGTCGATCAACCTGCGCGGCGTGGGCTCGTCGCGGACGGTCGTGGTGTTCAACGGCCGCCGTCTGCCCGAGCAGTATTCCGCCTCCGTCGGCCGCTTCAACAACGTCGCGCTCATCCCGAACGCCGCGATCGGCCGGGTGGAGACCCTGAAGGACGGCGGCGCCACGACCTACGGCGCGGACGCCGTCGGCGGCGTGCAGAACTACATCACCCGGCGCAACCTCGACGGGCTCGAGACCAACGCCAACTACCGCTACATCCCCGATTCCGACGGCGACTGGGACGTGGACGTCAGCTGGGGCAAGGTCGGCGACAGCTGGAACGCCATGCTGGTGGGCGGCTACATCCACCGCAGCGAGCTGGACGTCGCCGACCGCGAGTTCGCCCTGCAGCACTACATGCTCAACCCGGCGGGCTGGAGCACCTACGGCTCGCCCGGCGCCTACACCTTCGTCCGGTCCGGCCAGACCGCGGCCATCACCCCCATCGCCACCCTCGCCAGCGGCAACCGCTTCCAGGGCGACTACCAGATGGGGATCACGGGCGTGGCCCGGGACCCGGCTTGCGGCACGTTCGCAGGCTTCCGGGGATGGAGCGCCACGCCTTCGCCGGTCTGCTACTTCCAGTCCAACCTGGCCTCGAACCTCGTGGAGGAGACCAACACCGCCCAGCTCTACGGGGAGGTGAACTACGAGTTCGGCGGCGGCATGAAGCTGCACGTCGAGGGGCTCTACTACTACCTCGACGTCCCCCACATCCCGCTGGACACCTTCGTCAACGTCCCGCTGACCTTCCCGATCGCGGCCGGCTCGGCGACGGGGGCCACGCAGGTGATCGGCGGCAGCTCGGCCTATGCGGTGGCCGGCGGGAACCCGGCCGTCCGGCAGCTGCTGCTGAACATGCGCAACTCGAACGGCAGCCTGGCCTTCGGCGACCCGAACACGCCCGGGACCCAGGCGTTCCAGATCGTCAACGGCGGCCGCGTGGGCCTGAACACCGCGACCTGGCGGCCGTTCGGCTACGGCGGCAATCCGCTGCCGGAGCTCGACGAGCAGCACAACAACTCAGACACCTATCGCCTGACGGCGGAGCTCTCCGGCGACGTACCGGAGTTCGCCGGCTTCAAGATGCGCTGGTCCACGGCGGCGACGTTCAACTATCTGAAATACCGTCTCGAATTCCAGGACATGCTCGTCGACCGGCTTCAGTCCGCCCTGAACGGCTTGGGCGGGCCGAACTGCACCGGCACGACGCCCGGCGCCAACGGCTGCCAGTACTTCAACCCGTTCTCCTCCGGCATCGCGTCAAACATCGTCACCGGCGAGCCCAATCCCGGCTTCGTCTCGGGTCTGGCCAACGACCCCAACCTGATCCGCTGGATGTACGTCCCCGCCGCGCTGGACAGGCAGGGCGAGTTCTCGATCTACGACGTGCTGCTGAGCGGCCAGACGCCCTTCCATCTCTGGTCGGAAGACCCTGTCCAGATGGCGGTCGGCGCCCAGTACCGCTACTTCCGCGAGGAGGTCGATCTCTCGGACCTGATCGACCGGCAGATCAATCCGTGCGCCACGGTTGGCGCCCAGACCTGCGTCACCCGCACCGGGCCGCTGGTCAACAACCGGGGGTCAGGCGTGACCGGCTTCACGCGGGACCAGGATCGCCGCTACCCGGTGGTCTCGGCCTTCTTCGAGATCCAGGCGCCGGTGCTGGACAACCTCGTCGTCAACCTCTCGGGCCGGTACGAGAAGTTCTATTCGGACGTCTCTCCGAAGGACAACGCGGTGTTCGTGCCGCAGGTCGCGGTGAAGTGGCAGGTGAACGACTGGCTGGCCTTCCGCGGCACCGCCGGCGAATCGTTCAGCCAGGTCGATCCGCCGCCGGTGCCCCCGGGCGGGTTCAACGTGGCCGGCAACGTCTCGGCCCCGACCGCCTTCGGCGGCACCGCCGTGCAGTTCACGACGCGCAACTACCCGAACCTCGACGTGCGGCCCGAGACGGGCTTCAACTACAACGTCGGGGCGATCTTCCAGATCGGCAATTTCCGCGGCAACGTCGACTACTACAACATCCGCATCGACGACCTGATCCGGGCCCAAACCACAGCCCAGATCATCAACGCCCTGGTGCAGCCCGGCCAGACCGGCGCCACAGCCCTGCTGAACTGCTCCAGCGAGCTGCTCACCGCCAACCAGTCGCTCCTGGGCGGGCAGCCCTTCGTGCAGCTCGCGGGCGGCGCCTCGTGCGTACAGGGCACGACGACGATCAGCGCGCTGGCCGGCGGCTTCATCAATTTCTTCGGGACCCAGGGCGCCCAGACGGCGCTGGTCAACGGCGGAACGCTGCAGACCTCGGGCATCGACGCCAATGCGAGCTGGCGGTTCGACGAGGTCTGGGGCGGGACGCTGACGCTCAGCAGCGACCTGACCTACGTGCTGACCTACGAGGCCTCGGACTATGTGGTCGGCGGCATCACCGTGGCGCCCGGCTACGACGGGATCGGCCAGCAGAACGAGCTGACGGGGCGCAACAACCAGCGCATCTCGCAATGGGTCGGCTCCATCGGCGTGAACTTCCGCAAGGGGCGGCATAACTTCAACTGGAACACGCGCGCCCGCTCGTCCCTGATCAACGACGACCTGACGGACTTCGTGGAGGCCAACGCCCAGAACGCCAACATCGGCAACGCCTCGGGCTTCGTGAACACCACGGCGGCCGGCGGCTGCGTCGACGCCAGCCCGGTCACGCCGCCGGCGCCCGCGGGCGCGGGCAGCGGGACCAACGGGACCAACACCAACACGGGTCCCGTCGGTTTCTGCTCCGGGCAGAACTACGCGATCCTCACCGGCATGAAGATCCCGACCGTGTTCACCACCGACGTCAGCTACCAGCTGACCCTGCCGTGGGACACGACGTTATCGGTGACGGTGCAGAACCTGTTCGACCGCGAGCCGGCGTTCTCGCGCGAGGCGCTGGGCTACGACGCCTCGACCGGCAGTGCGCTCGGCCGCACCGTGCGGTTCGGGGTCCGCAAGACCTGGTAGCGCTCCCGGCCGGGGGCGGCGGCGCGGCCGTCGCCCTCAGCCGGCCTTCGGCCGCATCACCAGCCACGGCGTCGGGATGCCGCGCCACTCCCAGACCGCCAGCAGCTGGTCCAGGTGCGGCAGGTTCTTCAGCCAGTCGGGCATGTCGAAGGTCTTCGGCTGCTGGTCGACGCGCAGGATGTCGTGGGTGCCCGAGAACCGCTCCATCATCACCTCCAGCGGCCGCGGCCCGTGGGTCTCGACGATGACGTTCATGCCGGCCAGCGCGGGGCTGTGCTCCGGCTGCAGGATGTCGATCTCCGCCCCCTCGGCGTCCACCAGCACCAGCGGCCGGCGGCCCTTGAACGCCTCGAAGCCGTCCGGCTTGAACTCGCCGCCGATGATCACCCGCTCGGCGACGCCGTTCTTGGCGGCCAGCTGGGCGCAGGCCGCCCGCGCCTTCTCGTCGATGTCGTAGGCGTAGACGGTGAGCTCCGGGGCCAGGCGGGCCAGGCCCACCGCGTAGTAGCCCTCTGCGCAGCCCACATCGATGACGCAGTCGATCCCTTCCGCCAGGAAGGCCGCGAAGTGCGGGTGCAGCTCGGACTCGTAGGTGCCCAGCAGGCGCGGGACCAGCGCGCCTTCGGTGGCGGCGGCGACGTAGTCCATGCCCGCGAAAGGTCCCCCGTGGATCTTGGTCCCCTGGTAGGCGATGTAGGTGTTGGCCAGCATCTGCGAGCGCCAGCGGCCCATCAGCCGCAGGAGCTCGTTCAGCACGTCGGCGTTCGGCTGCTCTGGCCAGCGCGCCACGAGGTCGCGAACCATCCTGGCGACCGTGGCGGTCAGGCTCATGCGGCTAGGTTCTCCCCGGGCGTCTTGGCCCGCGAGTTATCAGGCGCCGCGCCCGAGGCGCAACCGCCGGCTCAGTGGTTGGAACTGGCCTTGTCGGCCATGGCGTAGGCGCGCTCTTCGCCGCCCGCGCCAAACAGGCCGTCGATGCGGGCCTTCTGCGCCTTGAAGCGCTTCAGCTCTGCGCCGGCCAGCACGGTCCCCTGCGGCACCTTCGCGCCGACCGGGTTCACGCGGCGGCCCTTCAGCCAGACCTCGTAGTGCAGGTGGGCGCCGGTCGACATGCCCGTGGAGCCCACATAGGCCACCACCTGGCCCTGGCGCACGCGGCTGCCGGCCCTCACGCCCTTGGCGTACCGCGACAGGTGGGCGTAGCCGGTGTCCCAGCCCCCGGAGTGGCGGATGCGCAGCCAGTTGCCGTAGCCGCCCCAGCGGCGGGCCTCGAGCACCACCCCGTCGCCCGCGGCGATCACCGGCGTGCCCGTGCCGGCGCCGAAGTCGATCCCCTGGTGGGCGCGGTTGTAGCCCAGCACCGGGTGGCGGCGCAGGCCGAAGCGCGAGGTGATCCGCGCCCCGTCCACCGGAGTGCGCAGCAGGAAGCCGCGGATGTTCTTGCCGGAGCCGTCGAGGTACTCGACCTCGCCGTTACCCCGCTCGAAGCGGTAGAACTTGTGGCCCTTGATCTCGGCGTAACGCAGGTCGCCGGTCTCGACCGTGCGGCCGCTCTCGGTGACCACGCGGTCAAACACCAGGCGGAAATCGTCGCCGGCCTTCAGGTCGCGCTCGAAGTCCAGCTTGTGGGCGAACAGCTTCACGACCTTGGCCGTGACGGCGGGCGTGGCGCCCAGCCGCGCGGCGCTCTCGTAGAGCGAGCCGTGCACCTCGCCCTCGGCGACGCGGACCTCGTCGCGCATCTTCTCCTCGAGCTCGCGCAGGCGCAGCGCGCCGTCGAAGGAGCGCGAGACGGTGATGGCCGTGGCCGGGCCGGTGCGCAGGGAAAGGCCGATCAGGCGGGCCGGCCCGCGTTCGGCGCGGGGCTCGGCGATGGCGGCTTCGAAGGTGAGGCCGGCCTTCACCTGGGTGGTGTCCATCACCTGGTTGAGCGCCTGGATGACCTGCTGGGCCTCTTCCGGGGCCACGCCGGTGCGGGCGACGGCGCCCGCCAGGGTCTCGCCCGCACGCACCTTCACCGGCACGGTCTGCGGGCGGGCGAAGCCCGGCTGGGCCTCGGCCTGGGTGAAGGCGGCGTGCTGCAGGGCCGCCACCTGGGCGGCGGTCAGCGGCGGGGGCGGCGGGGGCGCCTTGGGACCGAGATCCGAGAACTGCCACACGGCCGCCAGTGCGGCCAACGCAGCCGCGCCGGCCAGCACCTGCGGTGCAATGCGGAGCGAGGTCCGCCGCGGATCGAATTCCTGCATCACGCCCCCGTACTAGCCGAAGCACAGTTAAGGCTTCGCTGTGACTCGGTCGGTTCGCGCCCACCCCAGGCGGGGCGAAATCAACCTCAATCAGCGACTTGCGTCGCTTAGGCCTTTTGTCACGGTCTTCTAGAGGAGCCCCAGGACGAGCTCCGCCGGGCGGCACAAGGCGGCCCCCTTCGGCGTCACCACGATGGGCCGATTCACCAGGATGGGCTCGACGATCATCGCCGCGATCAGGTGATCGTCGGACGCCTGCGGATGGGTGAGTCCCAGCTCCTCGGCGTTGGTGCCCCGCACCCGCAGGATGTCGTGGGCGGAGGCCTCCATCTTCCTGAGCAGGTCCTTAAGCTGGTCCTTGGTCCAGCCTTCCTTCAGGTACTCGACGACGGTCGGCTCGACGCCCTTCTCGCGCAGCAGGGCCAGGGTGTTGCGGGACGTGCCGCAGCTCGGGTTGTGGTAGATGGTGACGTCGCTCATGGCCTCCGCCTTAGCCAAGCCGCCTCACCAAGTGAAGCGCCGGGTCCCGGTCAGCAGGGTGGAATCCGAGGTGTGGAAGGCCATTTCGTCGGCCGGCCGCGCGGGCAGGGGCTTGGCGCCCTTGGGCCAGCCGTCGATCGTCACGGCGTAGCGGACGTCCAGCGCGCCCGGCCCCGCCGGCCGCAGCCGCAGCGTCAGGGGCTGCGGCGCCGCCTCCCAGTTCACCCGAGCCCAGCCGCCCGGCTTCTGCGCCAGGTCTGCGGCCAACCCCGCCACCTGCTCGATCCGCACCGGCGTGTTCGCCCGCAGCTGCAGGGCCACCTCGCGCCCGCCCGGCGGCGGGGTCACGGTCAGCAGCAGGGCGCCGTCCGCCGCCTTGGCCAGGGCCAGGGCCGGCGGCGGGAGGCTTACAGCCCGCGCCGGTGCGGCGCTGAGCGGCAGGTCCAGCCAGTGGCGGTGCTTGGCGAGCGCCCCGCCGTCGTCGGCCAGCACCCGCCGGGTCCACGGCGTCAGTCCGACGTACTGGCTGATCCGCCAGGCTTGCCCGGCGTCCTGGTCGACCTGGTAGAGCACGTGGCTCGCCTGCGGGTGGCGCGCGTCCCAGGGATCGTTCAGCCGCACCGCGATCAGCAGGGCGAATCCCGCGCCCAGCAGCAGGTGCGAGACCAGCCGGGCGGGCGGGGCGCCTTCCTCCGGCTGGGCCAGCGGCCAGACCAGCAGCGCCGCCAGCGCCACCGGGAAGGCCAGCAGCTGCGGCATGTCGAGCCCAAGGAACAGCACGTGGGCGGTCCCGCCGAGCCAGGCCAGCCCTGCCGTCGCGCCTGCCGCCAGCACGACGATTGAGGGCAGCCCGCGGTAGGCGGCGCCGGCGGTCACCGCGGCGCCCAGCGCGGCGATCAGCAGCGGCCAGCTCAGCTGGTAGGCCGCCGCGGGCGCGAAGGCCTGGGCCGCCACCGACAGCAGCAGCCCCATGGCCAGCACGCCCGTCCAGCCCCCCGGCCGGCTCACTGGGCGCCCGTACGCCGCAACAGCGATGAGCGCGGTCACCACGCCCATTCCCAGGGCGATGGGGTCGAAGCCGCCGAACAGGGAGCTGCCGATGCCGGCGGCCAGCGGCACCAGCGCGATGTTGCGCCGGCCGCGGGCGAGCTCGCAGGCCGCCAGGATCAGGAAGCCCAGCGCCAGCAGGATGCAGGCGGTCTCCCACCGCGTGATCTGGGCCAGCAGGAACCGCTGGTCGAAGTAGCCCATGCCCGCGCCGCTGGCCTTGCGCGCGAAATGCAGCACCGTGGCGCTGCCCAGCACCGCCACCACGAACGCGCCGGCGCCGCGCAGGGCGTCGGTCCAGGGGAAGGTCTCCTTCCGCCGCGACCGCTGCACGGCCACCGCGATCAATCCCGCCGCCGCCGCCAGCACCAGCCAGCCCACCCACGCCGGGTGGGCCAGGGTCACGTCGCCGAACAGCTGGCTGTAGACCGCGTCCTCGCCCTTGGCGGGCAGCGCCTGGGCGTTCGCCGCGGCCCGCGTGGCGGCCAGCACCTGCGTCCCCATGTCCTGCAGCGAACCGCGGTCCAGGTTGGCCGGCGTCGAGGTCGGCGAGTGGTAGTCGAACTGCCGGCCGATGAAGGCGTAGTTCAGCCCCTGGAAGCCCAGCTTCTTCGGCACGGAGAAGTCCGTGTCGTTCGGCATGGTCTCGTAGATGAACACCGACAGCGAGGAGGACGCCGGCCGCACGGCGCTCTTGCGGAAGAGCTCGATCAGCGGGCCGTTCCCGGGGCTGGTCTCGAACATCTGCACCCGGCCGCCGTTGCCGCGCGCCTCCATGTTCAGGATCAGGCCGACCCGCTTGGCCAGCGGGTCCCGCTCGAAGAACGCCCGCGCGCCCAGCAGCCCGGACTCCTCCCCGTCGGTGATCAGCACCATCACGTCGCGCGCCGGCGTCCCCTGCGCCTTCAGCGCCCGCACGGTCTCCAGGGCCGAGGCCACACCCGCCGCGTCGTCGGCCGCGCCGGGCGATCCCGGCACGCTGTCGTAGTGGGCCATCAGGGCCACAGCCGGCGCGCTACGGTCGCGGCCGGGCAGCACGCCCACGATGTTCTCCACCTGGCCGCCCGAGAGCCGCACGTCGCCCTCCCTAAGGCGGTGGCTCATGGCGCTGTCGACGCGGATCGCCGGCGAGAGCCCCAGCGCCGCCATGCGCCCCACGAGGTAGTCGCGCACCCGCCGGTTCTCCGGCGATCCCATGGGGTGGGGCGCGCGCGCCATCTCGCGCACGTCGGCCATGGCCCGCTCGGCGGAGAAGGCGGTCGCCGGCGCGGTCGCGGGCTCAGGCTTCGGCGGCCGCTCGCCGGCCCAGGCGATCAGCGCCGCCACGATCAGGGCGCCGATGAGCGCCAGCAGCCGTCCCATGCCGTTCCCGTCCCCAGCCCCTCGTTGGGGCGAAGCTACCGGCGCCGTGCTCAAATGAAAACGCCCGCCGGTGGGGGGCGGGCGTTCCAACTCTCCTCAGACATTCGCCAGTCAGGCGGCGACGACGGCCTCCTGCGGGTCGCGCAGAACATAGCCGCGGCCCCAGACGGTCTCGATGTGATGCTTCCCGTCGGCGGCGGCCGCCAGCTTCTTGCGCAGCTTGCAGATGAAAACGTCGATGATCTTCAGCTCCGGCTCGTCCATGCCGCCGTACAGGTGGTTCAGGAACATCTCCTTCGTCAGGGTCGTGCCCTTACGCAGGGAGAGCAGCTCCAGCATCTGGTATTCCTTGCCCGTCAGGTGGACGCGCAGGCCGTTCACTTCCACGGTCTTGGCGTCCAGGTTGACGGTGATGTCGCCGGTCTTGATGACCGACTGCGCGTGGCCCTTGGAGCGGCGGACCACGGCGTGGATGCGGGCGACCAGCTCGTCCTTGTGGAACGGCTTGGTCATGTAGTCGTCGGCGCCGCCGGAGAAGGTCTTCACCTTCGTGTCGATCTCGGCCGTGCCCGACAGGATCATGATCGGGGTGTTGATCTTTCCGACCCGCAGCGTGCGCAGCACGTCCATTCCGGACATGTCAGGCAGGTTCAGGTCGAGCAGGATCAGGTCGTAGTCGTAGATCTTGCCGAGGTCGACGCCTTCCTCGCCCAG
This sequence comes from Phenylobacterium sp., assembly GCF_036563285.1. Taxonomy (GTDB): domain Bacteria; phylum Pseudomonadota; class Alphaproteobacteria; order Caulobacterales; family Caulobacteraceae; genus Phenylobacterium. The sequence goes on from NZ_DATCMR010000011.1 coordinate 1,460,880, forward strand.
GTCCGTAGTATAAACGTTGAACCCTTCGGACTTCAGCATCAGTTCGATGCTTTGGGCCGTAGCGCTGTCGTCCTCGATCAACAGTACGCGCATTCGCCTCTCCTACTGCTCCCCTGCAGGCCCGCGCAATTCTGCGGAATCCGGACCCAGCCTCGCCGTTAACTTGCCAGCGAGTTAATTTAAGACTGGTTAATCCGGTGATGCCCTCTGACCTGAATCGTTAATCTGATTTGAGATTCGCGGACAAGCCGCGCCTCGCGGGCCACGGGTCGCACCCCGGTTGAATCTTTTGTGATTGGACAGCCGGGCCGAAGCGGAAGGCGGCTGAGGAACAGCCCCGCTCCGCCCACGGTTTTCCCTCCATCACAAAGAAGAGGGACCCCATGCGCCTGAAGCTGAAGCCGCTCGCCGAACAGGTCATCGTCATCACCGGCGCGAGCTCAGGCATAGGGCTCGCCACCGCGAAGAAGGCCGCGCAGGCCGGCGCCGCCGTGGTGCTCGTGGCCCGCAGCGAGACGGCCCTGAAGCTCGCCAGCGACGAGATCAACGCGCAGGGCGGCCGGGCCCACTACGTGGTCGCCGACGTCGGAAACCCCGAGGACGTGGCCAAGGTCGGCCGCGCCGCGCTCGCCCGCTTCGGCGGCTTCGACACCTGGGTCAACGACGCCGGCGTGGGCGTTTACGGCGACGCGGCCGAGATCCCGATCGAGGACCACGAGCGGGTCTTCCGCACCAACTACTTCGGCGTCGTGAACGGCTCTATCGAGGCCCTCAAGCACCTGCGCGCCCGCGGCGGGGCGATCATCAATGTGGGCTCGATCCTCTCCGACATCGCCGCGCCGCTGATGAGCGCCTATTCGGCCTCCAAGCACGCGGTGAAGGGCTTCACCGACAGCTTGCGGATCGAGCTGCTGCGCGAGGGCGCACCGGTCTCGGTGAGCCTGATCAAGCCCTCCAGCATCGCCACGCCCTTCCCCGAGCACGCCCGCAACTTCATGGACAAGCCCGCGCGCGTGCCGCCGCCGGTCTATGCGCCGGAGGTGGTGGCCGACGCCATCCTGCACGCCGCCGTTCACCCGGTGCGCCAGATCACCGTCGGCGCGGGCGGGCGCCAGATGGTGCTCACCGGCGCGGCCGCGCCGAGGTTCGCCGACCGCTTCTTCGGCGCGGTGATCCCGGCGCTGTCGACCCGCAAGGGCCGCAAGCCGCGCACCGACAGCCTCTACGAGCCGGGCGTGGACGGCGAGGTGCACAGCGCCCACGTCGGCTCCGGCCGCAGGTTCTCGGTCTACACCGAGGCACAGAAGCACCGCGGCCTCGTCCTGGGCGTCGGCCTCCTGGCGCTGGCGGCCGCCGCCGCCTGGGCCGGCCGCGGCCGCCTTGAGAAGGTGAAGCCCCTGGTCCGTCAGGCCGTCCGCCGCACCGCCCTCAAAGCCGCCCGCCGCCACCCGCTCAAAGCCGCGCGGCTGGCGGCGCGCCACCCGAGGCAGGCGCTGAAGCTGGCAAACGCGCTGAGATAATTTCCCTCCCCATCAAGGGAGGGAAAGCGCTCCCCCTATAGGGGGAGGCCGGCAAAATCTTCACGCCGCCTTAACAGCGACGCGCCGACCCTGGGCCCTCAGTTCCGAGGGCTACCCGTGCACAGCCTTGTGGCCGCCGTCGAGCGGCTCGACCCGCTCACCGTCTCCGGCCGCGTCGCCGCGGTGAACGGCCTGCTGATCGAAGCCCGCGGCGGCCTCACGCGCCTGGCGGTCGGCGCCCGGGCCGAGATCGTGCGCCTGGGCGAGAAGCCGCTGGCGGCGGAGGTCGTCGGCTTCCGCGAGACCCGCGCCCTACTGATGCCCTTCGGCCCCGTGGAGGGCGTCGCCCCCGGCGCCGAGATCCGCATCGAGCCGCAGGGCTCGGCCGTGCGCCCCACCAAGGCCTGGCTCGGCCGCATCGTGGACGCCTTCGGGGAACCCATCGATGGCCTCGGCCCCCTGCCGCAGGGGGCCGCCCCCTATCCGCTGAAGGCCCCGCCGCCCGCGGCCCACGCCCGCGACCGCGTGGGCGAGCGCCTCGACGTCGGCGTGCGCGCCATGAACGTCTTCACCACCTGCTGCCGCGGCCAGCGCCTGGGCGTCTTCGCCGGCTCCGGCGTCGGCAAGTCCGTGCTGCTCTCCATGCTGGCCAAGAACGCCGACTGCGATGCCGTCGTGGTGGGCCTGATCGGCGAGCGGGGCCGCGAGGTCCGCGAGTTCATCGAGGAGACCCTGGGGCCGGAGGGGCTGAAGCGCGCCATCGTGGTCGTCGCCACCTCAGACGAGCCGGCCCTGAAGCGCCGCCAGGCCGCCTACATGACCATGGCCATCGCCGAGTTCCTGCGCGACCAGGACATGGAAGTCCTCTGCCTGATGGACAGCGTCACCCGCTTCGCCATGGCCCAGCGCGAGATCGGCCTGGCCGCCGGCGAGCCGCCGACCACCAAGGGCTACACGCCCACCGTGTTCACCGAGCTGCCCAAGCTGCTGGAGCGCGCCGGACCGGGGCCTATCCGCCCCGACGGCACCAAGGCCGGGCCGATCACCGGCCTGTTCACCGTGCTGGTCGACGGCGATGATCACAACGAGCCGATCGCCGACGCCGTGCGAGGCATCCTCGACGGCCACATCGTCATGGAGCGGGCCATCGCCGAGCGGGGCCGCTTCCCGGCCATCAACGTGCTGAAGTCGATCAGCCGGACCATGCCGGGCTGCCAGCTGCCGCACGAGCGCGAGCTGGTCACCTCCGCCCGGCAGGTGCTCTCGGCCTACACCAACATGGAAGAGCTGATTCGCATCGGCGCCTACCGCGCCGGCGCCGACCCGCTGGTCGACCGCGCCATCCAGCTCAATCCCGCCCTGGAAGGCTTCCTTAGCCAGGATCCGCACGACGCCACCGGCCTCGAGGCCTCCTTCGCCCACCTGGGCCAGATCCTCAGTGAGGCCGCATGAGCGGCGGCTGGGCCAAGTCCCTGATCAAGCTCTCCACCTACGAGGTGGAGGTCCGCCAGAAGCGCCTGGCGGAGATCGGCGAGCGCCGCATGGCCGCCGAGATGCAGCTCGCCGTCCTCTCCGCCCAGGGCGAGGCCGAGAGCGCCGCCTGCCCGCGCGACCCCGGCTCAATCGCCCAGCTGCTCGCCTATCTGAAGGCGCTCAACGCCCGTAAGGCCGACGTCCACGCCAAGATCCTGGAGATCCTCGAGGAGGAGCGCGGCGCCCGCGACAGCCTCGCCCAGGCCTTCGAGGAGCAGAAGAAGTACGAGCACGTCGCGGAGCAGATGCGCCTCGACGGCCTCAAGAAGCAGGGCCAGATCGAGTCCGCCGCCATGGACGAACTGGGGCTAAGACGGGCCGGCGGGCGCTAGTTTCCCTGCCCTGATGGGGAGGGACAGCTCGCCCGAGGCGAGCCGGGTGAGGGAGTCGCCATCAAACGCTGACTCCAGATCCTTCACCACACTTCCTCACCCTGGCCGCTACGCGGCCGGTCCCTCCCCATCCAGCGGAGGGAAATCCGCCCTAAGCCCGCGGCCGCTCCATCCGCGCCCGCTCGGCCTCGGCTTCCTTGCGCAGGAAGTTCAGGTCCTCGCTGATCTTGAAGATCGCCACGTAGAATTCCATGAACGAGCGCCACAGCAGCACCACGGCGGCAATGCCCAGGAGGCCGCCGACCAGCACCGGGATCGCCAGCAGGATGCCGACCAGGCTGCCCTCGCGGATCGCCACCCCGATGGTCGCGCCCACCACTCCCATGCCCACGATCGCTACGATGCCCAGCCCCGCCCAGTAGACGAGGTGGACGACCGTATTGGTCATCAGCTTCTCGAAGGTGAGCAGGTCCCAAAGGACGGCCGCGCCCGGGCCCTGAGGTCTGGAAAGAGGTCGCCGCATCCGAATCCCGAGACTCAATAGGGGCTCTGACCCCCGCCGCACCGCTACCAGCCGCCGGCCCGACCCGCAACGTCGCAGACGTCGCGGCAAAGCTTGCCGGCTCCCCCTGCCACTTCAGGATGCGTCATCCCTCGCGCGAGCCCGGGGATGACGACCACAGGGCTACTTGACTCCCAAGTCTCACCGCAGAATACTCTGCATGACAGAGTTCTCGGAGTTGCCGATGACCATTCCTCGCGAAGACGCCGCCCGCGCCCTGAAAGAGGCCGAGGCGGCCGCCGACCGCTCCGCGACCGCGATCGGCTACGAGCGCGCCAGCCCGCACCTCATCCTGTGGGGCGTCATCTGGGTCGTCGCCAACAGTCTCGGCGTCCTGCGCGCGCCGTACGGCGGCGTCCTGTGGCCGAGCCTCATCGTCCTTGGCGTCATCGGGAGCGTGGTCATCGGCCTGAAGACCCGCAGCAGGCGCGGCGGCCGCAACCAGGCGGTCGGCGCGCTGACCATCGCCTTCGCCTTCACCCTCCTGGGCTTCGGGATCCAGGCCCTGGCGCCGACCGGCTCGGTCGTGGTGGCGGAGGGCGTCATGACGCTGGCCATCGGCATGGCCTACATGGTCATGGGCCTCGCCATCGGCTGGCGGATGACGGCGATCGGGACGGCGGTGATGCTGATCACCATCTTCGCCGCCACCTGGGGCCGCGAGCAGTTCTTCGCCTGGATGGCGCTCGCCGGCGGCGGCGGGCTGATCCTGGGCGGCCTCTGGCTCAGGAAGGCCTGAGCCATGGCCGAAGCGGACGAGATCATCCACCAGTCCACGCGGCTGAAGATCATGTCGGTGCTCAACGCGCTGCCGGAGGACGAGGCGCTGGAGTTCAAGCGCCTGAAGGCCATCTCCCAGGCCACCGACGGCAACCTCGGCGCCCATCTCGCCACGCTCGAGAAGGCCGGCTACGTGGCCATCGAGAAGGACTTCGTGGGTAAGAAGCCGCGGACGCGGGCTCAGATCACCCGGGCAGGCCGCAAGGCCTACGCCGCCCACCTCCAGTACCTCAAGGCCATCATCGAGGGCGGCTCGGCCGAAGGCTGAGCCCGTCCGCATCGCGCCAAAGGAGACCGACCATGAGCATTTACTCTGCAATACAGAGTGCAATCAACAGCAGAGCGCCGGCAATCGCGCTGACGCTCGCCCTGACCGCAACCGCCGCTGCGGCTGCGCCTGCGCCCGTGCGGGAACTGGGGCCCGGGATGATTGGGACCTACTATCCGCCCGCGAAGGTGGGCGGGCCGGTCACCATCGTCATTGGCGGCTCGGAGGGCGGATACGCCGGAGCCGCCCGCATGGCCAAGGACCTCGCCGACGAGGGCCTGGGGGCGCTCGCCATCTCCTACTTCCGCTCTCCCGGCCAGCCGCAGACGCTGGAGGAGGTCCCGCTGGAGACCATCACCCGCGCCGTCGACTGGCTGCAGGCCAGGCCCGAGGTGGCCGGCCGCCGCGTCGGCTTGGTCGGCGTCTCCAAGGGCGGGGAGGCGGGCCTGATCGTGGCGTCCCTCGACAAGCGCGTCTGCGCCGTGGTGGCGGCCGTGCCCTCCAGTGTCGCCTGGGCGGGCTACGACCCAGTGCGCAACCTGCCCTCGGCCAAGAGCTCGTGGACCTGGCAGGGCAAGCCCCTGGGCCACGCCGCCTACGACTACTCGGGGTTAGCCAAGGGCGGCATCCGCGGCGCCTACGAAGGCGGGCTGAAGCTCGCGCCGGCCGACGCGGTGATCCGGGTGGAGAAGATCGCCGGCCCCGTCCTGCTGATCTCCGGCCGCCAGGACCGCCTGTGGCCGTCCACCCCGATGTCCGAGGCGGTCATGGCCCGGCTCGACGCCGCCCACTTCCCCCATGAGCACCAGCACCTGGCCTACGACACCGGCCACCTCGCGCTGGGCAAGCCCGCCGTCGTCACCGGCCCGGTCAATCCGCAGATGTTCGCCATGGCCGGAGGCACGCTCGAGGACACCCAGGCCGCCCGCGCCGACAACTGGCCCAAGGCGGTGGCCTTCCTGTCGAAGAACCTCACCGGCAAGGGCTGCGCCCCGCTGCGCTAGCGGCCCTGAACCCCAAGGACGTCGCCATGAACTGGACCCTGTTCTCCCCGCTCGCGGGGACGCTGCACACGCTTGCCTGCCTGGTGGCCCTGCCCACCGGCGCCTGGCTGATGGTCGCCCGCAAGGGGACGGCCCGCCACCGCTTCTGGGGCGACGTCTTCACTGGCGCCATGCTGGTCGGCGGCGCCCTCAGCCTGACGATCTACAGCCAGGGGCATCTCCATCGCCCGCACTACCTGGCCATGACGTCGATGGTCCTCAGCGCGGCAGGCTTCGCCCTGGCCCGCTGGAAGACACCGCCCGGCGCCTGGCGGTACCTCCACATCGTCTGCATGGTGGGGGCCTACTACGTGCTCGTCGGCGGGCTGCTGCAGGAGATGCTGCTGCGCGTGGGCGCCCTGCGCCGCCTGGTCGCCGCCCAGCCGGCCCTGGCCCCGCAGGCCCACGGCGGCCTGATGATGGGCTTCCTGGGGCTGATCCTGATCTACCTCGCCGCCACTGGCGTCGGCCAGGCCCGCATCGCCCTGCGCGCCAGGCGCCGGGCGACGTAGCTCACTCGCCTCGGGCCACCTTCGCCGAGGCCGCCTGCGCCTGGCGCTGGGCCTCGGCCGCCTTCCAGGCGATCGGCCCCCCACGAAGCTCTTGGCAAATGGCCCTGCCGGCCAATGTGGTACGGCTCAGATGGTGCCGACGGTCTTCAGCCGGGCCCGGGCGTGGATCTCGTTCTGGCTCATGACCGGCGTCTGGCCGCGGAAGCGCTCGATGATCGAGCGGACGTAGGGCCGGATGCCCGGGCTGGTCAGCAGCACCGGGGTGTCGCCGGCCAGCGCCGCCCGTTCGAACGTCTCGCGGATGCTGCGGATGAACTCCTGCAGCCGCGACGGGGCCAGGGCGAGCTGCTTCTCCTCGCCCCCGCCCACCAGGGCGTCGGCGAAGGCGTGCTCCCACTCCGGCGACAGGGTGACGATCGGCAGGGCGCCGTCGTCGCCGCGGTAGGCGAAGCAGATCTGCCGGGCGAGCCGCTGGCGCACCTGCTCCACCAGCATGGTCACGGAGCTGGTGTGCGGCGCGGCCTCGCCGATGCCTTCCAGGATCGAGGGCAGGTCGCGGATGGAGATCCGCTCGCGCAGCAGGGCCTGCAGCACGCGCTGCACGGTGGTGGCGGTGACCTGGCTGGGGATCAGCTCGTCGGCCAGCTTCTTCTGCTCCGGCTGCAGCTCCTTCAGGAGCTTCTGCACCTCGGCGTAGGAGAGCAGGTCCGGCATGTTCTCCTTGAGGATCTCGGTCAGGTGCGTGGTCAGCACCGTCGCCGGGTCCACGATGGTGTAGCCGCGGAAGGTCGCCTCCTCGCGCAGGCTCTCGTCGATCCAGGTGGCGGGCAGGCCGAACGCCGGTTCGCGCATGTGCTCCCCCGGCAGCTCCACCTGGCCGCCGCGCGGGTCCATCGCCATCAGCTGGCCGAGCCGCACCTCGCCGACGCCGGCCTCCATCTCCTTGATGCGGATGGCGTAGCCCTGCGAGGGCAGGCGCATGTTGTCGAGGATGCGCACGCTGGGCATGATGAAGCCGAAGTCGGCCGCCAGGGTGCGGCGCAGGGCCTTGATCTGGTCGGTGAGCCGGCGGCCCTCCAGGTCGTTGATCAGGCCCAGCAGGCCGTAGCCCAGCTCGATCTTGATGTCGTCGATGGCGAGCGTCTGGCCGATCGGCTCCTCGACCTCCTCGGCCGCGGCTGGCGCCGCCTCCACCGTCTCGGGGACCAGCGCCGCCCGCGACCTGCGCCAGGCCAGCACGCCCGACGCGACCGAGACCACCGCGAACGGGATCATCGGCATGCCGGGGATCAGCGCGATGACGCCGGCGGTGGCGGCCACCATGCCCAGGCTGATCGGGTTCATGGCCAGCTGGGTGACCAGCGCCTTGTCGGCGGAGCCCTCGACGCCCGACTTCGACACCAGGAAGCCCGCCGCAATGGAGATGACCAGCGCCGGGATCTGCGAGACCAGGCCGTCGCCGATGGTCATGATGGTGTAGGTCGAGGCGGCCTCGCCGATCGGCACCTTGTGCTGGATCACCCCGATCAGGATGCCGCCGATGATGTTGATGGCGACGATCACCAGCCCCGCCACGGCGTCGCCGCGCACGAACTTCGACGCGCCGTCCATGGCGCCGAAGAAGGTGCTCTCCTGCTCCAGCTCCTTGCGGCGCTTCTTGGCCTCGGTGTCGTCGATCAGCCCGGCCGACAGATCGGCGTCGATCGCCATCTGCTTGCCCGGCATGGCGTCGAGGGTGAAGCGCGCGGCCACTTCGGCGATACGCCCCGAGCCCTTGGTGATGACCACGAAGTTCACCAGCACCAGGATGGCGAACACGATCACCCCGATGATGAAGCTGCCGCCCATCATCAGCTTGCCGAAGGCCTCGATGATCTTGCCCGCCCCGTGCACGCCCTCGTGGCCGTGGCCGAGGATCAGGCGCGTGGAGGCGATGTTCAGGCCCAGCCGGTAGAGCGTCGCCACCAGCAGCACCGTCGGGAAGGCGGTGAACTCCAGCGGCCGCTTGATCAGCAGCGAGGTCATCAGGATCAGCACGGCGCTGGTGATCGACAGCGCCAGGAAGACGTCCAGCAGGAAGGCCGGGACGGGCAGGATCAGCAGGACGACGATGCCCACGACGCCGAGCGCCAGGGCCACCTCGCCGCGCATCACCCAGCCCAGCATCTCCCGCGCGCTCGGGCGCTGGGCGGCCAGTCCTGCGAGTCCGGTGTCAGCCATTCAGGTCAGGCCGCGCTCGCGCCCATCTGCGGCGCCGGCACCGAGACGCCGGCTTCCGCATACTCCTTCAGCTTGTTGCGCAGCGTCCGGATCGAGATGCCCAGGATGTTGGCCGCGTGCGTGCGGTTGCCCAAGCAGTGCTCGAGAGTATCGAGGATCAGCTGCTGCTCCATCGAGGCCACCGTCTGGCCGACGAAGCCGCGGCTGGCGCTCTCCGCCGCGAAGGAAGCGGCATGCGCCGTGCGTGCGGCCGGATCCACGGTCGACAGCGGCTGGCCGTCGGGCAGGCGGATGGCGGCTTCCTCGATCTCGGGGCCGACGGAGAGCAGCACCGCGCGGTGCATCGCGTTCTCCAGCTCGCGCACGTTGCCGGGCCAGCGGTGGATGCCGAGCCGCCGGCGGGCGTCGGCCGACAGCGGCCGCACGGGTACGCCGTTGGCCGCGGCGTACTTCTTCACGAAGAACTCGGCGAGCGCGAGCACGTCGCCCGGCCGCTCGCGCAGCGGCGGCAGGCGCAGGTTCACGACGTTGAGGCGGTAGAGCAGGTCCTCGCGGAACGTCCCGTCCTTCACCGCCTGGGCGAGGTCGCGGTTCGACGTGGCGAGGATGCGGATGTCGACCCGCACCGGCTTGGTGCCGCCCACCCGGTCGATCTCCCGCTCCTGGATGGCGCGCAGCAGCTTGGCCTGCAGGCGCGCGTCCATCTCGGAGATTTCGTCCAGCAGCAGGGTGCCGCCGTTGGCCTCCTCGAACTTGCCGATCCGCCGCGCCACGGCGCCGGTGAAGGCGCCCTTCTCGTGGCCGAACAGCTCGCTCTCTAGCAGGTTCTCCGGGATCGCCGCGCAGTTGACGCTGATGAACGGCTTCGAGGCGCGGCGGGACTTCTGGTGCACGTAGCGGGCGATGACTTCCTTGCCGGAGCCGCTCTCGCCGGTGATCAGGATCGAGGCGTCGGAGCCGGCGATCTGGTCGGCCAGCGCGATCACCGCCTTCATCGCCTGGTCGTGCACCACCATCGGGCGGTTGTCGTCGGCGACGGCGGCCAGGACGGCTGCGATCAGCTCCGCGTCGGGCGGCAGCGGGATGAACTCCTTGGCGCCGGCCTTGATCGCCGCGGCCGCGCCCATGGCGTCGGCGCCGACGCCGCAGGCCACCACCGGCACCCGGATCCGCTCGGCCTCGTTGGCCGCGATCAGGCCGGCGATGTCGAGCTGGTACTCGACCATCAGCAGGTCCGCGCCCTGGCCCGCGCGCAGCGCGTGCGTGGCGGCCTCGATGGTCTCCACGTGGCTCACCTTGGCGCCCGCGCTCATCGCCATCTTCACGGCGGTGGAGAGCTGCCCGTTCAGTCGTCCGACGACCAGAAGCCGCATCGTTTTGTCTCCTTACGTCCTTCCCGCGCCGGCCTCAGGCCGCCGCGTCGCCGTCCTTGATGATTTCCGTCATGGTCACGCCCAGCCGCTCGTCGACGATCACGACCTCGCCGCGCGCCACCAGGCGGTTGTTCACATAGATGTCGATCGCCTCGCCGACCTTGCGGTCCAGCTCCAGCACCGAGCCCTGGGCGAGCTGCAGCAGCTGGGCGACCGAGAGGCTGGCGCGGCCCAGCACCGCGGAGATGCTCACCGGCACGTCGAACACCGGGGCGAGGTCGCCCGCGGTCTTCTCCTCGTCGGTCACCTCGGGCAGCGGCCCTTCGCCGGGGGCGAATTCGTCGAGCTTCATCTCGTTGTCGGATTCCGACATGGCCTAGCCTTCGCTTCCGGGAATGAGGGGTTCGGCGTGCAAGCCTTCGGCGGCCAGCGCCGCCTCCAGGGCTTCCGCCACACGTTGCGCGGCCGCCTCGGGGTCGAAGGCCGCCGAGCCGTCGCCGAAGTCGAGGGTGAAGGCCAGCGCGCTGCGAGAGGCGTCGGCCTTCACCTGGATCGCGCCGCCGAAGCCGATCGACTGGGCGGTCTGCTCCAGCACGCCCTGCAGGCTGGCGGCCCTGTCAGGGGCGGCGTTGACCACCAGCCGCGGCGCGGACTCGATCTCCCGGGCCAGCGCCTCGATGGCCGCCTTCACCGGCGCCTCGGGGAAGCGGTCGAGGGCGGCCGCGGCGATCGCCCGGCCGCAGGCCAGCGCCAGGCGCGCCGAGGTCTCGCGGTGCTCGTGCGCCACCTCGGCCAGCTTCGGCAGGGCCTGGCCGCACACCGCGGCGACCTGCGCCAGCGCGCGCGACTGCTCGGCCTGGACGCTGGACAGCCCCGCCCGCTCGCCCTCGGCGTAGGCTTGCGCCTTGATCTGCTCGACCTCTTCGGGCGTGAACGCCCGCTTCGGGCGCGGCGGCTGGAAGGCCACGCCGCCGCGGGCGTCGAACTCGGTGTCGAAGGCGAATTTCCGCAGGTCCGACATCAGTAGACGAGCTCGTCGTCGCCGCCGTTGCCGGCCAGCATGATCTCGCCCTTGGCGGCCAGGTCCTTGGCGACCTGCACCATCGCCATCTGCGCCTGGTCCACGTCACGCAGGCGTACCGGGCCCATGCTCTCCATGTCCTCGCGCATGATCTTGGAGGCGCGTTCGGACATGTTGGAGAAGAACATCTCGCGCAGGCCGTCGGAAGCGCCCTTCATGGCGAGCGCCAGCTGGTCCTTGTCCACCCCGCGCAGCAGGGTCTGGACGCCGCCCGGATCGAGCTTCGACAGGTCCTCGAACACGAACATCAGCGCCCGGATGCGCTCGGCCGCCTCGCGGTTGCGCTCCTCCAGCGCGGTGATGAACCGCGCCTCGGTCTGCCGGTCGAAGGCGTTGAAGATGTCGGCCATCATCTCGTGGCTGTCGCGCTTGGAGGTGCGCGCCAGGTTCGACATGAACTCGGTCCGCAGGGTCTGCTCGATCTTGTCGAGGATCTCCCGCTGCACGGGCTCCATGCGCAGCATGCGGGTCACGCATTCCAGCGCGAAGTCCTCGGGCAGGGCGGCCAGCACGCGCGCGGCATGCTCGGACTTGATCTTCGAGAGCACCACCGCGACCGTCTGCGGGTATTCGTTCTTCAGGTAGTTGGCGAGCACGGCCTCGTTTACGTTGCCGAGCTTGTCCCACATGGTCCGCCCGGCCGGCCCGCGGATCTCCTCCATCAGGGCGTCGACCTTGTCGCCCGGCATGATCGAGGCGAGCAGCTTCTGGGTCTGCTCGAACGAGCCCATGACCGAGCCCGCGCCCGAGAGCCCGGAGACGAACTCCACCAGCAGGTCCTCGACCACCTGTGCCGAGACGGTGCCCAGCCCCGCCATCGCCTGGGAGACTTCCTTGATCTCGTCCTCGTCCAGCGAGGCCCAGACGTTGGCGTGCTCCTCGCCGAGCGCGAGCAGGACCACGGCGGCCTTCTCCGGACCGGAGAGGACGTCGGCGCTGGGGACGCTCTTGGGCTTCTTGGCCATCAGGAGGTCTCATGCAGCCAGCTGCGGAGGATGGAGACCGACTCCTCCGGATGCTTCTCGACGAACTCGGACACGCGCTTGATCGAGGAGGCCTTCACCTGGCCCTCGATCCGGGCGATGTCGATCTTGTGGTCCAGCTCGCCGGCCGGGCTAGGCAGGGCCAGGTTCTGGCCGCTGTTCGGGTCGACGGCGATCTGCATCTGCTGGCCGTCGGCCGCGGTGATCACCTGGGTGACCTGCGGGCCGCCGATCATCATCGGCTGTCCGCCGCCGCCGCCGCCCATGGCGCCCTTCAGCAGCGGCCGCACGATGAACAGCATCATCAATAGGCCGACGATCGCCATGACGCCGATCTCCACCGCGCGCATGATGTCGTTCTTGTCGAAGCCCATCAGCGGGTTGGCGGCCTCCACGCCGTTCGGGTCGGCCGAGGAGGGGAAGCGCACGTTCACCACCGAAACCTGGTCGCCGCGCTCCTGGTTGAAGCCGACGGCGGTGCGGACCAGCTGCTCGATCTGCTGCATCTCCTGGGCGGAGCGGGGCGTGTACGCCCCGGGCTTGCCGCCCGCGCCGGGCGCCACGACCCCGTCGACGGCGACGGCCACCGACAGGCGCTTCACTTGGCCGGGCTCGATCTGCTCCGTGCGGACGGTCTTGGAGATCTCATAGTTGGTGGTCGATTCCTGGCGGCCGCTGCGCGAGGAGTCGCGGCTCTCGTCGGTCGCGCCGCCGCCCGGGATGTTGGCCGCCGCCGAGACCTCGCCGGACGCGTTCGCGGCGTTCTCGGTGGCGTTCTCGTCCGTGGTGGATTCCGAGCGGATCACCTGCCCGTCGGGGTCGTAGGTCTCCTGCTGCACGGTGACCCGGGCGAGCTCGAGGTCGGCGGTGACGTTCACCCGCGCCTTGCCGGCGCCGACCACGCCCTCGACCATGGTCTTCACCTGCTTGGCGATGCGCTGTTCGACCTCGGACTTGCGCCCGTCGGCCTCGGCGGCCATGCCGGTGTCGCCGCCCGAGAGCGTCTTGGCGTGCTGGTCGACGACCGTGACGCGGTCGGGCTTCAGGTTCGGGACCGAGCCCGCCACCAGGTTCTGCATCGCGCGGACCTGGTCGGCCGAGGGCTCGCGGCCGCCGACCCCGATCGTCACGGCCGCGGAGGGCTGCTCGCCCTCGTCCTCGAACAGCTGGCGCTTCGGCAGCACCAGGTGCACGCGGGCCGAGGTGATGCCGTCGAGACTGCGGATGGTGCGGGCGAGCTCGCCCTCCAGGGCGCGCTGGCGGTTCAGCTGCTGGACGAAGTCGGTCTGCCCCAGCGCGTTCGACTGGTCGAAGATCTCGTAGCCTACCGAGCCCTGGGTCGGCAGGCCCTTGGACGACAGCATCAGCCGCGTGGAGGCGACCTCGTCGCGCGGCACCATGATGGTCGAGCCATCGCCCTTCACCTCGTACTTCACGCCGGCCTGGTCGAGGGCGGCGGTGATCGAGCCGGCTTCCTTCAGGTCCAGGTTGGAATAGAGCAGCGCCTTCGGCTCGCCGAGGTTCATGGTCAGCGCGATGAGCACCGCGGCGACGCCGGCCGCGATGCCCAGGATGGCGGCCAGCCTCCCGATGCCGAACCGCTGAAGCGCCGCCATAAGCTGGTTCAACGCGGGCGTCCCTTCCCCAACTCTCGAGACGGCGTGTGCGCGATGTCAGATTCGCCCCGCCGCTAGGCAGGATTTACCCAGTCCATGGTAAACGGGGAGTTTAAGGACCTGTGGACAACTCAGGTCGGGAGCGGTCGGCAGAGGCGCATGGACTTCAGCGACCCCGTGCAGCGCGCCGTCTTCTTCGATCTTCACAGCGAACTGCCGCGCGAGGGCCCTGGCGACCGCGCCACCGTGGGCCGGGCCCTCGGGCTGATCGCGGACCTGCCCGGTGAGCCGGCGGTGCTCGACATCGCCTGCGGTCCGGGCGGCCAGACGATGGATTTGGCCGAGTTCCTGCCCCGGGCCCGTATCACGGCGCTAGACATGCACCCGCCTTTCCTGCGGGACCTGGACCGGCGCGCCGCGGGCGCGGGGCTGTCCGGCCGCATCCGGACGATGCGCGGCGACATGCGCCGTCTGTCGTTCAAGCCGGAGAGTTTCGACCTCTTCTGGTGCGAGGGCGCCGCCTACATCGTCGGCCTGCCGCGCGCGCTCGTGGCCTGGAAGCCGTTGCTCAAGCCGGGCGGGTACCTGGTCCTCAGCGAGCCCGTCTGGCTCAAGCCGAAGCGTCCACCCGATGCCGCCGCCAACTGGGCGGAATACCCGGCGATGACGGACGTGGAGGGCGTACGCATCATCGCCCGGGCGGAGGGATACGAGGTCGTCGGGGACTTCGTGCTCTCGGAGGAGGCCTGGTGGACGAACTACTACGGCCCGCTCGAGGCGCGTATAGCGGAGCTGAGGCCCCGCTACGGTTCGGACGAGGTCGCCAGTGGCGTCGTGGACGCGGCGCAGTTCGAGATCGACTGCTACCGCCGCCACGCCGACGCCTTCGGCTACCTCATGCTCGTGCTGCGGCCCTCGCGGGGCCCGTGACGGCTCACCCGCTCCAGGGCGTGAGCGCGCCCCAGGTGAAGGCCACCACCGTGAAGGCGGAATAGACCAGCACCGTCACCGTGAAGAAGGTCTTGCGCAGCGGTGTCCAGCTGTCCACGCGCCGCCCGCCGCGCCAGATCGCGGGCAGGGCCACCAGGGTGGCGATGGTCAGGAAGGCGGCCACGAAGGCGCAGGCCGAGGCGGTGATCAGGATCGCGCCGGGCCACCGGTACATGATCTGCGAGATGTCGCCGGTCTTGGTGAGCCAGAAGCCGAACAGCGCCAGGGCGGCGAGCCACAGCCCGGCCTGGATGTTCTGCAGGAGCGCCGCGCGGGCCTGCACCTGGTTCTCGCGGAACTCCCGCCGGTTGCGCAGGAAGATGCCCACCAGGGTGGCGATCGCCGCCGCCGCCGTCAGCGCCGCTAGCAGGCCCAGCAGGCCCGGCTGGCGCAGGAACGAGGTGCGCACGTTGAGGCTGGCCCCGTTCGACGGCTCCATGGAGACCGCGCGGCCGTCGCGCATGGCGAACGCCATCCGCTGGTCACCGTCCACGGCGATGAACCGGCCCTCGGAGGGGTCGCCTTCCGGTACCCAGGCCCGCGTCGAGCCGAAGCTGTCGGTCACCAGCAGGCCCGCCGGCGAGACGCTGACGCTCGTGCCGCCGGTCAGCGAGGTGACCAGGCCCTCCAGCCCCGAATAGGCGCGCCGCGTGGTGAGGAACTCGCCGTCGAAGGCGCCGCTCATGCGCGCCAGCTCGGCCGAGCCTTCGCGCGGGTAGAGCAGGGGCGCGGCGTAGAACTGGCGGATCAGCCGGTCGGGGAAACGCGAGGCGAGCGCTGAGCCGCTTTCGGTGTTGGTCGAGACGAAGATCCCCAGGTTCAGCTGCGGCACCACCACCATGTTGGAGTGGAAGAAGATGGTCGCGCCGCCATGGCCGTAGCCACGGTAGCCGCCGGGCAGGTCATAGACCATGAACCCGTGCGCCCAGCCGTTGATGCCGTTGGGCGTTGGCCGCAGCGGCGTGCGGAACGCCTGCGCCGCGCGGGGCCCGAAGACGGTGACGCCGTTCAGCTGCCCGTTGTTCAGCAGCATGATCATGTAGCGCGCCATGTCGCCAGCGCTCGAGGACGCCGAGCCCGCGGGCGCGATGTGGCCGATGTACTCGAACCCGCGCTTCTCGTAGCGCGTGCCGTTCCAGCGGTAGGCGTCGGAGAAGTCGCCGGCGATCGACGCCGGCGCTGGGCCGGGCAGGCCGCGCCGCGACGCATGCGGCTCCCGGAAGGTGGTGTGGCCCAGGCCCAGAGGCACGAGGATCTGCTCCTCGATGTGCCGCTCGAAGGGGCGGCCGGTGACGTAGGAGACCGCCTGGCCCGCCAGGGCGACGCCATAGTTGGAGTAGCTCGACACGCGGCCCGGAGTACGCACGCGCTTCGGCCGTTCCTGGCGCAGGTAGAGGTCCATCGGTCGGACCCGGTTGTAGTTGCCCTCGAACAGGTGGCCGAGCGCGCGGTCCTCGAACCCCGGGGAATGATCCATCAGGTGGCGGACCAGCACGTCCTCGGAATAGCCCTGGTCGCGCACGCGCACCTTCTCGGGCAGGTACAGGTTGACCGGTGCGTCGAGCCGGATGCGGCCGGCCTCGACCTCCTTCATCAGGGCGATCCAGGTGAAGGTCTTCGAGATCGAGCCGATGCGGAACAGGGTGCGGTCGGGGTCCACCGGGCGCTGCGGCTTCAGGCCCGCGAAGCCGTAGCCCTTCTTCAGCAGCACCTGGCCGTTCTGAACCACGCTGACCGTGACGCCGGCGACGTGCTCGCGGGCCATGGCGTCGCGCACCATGCCGTCGACGAAGGCCTCCAGCTCCGCGGGCGGCAGCGGCTGGCCCGACGTAAGCCGCGCGCCGGCGACCGTCGTGGGCAAGCCGCCCACGCTCGCGACGGCGCCCGCGACCACCGGGCCGGTCGCGCCGGGCGTCGCGGCGGCGGTCGTGGTCGAGCTTGCGCGCTTCGGCGCAGCCGACTTCGGACGCGGCGTGGACTTCTTAGGCCGCACCACGGTGTAGGGGATCGGCCGGTCGGGCAGGTCGACGGCGGGGGCCGGCGCTGCGGGCGCAGCCTCGGGCGGATCCTGCGCGTAGGCCGCAGCCGGGGCGAGCAGCAGCGCCAGGGCGGCGGCCGCGGCGTGGACGATGGACCGCATGAAGGGGATCCGCCTCGCGATGGATTTGAAGGACTTAAGGACCCCTTAGTAGGGCCTTAGCTGAGTCGCCCAAAGCCGCCCGGCAGAGTCAGTTTCGTCGCACCGCCGACGGTGCGAAGGCGTACAGCGGCAGCAGGGGCTTCAGGGCCGCACCGACCCACACCTGGGGCTCGGACGCGGGCTTCATCCCTTCCTTCCGCTCGCGGTCGCGCACGCAGGTCTGCACCGTCGCCGCCAGCGCCGGGAAGTCGGCCGCGCCCTCGATCGACTGCAGGAAGCACTCGTCGAAATACGGATACTTGTCGCTCTCGCCGCAGCCGAACGAGGAGCGGTCGGGCCTCGCCGCCGTCAGCACCATCCGGTTGCTGGCGGCCAGGGCGGGGACGAACACGCCCGAGAAGCAGGCCGAGATCACCACCACCGTCGGCCGCTCGCCGCAGGTGCGGTCGAGGATCTGCGCCAGCACGCCTGGCGCCAGCATCCGCTCGTCCATCACCATGCCCTGCGGCGTGCCGTGCGAGGTGAAGTAGGCCAGGCACCCGCCGGCGGTCTTGGTGGTGAGGTCCTTCAGCGTCGTGTAGACGCCCTGCGCCTCCGACTTGGCCGGGTTGGTGTCCTTGTAGCGCTCCGGCCTCACCGAGAACTGCCGCAGGTTATCGGCCTTGAAACCCACGCGGGTGAGCGCCGCAGACACGTCGCGCCGCGCATTGTCGAAGGTCTCGCTGGGCTTGCCGTTGTGGGCCCGGAAGTCGCCGGCCACCACCACCGCGGCCCAGTCCTCGAACGGACCGGCGGCGGCGGGCAGTGCTGCGGCCAGCCAGAGCCCCAGGACCAGCGCCGCGAGCCGCCTGACCATCTACTTGCCCTTGTAGCTGGAGAACGGCGTGGGGATCGCCGTGCCCGTCGCCTTGGCGAGCGTACGGCCCTCCGGATCGAAGAGCTCGCCCTCGGTGAAGGCGATCCGGCTGCCCCAGCGCACCACCCGGCCGACCCCGCGGATCTTCCCGGGCATACCCGGCCGGAAGAAGGTGGTCTTCATCTCCGCCGTCGGCGCCACGTGGGTCATGCCCGAGGCGACCATGCAGGCCACGCTCATGCACTCGTCGAGCATCGCGCAGAGGTAGCCGCCCTGGATCTGCTTCATCGGGTTGAGCAGGAACTCGGGCTTGGCCTCGAACTCGACCTCGACGGTTTTCTCGGCCTGGCTGACCGAGACCATCCGGAAGCCCAGGGTCTGCGAGCCGGTGGGCTGGTTCTTGGTCCTGAGGAACCGCTGCAGGATGTCGTCGTCGGTCAGGGGCTCCGGCGCGGCGGATTCACTCATCGAGGACGTCACTTCTTCCGGAACTGGTCGAGGGAGACGATCTTCGCCTCGCCCTCGGCGGGCTTGGCCGGCGCAGCCTCCGCGGCGGGCTCGGTAGGCGGCGCCGGCAGGCCCTTGGGCGGTTCGGCGGGCTGCGGTGGCTCGAACTGCAGCAGGAACTGCACCGACGGGTCGTAGAAGCGCGTCACGGCCGCGTAGGGGATGGACAGCCGCTTCGGCTGCCCGCCGAACTGCAGGGTCACCGAGAAGAAGGTCTCGCCCGGCGCGAGGTCCCAGTACTGGTGCTGCAGGACGATGGTCATCTCGTCCGGGTATTTCGACAGCAGGTCCGGCGGCGCCGAGACGCCCGGCGCCTCGGTCTTGAAGGTGATGTAGAAGTGATGCGCCCCGGGCAGGCCGTCCGGCGCCGCCGCGCGCTTCAGCGCAGCCTTGACCACCCCGCGCAGCGCGTCCTGCGCCATGGCTTCGTAGTGCATCAAGTCCTGGGCCGGCGGGTCCTGCGCCATGGAAGCTCCGAAATACGCGTGGGCGAAAGGTAGCGGCTGCGCAGGCGCGCGCAAGGCGACTCCGCACCGCAACAACGGAAAAGGGCGGCCCTTGCGGACCGCCCCTTCGAATTCGGTGGAGGGCTTCTGTTGGCAGGCGCCCTCCGAGCCCCGCCTAGGGATCTGAACCCCTAGGACTTGGTTCGGATGTTACCGGACCGCTTACGCGGCCAGGCGAACTTCCTCAGCGAAGTTATCGTTCGCATTTAGTTTAAAGACCCGGAGCGGTGGGTCAGGCCGAGAGAAAGCAACACCTTTACACGTCTGTCGATGCTGATCGGCCCCTCGCTTCCCGGCGATAACCCGGAAGAAGATTGGTGGAGCCGCCGGGAATCGCACCCGGGTCCAGTCCGCTTATTACGTGCGCGTTTATCTCCATAGTCGGGCGAACCCGACGGGACGAATATAGGGGCCGAGGGTTAGGATTTAAAGACCGCCGGCGTCGCACCCGCCGCCGGCGAAGCGCCAACGGACAGCTGTTTTGCGCGAGCCGCCGCGCGGTTTTCGCGCTCCGGTCTCACGGCCTTCCCGCCGGCCCGATAGCCTTGGGGCTCAACCTCACTCCTCAGGCAAGCCCATGAAATACCTCGCTTACGCGGCCCGCCCGCTGGTCAACGACCTCGCCTCTAGCCTCTTCTTCGCCGCCCTTGTGGTCGCCGGCGCCGGCGCCACCGTCGCGACCCTCGCCGCCATGGCGCTGGGGTTCGCGCACATGGCGCTCTGGACGGTGCTGAAGAAGCCAATCGCGCCCCTGCAGTGGGCGAGCCTGGGCCTCGTGCTCGCGTTCGGCGTCGCCGGCCTCTACCTGCACGACATCCGCTTCCTCATGGCCAAGCCGTCGGTGTTCTACGTGATCCTCGCCGTGGTCACCCTCAAGCGCGGCTGGATGCTGCGCTACATGCCGCCGATCGCGGCCGGGCATGGAGATGGCGCGATGATCGCCTTCGGCTACGTCTGGTCGGGCCTCTTCGCGCTCACCGCCGCCCTTAACCTCGCGGTCGCCGTCTGGCTCCCGGAGCACTGGCCGCTCTACAAGGCGACATTCCCGCTCGGCTCGAAGCTCGTCCTGTTCGCCATCACCTACGCGAGCGTGCGTGCGGTGGTGAAGCCGAAGGTCATCGCGGCGATGCGGGCGCAGGCGGCGTAGCCTCGGCGGGCTCCGGCGCCGGCTCGAAGCCCGGCGGCTGCGGCCGCGCATTGGGGTCCGCCTTTAGCCGGCCGCCGCCAGCGATCAGGTCCTGGTAGGCTCCTCTGGCCGAGGCGTAGCTCACCCCGCCAGGGAAGATCACGTCGAACCGCGGATCGTGTCCGATGGCGGCCTGAAGCAGCGGTTCGATGGCGTCGGCGACCTCGCCGATCTCGGCGCTGTCGCACGCCCGCCGCAGCGAGCGCGAGCGCCCGGGGACCAGCAGCGTCAGGTCATAGGAGGTGCCGTCGACGCAGACCGCCTCGCTGGCCCCGCCGCCCTCGTCCACCCGCACCTCGCGCGGCGAGCTCCACATGGCGTGGGTCCGCAGCGCCAGGAACCGCTGCGCCGAGCCGGCCGGCAACTGGCGGTCGAAGCCGAGGCGGCGGCCGATCCCGGCCTCGCAGCAGGCGAGCCCGGCGCGGGCGTTGACGAACGCCTCGCCGTCGCGGCGCACCGTCACCCGCACCACCGTCTGCCGGACGCTGCGGGCGGGGCGCACCCAGACCTCCAGGATCATCTCGCCCTCGCGCACCATCTGCCACTGCAGGGGCATCAGCCCCCACAGGCGGTAGGTCGAGGCGTCGATCCCATTGTCGATCACCGGCAGCCGCTCGCCGCGGTAGAGCCTGCGCCCGCCCAACGGGTCGGCCGCCTCGGGCGGCGTGGGCCACTTGTCGTCCCACCAGCTCTTCGGGTCCGGCGGCGGGAACGGCCAGATCTCCGCCTCGTAGGGGGGCGTGCCTTCCGGCGGCGGCGCGACCGGACCGCTAGGCGCGCGGCGGCCGAAGACCTGCGCCTGTGCGGGCGCCGCCAGGCAGGCGAGCATCAGGACGGAGAGGATCAGGCGGGCAGGGGGCAACCTCAGGCTCCGACGGCGTCGCGTCCCCATGGCTACAATAGCCGCAGGCGCGCGCCTGTTCCGCCTAGAGGACCTCCACGCCGCGCTGGATGGAGAGCACGCCGGTGCGCGAGACCTCCACCAGGCCCAGCGGGCGCATCAGCTCGATGAAGCGGTCGATCTTGGCCGAGGCGCCGGTCACCTCGAAGACGAAGCTCTCGTGCGTGGTGTCGATCACCTTCGCCCGGAAGATGTCGGAGACGCGCAGCGCCTCGACCCGCTCGTGGCCGGTCCCCTTCACCTTCACCAGGGCGAGCTCGCGCTCCAGGCCGTTGGGGTCCTTGGTCACATCCTGCACGTGGCGCGTGGAGACCATCTTCTCCAGCTGCGCCTCGATCTGCGACAGCACCTGCGGCGTGCCGCGGGTGACGATCGTGACGCGGCTGGTGTGGGCGTTGCGGTCCGTCTCGGCGACCGTCAGGCTCTCGATGTTGTAGCCCCGCGCGGCGAACAGCCCGACTAGCCGGTGCAGCACCCCCGGCTCGTTGTCCACCAGGATGGCGAAGGTCGCCAGGCTCTCCGGCGCCTCGTCGTGCGCCAGGTCATAGACGGAAGCGGGCTGGGTGTCGGTCATCGGCAGTCCCCCGAAGGTCCTTTCGACCTGTCACAGCGCGGGCCGGCCCGCAACCCGCAGCGTGGCCCGCGCGCCACAGCCGGCGCAAAGCTTCGCCGCCCGCGCAACTGCCGCTTGAGCCTCAGCCCCGCCTCATGAGACACGGCGCGCCTTCGCCAACCAAAGGTCGTCGAATGTCGATGTGCGCCGCCAATTCAAGCCAGGACCGCTTCTGCGGCCCCGCTTGCGCGCGCACCCGAGATTGGCCGGGCGTGCGCCCCTCACCCCGCCTCTAGACCGCGCGAACGCTCCCGATGGAGGCGCCGCGCGCCGCCTCCAACAAAGGGAGCCAGACATGTTGATCAAGACCGCAGGCGCGCCCCTTGTCCCGGCCAAGGCGGAGCCCACGTCGCTGCTGAAGCTGGTGGCCGGCGAGTTCGCCGGGCGCATCGCAGCGCTCTGGCCCGCGCCGCACACCGCCTTCGTCACCGCGCCGGCGCCGCGCCGGCACCTGCTGTGCATGGCGCTGGCGTTCGGCCGCGACGTGGCCGCGCTGGCCGACGCCCTGCTGGGCGTACGCCTGAAGCACGCCATCCCCGCAGCGCTGGGCGCCACGCCCCACGGCTTGCCGCGCGCGCTGACCCGGATGGGCGACGTCGCTTGGCCGGCCGACGCCTACGCCAAGCTGCTCGACCTGCTGGCCGAGCCCAGGGCGGCCAAGATGCTGCGCCACGCCGAGGTCATCGAGGCCGAGGCGGTGCGCCGGATGGCGGAGCTGCCGGCGGCCATGTCCCAGGGCGTGCCGCTGGAGATCGCCGTCTCCAGCGACGCGGCCCGGGTGCTGCGCGACGCCTATGAGGCGCTGCGCATGCGTTCGGGCGCGGCTGCGGCGGACGCTGCGGCGCAGCGCTGGGTGCGCGCCGGTTCGGCGGCGCGGCTCGTTGAGATCGTCCGTGACGACCTCTATCCGGAGCCCGCCGCGCCGCCGCACTCGGGGACGCCTCGCCTCGCGCCGCTCGCCACGAAGGCGGCGATGCGGGCGGCGGCGCAGCGCTACCGCAACTGCCTCAGGGACCAGATCCCGCACGCTGCCTCCGGCTGGTCGGCCCACTACGAGTGGACGGAGGCGCCAGGGGCGATCGTCGAGGTCACCCGCGACGCCATCTTCGGGTGGCGTCTCGAGCAGGCGCGGATGGCCGACAACGCGCCCGTGCCCGAGCCGCTGCGCGAGGCGATCGCCGCCGAGTTGGCGCTGATGGGGGTTCACGTCGGGCGCTCCTCGTGGGAGCTCGACCGGGCGCTCGACGCGCTCACCGGCAATGCCTACCGCCTGCGGACCGCCGAGGAGTCCATCGGCGAGGCGTTCGGCGACTGAGGGGGGCGCCGGCGCAGCCCGCGCCGGCGTCCCTTGCGCTTTGCCGGTCCCATGCTGACACTCGGCTGGCAGCAGGGGAGGCGGATCATGCCCGCCATGCCGACCTTCGCCGTCCTGGGCTTTCGGCCCCACACCTACTGGACCGCCGTCGCGGCGGTGGCCGGTCCGGCCGAGGCCCCGCGCGTCATCGAGCGGCGGCGGATCACCTTCGCGCAGCCGGAGGAGAGCTTCGTCTATCACCGCGCGGCCGACAGCGACTGGCGCGAAGCCCCGGCCCTGATCGAGGCGGCCCGGGTCGCCCAGCAGGCGGCCGCCGTCCGCGAGATCGGCCAGCTCCTGATGGACCTGCAGAAGCGCGACGTCGCGGTGCGCGTCGCCGTCACCGCCGCGTCCACCGCCAAGCTGCCGGAGCGCCTCGACGACGTCCTCTCCACCCATTCGCGCATCCACGCCGCCGAGGGGACCTTCGCCCGCGAGGTGATCGCGCAGGCCTGCGGGACCCTGAAGCTCACCGTCCACCGCGTGGTGGAGCGCGAGCTGGGCGCGCTCGCCGCCGACCACCTGCGGATCTCGCACGACCAGCTCGCCGCGCGCTTGCGGCTCATGGGCGCCGAGCTTGGCCCCCCGTGGAGCGAGGACTTCAAGCTCTGCGTCCAGGCCGCCTGGCTGCAGCTCGCTCCGGTGGCGGCCTAGCCCGCCTTTGGGACGACCACGAAGTTCTGGTTCAGGTAGCGCGGGAAGGCGTGGGCCACCTCGTAGTCGTGGTCGGCCACCCAGGCGATGAACGCCGCCCGGTTCTCCTCGTCCACTTCGATGAACATCGAGGGCCGCGAGTTGGCGATGGTCTTCTCCAGCCCCGCCAGCACGGCCATCTCCTGGCCCTCCACGTCGATCTTGATGAAGTCGATGTGGCGCTCGGCGAACAGGCTGTCGCCGGTGACCAGCTTCAGCCGCCCGTCCTGCTTGAGCACCATCTTCGTGCCGCCGAGGTTGTTCGCCGGCACCGAGGGCTCCGCCGTCTGTTCGCGGTCTGACAGGCCCACCCCCACGTGCTTGGTGTCCAGCTCCAGCCGGTTCAGCAGCAGGTTAAGCCGCAGGAGCACGATCGCCTCGGGGTTCGGCTCCACGAGGATCACCTCGCGCGGCTTGCAGTACTTGGCGACGAACACCGAGTGGTTGCCGATGTTGGCGCCCACGTCGAGGAACACCCCGCCGGGCTTGAGGTGCTTTTCCATCACCTCCAGGTGGTCCTGCTCGTAGAAGGCGCCGTTGGCGTGCGCGTTCTGGATGACGTCGGCCAGGTTGCGCACGAAGAACCGCACCGCCTTGTTGCGGAACCCGAATTCAACGAGCACGCCGGGAATGTAGCTGGCCATCTAGGTCTCTGCCTTCGGACGCATCACCAGCCACGGCGTCTGCTGCAGCCGCCATTCCCAGACGCAGAGCAGCTGGTCGAGGTGGACGAGATTGGCCATCCAGGCGGGCGCCTCGAACACCTTCGGCTGCTGGTCCACCCGGATGATCTCGTGCGTCGGCGAGAAGCGTTCGACCAGTGTCGCCAGCGCGCCCGGCCGATAGACGTCGTGCGTCTCCACCACGATCGACATGCTGGCCAGTGACGGCGCGAGCTCCGGCCTCAGCACGTCCAGCTCGGCGCCCTCGGCGTCCACCAGCACCAGCACCCGCTTGCCCGCGAAGCTCTCGAAATCCTCGGGCCGGAACTCGCCGCCGACCACCACCCGGTCGGCCACGCCGTTCTTCTCCGCCAGCGCCCGGCAGGCGGCCTGCGCCTTTTCCTCGATGTCGCGCGCATGCACGGACACCGTCGGGGCCAGCCGCGCCAGGCCCACGGCGTAGTAGCCCTCCGCGCAGCCCACATCGACGATGACGTCCACGCCCTCGTCGAGCAGCGCCAGCAGGTGCGGATGAAGCTCGGACTCATAGGTCCCGAGCAGGCGCGGCATCAGCGCGCCCTCAGTGGCCGACGTCAGGTACTCCATGCCCGCGAACGGCCCGCCCCAGACCTTCAGGCCCTCCATGTTCTGGTAGGTGTTGGAGAGCATCAGCGAGCGCCACTGCGCCATGAACCGCAGGATGCGGTAGAGCATGTTGCCGTCGGGCTGCGCGGGCCAGGCCTCCACCCAGCCGCGCACCCGGCGCGCGACGTCGGCGGTGAGGCTCATGCCGCCGCCCCCGCATCGAGCGGCCCGTCCTTCAGCCGCAGCTCCGGCGTCAGCTTCGTCAGCGCCGCCTCCAGCGCCTGCCGGAAGCGCACGTACGACCACGCCCGCGCGGTCTCGAACCCGGCCTCCTGCATCCGCTTCAGCCGCGGCCCGCCGGCCGCCACCACGTCCGCCGCTTCCGCCAGCGCGTCCGCCGCCGCCTCGCAGTCGTCGTCGCGCACCCAGAAGCCGTTGTCGGGGGTCGCGTATTCGTCCCCGCCGATGCCGGTGAAGCCGGCGCAGACGCAGCCGCTCGCCATGGCCTCCAGCGTGGTGATCCCCAGCGACTCCATGCGGTTCAGGCTCAGGTACAGCGACGAGCCCGCGAGCACGTCGGCGGTCTGGCGTTCGGTCATCTCACGGATCTCGCGCCACGCCAGTCCCGCATGCTGCGGATGCAGCTGCTGGAAGAAGCCGCGGGTCGCGGCGGCCTCGATGGTGCGCTTCTTCGGCGAATAGGCGATCGCCGCCTGCTTCTCGCCCGGCCGGAAGATCCGCTCGTCGCAGAAGGCCGGGACCACGTCGACGCTGACCTGGGGATAGAGCCGGCGCAGCGTGGCGGCGAGCCTCGGCGCCACAGCCATGAACGCCGGCAGGCGCTCGGCCGGGAACTCGTGCATCCGCGTCAGCCCCGTCGCGCCGAAGTAGTACGGGTTCTGGCTCAGCACGATCGTGCGCAGCCCGCGCTGCGCGGCGATGGACAGGGTCTCGGGTCCGTCATCGGGGGCCACCAGGATGTCGTCGTCCAGCACCCGGGTGGCGGCCTCCACCGGCGCGCGGTTCTCGAACCACGGGGGCATGGTGCTGCCCCGGCCCAGGTAGACATAGGCGTCGAAGCCCAGGTCCCGCGCGGTCTCGGCGTGCCGCAGGATCATCTTGTGGCCGCCCTGCACGCCGGCGCCGAAGGAGAACAGCAGATAGAGGATCCGCGGCATGCGCCTTCCGTAGGCGGGACCCCCCGCTCATGGCAACCCGCCCGCGGCCCCGCTTGCGTCCGGCCGCCCGGCCGCCAACATGGGCGCGATGTCTTCCCTGCGCATGCCCCAGAGCCTGACCAAGCGCCTCGGCGTCGAGACCGGCGAGGCCGTGCTGCGCTACGAGCTGCTGCAGGAGCAGGCCGCCGCGCTTGGCCGCCAGGGCGAGCGGGTGGAGAAGGCGCTGGCCGCGCTCGCCGCCTGCCCGGGCGAGGGCCGCCCCGAGGCGCTGAAGGTCGCAGCGGACGCCGTCTGGTGCTTCTTCGTCCAGCGCGAGGTCATGGGCCTGCGCGACCGCACGGCCATCGTCGCCCAGTACGCCATCCCCCGCGAGGTCCTGAACCGCCTCGGTGTCAAATAGTCGGGAGCGCGCGCGCCTCCGGTTCAGGGGTGCTATGGTCAGGGGTCACGGAAGGAAGGGAGCCTGCATGTCTCCGCTTCACGCCCCCAGGACGCTCGCCGAGCCGCAGCACGTGGATTCAGGCGAGGCGGTCCTCAAGTTCGAACTCCTTGAAGAGCTGGACGCCGCCGTCTCCCGCTGCGAGCACCAGGTGGAGGCGGCGCTCGATGCGCTGCAGGCCTGGGACGGTCCGGCGGCCGGCCGCGCCGCACTGCTCGACTGGGCCGCCGACGCGGTCTGGCGCCTCGTCGTCCAGCACGAGGCCTGCGACTGCGCAGACCATCAGGCCCTGCTTGAGCGCCTGCACGTGCCGCCCCAGGTCATGGCCCGGATCGGGGCGCGGCACTAGACCAGCCGCTTCCCCGCGTCGTCGATGATCGAGCCCAGGTCACGGGCCTCCTCGGCCATGATCATCTCGTTGTGCGCCTTGCCCGACGGGATCATCGGGAAGCAGTTCTCTTCCTTGGTGACCCGGCAGTCGAAGAGCACCGGCTTGTCGACGCTGATCATGTGCCGGATCGCGTCGTCCAGCTCGTCCGGGTGCTCGGCGCGGATGCCCACCCCGCCGTAGGCTTCCGCCAGCTTCACGAAGTCGGGCAGGCTGGACGAGTAGGAGTGTGAGTAGCGCTCCCCGTGCAGCAGCTGCTGCCACTGGCGCACCATGCCCATCCACTCGTTGTTGAGGATGAAGATCTTGATCGGCAGGTCGTGCTGAACCGCCGTCGACATCTCCTGCATGGTCATCAGCACGCTGGCGTCCCCGGCGATGTCGATCACCAGGCTGTTCGGGTGCGCGATCTGCACGCCCACCGCCGCCGGCAGGCCGTAGCCCATCGTCCCCAGCCCGCCCGAGGTCATCCAGCGGTTCGGCTCGTCGAAGTGATAGAACTGCGCCGCCCACATCTGGTGCTGGCCCACCTCGGTGGTGATGTAGACGTCGCGGTCCTTGGTCAGCTCGTACAGCCGCTGGATGGCATGCTGCGGCTTGATCAGCTTGGTGTCGGGCCGATAGCGGAAGCTGTCGCGCGCCCGCCAGGCCTCGATCTCCCGCCACCAGTCGGCCATGGCCTGGGCGTCGGTCTTCAGGTTGCGCTTCTTCCAGACCGCGATCAGGTCCTCGAGCACGCTTGCTGCATCGCCGACGATGCCCACGTCCGCACGCACGTTCTTGCCGATCGAGCTGGCGTCGATGTCGATGTGGATCTTCCGTGAGGTGGGCGCGAACGCGTCCAGCCGGCCGGTGACGCGGTCGTCGAACCGCGCGCCCACCGCCACCATCACGTCGCAGTCGTGCATGGCGTTGTTGGCCTCGAAGCTGCCGTGCATGCCCACCATGCCCAGCCACTGCCGGTTCGACGCCGGGAAGGCGCCCAGGCCCATCAGGGTCGAGGTCACCGGCGCGCCGGTCAGCTCGGCCAGTTCGCGCAGCAGGGCGGCCGCGCGGGGGCCGGCGTTGATCACGCCGCCGCCGGTGTAGAGGATCGGCCGCCGCGCCTTGGCGAGCATCGCCGCGGCCTCGGCGATCTTCCCGGGATCGCCCTTCACGCGCGGATTGTAGTTGTGGCTGTGCTTCACCTCGCCCGGCCCCTGATAGGCGCCCTTGGCGAACTGCACGTCCTTCGGGATGTCGATGACCACCGGACCCGGCCGGCCGGACGTGGCGATGTGGAACGCCTCGTGGATGATCCGCGGCAGGTCGGCGACGTCCTTCACCAGGTAGTTGTGCTTGGTGCAGGGACGGGTGATCCCGATCGTGTCGCACTCCTGGAAGGCGTCGGTGCCGATCAGGTGGGTCGCCACCTGGCCGGTGATGACGATCATCGGGATGCTATCCATCAGGGCGTCCACGATGCCGGTCACCGCATTGGTCGCGCCCGGCCCGGACGTCACCAGCACCACGCCGGGCTTGCCGGTGGAGCGGGCATAGCCTTCCGCGGCGTGGGTGGCCCCCTGCTCGTGGCGCACCAGCACGTGCCGTAGCCGCGGCTCGGCAAACAGCGCGTCATAGATCGGCAGCACCGCCCCGCCCGGATAGCCGAACAGCACCTCGACGCCCTGGTCGAGCAGCGCGCGCACGACGATCTCCGCGCCGGAGAGGGTGTCCCCCTCTTGGTCTTTCGGGTCGGCTTCGATGGTCTGGTGGGCGGTCATGGGACGGGACCTGGGTGTGGAATGGACAAGAAAAAAGGCCCTCGGAGGGGCCTGGTTGCGAGCGACCGTTCGTTCTGACGCGGGGTCAGACCGTCTACGGCCGCCTTACGAGTACGAGGATCGCGCGCACGTGCGTTCTCCGAAAACCGAGGTTCAGGGCTTTCGCATGCTCCTAGGAGAGCGTCAAGCGTGGCTCTAGGGCAATAAACTGCCTCCACTGTTCCTCCTGATCTTCGCCCCCGATCCGCGGCCACTCGCCCATCTGTCCCCGCTGCCAGGTCATCTGCCGCTTGGCGTAGCGCCGCGTCTCGCGCTTGGCTGCCTCCAGGGCCTCATCCAGCGTCGTCTCGCCCCGAACGAAGGCCGCCAGCTCCCGCACGCCGACCGCCTTCATCGCCGGCAGGTCGGGGTCCAGGTTTCGCCCGACCAGAGCGCGCACCTCCTCGACCGCGCCCGCCTGGACCATGGCGTCCAGACGCGCGTCGCAGCGGGCGTAGAGCACGTCCCGCGCAGGCTCCAGCGCCGCGCCGCGCCAGCTCCCCTCCGGCAGGACGGGGTCGCCGGTCTGCTGCCAGTCGCTCAGCGCCATGCCCGTCGCCGCGAACACTTCCCAGGCCCGCACCAGCCGCTGCCGGTCCCCCGGTGCGATGCGGGCCGCGGCGGCCGGGTCGTGCAGCCCCAGCCGCCCGCGGAAGGCGCTCTCGCCCATGTGTTCGAAGTCGTCCGCCGCCTGCCGCCGCACCGGCGCGGCGATCTGCGGGATTTCCGCAAGGCCCTTGGTCAGCGCCCGGAAATAGAGCCCGGTCCCGCCGACCACGACCGCCGTGCGCCCCCGGCCCGTGATCTCGCCTAGGACCTCCGCGGCGGTCCGCAGCCAGCGCCCGACGCTCCAGCCGTCGGCGGCGTCGGCCACGCCGAACAGGTGATGCGGCGCGCGGGCCTCCTCCTCGGCGGAAGGCCGCGCCGTCAGCACCCGCAGGTCGGCATAGAGCTGCATGGAGTCGGCGTTGACGATCTCGCCGCCGACCGCATCCGCCAGCCTCAGCGCCAGCGCGGACTTGCCGCTTGCCGTGGGCCCGGCGATCAGCCAGATGCGGCCGGACATGCTGATCGCCCTCACCCTCGTCTATCCCGCCGGCGCCCGGCGATGGCGCGCCCGCCTGACCACCCTGGAGACCGCCAGGATGGTGGAGGAGCGCGCCCTCTCGAAGGGCGTGGTCTCCGCCTACGACTACATCTTCGACGTGGAAAGCCTCGAGGCGGTCCGCGCCGGCCTCGCCGAGGACCTGAAGGACGCTCCCATCGACTGGTGCGTCCAGCCCGCAGAGGGGCGGAAGAAGCGCCTGCTGGTCGCGGACATGGACTCCACCATCATCAACGTCGAGTGCCTCGACGAGCTCGCCGACTACGCCGGCAAGAAGACCGAGATCGCCGCCATCACCGAGCGCGCCATGCGCGGCGAGCTGGAGTTCGAAGGCGCCCTTCGCGAGCGGGTCGGGATGCTCAGGGGCCTATCCGTCGACGCCCTGCAGCGCACCTACGACGAGCGCGTCCGCCTCAACCCCGGCGCCCGCACCCTGGTGCGCACCATGGCGGCGAACGGAGCCCGCTGCGTGCTGGTCTCCGGCGGCTTCACCTTCTTCACCTCGCGGGTCGCCGAGGCCGCCGGCTTCCACGCCAACCGCGCCAACACCCTGATCGAAGGGGAGGGGACGCTCACCGGGCGGGTGGGCGAGCCTATCCTCGGCCGCGAGGCCAAGCTCGCCGCCCTGAGGGAAGAAGCCGCCGCCGCCGGCCTGGACCTCTCCGAGACACTGGCGATCGGTGACGGCGCCAACGATCTGGCGATGATCAAGGCCTCGGGCCTGGGCGTCGCCTACCGCGCCAAGCCGATCGTCGCGGCCGAAGCCCACGCCAAGGTCGACCACGCCGACCTCACCACCGTGCTGTTCTTCCAGGGCTATGCCGCCGACGAGTTCGTGACCGGCTAGCTGCGCATCGCCCCCTGGCCGCGGTCCTCCGCGGCCCAGAAGTGCGGGCGCCGGGTGAAGTGGTAGGCGGCGGTCTGCAGGCCTTCGATGGCCACGCCGATGGCGTGGTAGTCGGCGCCGAACGGCTTGCAGCGCATCTGCAGCTTGCGGAGCTGTTCCACCAGCGGGGTCAGCTCCTCGAAGGCCTTAACGGGGTCGGAGATGCCTGTGTAGCGAATGCGCGTCATGGGGCGAACAAATGCAGAACATCTGCGCCGCGCGCCAGCGACCGCGGGTTGCATCTGCGGGATCAGTTCACGGCGGGCGGGCGGAAGGGGCGGAAGCCGACAAAGGCGTCGTTGACCCACAGCGCCATCCAGCCGCCGCGCTTCCACTTCAGCTGCACCTTCAGCCGGCCCGGCTCGCCGCCGTCCTGTGCTGGCGGGAACACCACGTCGTCGCCGCCCGCGGGGTTCACCCGCAGCGCCCAGTGGTTCAGCGGCGTGCGCACCGCCTGGATCACCAGGCCCTGGTCTTCCACCTCGAGCTGGAGGGTGCGGCCGGTCGGGCGCGGCGTCTCGTAGTCGAAGACCACGTGGCCCTCGTCGCGATAGCGGCGGATGTCGCAGGTCTCGCTCACCCGCCGCTAACGCGCGAAGGCCGCAGTCTAGTTCCCCGCAGGCGCCGTGCGCTTAGCCGCCGATGGCCTGGGCGGCGACGGCGAGGCTGGCGGCCACCGGCACGAGGGCGATCACCACCAGGTTGGCGAGGGTGATGAAGATCGCGCGGTAGAGCATCGGGTTCGTCCCTCGCAGGTGGAGCTTGGCGGCGTCGAGGGCCGTCCAATACCCGTGGCGGACCGGGCCTGTTGTGACCCCGGTCACCGTTGGAGGTGAGAGGGAAGTTGGCCGGCTCCGCAGGCGTTTAGGGGGGTGCCAGGGGTGTGGCGGAGCCGGCCGTTCCGACCGCAAGTGGGGGGGCTTCGTGCGGTCGCGGCAATAAACTCCGCTTGGCGAACGGCGTTCCGGCCAAGCTCGCTTTTCGCGAAAATATTTTTGGAAGGGGCCTACGCGCCGCCGCCGGCCGCCCCGGACGGCTGCTGCGTCTGCTGCCCCGTCTTCTTGGGGATCGGCGTGCCGAAGATGCCCGGTCCCAGGCTCGGCGCCCGGCCCTCGGCCTCGTCCTTCCGCGCACCGGCCAGGATGCCGGGCATGGCGTAGTTGCCTTCGTGGCAGGCGTACTCGTAGACCAGCTCCTTGCGGCCGTTGAGCGCGAGCTCCGCCCGCCAGGGCTGGCTGTAGTAGACCGGGTCCTCGACGGTGAACTCGTAGAAGATCTCGTCCTTGCCCACCCGGGTGAAACGCTCGGTCACCTTGCCCTTTTCCGTCAGGTAGATCGGGCCGGAGCGGGCCTGCTGCGGGTTCACGTTCACGGTCTCGACGACCAGGGTGTCGCCCTCCCACCAGCCGACGCTGTCGCCCAGCCACTTCGGCACCGGGCCGTGCATCGCCTGGGCGGCGGCCTTGCTGGCGGCGATCGGCACGATCCGGGCGTCGTGCACCATCTCCACGTCGATCACCACCGCGCCGGGCGTCTGAACGATGTGGTAGTTGTTGTTGTACATCGGGTTCAGCATCCCGGGCCCGCCGGAGCCGGAGAAGCCGATCAGGCACCGCTCGGGGATGGGCAGGGCCTCGGGCCCGTGGAACAGCACCTTCTGCCGCTCCGCCCGCACCGCCGCCACCCGCTTCCTGCCCTCGTCGGTGAGCGGCATCTGGCCGCTGGCCGGCTCGACGATCCAGGAGGTGCGGTACTCGCCCTTCACCTTGCCCAGCATCTTGCCCGGGTCGATCCAGAAGGCGTTGTAGCCGCGGTCGGCGTTGCCGTCGTCGAGCAGGGCGTCGTCCGGGTTGCTCTCGCCGCTCTCGGCCTCGATCAGCTGCATGAAGGGGTTGGCCTTCACCAGCGCCTCGGCTTCGGCCTTCGAGACCACCAGCTTGGCGACGCCCGGCGGCCGCTGCAGGTTGGTGAGCGCCGCGTTCGACCACACCCCGCCCAGGTCAGGCTTGCCGTCGGCGGTGCGCGGCGGGCTCCAGCCCTTGTCGGCGGCCAGGGCCGAGCCGGCGGCGGCGAACGCCAGGACGGCGATGGCGGCGGCGGTGATGGTCTTCATGTGACGCTCCTCCCGGGGGCCGCTCGCGCCGGCCGCTCTCGGATCAGGAGCCTAGCAGAACCGCGCCGGCTGGCGAGGCGCCTCAGCGGCTCACGCCCACGCGCCCGCCCGGGAAGCTCGGGCTCTCGCGCACGTGCTGGCGCGACAGGCGCTCGCGGGTCTCGTCGTAGACGTCGCGGTCGTAGCAGACCCGCGTGATGCGCCGCGAGCCGGTGGGCCGCTCGTTGAAGCAGATCTGCTTCGGCTTCTCCGCCTTAGCGTCCTCGGCAGGCTTGGGGGCCGGCACGGTCACGGGGGAAACCTCGGTCACACCGGTGGCGGCGGGGGCCTGCGCCGGCTCGGCCGCGGCCAGGGCGACGGCGGCCAGGAGGGCGAGCAACATGCGGAACTCCTAAGGCGACGTACTTCGAATGTCGCCGCACTGCGCCACAGGTTCACGCGCAGGGCAAGTTACCGTGGGTTCACGGGCGTCCCGCGACGACATCCATTAAATCAGCGACTTGACTACAAGCGCCCGGAACGCCCCAGGGCTTGTGCGGGTTGGCGGGCCATGAAGTCGCAGCAGGAACTGATCGCCGAGGCCGAGGAGGCCGAACGCCTGGCGGCTGTGGTCAGCTACCGTCCGGACAAGGAGCGCCTGCTGCAGAAGGCCGCCGAGCTGCGCCGCAAGGCCGAGCAGGCCCCGCCCGCCGGCGACAGGCGCCCCCCACGGTGAAGCTCCTTCAGCTATCAGTCATGTAACGGCGTTTACTCGGCGCGTCCCTCGGAACGGGAGCGCGCGGCTTGCCCCTCTACACCTTCTACTGCTGGAGCCCCGACCGGGCCGCCGCCCTGTCCATCGAGGCCGGCGTGCACGAGAGCGACGAGCAGGCCGTGGCCGCTTCCCAGCGGATCCTCGCCCAGCACTCCACCTGCCACCGGGTGGAGGTGTTCGACGGCGACCGCGCCGTCGGCGAGGCCGTCCGGGCCTGAGCCCCTTTTTCGTACGGCGCAGCTTCGTGACGCCCGTCACAGCCGCCCGCCCTCGTCTGCGGCACAACCGGGTCATCGCAACGGCCCGCCGGGCCAGCCCAGACAAGGACCTCTCCGATGACCACGCTCACCACCTTCGCCAACGTCGTCATGGCCGCCGTCATCCCCTTCGCCGCCGCCGTCGCGGCGATCGCCGGCCTCGGGGCTTACTGATCGGGCCCCGCGCCATTTGCCGCCACGGCCCCGCCTGGGCCAGTATGCCCGCGATGGGATTCTCGATCTCCTGGCTGGCCTTCGAAGGCCTCACCAAGGCCGACGCGCTCGGCCGCCTCTCGCTGACCGACACCGGCCATCCGGACGAGGCCAACGAGGCGCCGTTCTCGGCCGCCGACCTGCCCACGGGCTGGGCGCTGGTGTTCAGCAACGACTTCGACTTCGCCTCCGACGCGCGCCTGGCGCAGCTCTCGGCCGGCGCGACGCTGCTGGCCGGCCAGGTGGAGGAGCACGTCATGTACAGCTCGGCGCGCCTGTTCCGCGACGGCGCCTGCGTCTGGCGGATCCAGCACGACGCCGGCTGCGGCCTCGCCCACCTGGACGCCGAAGGGCGGCTCCCCGAGACCTTCGCCGCCGCGCGCGACGCGGCCCTGCGCGAGCTGGACGAGGCGGGTGGCGAGGCCTCCGAGGTCGACTTCCTGTTCGACGTCCCTGTCGAGGTCGCCGCCGACGCGTGCGGCTGGCGCTACGATCAAGACGAATTCGAATGGGGACAGGCGGAGTTCACCGTCGCCGCGGACCCGGGGGCCACGGGCAGCGTGGCCGCCCTGATGGCCCGCCTCTTCGGCCGGCGGCGCTAGACCGCCTACTTGGTGACGCGGCCCTTCACCAGCTTCAGCTGGACACCCTTCGCCGCCTTCATCGGCACGCCGAACTCGCTCGGGAAATTCTCGCACATGCTGCCGGGCAGGCGGGGCTTCGACTGGCTGAGGCAGACCTTGTCGCCCTTCACCGTCCACTTGCCGGCCAGGTCCAGCCCCCGCCGGCTCAGGCCCGTCCAGGTGCCGTCCGGCTGCAGCCAGATCTTCCGCGATCGCCCGTCCGGGTCGATCGTCAGCACGGTGTTGCCGAAGGCGGCCTTCACCTTCGAAGACGCGTCGGTGGCGGCCTGGGCGGAGAGCGGCGCGGCCATCAGGGTGGCCGCCAGGAGCAGGAAGGTTCGGGTCATGGCCACCTAACGCAGGACGAGCCGAAAAGCGCCGCGCCGAAACGGGCTAGCGACACGCCGCCACGAAAGCCGCCCGCAACTCCGCAGGCGGCGCCCCCGGCGCCAGCTGCCGCGCCGAGTAGGAGACCGCCAGCGGCGCGCCCCTCCCGAGCGACTCGAGGAACCCCGCCTCCCGCGCCCCGGTGGCCCTGAGGCCCTGCGCAGGTCCGTCCATCGACACCACCAGGACCGCGAGCTGATCGCCCGCGCCGAGCGTGAGCCGGTCCTCGCTGCCGATCCGCGTGAGCCCCGGAAGCTCCGCATACAGCTCCCCGCTGGTGAGGCAGACCAGGCGGAACGCCTCCGCGCCGCTCGCCTCGCGCCTGACGAGCGCGACCCCGTCGCCCGCCGGCTCCACGTTCCAGCCCGGCCCGGGATTCCCCGCCACCACGTCGCCGCCGTCGCCGCGAAGCTCCGTCCGCAGCCAGGAGATCGCCAGCAACGCCGCCGCTGCCGCGACGCCCGCCAGCAGCAGCCCGCGCGCGAGCGCCAGCAGCCGCCGCGCCGGCTTGCGGCTGCGACCGCCGTCGGGACCAGCCGCTGGGGTTTCGGACACGCCTCAGACCTTCTCGTAAGCCGTCCGGGCGGCCGCCTTCGCCCGCTGGCGCTCGCGGATCATGAGGAACTTGCCCTCCGGTTCTCCCGCAATACGCCAGCGGCCCTCGATCTCGGTGCGGTCCGCGTTCAGCCGTCCTTCGTAGCGCACCGGCCTGTCGTAGCCGGAGCCCTGGGCGGCGTCATCGTAGGTCTTCAGGAAGCTAACGTTCTCACCCTCGCGGGCCCCGCCAATCGTGGCGAACACCGTCACGCCGAGAAGCCAGGGCAAGGTCGACGCTTCGTGCGTCGTGCCGCTCAGCGCGCCCGCCGTGTCCAGCACGCTGGCCACGAACGCGGTCGGCTCGCCACCGTAGGGATAGGTGTACATCCCGTGCCAGACGCCGGTCAGGTTCTCGCCTCCGCCCGCGTCCTCCTCCGACATAGCAACCCTCGCGCAGGCGCCCTTCAGGATGCCGCCCGCCCTCAAAGCCAGCGTCGATTGCGAGCCTGCCGGTCCAGGCGTGTCAAGGACGGCGGCGTCGTCGCCGCCGGCGCAACGCGACCTAAACCGCTTCGAGCACGCTGCCGCTGGGCAGGTCGCGGCTGGCCGCGCACCAGAGCTCTACGGTCCGCGGCCGCTCGGGGAGCATGCGCGCGGCCATGCCGTTGGCTTCAGCCAGGCTGGAGGCCTCGATCCAGGCGGCCCAGGTGATCGTACCGGCGGCGTCGCGGATGGAGGCTCGAAAGGTCTGCATCACTGAACTCATGCTGTTGCGGATCGAGGGGGGGGGGGCGCCAGGCGCGGCGCCCATGGGCGAGCGTTCAGCTCGCCGGTGTCGACTTCAGGTGCAGGATCGGGCGCGAAGCCCTTGCTATCGGTGTGCGGGCCGCGTGGGCCTTGGCCGCGGTCTCGGCGGCGCGCCGCGACGGGCGGATGACGGTGGTGAAGGACATTGTTGTTCCAGACAGGAAAGTAAGAGGGGGGGCCGAGCTGATCAGGCCGGTTCGCACTCGGCCCGTGCGTCGACGGGCCGTCTGTAGGCGGCGGCGCAGATGGCGATGAGATGACTGCTGATGGCCCGCGGCGCGAGCAGCGCATCGACGGCCCGGCAATCCTCGGCCTTCAGCCGACGCCTCAGGTCCGGAAGGTCTGCAGCTTCGCCGGAGCGGGCGAGCTCGAAAGCACGTTCGATGGTCGGTCGGGTCATGTGTCAGGGCAGGACGCCCGAGGAGGCGGCGCCTCCCCGGGCCTGAGGCCTTAGGCCGCTTGCAGCTGGGCGGCGGAGAACTTTCCGCTGCGGCTGTCGCGCTCGAGCTCGTATCCGAGCTTCTGGCCTTCATGGATGGAGCCGAGGCTCGAACGTTCGACCGCGCTGGCGTGGACGAAAACGTCCGGGCCGCCGCTGTCAGGTTGGATAAAGCCGAAGCCCTTGGTGGGGTTGAACCACTTGACGGTGCCGGTTGTCATAGGAATTTCTCTTCTAGGTATGAGTTTTCGAACGCCCCCGCGGAGGCGTCAGATCAATTGTCGGAGAGGTTTTAGGTAGGCCCGGAGCTCGATCCTGAGATCAAGAGCGGAGAGCAACCGAAGCCAAATCGCAATTCGATAGGGACATAATCCCACACATCGCTCGCCAACGCGAGCGAAAACTTATCCGACCTCCAGACGAGACTTCGTCCGATGCGCGCCGGGATCGCCTCCCGGCGCGCCGTGGCTTAGCGGCCCTTCGCGCCGGACGGGTCCAGGAACGAACGCCCGGCCGGTTGCGGCTTCGGCTTCTCCTGCTTGGGCTTGCGGACTTCCTTGTTGGACTTCTTCTGACCCTTGGCCATGTGCACCGCGCTCGGCTTGTGTGACGGTGCGAACTGCGGACGCGGGTCTATCACCCGCATCCGCCGTGGACGCACCATTATCTGCTGAATTTTCGCAGCGCCCCGCAGTTCCCGCGGCGACAGCCCCAAGCCGCTCGTCATCCCGGCGCAAGGTCGCGCGCCCCGATCAAGCCTGTGGCGCATGAGCATCCTTCAGGATGCCCCCCCGCCCTTAAGCCCATGGTTGATTGCGAGACGCCCTGGCCGGCAGACAAACTGGCCGCCATGGTCCTAAGGCGCTGAGGACTTCGCGAGCGACCGCTGAGGGGGGAAAGCTGACGCCCCAGGTTACAGAGCCCGATCGCGTTCACACGCCGGCTGCTCCAGAGCGCACGATGGAAACCGCCGCCCCAGGGGCTGTCCCGTCTAGCAAGACGACTGCCCGCAGTTCGGTGGCCAAGGCCTGAACGATGCTCGTTCCCAGCCCCTCGACCACTTCAGCGGTATCGGCAGGGAACCCGACCCCGTCGTCGCTAACCGTAAGCACCCAGCCGCTTTCCGTGACCGAGTAGCGCACGGTGATCACTCCCGCGCGGTCACCAGGGAAGGCGTATTTGACGGCGTTCAGCACCAGCTCCGTGGTGATGAGCCCGAGCCTGACCGACACTTTCGCTGCCACGCGGCCCTCGTCCGCCACCACATGCAGCGACACCCGCTCGGGGTCGTGGATCATCGAGGCCGCAATGCTGTCGCACAGCTTCTCGAGGTAGGGGCCGAGTTCGACCCACTCCTCCTCTGAACCGGCAAGTCGTCGCTCCAGCGCCGCCACCGACATGACCCGGTGGTGGGCGTTTTTGAGATGGCCGCGAACCTCCTCAGATTGCGCCCTCCGCGCCTGCTGCATGAGGACACTGGCGACGATCTGCAGGCTATTGGCGACGCGGTGCCGGGCCTCCTCCACCAGCAGCGCGTTCCGCTGGCGCAGTTCCTCCTTTTCCTGTTCGGCGGCGTGAGCCTGGCTCAGGTCTGTCACCGCCAGCAGCAGCCGGACCTCGTCAAGGTCGAGGTATTCGAGCCGCTCGGCGTGCGCCAGGAGCCTGAGGGGCTCCCGCCCCCGGCGCGGCAGGCTCATTTCGGTGTCCTCGGAGCCGTCTCCTGAGAGCGTGCTCTCCAGCAGGGCGCGCAACTCGGGGAGGTTCCATGCCCCGCCCCCCAGATCAAAGACCTGCTGCCCGGTGGCCGCTGACCCATCAAGCTCGAATGTGCGGCAGAAGGCAGTGCTGAAGGCGATGACCTTCAACTCGCCGTCCAGAAGCATGAGCGGTGAGTTGGCAGCCGCCACGACGGCTAAGGTCAGGCTGAGCGCAGCGTCCTGTTCGCCGGTTTGCTCAACAAGAGCCAACTCTGCATTCCATCATCCGGCAGAGGCCGTGCCGCAACCTCTTTCCCGCAATGGTGTAGCACGGCCCATGGGGGGCGCAAGGAAGGCGCCTGCCTTGAGAAGTAACGTGCCCGGCGTGGGGGGGGGCGAAGACCTGGCATTGCGTCGGAAACCCGACGCGGGACACCGACGGCTGTCGACTAGACTTACCCGGGGCTGGACTACGGGGGCCAGGAGCTGGCCCGTCACAACGACGCGCGTGTGGAGATGCTGAACGGTCAGGCTGGTCACGGACGGGTCAGGGCTGATCCTGTTCGTGCTCGACCTGTCGGCAATCGAAGCTCCGGCGGTAAGCCGACGCGCCGAGGTCGTTCTGCATCAGCGGGGCTGCAGTTGCACTCGGCCGAGCGGCAGGTGACCGCCCTCGAAACGGAAGCAGACCCATCTTAGGTCCGCTATGGGTCGCCTGCGGACCAATCCTCCGCCCCTGGCCCGGCAGGCAAACTGCCCGCCATGGACTTAAGCGCAGGACCGGCCGCCTCCCATACAGCCCCTGCACCGTGGGCGCTGCGGCGGGCGGAGGGCGAGGTGGCGGATGGGGCGCTTGCGGCGCAGGGCCTTGATTTTCGTCTGTATCAGGCGCTTTCCTAAGCTTGACTGTAGTGGGGGGAAATCAAGAATGTTGAAGCACACGCTCGCGGCGGCGGCCGCGCTGGCGCTGACTGGTTGCGCCACGACCTACGCCCTGGCGCCTATCGCTAGCTCGAACCAGGAGGTCACGTACGACCGAGGGGCGGCATTGGTGATGTCGAAGAAGGACCAGGGCGCAGTGCGCGTTGCTCCGACCTCAACGGCCTTCGAAGGACGAATGAGCCTTGGCGTCGTGGCGTTCAACGACGGATCATCCAACTTCAATCTGGGTACGGAGAACGTTCAGGTCTTCACAGCCAACGGTACGCCGGTACGGGTGTTTACCTACGAACAGCTGGTGAAGGAGGCCAAGACTGCGGCTGCGTGGCAGACGTTCGCGGTAGCCTTGTCTGGAGCGGCAAATGCGTATGCGGCATCGCAGCCCACGACCGTGAACACCTATGGGACGGCGTACGGGTCGAGGACAGGCTTCACGAACTACGCGTCGACGTCGACGGTGTACAACCCCGCCAATGCGGCGCTCGCCAACTCGATCAATCAGGCCCAAACCAACCGCAGCCTGTCTATGATCAGCAGGACGTTGGACGACACGCTGAGCGGCCTCGGCGACAGCGTCCTGAGGACAACCACCGTCGAGCCTGGCCGTGCGGTAGGCGGCAACGTCATCGTCAACAAGCCGAAGTTTGCCAAGGGAGAGCCGCAGCAGTTGCGGGTCGTTGTCGGCTTTGCGGGCGAGGAGCACGAGTTCCGCTTCGCGCTCGCGCCTTCCTGATGTTGCCCGGCGCGTTAACCGCACTAGCCGGCCTGCTACAGCGGGGAGTTCATGGCGCCGCGGTCACGTCGGGGAGATGTTGAAGCTCAGGCGTGAACTGAAGTGAACCAGAGGCAATTTACCGAACTTTTCGAGGCGGACTCAAAATACCGCGCCTGGTTCAAAGCTTGGTGGGACGCCGATTATTCGGTGGAGGGCTGCCGGAAGAGTGGGATCAACTTCCCACGCGCCTACTCGTTCGCCGAGTTTAGCGGCCGCCGGTGGACGTACGGAAGGTCCCCCCCGCACGACCCCGAAGGGCGGCCGAACTCGGAGTTCACGCCTCTCAACCACCAGTCGCCCATCGGCAATATCCTTCATGAATTCGGGCCTGATCTGCGCGGGGTCTGGCTCTTCAATTTCGACGAGCGAAGGCTACTCGGCAACAGCCTGTCTCTAAACCAAGCCCTCGTGCTGGGGCGCTTGGCCATCACGGGACGCAATCTCGAGTCTCTCAGCTTGGACGATGCTTATGTTGCGGGTGCGGTAGCGGTCACCTCGCAGGTCAGCAGCGGCATCTCGATGGCTCGCGTAACCGCGCACGAGGTTGAGATCAGCAACGCTCGGGCGACGGTGACTCTTACGGACGCCTTCGTGCGGGATCGGGTCGCGATCCAAGCCAATGCTCTGGTTCTGATGGAGCGACTGCGCAGCGAGGGAGCAGTTCATACGAGCGGTGACGTTCGGGCAGAGAGATTGCGGTGCAAGGCTCTGACGATCAGCGGTCTAAATGACTCTGCCTTCGGACGGATCGATCACAGCAAAATACTAGATCAAGTTCAGATAAGCGGGGGAGCCGCAAACTATTATCTTTCGGCGCAAGATGTTCAGGCTGGTGCGCTCTCGTTGGAAGGAGTGGTTCTGAAGCGGGCGGACTTTACTCGTTCCAGGGTGAACGGGCGCGTGAAGCTGGGTGCCTCAAAGATCGCTGAACTTGACCTTCGATCTGGAATATTGACTGACCTAGAGGGTCGGGGAGCGAACATCGAATTCCTGAGACTCGACGAGGCGGCGTTTTCGGGGTCGGTCGGTTTGCCAGGGCTTCAGTGTGAAACCCTGGTTTTCACTCGCTCAAAGTGCAGGGGATACTGCGATCTATCCGATGCTAGGATAGGCACGGTTCTCAGTGCTGAAGAAGCGCAGTTTGAAGGGCGGGTCCAACTCTCTGGGGCCCAGCTTCGAGGCATCGTGCATCTGCACAACGCCCGCTTCGGAGCTGGTCTCATCGCGAGAGCCGGCACGTCCGAGTTCGCAGCGGACGTCGGCCGTGCCAACTTCCTCGGCGCGAAATTTGCTCCGGCGGCTGACGAGATCTGTTTCGATTTTGATCGGAGAAGATTTCTTGAGGCGGCTACTTTTGACTCAGCCGAGTTCCTTGGATTAGCGGAATTTTACGGCTGCGAGTTCCATGAGAACGTCTCATTTCGAAATGTAAAATTTGAGATCGCTCCGAGCCCTTATGCCACTGGCTCTCGATGGACTTGGGTGCTTAGCGCAGGACGAGCCCTAAAGGCCGACTTCGATACTGAATTCTACAAGCTGACCAACTTCAGGCGGTGCCTAAGAGAGCCACCCAACCCGGCGGCTCAGTTGTCGGAGAATGCTCGCTTGGCCTCATATGAGCGAGCCTACAATGCT
This sequence comes from Phenylobacterium sp., assembly GCF_036563285.1. Taxonomy (GTDB): domain Bacteria; phylum Pseudomonadota; class Alphaproteobacteria; order Caulobacterales; family Caulobacteraceae; genus Phenylobacterium. Next base: position 1,502,670 of record NZ_DATCMR010000011.1, read on the forward strand.
CTCAGGCAGCGGGCCGAAGAAATCAACAACGCCAAGTATGAGCGCTTCTTCCATACGCTTGAACTGAGAGCTCGGCGCTCTAGACGATGGGACCGGGACGCACCTCCAACGGAGAATGCCCTCTCTTGGCTGTACGACGTGAGCAGCGAGTACGGACAAAGCGTTTCTCGTCCCCTCATCGTATTGGGGTTAGTGGGGTGGATCGGTTTCGCGGCCGTTTATTGGACAGTTGCAGCCGTCTGGAGCGTGGAGGGGGCCCTTGAGGCGCTCCAATTCTCCGCCCGGCAGATTGTGAAGCCGTTCACCGTTTGGAGCCGGGACGTTAATCTGCCGGCGGTCCCACGTGGCTCCGAGACTTTGGCAGGTGGGTGGATCGAGAACCTCTTCACCGGCTGCTCTCCGGTGGCGGATCTGCTCAAGTCTCTGCTCGTCAGAGTGGTTGGATCGGTCCAGTCTGTCGTCGCGTTGGCACTGCTGTTTCTATCTGGTCTGGCCGTGCGTCGCGCGTTCGCTCTCTCCTGATCGAAAAACCCCTCCGCAGCTCGCGCCACGGAGGGGTCCTTAGCCCACCCCATTCCCCAAAGCCGGCGCGTAGGGCGCGCCGGCCTCGGAGCCTGATCTCAGTAGCCCTGCAGCCGCGCGTAGCGGTCCCGGTGGTAGGCCTGGTTGCCGAACGCCGCTTCCGCCGCCCGCGCGCGCTTCAGGTAGAAGCCGGCGTCGTGGGCGTCGGTCATGCCGATGCCGCCGTGCATTTGGACCATCTCGTTGGACACCAGGTGGAAGGTGTCGCCCATCTTGGCCTTCGCCAGGCTGGCCAGCTCCGCCACGTCCGGCGCGTCGTTGTCGATGGCGGTGAGCGCCGCCTCGACCGCCGAGCGCGACAGCTCCAGGTCGGTGAACATCTTGGCCGCCCGATGCTGCAGCGCCTGGAACGAGCCGATCACCTGGCCGAACTGCACGCGCGTCTTCAGGTAATCGAGCGTGGTCTCGAAGGCCTGGGTGGCCGCGCCCAGCATTTCGGCGGCGACGCCGGCGCGGGCGCGGTCCAGCACCTTCTCCACCAGTTCGAAGCCGCCCGAGAGCGGCTCGGCGGCGGCGCCGTTCAGCTCGATGTTGGCCGCGCCGCGGCTGTCGGCGAGCTGCAGGCGCTGGCGCTTCACGCCGCCGTCGTCGGCGCGCACCAGATAGAGCCCGATGCCGTCCGGCCCCTTGGCCGAGACCACCAGCAGGTTCGCCGCCATGCCTTCCAGCACGAAGGTCTTGCGGCCGGTGATCTTGCCGCCCTCGAAGCGCGCCTCGACCTTCTCCGGCCGGTGGTGCGGGCCCTCGTCGATGGCCAGCGTCGCCACGACCGAGCCGTCGGCGATCTTCGGCAGCCACTCCGACTTCTGCTCGTCCGAGCCGCCCAGCACCAGCGCGCTGGCCGCAGCCAGGCCCGAGGCCAGCAGCGGCGAGGCGGTCAGGGTGCGGCCGGTCTCCTCCAGGATCAGGCCCATGGACAGGTAGCCGAAGTTCGAGCCGCCGTACTCTTCCGGGATGATCACCCCGGCCCACCCCATCTCCGCCATCTCGTTCCAGGCGTCGGCGTCGTAGCCCACGTCCACGCCGCTATCGCGCATCTTGCGGAACGCGGTGACCGGGGACTTCTCCTGCACCCACGAGCGCGCCGCGTCGCGGAGCATCGATTGTTCTTCGCTCAGAACGGCCATCTGTCTTTCCTCGTCTTCTTATTCCGCTCGTCCCCGCGCAGGCGGGGGTCCAAGCTCAAGTTGAAAATACGGATACCACGCCGCCCACAGGCTGAAATGCAGCTTGGGTCCCCGCATGCGCGGGGATGAGCGGCGTGGCGGGTGTCACTTGTTCTGCGTCATGTCCGGCAGGCCCAGGATGCGCTTGGAGACGATGTTCGACTGCACCTCCTGGCTGCCGCCGTAGATCGTGAAGGCCTTGCCGAACAGCCACGTCCGCACGGCCTCGATCTCCTCCCTGGAGAACGCCTCGCCCTCCCAGCCCAGGCCCTGGTGGCCCATGATCTCGAGGGTGAGCTCGTGCTGCTCCTGCATCAGCCAGGTGCCGGCGTTCTTCATGATCGAGGTCGCGGAGGAGGGGCCGGAATTGCCCTTGCTCTCGGCCATGGCCCTGAACGCCGTCTGCTGGAAGGCGCGCATGTTGATGGCGTTGTTGGCGATCCGCATGCGCAGGTCGGCGTCGGCGATGCGGCCCTTGTCGTCCACGCCCACGTAGTCCTTGGCGAGCTGGTCGAGCGTCTTGCGCGACCCGAACATCCCCGCACCGCCGCCGGCGCCCGACAGCCCCGAACGCTCGTGCTGCAGCAGCCGCTTGGCGATGCTCCAGCCGCCGTTCAGCGGACCGACCAGGTCCTCCTTCTTGGCGATGGCGTCGGTGAAGAAGGTCTCGCAGAACGGCGACGACCCGGCGATCAGCTTGATCGGCCGCACCTCCACCCCCGGCTGGTCCATCGGCAGCAGCACGAAGGAGATGCCCTCGTGCTTCTTGGTGAAGTCGGTGCGCACCAGGCAGAAGCACCAGTCGGCGTACTGGGCGCCGCTGGTCCAGATCTTCTGGCCGTTGATGACGAAGTGGTCGCCCTTGTCCTCGGCCTTGGTGGAGAGCGCCGCCAGGTCGGAGCCGGCGCCCGGTTCGGAGAAGCCCTGGCACCAGACGATCTCGCCCTTCACGATCGGCGGGATGTGGCGCTGCTTCTGGTCTTCGGTGCCGTATTCCAGCAGCGTCGGGCCGAACATCATCACGCCCATGCCGCCGATCGGGTTGTAGGCGCCCGCCCGGCCCAGCTCCTGCTGGATCACCCGCGCCTCGGCGCCCGACAGCCCGCCGCCGCCGTACTGCTTCGGCCAGGTGGGCACGCCCCAGCCCTTCTCGCCCATGGCCTTGCGCCAGGCCTCGTGCTCGGCCGACGGCGGCTTGTCGCGCTCCTCGCGCATCATCGGGTTCGGCTTGCCCTTCAGGGCCGCCGGGAAGTTCTCGGCGATCCAGTCGCGCACTTCCGTCCGGAAGGCCTCGACGTCCCCGCCACCGAAATCAGCCATTGAAAATCCTCAAAATAAAAAACCGCTCATCCCCGCGAACGCGGGGACCCAAGCTGAATATGCCTGGTCCCGCGCATCACGAGCGCCGCTTGGATCCCCGCCGGAGTTTATCCTCGGGTCGGCCTTCGGCCGAGCCCGGGGGCGGGGACGGGCGGAGATAGTGTTACCCCCTCTGGGTCACCTCCGGGAGCCCCAGGATGCGCTTGGCGATGATGTTGTTCTGGATCTCGGCCGACCCGCCGGCGATGGTCCCGGACTTCGAGCGCAGCATGATGCGCATCGTCTCGATCTCGGTCCCGCTGAACGCCGGTCCGGCCCAGCCGAGCCCTTGCGTCCCCAGGATCTCCACGGCCAGCTCCGCCTTCTCCTTGCGGACCATCGAGCCCACGTTCTTCAGCACCGACGAGGTGGCCGACGGCCCCTGGTTCGACCGGCTCTCCTCCGCCGCGCGGCGGCCGGTGAGCTGGAAAGCCTGCTCCTCCATCAGGTGCTCGGTGAGCCGGCGCCGCAGGTCCTGGTCGGCGAGCCGGCCGTCATCGTCGAAGCCGACGTAGGTCTTGGCGAGTTCGGTCAGCGGCGTCGCGATCGAGCCCGCCTGCGCGCCGGGCGTCAGCGCGCCGGCGCCCGAGATCCCCTGCCGCTCGTGCTGCAGCAGCCGCTTGGCCACGGTCCAACCGCCGTTCAGCGGCCCGACCAGGTTCTCCTTCGGGACGCGCACCTCGGTGAAGAAGGTCTCGCAGAAGGGCGTCGTGCCGTTGATCAGCAGGATCGGCCGCGTCTCCACGCCGGGAGAGCGCATGTCGATCATCAGGAAGCTGATGCCCTCGTGCTTCTTGCTGTTGTCGGTGCGCACCAGGCAGAAGCACCAGTCGGCGTACTGCGCCCCGCTCGTCCAGATCTTCTGACCGGTGACGATATAGTGGTCGCCGGCGTCGACCGCCTTGGTCTGCAGCGAGGCCAGGTCCGAGCCCGCGCCGGGCTCCGAGAATCCCTGGCACCAGCGCAGCTCGCCCTTCACGATCGGCGGGATGTGGCGCTGCTTCTGCGCCTCGTTGCCGTATTCCAGCAGGGTCGGGCCGAACATGATCACGCCCATGCCGCCGATCGGATTACGCGCCCCGATCCGGTTCATCTCCTCGGCGAGGACCTTCGCCTCCTGTTTGGAGAGTCCCCCACCGCCGTAGGCCGTGGGCCAGGTGGGCGTGCCCCACCCCTTCTCCCCCATCCGCTGCTTCCACAGCGCCAGGTCGCCCTCGGGCTTGCGCGCGCCGGCCGCCAGCTCGGAGACCGCGTCCGGGTCCTCGCGTAGCGAAGCCGGCAGGTTCGCCTCCAGCCACTCGCGCGCCTCTGCCCGGAAGGTCTCCAGGTCGGCGCCTCCGAAGTCGGCCATGTCTTCCTCCCACCAAACTCCGCTCATCCCCGCGAAGGCGGGGACCCAAGCTGAGTCCGATGTCTTTCGCACCGGTCCTCGAGCTCACTCGGAAAGCCCGCTTGGATCCCCGCATGCGCGGGGACGAGCGGGTCATGATCATCCGTTCTGCGTCGTGTCCGGCAGCCCCAGGATGCGCTTCGACACGATGTTTGACTGGATCTCCTGCGACCCGCCGAAGATCGTCGTGGCCTTGCCCGACAGCCAGGTGCGCACCGCGTTGCGCTCCTCCTTGCTGAACGCGTCGCCGTCCCAGCCGAGGCCCTGATGACCCATGATCTCGATGGTCAGCTCGGCCTTCTCCTGGCCGATCCAGGTGCCGGAGTTCTTCATGATCGAGGTGGTCGCCGAGGGGTTCAGGTTGCCCTTGGCCTCATCGACCACCCGCTTCAGCGTCAGCGCATGCGCCTTGGCGTCCATGGCGTTCCTGGCGATCCGCATCCGCAGGTCGGGGTCGGCGATGCGGCCCTTCTCGTCCAGGCCCACATAGCGCTTGGCGAGCTCGACCACGTTCGGCCCGGCCATCATCCGGCCGCCGCCCTGGCCGGAGCGCTCGTGCTGCAGCAGCCGCTTGCCGATGGTCCAGCCGCCGTTCAGCGGCCCCACCATGTCGTTCTTCTCGACGCGGGCGTCCGTGAAGAAGGTCTCGCAGAAGGGCGACGAGCCGGCGATCAGCTTGATCGGCCGCACCTCCACGCCGGGCTGGCGCATGTTGATCAGCACGAAGCTGATCCCCTCGTGCTTCTTCGACGTATCGGTCCGCACCAAGCAGAAGCACCAGTCGGCGTACTGGGCGCCGCTCGTCCAGATCTTCTGTCCGTTCACGGACCAATGGTCGCCCTTGTCCTCGCACTTGGTCTGCAGCGAGGCGAGGTCGGAGCCGGCGCCCGGCTCGGAGTAGCCCTGGCACCAGCGCAGCTCGCCGCGCACGATCGGCGGGATGTGCCGCTGCTTCTGGTCCTCGGTGCCGTATTCCAGCAGCGTTGGGCCGAACATCGAGGTGCCCATGCCGGCCACCGGATTGTAGGCGCCGATGCGGTCCATCTCCTGCTGCAGCACGCGGGCCTGCGGTCCGGACAGCCCGCCGCCGCCGTACTGCGTCGGCCAGGTGGGCGCGCCCCAGCCCTTGTCCGCCATCCGCTGCTTCCAGGTCAGCGCGTCGCCCGTGGGCTTCTCGCCGCCCGGGATCATGGCGATGTCCGAATTGGCGAGCGACTTCGGGAAGTTGGCCTCCAGCCAGTCGCGGGCCTCGGCCCGGAAGGCGTCCAACTCTGATCCGCCGAAATCGGCCATCGGAAGTCTCCCTGTTAATTCAATTGCTTAGCCTAAGTATAGCACTCTCTTGAACGCTACTGGAGACTCTTGTTGCTCAGCGGGTCGGGCAGCCCCAGCACCCGCTTGGCCACGATGTTCAGGTTGATCTCGCTGGTGCCCCCCTCGATCGAGTTGGCCTTCGAGCGCAGCATGCTGCGCATCGCCTGCACCTCGACCGGGGAGAAGCCCTCGCCGCCCCAGCCCAACCCCTGATAGCCAAGCGCCTCGACCAGCAGCTCGTTGCGCTCCTGGGCCACCTTGGCGCCGGCGTACTTCATGATCGCCGCGGCGTTCGACGGCCCGTTCGAGGCCCGTGCATCCTCGGCCGCCCGCTTCATGGTGAGCTGGAAGGCGCGGTTCTCCATCAGGTGATCGGTGATCCGCCGGCGCAGGTCCGCGTCAGCCAGCCGGCCGTCGTCCTCGACCCCGAGGCTCGCCTTCGCCGCCTCCGGGATCGTGGGCATCGCCAGCGTCTGGCCGATGTTGCCGGCGCCTAGCGAGCCCGCGATGGAGTCCCGCTCGAACTGCATCAGCCGCTTGGCCACCGTCCAGCCGCCGTTCAGCGGCCCGAACAGCTGGTCCTTCGGCACCTTCACGTCCGTGAAGAAGGTCTCGCAGAACGGGCTCGTCCCGTTGATCAGCGGGATCGGCCTGACCTCTACCCCCGGCGCCTTCATGTCGATCAGCAGGAAGCTGATCCCCTCGTGCTTTTTCGAGGTGTCCGTCCGCACCAGGCAGTAGCACATGTCCGCGTGCTGGGCGCCGCTCGTCCACACCTTCTGGCCGTTAACCAGGAAGTGGTCGCCCTTCTCTTCCGCCCGGGTCTGCAGGCTCGCCAGGTCAGAGCCGGAGCCGGGCTCGGAATAGCCCTGGCACCACCACACCTCGCCCATGACAATGCCCGGGAGGTGCTGGCGCTTCAGCGCCTCGGAGCCGTATTCCAAGAGCGTCGGGCCGAAGAACCGCACGCCCATGCCGCCGATCGGATTGTGCCCGCCGACCTTCGCCATCTCCTCGGCGAGCACCTTCGCCTGTTCGCGCGAAAGGCCGCCGCCGCCGTGCTCCTTAGCCCAGGTAGGCACCCCCCAGCCCTTGGCGCCCAGCGCGAGGCGCCAGGCCCGCGCCTCGTCGCTCTCCGGCTTGGCCTGCAGCTTCGCCAGCTGCGCATTGGCGTCGTGCGCTAGGGACGTCGGGAAGTTCTCCTCGAGCCAGTCGCGGACCTCGGCCCGGAAGGCCTCCAGCTCGGTTCCTCCGAAATCCGCCATGACGACTAGCTCCTACTTGGGATCCGGCAGGCCCAGCACCCGCTTGGCCACCACGTTGAGGTTGATCTCGCTCGTGCCGCCCTCGATGGAGTTGGCCTTGGTCCGGAGCCACCCGCGGACGGCGGCGATCTCCTGCGGGGCGTACCCCTCACCGTCCCAGCCCAGCCCCTGGTGCCCCAGCGCCTCGACCATGAGCTCGGAGCGCTCCTTGGCGAACTCGGCCGCGGCGTACTTGATGATGGACGTGGCCGCGCTCGGGCCGTTGCCCGCCCGGCTCTCCGCCGCGCTGCGCGCAATGGTCAGGCGCAGCGCCTGGAAGTTCATCTTGTTCGTGGTGATGCGGGCGCGCAGGTCGAGGTCGGCGAGGCGGCCGTCCTCCTGCCCCACGTACTGCGTGGCGATGTTGGCCAGGTCCCCCGACGCGCCGCCCGCCGTGCCGCCCTCGCCGAAGCCCGCCGAGATATTCTGCCGCTCGTACTGGAGCAGGCGCTTGGCGATCTCCCAGCCGCCGTTCAGCCGACCGACCAGGTTGTCCTTGGGGATCTTCACCTCGGTGAAGAAAGTCTCGCAGAAGGGGCTCTCGCCGGAGATGAGCCGGATCGGCCGCGTCTCGACGCCGGCGGTCGCCATGTCGATCAGCACGAACGAGATGCCCTCGTGCTTCTTCGAGGTGTCGGTGCGGACCAGGCAGAAGCACCAGTCCGCCTTGTCCGCGTAGCTTGTCCACACCTTCTGGCCGTCTATTTGCCAGTGGTCGCCCTTGTCGACGCAGCGGGTCTGCAGGCCAGCGAGGTCGGAGCCGGCGCCGGGCTCGGAGTAGCCCTGGCACCAGCGGATCTCGCCGTTGATGATCTTGGGCAGGTGCTCGCGCTTCTGCGCCTCGGTGGCGTACTCGAGCAGGACGGGGCCCAGCATCCAGATGCCGAAGGAGAGGAGGGGTGGGCGGTAGCGGCCGGCGGCGAGCTCCTGCTCCACCACGCGGGCCTGTTTGGGGTCGAGGCCGCCGCCGCCGTATTCCTTGGGCCAGGCCGGGGCGGTCCAGCCCTTCTCGGCCATGCGGCGCATCCAGACGATCTGCGGGTCGTCGGAGCCCTCGAACCGGCGGCCGCCCCACACGGCTTCGGGGTCTGTGCTGGCGTTGGGGTCCCGGAGCTCGGGCGGGTAGTTGGCTTCAAGCCAGCTGCGGACCTCCGAGCGGAAGGCGTCCAGGTCGGCGCCGCCGAAGTCGGCCATCGAGAGGCTCCTGATGGAGTAGAGAGGGCTCCACACCTTAGCGTCGGGGCGCGGGCGGGCAAGCGGAACCGAACAGTTGTTTGACTAGCGGCCGGTGCTGACGCCCAGCAGGTTCACCAGGTGGACCACCAGCAGCAGGAGCACGGCTGCGCCGGTGACCATGATCGCGCGCCAGGGGACCAGCCGCGGGCCCTTGACCAGGTCGGGCGGACGCGCCCCGCGCCAGCCGGCGAACGCCACCAGGGCCGCCAGCACGGCGATGAGGGTCAGGGTGAGCGGCAGCGGCATCTGCGACCGGGTATCGCAGGGCGAACCGGCGTGCGCCAGCGCGTCCCTCCGGTTGCAGCCGATCATCCACAGAAGACCGCCTCCGCACACCAGATGTAGCGTTAAGGTCGCGTTTACACCCCCAGGAATCGATGCCTACCCTCTCTTCAGTACCTGGAGAGCGATTCGATGAGCGCCGGAGCGCCCTGGAGCGTGAAGGGGATAGACCCCAAGGCCCGCGAGGTCGCCAAGGACCTGGCGCGCCGCTCGGGCATGACCCTGGGCGAGTGGCTGAATCGCGTGATCCTGGAAGATGATGTACCGGAGGACGTGACCTCTGAAGATCACTTCACGGACCGTCCGCAGCGCGCCTCCGCCGAGGCGCCGCGCCCGCGCCTGGTGAGCTCGCAGCCGGCCCCGTCGCGCACCGACGACATGGCGCGGATCGCCTACGCCCTGGACCGCCTCACAGACCGCATCGAGGCGTCCGAGACCCGCACCGGCCTGGCCATCTCCGGCGTCGAGCATTCGGTCCGGGCGGCGGTCGCCCGGATCGAGGCCGGCGAGCGCGAGCACATGGCCGTGGCCGCCCGGGTCAGCGACGACCAGTCCAAGCTCGCCGAGCGCATGCGCCGGCTGGAGACCGAGTCCGCCGGCCCCCGGTCCGCCGAGGCCCTGCGGGTCATCGAGCAGACCGTCAGCCGCGTGGCCGGCGACGCCTACGAGACCCGCCAGGCGCTGGCCGCCATGGAAGCCCGCCTGGCGCAGGGCGAGGGGATCGCCGCCGGCGACCCTTCAGCCCTGATCGAGCAGGTGGTTTCCCGGCTCGGCGCCCGGCTCGCCGACGCCGAGGCCCGCACGGCGCTGGCGCTCGAGGGCCTGCGCGGCTCGCTGGGCGACCTGGACCGCCGGCTGCACGGTGTGGAGCGCGACGGCACGGCGGCGGCGGAGCAGCGGCTCGAGGCGCTCGCCGCCTCGCTCGCCGAGCGCGTCGAAGCCGCCCGCAACGAGATCGCCGAGAAGCTGAAGGCCACCCCATCGGGCCGCGTGGACGAGCGCTTCGCCGAGCTGGCCGCCCAGGTGCAGGCCGCCGAGCAGCGCAGCGCCGAGGCCATCGACCGGATGGGCCGCGAGCTGCTGGCCGTGGCCGAGGCCTTTAACAAGCGCGTGCAGGCCTCCGAGAACCGCAGCGCCGAGGCGATCGCCAAGGTGGGCGGCGAGATGGTGCGCATCGCCGGCGCCGTCGAGGACCGGCTGGGCCGCGCCGAAGTGGTGCAGGCCGAGGCGCTGGAGAAGCTCGGCTCGGAGATCGGCAAGATCACCGAACGCCTGACCGACCGGATGCTGCAGTCGGAGCGGCGCACGGCCCAGGCCATCGACGACGTGGGCGAGCAGGTCTCCAAGGTCACCGAACGGCTGGAGCAGCGCCACGAGCGCGCCGCCGTCGACATGGCCGAGCGCCTGCGCCAGAGCGAGGAGCGCACCCACCGCCTGCTCGAGGAGGCGCGTGAGCGCCTGGAGCAGGGCGCAGGCGCCGCCCGTCCCGCCGCCGACGTCGACCCGCCGCTGAAGTCCACCGCCGCCTTCGGGCCGGAGCTGTTCTCCCGCGCCGAGACCGAGGACGAGGCCCCGCCGGCCGCGACCACGCCGGCCTTCGCCGGGGCCGACTTCGACGATCACGACGACGAGGACGTGGGCTTCGCCCCGATCCCGGAGCCGGACGAGGACGACATCTTCGGGCTGGAGCAGCCGAAGCCGCCGCAGGAGGCGCTCTCCACCGAGGAGCGGCCGCTCTCCACCCGCGAGGTGATCGAAGCCGCCCGCGCCAACGCCCGCGCCGCGGAAGGCTCGCGCCCGAAGCTGCAGGTCAAGGCCAAGCACAACTGGCGCGCCGCCGCCAAGCCCTCGACCGGCCTGTTCGGCGCCCAGAAGACCGCGCGCCCGAAGATCAACTCCACCCTGCAGACCGCCTTCATGATCGTCGGCGGCGCCGCGGCCCTGTCGGTGGGCGCGGCCGGCATGGTGCTGATCAACGAGACCGGCGCCAGCTCGCAGGCGGTGGAGACCTCGCCGTTCGGCGGCCCGCCGCGCGCCGCGATCGCCATCACCCCGCAGCCGCTCGGCCCCACGGCGCCGGAGCCCGTCGCAGAGGCGCCGGCGCCCGAGGTGGCGGCTGCGCCCTCCACGGCCACCGAGAACCTCGCCGAGCAGTTCTCCGAGACGGTGCGCGACGTCCAGGCCCGCAAGCCCGGCGCGCTGGCGAAGCTGAAGACCATCGCCGACGGCGGCTACACGCCCGCGCAGTTCTACTTGGCGACGCTCTACGAGAACGGCCAGGCCGGCGTGTCGAAGAACCCCGCCGAAGCGCGCAAGTGGACGATCCGGGCCGCCGAGGGCGGCGAGCGGATGGCCATGTACAACCTGGGCCTCGACTACTTCTACGGCCAGGGCGGCCCGCAGGACCTGCCCGCCGCCGCCAAGTGGTTCCGCAAGGCCGCCGAGCGCGGCCTGACCGACGCCCAGTACAACCTCGGCATGCTCTACCAGGCCGGCAGCGGCGTGGAGCGCGACCTGGCCGAGGCCTACAAGTGGTTCTCCATCGCCGCGGAGTCGGGCGACGCCCCGGCCCGCGAGAGCGCCGTGTCGCTGGAAGCTAAGCTGTCGCCGACCCAGTTGGCCTCGGCTGAGCGCGCGGCGAAGACCTTCCGCCCGGCCGGCGCGCCGGAGGTGACGGTGGCCACCGCCCAGAAGATCCTGGGCCGGCTCGGCTACTACAAGGGCCAGCCGACCGGCGCGCCCTCGCGGGACTTCAAGCTCGCGGTGCAGGCCTACCAGCGCGACCAGGGCCTCGCCGCCACCGGCGCCCTTGACCCGGTGACCGCCGCCAGGCTCTCCGTCTTCACGCGGTGACCCGCCGCGCCTGCAAGAGGCGCTAGAGGTTTGGATATCTACCTGCCCATCGCCGAGGTGTCGGTGAACGCGCCCCTGCTGGTGGCGTTGGGCGCGCTCGTGGGCTTCATCTCCGGCCTGTTCGGCATCGGCGGCGGCTTCCTGATGACCCCGATGCTGGTGCTGCTCGGCATCCCGCCGGCGGTGGCGGTCGGGTCGATGTCGAACCACGTGGCGGCCTCGTCGATGTCCAGCGTGATCGCCTACAGCCGAAAGCGGGCCGTGGACTGGCGCATGGGCGGGGTGCTGGCCGCGGGCGGCGTGGTGGGCGCGGTGACCGGCGTGGAGGTGTTCCGCTGGCTGCGGCTGGTGGGCCAGGCCGACCTGGTGGTGTCGATCTCCTACCTGATCTTCTTAGGCATCATCGGCGGGCTGATGCTGATGGAGTCCCTGGGGACGATCCTGCGGCGGCGACGCGGCGAGCCCGCGCGGCCCAGGCGCGACCGCCGGCCCCCGTGGCTCTACGGCCTGCCCCTGAAGCTGCGCTTCCCGCGCTCGCGCCTGTACATCAGCGTGATCCCGCCGCTGGTGCTGGGCGGGTTCGTGGGGCTTCTGTCGGCGATCATGGGGGTGGGCGGCGGCTTCATCCTGGTGCCCGCCATGGTCTACGTCCTGCGCATGCCGGCGCAGATCGTGGTCGGCACCAGCCTCTTCCAGATCATCATCACCACGGTGGTGGCCGGCGTGCTGCAGGCCGGCCGCAACCAGACCGTCGACATCGTGCTGGCGGTGCTGCTGCTGGTGGGCGGCGTGCTGGGCGCCCAGTACGGCGCACGCGCCTCGTCGCGGTTCCGCGCCGAGGAGCTGCGGGCCATCCTGGCGCTGATCGTGCTGCTGGTCGGCCTGCGGATGGGGCTCGGGCTGTTCGTACGGCCCGACGAGCCTTTCGTGCTGATGTCGGGGATGGGCGGATGACGCCGGCCGTCCTGCCCCCGCCGAACCCGCCGGCCGTGGTCTCGGCCGCGCTCACCGAGGCCAACGTCCGGGTGCGGACGGACTTCCGCGGCGCGCGGATCGTGCTCTACGGTGCGGTGTTCGATCCGCAGGCCCGCCCCAGCGACGTGGTCGTCATCGTGCGCGGGCCCGAGCAGCCGGTGCGCATCGCGCGCAAGGTGCGGGTGTTCGGCCTGTGGCTGAACTCGCGGCCGGTGGTGTTCCAGGGCGCGCCGGGCTTCTACATCGCGGCCTCCACCCGCCCGCTGGAGGAGATCGCGCGCTTCCGGGTGCTGCGCCAGCTCGGCGCCGGAGTGGACCACCTGCCGATCCGCGCCCCGGCCGAGCAGCAGGTCGAGACCCGCTACGGCGTGCGCGACGTGGTGGTGAGCCGGCTGGGCGCCGACTACCTGCTGTGGCGGCGGGCGGTGGTGCGGCTGAAGACGGCGGCGGGGCTCTACTCCGAGGACCAGCGCGGGGTGCGGTTCGTCGACGACGGCCTGTTCCGCGCCGAGATCGCGCTGCCGGCGCAGGCGCCGATCGGCCGCTACCGCGCCGACATCATACTCTTCCAGGACGGGAGAGCGGTCTCCACCAAGACGCGGGTGCTGACGGTGGAGAAGGTGGGGGTGGAGCGGACGCTCTACGTCCTCGCCCACGAGCGGCCGTGGACCTATGGCGTGCTGTCGATGGGCCTGGCGCTCGCGGTGGGGTGGGGCGCGTCGTTTGCGTTCCGGCGGCGGTAGTGGTTCGGGGGCGCTCACCAGCGAGGGAGGCGCATGGGCCCGACGCGGACGCTGGAACGGCAGCTATTGGTGGCGAGCGTGCAGCACTCTGGTAGGCTCCTCCCTATGGCGAAGGTCGTTCTAGGGGACGAGTTTGATCGCTCCTTGCGAGAGTGCACGCGGCGCGCTCTCAAAGAGGCCGGCGGGAAGCGCGTTGCTACCAAGTGGGGCGTGGCCGGCTCGCAGGAACTCGATGCGGAAGAGTGGAGCTTTGGCGCCGCCAAGATCGTCTTGGAAGCCGAGACCTACACGGGCCTAAGCCTGAGCGGGCCGGAAGATCTGCTCCGCCAAATAGCGACTGCGCTTGGACAGAACCGATCGCCGTGACCATGGCGCAACCAGTCGCGAGCGGACGTCAGCGGAGCATTTTCAGATGCTTCCTGGCCATTGATCTCGCGGTGGATGCGAGCCTGCCGGTCTCGGCAAGTCAAGGACGGCCCGGAGGGCCGCCGCGGCGCGGTCGCGCGTGCCGCGCGATCCTTGAGTTGCCGAGGCCGGCAGGCAGACTGGCTGCCATGAGATCAATGCGCGGGTGTGGGTGACACCCGTCCTTGAACCCGACCTCGCCAAGGTCCGCCAGGGGTGGAAAGCGGGCCATGACCGGCTAAGCTCGGGAAATGGGCGCCCGACGGACCCTTCGACACATCGCCACATGCGTGGCCTGCGCCCTGGTTATCTCGTCCTGTGGTGAACCTAGGCAGCCATATCAGACCGTGCATGTGACGGTGCGCGATACGGACGACGTAGCCGGCTTCAAACTCATGGTCAGCCAACACGCTCGCTCAGAGGGCCTGACCCTTCACGATGCAAGTAAGAACCAGACGTACTTGTGGCGACAGCAGCACCCAGGGTCTGAGCGTCAGCTCACGATGATGGTGCTCCGAAGGCGCGGGAGGCTCGAAACGTCTGTCGATAATGTTGAAGAGCCGCAGCGCTCGTTGCGCATCAGCTTCTTCCCCGGCGCGGACAAGGAGCGCTCTCGCATCTCTGCGCAGCGACTGCTGTCTCGCCTGCGCGAGCGCTGGGCCATCGAGGGTGCTCATCCGTGATCAGGCGCCGAATGTCGCGCTCAGGGTTCGATAGCGGAACCTAGGTGTCCGAATGATCTGCATATGAGACCGTATCGACGCGATCTGGCGCAGTAATGCGGACTCCCTTGGGTAGGCCGAGCTGAAAGTGGATCGGTGCGGGGAGTGGCCTGGCCCGAGCACAGCTAATGGTTACGCTACCGTCCGCATGCCGTGTGAATTCAACGAAGGGGACTATGGGCACTTCGGTATCGTCCTCGTGCACTGACTCCACGATAAGCCTTTGCCCTGGGTTCAATGTGTACACGGTGGCCCAAGGCTCGACCGCCACCACGACGGCATCGTTTGCCGAGTTCTCGAACACAGCCATCGAATAGACGTTCACCGGCGACCTCTCCTCACCCTCGTCTCACATGAGCCCGGCGCGTGGGTGTCCGCTACCCGTCTTAAGCTGCCGTGGAATGGCCGCTACGTAGCCGACGGTTCGGACGTCAGCGAAGGGTGGGAAGCTGACCTAAGCCCGCATGCCAACCGCGGGCGAGAACGTCGGCGGGTCCGGGTCGGACACCGGAACGGCGTCGTAGTGGCTGAATCGCATCGCGTAGGCCGCACGGCCCTCTGACATGTCGCGAACGTTAGCAGGATAGCCGAATAGGTCCGACAGCGGCACGAAGGCGGTGATGACGATGGCGTTGCCGCGCACGTCCTGCCCCTGGATCTGCCCGCGGCGGCCGTTCAGGTCGCCGATGACCGAGCCCAGGTACTCCTCCGGGGTCACGACTTCCACCGACATGATCGGCTCGAGCAGCTTCGGAGCGCCCTTCTCGCGC